>NZ_JBFPMW010000013.1:0-324057 GCF_045999855.1 Tolypothrix campylonemoides VB511288_2
CCGCCGTAGGGGACTGGCGAACCCGAAGGGCGAACCCGAAGGGCTAATGGCTAATTTCCTGCCGTAGGCGACTGGTGTATAGCCCAGACGGGTATCGTCTGCGGCATTGGGTATCCCTAGCCCAGACACTGCGCGTATAGCCCTTACAGGCACAACCTACAGCATCGTGTAGCATACGCAAAGCACACGGTATCTCCAAAAGGAGATAGGGCTAATGGCTAATAAAAATAAACAATTAACAATTAGCCATTAGCAATTAGCTATTAGCTATTAGCAATTAACAAATAATAAACACCACATAAGAAATGACAAATATGCATATCGCGGTAGTGGGGTTAAGCCATAAAACAGCCCCTGTTGAAGTGCGGGAAAAGTTGAGTATTCCAGAACCACAAATCGAAAGCGCAACAGGTCAGTTGCTAAGTTATCCCCATATTGAAGAAGTCGCAATACTAAGCACTTGTAATCGTCTGGAAATCTATATCGTTACCCAAGAAACAGAACAGGGTATTCGTGAGGTGACTCAATTTCTCTCAGAACATAGCAAATTGCTTGTATCTTCTTTACGCCAACATTTGTTTGTCTTGCTGCATCAAGATGCTGTGATGCATTTACTGCGTGTTGCTGCTGGATTGGATAGCCTCGTTCTTGGAGAAGGTCAAATTCTAGCTCAGGTGAAAAATACTCACAAACTCGGACAGCAATATCAAAGTATTAAAACAATTTTGAATCGGTTATTCAAACAAGCTCTGACCGCAGGTAAGCGAGTGCGTAGCGAAACTAGTATCGGTACGGGCGCAGTTTCTATTAGTTCGGCTGCTGTTGAACTGGCTTATATGAAATTGGACAATTTAGCAGCTTGTCAAGTAGCAATTCTTGGGGCTGGTAAAATGTCGCGGTTGCTAGTACAGCACTTACTTTCTAAAGGAACTAACAGAATTTGTGTTTTAAATCGATCTCTCGAACGTGCTGAGGAATTGGCAAAACAGTTCCCCGAAGAATCTATTAAAACTTGTTTGCTTTCGGAAATGACAGCAGTTATTTCTGAGTGCGATTTAGTGTTTACAAGTACATCAGCAACAGAACCGATTCTTGACCGTGCTAAGTTAGAAATGGTTTTAGAACCCAATCGTTCTTTGATGCTGATTGATATCTCTGTACCTCGCAATGTCCACGCGGATGTCAATGAAATGACAAATGTACAGGCGTTTAATGTGGATGATTTAAAGGCAGTTGTGGCACAAAACCAAGAAAGTCGTCGCAGAATCGCTCAAGAAGCAGAAGGCTTGTTGGAAGAAGAGTCAGAAGCTTTTGATGTTTGGTTGCGATCGCTTGAAACAGTGACCACTATCAGTTGTTTGCGTGACAAAATAGAGACTATTCGCGAACAAGAGTTAGAAAAAGCTTTGTCGCGATTGGGTTCAGAATTTGCTGAGAAACATCAAGAGGTCATTGAGGCTTTGACGCGAGGCATTGTTAATAAAATTTTACATGACCCAATGGTACAGTTACGAGCACAACAAGATGTTGAGGCAAGGCGTCGCTGTATGCAAACTTTGCAAATGCTGTTTAATTTAGATGTAGAAGAATTGTTTAGCTGATTGCTAATAGCTAATAGCTAATAGCTAATTGTTCAACAACGATTAACTATTAGCCATTAGCCCTATCTCAGAAGCGGAGACGCTATGTGCAAGGCACAGGCTCCGTGATGCCGCAGGCTATGCCCGTAAGGGCTATACGCGATGCCGCAGGCTATGCCCGCAGGGCTATACGGGTTCGCCAGTCCCCAGGGCGTGGGAAACCTGCCTGCAGCACTGGTCTCGCCATTAGCTATTAGCCTTAGCATGGATTATGAATCGTATTTTTAAATCGGTTGTTTTTCTGTTGGGATTGTGGCTGTGTTTTGATTTAATATGCCATTTGACGGGAGAAATATTGTGGTTTGATGAGGTTAAATATTTTAGAGAATTTTGGGTGCGTTTGGCAACTCAACTCGGTTTATGGACGCTCGCTTTCTTCTCTTCAATTTGTTTTTTGCTTGGCAATTTAACTATAGCGTCTCGTCTAAAATACTCTCATGAAAAACCAGGGGTTATTGTCAGCGCTTCCTCCCGTTTCCCGTCTTATCCCCCAGATCTCAAGCCCCCTTTCTCTCCTTCCTCAACTCTCCCACTACGCTTTTTATTGCCACTAGTTATCATCTTGAGCGTGGTGGTAGGGTCGGTAGTGATTTTTTACAGTCAAAGAGTTTTAGATTTTTGGGAACCTAATATTAAATTGCCAAGTGCTCCCCTGCAATTATCACCTTGGTTAAAGCAAATAACTCAGCAATTGAATATCCAACAATTATCTGTTCCACCCGTACAGTTGGGATTGCTGCTGATTTTAACAATTGCAATTCTATGGCATAGCGAGTTTTGGTTAAGGGCTATTGCTGTATTTATCAGTTTATTATTAGGGTTTCTTTTGTCGGCAAAGTGGGACAAGGTTTTACTGTCTTTTCATCTCGTCCGTTTTAACCGCGTCGATCCCTTATTTCATCAAGATATTAGTTTTTACGTATTTTCATTTCCAATTTGGGAATTGTTAGTTTCTTGGCTTTTAGGGCTGTTGCTTTTTAGCTTAGCTGCGGTTGCTTTAACTTACCTATGTTCGGGAAATAGCCTCAGTGAAGGTCAGTTTCGCGGGTTTTCTGTGTCGCAACGACTTCACTTAAATGCTTTAAGTAGCTTGTTTATGTTGGGAATTGCTTTATATGACTGGTTGCAACGCTACAAGCTTTTGTATTCTACCCGTGGTGTCAATTATGGTGCGAGCTACACTGATGTTACAGTTCTGTTACCAATTTATACGGGATTAAGTCTTTTGGCAGTTGCGATCGCAGTTTATTTAATGATGCGAGTTGTCCTTTTGTCAAAGACAACAAAAACGCGCTTCAAACCTATTCCCTACCCAATCCATCTCATATATGCTTTAGGGCTGTATGTCCTTGTGGTGGCAATTTCTGGAGAAATCTTGCCATCAGTTATACAACGCCTGGTAGTTCAACCAAACGAGCTCATCCGGGAACGTCCTTATATCGAGCGTACTATCTCCCTGACGCGAGAAGGATTTAATTTAAACACTATAGAAGCAAGAACTTTCGATCCGCGAGGTCAACTCACGACCAAAGATTTGCAAGCAAACAACCTCACAATTCGCAATATTCGTCTTTGGGATACGCGTCCCCTTTTACAGAGTAACCGCGAGTTGCAACAAATCAGACCTTACTACAAGTTTCCCGGTGCTGATATTGACCGTTATACTCTCAAGCGAGAGGCGACAACTGAAAAGCAGCAGACGATTATAGCAGCGAGGGAACTAGACTACAATGATGTTCCCCAACAAGCACAAACTTGGATAAACAGACATCTGATTTATACTCATGGCTATGGTTTTACACTCAGCCCAGTAAACCTTGTTGGTCCGGGTGGATTACCTTATTACTACGTTAAAGACATTGGAGTTGATGAAGCTGGCGATCGAGGTTCGTTACAGATATCGAGTGAATCAGTGCGAGCTAGCCTTCCCGTAGGGGAACCGCGTATTTACTACGGTGAAATTACTGATACTTATGTGATGACTGGGACAAGAACTCAAGAGTTAGATTATCCCAGTGGCAATGATAATGCATACAACATTTATGATGGTCGTGGGGGTATTGGAATCGGTCATATGTGGCAGCGTATTCTATTTGCCGAGTATTTGAAAGATTGGCAGATGCTGCTAACGAATAACTTTACCCCCCAAACAAAGCTGTTGTTTCGCCGCAATATCAAAAAACGAGTACAAGCCATTGCTCCCTTTTTACGTTACGATAGCGACCCTTATCTAGTTGCTGCTAATGGGGGTGGAACAACGAGCAAAGGAGAAGGAACTTATCTTTACTGGATTCTGGATGGCTATACAATTAGCGATCGCTACCCTTATTCCGATCCTGGGAACAATCAATTCAATTACATTCGCAATTCTGTCAAAGTTGTTATTGATGCCTACAATGGTTCGGTTAACTTTTTTGTAGCTGACCCAACAGACCCAATAATTAACGCTTTCAAAGCCATCTTTCCTGGCTTGTTAAAACCCTTAGACGCAATGCCGATTGCTCTTCGCAATCACATCCGCTACCCTGTTGACTTGTTCAACACTCAATCAGAACAATTGCTGACTTATCACATGATCGATCCCCAGGTATTCTACAATCGAGAAGACCTGTGGCAAATTCCCAACGAGATTTACGGTAGCAAACCGCAACAGGTAGAACCTTACTATCTCATTACAGCGCTACCGCAAGCGGAATCAGAAGAATTTATCTTACTGCTACCCTTTAAACCCACACAACGCGCAAATTTAATTGCTTGGTTGGCTGCCCGTTCAGATGGAACGGAATACGGCAAGTTGCTGCTTTACGAATTTCCCAAGCAACAGTTGGTTTACGGAACCGAACAAATTGAAGCTTTGATCAATCAAGACCCCGTGATTTCCCAGCAAATTTCCCTGTGGAACCGTCAGGGCTCGAGGGTAATTCAAGGAAATTTACTGGTGATTCCTATTGAGCAATCTTTGCTTTACGTTGAGCCCCTCTATTTAGAGGCAGAACAAAACAGTTTGCCAACGTTTGTTAGGGTAATTGTCGCTTATAACAATCGAATTGTCATGGCAGAAACTTTGGAGCAAGCACTTGCTGCTATCTTTAAGCCAGATCGAGCTACAACACCTGCGATCGTGCGTCCTGTGGAGTAACGGTACGGTGGAGGACAGACAAACCAAATGGTCAAGAATTAGACTAACGCTTATGTGCCTAATGCAATCAATATATATTTTTTTTGCAAAAGTTGCTACCAAAGTAGATGAATGGCAATCTATGGAAACCGATTTGACTAATTCAGATAACAGCTTGCTTGTTCGCTTGGAGGTGTTAAAAAGTAAATTTACGCTACTACAAGAACAATCTAGCGTCACTAAAGCAAAATCTACCATACTTATAGAGCAGGCTCATACGCTTATCCTTCAGTCTAAAAATCTAGAATTTAAGTCTGATGAGATTGACACAAAATTGATGAAAATTAGATATTTATTTAACAAGCCGTAGTCTGAATTTGTTCTGCCACTTTTTCTGTCATAATTTCCTTGATTAAGTGGTCAGCGATCGCGTCTAGAGGAAGAACCCAATCAACTTTGCCAGTATCAATAGCAGATTTGGGCATACTGAAACACTCGCAGGTTACCTCATCCTGAGCGATGACTAGACCGCCATATTTTTTTATAGCTACCACGCCTAAAGTGCCATCGCTGTCTTTGCCTGTGAGAACGACTGCGATCGCACGACTTTTAAAACTAGCTGCAACTGAGATAAACAGTTTATCAGCTGCAGGGCGGACAAAGTGTACCTTTGGCCCATATGCAAAAGACAGCGTAGCGTCTGGCTTAACTATCAAATGTTTGTCAGGAACACAAGTATAGACTGTTCCTGGGCGTAAAAGTTCCCCCTCCTCTGCCTGCTTTACACGCAAAGACGTGCGGTTAGCCAGGATTTGTGCCATATAGCTGGGGAACTTGGAAGACAAATGCTGTACCACGACAATTGCTGCCGGAAAATCAGCTGGCAATGCTGACAAAATTTTGCCGATCGCTTTTAGCCCGCCTCTGGAAGCCGCTATTGCGACTATGTTATATGCAACATTGGGAAAATGGGAGATCGCCTTATGATTTTCTTTGAAAATAGGGCATTGGGCATTGGGCATAAAAAAAATTATTTTTCCGCTTGGCTGCGAGATTTTTTTGTAAACAGCTGTGTTAGCTAATTCCGCAAGATACCAACTGCTAGCCTGAAGGAGATGAAATGCTTGTGTTGACTTGTTTACAGATAACCTAATTATATTGTAAATAAGTTTTGTACGCTTGCGTACAAAACTTATTTACAATGCTTTTTTCTTTCGCCAGACGACATGGACTGACGCAATGAGCTATTTGATTGATATACCACTGGCTTAAAGAGGTTTCTGATGTCCGTGTCTCAAAACTCTCACAATCCTGTAAATCGGCTGCTCGGTGCCATTCCACCCGAGGAATACCAACGTCTTTTGCCTCACTTAAAACCTGTCTTCCTAGAATACAAACAAATCCTCTACCAACCAAACGAACCCATCGAGCACGTTTATTTCCCCAATAACGGCGTTATTTCCCTGCTGACTGTTATGGAAAATGGTGAAGCAGTGGAAGTGGCTACGGTGGGTAATGAAGGCATGATCGGTTTACCCGTATTCCTAGAAGCCAATACAATTCCCGGTCAGGCGTTTAGTCAGATTCCAGGTGAAGCTCTGCAGATGAGAGCAGATGTTTTCAAACGCGAAGTGACTTCAGCTAGCCCCCTTTTCAAGCTGCTGCAATCCTATACGCAAGCATTGTTTAATCTAATTGCCCAATCGGCTGCTTGCAATCGTTTGCACTCCATTGAAGAACGATTTTGCCGATGGATGCTAATGACTCAAGACCGAGTTGGGTCAAACGAGTTTCCCCTCACCCACGAGTTTTTAGGGCAAATGCTGGGTGTGCGTCGTGCAAGCGTGAGCGTAGTTGCTGCTACGATTCAGAAGGCGGGGTTCATTAGCTACAGGCGTGGCAAAATGAGCATTCTTGACAGAGAAGGTCTAGAAGATATCACTTGCGAGTGTTATGGGATTGTCAAAGCTGAGTTCGATCGCTTGCTGGGAGGCAATTAAGCATATTAGTTTAACCGCGATCTGTAACCAGTGAAGCATCCCCTACTCCCCAGTCCTTATTTTCAAGCTTGTTGTTCTAAATAACTCACGTCTGAACTATTGGCGAGCGCTGGCAGTTGCACGGTAAACGTTGCTCCCTGACCCAATCCAGGACTTTCTACTTGAATAGTACCACCATGTAGTTCCACTAGCTGGCGGACGATCGCCAGACCTAGCCCCAATCCATTGTGCGCCCCAGTAGTCGTATCCTCGGCTTGGCGGAAGCGATCGAACACGTAGGGCAAAAAGTCAGGGCTGATACCAATCCCAGTATCGCTCACCTTAATTTGGACTTGGGAATTGGCAGTTGTTAACCAAACTTTAACTTCTCCACCAGCAGGCGTGAACTTAATAGCGTTGGAGAGCAAATTCCAAACGATTTGCTTTAAGCGGTCGGGGTCGCCCCACACCAAACCAACTTTGGGATCGAGATAGGATGAAACTTGAATCTTTTTAGCGTCGGCAGTGGGATGCACTGTATCAATAGCTGCTTCGATCGCTTGTACAAGGTGGGTTGGATGGGCTTGCAAGCGAACCTGACCCCGAATGATGGATGAAACATCTAACAAATCTTCAATTATTTGTTTCTGAGCTTTGGCGTTGCGCTCAATAATTTCTAGTGCTTTATTAGTTTGAACTGAGTCCGAGTTACCAGAACGCAGTATTTTCGACCAACCAAGGATAGCATTCAAGGGCGATCGCAACTCGTGGGAAACAATTGCCAAAAACTCGTCCTTTGTACGGTTTGCTGCTTCGGCTTCAGCACGTGCAATTTGCTCGCGAAGCAACTGTGCGCGATCTTCTTCTGCGCGTTTGGCTAGAGTAATGTCGCGTTGCACTGAAACCCAGTGAGTGTAACACCCTGTTTCATCCATGAGCGGTACCAGGCTCATCTCTATCCAATATTCCGAGCCGTCCTTGCGATAGTTAATTAGTTCGACAACCACAGGCTCAAATTTCTCTAAAGCTGTCCGAAGTGTATTCAGCACGGCGCGGTCAGTCTTTGGACCTTGCATAAAGCGTGGGGATTTACCAAGCACTTCTTGAGGATGGTAGCCACTTATGCGAGTAAAGGCTTCGTTAACATACACAATACGCGGACCTGGCTCGTCAACAGGCTCAATTTCTGTAATGAGAATAGCTTCATTGATATTTGTAACTACCGACTCCAGCAACCGCAACCGCTCCAGAACCTGTTTGCGTTCGGTGATATCGCGTAGCAGCCAGCGCAAGGCGACTAATTCACCTTTCTCATTGCGGATAGCGCTTACCGTCATAGAAGCGTCAAAAGGTGCCTTTGTACCCTCTCGCTCGCGTGGCACCAAGCGCACTTCCCAGTCTTGCACCCAGTTCACCTGGCACATCTGATATAGTTTAATACGAAAATTTTTCCGCTCTTCACGGGTGACGAAGTTAACTAGTGGTTTGCCCACCAAAAACTGAGGAGCGATGTTAAGCAAATTGGCAGCAACGTTGTTGGCTTCCTGGATCTTTCCGCGTGCATCAGTAACAAGGTAGCCGTCAGGAGCAAACTCGAATAAATCCCGGTAGCGCTGCCGCTCTGCTTCTACTGTCTGACGAGCAGTTGCTAACGCTTCATTTTGCGCTCGCAGCTCCTCCTCAGCCACCTTTAATTCCTCAAAGGCGGTGTTAAGTTCCTCAAGCGCTACACGCAGCCACACTTGAGCCGACAGCGATGTACCACTAGTATCATTCTGTAAGGCACTCACGCGCTCGTACAAAATCTTTAGTTGCTGGAAAAATTTCTCCTCGTTCACGCCTAATCTCTTCCATTCGTGACGCTCAATTGCTAGATAAAGCAATTTTAGAATAACTTCTTCATCAACAGGTTAAGGCTTATTTGAGCCTGCTTCAATCTCACGAATGAAAGAGATTTAAACTATTTGTTTTGTCACCAGCAACTTTTGTAGATAGTTAGCGATCGCGCTCATAGGGAAGAATGAAATCAATTTTCCCAGTATCAGTAGCCAATTTGGTCGTACTGTAACATTCGTAACTATCCTTATCCTGCCAATTCCAACCACTAACTACGGTACGGGCGTAAGGCGTTACGCTTCTACCAACCACCAACTAAATGTTTATAATAAAATTCGTTTTCTTGCTTGATAATCCAATAAAGCGCCTTGAGTTACTACAGTTCTTCCATTTCTTCTACTAGTAGGAATTTCTCCTTTTTGCAACGCAATGTAAAGAGTAGACTGTTCTACTTGTAAGTATTTTGCTGCTTGTACAAGTGAAATGCCTGTCTTAATCATAATCTAACCTCATGATTCATATTAGCGATCGATAATTTATGGCGAAATGTAAAGAACTGCTTAAGAAAACTAAATATTCTTAGTCATTTGTAACAGAATTAACTTAACTAAAAAATTCTCAAGACAAGCTCTGTGCTGCGTCAAAGGAGAACAGCACCTTTATTTTGATGAATATCTAATTAGATTTGCGTCTAACAGCAGTATAACAGAAGATGAACAGTGAGCAGTTTCAAATTCTGCTGCGCTTTTTGAAGGCGTTAGCAGATGAAAGCCGACTCAAAATTTTGGGTATCCTCGCGAATCAGGAGTGTAGCGTTGAAGAATTGGCAGTTCTTCTGCAACTGAAAGAGCCAACAGTGTCGCATCATCTTGCAAAACTGAAAGAGCTAAACCTAGTGACAATGCGTCCGGAGGGAAATACTCATTTGTATCAGTTGAACAACCAATCCCTGGAAAAGATTGGCAAGGAGATTGCTAAGCCGGAGACAATAGCCTCTTTGGTTGAAGATGTGGATACCGAAGCATGGGAAAGCAAAGTTCTTGGTACATATATAGAAGGCGATCGCCTCAAAGAAATTCCCACAAGTCGTAAAAAACGCTTAGTTATTTTGAAGTGGTTGGCAAGCAAATTTGAGGTAGGAGTAAATTACTCAGAAAACACTATGAATGAAATTCTTCAGCAGTACCATCCTGACTGCGCGACTTTACGCAGGGAATTAGTTGGTCACCAGTTAATGCAAAGAGAGAATGAAGTTTACCGACGTTTTGTAGAGGAATAATAAGGGAATAATCCATCTGTAAGTTGACGTTTCTCTTCCCCCTCTCCCAACGGGACCTGCGGTGGTGTACACAAGTCTTCTAAGATGCATTAAAAGCGGTTTCGATCCCCCCTAACCCCCCTTAAAAAAGGGGGGAACTTCATTCCAATTCTCCCTTTTGACGATGTTTCATCTCTTTTTTAAAGATTTGTACACCACCGTAGCCCAACGGGAGAGGGGCTGTGTCGTTGCTGACGGGTCATAGGTCATTGGCTAGCGATCGCAGTAACCAATTTGGTCTTGATTCTCGATCCATCCAGTTTCCCCATTGGGAAACTTGTATCTTTCTGCCATTGGGGTTTTGTAAAGGTCAATTTCTACCCAGAGCAAATCTCTATTGCGATAAGAACTAACACTACCATCTCGTCTCAATCTCACCATGACAACTTGTCCGCTTCTAACCGTTGCAATTGGTGTGTAGTTTTTATCGGGTTCTGGATAAACCTCATATTGTACGTTTTCTATTCCTCGGATTCTTCTGCAAGCTGTAGTCCTAGGCGGCTTTCCATTACCAGAGTCGTTAGATGAATCGCAAAAATCCAGTACTTTGGTTTGGATATATCCATATTTTTCTGAGTCTGGTTCAAAGACTGCAATCAGTTGAAGCCCTTTTCGAGGGGATTCTTGTAGCAAGACCCGACCGCCTTTATCAACAGTACCAATTTGCTGTGATGTCGTTGTGCGTTGTGTAAACAGAGGAGTATCTGTTGTTGTAGAACGACATCCAAATTCAGGAGGTGAATCTATTTGTTTGGGGCGAGCTTCTGCTACGGTGAATGAAGTGGAACTCCAAAGGATGGAAACAATGAGAACAATTTTTGAAGCGTTATGAGCAATCATAGCCGGTGAATTTGGTAGTCCCCTCGAAAACTTTTGGATAATTCTAGTTAAATCTTATTGCAAGAGCAATATCAATAAATAACATTTTGAAATTTTGAAGATGCTGGGCGAATAGAAGTCTGTTCGCCCAGAACTCCCAATATCATTTCACAAAATACCCGATACAAATGATGAGTCTCTCATTGTTTCCCCATCGCTTCATCTCCCTACTGCCTATTTGTATCAACCTTAAAGTGAAATGATATAACACGCTTGAAGATAAAAAAAATCACCCTCGAAGGTACTCTTTTCTATCTGTGTTGCTTGTAGGGAACTCTGAAGTCTGTTTTATAAGTCTTAAAAAATCTCCCTCACATAAAAAACTTTCTACTTATGCCCGCTATCATTCAGTACCCTACTCAACGACCCACTTTACAGTTTGGTGCTTTCGGTCAAATTGTCAAAGAAATGCAGAAAGCTTTGAACCAAAGACTCGTTCAATTAGACACTGTATCAGCTTGTCCCATGTCAGTTCCCACAACAGGCTACTTTGACCGACAAACTCAAAATGCTGTGAAGTATTTGCAATGCCTTGCTTTTTTAACCGTGGATGGAATTGTCGGAGAAGAAACTTGGAATTATCTGTACAAAGGGTCTGATAGTCTACCAAAACTTAGCATTGGCAGTCACGGATCTGTTGTGCAAGCCCTTCAAGAAGCACTCAAAGCTGGTGGCTATTATTCTGGAACTGTCGATGGTGTTTTTGAAGCAAAGACTGAGAATGCAGTTCGGGCATTTCAAGCAGAGCATTACTTGGTTAGTAATGGCATAATTGAATCACGAACTTGGCGCATGTTGAGCAAGCTAGAAGTTCATGCTTGTCGCTGTAATATTAATGCATTTAGCGGTTAGTGTCGCAAATCTTGTAGGTTGTTTTTTACGAACTCAACCTACAAAATTTCAGTTTAAGAGCTACTGTGGTGTACAGATCTTTATAAAAGAGATGAAACATTGTGAAAAGGGAGAATTGAAATGAAGTTCCCCCCTTTTTTAAGGGGGGTTAGGGGGGATCGAAACCGCAATGAATGCACTACATAACACTTGTGTACACCACCGCAGCGATGAATTGGGAGGAATAAAGCCCCCATGCGCGATCGGGCGGTTCGGGAATCTTCAAGGATTAAATATTGTTAACTGAACCGTATTGGTTCAAGAGCTAACGATCCATCACATTGATTGGAAACGAGACAGACAATTCAGATCTACTCAGCAAAATGACCCCTTTTCATTCGCGATTTTGTATCCTACAAGAAGTTGGGTACAGCGATTCAAATGCAAAATCGGTTAATCCAAAATTTCTTTCAAGCCGATTTTCCGAGGTAAGCTTCTAAAACTTTTGAATTGTTTTGAATTTCTTGTGGTGTTCCATCAGCCAAATTTTTTCCTTCTGCAAGCACCCAAACGCGATCGCACAAGGACATGATGACGTCCATATTATGCTCAATAATTAGAAATGTCATCCCTGCTTTGTTCCAAGAAGCAATGCGATCGCAAATGTCATCAATCAATCTGGGATTCACGCCAGCTGCTGGTTCGTCAAGCAAAATTAACTTGGGATTAGTCATCAGTGCTCTTCCCATTTCTAGCAGCTTGCGTTGTCCGCCGGATAAACCCCCTGCGTAGTCCTGTGCTTTATGTGCCAAACCTACAGATTCTAACAAGAACATGGCTCGTTCTTTTAGTTCTTTTTGTTCTTGAGCGATTTTGTGTTGTTGGAATTGCACTTGCCAAAAGTTTTCGCCCGTTTGTTTTTGCGCTGCTAGCAGCATATTTTCCAGCACTGACAGACGCGACAGCGTTCTGGCTACCTGAAAAGTTCGTACCATACCAGCACTGGCAATTTGATATGGCTGCAAGTGCTGAATGGGTTCTCCATCAAAAATCACCCGTCCTTTATCTGGGCGGATAAAGTTTGAGAGTAAGTTAAATAAGGTTGTTTTGCCAGCACCGTTAGGACCAATTAAGCCAGTGATACCACCACCGGCTGCATGAATTTCAGCATTATCAACTGCTCGAATACCGCCAAAGCTTTTACAAAGCCCGGTGGCTGATAGTAATTGAATTTGGGATGGCTCTTTATTTACCAAGGGTAAGTTCCTCCTTTTTCCCTAAGATACCTTGAGGACGCCAAATCATCAGTAGCATCAGAAGGAGACCAATAATCATGATACGAAGCGCACTCAATCGATCTGAATCTAGGGGAATGATTCGATCTAAATTACGAGTTCCTTCATAGTAAATAAAGTAAATGACTGCGCCAAGGATTGTCCCGAGATTGCTGCCAGAACCGCCAAGAATGACCATAATCCAAGCGTTAAAAGTTTCTTGCGGTTCAAAATTATTGGGATAAATTGCAGCAAGTTGCCATGCAATAAAAGCACCAGAAATCCCTGCGATCGCACCTCCTAACATGAGGGATTGTACTTTATACCAGAAAACGTTTTTTCCCAGTGCTTTGGGAATTTCTTCATCTTCGCGGATAGCTTTAAGAATGCGACCCCAAGGAGACCGCACCAAAATTTCCAACCGCCAGAATACAAAAGCTAAAACTATAAGTGATAGCAGCATTAAACCTGCTTTTGGATCGTAATCATACAATTTAATAACACCAGAAATATAAATGACTGCTATTAACAGTACCAAGAAAATTCCTACGATGAGACGAGAGATAAATTCTTGTTTTTTAACTGTTACTCTATTGGAATCGGCGTGTGTGACCTGAGAAGCGCGAATCCATCGCCATAACTGCCATAAAGAGATAGCAGCAAGCAGGGTTAACAGTGCAATCATCAAAAGTCTGATCAATAAATTGGGTGCAAAAGTTGCTAGCGGGATGGGATAACTTTGTACACCAAAAGCACCAGATCTCCATTGGTCGCCCACAGGTAAATCCTGGTTATTGACTACCAATCGAATCAGCTCGCCAACACCGATAGTGACAATTGCTAAATAATCTTCCCGCAAGCGCAAAGTCGAAAAACCGATGATGAGTCCCAACATCGCAGCAATAACAGATCCAATTATCGCTGAGAGGATAATGGGGATACCCTTAAGGGTTAACAGTATAGTGGTGTAAGCGCCTAATGTCATAAAGGCGACATGACCAAAATTAATTAAGCCTGTAAAACCCCACTGTAAGTTCAGCCCCAAACTGAACAAAGCAAAAATTGACGAAGAAATTGTGAGAAAAACTAGGTATTCTGCCATAGGAACTTAGGTGTTCGTTGTTAGTTGTTGGTGGTTGGTGGTGTAGGACAGGTGTCTTCCCTATCATCGTAAGTGGTTGGAAGTTACTCACTTTGTCGCTGGCTGGTTGTTGCTCGTAACAAAGTAACCATTATTACTGGCTAACCATTAACCACTAACCATTGACCATTAACCAAATGTGTTAAGCATTGCCATTGTTATGGGAACACTATAATGGACTGTGGTTGGGGTAAAACATATGAATTTGTTGCGAATTAGGATACATCATTTAATTGAGCAGTTGGCGGATGAGGATTTGGAGAGTTTTTGGAGTTTGGTACACGCAAGGCATTGTGACTTTTATATGCTAAAAGCCATACAAGAAGTTAAGCGATCTCAGCAGCCTTGGGATACTCTAACCCATGAAGAAGCGTTGCGACTGTTGATTTTTTCATAAATGACGGTAATGAGTGGGTAATGATTTGTGAGAATAGAAGTCCGCTATGCAAGGTCTTTTTTAAAAGATCTTAAGAGTTTAGAACCTGCAGCATACCAGCGGGTTTATGATTTTGTTTTTATTGAATTTGCTAATAAAGGGCTGCTGCACTGTTTGCCAGAGATGCGCCAGATTGACAGCGAGGGGATTTTTTACCGTTTTACTGTAGATGATTATTTGATAGGATTAGAGGTTAAAGGGGAAATTGTCAAGTTCCTTAGGGTCATACCCATGCCAGATGTTTAAGCTATAGAGTTGGGCAAACACTTAAAACTGTATAAGAGAGACCGAGGAACGAGAGCACCTTGGCTTAAACTTGTTTTTGAAAATCACTTTACTTGAGATCTCCCTATGGACGCTACGGCACTTTGGCAGCGATACCAGCAATGGTTGTATTTCCATGAAGGATTGGGCTTGTACTTAGATGTTAGCCGGATGCGCTTTGACGATGCCTTTGTCGAGAAGTTACAGCCGAAGTTTGAAAAAGCTTTTGCGGATATGGCGGAACTTGAGAAGGGTGCGATCGCCAATCCAGATGAAAACCGGATGGTTGGGCATTATTGGCTGAGAAATCCGGATTTAGCGCCTTATCCAGAGCTAACCCAAGAAATTGTCGATACAATTGAGCAAATCAAGGATTTTGCTGATAAAATTCATACAGGTGGAATTCATCCCCCAAAAGCTCCCCGCTTCACCGATATTATCTCCATTGGTATAGGTGGTTCTGCCTTGGGTCCTGAATTCGTTGCTGAAGCCTTGGCCCCAGACTTCCCACCACTGGCAATTCACTTTATCGATAATACCGATCCAGCAGGAATTGACCGCATCTTAACTCAAGTGAGAAATCGCTTGGCTAGTACTTTAGTACTAGTAATTTCTAAGTCTGGGGGAACTCCAGAACCCCGCAATGGCATGCTCGAAGTCAAGAAAGCTTACGCCGGACAAAATTTGGACTTTACCCAGTATGCGATCGCCATCACCATGCCAGGGAGTAAGCTAGACGAACAAGCAAAATCTGAAAACTGGCTGGCTAGATTCCCCATGTTTGACTGGGTAGGAGGAAGAACTTCCGAGATGTCAGCGGTAGGGCTTGTACCAGCAGCATTGCAAGGAATTGATATTCAAGCAATGCTAGAGGGGGCAAAAGAGATGGATGATGCCACCCGAGTACCCGATTTGAAAAAGAACCCAGCTGCATTGTTAGCGTTGTCTTGGTACGCTGTAGGCAATGGACGCGGAGAAAAAGACATGGTTGTCCTACCTTATAAGGACAGCTTGCTTTTATTCAGTCGCTACTTGCAACAGCTAGTGATGGAATCCTTGGGTAAGGAAAAGGACTTGGAAGGAAATGTCGTCCACCAAGGAATAGCCGTTTACGGTAACAAAGGTTCCACCGACCAACACGCTTACGTTCAGCAGTTGCGTGACGGTGTACCAAACTTTTTTGTGACTTTTATTGAAGTTTTGGAAGACCGCAAAGGTTCATCTCCAGAATTAGAACCCGGAATCACAGCAGGCGATTACTTATCCGGTTTTCTCCAAGGAACCCGCCAAGCGCTGTATGAAAACCAGAGAGATTCAATTACAGTCACCATTCCCCAAGTCAACTCCCGTACAGTGGGTGCATTGATCGCCTTATACGATCGCGCTATTGGTTATTATGCCAGCTTAGTTGGCATCAACGCCTACCATCAACCAGGGGTAGAAGCCGGGAAAAAAGCAGCCGCTACAATTCTTGAATTGCAAAAACGAGTTGTGGAAGTCCTGCAAAATGAAACAGCAGCCCTTTCTGTAGAAGAAATAGCTGCTAAAGCAGGTGCATCCGACCAAGTGGAAGCCATTTACAAGATTTTGCGACATTTACATACAAATCAGCGTGGTGTAGTGCTAGAAGGTAACCTCGGACAACCCAGCAGTTTAAAAGTTTCTCTCGCCTGAGTTGGTCTACATTCCCGACTTCTTCAAGAAGTCGGGGAGATAGTCATACCGATATTGGAAGCTTCACATATCACATCTTGTGCCTTTTTTGTTGTAAAAGTAACATTTTTTTAATGTAGAGCATTTAAGATTGAACGTAAACCTTTAATCTTAAATGCTTTTTTAGGATATTCAAATGAGTAAATACCGGGGGATAGAAATCCGCAAGTTAGAATCCAGCAAAGGCGGAATGTTGCACTTTTTTACAGCACAAGCCAGTGATGAAACTATGCTGGTACAGATTCCACCCAATACAATAGATGATTTATTTGTTCATAAAACACATACCGACCAACTATTAGTTGTTAAAGGTAAGTTTGTCATTGTAACTATGCTTGACAAGCAGTATCAGTATATTCCTTTAAGTGAAGACCATCCTGTCATGGTCGTTATTCCACCAGGTGTTCTACATGGAGCCATAAATTTGAGTTCGGAACCCGTTGTTTTGGTGAATGCGTTATTGCGTCACAAACCACCTATTGAACGAGATTATATTCCACAAAAGCGACCTTTTTCTTACGATTTAGAAGCAGCAAAAGCAGCGTTGAGAAACTTGGAAAAGAGAGAACAAGCAAGTAGTTTGGCGTAAGAAAATCTCACCCCCAATCCTTTTTCCTCACAGGGAGAGAGGGCTGTTTGCGCTTGTAAAGCGGGTGAGGACAAAAACCATCCTTATAGTTCAATACGGTTCAGATAAGACTCGATCCCCCTGGGGGAGCATCCCGTTTTGACAAAATGCCCTCAGAATAGAATTCTGGACGGCAGGCGCTTCAACGGGGGGAACCCTCCGAAGTTTGCTATTGGGGGAAACCCCCAAGCCGCAACTTCTCTCCGCAACGCGCTGCCTCGGCTATACAAACTAAGTCCGCCTGCGCGGACTTAATAAAAAGTCCACGTAGGTGGTGAGTCCAGCTCTGATAGCGCAGCGTGGCACTTTCGTGCCATAGGCGGGTTTCCCTGGCGACTGGCGAACAAGGGAGGGCGAACCCGAAGGGACGAGCGTTTGTATAGACGTGATTACGAACATCGCAAAGCGTATTGTTTCCAAATTGGGATGCTCCCTCTCCCTGGGGCGTGTTTTCACGCCTATCTGTTCAGCCTCCTAATTTTCTAGATCCCTCTAAATCCCCCGATGAATTGGCGGACTTTTAAGTATCTTAGCCCCCCTTTTTAAGGGGGGTTGGGGGGATCTTCAAGGATTTAGATATTGTTAACTGAACCTTATAGTTTGATTTTTAGTAGATTTGTACAGCTTTTCAAGTAGTATTAAAATACTATTGTTTAATGAATTTACCATATATGAGTGAAACAACATCACAACAACCTGTACGTCGTCGGGGACGAATATTTCCTGAAATTACCATACCATTAGAAGAAGTTACTAAACGTAAAGCAGAAGATGAAATATTTTATCAACGGTGTTGGTCAATTTTTGAGCGAGTCCGTTCCGAGCTTATTGAGCAATATTCTGGCTGGTACATAGCTGTTGAGCCAGATAGCGGTGATTATTTCATTGATGAAGACAAAGAAACTGCTACCAAGAAAGCTTGTCAGAAGCATCCAAACTCTATCCATTTTATGTTCCGCCTCAATGAAACTGGAGCTACAGGCAGAATATGATTCAAGGTATGTTTGGCGAACAAGGACAGCTATTTTTTGAAATTGAATTGCTGAATACAGATTGTTTGAACTTGCCTGTGGATGCTATGTTAGATACTGGTTTCACAGGCTTTCTAGCAATGAACAAACAAGATCTGGAGAGCTTTGATTGGGATTTTATACGTAAAGAAAAAATGCAAACCGCACAGGGAGAATCAAGGTTTGATATTTACGCAGGCAAAGTACTTTTAGATGGACAAGCATATGAAGTTCCTGTTTGTGCAGGTGAAGAACTGACGGAAGTTTTGTTGGGTTCAGAGTGGCTCAAGATTCTACCCTTAACTGCTAATTATCAAGCAGAAATACTGACGTTGGGATAAAGAAGGGAATGCATCTACTTGTTAGCTTGTAGCAAGAGAATTTTTTTAACTCTGCGATCGCAGGAATGAACCACAGTAGATACAGAGGCAAAATTTATGTTTCTACAAAGCTTGAAATTCCGCCTCGTTGTAGACATCTGCTAAGGAAATCTGAAACGGAATTGAGGTAAAATTTATACTCTCATCTTCTTCGTTATATTCACAAAGCGACCCGCTATAGGAATGATTAGACCGTCAATATACTCACTCTTTTACTCGGCAATTTCTTCTCGTTGTAAATATTCTTCAGGCGAGTCATATCGCTGTTCTTGGTAGGTTTGCATAGCTTTTAAAGACTTTATCTTTCACACAATACCGCCGTTAGCTCGAATATGCTGTCCCGTTATCCAGCGTGCATCCTCTGAAATTAGCATAGCTACTACATCAGCAATATCAGCAGGCTGTCCAAGCCGCCCAAGAGGTGTTTGTGCAATCAACTGCTCGACCTGTGCTTGCTCCAAGACCAAACCGTCGGTGCCTGTGACTCCCGGAGATACAGTATTTACCGTAATTCCACGTACACCCAGTTCTTTTGCTAATCCTGCACTAAATTGCTCGATCGCTGCTTTACTACCTGCATAGGCACCTCCTGTTGGAATAGCCATCGCTGTGCCACTAGTAGAAATACTGATAATCCGACCTCCATCTGCCATATGCTTTGCTGCTTCTTGCAGAGCAAAGTAAACGCCTCTGGTGATATCGAACATACTATTATATTCTTCTTCAGTCATCTCAGCAGTGGGTTGGAAAATATTTTTTCCGGCAGCATTGTTTACCAGTATGTCTAACTTACCGAAACGATCTAGTGTTTTCCGAAAGAGGCTGCGAACGTCTTCAATTTCTCTGACGTTGAGTTGTACAGCAATTGCCTCTGAACCACTTGCTTCAATCGCTGAGACAACTTCCTCCGCCTTATTCTGATATCCGGCGTAGGTGACGACTACTTTTGCTCCATCTCGTCCTAAACGTTCAGCAATTGCTCTTCCAATCCCGCGTGATGAACCGGTGACAATAGCGACTTTTCCTTGCAAAGATGACATAGAATTTGCTGTCCAATAGCAGATGGTGGTTAAACAAATTCCAAGATAAACGTATACTGTTTTTTTTGGAAGTACTTACTTTTTTGTAAGTACCTATGAGTCCTTAAGGAGGCACAGATGTCAGAACAGACGGAAGGTACCGTGTTTGTGCAAACCACGCTCAAAGTTTTGGGCGGTAAGTGGAAGATTTTGATTTTGTGGCACTTGAAAGATCGAGCAAGACGCTTCAGTGAACTCAAGCGATTAATACCTGAAATCACAGAGAAAATGCTAATACAACAACTTCGCGAACTGGAAAAAGATGCGATTGTGAATCGGAACATTTATTCGGATGTGCCTCCTAAAGTTGAGTATTCGTTTACTGATTACGGTAGAAGTCTCGAACCTGTTTTAAGCGCACTCTGCAAATGGGGTGAGGAACATTTCAAACGGCTTAATCGGTAGTTACTGTATCAGTATAGTAAAATGCAAAAAAAACAAAGGGACTAACCAATGAATATTTCTCTAACTTCCGAACGGGAGAAATTTATAAAAACTCAAATTTAAAAAGGTAAATATACCAAGGTTTCTGAGGGGATTAGTGCTGCTTTTAAACTGTTAGAAGACAATGTTCGACAGCAAGAAGAATTGCAAGACGGTGCTTTCACTAGTTGGTGGAGGATGAAACGCTTTAATTTCACCAACTTGGGCGATCGCACAAGGCATATCAAGAGGAACACCAAAGATGAGTCATAGATTAAGAAATCCATTGACAGCCATTTTCAAGTCAATGAACTACATTTTTTTTTGCGTTAAAATAGTCTGTAAAGGTTGTAATAAAATTCCCAATATTTTATCAACTTCTTTAATATAGTATTCCACCAAGTCTATATAAACCGTCTTTCTTTCTATAAATAAAAATCTCCAATTAGTTCCGGTAGTAACAGACCCATAAATACGTTCAATCTCCTTTCCTTGACCTTGATTGAATAATTGGGCTGCAATCATCGCCGCCACGCATTGACCGAGACCACCATTAATATCTTCTTTTTTCGCCTCAAAAATAAACATTACAGGAGTAGAAATAAATAATTGCTCTTGCGAACCACTGATAATATAATCGCAAAAGCCTTGTAATCCTTTGCTTGCATCAACATTAAATTCATTCCCAGAAAATAGTGATATTTGATTTTTTAATAACTTTCTTACCTCCGCTAGAATTGGTGCTATCAAAAACTCCGAGCGAGCTTTTTCAGTGGCAATTGAAGTTGCCAAAGGTATGTAATCGCTCAAGAGAGTTCTTAGCATTTCTGATGGAGGAACTGGTTTTATATCGGCAAATAAATTACCAGTTTCATCGAATGTTAAGTCAAAGCTTTCTTTGACCTTAGCAAGATTAAAATCACTGTATGCCATCTTTCTACCTCGCGATTACTCTTGCCGTGCATACATTAATATCCCACATTCCGAGAGAATTTATTTCTTGGAAATCCCTAAATTAGTATCTCAGCAGACTAGGAAACGCTATAAACTATTGGTAAGTCTCGCAGGAAGTAAAAGCGATCGCTTTTCCAATCACTGCCTTTTATTCGCCCTAAATACCCTGTTAGTGGTGAGGAAAGCTCCAGTAAAATTTCGTGCATTTCTTCACGAGTTATGCTTTGAGGTGGATTGGAGTAACCATAAGCTCCAAACAGAGTTGCAACCTCAACATTGTTATCGCCCGTGTTTTCTTGGTGTTTTTTGACAAGTTGTACGAGATGAGAGCGCAATTTAATTGTTTTATATACTAGTTGAATATATTTTTCAATTTCATCATCAGCAGAGCCCGGTTTCAGATGTTCTTTAAGCTTAAATAAATCTACTGAACCGGGATAATTACTGTGCAACTTTACTAATTGCTCTAAAGTTTTTGGATTAATAATTGCCATACCATGTATTATTGCTGCATCTTTTAATTGAGTCGTGGGTTCTCCAGGACCGATGATTAATTTAGCTGATTGCTTAAATAGTTCTGGACTTTTTAAACGTAGGGTTCCTAAATTGAGTAATTGTACTGCCGTAGGATTGGGGATTTTTTTACCTGCTTTACACTCTCCAACAAGAGGATAGGGTTTTGAACAAAAAACATCTACACCCCCAGCGCCACCTTTGTGAAAATAATCAACTGTAAATCCCAAGAATTCCAGGCTTTTACGGACTATGTTTTCAAAGTCTGTTCCTGCTTGATAATTACTTCTGCCTTCATCGTGCTCTTTGCTGCGATCGCCCAGTGCTGCAATATCGTTTATCCAATTCAAGTTCGTATTTAATATTCGACTAGGCGGTTCACTCGTCCAACCCAATATTTGCTTAATATCATAATTTAGCTGTTGAACCTCTGGATTTTTGTCTAAAATCTCCTCACATTGAAACTGGAAAATTTCAAGACTTGTATATTCATAATCTTTCCCTACTACCAATAAAGCTTTACGCTTATTAAAACTTGTCTTGTAAAGTACTGGAGTATTACTTTCACATACAGTAGTTATTGAGTCTTCAGGTTTAGGCCAGAAGAAAGCACCAGGATCTGTTGGAGAGTTAATAATACAAGGAGTTGATAAGCGATAAACTCGTAATATCAACATTTTTATAACCTGGTATTGGTCAAACATAAGTTCCAAAGCATTCAAGTTCCAAACTGTTGCTCGTGCAATTTTAGATAAAAAATGCTTTTGTTCAGAATTGATCCGCCAGTGCTGTTCACAACGCGCCCAAGCTTGAATATGAAATGGATGCGTTTTATATTTAGCAAATACACTTTTAGCCCTATTTAGATACTCAGGCTGATAGTATTCCTCCAAGCTTAGATTCAAAGGAAGATTTTGACTAGGATATAGCCAAAATGCTCTGCCTTCCTTTTGAAATTGGACAAAAGGTACTACAATTAATTTACCCAAGCTCAGCATTTCTACATCAAAAGCTGGCAGTTGAATTCCATTAATAATCGGGCTACTCATCTTACACTGGCGCACTTAGAATTTGACAAATTAGTGGATTATCAGCAACTAGCCTTAACTCTTTCACAATGTTAATAACTTCATTTTTATCAAAGCAGTAGTTTTCAGCTTGTTCATAAATTGTTTGTATTGCTACAAGAGGCTTAATCTCATTCCTTTTTAAAACAACTACTTCACCGCCTTGCTGATTAACAAGTTGATCTTTTAATTGGTTTCCAACTTTCCAATTACGAGGAATGTCGGTAGAACGCACCAAACAGCCACGAGTTATTCCATGTTTACTATAATCTAGTAGTCTTCTAATAACCGCGTTAAATGTGTTACCAGTAGTAGTTTCACAAACTCTCACTCCTATCTTGACATTACGTTGATGAAGACAATCGTAGCCACAAACTGTTAAATGCAGCTCGTGTAATGAATTATTATTTATTAGAACTTCAGTAACGACGACATTTTCCGTACCTCCATTAGGAATCATTCTCATAGCACAGGCAATAATTGTTGCTAATTTGTCATCATCTTTTATAGGAATATAAATTCGGTTCAGTAAATCATTGTAGGTATCCAAAAATTCTGTTTTTTTCCTATTTATTGGATTTGGTGGTCGTCTCCCCTCTATTTGTTCAAATTGCTCGGCACACCATTTCATTAAGGAACGCACACCAGCAGCTTCATTCGCTATCTTTTTAATTTGGTCTTCTTGAAAAGGGTGTAAATCGGGATAGTCGTGAGCATTAAGATTATTTTTCTTGTAAAACCAATCCAGTCTTAGTTTGACCAGTTCTACGATTTGTTCAGCAGCAGGTGGCTTAGCAGTAACTAACCATTGACCCACTCGGTCTGGAATACCACTTCCCATCTGCTCAATTTCACGCCATGTATCGCTGATAACACAGCAAATGAGAATTACATTACTACATAAAAAGTAAATTTGATCGATACACTTAGCAACAGTTTCTGCTGGACTATCTCCACAATCACTATCAGTTCCAGCACAATCTAATTGATCGAAGCAAATCACTACGGGAAATGATGCAATTTCAGAGATTCGGCATATTTGCTGAATCATCCAGATAGATTTTTCCTCTTTTTCTTCAGATGGAAATTCGGGTAAACATACTTTCTTAATTTCTGGGTTATCTTCACCTTTAATCCAAGCTAAGGCAATTTGAGCATCTTTTTTGTTTTTTAATACTAAAAATAGTATCGCTCTCAAAAAATGGAAATCAATGTTAGGTTTTTTCTCTAATATTGCTTCAGTTAACTCATCAAAAAATTCTAGTAATTTATCTTTTTGTAAATTTTCCTCAATGTACTTTTTTAAGTCGTTAGGAGTATTGCATCTTTCAATATATGGATGGTATCGTTCCTCAAATTCTGTATCTTTTAAAGTACTGATTGCAGCAGCAGCAAGCTTCTGCCACTGGGTTACTCCATTTATATCCTGATTACTGAAGCTACTTGCTAGATAAAAACGTACATGAGAGTTAATGCGCTTGGGATTAGAAAAGGGACCTATATAGGCAAATACGCATTCACCTTTTTGTTCAATATGCTTCCATATGCGATGGATTACATGACTTTTCCCTGTTCCTCTATCACCCTTAATAGAAATTCCAATTTTGTTAGAATACTTTTGCTGAACTTCATATATGGCATCATATATTTTTGCATCAATATGTTGATTTAAGCTGGGTAGATTAGTCAGAACCTCACCCCAAACCTCTTTGTCAGCTACGACTGTTTCTAGTTTAAAAGGATTTGGGCATTGTTTACGCGCTTGTGCAAACAATGCAAATGCATCTGTACTCGACATTACTTTTTTCGTTTACCTTAATTTCAAGATGGTTTGCTAGCAAAAAATAAAAGCCCTCGAATTTCACTCTCAATTGAATTCCGCTTCTGCTCCTCAGTTGCTCCACGAGCTTCGCCACTTTGAAGATAAAACAGCTGCTCTTCCTGCATTGTCATCATCCAGTTATTGAAGTTTTCGCGGTTCACTTGCTTTCCTAAAATGTCACGTAGATGCCAGATCGGAATAAGACCACCATAACTATGGGTAATGTTTAGTTCATTAAACAAGTTGAGAGCTACTGGCTTAAACTCGTCGTAAGAAGCGATTGCTTTGCCAACATTAGAAGCTGCACTTTTCACCCCATTAGTTGATGAAGCCAGAGAACTAACCATACTGTTTGTCTGACCGATCCATTTCAGGAGTGCATTCGCGGTCCAAGTTCCGACAATAGTTCCTTCAAATTTAAAATGCGGGCTTTTGAGCCCTTCACCCAAAACTTCTAAACCTTTGGGAGAGAGTATAGTGAAGCCTGTTTTCGAGATAGCGATCGCACCCTGTTGTTGCAATTCGTTGAAAATACCCTGATAATCTGCTACTTTCCGGGTTTTTGATACAATCCGCTTGGTGAGTTCGCCTTTCTTCACTTCTTGCTTTGCTCCACCTAAATCCCACAATGCAAGGAGCAGACGAGTAGTTGCTTGAGTTTTCATAAGATGTAAGCTTTTTGACTTTAAATCAATGATTATCTTCGGCAGAACCAGTATAGTTTTGACTCAAAGCTTTTCACTGTTGGGAAAATACTGAAAAATCTCAAGTAATTTCTTCCCTATGACCTGAAGTTACTTACGTAGACTTATCTATATTTCCTGTGGCTGAATGCAGTGTCCTTCAAAGGCAAGATGAATTCCTAAAGAAATTACATCATGATTGCAAGCATACTGTTTACCTGTGCTGTTGTAGATGGAGCGGCAATTGTTCTTTTACTATGCCATTGGAAGCAGCAGGAATTCAACACTGTTGTTGCAACAGCAGGGCATTTAGCAAATGCAGGACAATTGAAAAAACACTATGAACATAAATTTCTCGGGGCGCAAAATTACGTCTTTTCCAGTTGCTGTTTTTCTTTCGGCATTACTAACAGTTCCAGTTCTTAGTGGCTGTGGTGGTGGAAACCCTCAAAGTAGTGCTCCACCTGTTGATGATACCGTCAACGGGAGAAATGTGAATTATCCCAATCAAGCCAACCCACCACAACAAGCGAGAAGGGGATTATCAACGGGTCAGAAAGTAGCTATTCTTGCGGGTGCAGCTGCTCTTTACTACCTCTACAACCAGCGCAAGAATGCACAGGGAACAGGACCTCAAAGCAAGTACTACATATCTAAGAACGGGCGTGTTTACTACCGTGATGCTCAAGGTCGCGCTCATTGGGTAACACCTCCCTCTGAAGGAATTCGAGTTCCGGCGTCTGAAGCAGAACGGTATCGGGATTTTCAAGGTTACAACGGACGCAGTACAGGTCGCACTTTAACTGACATAGCTCCGCAGGAAGTTTATTAAGAGATTTTCAACAAGTAGATTTTGAATCTTGTGGGGTGAGTGTCTTTGGCTTGCCTTAAAGCCCTCACCACAGTAAAGGCAATTAGTACCACAAGACAACAAGAGCAAAGCGCAATTAACTAAAGAAATAAAAAGGAGATAGGTCATCATGGTAGACGACTTTTTTAGAAAAGCAAAAGATTTGTTTGTTGGATCGGATGAAGATAACCGTCAGGTACGTCCCGCTAGTGAAGACCCATACGGCGATCCAGCTGACCAAGAATATTATGGAAACAGCCCTGTAAATCAAGACCCTTACGGTGACCCCTACGGTCAATATGGCAATGCTATCCCAGCAAGCCAAGACCCTTATGGCGATCCAGCCGACGTTTACGGGCAGTATGGCAATGCTATCCCAGCAAGTCAAGACCCTTATGGCGATCCAGCCGACGTTTACGGGCAGTATGGGAATGTAATTCCAGCAAGCCAAGACCCTTACGGCGATCCCGCTGATGTTGACGGGCAGTATGGCAATGTGATTCCAGCAAGCCAAGACCCTTACGGCGACCCCGCTGACCAAGAGTATTACGGCGACCAACGCGATCGCAACTACCGTTAATTCTCAATGCATTGGTCTAGTGCGATCGCGTATAAATATCTAGAGCATCAGTAATACCAAGAACCCAAAACCCGGTTTCTCTACAACTACTTAGAGAAACCGGGTTTTTTAGACCTTTGAGTATGGAATTTATATTGTAGTATAAAATTCACATTCAAGTTGGGTGTAAACGATGGCATTCATAAATAAAAACTATGAATAAATATAAATTTATAAATTTTTTAAAGATTTTGCGTATACTTTCGAGCTATCCGCGATAAGTCATGATTGACAACGATTAAATCTCAGCAAATTTTATGTATAAAAAAGGACGACTTAGAAAAAGTGTGCGCTTATTAATAATCATTAGTACGTGCTTTGCGCTACTTTTGGGATGGAATGTACTCGTTATGGCTCTTCCACCGACAGAAGCACAACTTGTACAAACAGTAGAAAATCCCAAGCAACAAAATGCCAACAACTCTGAAGAACTCGCGAGAAATCAAAAATTATGGAACACACAAGAAGTTCTCAACTACCGCTACACGCTTACCAAGAATTGTTTTTGTACAAGTGATGCTAGAGGACCCGTGATTGTAGAGGTTGGTAATGGTACCACCACTTCCGTGACTTCCGTAAATGCCGATGGATCGGTTAATCGCCAGTTGTTTGATAAGTACGATACAATTCCCAAACTCTTTGATGCGATCGAAGATGCAATTACACGTAATGCAGATAGCCTTAAGGTAGAATATGACCCTACTTTTGGCTACCCAACTCAAATTAATATAGATTACAGCAGCCAAATGGCTGATGAGGAACTGTTTCTCACAATTGAAAATTTCACCAAGTCTGCAAATTCTAGTAGAGCCAATATTTTTAAACTGAGTGGGGCTTTTGTTGAGGTAACTTACTCGGACACAAGTATTCTAGGAGGTCCGCAACTAAACTATCGTGACAACAATATCAATCGTACCTTCATGGGAGAGGCAATTCGCGTTCGCGAGACAGAGCTCGGTCAGTTAATTACAGTCACTTTAGAAGCAGTTCCCGATTTACGTACAGTTACGTTTACCTTAATCCTGCCATTGGTTAAGCTGAATACTGTATCTGAAACTATTCGCATTCGAGTCCCGAGTATCACAACCACGACTCGTACTACCATTGCAGGTCCTGGCGCTGGTGCAGAGAAAACCTATAAAGCGATCGATCTTAGAGGAACTGCTCAATTTGTTGTTTCGTAGCTGATGCTACCAGTTTTAGCCAACTATTTTTGCTTGGTCTGAAGATGAAACCCCTTTCCTTCGCTACGAGGAGGAGAGGGGTTTGGCGTGAGGTTTGTTTTGACTTCATCAAACTCATGTTTCCTTAACATTCTCAGTTTGAAATTATTAATACTAAATTTGCGTCTTATACCCCCCTTTATAATTTAGTCCGCGCAGGCGGTGAGTCCAGTCCTGCAGGCGGGTTTCCCGCCGTAGGGAACTGGCGAACCCGGAGGGACTTCGTTTGTATAGCCGTGATTTCTAATCACTAGGGCTTATTGGGGTTATAAAAATGGATTTGGTATAAGAAGCTTGCATAAATGTTTCCCTAGCATTTATGCAGGTACAACTCAAGAACAACTATACTGATTATTTGTTGATATATGGTAGGAAGACCCAAAGTAGGGTAACAAAATGAGAATTTTAATTGTGGAAGACGACGATCGCATTGCCAAACCCGTTGCAGAAGATTTGAAACACCAGCATTACGTAGTCGATGTAGCCTGTGATGGAATAGAGGGTTGGGAATACTCGCAATCTACCCAATACGATCTTATTTTATTAGATTTGATGTTACCTAAACTAGATGGAATTAGTTTATGTAAACGTTTGCGTGCTGCTAAATGCAATTCTCTCATCTTGATGATGACAGCACGAGATACCACTGCAGATAAAGTAATTGGGTTAGATGCGGGTGCTGATGATTATTTAGTTAAACCATTTGAATTAGAAGAATTAGCAGCACGAATCCGAGCTTTATTTCGGAGAATTCCAGAAACTCGTCAACCAGTATTAGTTCATGGCAATCTAAAACTCGATCCTAGTAGTTGTACTGCGACTTATCTAGATAACTTACTCTCACTTACACCTAAAGAATATATGATATTAGAATGTTTTATGAGAAATCCCAGTCAAGTTTTAACTCGTTCTGTAATTCTAAACAAATTGTGGAGTTTCGACAAATTTTCTGGAGAAGATACAGTAAAAACTCACATAAAAAACTTGCGTAAAAAGTTGAAAGATGCAGGAGGTTCTGAAAGCTTGATTGAAACAGTATATGGTATTGGATACCGTTTATCTGACGTAAAAATAGAGGCTGTAGATTAGCTATTGGGGGACCGGGCAATCAATTTGCTATAGGAGTTCTATCAGTATTTATGTTTGGTCAAATAAGATATCGTTTATTGTTATCTTACATGGTTGTTCTTGCATTAATCTTGGGATGTTTTGCAATAGCCGTTCGTGTTTTTTTTACTCGCAGTTTAACTCAAGAATTGACTGACAAACTGATTGACTTAGGAGAGGGCGCTGCTGCTAATGCAAGATTTGAAAATGGTCATGTAAACATAGAAAATGAATTCTCTATACTCAACATTACTGCTCGACATCAAGCATTACAATGGTTTGATACAAAAGGTCGTTTGATCGATCAGCAGGGAGAAGATGTTCTTAACTTACCTCTTGCTATGAATCGCACCATAAACATTCAAACAGAGGAAAAAAATATTCAAGCCGTGACTTTACCTATTATTGGAAGTGATGATGGAAAGCTCATTGGCTATGTAAGAGCAAGCCAGTCTCTCAATGATTTTAATGCGACTTTAAATAAATTAGATTGGGGGCTAACAGGAGGAATTCTGATTGCTATTATTTTAAGCAGTGTTGGTGGAGTTCTATTAACTCGTCAAGCAATGCAACCAATTGAAGATAGTTTTCAGAGACTTAAACAATTTACTGCTGATGCTTCTCACGAACTCCGCAGTCCTTTAATGGCAATTAAAAGTAATGCAACGGTAGCATTAAAGTATTCAGAAGGGATGCGAGAAGGAGATGTAGATAAATTTCAAGCAATTGTTAGTGCTACTCAACAAATGTCTGCTCTCACAGAAGATTTACTATTTTTAGCACGAACTGACAAAATTCCCAATAAAAAAAAAGATACAGTCAATTTAGCGGAAATTTTGGAGAACTTAATACTGCAATATAAACCTGAAGCTGAGAGTAAACAAATTCATTTACAATATGCAATAGGTGCTCCTCATTTGTACTTGCTAGGTGATGGCATACAACTGATGCGACTTTTTACCAATCTAGTAGCCAATGCACTGCATTATACGCCTGATGGAGGCAAAATCGAAATTAAAGCTCACCGTACAGGCTCTCATATATTGGTGAAAGTGCAGGATACAGGTGTAGGAATTGCACCTGAAAACCTTGAAAAAATTTTTGAGCGGTTTTGGCGAGCTGATACTTCCCGCTCGTATCACGGTGGTGGATCTGGATTGGGATTATCTATTGTCCGAGCAATTGTCCAAAATCATGAAGGCTCAATTGCTGTTACAAGTCAGCTAGGTGTTGGTAGCTGTTTTACTGTTCGCCTTCCGGTTAGTTGAGTTTAGAGGTTTGTAAATTTTGTTCCTTGCTCTGTATTTCTAGAAGCTCGGGAATTGTGACAAAGCTGTAACCTCGTTGTTTTAATTGACTAATAATTTGCGGTAAGGCTGCTACAGTTCTAGCTCGATTTCCACCACCATCATGCATAAGTACAATACCACCAGGTTTTGCCTGTTTTAAGACTCTGTTAACTAAGGTGTTGACAGAAGGGCGTCTGTAATCTTGAGAGTCATCAGACCACATCACAATAGTATAGTTTTTCTTTCTAGCATAAGCAGCAGGACCATTACTGAGTATTCCGCCTGGTGGACGAAATAATGTTGTTGACATACCAGTGATTTGAGAAATTAAATTGGCTGTGCGATCGATTTCAAATGCAGCTGTTTGCTGATTGAGAAAATGATACCAGTGATGCCAAGTATGGTTCCCGATCGCATGACCTTCTGCTACAATCTGCATTGCTAGCTTGGGGTATTGCTGAATATTTCTTCCTAAAACAAAAAAAGTTCCTTTTACATTGTTTTGATGGAGAATTTTAAGGATACCAGCAGTGGAATTCAACCAAGGTCCATCATCAAAAGTCAAGGCAATATATTTCTCCTTGTTAAGCAATTTTGCCTGGTAAACAATGGCTCCAGAAAATTGGGGTGGAACTGTCAGTGTCACAACCTTCGATTTAACATCTGGCTGGAAATTATTTAATTTTGTTGTACTTAAACTATTAGGAAGCGATTTAGATAATAACTGAGTGTTGTTAGTATTTTGTGGAATAGCTAGGTCACTTAGAATACTATAAAAATACTTGTTTTTGATATTTAATAGAAGACTGGGAGCTACAACACCTAATATAATTAGAAGTATAAGCGATAAAATTTTTGGGGATAGAATAATTTTTTGGCTTTTCATTTGAATTAAAAAAAGTTGGGTTTAATCAAGAGATAAAACCCAACCTAAATAAGATGTGGGGTGAGAATTTCTCTACTATGTAGAAAATTCCCTAGTAAGAGGAGAAAAACTGAAATCGTGAAATCAAGCTGTTGTTTGCTTCATTAGAAAAATTGATATAATTACTAAATTTACTTCTTGTTAGGAGTTGTTGGTGTTTTTACTACATTAGTACCTGTCTCTTCTTTGGTAGTTGTAGTCTTGGAATTTGTATTACTTGCAGATTTTTTGGCGTGTTGTTGAGATTTCTTTTTCTTTAGAGAAGGCTGTGTAGTTTTATGAACATTATTGACTGTTGGATTTGCTTTGTCGTTCTTTGAGTTTGCAGTCTGAGCTTGAGCGGCGAAAGCACCTTGTGACATTAAGCTAAGACTTAAAAGACTCATTAGACCAAGAGCAAAAACATTTTTAGTTGTAGTTTTCATGGTTTTCAAAACTTCTCTGTTCTCTGGGTTGTTTGTCTTGATGTGGTTAATGTATAAGGTAAAAGTGAAGAACTCGGAAAGATTTAATGGCATCTCTCAATTTTTTTAATATCCCTCGCTTTGGTTGCCATTTGTCACTCCACTCAAAATCTTCCCAAGTTCTTGACAAATTTTGTATATCTTAAGGTTTTTGCCCAAACATTTATAACCATGAACACTTCAACCAAAACTATTCTCATTGGTTCATTATTGCTTGGTTTAGGCATAAGTGAGTTATTAAAAACGAATGATGCAAGCAAATCTCCGCAACCTGTTGCCATTATGCCCCAGCATGATAACAGTTTCTTAACTGCTCAAAGTAGAGCTAGCACTTCCTATCTCAACGAGGTTGAAGAAAAACCAGATTCATCCAGACAGAGCGAACCCGAACCCAACAAAAATCCTATCCCTGTTTCCTTAAGTAAGGTCAGTCACTACAGTAAAATAGTATACAGTACTGTTAAAGCAAAAGACTGGCAACGTGCGACAGAGAATTTATTCTTCTTAGAAGATTCAGCACAAGGTATGAATCATGAAATTAACGGTGAAAAATCACAACTGGCAAAGCTAAATTCCAAAATTGCTTCCCTTAAAGGAACGATTGCAGTTCGAGATCGCCTAACTGCAATGCATTATGCCAATCAAATCACTCTGATTGCTGCTACGTTCGTAACGCACTTTCAGCCAAGAGTTCCTCTTGAGGTAACACAGCTTAACTACTACGGTCGCGAATTAGAAATTTGGACACCAACAGGGAACAAAGCTTGGTTGCATAAAACAGCTAATCACATGCGTCTTACATGGTATACAGTACGTCCGTCTATTTTGGTTCGTGGGGGAATCGATCGAGCACAGAAGTTTGATAAGTTGATCGACCGTGTTGAGGTAGCTTCTTCAGCTGCGGAGTACAGCCATCTAACTCCTCCTTTGCTTCAGGAGATGGACAACCTTGAAGATGTTTTTCTCAAAACCAGTTATACAAATCCCTCTACCCCCGCTCCCCATTTTGTGAGAACCCCGAGTTCTCCTGTCGTTGACCCCTAATCTCTATTCTCTAATTTTCCTGCTTTCAACAATCTTTCCAAGTTCTTTACAATTACTTCTTATCTTTAAAGACGCAGATTTATAAGATGAAGAACTGCAAAACTCAGAGATTTTTAGCTTATGAACACTTCAAAACATAATTTTCAAGATAACGATGAACAGAACATTGACTCCACTGCAAATCGTGATGTGAATAGACGTAACTGGAAAAAACCGATGAGTTACCTGGGTTTAGCATTGGTTTTAGCGGGATCGGGAATTACAGTTACAGGTATGCACTTACTGCAACCACAACAAGCAGCACTAGCAGTGACTCAAAATCCACCAGATAACTTAGCAACTGCTCGGGCTTCTAACTTTATCACAGAAGTTGTCGATCGCATTGGTTCTGCAGTAGTGCGGATTGATTCAAGTCACACAGTCAAACGTCCCGCATCTGATATTTTTAACGATCCCTTTTTCCGGGAATTTTTTGGCTCTGAAGTTCCCTCCCGTCCATCACAAGAAACTGTTCAAGGAGTTGGTTCCGGTTTTATCATGAATCCTAACGGTGAAATTTTGACTAACGCTCATGTGGTGAATGAAGCAGACACTGTCACAGTCACCTTAAAGGATGGACGTACCTTTAAAGGTCAGGTCGTGGGTAGCGATCCAGTTACCGATGTTGCTGTTGTCAGAATTAAAGCTAATAACTTACCGACAATCCCGCTAGGAAACTCCGAGCAACTCAAGCCAGGAGAATGGGCTATAGCTATTGGTAACCCTTTGGGTTTGGATAATACGGTTACGGAAGGTATTATTAGTGCTACGGGTCGCTCTAGTTCTCAAGTAGGAGTCCCTACCGAGCGAGTTAACTTTATTCAAACGGACGCAGCTATTAATCCCGGTAATTCAGGTGGACCCTTGCTCAACGCCCAAGGACAAGCCATCGGTATGAACACTGCTATCATTCAAAATGCTCAAGGTTTGGGCTTTGCAATTCCAATCAATACCGCCAAACATATTGCCAATCAATTAATCGCTAAAGGTAAAGTCGAACACGCTTATTTAGGTGTTCAAATGATGACGTTAACACCAGAATTAAAACAACAAATTAACAACAATCCTAATGCCCCTCTTAGTGTTGACGAATCTCAAGGTGTATTAGTTGTTAAGGTTGTTCCTGAATCGCCTGCAGCCAAAGGCGGAATTCGTGCAGGTGATGTGATTGTAAAGGTTAATAATGAATCTATAAATAAAGCGGACAGACTGCAACAAACTGTAGAAGAGACATCTATTGGGAGCAATCTACAATTAGAAATTCGCCGTAACGGTCAGACTCTCAATCTCAGCGTCAAACCAGGAGCGTTACCCAATACTCAGCAGGAAGGGTAGATTTAGTTATAGCAATTAGATGTGTATGCTCTCAAGATTAAGTTTGGATAATTTAGCTTAAATTTGTTCAATAAAGACTTAACGAATCATGTCTATCTCAACATCTCAACTAAGTTCTCTTCAACACACGCAAGACTCATTTTCTCGTAAAACTGATATAGTAGGCGCTTTTCTTCGAGACATAGGACGCATTCCTCTACTTAGCGACGAACAAGAAATTAACTTAAGCAAACAGGTTCAACGTTGGATGGCTTTGCAGTCCGCAAACCAAAAACTTACCGTTCAATTAAAACGAGAACCGACTCTTTCAGAGTGGGCTGTTTCTACCAATATGAGCGAAGAAGCTCTGCTAGAACGTCTTCGTGAAGGACAACAAGCTAAGCAGAAAATGATTCAGGCGAATCTCAGACTTGTTGTTGCGATCGCTAAAAAGTATCAAAGGCGAAATTTAGAGTTTCTTGACTTAGTTCAAGAAGGAACTTTGGGTTTAGAAAGAGGAATTGAGAAATTCGATCCAACTCGTGGATACAAGCTCTCAACTTATGTTTACTGGTGGATTCGTCAGGGAATTACACGAGCGATCGCAGACAAAGGGCGCACAATCCGATTACCCATTCATATGACGGAGAGGCTCAACAAAATCAAGCGCATTCAGGGTGAGTTATCCCAAAAACTAGGTCGCATTCCTACCTTCACTGAAATTGCCTTAGCATCGGATTTACAACCAAACCAGATTCGCGAATATTTACTATCTGCGCGTCCACCAATTTCTCTAGACTTACCAATAGGAGAAGAGCAAAATACAGAATTTCAGGAGTTACTAGAGTATAAAGGACTTTCACCAGATCGCTATGCGGCTCAAGAATCTCTTCGCCAAGACTTGCAAAAATTATTATCAAAACTGACTCCCCAACAACGAGAAATATTAACCTTGCGTTTTGGTTTAGCAGATGGAAATGAATTTTCTCTAGAACAGATTTGTCGGCGTATGGGTCTTAGTCGCGAACGAGTACGACAGATCGAAAAACAAGCTTTGAAGCGGTTACAGCTACAAGGAGATAAAATGCGCGGCTATTTAGCTAGTTAATCAACTGTCCGTATTGTATAGATTGTTACAGTAGTTGTGGAGAAGGGAATTTAACCTTACCACGCGTGACGAGCACCCTGACACAGTAAAAATGAAAAATTACTCTTTTGGGTACTGGTAAGGATGCGGATTTCCTCACAATCTCCTTGAAGTTTTTATTGATTGAGCATTCTTCAAGGAGGCTTTACAATGCAAGCTTCAACTTATATTAACAGACCTATCTTAAAACGAGGTTCTACTGGTTCACAAGTAGAAGAATTACAAGAACTGCTGAAAAAAAGAGTTCCTCTTCTTGATTGTATCGATTACTTAGATGTTAACGGTATATTTTGTAAAACTACTGAAGTAGCTGTTAAAGTTTTTCAGTTTCGCGTTTTTCTGGAAGACGATGGTATTGTCGGTCTAAAAACCTGGCAAGCCCTTTACCTGGGCGAACGCTTAAACTTACCACTATTGCGTTACGGTAGCCGTAGCAGAGATGTTGCTCAGCTTCAAAATGTTCTTAAATTTACTCCCATCGTTCAAGATTACATGGGTTTTAACGGTTATTACTTTGGAGCTATCGATGGCGAATTTGGTTTAAAAACCGAACAAGCTGTAAAAGTATTCCAAGAAGAAAAAGAATTGTTGGTAGATGGGGTGATTGGCACTAAGACTTGGAAAAGTTTGATGAATTTAGCAAGTATTATTAGCCACATTCATTTGTAAATATTGCGGGAGCAGAGCGATGGATGCTAGTGATGACCCTTAAAGCATTCTTTATCCCATGTTGGTTGATAAGAAGGACTAAGGTTGCTATCAGGAAACTGTACTATCACCGAGTGAGGAAATCATGAACCATGCTGATGAAATCGACTTGGATTATAGTTTAGAAGATTTACCCAAAGTTATGGATGCGATGGCGATCGCGTGCGATCGGCTCAAAAATATCAGTACCAGTTTACGGACTTTCTCCCGTGCTGATAAAGATTACAAAGTACCGTTTAATATCCACGAGGGTATTGATAGTACAATTTTGATTCTCAAACATCGCCTTAAAGCAAACGAACAACGCCCCGCCATTGACGTGATAACTGAGTATGGAGTTTTGCCCAAAATAGAGTGTTTCCCCGGTCAATTAAATCAGGTATTCATGAATATTTTGGCGAATGCCATTGATGCATTAGAAGAATCAAATAATGGACGGAGTTTTGAGGAAATTAACGCTAATTCCAACAAAATTTTTATTAAAACGACAGTCACAGAAAACCAAATTCAAGTTGTAATTGCTGATAATGGCATTGGGATGTGTGAAGAAGTCAAACAAAAAATCTTTGACAATTTATTTACGACGAAAGCTGTTGGCAAAGGAACGGGTTTAGGTTTGGCAATAAGCCGACAAATTATAGTAGAAAAACACAACGGTTCGCTCTCTGTGAGTTCTACACTTGGTAAGGGCTCTGAATTTGTCATTACCTTACCAATTCTAGCTCAAACTCTAAGTTAAATTGCCAATCTGGCTTGAGCCGTTAGCGAAGCTATTGCATTGTGAGATCGCACTCTAGAGAGAATAAATATGGCTGATTATCTTTATCTTAAAATAGTCTTACGTTAGAAACAGAACTTTACGTAGCAGTCTAAAATTTTGGTGTAGCAATTTTTGCAACTTGCTTGCGAAAAATTAGAATTTACAACTCCCGAAAAAATAATATGACTGCAAACAATCCCATACGGAAAAATCCTCTTCCATTACCAGCAACGCTAGCACGTCGCAACAAGTCCGATGTAGATGTGGGTGCGATCGCCAGAAGTGCATCCGTGCAGACGGATTTACGCGCCAAGATTGCCAGACCCGGACCTCGCGAACCAAAAATTGTTTCCACCGCGCACGGTCCCCTCAAGCATATTCTTTTTTGTTACCCTGCTTATGCTAGTGGAGAGTTCAGCTACAAACAGGTTTACGAAGATTTATTCCGTAAGTTACCTAAAACAACTCAATTTACGATCCTCACTCATCCAAGCGTTACTAACGATTTACTAGCAGCCCTTGATTCCACTCATGCAAGCGATCGCTCTACCATTGTAGAAGCACCTGATTTTTTGAATTTTCTTGTTTGGGCTGAAGACCCTTACGTGGTTGTCCAAGATACATCAACAACGGAAGGTACATCTTTCTTAGTTGAGCCTCACGTGTTTAGAAGATCGGGTGATGCGGCGATTGCTGAGTTAGTAGCAGAAGCAACCAATCTGCAAAGCATCCAGTCTCCTCTTTATTTCCAAGGTGGCAATGTACTGATTGGAGATGATTTTGTTTTCATCGGTACGGATTATCCAGAAGAGACCAAGAAGCTCATTGAAGAGGTAGGTAATATTGTAGTCCCCGAAGATGTTGAAAATATTGATGAATTTGTTAAAAATTTATACATCAAAACCTTCGACTCCAATCGCCAACTCATTTACATAGGTACAGAATTACCAGTTCCTCAACCGCAAGAACGTCCGATTACTATCGACGGTGAGGAATGGACTGAGGAGATATATACCGGAACTGGAAAGAAACAGCCCATATTTCACATCGATATGTTTATTTCGCTAGCAGGGCGCAGTTCTTCTGGCAAATATCGATTGTTGGTAGGCTCGCCCACTTATGCCGATCAAATTTTGGGACAAGAGCCTGTAGACCACTCGCTAGGGGAAATTTTTGATGATGTTGCCAAGACTCTAGAAGCTCGGGGCTTTGAAGTGATTCGCAATCCGATGCCGCTCACCTATGTAGATCTAGTTGATATTAAAGTGCGTACCTGGTATTATGCTACCGCTAACAACTGTTTGATAGAAATAGATGCAAACAGTGGTAACTCCGTGTGGCTACCAACATATGGTCATGGTGATTGGGCAGACTTAGCTCCTATTGATGCGGAAAACAAGCGCATTTGGGAAGAACTCGATTTCAAGGTTTACGAATTAACCGACTTTCATCCCTTTGTACAAAACCTGGGTTCGGTTCATTGTATTAAGAAGTATTTAGAGAGATAAAGCCTTCACCAATCGTCGATTTGGCTGGGATGCTAGTACAGAAATCTACGGTAATACCAGCCGCAAATACTTTCTTACAACCTGTGGCTTCAATCCCTTAAAGATTGATTGGGAAGATTCGGGGGAATGTTGGGGATAGTCCAAGGAACTTGTTAGAGCAAAACTGATTCTTAGGTATCACAACGTCTCTTTAAAAGTGCCCCTAGTAAACCATTCTGCATTAAATCGGTATTTACTAAGGCTTTTACGAAATTACCGGACCTCCTCCTGAAGTTATTTGGATAAAAATTAATTTTAGAATAAACTAATTCTAGAAAAAACGTAAACCAAAGTGGTTGATTAAAAAAGTATGGCAACCGCAAAACCAAAGATTAATTCTGTTGCTGTCCCAAAAAAATTACCCTTTTTGGAATCAATTTGTTGGCAGACTGCGGATGTGTATCGCTTCTCTCCAGAAGAAATGCTCAGTCGCTACGAGCGTGGTTGGCGATATCGCGACATATACAACAATCTAGAGGGTGAAGAAATTAATTTCCTTAAAGAACTTGCCAGACTTTATAAATCCTGGTTGTTAGTTGAGTTATGACCTTTAGATTCGACCATCATAATAAAATTCTTGAAATTCTTAAATCTTTAGATTGTGAAATACTTAAGAAGGGTTCTGCTTACTTTGGTGGCGGAACCCTTCTGGCTCTTGATTTTGAAGAATACCGATGGAGTAAGGATGTTGATTTTATTGCTTCTGTTAGTACAGAAGGATATAAATATTTACGTACAATAGTATTTGATGGTGGACATGAAGCATTATTTCGTGATTTAAGTAAAATCCAAATTGGGCGCGGTACAACAGATCAGTATGGGATACGCATGACAGTTATTGTAGGCGAATTCTTGATTAAGACAGAAATTATTGCTGAAAGTCGTTTTCGACTCGATCCTCCGAGATACCCCAAATGGTCACCTGTTCCGTGCTTAAGTTTAAATGATTGTTTTACCTCTAAACTATTGGCAAATTCTGACCGATATATGGATGATGGTGTAGAATCCAGAGATTTAATCGATTTAGCGGTTCTCAGGTTACAATGTCCAATACCTCAACCATCAATTGATAAAGCAGAAGAGGCTTACGAAGTCATAAGACCTTTAAAAAAAGCGATCGAACGCTTTCAGCAAAGACCAGATTACAGACACAAGTGTTTTGAGAATCTACAAATTGATGAATCTCAGATACCTAAAATTATTGATGGTGTTGATTTGCTTTCTATGGATTTAGGTTTATCCGAGACTCAAAGGATTTTTCGAGAACAGCATGATATCTTTACTGATTTAGAAAATTGAGTTTTGAAAATTCAAGAAGTTTAACCCCAGACAACTACTGCTATTATTGATTAGAAATTTAATATTAATTGGAGATATTAAGAATTATTTTTGTGCAAACTAGGATTAAATAGACTCAAAAATTAATTTATCTAATAATATAAAAACATTAAATAAGTTTTATTAATGATACGATAATATTAAACGTTTAAACACTCAGGCTAGACATTAAGACATAACAATTATGGACAGAAGAAGATCACCAAATTATGTACAACACAATGTGAGCATACCCAGACAGTTATCAACCCTTATTAGAATGATTTGCGCTAATGAGCGTAAATCATTAGGGGAGGCAACTGAAGAAGCTTTGACTTTATGGATAAATTTGCAAAAAGAAAAAATTGCAAATTTAGCTAAAACAAAAACCGAGTTTTCAAAAACTTCTGAAACTCCCAAGTATGTAAATAATATTTACAAGAAAGACGATTCATTCATTAAAAAAGAGGAAGTGTTTATATGAATCAAAAAATAAAAACATCAACCAATAGTACGACTAAAGTTAATGCTGACTTAGAAATTCACACTATTAATGGAGCCTTAAAGAGCATCAAAGTTTTTTACAAGGACAATTTTCCAACTTGTTATTGAACCAAGTGACACATCTAAAATTGTTTGAATTTCCTCATCTCATACTTGTAGCCTTGATAAACCAATTTCACCGCTAAAGCTTTTCTCTCCTCACGGGCATCTAGGCGATTATCTATAAATTCTTGTAGTTCCGCGATCGCATCTTGTAATGGATTGACTCTATTCAATATATTTTGACGTTAATTGATAAGCAATCCTGTTATGCAACTTCTATGCAACTAAGTTGTTTTAAGAAGATACTGTTAACGTAAAACCAATTCATGTAACTTGTTCAAAATCACTGATTCTTCGATACTCTTTACCAAGCCCGTGATGGGGATTGAACTCATGACCTCACCCTTACCAAGGGTGTGCTCTACCACTGAGCTACACGGGCAAATTTTACTTGAAGGTTGAGAGTTAGGAGATCGGAGTTTTGTTTATTGCTCATCTCTCTTAACTCTATTGCAGGTGGGCCGGGCTAGATTCGAACTAGCGTAGGCGCAAGCCAGCGGATTTACAGTCCGCCTCCATTAACCACTCGGACACCGACCCGTGTCACCCACGATTACTAATAGTAGCACAAGCTTTTGGAAATGCAAGGGGGGTGTGAAAAAAAATTTTTGGATTGGGGACAAGGAGGACAAGGAAGAAAATTCTACCGTGTCTCCCCCCTCTCCCTAACCTCTAACCAACCAATTCCCCAGTCTCTTGCAGGGAGTGCAAGCGATGGTAAATTCCTTCGTGACGCAGGAGTTCGTGGTGGTTTCCAACTTCTACTATTTTGCCTTTGTCCAAAACCACAATCTTGTCTGCTTCCCTAACTGTACTCAATCGGTGGGCAATAATGATTGTGGTGCGAGTTCCTAAAATTGAGCGCATCGCTAACTGAATTGAACGCTCTGACTCATAGTCCAAACTGGAGGTTGCTTCGTCAAACACCAGCACGTCTGGTTCGACTAACAACGCTCTTGCAATCCCCACACGCTGTCTCTGACCCCCAGAGAGCCTCACGCCTCTCTCTCCTACAACTGTGTAATATCCTTGGGGAAGTTGCTGTACAACTTCATCAAGTCTGGCTATTTTGCACGCTTCTTCAACTTGCTCGAAACTAGCATTGGGGTTTCCATAAATCAGGTTATCCAATAAGGTTCCGTTGAAAATATCTACTTCTTGGTGAACGATCGCCAGTCTGCGCCTGTAGTTACCTACGTTCAGAGTGCGAATATCCTCACCGTCAATCAGAATCTTACCTTCTTGAGGCTCAAAATACCGCAGCAACAATTTTACTAAAGTGGATTTACCAGAACCAGAACGCCCTACCAACGCGACTGTTTGATATGGCTCAATCAAGAGATTGATGTCTTGCAAAACAGGGCGCTCGCGATCGTATCCAAAGTTGACATGAGAAAACTCTAATTTCCCGGTAAATTTATAGGGATTGTCTGCAACATTTTTCTCTTCTAACAAACCCTCTGAATCCACTCCAGAAGGTTCTTTCAGAAAATCGTGGAACCGTACCATCGATATGTACCGGCGAGCAAAAATCTCCGCTAAGGTGCAAATAGGTTCTAATTCAGCGTATGCCATGCTAGACAGCGTGAGTGTCATGACAAAGTGACCGAGACTAATTCGCCCGTTCAGTGTTGCGGCTAAAGCCAAACCCAAGAGTGTAAAGACACAAAACTGAATAATACTTCTTTGCCAAGTCTGCAGTTTGACATAACCCTTGTGAATGCGGAATTCAACAAGTTTTAATTCGCGGGATAACCGGACTTTTTGCCGCTTTAGCTCTTTTGCTTCAGTTGCAAAAGCTTTAACCGTTTTGATATTGCTGATAATCTCCGAGGTACGGCTTTCTGTATCTTCCATGTACTTATCTAAGAGGTTATCGTGCCAAATCAACTTCTGTATTTTCTTGAGGCTAAATCCTAAGATCGCCACAAAGGAAATCAGGTACAGTAAAGCGATTCGCCACTCCACAAACCAGATAAACACAAAGATAGCTAGCACTCGAAACAGCTTGGGAAGTAACTGTCCGGAAATTTCAGGGTAAGTCCAAGTGTGGTTGGCAATTCCTCTTGCTACTCGTCCGGCAATACGTCCGGGGTTATTTTCGTCATAAAATTCTAAAGGTAAGGTAAGAATTTTTTCTATGGCTGCTTGGCTCTGAACGTGACGCGCCTTTAAGGCAATATCCCAGTGAAACCAATTGCTCAACCAAGGCTGCGTTGGTGCTCTCGCCACTGTAGCTAGAAAAATTAAACCCAGTAATGCTCCTAACTCTAAAGGTTTGCTTACTGGGTAGTGGATCAGGTTTGATAAATTTGCGATCGCGTCTTGAAGTGTTTTATCTAATGGTTGGTTGGACAAAACATTTAAAATTTGTCCGATAGCATAGGGTACCACCAGATCGATGACCTCATACATACTGGTGGCTGCGATACTAAAAGCACCAACCGACCAGTAGGGACGAAAGTAGTTGAGAAGATCTCGAAAATTAGCCATGATGCACACTACTCTTAGAGCGCGAACCTGTAACTGAGGTTTTAATACTACACGTATACTACAAAAGAGTCAAGAGTTGAGATATGTAAATCTTTCTTTGGGAGTAGGATTTAGGGAGTGGGGAACTCAAAACCCCACACAGTAGGGATTGGGGAGAGATTGGGGGTTAGGTTATTGATATTTCTCCCAGCCCCCAATCACCACTCACTGTTACGAAAAAATTCCAGCCGATACCGATACAGCGCAACGGGTCGAGAACCAGCACTGAAGTAATTTGGATCTTGCGGTGACAGGTAAACAGCAGTCACTTGATCTGCTTCTATTGCAGGGCTTCCAGCAAGACCATCTAATTTGTGATATGCAGTTGTGGATTCAACAACATTAAAGAAAGGACGCCCACCACCTTTAAATATTTGTTGAAAGACTTCTGTTCCAATGAATTTGCCATCACCTGTCGTTTCTGTGGCGCGTCCACTAATTGTAGAAACAAGCTGGCGATCGCCACGCAAAAAAGTAATTTGACGATTGGGAGTTTTTGGATCTACTTTGACAGATAACACAGCATCACTCAGATAAGCCCGTGCCAAATTTAAACCGTTAAAAGCTCTATCCGCTACAACTGCGACTGACTTGCTATTGATTGTGGGAATGGCTTTCAGCGCTATGGCTGGCAATTTTGATTTGACAAATCGTACTTTGAAACTTATGGGTTTGTTGAGGTACTGACGATTACCTTCAAATCCGGGTGTAACAATGTCCGGTGCTAAAGGTGCAGCTAAATCGGAAAGTGTGCTTTTCACCTCCCAATCACCCTCCATCCATTCTGGGTAAACTAAATCACCTACAGCAGGTTGTACGGATGTTAGTTTTTCCCAACGCTCGAAATTTGCCAACTTTTCAGATAATTCTCCAGCTTCTGCTGCTCCACCCCAATACAGATATAACAAAATTAAGCAACAAGCCCAAATAATTTTCATAATCGCGATATATGTTAATTTATTTTAAATTATTCAATGCGATCGCTCATATAAGAAAAACTTAGGTTACTTTTTTATCATCAAATTTAACAAAGACATAACAAAACTAAATACAAACATTTGTCTCTTAACTAAAATACCATTTAAAAGAAGCTCAAGGATTGAGCAGAGACTCAAACACGACTTCATGCTCTAGAACTACTGATTTTTTTGGTGGAGTGGAAGTTGCACACTAACACCGAAAGGTGTACAGATCTACCCTAGTGCTCATCGCCCGATTCTGATAGAAAGGCAGCCATCAACAAACTATTTCTTGAATCAATACGGGTAGATAGTATTTTTTACTATCTCAATGATTCCACGATATGTATGTATATAAGTATACTTATAAAATAATCTATATATGTAAATTTCCTGAAAAAGATGAACCGGAAAATTTCTTGTCAGTAATATTACTCTTTTTAAAGCTAAAGGAGGGTATCTATCCTTGCTAACAAGATGTTTTAAAAGTCGCATAACGATCGGGGTGCAAGTTGATATAAATCAATCATCGAAAGAGTACTTGCACGAATGAGTCTATCTAGTTCTTTTACGGATTTTTCTTTAGCTGAATTGTTCCAACTGATCGACCACGGACGAAAATCTGGTTGTTTAACAGTTTGTACCTTACCAGATCTACAATCTCCCATGTCTAAATCCCAGTATTTCTACATCTGGTTTAGACAAGGAAGAGTGGTAGCGGCTGCTCATCACTTGCACGGTCAGGAGTTAATTTCTAAAATTGTCAAGCGAGGCTTGGCAAATTGGAAAGTTATAGAAAAAGTTTGTACGGATGCTCCTACAGCTATACCTCTTGGGTTACTGCTGAAAACTGAAAGTCTCCTAACAGCCGAGCAACTCAACCTGCTGTTTGCAAACCAATTACAAAAAGTTCGGGAACTTTTTGAAATTCAACAAGGAGTATTTAAACTAGATAGCAAAGCAGCTTTGCCTCTAGAAGAAATGACCGGATTAAGTCTCAGAGCAACGGAAGTGGCTCTGATAGCTTTAAGAGCATTAAAAAACTGGAAAGCACTAGAAGATGTTTTGCCAAATCCCAGTTCAGCTGTCAAAAGTATTTCTCACGCTAAACCACAAATTCGCTTGCACGCTTGTGAATGGCAGGTATGGGAATTCGCTAATGGGAGTGTTTCTTTAAATGCGATCGCAGCCCAAATCAATCAACCTCTTGCTTTAGTTCAACAAGCGACTTTCCGGCTCATGCTTGCGGGTTTAGTGGAAGAAGTTCTCACAGTGACATCAACATCAAACTTAAATGATGACTCTTTGAATTGGGACTTCATCGAAAATTCTGAAATGAAACGCCAAAAATCAAAGGAATCGGAAGCACTCAAAATCAGCACTTCATTTTTGCAAAATCTAGTTGGTTTTTTAAAGAGCAAAACTTGAAAATAGGGGTTAGGAAAGACCCAACGACCATTTTTATTTGTCCTAATGTTAGGACAAGACATGAAGGCTACTAAATTGACAGACACTAGAAACACGACTCCCTGCCAACCACTCACCACTATAGTGTAATAATAAAATCACAACATTAAAGTATGTGCTGTAGTTACCATGCCTTTGGGCAAAATTCTGAATCTACTGCTAGTAGCACTTGAAAGAATATCAGCTAAGCCTGCAAAAGTAACAGACGAATTGCAAACCACAGAAGAGTTGCCTTCAACCACTACTGTGGAAAATACAGAAGTTAGTGGAGAGAATGTCTCAAATTTGTTATCCTTGACAGAAGCCGCTAAATCCCCTCAATCAGAAATATTTGAGGAAAAAAATGCGATCGCATTTTCTAGACTCCAAGATGAGTTACACAACTTTGTCTCCGGTAGTGCTGAAGTTGAAGGTGCAATTATTATTAGCCCTGATGGCGTGGCGCTAGCTTCTGTGTTATTACCAGGTATGAATGAAGAGCGTACTGCTGCAATGTCAGCATCCATGCTTTCATTAGGGGAACGTTTTGGACACGAACTTGCCCGTGGTGCTATCGATCTGATTGTAGTGCAAGGAGAGCGAGGTTACGGAGTTTTAGTTGGTCGCGCTCAAGAGGCTTTTTTGTTAGTTCTTGCCAGTCCTGCGGCTAAGCAAGGCATACTGTTTCTAGAAATTAAACAAGCATTTACCAAAATAGCCCATTTGTTGAACTAGAAGAAGGTAGTCCTGATTTATCAGTTTTGATGGGGTAAATTAATCTAACTCCCGGCTTCTTATCGGAGTTGGGGAGCTAGCAGACCGATGAAGAACATCCTTCTTCCACGCTCTCTATTATCAAGTAACAGAATGTAACGAAATTTTGTATAATGTATAAAATTTTGCTACTTTTTAGTGGCTGCGTAAGCATACTAGCTGAAGAAATGTTTGTTTTAATACTTAGGAGAACTCACAATGGCTTTAAATCCATATACGTTTCTGCTGACATTAGAGAAGCGTGCTGGTTTTACAGATGAAGATAAAGCTTTGCTTCAAGCTAATGCAGATTGGGGAGTCAAAGTTGCTCCAGCTATGACCAATCACTTTTATGCCTACCTCGGACGCGATGAGGAAATGAATAAAATTTTACACACCGGAGAAGAACGCATTCATCGCTTGCATGAAACTTTTATACAATGGTTTCAAGAAATGTTTACGGGTATTGATAATTGGGGTCCTGCCTATGCAGACCGACGCTGGAAAATTGGTTTAGTTCACGTTCGTATTGGAATTGGACCTCAGCACGTTGTACCGGCAATGGCAACAGTCATACATGAAGTAGCCAAAGAGCTACAAGTGGAAGGTCAAAGCGAAGCACTGAAAGATTCTCTCAGTCGTATCTGTATGATTGACTTGGCTTTTATCGAACAAGCTTATGTGGAAGTCTCTTCAGCAGCTGTTCTCCAGGAAACTGGTTGGACAGAAGGTTTATTTAGGCGCTTAATTGCGACTGGCGCACGTTCTATGTAAAACTGGTTCCCAGAGCCATAACAGGGTAAGCAATACGACTAAAGCCGCCTCTAAGGGGTGCATATGCCAATGTACTTTTAGTAACTGAGAAATACTACTTATAAGCGGATTAGGGGGGGAACATTTCACAACGTAGTTATTTAGAAAATTTAGTATTTAAGTTTGAAAACTTACTAACTACTGTTGTAAAATCCCAAAGATAGCAATAAAGCTAGTTCAGGGTGTGCAATCTGTCATGCAATTTTTATATCGTTTGCATCAGTTGAAACAAAAAAATTGTTGTCACATTACCTGAAGAGGATAAAACAATAATGTATCTCGTCAAGTTATCTCTGTTTGTAAAGTCAAAGTTACAGAGTAAGTTCATTATTATATTTACGTGGCTTGAGATTACCTGCGACATTTCCCCAGCGCTTGGATGTGGCTCCAAGGGCTGTAACCTTATGAGGTATCAATGGCAATTCTACGCGTAGTAGTTACAGGAGGCGTAGGCGCAGGAAAAACGAGTTTGATTCGTACAATCAGTGAAATAGAAGTCGTGGATACCGATAAGAAAGCGACAGATGAAGTGCGACAACTGAAGGAAAAAACTACAGTTGCTTTAGATTTTGGACGACTCACTATTGCATCGAATCAATCGCTCCACCTATATGGTACACCCGGTCAACTGAGGTTTGACTTCATGTGGGATATTCTAATTGCCAAGGCGCATGCTTACATTTTGCTAGTAGATGCTCATCGTCCAGAGCACATAAGATTTGGACGGCGGATACTCAGCTTTGTCAACCAACAAGTGAAACTCCCGCATATCATTGGCTTGACACATACAGATTGTCCGGATGCATGGGATGCAGAAGACGTAATTCTTGCTTTGGGATTGCTAGATGAGCGTACTCGACCGCCAATTGTATCTGTCAACGCGACTAGTAAACCTTCCGTAGCACAAGCTTTGATTGCTCTTGTTCAAGAGATCGGTAACTTTTACCTAAATACTAATCCGTAGCCATTTTGTTAAGCGATCCGAGTGCATACCTATAACAATATCAATACAAACAACACCCTTTTGGAGAGGTAAAGCCATGATTAATGTTTCAATGTTGCAAGATGAATTACAAAATTTTGTGTCTAGCAGTGCTGAAGTTCAAGGTGCAATCCTTGCTAGCCCTGATGGATTGGCGTTAGCTTCCGTGCTGACAGTAGGAATGGACGAAGAGCGTACTGCTGCTATGTCAGCGTCCATGCTATCACTTGGAGAACGCATCGGACGCGAGCTGGCTCGCGGTAGTGTTGACCGAATTGTGGTAGAAGGTGAGAAAGGTTACGGTATCTTAGTAGGCTGCTCTCAAGAAGCTGTTTTATTGGTTCTTGCTAGTGCAGCTGCTAAGCAAGGTGTTTTGTTTTTAGAAGTCAAACGGATTGTGTCTAAGCTTGCGCCTTTGCTGGCATAATTCAGGCATGGAGTAGCAAGATACCCGGCTTCTCAAGGAGGTCAGGTATCTGACTGGCGTAAATAAAACTGGATGTGGCAAACTTAAATCTCAGATGGTGCAGGTTCCCACACTTCGCCGTACTTTTCGCGCAGACTCTGCCAAGCCTCTACTTGACCGGGTTCATATTCTCCTGGTTTCCCCCACTGCAAAAAGACACTTAAAGCTGGTTCCTGTTTTTCATCAAGAAAGCGGATGGCATAAGTCGTAAAGTTACCTCTTTTTGCCTCTCCTGTTTCAAATTTTACTTGAGTAATTTTATCCATATTCAAGTGAAATTCAAAACCTTCGGTATGCATATTCGCATATTTCCCTTTAGGTAATTCTGCATAAAACAGCTTTTCTATCTTGCCCCGCGCTTCTAAGACAGCCGCACTACTTGTGACAATAAGACGTAATGTACCCAAAGTCTCACAAGCTTCTAAAAATTCCTTTAACGTAGCTGTCATAGTTAAATGTCCTTTCTTCCGTGTCTAAATTTTATAGTACTAGAGCAGACAAACTAATGACAGGTTAGATCTTGTGGGTTGGGAATAGATCCGTCCTCATTTTCGGCTGTTAACACTATGCGACCATCAGGAGTTATAAATAACTGTTTTGCCTCGGTAATGCGATCGCCCAATTTCCAAGTCTGAATCTTTTCTCTGTTGACTCGTCCTTGTCGCTCCTCACGTCCTGAAACTGGTTGCACTTGCGTGACAATATAAGGTATGGTGCCCTCATTTGGTGTTTCTGGCAAACCACCATTACCTGTGACAACAAAGCTTCCACGGGAGGCATTTCTGCTAGCCAAACAGCTATTTGCCACTATAGTATCAGTCGCAATAAAATTGCTAGGCTGTTCTTGAAGAGAGCTTTCCTGCTTAATCTCGGGACTGGTTATATTAATTATCCCGTTAATCCCTAGTTCGCTAGAGGCGGTAATGTCGCTATCAGAAGAGCGGAAGATACCTTGAGTATTAATGTTGATATTACCGCCTTTGCCTTGAGATGCGTTCGCGGTAATATCGCTGTTTTCAAGTTGAGCTATAGCTCCCACATTCAGCGTAATGTTGCCACCATTACCAGAACCGCCAGCAGTGGCGCTAATAGAACTACCACGACGCATCATCAAGGAATTTGCTTGCATGAATATGTTGCCACCTTCACCCAATCTGGTTGTGGCAGAGAGAGATCCTTGATTATCTAAAAGAATAGAGTCAGCATTTACCTGAAGTTTACCCGCCTCTGTCGGTCCGTTATTCGCAACAGCTACCGTACCTTTATCTCGAACAACCAGACGGTCAGTATTAATATTTACACTACCTGCTTTTCCAGTAGGATCTGTGTTAAATCCATTAATAATAGAGCGAATTTCTGGGGAAGTTGCAGACGACGTGATAGTGCCACCACTCACATCAACTAATTCTGAAGTATTGATAGTAACACTTCCAGCATTTCCTTGACCAATAGTCGTAGCATTGACTCTCGCTCCGTCTCGAACTGTTAATCGTTGAGCATTGACAATCAAACTACCGCCATCTCCATTGTTGAAACTACCGACCCTCAAATCAGTCGGTCCTCCAAAACTTAGATCTTTGCCAATCAGTTCTACAGTCTCAGCATTCACTGTCAAATCTCCTCCCGCTCCAACACTATATGATGCAGTGGAAATGATGGCTCCATCAGTAGCAGTTAACCGCTTAGTCGATATACTTAAATCACCCGCATTGCCAGTAGAACCACCATTCACGCTCACAAAAATGCTACTGAGAAAGCGGGGATTCAAAGGTGACGAGCCGAGCACTTGTACCGAATCTGAAGCATTTATACTGACATTGCCAGAATCTCCAGCACCAAAGGTTCTAGTGACGATTTGTCCACCTTCTTGAAAAGCCAAGTTTTTGGTAGAAACTTTAATTTCTCCACTAGCTCCAGATGTCGTTGTTTCAGTAGTAATACTACTGCGAATTCTTCCATCTGCGGTTGTACCGATAAATTCCAGTGATTCCGAGGCGTTAACATTGATACTCCCTCCCGGTACTGAAGAGACTAAGTTTTGAACGAGCCCAACAGAACCGTCTGCTAGTCGTACTTGGCGTCCCGCAACGTAAATTCCACCACTGCTATTAGACTCACTCGCATCTAAAGAGGATTTTTGAGAAAGTTGAATATCTCGAAAGTCAGAAACTCCTTCATAAGAAAGTGTAAATCTAGTAGAAGCCGAATTTATCTTGACCTGACCTGCGCCAACACTTCCCAATTCAATTCGTCCTTGTTCTGCAACCAGTTGACCGCCTTCTAAGGAAATACCCCCTCCAACCAACGCCAGCGTTCTTCCCGGTTGCACGCTTAACGCTTGGGGATTCGTCTCTCGGGTAAAGGGTGGGAAAGCATCTTTGGGTGTCGGAATAAATCTTAGGTTATGACCTGTACCCTCTACCCTAATAGGTGCTGGATTGCTACCAAAGCCCAAGCCAATAGGAACGCTAACTGTCAGGACAGGAACCGATTGAGAATTGGCACTAAATTGCGTCCCGTCAGCAAAGTTAATACTGCTGGCTGTTGTACCCAAAAATGACCCTTTCAAATCCAAGCTTGCACCCGTACCGAACACAATGCCATTCGGATTCATCAAAAATAAATTGGCATTGCCCAAAACGCCTAATGTACCGTTAATAATAGATGGATTTGTGCCTGTCACTCGCGTGAAGATGTTAGTAACATCTGTGGGGTTACTGAAGTAAACACTGCGTCCGGCATTAATATTAAATTCACTAAAGCTGTGGAATAAATTATTACCCTTAATAGTGCCACCATTAATGACATCACTTAATTGTCCATTCGGTATCACTTGAGTTCCAAGTGTAGCGTCCGGAGTCACTTGCGCCATAGCCTGAGTCGGAAAAATCAGGGTAAGCAATCCCACCCCATACAATTGCCACCAGTTCTTCATATTCATAATCTAAAATCTAAAATCTAAAATCTAAAATCAATTACTGCCAATTCCCTACCAAAATAAACGGCGACCAAATCGCTGGATGTCCATCTGGGTCAGCAATCATCTTCAGTTGCGCTTGTCGTAACGCTTCTGCTTTAGAGACGCCTGGTTGCTGCATTTGGGTATAGAAATTCTGAATGAGAGGTACCGTATCGGCATCATTTACAAACCACAAACTTGCTAGCGTACTTTGCACGCCCGATCGCAGTGCTACTCCCGCAATACCCAAAGTAGCACGAGTGTCACCCGCAGCAGTTTGGCAAGCACTGAGGGTTAGCAATTCAATTGGGTGTTTGCTGGAACGCAGTAGTGCCTCAAATTCGTCAAGTAAAATACGGCGGTCAAAGAGTTGCAAGAAAGTGCTGTTAGGGTCTGCACTAAACTTGCCATGGGTAGCTAAGTGAATAATGGGATAACCAACCTTATCGATTTGCTGTTGCAAATTTTTCAGAGTGAAATCATTATCTAAAAATCGCTCGCCACCAAGAATTTTCTGTACGCCCTCAGCTTCTGCCTTCACATTAGGTAAAGGAGCAAAGGGTGGAATCTCGGCAGTTAACCCAAAAATTGCCGCTTTGGTATTGTGTTTGGTTTGTTGCTTGCTTGGTGTAAAGTTTAGACCGAGAGTGGCAGCAATAGCATACTTTTCTACAAGAAAGTGTTTGCCGTCGTGTAAAGCAGCCATTGGTACGTTTCTCAGCACACCATCATTGATAAATACCAAGGTATTTGGTTTCGCTTTTTCTAAATCTGTTGCAAGGGGTTGAATCAACAAGTTGTACACTTTCTGTGCTTCTTGCAAATACTCATCGCTCGAAATATCTTCCAAGGAAAAGCGCAAGCGGTCTATCGCTTGTTCCATCTTTTTTCCTGGCATTGCTACTGGATAGGTCTTGACCTCACCATCTGGTAGACGCAACACCATATAAGTACTTTCGTTAAGAATAATTGAGTTAATAACTGCGGCATTGTAAGTATTGGGCTTAATGAGGCGATCGCTCGTTAAACGTTGCACTGGCACGCACTCATCACCAAAGAAGTTTTGCAGTTCACTCAATTGCAGCAGTTCTGATACCTGAAGCACTTCTTGGACTGGAGAAGATGGGCGATCGTTCTGTACTGCTTTGGCTTGTTGTACGGATGTGAAATCTTGCATCTTTTGGCTAGTGACTTCTTTCTCCAAAAGCAATGCCATTAATTCCCGGTATACGGGTTCTACTGAATCGCGCAAGTCAAATTGTAAGTCTTTACTAGCAACGGCAATATCGCCGCGAATGTTTTGCACTGAAGCAATAGCTTGTCTGTAAACTTGAACAGCTTGCTCAGTTTTTCCTTGGGCTTTATAAATGTGTCCTGCTTGTGCTTGAGCGCGAAAGACGCTATCTGTGGCATTGACCTGCTGCGCTATAAACTGCGCCTGTTGGGTTAATTCCAGAGCTTTTTTTAGATCCCCCGACTTTTCATAGGCTTTGCCTAAAGACGTCAGTGCAAAGGATTCAGCCCTGAGATCGCCAATATTTCGAGCGGTAGTAATGGCTTGAAGCAGGTTTTGAACTTTCAGTCCTGTTTGATTTTGACTTTCTACCAAGTTAATTAAAGCGTAAGCTTTAGCACGAGAATCTGGTACTTCCTTGAGAATTGCCATCGCTTTTTGATGATATGTCTCGATTAATTCCTGTTGCGGTGATTGCTCGAGAGCCAAAAAACGTGCCAGATTTAACAATGCTTTAGCTTGGGGTATCCCACCTACTGCCACAGATACCTCGACGCTTCGTTCATAAGCTGCTCGAGCGGCTTGTGCATCTTGCTTTGCCAAATTTGACAGGTTTGCTTCTTCTTTCTCGTCCCCTTCCCGCTCGGCTAAATTTTTTAGTAGCAAATATCGTTGATAGCGGTTTTGATAAACATTGCCCAGGTTATTCCAGCCAGTAGCGATAAAGTTGGAATTTTTTAATTGAGTAGAGATTTCTATACTCGCTTTATGGGATGCGATCGACTCCTCCCAATTTCCTAATGCTGCATAAGCATTTCCTAATGCTCCACTAGCAGCTGCTTGCATAGCTATATCTTGGTTTTTCTCAGCCAGTTTCATTACTGAGTGAAGTATTGGCATGGCATTTCGAGGCTGTCCCAGAGCATTGTAAGCTTGCCCTTGTTCGGCTAATATCTGTGTCAGCAAACGACTAGATTCTTGATTGTCGATCGACCGATAGATTTTAGCGGCTTCTTCCCATGACTTTAGTGCTTCTCCCAAATTTCCACTTTGGCGATAAGCAGAGGCAAGATTGGTGTAGAGAACGGCTCTCGTTTTCTTGTCAGACGTTTGCCCTAGCACCTGATTCCAAAGCTCGATCGCCTGTTTATATTGCCCAGCCACGTATTGGGCAAAGGCTTTATCCACCAGTCCGCCAGATACAGAACGAGAAATTTCTGTTGGACGAGCGAGCTCTGTGGCGTTGACTATTTGCTCAGAGGCCAGACAATGCAACCCCAAACTGACAAGAAAAGCCATGACATATAAAAACCCAGAGCGATACAGAGTTTTCTGCCGCATACAAAAAGCCGCCCTCTTTAAAGAAGCCATTGGCGATAATGTAACTTTTGTCTGACATCTTTCGTCAATGGTAAAAATCATGAAATTTTGATTCTGTTGTAATTAATTTGTTCTGGAATTCCAGTATTTTTTCGATTGCTTATATTTGAAAATCGATCTTGTTGTATTTTGACAAACATAGAGGTTTTCAAAATAACAAATAACTTTTCATATATTAATCCGAGACAATACTGATTTTTCTATCTATTGAGAAGCAGGAAAATAGTATTACAAAACATTTTTTGAAGAAGGATGCTAAAAAATGATTTTTTGTTCAGCCAACTAGTTAGGGAGTAAAAAGTAGACTTCAAAATTTGGATTTTACTCCCTTTTCGCTCTAAAATTATACCGCTCTTGTAGAGTGAGTATTGCCCACCCTACTCTTAGAGGATGTTTGAAAAGTAGCAGCCGAGGTATTCAAAACTTTAGAAACCCCTAAATTACCTTTAAAAAGGTAATTTTAAGATGGCTTTCCCCCCTTTTTAAGGTGGGCTAGGGGGGCTCTTAATACAAGGATACACTTTACAGACATCCTCTTATAAGTAATTTTCTAGCGGAAAGGGAGTAGCTTATAGTCTCAAGCAAATTCTTCATTCAAGGGTTTTCAATTATGATTGTAATTCACAAGTTTTTTTCAGTATTGGGAGTAGCCTCCTTAAGCCTGGTAGGAGTCTTTTCTTCCATTAGCGTTACTTTTAATAATTCTGGCTATCAAGCCTCATTACCGCTAAAAATTGTGAATGGCTCGGCTAATGCTGGTACGCAGCAATACGTTCCTCCAAGCGGTCGGCGTCGTATTCAAAGAACAGAAGGCAGTGGTGCCCGTGGTTGTAGTAATTCTATACCAGTGAGGTTAAACTTGTTAACTCCAACAAACCATATTGCTAGAACGACATTGTCACATCCGACATTTTTATGGAGTGTATCAGAAAGTACTGATAGAGTAATGGTATTTACGTTAACAGCGCCAGGTAGTATACAGCCTGTTTATCAAAAGCGGATGAAGGCAGATAAAGCTGGAATTATGAGTCTGGAACTACCTCAAAGCTCTCCAGAATTGGCTGTTGGTAAAGAATATCGCTGGACGGTAACATTAATGTGCAACGAAAAACGTCCTTCCGAGAATATTAATGCCCGTGCTTGGATTGAACGTGTTGAGATCTCGCCAAATTTATCTCAACAATTGACAACTGCTAATTCAGAACGAGATCGCGCTCTTGCTTATACTCAATTAGGTATCTGGTATGATGGACTGGCAATTCTAAATAAACTACAAGCAGCTAATCCAACAGATCGACAAGTGTTTAATTCATTTATTTCACTATTGGAACAAATTGGTTTAAATAATGTCGCAACGCAAGAGCGCGATCGCCAACAAAATTAAAAATATCCAAATCTCTCTTGCAGTCTGTTGCTGGCAACTTGTTCTACGGAATAAGACGACAAGGACGCTCGCCCCACATTCAGAGATTCAGATTTGGAGATAATTAATTTCTTGGAAAGTTCTAAGAGTGAATTCCAAGGTTGCTTGGGAATACTACGAACAGGTGCGTTGTTATATTCACTCAACCACCTGTTTGACCTTCACAACTCACTCAGCAATGAAATCTTTTTTTAAGACTAAGGGACTTTACCATTTTCCTAACAATCTTCATTCTCAATTTGTCAGTTTTTTAAGTAGCAAACTAAAAAAATTTACCACTCAATGGCATGGAACGTTAATTGTTGCACCTACTGTGGCAGGATTAACTATTGCTATCCGAATGCTGGGTTGGCTTGAACCTTTGGAACTGACAGTATTAGATCTCAGTTTTCGCCTGCATCTGCAACCGCCACCCGATAATCGCATCGTTATAGTTGGAGTTGAAGAATCAGACCTTGCTAGGCTAAAACAATGGCCTATATCAGACGCTACAATGGCAAAGCTTTTGACTCTAGTCAAACAACAACAGCCTAAGGTTATTGGTTTAGATATATATCGAAATTTACCTGTTGAACCAGGTCATAACGAGCTAGTCAAGGTCTTTAAAACAACACCAAATCTCATTGGCATTCGAAAAGCAGTGGGCGATCGCTTTAGTTCAGAAGTTGCAGCACCATCTGAATTAGCACGTTTGAATCAAGTCAGTGCCAATGATATTGTCATTGATAACGATGGTGTATTGCGTCGGGGAATGCTCTATCCCATACCAGGAGAGCCGTTACCGAGTTTGGGACTAGCAGTAGCACTCGCTTACTTACAAGATAAAAATATAGCGCCAGAAGCAGCTAGCGATGGCTCTCTGAAACTGGATAAGACTGTTTTTCATCCTTTTGAAGCAAATGATGGTGGCTATATAGGAGCCGATGCAGGTGGGTATCAAATTTTACTTAAATTTCGAGGGAGTGCAGGCAGTTTCTCTACTGTATCAGTTATGGACGTATTGGAGGGGCGGATACCACAAAATTTAATGCGCGATCGCATTGTGCTGATTGGTGCAAATGCTACAAGTTTAAATGATGCTTTTTATACACCGTATAGTCGTAATTTTCGCAGCACACCCGTGCGAACTTCAGGAGTAGAAATTCAAGCAAATTTAGCAAGCCAAATATTAAGTTCAGTCTTAGATGGTCATTCCCTTATTCAGACTTGGAGTGAACCATTAGAAAATTTGTGGATTGTCCTGTGGGCTGCAGTCATTGCTGGCTTGGGTTGGAAGTGGCGGTATAATAAGGCGCACTTTTTTTTGTTGCAACTGACGGCTTTGCTATTAGGGGCGATCGTAATTGCTTGTCTAATTGCTTACATGAATTTTCTACTATCTTGGTGGATTCCTATAGTACCACCCTTGCTGGCTTTATTTGGCTCAACTATTGCAATTTCCGGGCAAGTTTATATCAGCCGACTGCGAGAACTCAATACCAAACTTGAGCAAACAGTAAAGAATTTAGAACAGGCAATGAGCGATTTAAAACAATCACAAATTCAACTTATCCAGAGTGAGAAAATGTCTGCTCTTGGTCAGTTAGTCGCGGGAGTAGCACATGAAATAAATAATCCTATAGGTTTTATTGCTGGCAATATAGAATCCTTAAAAGGGTATATGCAAGACTTGACAAATCACCTAAAACTTTATCAGCATTGTTTTCCCAATCCGGGGATGGAAATTGAAGAAGATGCTGAGGCTATAGATTTAGAATACACATTAGAAGATTTATCAAAAATAATTTCCTCATTAAGAACAGGAATACAGCGCGTTAAAGATATTAGTATTTCATTGCGGACTTTTTCCCGTAGCGATAGTTCTGCTAAAGTACCTTTTAATATTCATGAAGGGATTGACAGTACGATACTCATTTTAAAACATCGCATTAAAGGAAACAGCAAACGTCCGGAAATTAAAATTTTTCAAGAATACGGTCATTTACCAATGGTCAATTGCTTTCCCGGTCAGTTAAATCAAGTATTCATGAATTTAATTGCCAATGCTATTGATGCCTTTGACGAATCGACGCGGGAGCAGTCTTTTGCAGAAATGGAAGCTAATCCCAATCAGATTAGGATTATTACAGAAGTCCTAGCAGATAAGAATATGGTAGTGATTCGAGTGAAAGATAATGGTATGGGTATGTCAGAAGAGGTAAAACAAAAGATATTTGAACACTTATTTACCACCAAAGCTGTAGGTAAAGGAACTGGTTTGGGATTATCAATAAGTCTCCAAATTATTGAGGAAAATCATGGTGGTAAATTGACTTGTATTTCTGCTCCGGGAGAAGGCGCAGAATTTATAGTAGAAATTCCGATTAGTTAAGAGTTGGATTGCCGCTAACTTTAAAATGGCTGGTAGATCAAAGAGAAATATATGCCATTGTCTTGTAAAGAATTTCCTTGTCGGTCGAGAGAAGTGAGTGGAATTCCCCAGTCTAGGCGAGCAGAAAAAGCACCGCTATACTGCCAGCGCAAGCTCAGCCCCGTACTTGCAAAAAATCTATTATCTACCGCTGCGCCTTTATTATTCCAGACTTTACCAAAATCAAAAAATGGGGCAATTTGTATTGTCCCAAAACCACCAGGGTCTTTCACTATTGGAAAGCGGATTTCTAAAGAACCTGTAATGCCATTATCTGCAACGAATTGGTTTTGTCGATAACCCCTGACTGTATCCACACCGCCAATACTAAATTGTTCTAAAGGTAACAATGAGTCAGGTGTAAGTTGCGTAGCAATACGTGCGAGCCCAATGAAATCTTTTCCCAAACTTTGCACCCATTGAAACTGTCCCATCCAACTCCAAAAACGCCCATCCACTCCCGTGTTATTAACTGTTGCGTCAAAAGCATCAATTCCCCAACTAAATTGAGAACGAGCTGCTAATACCCGTTTGGGAGTACGGTTAATCCAGTCTTGGCTAAACCGCAGAACCGTGACCTTCGATCTACCATTCTCTGGACCGGTAGAGAAAGAATAGGGAATATCATCGAGCAAGAAGGTGCGGCTTTGCCGTAAATCTGCTGAGAGGCTGAGGGCAAATTCACTACTTTGGCTGCGAACTATTGGCTGACGAAAGCCGATGGAAAAAGTCTTGGTTCGACCCAGGATATCTAAAGGTGAGAAAGGTTCTTCAATAATGCGGCTGTTGCTATCAGCATATCGCAGGTTGAGAGTCCCATCGCGAGCATTGAGGGGAATAGCATAACCAATATCGTAACTATTGCTACCTGCTGTATAACCAACATCTGCTGTTAGGCGATCGCCTAATCCTAGCAAGTTTTGATAGCTAAATGTACTGCTTCCCCTTAACGAACCAATACTAGGAGAATCGCGATTTTCAATTGTGAATCCGCCTCTCAAAGGTCTTGCTTCTTTCAAAGTCACAGATAAAACACTACGTCCAGAGGTTGTACCAGCTTTTAGTTCTGCTTTAACTGAGGTAAACAGAGGATCAAGCTGCAATAACTGCAATGCAGTTTCCAATCGACGGAGGTTGATAGGTGTACCACTAGCAAGACGAATGCGATCGCGGACATAATTTTGCCTCAATCGTCTCAATCCTTGAATCTCTATCTTTTCTAGTTCGCCTTCTACCACTTGAATGCTAACCACTCCCTTGGAAATATCTTGCGGTGGTAAAAAAGCCCCAGAAGTTGTGTATCCTTTACTGGTGTAAAAATCTGTAACTGCAGTCCGAATGGCCAACAGTTGTTCAAATCGAGCCTGTTGACCGATAAAAGGTTGTACGACTTTATCCAATTCAACTTGAGAAAATACTGTACTGCCTAAAACTTGAACCGCTTTGATACTAACAGTTGTCTCTACAGCAGTTGCAGATTCCGTTGGCGTTACTGAAGGTGTTACCTGTGTTGTTAATGTGGGCTCGGAACTTGATAGATTATCCGGTAATAGTTGCAACTTTGAACCCAAAGGCGTAAGATTTAAACCTGTATTTACTTGTCGCCTAGAAGTCTGGGTATGCGCTTTTAAAGCTGAACGCAACCTTTGCCATTTAAGATTTTGAATATTAAATTTTGTATTAGGTAAAATCTCTGTTCTTTCCAAACTGCATTCATTGCAATTATCGTAATGTACATCCGTACTCTTACTATAAGGTTTTTCAGCTAACACAATAGAATTGACGCTCAGGTATGATAAACCCGTACAAGCGGTTAGAATATAATATTTTATTAGTTTGATTTGTGATGTCATCTTTGCTACTGCTCTGTTCCATGTACATACAGGATTCCCAGCAGGGTTCCAAAAATAACATCCAAATCAGGGGAAACTTCAAGGCAAACACGTTGAAAGTTAATCGACAGAAATCCGCTGTCCTTTGAAGAAGAAAGTTCCTACAAACCTGTCTGGAACAGCACTACCATCTAATGTATTCGCTTTGATGTTGTAGAAGTTCAGCTCAAAAAGCCCTTCAATCTTGTCGCCATCAATTTTGACGTTTTTGTATTCTAGAAGACCTTGGCGGTTAGTTTCTTCAGTTCTGGATCTTTCTGGATCGGATCGCAAAACCCAGTTGACTGCCTTACCAGCAATTTCATTCTTGTCAACACATTTCCACCTACCTTGAGCATTGGTAAAGGGATTGAACAAACCGCCTCCATCTACACGAGAGTCAATGTTGAACAGATTACCATCATCAGCCAAGGTAAAGACTGCACGAGAAGCAAAATTGCCGTTTGCATCTGTCACTGTTGTTACGTATGTACCAGTAACTGCGCCCCGACAACTCAAATCATTTGTCACTTTAGCGTTTGCCTGTTGTGAAATCAGAGCTTCAGGAATGCAGAAAGCTAACAAAGCACATATGGTAAATAATAAAAATGCCAAAGCCCTACGAGTTTTCATTGCAAAATCCTTTAAAGTAATGTGAATAAAAGGGAACAGGGAATGGAGAACAGCAGGGTGGACAGTACCCCCATCTCCTACAAAGCTACGGTGGTGTACACAAGTTTTATCAAGAAAGGCAGAGGGCAGCTTTGCTGGAGGCAGAAGGGAATACTGGCTCCGCCCTCAGAGAGTGAGCGAATGTTCAAGGGTCTAAAACCCCACCGTCACTTGCGGTGCGCCCCATTGGTTGAGGTTTGAATCCACGGGCGTAAGTGTACATAGCTGCCCTCTGCCCGATAGCATTGCTGCCTTCTTCAAAAAGTGCATTAAAAGCGGTCTCGATCCCCCCTAACCCCCCTTAAAAAAGGGGGGAATTGGAATCAACTTTCCCTGTTATCCGGGTGTTTCATCTCTTTTCTAGAGATCTGTACACCACCGTAGCTCCCAATACTGCAAGGGCTGAGAAGATTGTCGCTACAGACAAGCACCTTTGTGCAGGGGTTGCAGGGGGTGCAGGGGAGGAAAAAACGGCTTAACCGACAAGTATTGCCGCAGCTCCTATAAAGAGAGAGATGAGCGACATTATCATCAGAATCTGAAGCCCCTATCCTATAAACAGAGGGGTTTGGGGTGAGTTCTGTTTTGACGTCATCGAACTCACGTTAATCAATGAGTGCAGATCTAATGTGTTAATGATTGTTCGACACAATTTTTATACCAAAAGTATGGTTTTTTATACCTAACTACAGGAAAGGTATTTATGTATGTGTGTAACTTAGCACTTATCATACACAGAAATTTAATATTCTGTCAAGCTAATTTAAGTAATAGTTTTGTTACTTTCCAAACATTTATATAGTTGATTATACGTTAATCCTCGTGCTCTTCTAACAGAGAGATTTTCCGCGTACTTTTGGGACTTTGCTAAAAAGTCAGTGGTTAGCCAACAACTAACCACTAACTACTATCTAATGATTATCTTCATAACGCTCGTAGGCGGCAACAATTTCCTGAACAAGAGGATGGCGCACCACATCTTTTTGGGAGAATTTGCAAAAAGCAATGCCTTTGACATGTTCTAAAATACGTGTTGCCAGTGTTAAGCCTGATTGTTGGTTGGGCGGAAGATCCGTTTGTGTAATATCGCCTGTCACAACCATACGAGAATTGAAACCCAAACGAGTCAAAACCATTTTCATTTGAGATGGTGTTGTGTTTTGGGCTTCATCCACTATGACAAAAGCGTTGTTGAGTGTACGCCCCCGCATATAAGCCAGGGGAGCAACTTCAATTACGCCTCTTTCCATTAAAGATGGGACTTTTTCTGGATCGATAAATTCATTGATAGCGTCGTAAAGCGGGCGCAAATAGGGATTGACTTTTTGCTGTAAATCCCCAGGTAAAAAACCAAGTCTTTCACCTGCTTCTACAGCAGGACGAGTTAAGATAAGTTTTTCAAATTGATTGGCAAGGAGTGCTTGTACGGCAACAACAACTGCTAGAAATGTTTTACCAGTGCCTGCAGGACCCGTGCAAAAGATGAGATCGTTCTTGCTGAGTGCATGAACATACTGCCGTTGTCGCAAAGTTTTAGCTCGTACTTCTTCGCCTTTGCGCGTCCTAGCAATGACATGTCGCTGTAAGTCTAGTAGTTCATCCTCTCGATGCGTATTGAGGGCATCACAGGCTGTTGATATATCCGTACTGGTAATATTATTGCCATGGCTCCAAAGGTCTTCAAGCGATCGCACTAATCGACTGGCTAAGTCAATTTGCTTTTCTGTTCCGGAAATATAAAGTTCTTGCCCCCGCAGTACTAAAGTTGCACCTGTTTGTCGGGCAAGTACTTTGAGATTATTTTCTCCTTCGCCAGCCAGTGCGATCGCACTTGGTATATTCGGTAGTTGAATTGTTAAGTTATTAGTCATTAGTCATCAATAGAGAGAAAGTAGAGACACGAACAGTCGCTTCTCTACTTCGTTGAGGTTTGAATAAAAACAGCTTTCAAACCTTAGCTTTGACAATATCAGTTCTCGATCGCTCTGTAATACCCAGTAACTAGTACAGTTCGGCGTAAATAAAGCAACCATTAGTGACAGAGAAAAAGCTTACAGTTAAAGCTTTTTTGCCTTCTGCCTTCTGTCATCGTACTTCTGCCTTCGTGTACTAGTCTACCGATAACCAGCGAATGAGCACTGGTCATCGGTCACCGAATCGCCGGTCATCGGTCGCTGACTTAGTAGCGACCACCTTTACGTGCAACTTCTGCTTTGCGCTTTCGGCGCAAGCTGGGTTTTTCGTATCTTTCACGACGCTTGACTTCGGATAAGATCCCGGCTTTTTGAATTTTCTTTTTAAAACGCCTTAATGCTGAGTCAATGGACTCATTTTCACCCAAACGGACTTCAGCCACTCCCTAGTTTCACCTCCTTAGAGAGATTATCAGACCCTTGTAGAACCCCCACCTACGGTAAGCAGTATTGCGCTTACTCCCGTGATGGAAGATAATTACCTTCTCAATTCAAGAGAAGAATTTTTACAGCAATACGTGTTTTGCATTTATAACGCAAATACGGAGAATTCGTCATGCGATGAAAGATAAAGAATGAAGAATAAAGGATGAATTTGGTTACTTTCACTTCATAATTCATAATTCATACTTCATAATTCATACTTCATAATTCATACTTTTCTTGACTTCCTCGTGCTTTACCTTAAACCTATCGGAAGCGGGTTTTTACAATAGGTCTGGGTCCGTTTCCGCGTCTTTCTCTGGGTTTTGGCGGTGGCAATCGCTCTTCACTTTCATCTTCAAAAGATAAACCCTCTCGTCCACCAGCAGTACTGCCGTAGATATCAAGGTAGACTGATTGTCCAGCTGCTTGAGCGGCTGCGGCAATCACCGTGCGAATTGCTTGAATATTTCGTCCGCCCCGACCAAACACTTTTCCTTTATCTGTGCCATCAAAGGCAATGCGAATCCAAGCACGTTTGTGCGTTTGAGTCAGTTCACAATCGACGCTTAAAGATTCGGGAGAATCCAAAAATGGTTGCATGAGAAACCGTACCAGTCCAACGTAGTCTGGACTGGTCGCTGGGGATTTCTGTGCAATGTTGTTATGATGTAGCTTTTGCACTGACCTGTTCAAAGACATTGGCTTTTTGCAGGATGCGACGCACTGTATCTGTTGGTTGAGCGCCTTGTTGTAGCCGCTTGACGATGCCGGGAACGTCCAATTTTACTTCATCTGTTCTGGGGTTATAGAATCCCAGTTCTTCTAGGGGACGACCATCGCGGCGAGCGAGGCTTTGAATTGCGATTATGCGGTAACTCGCTTCCCGCTTTTTACCGTATCGCTTCAAGCGCAGTTTAATCATGGTTTAGAAATCGTTCTCCTGTTTCTAGCAATCATTTTGTAGTTTATTCCTAGGCAAGCGGTATTGTACAGACCTCACTATAGGCGCAAGGGTCTCCCAAAGATAGGGTGCTGAACGTTTCTTGCTAAAAAGCTAATCTTATCACAAAATGAGGGCTAATGGTTAATAGCTAATGGCTAATAGCTAATAGCCATCAGCCATCAGCCATTAGCTAAAGTGTCCCAAACCCTTTCTTTTTTTTGTCCTTTTTAGGTTTCTTTTTGGGGCTGGCTCCACCAGTGTAACCGCGCCAACCTGGAGCGGCTGGGCGGTTACTGGCTGCATAGGGATCGCCCATACCACCTCCACCAAACATTCCTGGCATTCCTCCTGGGAAACGCCCTTGTCCCATCTGCTGCATGAGATTACGCATTTTTTGGAAGTCACCAACCAACTTGCTCACATCGGTCTCTTTATAACCAGAACCTTTGGCAATGCGCTTGCGACGGCTGGGGGAACTGGCTAACAAATCGGGATCGCGACGCTCTTCGGCTGTCATAGAATTGATCATCGCTTCGCAACGCTTGAGTTGGGTTTCTCCTTGACGAAGTTGGTCGTCAGAAATCTTGTTCATTCCCGGTATCAGTTTGAGAAGACCGCCCAGAGAACCCATATTCTTCAGCAGGCGCATCTGCTTGAGAAAGTCGGTAAAATCAAACTTTGCTGACAGGATTTTCTCCTGCATCTTCTCAGCATCGGCTAGGTCAATTTCTTCTTGTGCTTTTTCTACTAAGGTAAGGACATCGCCCATACCTAAAATGCGCGAAGCCATGCGATCGGGATAGAACGGTTGGAGCGCTTCAACTTTTTCCCCAACACCTACAAACTTAATTGGCGAACCGGAAATTTGCCGTACAGAAAGTGCTGCCCCACCACGGCTATCACCATCCATCTTGGTTAAAATTGCACCAGTAATACCTATTTGTTGGTGGAATGTACGGGTAAGATTTGCTGCTTCTTGTCCGGTCATGGCATCCACAACCAACAGCGTTTCATGGGGCCGAACAACCTCTTTAATTCGGGCTAATTCCGCCATCATGTCTTCATCTATTTGCAATCGACCCGCAGTATCAATAATAACTGTATCAACACCTTCTGCTTTAGCGCGTTCTACACCCTGTCGCGCAATTTCTACTGGATTGGCATCGATTCCCATCTCAAAGACAGGGACTTCAATTTGTTTGCCTAATGTGACTAACTGGTCAATAGCCGCCGGACGGTAGATATCTGTTGCTACCATCAAACAACTGCGCTCCAATTTACGTAAATGTAACGCTAGCTTGGCAGTGGCAGTCGTTTTACCAGTACCCTGCAACCCAGCCATCAGCACAATTGTTGGAGCGCGATCGGCTTGTGCGAGCGGTACGTTTTCTTCTCCCATCACTTTTACTAGCTCATCATGAACTATTTTGATGAACTGTTGATCGGGTCGTACCCCAGCAATGACCTCAGCCCCCTGCGCTTTGGTTTCAACTTCGGTAATAAAATCTTTAACTACCTGGAGATTGACATCTGCTTCCAACAGGGCGCGACGTACTTCCTTTAAAGCCTCTTGGATGTTAGATTGGGAGATTTTGTCCTGACCCCGGACTTTCTTCCAGGCAGCTTCTAAACGGTCAGCTAGTGCTTCAAACATAATTCAGTGAGTTTCCAGGTAGTTATCCAGCAAAGTTTAAACGCAATATATATTCAGCTTAGTTGTTTTTTACTGAGACTGTAGCAATACGAGCATATATAGAAAGGAATTTTAGAAAGCTTTTTCTTGTAAAGTAATATTTTATACTTAAAACTGAGTTTTCATCGGCTTCGACAAATAAAATGAATTTTTAGCAAAAAAATAAAAATATATGACAAAATTCCATGAATCAAGTTGCCGCCTACTCGTATTAAGTCTTAAAATAATCGAGTAGCTTAAGTAGGAGTAAAAATATATTTAATTACTACTGCTAAAAAAAGCTCTATTTAAAGTGTTTGCTGAAAAATTCAAATCAAAACTATAGTTATACTTAATTGTAGTAAGATCGGGGATAGTGTTGTATCTACCAATTTGGTAAATTCGGCTGATTTAGGAAGATTAAAAAAAGCTTTGCAATTACTCAGGTGTCATTTATAATTTCAGGTTGCTGATAAATCTTACTGAATCTACAGGAAACAAGTTGATTCTATTATTTGGCATAAAAGTGCGGTTTTTGAACCGACACAAAATTAATTAAAGACTGCTAAAAGAACCAAAACTATGTTCTGGGATCTCTAGCTAATTTTTTCTATAAATTTAAGAAAGGTGAGGAAAGAAGTAAGCATGGCTAATACCGATCGAGAACAGGCTAGTTCAGACCAAGAAGCTAAAGCTGGAGCGAGCGTGTTAATCAAGCAATTGATTTTATTCGGTTTTGTCTCTACAGTCATGCTAATAATTACACAAGGACATCCATCAATATTAGTTGTTAGTTTATATTTATGCTTGTGTGCTTTATTCTTTATAAAAAGCACACAAAAGAAATTTATCCAAGGCTTGCAAGAGGGTTTGACAGTATTCCAAGCTCAAGATTCAGGTAACAAAGAGAGTACAGAACAAGAACAGGACAGTCACCTTAATTCTCTTCAAGAAATTATGGCGTTAACATCTCAAAGTCAAGACGCTACTCCTGTTAATTTAATCCTTGCGAGCTTAAATAATGCTCAATTACCCGGTATCGACCTTGGTTGTGCTTATCTAAGTGGATCTAGCCTCAATTATGCCGATCTCAGTAACGCCAACTTGTGTAATAGCAATCTCAGTGATGCTCAATTAATTGGTGCAAATCTCAGTGGTGCTCACCTTCAGAAAGCAAACCTCAGCAGTGTTCGGCTAGTTAATGCCAATCTCAGCAATGCTAACTTAAAGGAAGCCAATCTCAGTAACGCCAACCTCAGCAATGCTAACTTAAAGGCAGCCAATCTCAGTAACGCCAACCTCAGCAATGCTGACTTAAAGGCAGCCAATCTCAGTAACGCTAATCTCACGGGTGTCTACTTTTGGAGCGGAAATCTCAGCAATGCCAAACTGTTAGGCGTCAATCTTAGTGGTGCTTATATGAGCAGTACCAAACTTAGGGGTGCAAACCTTCAAAGCGCAATTCTTCGGGATACCAATCTTAGTGAAGCCAAGCTCAAGGACGCTATCCTTGTTGGTTCTGATTTAAGGAACTCTAACCTCAGTAGTGCAAATTTGAAGAACGCTGACTTGAGGAACGCCAATTTAGAGGAGGCAAATTTAGAAGGGGCGAATTTAGAAGGGGCTGACCTTAGGGGAGCCAATTTACTCGGTGCCAAACTCAGTTGTATCAAAGTCGATCGCTCAACACAGCTAGAATCAGAATGGCGTCTTCTGTGGGGACTTGAGGTGCAAGAAAGCGATCGCAAGATGGACTTGAGCAGGAACAGTTCTCAAGGTAGTGAACTACATACACCGCCTGCAAGCAGCTCGGTGTAGTCTTCTGACATCCTCATTAACGTTAGCGTTTTATTGTTGGACACAGGACTGTTCCCAACACGCTTTAAGTTAATAGGGCCTGTTTTGACTTCATTGAATTCCTGAAAAAAGTTATCGATCGCCGAGCGGTGTATTATTTGCCAGAATAAAGAACAGAGTTTTGAATTCAAAATGACCCTAAAGCAAAAAACAAGAGTAGGTACTATTTCATCCTGCGATTGGCCGCTCGCGCAACTACCCGGACTGAGCCAAGAAGAACAATCTCAACTGGAGAATTGCGGTATTACGACTACAGCCGCATTGATTAAACATGGAAAAAATCCAGCAACTAAATTAGCGCTAGCAAACAAATTACAAATTCACGTTCAGTACATTCATAAATGGGTAGCTTTAGCCGATTTAGCCCGCATCCCCAGTGTGGGAACACAATATTGCGGGTTATTACTCCATGCTGGTGTAATCTCCGCAACACAGTTAGCAGCTATTCCCGTTCACAAACTACACAAACAAATCTTACGCCTTGTAGTTGCAACAATGCAAAGTCGGGATTTATGCCCTTCTGTCGAGCAAGTTCAACAGTGGAGCTATCAAGCAAAAGTACTAATTGCTAATTGCTAATTGGACTATTAGCCATTAGCTATTAGCCATTAGCCATTAGCCATTAGCAAATTTAATCTTTTATTAACACTCCATTGAGAAAAATATCTGCTAGTCCTTCTGCCATTTCCTGCATTTCTTTTGGAGAAGCATCAGGTTCCATCAAAGTATTGTTGGAAAAGCCCGCAACGGCAAACATCCCTAAGAAAACTTTAGCAACGAGGTTGGCATCCATTTTCCGATAAACTCCTTTATCCATAGCCGTTTGAAAAAACGCCTCTGCAACGTCTGTCATTTTTGTAATGACTTCTAGCTGAATGCGATCGCGCAAATCGGGATGAAATTGTGCCTCCATAAAACAAACCCGCATGAGATCGGCATTCTTCTGCATATTCCACATCCGACGGCGCATAACTTGAGCAACGGCTTTATAACTGCCCATTTCACTTAATTCTGTCAGCAAGTCCGTTAGAATTTCTACCCATCCTTGAGTCGCTACCTCAACTAAAATCGCCTTTTTATTGGAAAAATGACGGAACAGAGTACCTTCTGCAACACCAGCTGCTTGTGCTAGATCGCGGGTGGTCGTACCATCAAATCCTTGAGAGGCAAACAAACGTCTAGCCGCCTTGAGAATGCGATCGCGTGTTTGCGCTTCTGAGGGTGGGGGAGAATTAAAAACTCGCATAGCAGTTATAGTGATATATCCGGAACAGGATTTGTAGCATTATTGTCTAACGTGAAGTAGAACAACTGGAGAAAGCTTAATACAAGATTAAGAAGACTGTTGGCAAAGCCGTCTATATTTTGTTGTAATAGATCTTTGATTTTATTGTTGCTTATGAACAGGCTTAGTTGCTTATACCAAAGGGAAGTAAAAAAATATTTTGCCACAGTAATGGTGGTAGTACTTCTTTGGTGGGGTTTGCTACCTGGAGTTGCTGTCGCAAGAACACAAACCCCCAAAACCACTCAAACTTCGATTCAACCGTATTTAAATCGCGTTATTAAGCAGTTAACAGAGTTCCGCCTGAACAATGGTATGAAGTTCATTGTTCTAGAACGCCATCAAGCACCTGTTGTTTCCTTTTTAACTTATGCTGATGTAGGTGGAGTAGATGAACCTAATGGAAAAACAGGTGTAGCCCACTTTCTAGAACATTTGGCATTTAAAGGAACAACACTTATTGGTACGGAAAACTACAAAGTAGAAAAACCATTACTAGATAGCTTGGATCAAATAGCAGCACAAATCAAAACAGCAAAAGCTGCTGGAAAACAGGATGAAGCGGCTAGGTTACAAACTGAATTTGAGAAAGTAGAAGCTCAAGCTGCCAAGGTTGTAGAACAAAACGAACTCGGGCGAATTGTAGAACAAGCAGGCGGTGTAGGCTTAAACGCCAATACATCTACAGAAGCAACCCGTTATTTTTACAGTTTTCCTTCCAACAAATTAGAACTGTGGATGTCCCTCGAATCCGAAAGATTTCTCGACCCCGTTCTTCGGCGCGAGTTTTTTAAAGAAAAAGATGTCATCCTAGAAGAACGACGGCTGCGGGTGGAAAATTCCCCAATTGGAATGATGATTGAAAAGTTTGTTGATGCTGCTTTCAAAGTCCATCCTTACAGGCGTCCGGTTATTGGTTATGACGAAGATATCCGCAATTTGTCAACCGATGACGTGCAAAAGTTTTTTGACACACATTATGTCCCGAGTAACTTGACAATTGCTGTTGTTGGTGATGTCAATCCAACTGAAGTCAAAAGACTGGCAGAAATCTACTTTGGACGCTTTAAAGCAAAACCAAAATTTATTACCAAACTTCCAACAGAACCAAAGCAGACACAAACAAGAGAAGTAACTTTAGAATTCCCGTCGCAACCTTGGTACTTAGAAGGTTACCACCGTCCGGCAATCACTCATCCCGACCAAGCCGTATATGAGATTATAGGTAGTTTGCTAAGTGATGGGCGAACTTCACGGTTGTATAAGTCCTTGGTAGAAAAACAACGATTGGCACTAGCCGCACAGGGATTTAGCGGATTTCCAGGAGATAAATATCCTAATTTGATGTTATTTTATACTCTCACGGCTCCCGGTCATACGGTTGATGAAGTGGCAGTGGCTTTGCGAAAGGAAATAGATAGGTTGAAAACGGAACCTGTTTCAGCGACGGAGCTAGAGCGCGTGAAAACACAAGCTAGGGCAGGTTTATTGCGTACATTGGATTCTAATATGGGAATGGCGCAGCAGTTGTTGGAGTATGAAGTGAAAACTGGTTCTTGGCGGAATTTGTTTAAGCAATTAGACGCAATTGAAGCGGTAACAACTGCTGATATTCAGCGAGTGGCAAAAGCAACATTTTCACCAGAAAATCGTACTATTGGTAAGCTGTTGTCGAAACAAGGGTCAAAGGGATGAACCTAACTAGATGCGAGGGACGCTGAAAAGGAGTAGAAAAAAATGAAGAGGTACGTTCATAAAAGATTGAGGGTGAAAAGGTTGTTGAACTCGTTGCTGGTTTGTTTTGCCCTTGTTCCGTTGCTGTGTTTTGGAATGCTGAATCTTACAGAAGCGGCGACGGCAGCTAAGCACTATACAGAATTGCAATTTCCAAAGCTCCCTGAGGTAAAATTGCCAAAGTACGAACGGTATGTGCTGAATAACGGTATGGTCGTGTATTTGATGGAAAATCACGAATTGCCGTTGGTGAGTGGTTCGGCAATGATACGTACAGGCGATCGCTTTGAACCAGGAGATAAAGTTGGTTTGGCTCAGTTAACCGGTACAGTCATGCGTTCTGGGGGAACTTTGAAACATTCTCCAGATGAGCTCAACCAATTGTTAGAACAACGAGCAGCTTCCGTAGAAACGGGTATCGGTGAAGCTTCTGGGAGTGCTGGCTTTGAAGCACTGACGGAAGATGTAGATACGGTTTTTGGGTTGTTTGCGGAAGTTCTGCGGGAACCAGCATTTGCTCAAGACAAGTTAGACTTGGCAAAAACTCAAGTACGGGGTTCTATTTCCCGCCGCAATGACGATCCGGATGACATTGCCAATCGAGAATTTCAAAAATTGATCTACGGAAAAGAAAGCCCTTATGCTCGCACGGTAGAGTATGAGACGTTAAATAATATCTCGCGTGAGGATTTAGTTCAGTTTTACCAGCAATCTTTTTACCCGAATAATATCATTTTGGGGATTGTAGGGGATTTTGACTCGCAAAAAATGCGATCGCTCATTCAAGCAAAGCTAGGCGATTGGAAAGCTAACCCCAAAATCAGTAAACCCCAATTACCTCCCGTGTCCCAAGCAAAAAAAGGTGGTGTCTTTTTTGTCAACCAGCCCCAATTGACTCAGAGTAATATCTTGATCGGACACCTAGGAGGGCTTTTGAGCAATCCCGATTATCCAGCGTTGGATGTGTTAAACGGGGTGTTAACTGGGTTTGGCGGGCGCTTGTTTAATGAAGTGCGTTCCCGTCAGGGTTTAGCTTATTCGGTGTATGGTTCTTGGAGTCCCCGATACGATTACCCTGGAATGTTTATTGCAGGCGGACAAACCCGTTCTAATGCTACGGTACAATTTGTGAAAGCCGTTCAAGCACAAATCAAGCGTTTGCAAGTAGAACAGGTGACACCACAAGAATTGTCTTTTGCGAAAGAATCTACTCTTAATTCTTTTGTCTTCAATTTTGAAGACCCCGCTCAAACACTGTCACGCCTCATGCGATATGAGTATTACGGCTATCCGTCTGATTTCCTCTTCCGCTATCAAAAAGCGGTAGCTGCAACGACAGCTGCTGATGTTCTCCGAGTTGCGAAGCAGTATCTTAAGCCTGAAAATATGGTCACGTTAGTAGTAGGCAATCAAACAGCTATTAACCCACCTTTGACACAGCTATCAGCAGAGGTGACACCGATAGATGTTACTATTCCCGGTTCGCCAAGACCTCAAGCCGCTGTCAATTAGTCAATTAATAGTTAGATTTTCGGCAACTTTGATCCAAACTCACCTCGATCGAAAAATTTCATGCTTGGCATGAAAAAATCTTCATCTCCAGTCCCTCTCCCACTCGGAGAGGGACTTTTTAATTGTTACCCCATCTATAAATGGATGAAGGGAGTATTTTACAGAAATAAGTTTTACGAACAAAATATCCTGGATTTTTGTCTTAAAAGAATTAGCCAAGAGGATCGAAGCTTACAGTATAGATCGTTTCTATGAACCCCTAAAAAAAAGGAATAGCTGAGTCAATAGATGAATTAGCATTAGTAGATAAAAATAGTTATATTTCTATTCAATTTGCTAAAAAAACTTACAGCGCTTTGCATCTGAATCAAGTACACCCTTTCATCCCCCTTACCAAGCTAAGGTAGTGTACGAAGTCTTACAGAGTGCATTCATTGCGGTTTCGATCCCCCCTAACCCCCCTTAAAAAAGGGGGGAACTTCATTCCAATTCTCTCTTTTGACGATGTTTCATCTCTTTTCTAGAAATCTGTACACCATTGTAACCTTACTAGGGGGGAGACAGAGGGGGTAATTTTTGTACCTCACCAAGTTGAAATCCGCTGTATTTTAGAAAGAAATGCCAGATATTTTTGCCTGGATTTATGTCCAAAAATCTAATTTTTAAACCTTGAATTCACAATTGAAATCGCTCAATATATATACAACGGTTAAGCAACCAAGTGCTTAAGCAAAACAACAATACATCTTAGGGAAGTAATACATTATGTCTAGAATTACAATTTCAGACTTGACAGTAAACTCTGAATCTTTTATTAATGAAGTAGCAGAAGCAGAAACTACTTGTGTGAATGGTGGTTTTGATGCACTCACTTCTTTTGTATTGGGCTACGGTGGCTTTGTAGTAGAAATAGCTAAAATCCTGCAAAATACTTTCTTAAAAGGAACAGGCATTTTAGCTATTTACCAGTTGGTTAAATAATTCAAATTACCAACAATCGGGAATGTTATACTACTTTGTCTTTTTGCTAATTCATGTCTTAAAAATAGCAATTGTATATACAAATAGTATAACTGACCTTTTGATTAAATGAAGAAAGAAGGAAGAAGTTTGGTTTTAGGTTGGGGATTCTAGCTCCAACCTAAAACAAACAACTTATAGGCTTGGGATTTTGAATCCATACAGTCAGCTCTTGTGAAAAAATGCACGTCATTCTTCTTCCTATAAATTTCTTCAACAATATAAAGTACCCCCTGACCGCTACGAGATTACAAATTTTCTTTTCTTCTTTCTTCATCTCCTTGACTTCGACTACAGTTCATTTCAATAGGTAATCTTCTAGTGGAACAGGAGTAGTACAGAGATTTAATCATTCATTTAACAACAATAATGGCTAAAATTACAATTTCTGATTTATCCAGTGCTAATGACCGGGTTTTATCTGGTTCTGATACTTTTCTAAACGATCTTTCTGAAAACGAGTGTGTAGCTGTATTTGGTGGTAATGCTTTTCAGATATTTGCTACCACATTATTAAAAGCATTTGCAGCTTACTTGATTTACCTCATCGTTACAAATCAGTCCTCAAAATAAAGAAGTAAAATTTAAAACCCCGGTTTCTTATAAAAGAAACCGGGTTTTTGAACGAGCGTATCTGAAGCTGATGGAATAATCAAATAGTTTCCTTTCCGTTAAAAAATTACCATAAAGCGTAAGGTTCACTACCTATTTTACAAAAATCGGTATTTTTAGAGGGAGAGGTAAATCAAGCAAAGTGAGACAATGGTGCGTTCAGCTTCTGCTAACGCACCATAGTAAATACATATTGAATTTTATAAACTACTTTTAAGCAAGTTTTAAAAGTTCTGGGACGGTTTGAGAATAAGAAGAATCTGGTTCAAACTGCGTGACAATTTCTATTTCCGCAATTTGTTCCTTTAACCATGCAGAAAACAAATCAGTCATAATCTTAAAATGCAGTTGCTGATTTAATTCCGGTTGAATAATTTCCTCAACACTCAAGAGATGAACACCTTGAGAAGTTACTATGGGTTTGAGTAATTGTGGGGGATTTGCAGCAAAGACAAGAGCAGCGATTTCCGCTGGAAAGTTAGTACGATATCGTACACCGCGATATCCACCAGCACGACGTAGTTCGGGATTTTTGATATATTTACGGGCTACTTCTTGGAAACTGATTTCGCGCTCTATAAGAGCATAAAAAAGCTCACAGGCTACATCTTCATCGTCTAAGACAACTTCATAGGTAACAGCAGCCAAGTAATCCAGTTGATGTTCGTAAAAGAAGGGTTCAACTTTGTCTGCAAATAAATGGTTAGCTAATTGTGCAGACAACAGATTTGTTTCTGCTAATTGTTCAAATTCCTCTAAAGTAAGATGATGTTTTTGCAGCCACGCCCAGGTATCTTCTGCTTTCAGCAAATTGTTGGCTAATCGCAAGCTATCTGCTGCTTGTTGTAGTGAGGTTATATCGACTTGAATACCTGCTTCTCGAGCAGAATTCATAATAATTTTACGAGCGGCGATCGCTTCTATTAATCCTGGCATTTGATAGGAAACTTTCAACTGAAAAAGGATATCATTAAGGGAGATATTCAAACAACTTAACATGATTCAATTCCTCCAAAAAATTAACGCTGTTAGTGGTTGGTTGCCAGTTTTTATGTTCAAATACCCACTAACCACTAACAATTAACAACTCACCAATCGCTAAAGTTCTAACCCGCCTTTTTGTAGCTTCTTAAATGGATCTAAGATGAAATCAATAACTCGACGTTGTCGAGTAATGACTTCTGCTGTTGCTGTCTGACCGGGGGTTAAAGGAATGCGTTTATTGCCAGTTTGGATATCAAACGAATCTAGAGTAATATCCAATTCAAAAGTTTCCATTTTGCCTTGATTTGTATCCTGAAGTTTGGAGTCTGGTGAAATTCTACTGACACGTCCGGAGACGACTCCATAATCTTGAAAAGGATACGCGTCAAACTTGATTTTCACTTTATTACCCACTTTCAAGAAACCAGTATTTTGGCTGGGTATAGAGGCTCTAAGTACAAAAGGAGATTCTTTTGGGGCTATTTGGGCTATCATCTGACCTGGTTGCACTACGGCTCCTGGCTTCTCAATAGGTAATTCAAAAATGACTCCATCTACAGGAGATTTAACAATTCGCTGCTCTAACTGAAGCTTTAAGGATGTTATCTGGCTGTTTGTTTGAGCAATCTCAGAACGCAAGCTAGTTATTTGTGTTTGCAAATCTTTGAGTTGTTCCTGATTTTTCAACAAAGCCAATTTGCCAGTATGAAGCACACTTTTATAACTACTTTGTTGTTCGACAAGTCTCAGTTTTGCTTGTTCAATGTCTGCTTGTGCTTGACGCATAATCGTCTGATAGCGGTTTTGCTCCTCAGCCAGACGCAACCGAGCTTGTTTAATATCCGATTGAGTTTGCTCGTGCAACCTTTGGCTTTCTTCTGCGGCTTTTTCCAGTTCCACGATTTTGATTTCGGCAATTGCGCCCTTTTGTAACAGCTTTTGATAGCGTTGGACTTCTTTTAAATCGCGATTCCAGCGAATTGTGGCTAAGTTATGGACAGTCTGGGTAGAAATTAGGTTTTGCTTTGCTTGGTCAACCAAAGCAAGTTTCTCCAATTTTAGTAAGTTATAAGTGCTTTGTTTTGCATCCAGGTTTTGCTTTGCTTGATTAAGTTGAGCAATCTTTTCTAATTCTTGAGATTGGTTTTGTTGTTGTTGGACACTAATAGCCAGTAAGAGTTGATTTTTGAGTAAATTTTGTTGCGCCAACCGATTTTTTTGTCCTTCGAGCTTTGCACGTGTCTGCTGCAAATCAGTTTTTAAGACATCTGACTCCAGTTCTACTAAAACTTGTCCCGCTTTTACCAATTCTCCTTCTTTAACTTTAACCGCAGTGACACTTCCACTGACTTGAGTATCCAATCTTTGTGCTGCGCCGAGTGGTTCGATACGTCCTCTAGCACTTCCCGTCTCATCGACTTTTGAAAACATCGCCCAAGGTAAAGCGATCGCACTAAAAACCACAAGCATATACAGCAAAGAGCGCGTCCAACGTTTTGGTAAAGCATCTAAGAGTTCCTCAGTACCGTAAAACCAATCGCTAGAATGCTCTTTTACAGGACGAGCTTCCTTAACTGAATTTAGGGCTGTGTCAGTTATTTGTCGCTCCTCAGAGGGAGAGAATGTTGATGATGAATTATTAGATAGATTAGCCATATGAAGGGGATAGAGAATGAGGAAGTGACCGTAGGTTGGGGAGCCACTCGCGTGTGGAGAGCAGTGCGTTGCGGGGGTTCCCCCCGTTGAAGCAACTGCGGAGGGTTCCCCCCGTTGAGCGATGTGGCGTTTGAGGAACGAAACCCAACAAAACCGATCGGTGACCAGTGACAAATGACTCAACCTGCTTGAGTGAGTTGTTTTTGATTGAGGTAGTAATAATGTCCTTTTTTCGCGACTAATTCATCATGAGTACCGCTTTCGATCAAAATCCCCTGGTCTAACACCAAAATCAAGTCAGCATCGCGTATGGTAGAGAGGCGATGAGCAATAATCAAGCTAGTACGTCCTTTGAGAATAGTCTTCAAGTTGTTCTGAATGATACGTTCTGATTCTGCATCTAGGTGACTGGTGGCTTCATCAAAAATTAGGAACTGGGGATTACCTAACAATGCACGAGCGATCGCTAAACGCTGACGTTGACCGCCAGAAAGCATTCCGCCACCTTCACCAATTTGAGTTTCGTAGCCAAGTGGTAGTTGTCGAATAAATTCATCTGCGCCTGCTAAACGCGCCGCCTCAACAATTTCTTCTAGAGTGGCTTCTGGGTGAGCAATGCTGATGTTTTCTCGAATCGTACCGCCAAATAAGAAAGTCTCTTGGTCAACAACACCCATTTGAGAACGCAGCGATTTGAGAGAAATATTAGCTACATCGTGACCATCTATCGAGACTTTACCTGTAGTGGGAGGATATAATCCCAAGATTAATTTAGAAAGCGTAGTTTTACCAGAACCGCTACGCCCCACAACCGCTACAGTTTGATTGGGCTGGATTTCAAAGTTAATGTTTTCCAGTATGTTTGTGTCGCTTTCTGGATGGTAGCGAAATGTGACATTCTCGAAGCGAATGTGACCGCAAAGTCTTGGTAAGGACTGGCGGGGTGATAAAAGTAAATCTTCTTCTGGTTCTGCATCGAGAACATCATTAATCCGCTCGGTGGCTACAACAATTTCTTGCAATTGATTCCACAGAACTGTTAGACGCTGAAAAGGATGAATGACATTACCCAACAGCATATTGAAAGCAACAAGTTGCCCGATGGATAGTTGGTTTTGAATCACTAACCATGCTCCAAACCACAGTAATCCTGTCGTTGCCAAAGATTCGATGGTAGAACTGAAAATTTGTAGTTGGTTTGCAACGACTTGAGCGCCAAACATTTTTTTGATCAACTGATTTAGGAGTTCTTCCCAACGCCAGCGAACTGTTTGCTCAATTGCCATTGACCGGATAGAACGAATTCCCGTCAGAGATTGAATCAAATAACTGTTCTCTTCGCTTAAAGCATTAAACACCTCACGGTTGATACGGCGGAGTAAAGGCGTGGTTATCAGAGCTAATAGGAAAAAGGGTGGTATAACCAATAGCACTAGCAATGCCATTTGCCAGCTATACCAAAACATCAATCCTATATAAACAACTACTGTAAGCAAATCAAGAATTATGGACAGTGCTTCTCCCGTAAGAAAGCGCTGAATTTTTTGATTCTCCTGAACGCGAGAAATAATATCACCAACGTAACGAGACTCAAAAAAGGCTAAGGGTAAGCGGAAGGTATGTTTGATAAACCCCACCAACAAAGAGACTCCTACTCGATTTGCCGTGTGATCCAGCAAATATTGTCGTAGTCCGTTCATCGCAACGCGGAACAAACCAAAAATCACCAAGCCCAGACCAATAGCAGTTAAGGTAATGGTGCTACCTTGGATAATCACTCGGTCTAATAACAACTGTGTAAATAAAGGTGTGACCAGCCCAAAAACCTGAATAAACACAGAAGCCAAGAAGACTTCTACTAGAACAGTCGTATGTGGTTTGACTAACTCGAATAACTGCCAAAACGGCGTACTCGCTTCTTGGCTTTCTTTGAGTCGTGCTGTAGGTTGCAATAACAATGCATAACCCGTCCAACCCCTTTTGAACTCTGCATGGCTCAGCTTCCGTTGAGCAACAGCAGGATCGCCAACAATCACATATTTGGAAGTAATTTCATACACGACAATGTAATGTTTGCCTTCCCAATGCACGATCGCGGGTAGGGGTTGTTCTGCTAATTTATCGAAACTAGCTTTTACAGGACGGGTAGAAAAACCAATGCTTTCTGCTGCTGCTGCTAATGCACGCAAAGAGGCTCCACTACGGTTAACATTGGCTAATTCTCGCAATCGATTGACACTCAGGCGCTTTCCCCAATAGCGAGCAATCATCACCAAGCAGGCTACACCACAGTCTGCAAGGCTTTGTTGTTCAAAGAACGGATAGCGCCGCGTCAGTCGTCCCCATATTTGCCCTACTCTGACTTTGGGATTGGGAAAGTAAACACGCGATCTTTTTTGTTTTGGTTGTGCTATGGTCTGCGAGGGAAATGGAATGACTTTCCTTCGCTCTGTTATTGGAACAGAAGTGTAGTCATGGCTTTTTCGCTCGTCAATCTTTAAGCCAGAAGTCATGGATACATCTTGATATGATGTGTCCGCCTCTTGTTGGTAAGAATTTAGAAGTCGCTCCCAACTTTCTGCGCGAGCCAACAAGTGAGCTTGGATATTGGGATATTTACTTATTAAAATTTGCAAGATTTGTTTGTTTAGATAGCAAAGCTTCAAGTTATATGAAGCTCTAGCAGCATAGGGGCTGAAATTCTCGTTTGGAAAAAGAGTCACTTCACCAAATGATGCTCCGACTTCGAGGGTGGAAATTAAATTACCAGAACTATCTAGCAGTCTTACTTTTCCAGTAAGGACTATATAAATTCCAGTATGAGTATTTGTTGAGTGCCAAAACTGCTTTGCTGCTGGTGGTTCTACGATCTCTACCATTGTCTGGTATGAAGCAAGTTCTTGTTCTGGAAGTTTCTCACCTAAGATACTGATAAGTTGTTGACCGAGTTGTTGTAAAGAAAACTCTGATAACATATTGGTTAATGGTTAATTGTTAATGGTTAATTGTGAGTGGTCAGCGGTTAGTTGTTATTTGTTAACTACTAACGACTTACGACTATCTACTAACCACTGACTAGTACAGGTTGGCGTAAATAAAGCAACCATTAGTAACAAGCAAAAAGCTGTCAATCAAAACTTTGGCACCTTCTGCCACGCTCTTACGCGTATCTCAGGAGCACAGACGCTATGTGCAAGCACACGCTCCACGATGCGAAGCTATGCCCGCAGGGCTATACGCCAGTCGCTTACGGCGGGAAACCCGCCTGCAGCACTGGTCTCACCGCCTGTAGGACTGGACTCACCACTTGCTGAAGCCTGTGGAACCCGTCCACTGTAGTGGCTCCTCTGACGAGCGGACTTCTGCCTTCGTGTACTAGTTATGCTGAATTAAATTGAATGACCAATGGAAACTTGGCTCAACGTTGGATTGCAAGTCATCGATCGCGATCGCTGCATCCTTAGGCTGGTTTCTGACTGCTTTGTTAGAAGAGCTTTTTTGTTTTTTGGAAAGTCCCATTTTTTTCAGCAAGCGATTGATATGGCGATCGCTAATTTCAATGCCCAATTCTTGAGCTAGATGTTTGCTTAACCATTGAGCAGTCCACGTATCAAATCCATATCCATACTCGCGAGGGCTATATCTCACCAATTCTTTTAATCTTTCAATGTATTGGTCATTAACTGTCTTGGGTCTGCCTTTCGGTTGTTCTTGCCATTTATGTGCTAGCCCCGCTTTTGCCACAGTGCTCCAGTAACGCGCCATTTCTTTTGAACAACCTAATATCTCGCAGATTTGAGTTTGCGATTTCCCCTGGTCTGCCATTAACATAATTTCCAGCCTTCGACGGTATTCTGGCTGTAAATTTGTTTGTAAATTCTTAATTAGAATTTTGCGCTGAAAAGGTGTTAAAAATTTATAGCACACCTGACCATCTATTGCAATCTTCTTGTCTACATTCTTCATGTTTTACTAATGGTTTTCTTCCATTGTTGGGAATAATTTCACTTGGGAATATTCCTAAAAACATCAATATAGCAATCCTAAATTATTTATCAACAATTTTAGGTACTGTATGGTATGCAATGCCCACATCGTATTTTTTAGTAGGCAATGCCATTCAACTTGTTTTTTATAAATCAAATAGGATTGCTGTATATAAGAATAACTACAGCAAATTATTAGCTATGTGAAAACGTAGTGTACCAAGTCTTTATGGTTCCAAAGCCTACCCTTAAGTACCAAAATTGTGGCTCTTGTTTGCAACCTTAAAGAATTGGTTTGAATACGCAAACTCTGATGAAATTTGAAATCCCTGAAAGATAATTTCAATGACGAAGCAACATTTCTTGAGTCTGTGTATCAAACTACTGTTCACTAATAGTAAAACTTCTTAGTACTTAGTCAAGGGTTTCTGCCTTTAAAAAAACAATCTTCATCAAATCTTTAAATTCTCTTTATATTAAGTTTAAAATAAAAATTATATAAAAAAAATGTGGTTGTATAAAAATTTTCTCTTCTTAAAAAAGGGCTACGGTGGTGTACGCATCTTTAGAGAGCCCCCAAAACCCCCCAATTTATCGGAGGACTTGAAGAAATTTCCCCCCTTTTTAAGGGGGGCTAGGGGGGGATCGAAACTGTCAGAAGGCATTTTAGGAGACTTTTGTGTACGCCGTAGTTAAAAAAGGGAGGTTTAGGATTGCGTAAAATAACGCTAAAACCTCGGTATATCGGCTAGGTATTATAGACTTGTGTATACACTGTAGGGAACGCCTCTGTTGGAGATTCTGTACAGGTAAAGAAAATTAAGGATGGCTGATTCCTATTGAGATAACGTGAAAAGACGATTTTCTCCTTGTATAAGGAACTGAGAATCCTAATTTTCCCCCTTTCCAAGGGTAGGGCTGTTTCATTCTTCGTAGATAAAACTTGAAAACCTCAAAGCATCGTTTCCAGTTTGTGAACTATCCCAGGTAAAGAACGGACAAATAAGAGTTTGAGGTTTTTTCTTTGGAAAATGAAACAGCCCTAGGGGACTAAGGGGGGTAGATTCGACGCTACAACCTCAATATTTCAGAAATTTGTATTAAATTGATGAGTTTATAAAAATTTGATAAAAAAACTTTTGTGTAAATTTGACAATATATTATGGAAAGTTTACACGAGACATAGTTTGAGAACAGTAGTATAGTTACGTAAGTAAAAATTGACCTCCCAGGGGTACATAGTATTTACCACAGTCTTTTAGCCATAAAGACTGATACAAGCATTCTTTGTTTGAAGAAAAATTGTTTGGCAATAGGTTCGGAGTGAGCTAGGTATTTTCCTGGCTTACAGGTTGAGATTGCCAAGTTTTGCATCCATTCAAAATTACATACAGATGAGAACTATAAACCCACACTTACAAAGAGCAAAGCACTTTTTGCTGTTTGCGACTCCTGCGATCGCAGGTTCTGTATTAGCCGTATCACCTAGTTATGCTGCTACCTTTGCAACGTCTCAAGGCGAATCACTCTATATCAACTTCAGTCAAAAACCCTTTTTGACTGATAGTGTAGCTGACACTGACACACTGGCTGTTTCAAAGCAAGGTTTGGTAAATGCTTTTGCTGACGCGCAAGCAGGGTTTCTGACGGAACCATCCTTCGCATCTACTTCATCTTTAAGTACAGCCTTAGGTGAAACGAGAAATTACTTGGGATTGGCAAAAAGTGAAACTATAGTTCGCGGCTTCTTCAATGTAGAGGCAAATACACCCTTTCGTTTTGATTTTACAGCTAATTTAGATCTAGAAACATCAATAGACAATCCTCCTGGAGAAAATGCAAGAGCAGCTGGAGATATATTTTTAGCCTTAGTTGACACAGAGCGAGAGCGTGTTTTAGATTTCTTTAGCCTTGTGGGAAATTTAAATACTCTTGGAGACGACGATTTCCTTGCACTGGATAAAAGTGAAAATATTACCTTCCTTGAGCCAGAAAGTGAATATAACTATAGCTTTGGAGGCAACAATGAATTTATTACGGCGTCTGTTAAAGGTTCTTTAAACCGAGAGATAACTCAAGACACAGTTTTAGCACTAGTGGAAATTAGGAGAAATCAGGCTAAAGTGCAAGCACCTGAACCTTCAAGTATCCTTGCTTTACTTGCGCCAAGTGCAGTTGTTAGCTTAGTATTAAAGGGTAAACGCAAAGGAAAATCTTTAGAATCCTCTTCAGAGTCAAAAGTGTCTGCAGAGGTTTAACGTCAGCACCCCGCACTCAAGAGATGAGGCTTCGTGCCTCAGCATTTTAATGAAAGTCAGTGCGATCGCAAAGTTTGTTTATGAGTCCAAAAACTTCAGCAATCGCATTGACAATACATTCAAATAGCGACTCTGAAAATTTGCGAGATGCACCCGTCTCAAGTCTGATTTTAGTTAAGCGCATTTATCCAGGAATATCGATTCCTACTGCAAGAACAACACCTCCCGCTCTAGCCCTAGGACCATTATCGGTGGAATAATTTTTCCCAATAACAAAATTGATATCTCCGTTAGCAGATCCGGAAACAGAAGTCACAGCACTAGCATCTTGTGAATCCACTGCAGATGCTTGAGCATAACCAATACCGATAGCCAGAGAACCATTATTACCCAACGGTAGAGCAAAGGATTTAGTTACAGCCTTAGTTTGGGTATAGTCACCAGAAGCTGTAGCATTCGTGCTAACTGTAGCTCCAGCACTTCCTAAAATTGCATCATCTTCAGAAAGAATATCTAAATGACTTAAATCAGAGATAATCATAGCTAGAAATACTTTTCCTAAATTCTCGATCTTGGCATTTTTATTATTACATATTTATTATAATTATTTTGTATTTCTTTTATAAGAAATTACTTAAAATAGTAATTCATAATAACTTTAATTTCAATAAAATTTAGAATTGTTTAAATTAAAAAAATTAGTAAATTTATTTCGCTATAACGAGGATATTTGAAAAGTGTTTAGTTACCATTTTTATACATTATTACCCCCCTTAGTCCCCTCTAGGAAAGGGGGGAAATAAGAAAAACTTAGTTCCCTCCCTTTTGCAAGCTCTGGGTTAGGGTGGTGTAAAAAATATTTAATCCATCAATCATGACTTTTCAAGCATCCTCATTATGGCAAAGTCAAAGTGAGCACTTTAAATGTGCTAAAACTTTATTGACCTCATCCTCTAATCCCATCTTCCCTGGGGAAATAGAGAATAAAACCCATGCATTTGGGAAGGAAAGATTTCATATTGATGGTAAAGTTTTCATCACGAATACTTCGACTCTTTAAGATTTTTAGAATCTTTATAAATCTGTTCTATTTTATCTAAAGCTTGCTTGGCTTTAAAAACTTCTTTTAAATGGCTTAATTGCCTGTTCCAAGCTGAACGAGGAAGCAGAGGAGTTTTTTCTAATTCATCAAAAGATGAATCAACGTCGGTGTTTTTTTCTTGAATTTTGAGAATTTCTATATTTTCCATCACGAGCTATTGCTCCATCAATGAGTAAGAAATTTCGGGTTTGTTCTGCCAACTTTCAGACCACTGAATATTATCAGCACAAAAGTTTAATGGATCGTTTTCTGGTAGAGGAGTACTTATAGGCTCCACAATTAGCTCAAATTCACCATTATCAAAGGGTAGTCCTTGTGCTTTCACTTTAGGAATAACACGCTCTCTCAAACCTCGTTCTTGATAAACAAGAGCGCGATGATGACAGTAAGGATTATTACCTCTGCGATCGAAGAAAACATGAGCCGTCCAACTGCAACCTCCACGGCAAAGTTCTGCATATTCGCAGGTTTTACAGAAACCCCATAGATGTTTTGTGCCTTCAGGCGTTCCTGCTCCCAGATTTAAACGCAGTTGTGCTGAATTTTCAATAATGTCATGCAAAGAATGCTCTCGAATATTACCACCTGTGTAGGCGGTAGTAGGTAATGAGGGACAACCTTTGATTGCTCCGTCGGCTTCAATTCCCAGAGTGGAAAGCCCTGCACCACAACCTTGCCAAAATGAGAATTCATGCTCGTTTCCCCGTCCCCGTAACAGCCGTTCGTAAGGACCATAGTAACCAATATTATTTCCGGCTTGGAGTTGAACTCCTTCCTGGTAGGCGCGACGGGCGACACGAGCTAGCATGGGGTAGATATCCAGTAGTTCATGGGGTTGAAGGAGTATGTCCGCATTATCGGCTGCATTACCCATGGGGACGGTGAGTTGAATTTGCCATGCACGAGCACCAGCATCACGAATGCATTCATAGATACAAGGAAACTCAGGCGCTGACAAGCGGTTTATTTGGGTGTTGCAACCGAAGGAAATACCAACTTCTCGTAAATGGCGCATGGTTTGAAAAGCATATTTCCAAGAACCTTTCCTTCCTCGCAGGCGATCGTGAGTTTCTTCTAAGCCGTCAATGGAAACGGAAACAGTGCGAATTCCCGCTGCCTTCATTTTACGTGCAGTTTCTAATGAAATCCCATAACCGCCAGTAGTCATACCACATAACATACCTGCCTCGTTAATAGCTTTGGCAATTTCCAACCAATCTGGACGCAAAAATGCCTCACCACCGATGAGAGTAACTTCTTTAATCCCAACTTCTGCCATTTGTTTGACAAGATCTAAAGCTTCTTCTGTTGAAAGTTCTTTAGAGCGAGTATTTCCAGCACGGGAACCACAATGGCTACAAGCTAAATTGCACTTTAAAGTAATTTCCCAGACTGCATAACTTTTGCGATGATATGCCATAATAATTATTTGTTATTTATCGTTTGTCATTTGTCATTTGTCGTTTGTAATTTAAAGATAAGTCACCAGTGACCAGTAACTAATGACCACTGACCAATGACAAATGACAACCCTAATAAGTCAGCTTAGGGCTATTGTAGTTCTGATGGAGCAACGACTCCGTATAGCGCTTGTACGGGTGGATCGATAACTATGCCGTACATCGGTTGCGGGTCAATTGGCTTTGGTTTTATACATGGTTTTAGACATCCTTTCGGAGGCCAATATATAACGCCGTATAATGGTTGAATAACTCTATCATTGATGCTTGTAATACCACCAAAAGCTCCTACTAATTCCTCTTCGCTAAGTTCGTGAAACTCACCTAATTCTTTCAACTCTAATATTTGAATAGCGGCTGTTTCAAATTCTTGTTGAGAAAAGTTATAGCCACCATTTTCTAGAGCTTTTTTAACTTCTTCCGCTTTCCCGCTCATGAGTTGAGTTCGGAAGGCTTCGTCTTTAACTAGTTTGACAAGAAAGTCTTTGACTTTTTCAAAAATTTCTAGGGACATGATGATTCTTTCCTGGGAATGAGGTTTTACTCCAATGAAGATTGAAAATTAATGGAAGGATCTGTAGCAGGATTTGCTGCTTGACGTAATTGTTCGGATGAAGAATAGTTATCTGTCACAATTTGCGGACATCGCATACAAGCTGCTTTGCCTTCTTGCTGCCACCATCGACAATTTCGGCGGATAGAACAGGGTGGTAGTTCTTCTACTACCGCAGGCAATTTTTCGACAATCCGCATTGATAGACGACAGTCTTTGCCATCAAAATGCTGACAGCCTGATTCCGCGCAGGATGCTGCAGTTCGGAAAATCTCTGCGGGTGTAACCGATCCAGTAGCCTTTGCCATCAGTTCATCTGTAACGGGCAGGGGCTTTTTGAGATAGGCTATACGAGGTGCGATCGCTGTTCCAGCAACTATGCCAAAGACAACACCATTTACGGATTCGGGTCTAGCACTAGGACAAAGAGTTGTTTGCTTGGGAGTAATGTCTTCCATTAATTTAGCCTCCATTGAAAGAGCATCTTTAACACTTGAAGGCAAAAAATTAAGCAAGTTTATTGTAATCCTGTGCAATCAGTCCCACTATAAGCGGCGGACAAATTGGTTTAAACCCTGCTACTGTTGGTGGAGTCTTAGTGTTTATAGATTTTACATCTGTACTAATTGTCGCGCCACCAGTAACTTTTGTAGCTTCGTCATCAGATAAAGCTAAACAATCCTCTCCCTCTACTAATCCTCTTCGGATCGCCGCATTAGTAATGGCAAGATCGATTAGGTCATTAATTTCCATTTGATGGTTAGATATTTTGTTGTCTTCCATGTGTCTATCCTGGGTGATTCAATTAAGCCGAAATTGTGTTTTTAGCTTGGAGAAGCGAGAGTAATGGGTTTTACAGTAATCTGACTGATGGAGATCGCACTAGTACTGTTATCAGCAGAATAACCCTCAGCCTTGATTACAGTTTTTGTACCTTCAGCATCTCCAGAAACACTCACTGTAGCTGTAGCATCAATTAGATCGGAGCCTAGTGCTATAACAAAACCTTTACCTTTAGCTATAACACCATTTTTAAGTAACTCTTTAATAGAGATTGTGCCAGTTGCGCTAAGGATTTTTAACTTATCATAAGCTGTTTCTCCAACAACGAATAAGATTCCATTACTACCACCTATAATTGCAGCGTCTTCAAAAGTGGTTTCCAGATGACTTAAATCAGAAATAATCATAGTGAAAATGTAAGGTGTAAAACAAAGTTGATTGAAATATACTCAAGAGTTCAATTTGTGTCTGAACTCTTGAGTTTTTATTAACTGGCTTGTCGGTGAGAAAGATAGCTATTAAGGCTTGGTGTCTTGTTTTCAGTTTGAACTTATTAAGATTCAAAAACCATGTGAATGATACAGAGTATCCATGTTTTTGTTATTGATGCTTGTTGATAGAAATAGAAGCAGCCTGTGAAGATTTTGCAGAGTGACCGCTAGATGAAATATTAACGGAAATATTTTGACTAGCCTGAATTTGATTATCCTCGACTGACCAATTTTGATGAATTTCATTTTGACCATCGCCAGATGTCTTGGCAATACTTCTTAGGTCAACAATAGTTTTACCATCTGGTGAAACTATCCGTTTAAATATAACTTGTTTGCGTTCCATGATTTTACCACCTATTGTACTCAAGTTGTGTTCAAAAGCTCAAAGAATTTTTAACAAATCGTGTTTCAGCAATGCATCAGCAGCATACTTGATTTCATCAAATGTTATTCCGGATTTTTGAGCAATATCCAATAGTGTATGATGTCCATCAGACAAATTCAAAACCCATAAAAGTGCCATTTGATTTAGCTCATCATTTTTATAACCTCCGACTGCTTTGTATAAACCTCTTTTACCCATTTGTGGTTCGCATTTAGGATTTTGATTGAGATAAATCTTATTATTGTCGAGGATAGATAATATTGATATACATTTAGATAATGAATCAGCAAGGTATTGGGGTTGTATAAAATCCAAATTATCTGCTGATGTGTGATATTCAGGAAAACTGCCGTGTGGCGATCTCATTAAGCAACCAACAGCTAAATTAAATCCTGGAGAGCAGTATTGTCGCTCATCATACCCATAAGGAAAGAAATCTATAACTTTAGAATCTTTTGTTGTGTTATTAAGAATATAAGTTACAATTTTATCGATTTCAGTATCGCCTCGGCGGCTTTTTTTGTAAGTAAATTTTCCTGCATCACCCAAACATGTCAAAACTAAACCGTGTTTGATTTTGGATACATTTATCTCATTTAAAGCTAGCCAGGTAATTGAACCAATAGTTCCCGGAATGAAAAGAAATCTGTAAGAATAGTATGGCGTAACTTGGTTAATGTGTTTTGCTAAAGAAACTGCGATCGCTATTCCAGATAAATTATCGTTACAAAGTGAAGGATGACAGATATGGCAAGAGATTAACACTTCATCTGAGCTTTCTCCAGGAATAAAGTATTCACCATAAGTCAGATAACCGGGTTCAAGGGAAGAATCAATAAAAACCTCATATTCGTCATCTTGAAGTTCCAAGTATTGTTGGTGAGTTAAGCAAAATCCCCAGGTTTCCTTATAGTATGAAGTCCGATATGGAATCCAAGTAGGGTGTTCTGGAATTGTAAACAAATGATCTGTTAATTCTTGAAGATTTACTTTCTTGTGAATTGGAATACTGTAATTAAGAATATGCAGGTTTGAGTTAGCAAATTCTAAAATTTTTTCGCCTTTGGAATTTTTAATATAAGCATCTTTGATATTCCATTCTTTAGGAACAGTCCAATCAAAAACCTGAGTCCCTGTTGGAATTTCATGGATTTTTAAAGGAATATCTTCTTGAAGGAGTTGCAGAGTTTTGCGAGTACCATTTCCTGTAATGCTGCGACAAATTGGATAAAGCTTACAGATGAATTGATAAAGTTCATTTCCCATGCTGTTATCATCAGATTCGTCATAGGAAAATGTTATCGTTTTTGATAGCTCAGCTTCAGGCATAGGTCAATTTCCTAATGATGTAAAACCTTTTTTAAAAAAAGATTTTTCTACAGTAAAATCCTTCTGCGTATTGACTCGGAGAATTAGACTCAATCCCTCGAATCCTTAAAATTGAACGAAAAGTTTCTTCCGTAAACCATTGTTTATTCTTTTGTGAGATAAATGCATCTTGAATATACTGAATTTTACGGCAACACAATGCTTCATCTAAATGAACAAAGAAATTGGGAATACCTAAATCGCCATCATATTTTGGAATTTCATATTCTAAAATTAAGTGATTTCTAAAGGTATTCCAAGTTAGCTCGGAAATTAAGCGATGATCTTGATGGCGATCGTCGCGGTAGTGAGTAAAAATTATATCTGGTGAAAACTCTTTCTTTAACTGCTCAAAGCACTCTTTCACATCTAAGCCATGAAAAGGAAGAAATCCGTCTCGAAAATTTTTTACGAGTACTTTTTTAGTCTGTACTTCTTTTAAAAAAGTATTAGCGCTGTCACGTGCTTCCTTTTCTCTTTGCTCATTAGAACTGAAAACGACCCAGTAAAGGATAATATTTTGATATTTTTCGATCAGCTTTAAGATTGTACCCCCACAGCCAATTTCAATATCATCACAATGAGCACCCAAACAAAGAATCTTGTACTCCGAGCAATCTGCTTTATCAAAACTAATGCTTATCATGCACGAGATACCTCTAGTTGTTTATCTCTCCATACCTCCCAAGGTCTTTCACCACGAGCATACATATCATCCAATTGTTGTTTCTCTTTAAAAGTATCCATGACTCCGAAGAAGCCAGTATACTTGTAAGCAAAAAGTTGTTCTCTCTTTATCAATCTTTGGAAAGGTTCGAGCACTAGTTCTTCTCCTTGATTAATAAATTGAAAAACTTCTTTTTTAAAAATAAAGTATCCCCCATTAATCCAGATGTCACGATGCTTAACATCTTTGATATCCCGTACCAAACCTTGTTCATCTAAGTCAACTAAGTGAAAGGTTTGGCTTGGTCTTACACATAAAAAACTCGCAATTTTATCAATTTTATAAAAATGATCGATGTAAGTAGGTAAATGCAAATCTGTCAAGCCATCACTGTAGTTAGCTAAGAAAACATCTTCTCCTTCTAAATATTCTTCAACTGCCTTAAATCTTTGACCTATATTAGCAGTTAAACCAGTGTCTACAAAAGTAATATTCCAGTCTTGAATGTCACGATTAAATAATTTAATATCACCTCCATTTGATAAAGTGAAATTATTAGAAATCCATTCATTATAATTCAAGAAATAGCTCTTAATTGTGTCAGCCTTGTAACCAAGACACAAGATAAAATCTTTATGCCCGTAGTGGGCATAGTATTTCATGACGTGCCATAAGATCGGTCTATACCCAACATTAACCATCGGTTTGGGAATGGTTTCTGAATAGTCTCTAATTCTCGTTCCCAAACCACCACAAAACAAAACAACTTTCATTTTTTATATCTCCGTTTTTCAAAAGATAAATTCTTATTAAAAAGATCTGTTGTTAAGCAAAAATTTGAACTTCTGGAATGGGAACTACAAATTGACCACCCCAATCTCGAATGTAAGACATCTGTACCATAATTTCGTCCTTTAAATTCCAAGGCAAAATTAATACATAGTCTGGTTTAGTTTCTTGAATTTTATCTGGGTGAAAAATGGGAATGTGAGTTCCGGGTAAAAATAAACCTTGTTTGTAAGGGCTACGATCTACTGTGTAGTCAAGAAAATCAGTGCGGATACCACAGTAATTTAAAAGAGTATTTCCTTTTCCAGGAGCGCCATAACCCACAATGGATTTCCCTTCTCTTTTTACTTTAATCAAAAAATCGAGTAATTTACGTTTAGTTTCTTTAACTTGTTCGCTAAAAGAAGAATAGTAGTCTAAATTTGTAACGCCAGATGTTTCTTCTCTATGTCTTAGTTCTAAAACTTTCTGGGTAATAGGTTTAGAAAAATCTTCATTGTGACGAGCATAAATCCTTAGAGAACCGCCATGGGTAGATAATTCTTCAACATCAAAGATAGTTAAACCATGAAAAGCAAAAATCTTTTCTACAGTTATGAAAGAAAAATAAGAAAAGTGTTCGTGATAAATCGTGTCAAACTGATTTTCTTCTTTTAATCGCATCAAATGCGGAAACTCCATGGTAATTACGCCCTGTTCTTTGAGTAGAATTTTCAATCCTTTGACAAAATCATTCAGATAGGGAGTATGAGCGAGGACGTTGTTCCCAATTAGTAAATCAGCTTGTTTTCCTTTAGCCAATTGTTCCCTTGCCGTTTCTTCTCCAAAAAACTTTACGACTGTGGGAATACCTTTCTTAATGGCTACTTCGGCAATATTTGCAGCTGGCTCTATTCCGAGTGCAGGTATATCTTTAGAAACAAAGTATTGTAGTAAGTATCCATCATTACTAGCTATTTCTACTACCTGACTCTTATAGTTTAATTGAAAACGCTCTACTGCCATGTCAACATAGTTCTTGGCATGTTGTAACCAGGTTTGAGAATAAGAGGAAAAATAGGCATAGTCACTAAAGATATTTTCAGGACGAATATACTCTTGAAGTTGTACTAAAAAGCATTTTTCACAAACATAAGCATGGAGTGGATAAAAAGGCTCCATTTCGTTTAGCTGTTCTAAACTACGATAACTTTCGCAAGGAGGAGACATACCTAAATCTACGAAAGTATGGTTTAACTCAGAGCTACAAAAGAGACAGCCACCATAAGATTTTTGGTTATTTGTTATTGTTTTTTTGTTCATAAACTTTGATGAGAGATGATAGGTAGTTAAAGTCATATAGCTCCTATTTGAATTACAAACACTTCATGAGGGCAGGGGGTAGGGAAAAGTATTGTTTATAAATCAAATAGGATTGCTATATATAGCAATCCTCTATTAAATATTTTTAAACACTATTGACAGGTAATGAGAACAATCTGGAAACAATTTCTTCTCGCAGCGGAGCCAATTCATCTTGAGTTAACCAGGCGAATAAGTTTGCCACTGCTTGTGGAGAAGAGTCTATTTTAAGGGTTTCTTGAAGTACGTGTAAAGCTCCAGTCAAATTTCCAGCTTTAAGAGGAAGACTTGCCCTTGACAAACAATAGTGGAAATTGTGGTGGCGAGCTTTGGCAGTAATTTCAATCCGATGCTCAGCCGGAAGATAAGTTTCAGAAACCTCAATTGCACGGCGGATAGCTCTTGCCATCTTTCCAGAACGCATATTTTCAGGTGACATTCTTTGGGTATGCTCGCGGTAACATGCCAGGATACCGGGTTCGTACCACCAATCACAAAAAGCAGCAAAGCGCTTAAAAATTTCCCAATCAGCAATTTCAGGTAACTCTGGATAATATCCTCCCAATCGTTCGTAAGTTGTCCGACGCACAACCATAGCGGGAATTGTGACTAAGCCACATACACCAATGTGGGACAACCAAGAGTGCATAATGCCTCGATGCTCTCCATATAAAGAAACGACTTCTCCAGGCTGAATAGTTTTTCCGTCCTCGTTGATATATTCAAAACCCGTACAAGCAACGCCAATTGAATCAGGGCACGCTTCTAAACTCTGTTGTAGGCGAGAATAAAAACCCGGAAGAACACAATCATCGTCATGAAGCACGTGAATCCAGCGACCGCGACTCAGGGCAATGCCTATATTATGATTTGTGATAACACCTAAATTTTCTGGGTTTCTGTAATAGCGGATGACTCCTCCCCCAATGGAATTCACCATTTCAAAGAGTGGTGTTGTACTGCCATTATCCATCACCAAAATTTCCATCTCCTCTTCCCCTTGCCATTGCATCAACACGCTCGCCAAAGCTTCGAGGAGATAGTCAATGCGATTGTAAACGGGAATTATTACACTCCAGAATGGTCGCGGTTTTTCAGGGTTTGCTACTAGAGGAATGGTAGGAAATTGATACGCTCCGACAGTGACTTCTCCGAAAGTAACGGGTGGGGTCACGGGGATAGTTTCCGGGCTTTGGTAGGTGGCGACTGCTTCTGCATACCGGGGATTGAGGCGTTTTAATCCCTCGCGATAAACAGCTATGGCTTGGGAGAAATCTTTTTGCTGTTGGTAGATCTTACCGAGGTTGATGTAATATTGTCCTTCTTCGGGAGCAAGTTCTCGAGCCTGACGATAGTAAGCTTCCGCCGTCTTCAAATCGCCTGCTCTTTCCCGGATCTCTCCCAACTTGTGATTTAATTGTGCGTAGTAGGTTTGTTCGTCCGAGGACAGCTTTCCTTGGGCAAACAATGCATTTCCCAAATTGGCCTCAGCTTCGGCACATTTGGGCTGAAGATCTAAGGCTTTTTGATAACAGGCGATCGCTTTTTCCCATTGATCCATTTGTTGCAAAGCGTAACCCAAATTGTTGTAAATTGGTACTAAGTTGGGTTGCAGAGCTAAGGCGTGATGATAAGATTCTACGGCTTCAGCAAAACGACTTTGAGACAGATGCAAATTACCGAGGTCGAACCAAGTTTTGACTGAGTTTGGTTGAAAGTCCAAAGCAGCTTTCAGTAACTCTTCAGCATAATGAAACTGCCCTGTTTGTTGTGCTACAATGCTTAGCCCGTGCAATGCTTCTAACCGATCGGGCTGTTCTGCGAGTACTTGACGGTAACATTGCTCCGCTTGGTCGAGACAGTTGGCTTGATGATGTTGGATTGCAAGTTGAAGAGCTTCGGTAACGCTTGTCATATCAAGTTTTGTTAAGTAATAACGATGTTCAAACTTTTGCTCCGCTCTCATTCAATGGCAGTGAGATTAATCTTGAGGCAATCTCATTCCCTAGCAAAGACGTTTCGTTTTGAGTCAGCCAAGTAAATAACTTTGCGACAGCGACAGAAGAGCTATCTATTATGAGAGCCTCATGAAGCATTTGGAAAGCACCAGCAACATCGTTTGCTTGTAGTACAAAGACGGCTTGCTTCATATAATAATCCCAGTAATGGCTGCGAGAGCGGGCGGTAATCGTTGCGCGATCGCTCACTGGTAAATAGCTGTCTGAAATTTCAATTGCATGACGGATATCTTTTCCCTGATTTTGAGTTAGTAAAAGGTTAGTAGTGATATTGTTAGAATGTTCTCGATAACGTGCTAAAATGCCCGGTTCGTACCACCAATCGTAAAAAGAAGCAATACGTTTGTATAATTCCCAATCAGGAGTATATGTCAACTGAGGAGAGAAACCTCCCAACCGTTCGTGAGCATCTCGACGAATAACCACCGCAGGCATATTTAATGGGTTGGAGACTCCAATCTTTTGTAACCAATCTTGATGAACTATACCTCTGTACTCTCCATACACTTGTTGGGTGAAAATCGCTTGCCCTTTATCATTGATATTTTCAAAACCTGTAAAAGCTGCTCCCACAGAATCAGGACACGCTTCTAGATTTTGTTGTAGGCGAGAATAAAAACCGGGAAGAACACAATCATCGTCATGAAGCACGTGAATCCAGCGACCCCGACTCAAGGCAATGCCTATATTATGATTTGTGATAACACCAAGATTTTCCGGGTTTCTGTAGTAGCGGATGACTCCTCTCCCAAGACTGTTGACCATTTCAAATAGAGGCGGTGTACTGCCATTATCCATCACCAAAATTTCCATCTCCTCTTCCCCTTGCCATTGCATCAACACGCTTGCCAAAGATTCGAGTAGATAGTCAATGCGATTGTAAACGGGAATTACCACACTCCAGAATGGGCGCGGTTGCTCGGGGTTGGCTACGGGAGGAATGGCAGGAAATTGATATGCTCCAACAGTGACTTCTCCTAAAGTGACGGGTGGGGTTACGGGAATGGTTTCCGGGCTTTGGTAGGTGGCGACTGCTTCTGCATACCGGGGATTGAGGCGTTTTAATCCCTCGCGATAAACAGCTATGGCTTGGGAGAAATCTTTTTGCTGTTGGTAGATCTTACCGAGGTTGATGTAATATTGTCCTTCTTCGGGAGCAAGTTCTCGAGCCTGACGATAGTAAGCTTCCGCCGTCTTCAAATCGCCTGCTCTTTCCCGGATCTCTCCCAACTTGTGATTTAATTGTGCGTAGTAAGTTTGTTCGTCCGAGGACAGCTTTCCTTGGGCAAACAATGCATTTCCCAAATTTGCCTCGGCTTCGATGAAGTCTGGCTTCAACTCTAAAGCTTTCTGATAGTAACGAACGGCTTCGTCAAATAGTCCTTGTTGTTGCAGGGCGTAGCCCAAGTTATTATAAATTGGGAGTGAATCTGGTCGTAAGGCTAAAGCTTGACTGTAAGCGATCGCTGCTTCAGAATACTGCTGTTGAGCGAAATGCAAATTTCCTAAACTGAACCAAGTCTTAACAGAATCTGGTTGTACTCGTGATGCTTTATTTAGCCACTGCTCGGCTGTTTGAAGTTGTCCCAATTGCTGCGCTATTATACCTAAACTGTATAAAGTCTCGGGATGCTCGGGTTGTTTTTCCAGAACTTGATGATAGAGGTGCTTTGCTTCAGCTAGGCGATTTGCTTGATGATGTTGAACTGCAAGTTGGAACATTTCAGCGACTTCTTGAGAGCTAAATCGTCTTGGCTTATTCAACACCTTAAAAAGAAAATCTTCTAGTGCTCTGACTGGTTTTAAGTCGTTATATAACTTGTGCTTGTTCTCCGCAATTTGCTGAGAGATATATTGACGGTATTGAGCATCTTGACCCAAAAGCACTGCAATTTTCACATATTCTTCTTTAGTGGCAGCAATCGTTTCTTCTATGCCCATCATTTTCAGTATGGCCATAGTATGCCGTCCCCGCATCAAATCCCCTGGGAAGGTAACCACTGGTACGTTGTGAGCGATCGCTTCTAAAGTTGAGTTGCATCCAGACCAACCAATGCTATCTAGGAAAATATCTGCGATCGCTGCAGTACCAGCAAATTTTCTGGCTTCCATGGAAGACACAAAAGTGCAGTAGTCCTGATAATTCAGGTCGAAATTCTCAAAAGCCTGCCTTAAGCGATCGCAAAAAACGTTAGCGACCTGTTCGCTAACGTAGCGTCTGATAAATACAAACTTGCACCTTCCCAAGGCTTTAGCGATTCTAGGAAATACATCATCATGCTGGGGCAAATATTTATACAATGCTTGACAGCACCAGAACATGATTTCATCTTTTTCGATGCCAAGATCTCTTTTGCTAACTGCTAAAGGTTGAAGATCTAAGGGGGTATAGTAGATCGATAGATTTGGTAATCTAACTAATTGCTCGCTATAGTGGTCTTGAGCATCTTGAGGTTCCATGAGATCGCTACTCAAGTAGTAGTCAATTGTTGGCAGCCCACTGGTGTCTGGATGTCCCCAAGAAGTCATTTGGATGGGAGCCAATCTCTGACATCCCAAGCGAACTGTCATCGGCTCCATACCAAATTCGGGGAAAATTAGAATATGCAGGCGATCTCGTGCAATGACTTCAGCCCATTGTTCTAACACTAAAGGCCCTTGAGTAAATTTGTCAAAAGCTTTCGCAGCCTCAACTGTTTCCCGATCCTGTTTTGTCCCCGTGTAATATCCAAACAGTTCAAATTCACTTTTATCAAGGTTTTCTACCCACCCTTTAATTGGAATTTTCCAATTAGAATGATATCGAAAAAACCCCGAAACAAAACCGACTCGAATCTTTTCATTAGCTGCTATCTTAGGAATAGGAATTGGTTGAGTCCACTGAGGATAACCGCTTTCCATAATCTGACAAATTGTTTTTCCATACAATTGCTGTAATGGTCGGTCATTTAAGCCTTGATAAGCCAGATAAAAAGGTTGTAAGTAACCTATAACCTTCGCTGTTGCTGCTCGCTCTTCGGGGTTGGCTAGTTGATAGTAATCAGCTAACGCTTGTAAATGTTGTTGATACTGAGTTAGCCTAAACTGAAGTTCATCAACGCTAGAATAGATGATTGGTAGCTGACTCATACAAAGGCCAAATCTAGCAGGAGCATAGTCAGGTTTAATGCTCAAGGCTTTCTGATAAGAATCCATCGCAGCTTCTAGCTGACCTCGCTCTTGAAAAAGATTTCCCAAATTGTAATACGTGTCAACCCAATCTGGCTTAATTTTTATAGCTTGCTGGTAAACTTGGAGAGCGTCTTCCAACTTATCTTGTTCTGAAAGAATAATTCCCAAGTTGTTATATGCTTCAGCCAAGCTAGGTTTAATTTCTATGGCTTTCTCGTAGCACTCTTTGGCTGACTCTAATTGACCCTGTACTTGAAAAATATTTCCCAAGTTATTATAAACATCAGCAAAGGTTTGGTCGATCTTGAGGTATTGCTGATAGACTTGAGTTGCTTCGGTTAACTTTCCCTGAGTCTGAAGAATATCTCCAAAGTTTAGGATGATTACACGGTGTAACTTTTTTAAGGAGTCTTTGGAAATTTTATTTTCAAATTTATTTTGTATTAACTGCTCGTATATCGATCTGTAGATTGACTCAGCCTCGTCCAATTGACCTGACTGATACTTATTTATAGCTAGTTGAATGAGAGCGTTTAACTCGGATTCTAAAACTGTTGTGGTATTCATTGTTATAATGGGATATTAAACTAAAGTATTAAAAATTTATGTTGTGCTGATTTTTAAAAAAGTTTTGCTAATACTATAATTATGTACAATTATGCGTCAGGTAAATTTGTGGAGGCAGACGCACCTGATATAGCGATGCACAGTAGTAAAAAGGTTGTAGTAACTAGTTATTAAAGGGGCTTCATTCTAGCAGAACCTTGAGAATTGCCCATTTAACAAGATCTGGTTACATCCATCTCTACACACAACACTAGGCAGGAGCAATGAAGGTACCACTCGCAAAATCAGTAGATAGTGGACTAAAGGAAGAGGCTTGGAATCCTATTACACTACCAATAACCTCATAACCGCCATTTATTGGTGACAAAAGGTATGTATCTGAGGTTCCCAATGTATCATACTGCAACAGGCTTGGGTTATTTACTTGGATTTTATCGACACCATTCTCGAATGTATATATATCAGCGCGGTCGTCAATGCCGAATATAACACCACTTATTGGAGTGCCAAAACCACCCGCATAGAAATTACCATTGGCATTTCCTAGCACAAATGTATCTGAAGTTGGTATCCCAAAATCACCTTCAGAAAAGAGACTTTCTGCTTGACCATCGCCATCTAAATCGAGGAAAAGACCGCCAATTAAAATATCGAATTCACCAGCTTTACCGCCACCATTGAGAACATCGCTGCCAAAGCCGCCAATAACCGTGTCGTTGCCATCTTGCCCTGATATTGTATCATTACCGCCAAAACCACCAAAGGCAGGATCGAGATCGTTCAGTGCAAAATTAAAGTTATTATCTCCTCCATCAAGGTAGTCATTTCCCACACCTCCTGCGATGTTATCGGAACCACCACCCCCAAAAACGGTATCATCTCCCTCTCCAGCATTTATAGTATCATTACCGTCGGGTCCACCAAGGAAATCTCTGTCTCCATAAATTTGATCGTTTCCAAGACCGCCATTAATGTCATCATTGCCACTCTCGCCAACAATCAAGTCATTATCGATCCCACCTGAGAGGTTATCATTACCAAAGCCACCAAAGATCTGGTCATTGCCGTTGCCGCCATCCAGTCGATCGTTGCCTTCACCTCCATCAAGTTGGTCATTATCAAAACCACCATCAAGGAAGTCATCTCCGTTATTACCAATTAATATGTCATTACCAAAACCACCTCTAACGGTGTCATTATTCTCTCCGCCATCTAATTGATCGTCTCCTGCTCCGCCGTCAAGCAAGTCATCTCCTGCACCGCCAATCAGGAGGTCAACACCATCACCTCCATTCATAGTATCGTTGCCGCTTCCGCCGTAGAGCCTGTCGTCACCGTTGTTCCCATTGAGAATATCGTTACCGCCACCTCCTCCAATGGTGTCATTGCCTTCACCTCCAGAAAGAGTATCGTTGCCGTCGCTAGCACTTTCGGGAAATATGGGGTTGTTGGGGTCAGTCAAATTAACAGTACCGTCACCAGAGATGATGTCGTCACCTTCATCTCCTTGAATTACGTCACCTCCACCTAATCCTACTAAGTTGTCATTTCCTTTGCGACCTAAAATTTGATCGGCAATAGAGGTACCTACAAGATTGTCGTTATTATCTGTTCCTCTTAAAAAAGCCATCTTGGTTTCTCCTAAAGTCTAAACAGTTTGCTTCTTCACAAAAATTCAAGTTCAACATTTTCAAATTCATAAGTCAACCTCACCCTAAAACAAAAAATTTTACAGTCACATATCAACTGGCATTATATGCAATCAGCATTGATGAATGCTGTTAAGACACATAAGCAGAAGAGGACGCCGAAGAGTTCGAAAAAGTATTACTACCAGACGCAACTGAGGTAACACTAACAGAACTGCTTGCAAAAGAATTTCGATCTCCAGTCACTGTCCTATTATTAACTCGAGAACTTGTATTGGTAAATTGACCATAAGCAAGTGCTGAAAATCCAGAAATTGCTATAGCCCCACCACCATTGATAAGAGATACGGCAGATATCTCAGGTATTTGCTCTAAATACTCAAGATCGGAAATTATCATGGTTTCTCTTCCTCCTAACATTTGAAAAACTCTTCTCACTAGCAAAATTCCTATGGAATTTTGTTTGATTTTTGAACTATAACATAGAGTGGGAATAGCCCAACCTAAGATATTTAATCTTTTCAAAAATCATCTACAGATTCTAAAGACGGAACCTCAGTTAGTTTTAATCATGTTGAAAAAGCTGACGCATTGTAACTAGAAAATTGTCTCTAGATACAAAAAGTCAACTCTTCTTGTTCTCATTTGCTCATTTTGAAATATGTTTTCTAAACCTAACAAAACCCTTGCATAAGAAGGGCTTAAAATATGGAGTGAATTTTCTATCTCTTTCTTTATTCAAGAATAATTTCGAGATCCAGAAACATATCTTCCGTCGCTAGTAGGTTGAAAACTTCAATCAAAACGAGACGAGGGCTACTTTCTAAACTCTTGGGGAATAATCTTTGAGAGTATCTACACCTTTAAAAGTAGCCCCAAACGGGCCCGTTTGGGGCTACTTCTATGACTTAATTAGCCCTAGATACTAGTTAGCAGCTGCAACGATCAAGCCAGATTGGCTAGATACTTGACCTGCAACAACTAATTGAGAAATAGCAGCTTGAGTGTTGGTGTTGTTGCCAACAGCTTCGTTGTCAAATGCAACAGAACCTGAGTTACCAGTTACGCTTGACTTAATGCTGATGTTTGCATACTTATTGAAGATATCATTAACAACGCTAGTGTTGGTAAATGTAGAGTTTGCAGTTGTGTTGGAAACTAAGGCTTTGTTGAAAGTAAGACCACCAACTACAGTAGCTTCAGTAGCAACTTCCAAGTAGTTAAGATCGGAAATAATCATTGTTTTCTCCTGGGAATTAACTTGTTTTGGGAATTATTTGTGAAAAATTTGTTTTTGTTTTTCACACTTTTACTATAACTTATCTATTTAAAAAGTCAACTACTTTTTTCAAAAGAATCATTGTTGATTTTTAGTAAATTTGAAAAATATCTAGATAAATATCTATCGTTTTAATAGCGTAATAAAAATGAAAATTTTAGACAAAAAACAATATTTCTTGTCTAAAAAAATAAAATATTTAGTTTTTATAAAAACCGAACAACTGTTGTCTCTTCAAAATCAAATAACTAAAAAGATTTGGAACATACTAATACCAATTCTTGATAAAGCTACACATTATTTTTAGCCCGGATAATCTCCCCTTTACAAGGGGAATTAAGAAGAGTAAGAACAGGTGCGTGGTGAGTTTTTTCTATGCATCCTCATCTGAAAACTGTATAAAAGCAAAAATCACAAATTCAGTTTAAAAACGAAAATTTACTAACAAAAGCTTTATTTACATAAAGTTTCATTGGAAGTCTTAACAAATATATAGCGATTCTAAATGATTTTTAAACAATTCTATTTCCCGGTACCTGTTAAGAGGTTACTGCCATCACGAGATGTTTTTAATTCAAATAGGAATGCTATATTTTGTTATTTAAATTTGCTAAATAATAGGGTTTTCACTTTTTTAAGCTTGCTTCAGAAATTCTTCTTGAGTTTGTAAATTGCTATGCACATCCAAATGAGTCGCGATTTTCATACTCGCTATTTGTTGCTTTAACCAATCTGAAAATAATTCGTTGATAATTTTTTGGCGTAACTCTTCATCTAATTGGGGTTGAACTATAGCCTCTACCCAAATTAAATGTATCCCTTTAGAGGTTGTAATCGGTTTCAGGATTTCTGGTGGTTTGGCATCAAACACAGCAGCAGCAATTTCAGGACGAAAATCGCGACGCGAACGAAGACCTTGGTATCCACCAGCACAACGGAGTTTATGGTCTTGAATGTACTGACGGGCTATTTCTTGGAAGCTGATTTCGCCTTCTTGGAGAGCATAAAATAGCTCTAAAGCTAAGTCTCTATCGTCTAAGATCACTTCATAAGTAGCAACTTCAACATAATCAAGTTTATTCTCGTAAAAAACCTGTTCGACACGGTCTGCAAATAAATGATTCGCTAACTTCTGTTCCAGAACTTTGGCGCAAACTAATTCTTCAAATTCCTTTAATGTCAGATGATGTGTCTTTAACCACGCCCAAGTGTCTTTGGCTGTTACAAGTTTTTTCTCCAGTCGGAGTTTGTCTCCTTCCTGCTGTATTTCTGCTTCACTCACAGCGATACCAAGCTCAGAAGCGGTTTCAGCAACAATTTTTCGTGTTGCGATCGCTTCTACAACTTTCGGAAGTTCAAAACCGAGCTTAATGTTATAGATTATGTCTTCGGGGGAAACAATCAGGCTTTCTAACAAGACGCACCTCCTCAAACGACTTTAGATTTTTGACTTTGGATTTTGGATGCAGGTATGGACTAAAAAGCCGCACTGTCTTTGTTTAGCTTTTTAAATGGGTCTAACACGTAGTCAATAATTCGTCGTTGACGAATGATGACCTCTGCAGTTGCTGTTTGACCGGCTGTTAAAGGAATACGCTTGCGACCAGATTGTACATAGGGCTGAGGTATGGTAATTTCCAACTCAAAAGAATTGACATCACCTTGAGTGGTTTGTTGAACTTTAGAATCTGGCGAAATCCAATTAACTTTCCCTTGCACAACTCCATAGTCTTGAAAAGGATAGGCATCTAGCTTGATTTTGACTGGCATTCCTACCTTTAAAAAGCCACTATGTTCGTTTGGCATCTGGGCTTTAAGTACAACGCTTGAATTTTTAGGTGCTATTTGAGCAACCCTTTGACCGGGCTGCAGTACGGCTCCTGGTTTAGTAACTGGTAGCTCAAAAATCACACCATCAATAGGCGCTCGTACTCTTCTTTGCTGCAACTGAATCTTGAGAGCAGTTACTTGGCTCTTTGTCTGAGCAATTTCTGATTGCAGGGTATTGATTTGTGATTGCTGTTCTTTAATTTGTTCCTCAGTTTTTAGCTTTGCTAGTTTACCTGTATGGATGAGGCTTTGATAAGTGCGTTGTTGTTCCTGCAAACGAAGTTCTGCTTGCTGAATATCTGATTTAGCTTGGAGCAGAGTTCTTTCATAACTAGTTTGTTGCTCTTGAAGGCTGGCTCGAGCTTGAGAAATCTCAGTTTGAGCTTGTACAAGGCGTTCGTAGTCTTCTTTTTTAGATTGTTCTATCTCTTTAAACCGATCTTGTGAGATAGCACCATCTTCATAAGCTTTTTTATAGCGTGGAACTTTTTCTTGAGAGGCTTGAGAACGTACTTCCGCTACCTTATAGGCTGCTTTACTTGATTCCAGAGCTTGTTTTATTTGGTTGACTTTAGCCAATTTTTCATCTTTTTGGAGGTTATAGGCATTTTTAAGAGAATCTAAATTTTGTCGCTCTTGCTCTACTTCAGAAAGTTTTGCTAATTCTTGAGCTTGGTTTTGTTGTTGCTGAGTATTCAGAGAGAGAACTAGTTGATTTTTCAGAGTTTCTAGGTTGGCATGACGATTTTGCAAGCTCTGTAGCTTTAACTCTGCTTGTTGAAGTTCTGTTTTGAGTACATCTGACTCTATTTCTAATAAAGTTTGCCCTGCTTTGACAATTTCGCCCTCTTTGACATTGACAGCAACGACAGTACCGAGGGCTGGACTATCTAATTTTTGCGTTGCTCCCTTAGGTTCTATACGACCTCTAGCACTCCCTGTTTCATCAATCTTGGATAAAGTTGACCAAGGTAAAACAACAACTGCAAAGCCTAGAGCGACGTATAACAAAGAACGAGTCCAAACTCTAGGTAAGGCATCAAGAAGTTCTTGCGTACCGTAATGGAACTCTTGCACCTTAGCTGCATTTTCATGCTGAGGCTTTGGAGGTTGTTTGCTATCCACCAACGGGATGTGATTCAAATACTCATCTTGCTCTGTTTGAGAGACTGTAGATGATGAATTAGAAAATGGCTGTGGCATATTTTTTCATCTCTACTGAGATGTAAGGAGATAGAGAAAATTCAACTCAACCGACTTGAGCAAACTGTTGCTGGTTGAGGTAATAGTAGTGCCCTTTCTTAGCAATTAATTCTTCGTGCGTTCCACTTTCCACCAATACACCACGATCTAGGACAAGAATTAGGTCTGCATTGCGTATGGTGGACAAGCGGTGAGCAATTATGACACTAGAGCGCCCTTTTAGTATGGTTTTTAGATTATTTTGAATGATCCGCTCCGATTCTGTGTCAAGATGACTGGTTGCTTCATCAAAAATTAACAAGCGAGGGTTACCAAGTAAAGCACGAGCGATCGCAATCCGTTGACGCTGTCCGCCTGAAAGTAATCCACCACCTTCACCAATTTGGCTTTCATAACCCATTGGTAATTGTCGAATAAACTCATCAGCTCCAGCTAACCTCGCTGCTTCCATGATTTCTTCCAGAGTAGCTTCTGGGTGAGCAATACTAAGGTTTTCTCGAATTGTACCGCTAAAGAGAAAGGTATCTTGGTCAACAACACCAACTTGAGAGCGAAAAGAGCGTAAATAGATGTAATTTAAGTCTTGACCATCAACTAATATTTTCCCTTCTGTAGGAGAATACAAGCCTAATATTAATTTAGAGAGAGTTGTTTTTCCCGAACCACTCCGCCCCACAACTGCAACCGTTTGCTCTGGTTTGATTTCAAAGCTTAAATTTTGTAGGACGTTGGTTTCGTTTTGTGAATTATATCGGAAAGTCACGTTTTCAAAGCGAATGTGACCGCGAAATTGACCTAAGGACTGTCGGGGATGATTTTCTAAGTCTTCTTCTGGTTTAGCTTCCAAAACATCATTGATGCGTTCGGTAGCAATCATAATTTCTTGCAATCCATTCCATAGCAATGCTAAACGTTGGAACGGACCGAGCACATTACCCAATAGCATATTGAAAGCTACAAGCTGTCCGATGGTCAGTTGTTGCTGAATTACTAAAGATGCACCGTACCACATCAAAGCTGTACTGGACAGAAGATGAATTGAGCCACTGATAATCTGTAAGCGGTTTCCTATAATCTGTGCGAAAAAGCCCTTTTTAACAACATTATTTAACAATTCTTCCCATTTCCAACGAACTGACTGCTCTACTCCCATCGATCGGATAGAGCGAATTCCTGTCAGACTTTGAATTAAATAACTGCTTTCTTCGGCTCCTGCATAGAATATCTCATTAGAAATACGGCGTAGTATACCCGTGCTAGATAAGACTAAGATAAAAAATGGTGGTACAGTCAACAGTGCTACCAACGCCATCTGCCAGTTGTATAGGAACATAATGACGAGATAGATGGATAGTGTCAGTAGATCGAGAATGACTGACAGTGTTTCTCCAGTAAGAAAGCTCTGAATTTTGTGATTCTCTTGAATACGAGAAGTAATGTCACCTACACAACGAGACTCAAAAAATGACAAAGGCAAGTGTAACGTGTGCTTAATAAAACCAACCAGCATTGCTACACTGATACGAGTAGCCGTGTGATCCATGAGATACTGACGCACCGCGTTTACAAAGATGTTGAAAAACCCAAAAACTAACATCCCCAAAGCGACAGCATTTAAAGTCGCGAAGCTTCCTTGAACAATAACTCGGTCAAGTAACATTTGGGTGAATATCGGTGAAACCAGTCCAGACAACTGGATCAGCACTGAAGCAACAAAGATTTCTAGCAGTACCCAAAAGTGGGGTCTTAGTAACTCATAAAACTTCCAAAAGCCCTTGATTTCCTCCTTGGAGTCTTTTAATAAGGCTGTTGGTTGTAGTAACAAAGCATAACCACTCCAATCTTCTTTAAACTCAGCAGCAGTTAAAGTGCGTATCCCAATCGCTGGATCGCCTACGATGACATGTTTGCGAGTAATTTCATAAATAACAATAAAGTGCTTGCCTTCCCAGTGAGCGATCGCTGGTAGGGGTTGCTGTGCTAACTTATCAAACGTTGCTTTTACCGGACGAGTTGCATAGCCAAGGCTTTCTGCTGCTGCTGCTAAGTTCCGTAGCGATACACCATCTCGGCTTGTGTCAGCCAAATCCCGCAGTCGATTAAGGCTAAAACGCTTACCCCAATAACGACTAATCATCACAAGGCAAGCTGCACCACAATCAGAGACGCTATGTTGTTGAAAGAAGGGGTATTGCTTGGTAACCCGTCCCCACCAATGCTCTGCTCTGACTTGAGGGCTAGGGAAGTAAGGCTTGAGCTTTTTTTGTTTTGGTTGTGGTTCTAAACTTCTTTGCGGAAAGGGAATCACGTTTCCAACAGAAGTAGACCTTTCCGATCTGGGCTTAACGGGGCGTTGTTTGCGATCCTTGACACTGATTGGTTGTTCTTGAGGAGCGACAAACTCTGCTAATTGCTGCCAATGCTCTAGTGCAGGTAACCAATTTGCATCCCTCATAATATAGGCAATTGTCGGTTGCGCGACTTGCCAAGTATCTTGTTGTGGGGTTGGATAAATTTTGCCCGGAGTTAAAACCTGTCCTTTGGAATGCCGCAGTTCTCCTTTCCGCAACACCAAACACTTACAATCTTTAGGTAAAGTGGCTTGTTGAAGATCGCCTATATCGTGCCGCTCAAACAATGACAAAGCTTTGAGCATTCCTGGCACATCTGATATATTGCCCATCTCTTGCCAGTTTTGGTGACATAGCATAACCATATCCCATAGTTCCGCACGTTTCAAAAGGCGTTCGCGAATACTGGGGTAGCGGTCAATCAAAACCTGCAATACTTCTTGTTTAAGATAACAAAGTTTAAGATTAGTTGAAGCCCTAGCGGCATAGGGCTGAAAGCTGTCTGAAAACAGCGTTGTTTCCCCAAAGCTAGCTTCCGAACCGAGGGTTGCAATTAAATTTTCATCACGATCTAATAATCTGACTTTCCCTACAAGAACAATATATATTCCTGGATCGGTCGATACTGTTTGCCAGAACTGCTTAGCTATTGGTGGTTCCACGATTTCTACCGATGCCAAGCATCCCGCCATTTCCTGCTCTGAAAGTGATTCACCCAAAACACGAGTGATACGTTCGCCTAACAGGTGTTCGGAAAAAACTGGTAGCATTACCTCGCCTCCGCATATAAAGTACTAAGTTTTTGGTCTGGACTTGACATACACGCAAGAATCCAACGTTCAACAGAAACTAGACTTTATACAAGAAATTGGCTGATAGTGATGCTCCTACCGCCACAAAACAGTAACTCGCGAGTAGCCAGTATCAAAATTTTGCTTTTGACGAATTTATTATGACTAAAACCTTGTTGTTGACTGGAATGCTGTGACATAATTATAGCCAGTTGCCTCATGTACGATAAATGGACCAAGCGAGTCTATAGCAGCTGACATTGTCCGGACGTAACCGATTTTCAGCTGCATAATTGATTAGCCCTGGGAAGCTAATCGATTAGGTATATGATGGGTAAGACCTTGGAAGCCATCTCCCTAGGACCTGGGAATCTAGGGGGATACTCCTTGGTTTTTCAATTTTCCATAACTCCGTCTCCAGAGTTACCGGGGATCAACTTAAAAGGTTGTTCCTGCTAAAGAGCTGAAAGCGCCTAGCAGTTATTAGTAGTTTGTAAAGATTTGTTTGCATTAAGTCAGTAGAAAGCATCCTTTTTTAAAAATATGGCTCCTGTGTCCATAGAGTAAGATAGGGATCTTTTTATGTTGCGGTTCTGTCCTAGCAATGCTCCTAGTGATTTTCTTTCTGGTGATGCAGTTTTCTATCTTTAGTTCCTCCAAACCAAATGAAGCTGCTAACAAACAGCTTTACCTTGGAGCATACAGGAACTCAAAACTATGCATCTTGTAAGCGACGGTTCTCTTGACTAGCTTGTAGGAGCAATGAAGAACTCACCAAAGAATTATTAGCCTCAAATTAATTAAATCTTGGTAAATTCACTTAAAAATCGTCTGCTGCTTTATTGCCCAATATGACATAGTGTAAGGTATCGCGAGTGCGGTTGCTATCCTTACCCGTCGTTTGCCTTACTATCATTACCTTTTTCGTCACGATATCACTATAAACCAATTTCTAGCTTATAGGCAATCATGAAAACTAAAGTTTAATCACTCCTTTACTTATGCATACAAGATTGTATTAGTAAATTTACTGACTTCTTGTCAAGTACTTCTCACAAAATTCTATAGTTTTTCAAAAAATTCTTTCAAGATTCTTGAAAAATTTAAAATTTTTTTGACTTTTCTATGCTTATCTTTTCCAAAACTATAAGTATTTATTTTTAATTTTCTTTATAAAATAAAAATAAAATATCATACTGTATGCCAATATAGTTATGAAAAATATATTTCAAGATTTAATGATCTCCATAGAGGAATATGAATATAACTTTCAGAAATATAAGCAAATATTATTTAAACTTCATAAACTTATATATTTGTTTAAAGATTATTTTGTTTCATAAGACATACGACTCCCCAAAGAGGTACATTGGAGTTACCCAGTCAGATGCCCGACAACTCAAACTATTGCTTACGCCAACCACAAAGACCCAGAAATCCTAGATTCCTTCAAATAGCGAAAACCTATTTTTATACGTATAAAAACATTTACACCCCGATTCGCATAGGTTGTATCGTAGATGTTTTTACCCAAGCTATACAACATTTATCCTTGTTTAAGGAAATATTAAGTTTTTATATTGCTTTTGTCAATCCCCCCTTGGTTATGAACCATTTGAACGAGGAACCAGACAATTGACTTCAATCAATAGCCATTGCTGAAGCATATTGTTCAAAATTTCTTCATATCTCTGAGGTGTGAGTTCAGGAGGAAGTAAATCCTCCACCATAAAAAGATGGAACCCCTGTTCGGTCTTTATAGGACCGACTAACTCCCGTGTGGGCTTGCTAAAGATGATAGAAGCTATATCACTAGGAATTATCCCTCGCTCTATTTGTCCTTCATAGCCGCATCGTCGCCGACGATTATCATCAACATCGTAGAAATGAGCAGCATCGTAGAAACTAATTTCACCTTCTTCAATCTGATAATAAAGTTCTTGAGCCAGTTTTGCGTTAGCAACAACTAGTTGATAGAGAATGACTTGCTCAAATCCCAAACGATTTTGAATGAAAAATCTTTCTACTTCTTTGGCAAATAAAGCACTTGCTAGCTTTTGTGCTAGCAACCGATTCCGGATTCCAACTTCCCAATCATCAAAGCTTACGAGCTCCTCGGCTAACCATGCTAGCGTGTCTGAGGCTTTTTCGAGCCGTTTATCTCGACGTTGACGCTCTGCTTCGGCCTCAATTTCTTCTGTTGTAACAGCAATCCCCCTCTCTTGAGCTACACGATTAATAACCCTTTGAAATAAAATATTTTGGCATACTTCCTTATAATTGATTTCACTTTTTAGAAAGCGAACAATTTCTTCAGGTGCGATCGCAATCTTCGAGACATCATCCATGGATACTTGGTATAACAGCCTTCAATGCTACTTTCAGCATAAATGTAGCAATTAGCTGTTTATTTTAATGACTTGTTCTGTAAATACTCTATATATTTTTATCGGAAAATAATAAAAATATAAATTGTTGAGAACACGGAAAATTTTTGGAAAATTTTGGTATACTGCGACATAATTCTTAGTTCTTAGTTGTTAGTGGTTTTTGGTAGAACGACTGTACGAGCGCAAAGCTTTGCTGATTGTACGGGTGCAAGGCTTTGCGCCCCTACTAACCACTAACCATTCTTTATTGAAATCCGCAGATTTTAAAAGACAAATCTTGAGGGGTTTCTGCTTCAGGTTCGGATTTCATAGATTGGTATTTTTCAACTTGTGCAGTCAACCACTGCTGGCTGCCGCCACGGACTTCAGTTTTGTGCTTGCCAACAACTTCAAGATAAGCCAAATCTTTAATCTTACTCAAACAACTTGTCGGCGTGACGCGATCGCTGGATCTTTTCTCTGTAGGTAGCTTAGCAATTTTAAGATTTTCGTTAGATTGTGTATTTGCTCTAGAAACGTGAGAGTTCTCTTTTAGCAAACGGTTGTAAGTACGATAAGGAATGTAATGTAGGGGATTGTAGCCAGCGAAACGCAGCATCAGAACGCAAGCCCAAGAGTACTTACCTGCAAGAATAGCTTCTACAACTTGGTCGAATTGTTCGGGATTGATAGTCTTATCTAAATTGTTACTTCCAGAAATACTGTGGTTCATAGTGTTTGTTGTTTTGATAGAAATAAACAAGTCGGTCGTCTTTGGTAGTTTGTAGTTCAATGGGTGTCTCTATAATTGCTCTTGCCTTTACCTTTAAAGCACAAGTCAAATTTGCTCAAGCAATATATCAGTTCAGTAATAAGCAACAGATGTCAAGGAGTTTTTGCATTGACTGTTCCATCGACTTTTCATTTGATACTTCGATTGTTATCCGTCATAAAGGCGACAGTAAAGGCAACTCTAACTTCGATATACCTGACCTAATTTCTTGGTAGATTTTGCACTTGAAGCAGTAGATACAACTCTGTTTGAAATGCTTTGAGTATTCCGACGTAGGTCGATAATATCTGTTGCTTTGTTGTTTAGGGTACTTTTTTGAGAAGCCTGCTGTGCCAGATTCTCGAGCACTTTCATGGCAGTACGAGTGTAAGCTAGCAAACGAGATCTGTCGATAGAACCATGCGCTTGATGCGATTGTGTTTGGTTAGCGACTAACTGTTGCTGTCGATCTTCAACTTCAGCAGGTGAGAATTCCCCGTTTAATTCTGTAACAACTTCGATTGGTGTCCACTCCCTGGCTGAGCTTGCAACAGTGTTATCGATGGAACCCAACGCGTGCGGTAGAATTTGAGATTGCTCTCCCAATGGTATAACTTTACCTCGGACTTGACTGACTTGTTCGATCTTTCCCGTCCACGACCAAACAACAACTGTTGTAAAAAAAGCGATGCTCCTGATGGTTGCTAGAAAAGAAAAGGCTTTAGGTGTTTTATTGAGGATTTCCTCAATATGTACTGACCTATTTTCCGTATTCTTCATTGCTGTTTCGGAGCTTTTAACCCCTGTAGTAGGAGTCTTTATAGGTGCTTTCAGCGTAACACCCGTTTCTACACTAGCTATATTTCTGTCACGGATGAGTGCCATTTCAGATACTAAATCGGTCTCAATAGGAGAGCGATCGCAATACTTCTTTAATATATCTGATTGGCTTGAAATATGAGGTGCATTTAACCTGATGATTCTGTTCATGCTTTGTCCTGATGATCGGAAACCTGACTTTTCTTTCAAGTCTTTTTACTGCTAAGCCGGAATTTGTTAGTTACCCCTGAGATTTAGTTATCAGTGTGTAAAAAAGTAGCATCTACACAAAAGATACTATGTGAAAAGGTAGTAGCTCCTGCAACTTTTCTTTGAATACCCATACACTGATAGTGGCTTTTTGACTGTGTTTTTTTGCTTAGCAGTGCCGCAGGCAATTCTTTCCTTTTTCTCATGTCATATAAATGGCATGAAAAGTTTCCATTTGATTGTAGTAGATGCATTTTTATCCTCTTCAAATTTAGCTCACTCCCGATTCTATTTCTTTCCCTGATAAGTCTATGCACTTATTTTATACCAAAGAATTAGGAGATAAGTAAAATCGCATACTTTTTAGGGGTGTAGAGAAAAAATATTCATCCCCAAGCATTAAGAGTAACATTTGTATTTATACTATTTTTTTTCACAAATGTCATCTCTTCTTATGGCATTTTATCAATAATTTTTACTCTTTCCATTTTTCTCTTTATTTTCTAGACTTTCACCCACTTTTTGTTTCTTACTTGTTAGTTATTGGGGGGTGAGACCCCTCATTCAACCTCGCTTTAAAGCTTTAGTTGAATATCTTATTTTCTCATTACTATGGTTCCTAACCTTATAAAAATATAACAGCACAAGTCGCATTTAGACAATCTTTACTACTGCGAGCCACAATAGCGATTTTTACCAATTCTACAAAATCTACTACTGCCGTTATTATGTTTATTTTTTGCAGAAATAAAATTCTGTAGTAGAACATACGATTGGCACTTTAGAACCAAATACTTGTAATAACTTCATCTGTTAGTAAAGATATGAAGTTGTAACCTGACCATCTTGTGGTATAATTTGTTAGCTTTAGGTAGACGATAGATCGCAAGCAGCAAAATACTGCAAAAAGCACCGTTTTGAGAGAGTTCTGTCATGCATATTTGTCTCCTGCAACATCAGAAGATCTATCTTGCTTGAGATATCTCTAATAACAAATATGTGCGTTGATTTACGAATTCAAGTATGTAAGATGACGGTAGTATTTCAGTAACCAGTGACAAGCAAGCAACGATTGATGGAAGGTTACGAATTTAATTGCTGCTGAACTAGGTTGTGATAAACACCGCTAAGTGACATTAATTCATCATGCGTGCCTTGTTCAACAAGACAACCTCGGTCTAAAACAAGGATGCTGTCAGCATGCCGAATGGTAAAAAGACGATGGGTAACGATAAAAGTGGTGCGATCGCTCTTAGCGCAAGCCTCCCCCAGCTTATCGCAACCGCTAGAAGCGTCACTGGTGCAACTGTACCAAGTTAAATTCTCTAAAAATCGATGTTCGGATTTAGCATCAAGGAAACTAGTCGCTTCATCTAATATTAAGATGCGAGGATTTCTCAAAAAAGCTCTAGCAATAGCTATTTTTTGTCGCTGTCCGCTAGAAAGCATCATTCCTCCCTCTCCCACTTGTGAGTTGTACCCAAGGGGTAAAGTTTGAATAAAAGAGTCTGCGTCAGCCATCTTTGCAGCTGTAATGACTTGGTCTAAAGACCAATCCGAACTGTACAAGGTAATATTCTCTAAAATAGTCCCTGCAAATAAAAAACATTCTTGAGAAACTATCCCCAGCTGGCTTCTTAACGATTGTGAAGAAACAACAGCAGTATCGTGTCCATCAATCAGAATACGTCCTGTATGCGGACGGTATAAACCTGCAAGGAGGTGAACTAGAGTGCTTTTTCCCGAACCACTGCAACCCACAATAGCGATTGTTTGTCCTGCTTTGACTTTAAAGGACACGCTTTGTAAGGCATTGCGTTCTTCATAGGGATTAAAACGGAAAGTCACATTCTCAAAATGGACATCACCCCGAATGGGTGGCAATACCGATAGAGGTTTTTGAGAATTCTCTTCCGGCTGAGTTGTTAAAACATCATTAAGACGCTCAACAGAAACAACAACCTCTTGAAATTCATCCCACAGTTTTGCTATGGCGGTCACCGGTTTGACAGCATTATCAATCAGCATATTAAAGGCTACAAATTGACCGAGTGTCATAGAACCGCCAATGACCGAGGTAGAACCATACCACAATACGTATGTACTGCAAAAAAGAGCGATCGCATTATTTGCCAATTGCAAAACATTAACTAGCTTCTGACCGCGCAATCGAGCTTTTAACGCATCTGTAAAACGTTCTTGCCAGCGCAAATGAAATTTCTGCTCGGTCAGGGTCGTTTTTACAGTAGCAACCCCAGTTATGGTTTCTACTAACAGAGCACTTTGCTCGGTCCACTTCTTCAAGAATTCTCGCGAAAAAGCCTTCAAAAACGGACTCGCCCCTAATGTGACAAGAGCAACAGGTAGGATTGAACACAGCACTACGAGAGTCAACTGCCAGTTGTAATAAGCCATCAATCCCAAGTAAACAACTGCCATCAAAGTGTCTGAGGCAGTAGCCACGATTTTACGAGTGAGAAACACTTGGATGTTTTGGTTTTCCCGAACACGAGAGATAATATCTCCTACTTGACGGGACGCAAAAAATTGCAATGGCAACCGTAGGGTGTGGTTAATAAAATTATCAGTCAAAGTGCCATCTACCAGATTGGAAAAATAATCCAGCAGATGTTGACGAACTGCACTCAGAACAACTCGCCCCATACCCAACACAAAGAAACCAATGGCAAGAGCATTGACTGTCGTTAGGTTTTTTCCGGGGATCGCACGGTCAAGAGCTATCTGAGCAAAAATAGGCGTCAAAACTCCCATCGCTGAGAGCAACCCAGCCGTCAGAAAAATTTGCTTTAACAGCTTGCGATGAGGTGATAAAGCTTGTTTTATACCGTGAAAAGAGATGTTTTCGTCGCGGGCTGCATTGAGACGGTCTGTAGGTGATAAAAGGAGAGCATATTCCGTCCAACTTTCTTCAAATTTTTGACGGGATAGCCATTGCTTTCCCACAGCAGGATCGGCAATCAATACGCGATCGTTTTTAACCTCCCAAACTACCACGTAATGAATTCCCCCTAGCCAGTGAGCGATCCAAGGAAGGGGATGCAACTCTAATTTGCCAAGAGTTGCTCGTACAGGGAGAGCGTCATAGCCCAAATTTTGGGCTGCATCTGATAAAGCTGCCAAAGATGCTCCTGTACGGTCTGTTTGAGCTAAGTTACGTAACGTATTCAGACTGAAACGTTTGCCCCAATACCGACTAATCATAGCCAAGCAGGCTGCACCACAATCAGACGAACTTTGTTGTTCGATAAAAGGGTAACGACGCCACAGACGGTGAAGGAGCGAGCGGGGATAGGCGGATGTCTCCCCTATATCCCTTATCTCCCTTGTCTCCCCTGTCTCCCTTGTCTCCCTTGTCTCCCCTATCTCCCTACCTTCTTCCTTTAGTTTGCATAAATCAGACCCGATGGTCATAACCAATTCCCAGTGCTTTGTTGGAAGGTAGTAGAGCAAGATATCTGTGTCAGCACTCCAAGCGAGAGGCTCGGTATTGGGATATCCCCAACTTTCTCCTACAACGGGTGGATAAGCTTCTGCACTCTGGGTTTTGATTGCTCCACTGAAAAGCCAAAAGCGCCCATTTCTTCCTGGAGTCGTCTCTTCCAAAAGAGAACCAGCATCTAGCTTCTTTTGTTCTATGTAGGGCAGCAATTGCTGTATATTGTGACTTTTTTGAGAGCGTAACTCAGTACAAGTTTTGAAAAAAATTAATACTTGACGCTCGTGAGTAGAGCGTTCTAAATTGGTTTGCAGGTTGGGAAAGTGCTCCAACCACGGAACAACATCGGAAACTTTGACTTGAGCTACATAACCAGCACTGGCTGCTGTAGCTTGATAGGGGAGAGGTTCATTGCAGAACAAACAGTCTGCACCAAAAGTTTGTTGTGGTAACAGTAACTGAGTTGACACTAAACGCTTGAGAGTTTTGTCATAAGCAAGGAGACGGACTCGACCTTGACAAATTAAGTAAAGAAAATCCCTTGTATTATCAAAGTTGTTATCCGGGCTACCGATAATTAAATCGTCACCTAACTGAAACTCGCGAACAACCCAAATTTTACTGAAATCTGATACTAGACTGGAATCTCCCGCAATGAGTTTCAAGCAGTTAAGGATAACGGTACTTGACATTGGAGATAAATGTTGACTAGTATTAATTGATTTTTGCACTCTTAACGACGAAAAAGAGTTCATCGTTCTATCTCTGATGTCTGGATAAGCTTGTTCACTTTGTTCAAAGTGGTTAGTTGCATAATAAAGAGTTTGATAAGTCTTCCACTGACAACCCTAGTAATGCATTCTTATAAAACTTCACCTAATGTCGTCAATAGACTGATTGCGCTTTATCAAAAATTTACCTGTTCTTTCATTGATATTCGTCCACGTGATTCTCCTCAAAGATTCTGACTCAGCAGATTTAATGTGTTTTGACAATTTTTAAGCTTGAGGAGAGAAAAATAAATTTTTGATTAAATCTGCAAAATCCTTAACGTTTTTGTGAAGATTTTGCGTTAAAAAAAGGTGGTAAGTTAAAAAAGAGTGATGTATTAGCATGAATTTGTGCTATGGGTTCTAAATTGTAGTAAAAAATACAAGCAATTCAACAAAAAAAAGGATATTCTATCCCCAAGTCTTTAAAACTAGGGATTCTCTAAAGTTATTGCACGATCCTCCACGAAATCTTTTTTCAGAGGTTAATAGTAGAATTCCGGAAAATATGTAACAACCGAAAAAAATATTATACGACAGGGAAATATGATTTGCTAGAGGTTGGGGAAGAAATTAGGGATCGATGGCAAGTTCGTTCGGCATTGCGGAGGGGTTTTCTACGCCCCAGTCGCTGCCAAATAAACTGCCCAAATTGCCATTGCCCGAAGGTAAACGCAAGCGCGGAAGGTTCCGACAGATGTAATAGCTTCAGGAGTTCGGAATTGCAGCCCGTTATTGTAAATTTGGCTAACTACAGCTTGTGTTAATTGAAATGCTTCATCCTTCATGCCCATTTGCACGAGAAATGCGGCTAATCCAAAATTGATTCCCGTCCAAACCTCCAAGGGATGGGTGGCTTGAGGATTCTCTGGCGAACCATCAGGACGAAGACCGTTAGCAGCCCCAAATTGACCGTTATGGAACTTGAGAAAGCAGGCTTCGTAGACTGTTTTCAAGGCAGATGCAGCACAATCTGGTGGTACGATGTCTGGTAACCCCAACAAGCGAGCGTAAAATTGTCCGCAAAGTTGGTCTGCCATAACGACATCAGAACCGCTCTGAGTGTCGAGCTGATAATATTGCCCGTTCCAAAGTTTTTCTTGGTAAACAGGGCGAGATTGTTTTAACCAAGCTTCATAGATGGATTTTTGAAGGGCAGCATTGTCTTGAGTGTCGGCTAAAATGTCGCAAATCGCGATCGCAGCTTCTAATGCAGCCAACCACAATCCACCACAGTAAGCACTCACTCCTTGCAAACGCCAGTCATCAAAAGTTTGGTCGGGTGCGCCGGAATTCTCAGGAATGCCATCTCCATCTTTGTCAAATGTTTTGAGATAGTCCAAGGTTTGGACGATAGCGTTCCAACAGTCCGCTAAGAATTCCACATCATTAGCACCTGTTAAGAGAAAGTCTCGGTATACCTGTAAAACAAAATCGCTACCTAAATCCTTCCACAAGTTGCAATCTTGATAACTCGTGTAATTGGTCTTTTCCCAAACGTGCTCGTTTGGTGCGCCCAAATCGTGAGGTGTTGCACCTTGAACTTTCCGGACTGCCATTGGACTTTCTGCACCAATAGTGTAATAGTATCCAATGACACGGGGAGTACTGTCACTTTTGGGAATTGCTCGTGCAAAAGCCCGCATCACTGCCTTTTCTAATTCTGGAAACAGTATCAGTAGGGCAAAAGAACCGTACAGCCGTACATCTAAACTTTCATACCACCGATAGTCCAAACATTCGAGTACGGCAAACTGTCCGATCGGGTCGTTTTTTGAGGCGGAACTCCAGAGAGTTCCACCACTTGTGAGATCGTAAAGCTCGTTGAAAAGAGCCATTTTGAACCAATCGGGCAAGTCTTGACGCTCAATAATAGGCGTTTGCCATGCGTGAATTTGTGCTTGCCAAGTTTCATATTCTACTAAGGCAGTCGATGCGATCGCCCAAGCATTATCACCGTTAAGACCAAAATAATCCGTATATCTGCGGTAAGATATAATTCCCTCTGCAAATTCTGTTACAGGAAAATCCCAAGCTAGGACGAAAGGAAGTTTTAGAATTTCCCCTGGTTGAAGAGTGAACCGAAGAGCAAGGGCAACCCCAAGCTGTTCGCCCTCAGCGATCGGAGTTTCATCTGTGGAATTAGACAAAGAACCATTTTGAGCAAAGCTTTGCCATATTTCCTCACCCGTCCCCGTTGGATTCCAGCGAGTGTTGTAATACGCTTCTACCTTTGGATGTTTTTGAGTGGCGATACACCACTGTCCATCACCTTCCTGTAAAGATTTACCACTATTCACCCGACTCATCAAACAACCGATATATTCACCCTGTTCTACAAGTTGGTTAAAGTTACCTTGACTTTCATACAAACGCGAGCGATACTCGTAAACTGGACTGCCATCATCCCTCACCCTGACTTCTGGAGATTTTAGGGCGTTGGTAAACCAACCCACCATATTTTGCCAACTCAACATTATGCTGAGCGTAATCGATGCATTTGTGGGATTTTGTGCAGTCCAGACGAACACTGCTACCGGATAACTTGTTTCCTTGTAGTTATGAGCCCAAATAGGAGAGAATTGCTCGCAAGTTAGTTGTGCTTGAAACACTCCTTCATAAACAAACCAACTGCGGGGATATAACGCGTGATAGCTTCCTGTTGAGTGAATTTGGGATTTGGGATTTGGGATTTGGGATTTGGGATTTTCTCCACCTTCTCCACTTGCTGGGTACCACTGCCAAGCTGAAAGACTGCCATCCTCTGGTGCTTGCGTACACAAGGCATAAGCTTTTGAGGAAGAATTATCTGACTCGAACAAGCTAAATTGACAGGCGGGAATATATTTGAATACGTGTTCGCCACCATCAATGTGCCACAGATTGAAATCTCCTCGTGAGGAGCGACCAATACACCCTGCACCAAAGCCACCAAGAGGCATTCCGTGCCATGGACCATCGTCAATATTGCTTGCGTAGCGGACTCTGTATGGAGTATCCCAGCCTAAACCAATGGGACGGCTCCAAACGCAGGAAGGAATGACGGAAAAAGGCTTGTTACTCATTGGTCAATTATACGGCGTTTGGTGCATGGGAGTGAAACAAAAGTTTTTGCGCTGCACATAGCCCGACAGAGGGACAAAGAAGACTTGGAGAACAAGGGAGACAAGGAAGCAGTCTTAATAACTCATCACTAATCTAAAATCCACACATCCAAAATCCACGCATTCAATTAATCTCGTTCCATATCAAAAATCACTTGTAATTCAGCATCTGGCATGAGCCGACGCAAGACTGCCAAGTGACCGTCAGCATCACTGCGGCTGCGGAATCGACCTACAATAGTTTGTTGTGTGGGAGAAACCAAACGAATAACGATCCAAGGTGCTAGCGCTGTGCGGTAACCTTTAGTTTGTCGATTCAACACTTTAAACCTCCTTAATTGATTGCGTTAAATAAAAACGGTAATTGTTACACCAGTTTGAAAAAAGAATGAAATCGTATAGTTGGATGAGATCTCGCCTTAGTGAAGTTTTCTCATGTCTGTTGGTTTGTTTTGAAGAAAGACCTTCCTACAGGACTGGACTCACCACTCGCCTGCGATGGGAAACCCGTTTGCTGTACTGGCTTCTCCTAGCAGCTTTCGGTAAAATCTAAAATCCAAAATGGTATGTTTTTGCGGACAAGCAAGCTTTAGCTCATCATGTACGAAACACAAAATTATTCCCTATGCCTTGCCTGCTGGAGTGTTGACCCACTACAAGCACGTCTGTGTTAACGCATCTATACACACCTTCGCTAACAGTAAGACGAAAGCATTTCGTGTCGCTACATTGTCAAAAAGCGATAAGCCGTAGGCTTAACGGCTGAAGCCGAATCGCCTGACACGCAGAGATTCCAGTTTACGTTATTGGAATAACTAGTTCGAGTTGCAGAACCTGAGTTCACGGTGAGATGCAATTCGCTGAAATAAAACCTGAAAAAAAGGCAGATATCAACATACAGGTGTGACCTTTCGGTGACTACCTTTTTGTTATTTTGCTTACACTTTACGTGGAAGTCATTAAGTTAACGTAAAACACTATAGTTGAATTGCTAAAGTGTTAATAAAAATGAACTAACTGAAGAACTGAAACAAAAGACAACTTTGAAGTCAAAGCTTGCAATAGCTTTTATAAAAGCTCTGCTGGAAATAAACTTCGATTTCGTCTCTAGGCTTTAAATTCTTCTACGGTCAAGTCCAAAATTCAAATTTCAAAATTACAAAATAGAATCTTTGAATGGATTGTCTTGAATTTTGAGCTTTTCCAAGGCGGTGACGAGTCACTATCTATGACTCGAAAGGTTCAATCAACCAAAAGTTAAGTATTGATTGACGAAATGCAAACATGATATATGTATGGCAATCTGCAAATCCAGTCGCTCCAGCTAACTTATTAACACCATTCTAAACCGAGATGTTTGCGAAAGGCAGAGGGGTCTCAACCCACATTTGCAAAATATCTATCGATGATGTCAAACAAGTCAATTGATTCAAAAAGCCAGTAAATCTAGCACTTAGAGCCTGTTGAACAGTCTCAGTTGCAGATATTACAGCCTCAATTTTATTTGTGAAATTTTGTGTTGCTGATTCCAAAATTTTGCAGTGGAGTCTGCCACTACCGCGTTCATCACTCATATTCATACGATGCTACCCGAGTATCTAAATTTCTCACTTACATTTACATTCGTTAAAAACGAGAACAGGAAAGAAGGAACATTTATAACAAAAAATTGTCATTGGTGCTAGTTAATTTCCACAAAGTTATTGATGTAGAAAGAAAAAACCCAGGTTCATCACCTGGGTTACGAACAACACAAAGGCGTAGCGGTTGGCACTGGAGTAGTATTAAAACCGATCGCAAACCAAAAAGAGGAGCTTCTAGCCTTGTGTGATGCGTTTGTTGGTGCAAGAACGTATTAACACTCACAATACTAACCTAAAAATTCGTCTGGTTGCCAAAATGCCAAAAGAAATTTGTTGAAAAAAAGAAAGAGTTACCAATAAAAGAAAGGGGTTTCTCCCCACACCCCCATATCTGATGGAAGGCTTATAAAATAAGAGAAAGGGTCACGAGATTTAAACAGGGAGTGAGGGGAGAAACCCCACACTTTTACAATTAAATTACACCCATTTAATAATAAAAATAAAGAGTTTTAGATAGGGTATGGGGGGAGAAACCCCACACTTTTATATGTAAAACAAACTTATTTTAAATCCAGCAAACCATCTTCTTTTAACTTTGGATTAAAACGAATTTGTGCTTGCAAACCACGTGCTTCTAGAAGGGTTGAGATTTCAGCCTCTACTCGCCGTGCCACATTTTTGATAATTTTAGTTTGCGTCAACTCATCATTTAGAGGATTTTCATAATGAGTTTTCTCTTCAGGCGTCATAACCGCTCTTACATCAATTGGATTCGTCCATTTCTCCTTGTTGTCTGTATTACCCGAGGGGATACAGCCATTTTCCGCGATCCAAGCCTTCTCGATATTTTCCAGCAGAGTTCGACTTGGACGTTCGATGGTTTGGGCTTTTACCCAATAGCAGTTCTGGGGTTGCCTGACTAAATGCTGTCTCAGACTGAGATAAACATCACGGGAATATCCTACAAATTGCAGCACGTGTTCTCGGTCGTAAATTGCATACACTCCGATTTTGCCTTGCAACTGTTCGGGTAGTTGACCGCAATCGTCTATATAGGGAATATATTCCAAACTCTTTAAAGAAGGAATATTTGTTTCATCTGCCATAAGTCAATCTCAACAAGGTTGATTCCTAAGACTATTATCTGATACCCCGTTTACCTCCTGAGAGAAATCGCTCAGAAGGCACCGCCTTACTTATGAGATAGACGGTAAGGCAGAGGAATATGTCGATTTTAGCGATCGCTGCACGATCCGTCGTTACATAGGAATTTAGCTACCATGAGAAATATATGTTTGCATTATGTCGCTCATGAACTTTTGTAGTGATAATGTTGTCGGGGTATCCCCAGAAATTATGGCAGCGCTCGTGGAATGCAATCATGGAGTTGCTATGCCTTATGGTAACGACGATCGCACTCTATACTTAAATAATCTATTTTCCGAATTATTTGAGACAGAGGTACTGGTATTTCCTGTAGCCACAGGTACGGCTGCCAATGCACTTGCTCTATCAGTTATGTCAGAACCTTATGGAGCAATTTACTGCCACCATCAATCTCATATTCATTGTGATGAGTGCGGTGCTCCTGAATTTTTTACGAGTGGAGCAAAATTACTAACCCTGCAAGGAGAAAATGGCAAAATAAACCCCAAAGATTTAGCAAGTGCGATCGCTCGTGCTGGTATCGGTGTAGTACATCACGTTCAACCTGCCGCTGTCAGCTTGTCTCAAGCAAGTGAAGCCGGTACGGTATACAGTATTCAAGAAGTCGAGCAAATTGCTCAAGTGGCGCACTCTCGCGGGTTGACACTTCACATGGACGGTGCGCGTTTTGCTAACGCCGTTGTCACCTTAGGATGTACTCCCGCAGATATAACTTGGCGTGCTGGAGTTGATGTGTTGTCCTTCGGTGCAACCAAAAATGGAGCCATGGCAGCAGAAGCCGTTGTCTTTTTCAATCGCGATTTAGCTCATAGCTTTAGCTACCGTCGCAAGCGTAGCGGACATCTATTTTCTAAAATGCAGTTTTTGTCCGTGCAGTTAGAAGCTTACATCAGAAATGATTTGTGGTTGAGGAATGCTGCACGTGCCAATCAGATGGCAAAGGATTTAGCCGCAAAGTTAACAGCACTGTCAAAAATTATGACTCTTTGTCATCCTGTGGAAGCCAATGAGATATTTGTTCAAATGCCAGAGCAAGTTATTGTCAATCTTTTAGCGGATGGCTTTAAATTTTATCGTTGGGATGGTGAAGATTCCAAAACAGTAAGATTGGTAACTGCTTTTAGTACAACAGAAGAGGATATTGCAGCGCTGGTTGATGCGGCTCGGAAGTACTTACAAAAATGCCAGCCCGAAAACGTTGCTGGTTGATGCGGCTCGAAAGTACTGTGTTCATTGACAAAAATGCCAGCCCGAAAACCTTGTTCCCTGTTTGTGTCTGGGAATACATCGCTTGAGGCTCAGCCTCGACTGAATTGTAGGGAGGCTCCGGCTCCTGTAGTGCATTCCCAGGTAGAGTTTGGGAACGAGGAAGCAGTAAGTATCAGCACCTTCTCCCAAATCGCGATTTTCATAACAACGTTAAATCTATCTAACCCGAAACAAAACGTAGTAGCCCATCTAGGTTAATTTGTTGGGTAGAAATTAATCGGTCAATGAGTCTGTGATTCTTTCCCCCCTGCTCATAAATTCCGCTTAGACGTGCGCGTGCAGCAGAATCATCTCCTTCAGTTATATACACAGTAATTTTAAAGAGGGCTGTCTCAAAGCTGTGCTGTTCATGGGGGAACGAGGTTGCACCAGCGCAGGTCAAGTGACGGGTGGTATGGTTGTTGCGATCCAAACTCTTATGTAATGATGAAGCTTTTGTCTCAAATACTTAATGGTATGGTTATTTCCGCTGTGGTGTACTAGATTTTTAGTTTCTCTACAGGGTGTTGTAATTTTTAATACAAAATAATTGCACCAAGTTCATGATTGCCAATCCCTATAAAATTTTGCAAGAATCTATAATATATTGTCTCCCTAACCAGAAAGCTGCACACTGCTCAGGTTAAACTCTCACCCCAGATAGGATTATTTGTCGTACCTTGCAACGAACACCTTCGACTGCCAGTCTAAAGCCCTCAATCTCTCAACAGCTATAAAGCTTACGGTTTTCCGACCAATTTGTAGTAGTACTAAAGCACTGCTTATTTATATGTTGTTATAATATAGATGTCCGCTCAGTAGCGGGGCACTACCGTTCCTACTTCCAAATGTGTTTGCCAAAGTTAGAGTCAGTATTTTGCTCTAGCGCGACTCTTTGCCATAATGTTGATGGCTTACAAAATTTAGCTCTCCGATTGGAATTTCTAGTAGAGCCACAACTCTCCCAAAAATGGCAGGGATTGAGAGCCTACAAGAACCGAGGAGGTTAAATGAAAAGTTTTTTTAAAAAATTTTTCATTTAGTTCTCAATATTGGCAATGGAGATGCTATATTAGTAAGCCTAGTAGTGTGTGTAAATATTTAGATATTCTTTCTGGAACTGACTGTGGCGAATACAAAGTCTGCTCTCAAGCGTGCCAAAATCGCAGAACGCAACCGACTGCGTAATAAATCTTATAAATCAGCAGTGAAGACGCTGATGAAAAAATATTTTGCTGCTGTTGACACCTATGCAGCTAATCCGACGGCGGAACAGAAGCAAGAAGTTCTCAAGCATATGTCGGAAGCCTACAGCAAAATAGACAAAGCTGTAAAGCGTGGTGTTCTCCATCCTAACAATGGAGCGAGAAAAAAATCCAAACTAGCGCAAAGGCTGAAAGCTAACTCACAACCCGCAGCAGCTGTACAGTAGTCAAGAGGTCATAAGTCAAGAAGTCATGAGTCATTGGTCAAAAGGTCATTAGTCTTTACAAATGACACTCGTACAAATGACGCTCGTACATCGAACAAATGACAAAGGACAAACAATGCAGCTGATTGACACCCACGTTCACATTAACTTTGACGTTTTTCAGTCCGATATAGAAGCAGTGCGCGAACGATGGCAAGCAGCTGGTGTAGTACATCTGATACATTCGTGTGTAGAGCCATCGGAGTTCTCCGGTATCCAAGCCATAGCTCATCGCTTTCCCGAGGTCAGTTATGCTGTGGGATTGCATCCTCTAGATGCAGAACAGTGGAATGAGAAAACATCCGTTGAGATTTTCTCATGGGCTCGTTCTGATTCCAAAGTGGTAGCGATTGGGGAAACCGGGCTGGATTTTTACAAGGCAACGAACTACGAGCAACAGTTGATAGCTTTTGAGACTCAGTTGGAAATTGCAACGGAACTCAAATTGCCGGTGATTGTCCACTGTCGGGATGCAGCGTCCGAACTCAAACAGGTGCTGCAAAAATGGAAAAACATTAAAGGAGATAGTGTTCGGGGAGTCATGCACTGTTGGGGTGGAAACCCAGAAGAAACGCAATGGTTTCTTGATTTGGGTTTCTACATTAGCTTTAGTGGAACGGTTACCTTCAAAAACGCGAAACAGATACAGGAATCTGCCGCAATGGTGAGGAGCGATCGCCTGCTAGTGGAAACAGATTGTCCCTTCCTTGCTCCCGTTCCCAAACGGGGCGAAAGGCGCAACGAGCCTGCTTACGTCCGGTATGTAGCGGAGCAAGTCGCCAAATTACGAGGGGAAACACTTTCAGAGATCGCCTCTCTAACCACCCGCAATGCCTGTGAATTGTTTGGCTTAACACTATAAAGGTTACCTTGGCTTTGAACAACGCAACGAAGAATGGCAACGCCAAAAGTAGCGGAGGGCAAAAAATGTGTTAATATTAATTCCTCCAAAATCACTTTGCGTGCGTCATAATGATTAAAGAAGCAACAAATCAATTACAATTACACAAGTTGCTTCATTATTCACACTTACCATCCTTCATATCTCTACAAGCGGATGCTCCGATTCAATGACAAACCCTTTCTGATAAGGCTAACCTATCTTTTTTCTGAATAAGCGGCTATAGAAATACCTATTGTTAAATGAAAATTGCCCAGGGCTCGACACCCGCCAAAACAACGCTATACCAATAGCAATCGGGCTCAGTAGATTCTTATCTACTGAGCACTAAATGCCATTGTCCCATTGTTGTTGAAGATATTCTGTTTCGGAAAAACCCGGAGCGTAAAAACTTGGCTTTAGTAAAAAGACGCGCTTTTTGGAGGGGGAAGTGAGAAAAGCCAAACAGCTTAAAAAAATTTACACTATTCATCTTGTCGAAATGAAGATAAGCACAGGCGTTGATTTGGCAGCTTTTCCCCAAAAGGGGCAAATACGCTCCTGCCAAACTGTGACTTTCCGGCTCTAATTGCTCCATTTGCCCGCATCTACAAGAGTTGCAGGTGGTATGAGGAGAAGTTCCCACACACGTAATTGAAGTAAAAATTAGTTGACAAAGGTAGAGGCATGACTAACGAATCAATGATGGAACCCGCCTTTATGCTACCCGACTTGATAGAAATTCAGCGAGCTAGTTTTCGCTGGTTTCTAGAAGAAGGGTTGATAGAAGAACTCAACTCTTTTAGTCCTATTACAGACTATACAGGCAAACTAGAGCTGCACTTTTTAGGTCATAACTACAAGCTCAAAGAGCCCAAGTACAGTGTTGAAGAAGCAAAACGGCGGGATAGTACCTACGCAGTACAAATGTATGTACCAACCCGTTTGATTAACAAAGAAACCGGAGAAATCAAAGAGCAAGAAGTCTTTATCGGAGATTTGCCTTTGATGACAGACAGAGGTACCTTCATTATTAACGGTGCCGAACGAGTCATTGTAAACCAGATAGTCAGAAGCCCTGGGGTTTACTACAAATCAGAAATTGATAAAAACGGTCGCCGTACCTACTCAGCTAGCTTAATCCCCAATAGAGGCGCATGGCTGAAATTTGAAACAGACCGTAATGACTTGGTGTGGGTAAGAATCGATAAAACCCGCAAACTGTCAGCGCAGGTCCTTCTCAAAGCTTTGGGATTATCAGACAACGAAATTTTTGACGCCTTGCGTCACCCAGAGTACTTCCAAAAAACCATTGAAAAAGAAGGGCAATTCTCAGAAGAAGAAGCCTTGATGGAGTTGTATCGCAAACTCCGACCCGGAGAACCACCCACAGTATTGGGGGGACAACAGTTATTAGATTCGCGCTTTTTTGATGCCAAACGCTATGACCTGGGTCGAGTAGGACGCTACAAGCTCAATAAGAAATTGGGTTTGCAAGTCCCAGAACCCATACGCGTTCTGACACCCCAAGATATTTTGGCGGCGGTTGATTACTTAATTAACTTGGAGTTTGACATTGGTAGTACCGATGATATCGACCATTTAGGTAACCGTCGGGTAAGAAGCGTGGGCGAATTGCTGCAAAACCAAGTGCGGGTGGGTTTAAACCGCTTGGAGAGGATTATTCGGGAAAGAATGACCGTATCGGATGCAGAATCACTGACACCCGCTTCTTTGGTGAACCCCAAACCCTTAGTAGCAGCCATTAAAGAATTCTTTGGCTCCTCGCAATTGTCTCAGTTCATGGATCAAACCAACCCTCTGGCGGAACTGACCCACAAGCGGCGTTTGTCAGCCTTGGGTCCTGGCGGTTTGACTCGCGAACGTGCGGGCTTTGCGGTGCGAGACATTCACCCATCACACTACGGACGCATTTGTCCGGTGGAAACGCCAGAAGGTCCAAACGCTGGTTTGATTGGTTCTTTGGCAACCCATGCTCGCGTTAACTTGTACGGTTTCTTAGAAACTCCTTTCCGAAGAGTAGAGAACGGTAAGGTACGGTTCGATCTGCCGGCGGTATACATGACAGCCGATGAAGAAGACGATCTCAGGGTGGCTGCAGGTGACCTCCCCCTTGATGAAAATGGCAACATTCTAGGACCCACCGTCACGGTACGCTACCGTCAGGAATTTTCTTCCACCACACCAGAGCAAGTAGACTACGTAGCCGTTTCCCCCGTACAGATTGTGTCGGTTGCTACGAGTATGATTCCGTTCCTAGAGCACGATGACGCAAACCGCGCTCTGATGGGATCGAACATGCAACGCCAAGCAGTACCATTGCTCAAACCAGAACGACCGCTGGTAGGAACGGGTTTGGAAGCTCAGGGCGCGAGAGACTCAGGTATGGTGATCGTCTCCCGCACTGATGGTGAAGTGGTTTATGTTGATGCCAATAAAATTCGGGTGCGGGTCAGCGATCCCTCTCAACTGGCAGCGATCGGTCACCGCCAGAGCAACAACAGTTCCAAAGGATTGGAAATAGAGTACACAATTTCCAAGTACCAGCGTTCCAACCAAGATACTTGTCTCAACCAGAAACCTCTGGTTTATATGGGGGAAAGAGTTGTCGCGGGTCAGGTTTTGGCTGACGGTTCTTCCACCGAAGGTGGTGAATTGGCGCTCGGACAAAATATTGTCGTTGCATATATGCCTTGGGAAGGATACAACTACGAAGACGCCATTTTGATTTCCGAGCGACTGGTGCAGGATGATATTTATACCTCAATTCACATTGAAAAATATGAAATTGAGGCAAGACAAACCAAACTCGGTCCGGAAGAAATCACTCGCGAAATTCCCAACGTTGGTGAAGATGCGTTGCGTCAGTTAGACGAACAGGGGATCATTCGCATTGGGGCGTGGGTGGAATCTGGAGACATCTTAGTTGGGAAAGTGACTCCGAAAGGGGAATCAGACCAGCCTCCGGAAGAAAAACTCCTGCGGGCAATCTTCGGGGAAAAAGCACGGGATGTGAGAGATAACTCCCTGCGAGTTCCCAACGGGGAAAAGGGACGTGTTGTAGACGTGCGCTTGTTCACTCGCGAACAAGGGGATGAGTTACCACCAGGGGCAAATATGGTGGTGCGAGTGTACGTCGCTCAAAAGCGGAAAATCCAAGTGGGCGACAAAATGGCGGGACGCCACGGAAATAAAGGAATTATTTCCAAAATTCTGCCCGTAGAAGATATGCCTTACTTGCCAGATGGTTCTCCTGTAGATATTGTTCTCAACCCTCTTGGCGTACCCAGCCGGATGAACGTCGGACAAGTGTTTGAGTGTCTGTTGGGTTGGGCGGGTCACAATTTGGGTGTGAGGTTTAAGCTGACTCCTTTTGATGAAATGTACGGAGAAGAATCATCCCGCAGCATCGTTCATGGCAAGTTACAAGAAGCACGGGACGAAACAGGGAAAACTTGGGTTTACAACCCAGACAATCCGGGCAAAATCACCGTGTACGACGGTCGGACTGGCGAACCTTTTGACAGACCGATCACCATAGGCGTGGCTTACATGCTCAAGCTGGTTCACTTAGTAGACGACAAGATTCACGCCCGCTCCACTGGACCTTACTCCTTGGTGACACAACAGCCTCTGGGTGGTAAAGCACAGCAAGGCGGTCAGCGATTTGGAGAAATGGAGGTGTGGGCATTGGAAGCGTTTGGTGCGGCTTACACCTTGCAAGAATTGCTGACTGTGAAGTCAGATGACATGCAGGGACGAAATGAAGCATTGAACGCGATCGTTAAAGGAAAAGCAATTCCGCGACCCGGTACACCAGAATCCTTCAAAGTTTTGATGCGAGAGCTGCAATCGCTGGGATTGGACATTGCCGTTCACAAAGTGGAAACACAAACAGATGGCAGTTCCTTGGATGTGGAAGTTGACTTAATGGCAGACCAAGGAAACCGTCGCACACCCCCACGTCCAACCTACGAATCTCTCTCCCGCGATTCAATGGACGACGAAGAGTAAAAATTATGAACGATGAATGATGAATGATGAAATATTCAATTCATAATTCATCATTCATCATTCATAACTCTCAATTCATAATTCATAATTTATAATTCATCATTCAAATGAGAGCAGCACAAAACAATCAGTTTGACTATGTTAAAATTGGGTTGGCTTCCCCCGAACGGATTCGAGCTTGGGGTGAAAGAACTCTACCTAACGGTCAAGTCGTAGGTGAAGTGACCAAGCCAGAGACAATAAATTACCGGACTTTAAAGCCAGAGATGGATGGCTTGTTCTGCGAGCGAATTTTTGGTCCGGCGAAAGATTGGGAATGTCACTGCGGAAAATATAAGAGAGTCCGTCACCGTGGAATCGTGTGCGAACGTTGCGGTGTAGAAGTTACTGAATCTCGCGTGCGCCGCCACCGCATGGGCTATATTAAGCTCGCTGCTCCAGTCGCTCACGTTTGGTATCTTAAAGGGATTCCCAGCTATATCGCTATCCTGCTAGATATGCCTTTGCGGGATGTAGAACAAATTGTTTATTTCAACTCCTACGTTGTTCTCAATCAAGGGAATGCAGAAACTTTAAGTTACAAACAACTTCTAAGTGAAGACCAGTGGTTGGAAATAGAAGACCAAATTTATGCTGAAGATTCTACCCTCTCTGGGGTAGAGGTAGGTATTGGTGCGGAAGCGCTTTTGCGGTTGCTTGCGGATATTAACTTAGAGCAAGAAGCGGAATCTTTGCGAGAAGAAATTACTACAGCTAAAGGACAAAAGCGAGCAAAGTTAATTAAGCGCTTAAGGGTTATTGACAACTTTATTGCAACTGGTTCTAAACCAGAATGGATGGTCATGACGGTGATCCCCGTGATCCCTCCAGACTTGCGCCCAATGGTACAGCTTGATGGTGGACGATTTGCAACCAGCGACTTGAACGACCTTTATCGTCGAGTTATCAACCGCAACAACCGTCTCGCTCGTTTGCAGGAAATTTTAGCTCCAGAAATTATTGTTCGGAACGAAAAGCGAATGCTGCAAGAAGCAGTGGATGCTTTGATTGATAACGGTCGTCGGGGACGCACCGTTGTTGGAGCAAATAACAGACCGCTAAAATCTCTATCCGACATTATTGAAGGTAAGCAAGGTCGTTTCCGTCAAAACTTGTTGGGTAAACGGGTTGACTACTCCGGACGTTCGGTCATTGTGGTAGGACCAAAACTCCACATTCACCAGTGCGGTTTGCCTAGAGAAATGGCAATTGAGTTATTCCAACCGTTTGTTATCCATCGACTGATTAAGAGCGGTATGGTGAATAACATCAAAGCTGCGAAAAAGCTAATTTCTCGTTCCGATCCCAGCGTTTGGGATGTTTTGGAAGAAGTGATTGAAGGACACCCCGTCTTGCTTAACCGTGCGCCAACACTACACCGTTTGGGTATCCAAGCGTTTGAACCAATTTTGGTGGAAGGAAGGGCGATTCAATTGCACCCACTTGTGTGTCCGGCGTTTAATGCTGACTTTGATGGTGACCAAATGGCGGTACACGTACCATTGTCTTTGGAATCTCAAGCAGAAGCGCGGCTACTGATGTTGGCATCTAATAACGTTTTGTCACCAGCGACTGGTAAGCCAATTATTACACCCAGCCAAGACATGGTTTTGGGAGCGTATTACTTAACAGCAGAAAATCCCAACGCCAAAAAAGGCGCAGGACGCTACTTTGCTTCTTTAGATGATGTCATTATGGCTTACGACCAGAAGCAAGTGGAACTGCACGCTTATATCTATGTAAGGTTTGATGGCGAAGTAGAGTCTGGTGAAGCAGATACAGAACCAGTAGAAGTGACAACGAACGAAGATGGAACTCGCACGTTAATGTATAAGTTCCGCCGCGTCCGAGAAGATGCTCAAGGTGAGATGATTTCTCAGTATATTCGGACAACTCCAGGTCGCGTTATTTACAATAAAGCGATTCAAGAAGCACTGGCAAGCTAAGAAAATGATGAATTATGAATGCTGAATGATGAAAAAATTATGAATGATAAAACCTGAATTCATAATTCAAACTTCATAAATTCAAACTTCATAATTCATAATTCATAATTCATAATTCATAATTCATTGACTATGACAGAAAAAATGATTTTCCGGAACCGCGTAGTTGACAAGGGTCAACTGAGAAACCTGATTTCTTGGGCTTTCATTAACTACGGTACGGCGCGGACGGCAATGATGGCGGACAAATTAAAGGATTTGGGTTTCCGCTATGCAACAAAAGCAGGGGTTTCCATTAGTGTTGATGATTTGATGGTTCCACCTTCTAAAAAAGAACTTTTGGAAGCTGCAGAAGCAGAAATTCGAGCCACTGAAGAACGCTATCAACGGGGTGAAATTACGGAAGTAGAACGGTTCCAAAAAGTAATTGATACTTGGAACGGTACGAGTGAAGCGCTTAAAGATGAAGTCGTCAACTACTTTAAGAAAACAAACCCCCTCAACTCTGTATACATGATGGCATTCTCTGGAGCACGGGGTAATATTTCCCAGGTGCGCCAATTGGTGGGAATGCGGGGATTGATGGCTGATCCTCAAGGGGAAATTATTGACCAGCCTATTAAAACAAATTTCCGTGAAGGGCTGACCGTAACAGAATACATTATTTCTTCTTACGGTGCGAGAAAAGGACTGGTAGATACAGCACTGCGGACGGCGGACTCTGGTTATCTTACCCGCCGTCTGGTGGACGTATCTCAGGATGTGATTATTCGGGAAATTGATTGCGGTACTACTAGAGGAATTCCTCTGGTGGCGATGAAAGAAGGTGGTAAAACCTTAATTTCCCTGTCAACACGCTTGTTTGGACGGGTTCTAAACGAGGATGTTATCCATCCCACCACAGGTGAAGTCATTGCGACCCGGAATACTTCTATTTCTGAAGAATTGGCGAAGAAGATAGAAAAATCTGGCATTACCGAAGTTATGGTGCGATCGCCACTCACCTGTGAAGCAGCAAGATCTGTTTGCCAACACTGCTATGGCTGGAGTTTGGCTCATGGAGAATGGGTCGATTTGGGTGAAGCTGTAGGTATTATTGCAGCACAGAGTATCGGTGAACCGGGTACTCAGCTGACAATGCGTACATTCCACACAGGTGGTGTATTCTCAGGTGAAGTTGCAAAACAAGTCCGTGCTGAAAGCGAAGGTACTGTTCGCTACTCCAAGAAATTGCGTCTCAGACCCTACCGCACCCGCCACGGAGAAGACGCCCAGTATGTAGAAATGAATGGCAACATTTCTTTGGAAATAGCAACTGGGGACCAGAAGGAAAACGCCTCCTCTACAGACATCGCTGTTACCCAAGGTTCAACTCTGTACGTAGTTGATGGACAGAAAGTTAAGAAAGGTCAATTGCTAGCAGAAGTCGCTCTTGGTGGACGCACAACTCGTGCAAACACAGAAAAAGCGGTGAAAGATGTGGCTTCTGACTTGGCTGGAGAAGTGAAGTTCGCTGACGTTGTTCCAGAACAAAAAACCGACCGTCAAGGTAATACCACTACAACAGCCGCAAGAGGTGGTTTGGTTTGGATTCTGTCAGGCGAAGTTTATAACTTACCTCCTGGTGCGGAGCTGGTTGTCAACAACGGCGACACTATAGAAAGCAATGGGGTTTTAGGAGAAACCAAGTTAACCACATTGCACGGTGGTGTGGTGCGGTTACCCGAAGCAACCCCTGGTAAGGGAACGCGGGAAATTGAGATTATCACTGCTTCGGTGGTGTTAGATAACGCAACAGTCACCGCTCAAACCAGCCAAGGTCGTAACAACTATTTAGTGAAAACTGGCAATAACCAGGAATTTCACCTGCGAGCCACCCCAGGAACTAAAGTTCAAAACGGTCAAGTAGTAGCGGAGTTAATTGACGATCGCTATCACACCAGGACTGGTGGCTTGCTGAAGTACGCGGGTGTCGAAGTTCAGAAAAAGGGTAAGGCGAAGCAAGGTTACGAAGTCGTACAGGGCGGTACTTTGCTGTGGATTCCTGAAGAAACCCACGAGGTGAACAAAGATATCTCCTTGCTAATGGTGGAAGACGGTCAGTTTGTAGAAGCTGGTACGGAAGTTGTGAAAGACATCTTCTGCCAAAACAGCGGTGTGATAGAAGTGACCCAGAAAAATGACATCTTGAGGGAAGTTGTCATCAAACCAGGAGAATTTCTCATGGTAGACGACCCAGAAGCAGTCATGGGTAAAGACGGTACTTTCGTTCAACCTGGTGAGGAATTACTAGGACAGGTGAAGAACGAGTTGCGGTATATCGAGTACGTAGAATCACCAGAAGGACCAGCACTTTTAAGCCGTCCGGTTGTTGAGTTCCCCGTACCAGACAACCCAGATGTGCCAGCGACTACATCAGTGAGCCAGCAAACAGGGCGTTCCATTCAACTGCGAGCCGTACAGCGTTTGCCTTACAAAGACTCCGAGCGCGTCAAGACCGTGGAAGGTGTAGAATTACTCCGCACTCAACTCGTGTTGGAAATCGAGACCGAAGGAGAACAAGACCATAACGCCTCCCCCCTTGCAGCAGATATTGAATTACTGAACGATCCCGACAATCCAGAGATTCAGCGCTTGCAATTGGTCATTCTGGAATCCTTAGTTATCCGTCGCGACATCACGGCTGATGCTACCCAAGGTAGTACCACGACAGCGCTGGAGGTAGAAGATGGACAAACCATCGCCCAGGGAGCTGTCGTTGCACGTACCCAAATCTTATGTAAAGAAGGTGGTATGGTGCGGGGCGTACAAAAAGGAACGGAAACCGTTCGCCGTTGTTTGATCCTGCGTCACAGCGATTTGGTGAAAATTAATAACATCACCACTGTGCCAAAAGTAAAACCCGGTGATTTAATCGTCGAAGGTGCAGAAATTGCTCCTGGAGTCTTTGCTGAAGAATCCGGACAAGTTATACAGGTGAAGAAAGTAGCGGCAGATGAAGCAGCAGCAACAGCAGGCGAAGCCTCCCTTGCAGCTCCTACTTCCTATACTGTGACTATCCGTGTTGGTCGTCCTTACCGAGTCAGTGCTGGTGCGGTGTTGCAGGTGGATGACGGTGGATTGGTACAGCGCGGTGATAACTTGGTGCTGTTGGTGTTTGAACGAGCTAAAACTGGAGACATCATCCAAGGTTTGCCGAGGATTGAGGAACTTCTGGAAGCTCGCAAACCAAAAGAAGCGTGTGTTTTAGCACGTCGTTCTGGAGAACTCAAGGTAGTTTACGGTGATGGCGATGAAGCGATCGCTGTTAAAATCATTGAGTCCAATGGTGTTGTCACAGATTATCCAATTGGACCCGGACAAAACTTGATTCTCTCAGATGGACAAACAGTCGCTGCGGGACAAGCAATTACTGACGGTCCATCAAATCCTCACGAAATTCTAGAAATTTTCTTTAATCTCGGTTCTGAGGATGGAATTTATGCTTGTGCAAGTCTCGCCTTGCAAAAAGTGCAGACGTTCTTAGTGAACGAAGTGCAGTCGGTTTATCAATCCCAAGGTATTGATATTGCTGACAAACACATTGAAGTGATTGTCCGCCAGATGACATCCAAAGTACGGGTAGATGATGGTGGAGATACGACAATGCTTCCTGGAGAATTGGTGGAATTGCGCCAAATCGAGCAGGTCAACGAAGCTATGGCAATTACTGGCGGTGCAAGAGCACAGTATACGCCCGTGTTGCTAGGTATCACCAAAGCATCTTTGAACACCGACAGCTTTATTTCAGCTGCATCCTTCCAAGAAACAACAAGGGTCTTGACCGAAGCAGCCATTGAAGGTAAATCTGACTGGCTGCGAGGTTTGAAAGAAAACGTGATTATCGGACGTCTGATTCCTGCCGGTACTGGGTTCAATGCTTATGAGGAAACAGGTACAATTGAGGACTACTCTACTGATATGAGTAGTGGAGTCTTGGATGAAGTTGACGATCCACTCGATATGGTTTTGGACGATCGCACAGCCCGTGCGTATCAACTCGAACCTCCATCCACGTTAGGAGGAGATGGATTCAGACGGACTCCCGATAAGGACATTTTGGATGACGATGATTTGTTGCTGACAAATGCAACTGCGATCGATCCTGAAGATGACCTCGTGGAAGAAGACGACGATTACGGCAATGATGACGAAGATGAGGATGAAGATTTGTACTAGATAAATTGCCATTGGAATAAAATTCTAAGGTTCCAAAAGAAAGCCCGCGCCTGCGGGCTTTCTTTTCTCCCGAACCGCTACAAGAGCGTAGCTTAACCCTCTTTTATCACTTTCGCGAGAGAATAATCTAGAATACTCACAGCGTAAGAGTTTGTCCCAAAAATCTTGATTTCAGACATTTTGTTAGAAAATAAACGCTCAAATGCTCGCCCTGTCTAGAGTAAAAAATTTGGCTCTTATTTTTCTTTTCCTAGAGTGACAGAAGCTGTTAGGTAGCGTTCGCAAAGCGTGCCGGAGGCAATCGTCCCTCATGGATGTAAGAAACCTTGTGATTTCTTAGGAGAGGGTTAATAAGGGGAGATGAGAGGAGCGTATGTAGTAGACATTTAAGTAATCTATATACACCTATTGTTAGTTATATTGATTGAAATTACCAACCTTGTTCTTGGATAACTTGTGCAATCTCAGCTTCCAATATTTGAAAAGCGGGTAAAGCTCTTAAGGGAGAAAAATCATTTATAAGTTCTGCTAGTCGGTAAACGCGTTCGTGAACTGAAAATTGCTTTAGTCTCCGACCTGTCAATCCACTAGCTTCGTACAAAAGTTTATGAAGAATGTCTTTTGGATTAGGTAGTTGTTCAAGTGTTGCAATAAGTGGTAATTGTAATGGCTGATTCCCACGAGGATTTCCTGCGGCATTTCGTATTGCGATTTCATCAAATTGCTAACAATACTGTTGGGCTTTCAGCAGCATTGGCAACAGAAAGTACAGTTCGAGGCAAGTTCATTGCTAATCGATGTAACGGTTTCCCTTTAATACCATCTTGATGTAACTTAATGACAGTTTTACCTTTGTCATCTTCAGTTGAAATAAAGGATGAAGTTCGTCTGCCCTTAATAGCAGATTTACGCCATTCAATATTATGAGGAAACAGTAAATTTTTTTTGGCATCACTAAGGTTAATATGAACTAACTCTTCTCTCAAGATTTCTAACGATCCAAAAGAACGAAGACTATCATCTGTTCGATAGGCAAGTATAATAGTGTAGCGAAGAAACGTAATACTAGCTTCTGCCCTTTGTCCTAAATCGTCGATCCCTTCATAAGGCACAATCATTTCTGCCTCAAAGGACATTTCATTCACATATTCATCACCAACGCGATGAAATAAGCTACGTACATCGGCTGTTTTACCTCCTTCATCGCGTACTGATAAAGCAGCTTCAATCAAAGGACAATCAGCTATTGCACTCAAAAACCGAATAGCATCAAATAAATTAGATTTACCAACGCCATTAGCACCTGCTACACAAGTAAATGGTCCGAAACGAACATCGACATCTACTAAATTCTTAAATCCAGAAACTTTTAATCGAGTTAACATAATCTCCCTCTCTTGAAACTGAAACTGGTTGCAAGAGTTGACCTAAATATTTTTCCGCCAGCTACTTTAACACTAGCAATTTGTTGGTTGGTCTTGGTGCTACGGCATATCCTCCCAGCACTATTTCTTTTTAGGAGGGAGAGAATTGCGTTGATTTGATTTATTATCTGGATAAAGTTGTTGGCGTCCGTTGCGAATAATTCGTAACATTTCTTGAAGTTGCTGCTCGATATTTTCTAAAACGTTATCAGCGTACTCGTCAGCACCTTGTTCGATCGCTTCAGCTTCTGCAACTGCAGCCCGTCGCATTTCCTCAATTTCTTGCTGACAAGCGCGTCGTTTGCGATCGATTTCCGCAAGCGTCTCTTGCATCATCGCCTCACACTCTTGTTGTACTTGTTGCCGCAGTTGTTGGGCTTCTCGTTCTGCTTGTCGCAAAATGTCGCTTTCATCCAAAATTTGCGCTCTTTTGGCTTGGGCAGCGTCAACAATTTGTTGTCCGTATTCTTCTGCCTGTAGGAGGATTTCTTCCTTTTCTTGAAGGACATTAGCTGCTTCCTGAAAAGCTTCAGGCAAAGAAAGCCTAATGAAATCGAGCCTGTCGAGCAACTTGTCCTCATCCACCAACGTGCATCGCGTTAGCGGAATATTAAAACCTGAAAGAATCATTTCTTCGAGGCGGTTAAGTTCCTGCTGAAGATCTACGCTTCCTGTTGGCGTAGTATCTCCGTCGTAGGAGATTCCATTGGGGTACTCTTCCGAGAGGGGATTGCCTCCGTTGTGATTTGGGTCGATATTTGGTTGTTTTGGGCGTAGCATTGGTAAATATCAAGGGCAACGTGCGGGGGAACAAGATGATTTATAGAGCCGCCAAACCTAGCAATCTCTTTTACAACACTACTACTTAAAAAACTATACTCATTAGATGTTGCTAGAAAAACTGTTTCTATTTGGTGAGAAAGGGTTTTATTAGTATGAGCCATCTGAAGCTCTACCTCAAAGTCGGAAATGGCTCTCAAACCCCGAAGAAGGACTTGCGCTTCCCGCATTTGGGCATATTTGACGGTCAGACCATCAAAAGCATCGACTTCGACGTTAGTTAAATGTTGTGTTGCAAGACGAATCTGTTCCAAGCGTTTTTGGACGGTAAACAAAGGGGTTTTGTTAGGATTCCGCAATACAGCGACAACAACCCGTTCAAACAACCGACAACCGCGTTGGATAATGTCAAGATGTCCTAGAGTAACAGGGTCGAAGCTTCCGGGATAGATGGCAATCACGATGGCAGCTGCCTCAACGTTGATGAGGTGATTATATCTGACATATTTTGAATTTTGAATTTTTAATTGCTTGTGTACCTTCATGAACCCACGGCAACTTAAAATCTACGCTGTGGGTTGCCCAGAAGTTTTCTATGCCTGCATTTTAAATTAAATATAAAATCAAAAAGCATTTCTATGCCTGCAGGTTTCAACAACAACTCTTTTCAAACCACACTTTTATTCTCTTGCCTTTTATGTACTTTTGTATGATACCGGACTTTTTCACTTTACCCTTGGCATTTCAATTTACTTCACCAGGCCCCATTCTAGTAAAGATAGGACCACTGGTTATCCGTTGGTATGGCTTTTTGATTGCTTCAGCCGTTTTGATTGGCGTTAGCCTTTCTCAGTACTTGGCAAAGCGTCGCGATGTCAATCCCGATTTGCTTAGCGATTTATCAATCTGGTTGGTACTTGGGGCAATTCCTGCCGCAAGATTATACTACGTTTTGTTCGAGTGGTCGGAGTACGCTCAGCATCCAGAACGCATCATTGCCATTTGGCAAGGGGGTATTGCCATTCATGGAGCCATTATTGGTGGTGTCATAGCAGCGTTAATCTTTGCCAAACTCAAGCGAGTACCTTTTTGGCAATTAGCAGATTTAGTTGCTCCTTCATTGATTCTCGGTCAGGCCATTGGACGTTGGGGAAATTTCTTTAACTCAGAAGCTTTTGGCAGCCCTACCAATCTGCCTTGGAAACTCTACATTCCAGCAGAACGCCGTCCTCCAGAATTAGCCGAATTTAAATACTTCCATCCTACCTTCTTATATGAATCTTTATGGGATTTAGCAGTATTCGCTTTACTGATAACATTGTTTTTTCGGAGTTTATCAGGCAAACCTTCTCTAAAAATCGGTACGCTATCTTTGGTTTATTTAGCAGGATATAGTTTGGGGCGTTTTTGGATAGAAGGTCTTCGGACGGATAGTTTGATGTTCGGTCCATTGCGAATCGCACAAATCGTCAGTCTGCTTGGAATTATTTTTGGGTTAGCTGGGTTAGCTTGGCTTTACATAGCTAAACGGCGTCTACCAGATGTCGTTACGCCTGACCTGTGACCAAAAATAAAAAATGCCCCAGAGTATTCTCTAGGGCTTAACCAGGGTGCATCTACCAATACATTCTTCTAAGCTAGGGGGGTACATCCGGAAAGCTACGGAAAAATGCCAAGATTTTTTTTAGAAACTCGATCGCGTGCTTGTTTATGCGTGAATCTACTATCCTTTTTAAGGAAGAAAAAAAACTTATGCCCGTAGAACCAGCAGTGTATATTGTAGGCGCGGGTCCTGGAGATCCTGAATTGCTCACGGTTAAAGCACAAAAATTGCTTTCATCCGCTGATGCCATCTTATTTGCAGATTCTTTAGTACCGCAACAAATGCTACAACTTTGTCGAGATGATGCCGAGATTATTCGCACTGCAAATAAAACTTTAGAAGAAATTTTACCAATTATGGTAGAACGGGTGCGATCGCAAAAATCTGTCGTGCGACTTCATTCCGGCGATCCCAGTCTCTACAGCGCAATTCACGAACAAATGAATCTTTTGGCAGAAGCAAACATTCCTTTTGAAGTCATACCGGGTATCAGCGCTTTTCAAGCAGCCGCCGCCAAACTCAAATTAGAACTGACGGTTCCCGGTTTAGTCCAAACAATTATACTGACGCGTATCAGCGGACGTACAGAAGTGCCTGCGACAGAAGAACTTGCAACTCTCGCCGCCCATCAAGCGAGCCTTTGCCTGTACCTAAGTGCGCGTCATGTTGAACAAGCCCAAGCCAAGTTACTAGAACACTATTCAGTAGAAACACCCGTGGCCATTTGCTATCGTTTGGGATGGTCTGATGAGAGAATTGTGGTTGTACCCCTCAATCAAATGGCAGAGTGTACTCATAAAGAAAAACTTATCCGTACTACCCTTTACGTCATCAGCCCTGCCTTATCGCAAACAACAGGACGTTCTCGTTTATATCATCCCGAACACAGCCATTTATTTCGACATTCATAGAATTAAGCAATTCCCAATCCAAAATCCACGCATCCAAAATTTACCTATGCCGCTTATCAAAGTTCAAACTTCTGTATCAACTCCCCCAAAAGCTGAAATTGAAACTCTGCTCAAAAATTTATCAGCTAAGTTAGCGAAACATACAGGTAAACCAGAATCCTATGTCATGACAGCTTTTGAAACCGAAATTCCTATGACTTTTGGTGGAACAACCGATCCCGTTTGTTACGTAGAAATAAAGAGTATCGGAACAATGCTGCCACAACAAACTAAGGAAATGAGTCAAGATTTTTGCCAGGAAATCGATCGAGCATTGGGTGTGCCTCAAAATCGAATATACATAGAGTTTGCTGATTCTAGGGCTGCAATGTGGGGCTGGAATGGTACGACCTTTGGCTAGGGAATTGAATGTTCCTAGTTCTTTGAAACTTCTGCCATGAACTCTGACATCTGTACGGCAATCTCTCGCACTCCTTCAAGAATCCAACGCTTGACTTGTTGCTTGTCTTCCGAACCCGTATAGTACTGAAGAGCTTGGTTAGCAGATTGTATTCCGGCATCAAAATGCTCTGCTTCTGCAACAATGTGGCGGCTGAACCAGTAGTAAGCCGGAATTACTTTGCCATCAATCTCCACTTTTGTTTCTTGTAAATATCTCGTTAGCTCGGGACGCTTTGTGCGAAAAAACTCTTCTAAAACACGGTTTTCATCTTCTCCCAAGACTTCAGTTCCCAAATGAAAGCCAATCGCACGAAACAGATGTGCTTCATCCACAACCATGTTAATACCGCCACTACGATGAACCTTACCGATCGCATCATTGGTAGGTTCGTGTTGATATATAAGTCTGCTAAGAGCTAACATATCATAGTCGAAAAATTGTGCCATACCTTTGAGTGTTGCTAGAGCTAAAGCTCGATGGGTATGCGGTTCAGGTGCTTCGCGATCGCCAAACTCATCAATTGCACCAAAAAACATACCTGCTCCTATTTCAACACTTCGATCGGCAAACACTCCGACTTCATTAGAGGTGTTGAATAAATCTTTGCGAACAGCAATATATCCAGCCAAACAAGTTTGACACGGTGCAAAAGCAGCGGAGTATTGAAAAAATCGACCCATAAGCCGTAGAAGAGCTTCGCCACTTGTGGCTTCTTCAAGGAGTTTTTTAAAAGTCAGCGATGTATATTCTTCAGCAATAGTTTTACAAACTTCATCCCTTTCAATAGTGATAGTTGTTGCGGGTTGATTCAGCGTGTTAATCATGATGCTTAAACTCCTTGAATTGATAAAAAACACGGATGACTTGTGCGGTTGTCTTAAGCTTTTGTAACAGAGAGAGACAAGGTATCTGTTTCAACCTTCAAACTATTTCTTGTTTCAACAAAGACATCATTCTTAAACACTTTTGCTTCCAAGCAACTCAAAGCTTTGTGGCGAATGTGGTGATTGATAAATTGCAAACTTAGAATATTTAACGAAAGATACTTGGCTCCTGCTACAATTCCCATACACTGTGGCGAACCGCACATACAGATAAAAGGTTGATCCATCTCCCACTCCGTACTGGGATAGAAAAAGTTGACTTCTTCATAAGGTTCAATATCTCTTGCTGCGACACATTCCAAAGTTTTAGTGTTTACAATCAGATTGGGATTGCAAGAGTGATTGAGCTTGCCCAGGATTGGCTCTTCAATGTGTGCCTCTACATCAATTTGGACGCTTGTATAGGTAGGTTTTTTCACGATTTTATAGTTTGTTATTCTATGGAAGACTTCACCTTTCCTCACTTTTGAGGTTGTAATTATTCCAGTCCCTTTAGCTGTAGTATTAACTTCAAATTTTTCCATGATGTATCTGTTCTCTTGACTTTTGTTCATGAGGATTTGGTGCTTTAACCCAATCAATTAAGCCGAGCAGTATTTATTGAAATTGGAGTACAACTTGACAGTGTCAAGTCAATTTCTGCTAACTGTTTTGAATCAACAATTGCATAATTATTTCCAAAAAACTCTATTGGGTTGAATCAAAGATCTTGATGACTCAGTGTTATCCGAACACAGTGAAATTACAGTTACATAGTGAATATAAAAAAAATCTAAAATACAAACTCTGTAATGTCAATAGTAATTCAACGTATTTTGTTTTTGAATAGAAATAGTGACAAACACTGTATAAAATAGATAAAATCATAAATTTAAAATAAAGATGCGTAATTTTACAGAGTAACTCAAACCCAAACTTCTTCACAAGTATTGTTAGGTAAGACTTTTATTAAAGTCACGTAAAAACACTGATTCAATTCTTAAAATTAGTTAGAAATTTTGATTTCCCGGATTTTTACTGAGGAAAATTATTGAACAATAAGAAAAAGTCATATTTTCAGCATTTGTACGGTTATTTAAAAATGAAAAAATAGGTTATTTCAATGATTTAACTATTACAATCAAGTTATGTACAATGCATACTCAGCCAATTGTGGGTGCAAACAACAATAAATTGTCATACCAACTTCCCCGAAGTCTGAGTGTCTTTGAAACTTGGAGCTTTGGTCTGACTTCTCACATTGGATGGATTAGTGTAGCACCCGGTTTGTGTACAGCACTTGGAGCAAATGCAATAATCCTCTGTCTGCCTGGTGTGATTGTAGGCATTCTACTGAACTTGCAAGTGCAGCGTTTGGGTAAGTATTGGAAAGATATGTCAGGAGGAACACCTAACTACGCAGCACGGTTACTTAAGAACTATTCAGGGTTAGGTCGGTATGTAGCACTGGGATACTTTGTAGGATGGGTATCAGTTCCAGTGGTGTACGCGATTATGCTGACTGACTTGATAAAGGTAAATCTCGAACCATTTGGAATCGCGTGTCCGGAAATGGCGCTGAAAATTGGTTTCACCTGCGTTGTTTTTGTGGTTGCCTTCAGTGGTACTCGTGCTTTAGCAATATTGCATTTGTTTTTAGTTGTGCCTTCAATCGTGTCTCTACTTGCTTTTTGCTTGCAAGGTTTGTGGTGGTTGTCTCTCTCAGATGGCAGTTCCAGTTTTCTTCACGTTATAGAGACGAAAGGGAGTACGTCTGTACAATTTGTTGACTGGGCAAAGTGGTATTTCATTGCAACTTGGAATATCTACAGCTGTGAAACGACAGCTTCGTTTGTTGCTGACAGCGAATCCCCCAAAGACACTTTACGGTTTTTGACGTTTGCTTCTTGGCTCATGCCACTCATCTTTTTAGGATGCAATTGGATACTAGCTCAGCCAACAACAGTCACAGAACAAGACAACGCCTATTTGAGCCTTTTAGCAGTATCCCAGCCATTTTGGGGTCAGTTTGCTTCTATTTTAGTCACGCTGCTCATAACTTTTTCAAGCCTTCTCGCTTCCGCTAGCGCTGTTTGCATCTTACCCCGAATTTTGTACCAACTCTCTCTTGACGGACACATATCACCTGTATTTGCTGTTGTTTCAAAAAGAGGTGTTTTGGCTCCTGCATTGGTATTTACTTTTTTATGCAGTGTCTTGAATTTAGTTTGGGGAGATTTCACCAGAATTGTCGTGATTACAAATACGGGTTACCTAGCATCCATTACGGCATTTCATCTGGGGTTGTGGCTGTGTCGGGATAGACCAGAAGTACGATGGGCTTGGTTATCGCTATTGTTTTTTATTTTAGAAGCGATCGTCCTAACGGTTGGGGGCTTGGCTTGGAGTTGGCAAGATTTTCTCATCGGATTGTTATTACCCATCATTATTTTAGTTTTTGATACTGCAATCCGTCGCATTAGACTTGCGCCTTTCCACCCGCGCTGGTGGGCTTTGCGTAACAACAGTCAACCTACTGCTTTTTTCAAGGATTTTGTTGCCGTTCAAGTCATTATCTTACTGTTACTAACCTGTAGTGGTACCACAATTGGTTGGTTCATCAGTACTCATCTCGATAAAACTTTTTACACAGAGAGTACTAATTTATTAATTGTTTTACTGGCAACAGTTGCTTTTATTGCAGTTGCTATTGCTTGCTGGACGACATTACCACAAATTGCATCCATTGCTGAAGCCCGTGAAGTAGCAGAAAGACGATTTATCACGGCTCTCGATACTGTTCCCGATACGGTTCTTGTCTTAGATCGAAATGGTGTTATTACTCAAGCTAATCCTGCGGCTGAAACTTTATTAGGAACGATCGTCAATCAACTAATAGGGCGTTATCTAGATGAATTTCTCTCTGATTTGGATAATCTCCCTGCTTCTTGGCAAAGTACTAGCGAACATAGCCTAAAAAATTCTCCCCATCGAATCGTGGAAGCCACTGTTTCGCAACGCACCAATCACCAAAATCAAGAATATATTGTCTTTTTACGAGATATTAGCGATCGCAAACTTGCTGAAGACACGTTACGGCATTCGGAAGCCACCTTAAGACAGCAAGCCACTGAATTAGAACAAACCCTCAAAGAATTACAAAATACACAATCGCAATTAATTCAATCTGAAAAAATGTCCAGTCTCGGTCAACTTGTTGCCGGTGTTGCCCATGAAATCAATAACCCTGTAAATTTTATTTATGGAAATTTAGTTCATCTTGAAAATTATACTCAAGATTTATTAAAATTAGTCCAACTTTACCAACAGGAATATCCCAATTCAACTCTAGATATTCTTAAGTTTATTGCTGATATTGATTTAGATTTTTTGCAAGAAGATGTACCGAAAACTCTCAATTCAATGAAAGTAGGAGCACAACGCATTCGTGAAATTGTTCTGACTTTACGCAATTTCTCTCGTTTGGATGAAGCCGAGATGAAACCTGTTGATATTCATGAAGGAATTGAAAGTACTTTACTGATTTTACAAAATTCTTTAAAAGAAAAATCAGCACAATCAGAAATTGAAGTTCTCAAAGAATATGATAAATTACCGCCAATAGAATGCTATGCAGGACAATTAAATCAAGTTTTTATGAATATTTTGGCAAATGCCGTTGATGCTTTGCGCCAGCAGGAAGCGGAATGGTTACAACTGAAGAATGAAAAATACTTCAGTCTCATTACTATCCAGACACGTCTCGAACAGAATTCTCATGTCACGATCCGCATTAAAGACAACGGACCGGGAATGTCCCCAGATGTGAAAAACCGATTGTTCGATCCTTTCTTTACAACCAAACCAGTTGGCAAAGGAACTGGTTTGGGGTTATCAATTTGTTATCAAATTGTTGTGGAAAAGCATGGCGGTAAGTTAGAGTGCATCTCTCAACCGGGACAAGGGACAGAATTTTTGATTGAAATTCCTATTAAACAACGAGTGGCGATCGGTAAATAGTGTGTTTTTTCTTGACCGCTAGATAGAAGAGATTACCGCTTTTCCTCTACTATTGTTTAATATCCAGGCTCCTAACTTGGATATACTACGTGGTACTAGGTCATTATGGCAAAATCTAAGAAGACCGCTCATCAAATCAATCTCAGAGATTCACAATACTACCTTAACCGGGAGTTAAGCTGGCTGGAGTTTAATAAAAGGGTGTTACATGAAGCCTGTGACCCACGCACGCCTCTTATAGAACGTCTAAAGTTTCTGGCAATCTTTAGCTCTAATTTGGATGAGTTCTTTATGGTGCGCGTTGCTGCACTTAAGGAACAAGTAGAGGCAAAAATTAGCTTGGTGACTTTTGATGGTCGTACACCTCAACAGCAGCTTGAGGAGATTAGTATGGCTTTACGTCCATTAATTGCTCAGCAACACGAACATTTTGAAAAAAGCTTGCGACCCCAGTTGGTCGAACACGGAATCCATATTTTAGATTACATAAATCTCTCGGAAAGGCAAAAAAATTATTTAGACAAGTACTACGAAGAACAAATTTTTCCCGTTGTCACTCCTTTGGCTGTCGATCCGAGTCATCCTTTCCCTTATATCTCCAATCTCAGCCTCAATCTGGCTGTTGTGCTTAAAAATCCGGAAACAGAAGAGGAGTTGTTTGCTAGAGTTAAAGTCCCTACTGTTTTACCGAGATTTTTGCCTTTGCCACTTGAATTGGGAGTTCAAGATTCAGAAAAACCTGCTATTTGGACTGGTGTACCCCTAGAACAAGCAATTGCTCACAATTTAGAGTCTTTATTTCCTGGAATGAACATTCAGGAATATCATATGTTTCGCATCACTCGTGATGCAGATTTGGAATTGGAAGAAGATGAAGCTGATGATTTATTACTTGCCATTGAACACGAGCTGAGAAAGCGACGTGTTGGGGGTTCTCCTTTAAGGTTAGAAATACACTCTCAGACTCCTGAATCAGTCAGAAAAAGATTGCTAGAGGATTTGGAATTAACGGAAAACGATGTCTATCAAGTTGACGGTTTGATGGGGCTAAAAGATTTAATGTTCTTTATGTCAATCCCAGTCCCAGAACTGAAAGATTTACCGTGGAAGTCTGTAGTTCCTCTCCGCTTGCAACGGATTAAGGAGCCAATTATAAACTCCAACCTGCGAGAACTAGAGGAAGGAAAAGATTTTTTTTCAGTTATTCAAGAAAAGGATTTGCTCGTACATCATCCATATCAATCCTTTTCATCAACCGTTGTGCGGTTTATTACTAGTGCGGCATATGACCCCAATGTGTTGGCAATTAAGATGACTCTCTATCGGACATCTTTTGACTCGCCTATCCTCAATGCCTTAATTGCTGCTGCTGAAAATGGCAAGCAAGTTTCTGTACTGGTAGAACTTAAGGCGCGATTTGATGAAGAGAACAATATTAAGTGGGCAAAGCGTCTGGAAAGTGTTGGAGTTCACGTTGTTTATGGTTTGGTAGGTTTGAAGACTCACTGCAAAACTGTTATGGTCGTGCGGCGCGAACAAGATCGCATTCGTCGCTACGTACATATTGGAACTGGTAACTATAATCCAAAAACAGCACGACTGTATACAGACTTGGGATTATTTAGCTGTAATGAGGATTTAGGCGCTGATGTTACAGATGTTTTTAATTTTTTGACAGGATACTCTCGGCAAAAGTCTTACCGACTGCTGTTGGTGGCTCCCGTGAATATGCGCGATCGCTTTATTTCTTTGGTTCATCGAGAAATTGAAAACGTTCAGAACGGTCTGAGCGGGCGCATTGTTGCTAAGATGAACTCTCTTGTCGATCCTGAAATCATTTCGGTATTATACCAAGCATCTCGTGCAGGCGTACAAATTGACTTAATTGTCAGAGGTATGTGCTGTTTGCGTCCTGGTTTGAAAGATATTAGTGAAAATATTCGCGTAATCAGTATTGTAGGCCGTTTTCTCGAACACTCTCGCGTATATTATTTCTACAATAATGGACAGGAAGAGATTTATATTGGTAGTGCCGACTGGATGCCTCGTAACTTAGACCGCAGAGTAGAAGTCATTACTCCTATCTTAGATCCAGATATTGCTAAAGATTTGCAGGAAATTTTGGGAATTATGCTTGCAGATAATCGTCAAGCTTGGGAATTACAACAAGATGGTAGCTATATCCAAAGACACCCTGCTGAAGATTGTCCGGATGCTAGTTCGCAAAAAATTCTTATGAATATGGCTTCAAGCATCAACGCAAGTACTCCAAATACTGTAAGTACGAATACGAAGAAAATTTCATCCCAACTTGACAATTAGCTCACAATATTTTGATAGTTAACTGCTTATTGTTCCCGGTAGAACTCTCTTTTTTGAGATATTACTATACATATCATTGGAACTGAGAAATTATTCAACCATTGGATAGAGTGAGTTCAGCCGCCTGTTCTCATAAACTATAAAAGTTATCCTAATATTATCTCTAGTTCCGTAGGATGTTAATGTTGTCCTGTGAGTCTTCTACCTTAAGAGTTATCGTGGTCGATGACCACGAATTAACTCGCTTAACCTTGAAATTAGCGTTTTCTTGCCAAGAAAATATCCAAGTAGTGGGTTTAGCTAGCAATGGTCAAGAAGCCATAGAATTGGTTGAACGTACTCACCCGGATGTGATCGTTCTAGATTTACAAATGCCAATTATGGATGGTTGGGATGCATCTCGTCAGATTAAAGCTATTGCCCCAAATACCCAAATCATTGCTTACTCCTCTGTTGAGGATGTCAAGCTTCAAGATACCAAAGAAATTGGTAGCCTGGATGCTTTCTGTAAAAAAGACGTACCTACAACAGAATTGATTGCTTTAGTAAGACAATTAGGTATGAAATCTGAAAACCACTCAGTAGCCGGTTAAATGATGCCGTATGCGTAACTTGGGAGATCGGCAACTCAATTGGACTTGGGTTAGAACAAAATGTTATTACTTGAGTGCGTCAGTAGAATTGCAGCTTGACAATTCCTATTGACGCCGAATTTGCTTTTGGCGACCTACAGTCCTCAAATTATTTCTGTATCGGGAAACGTGCGTCTAAACTCATCAATTAGATCATCCATTTCTTCTAGCGCTTGATTGACATCTACTCTTAAAGTTCCCAGATTGGGTTTTTCCAAAAGATTTAGCAGATACTCGCGTTTAGCGCTGACTAGGGCTACCCTTTCTTTAAGTGTTTGTGCATCCATCGTTGTATTTTTATCTTAAAACAATATTCTTACTTTTAAACTTAGCGTAAAAACGCAAACTTTTAAACCATCTCATGAAGGTTTCCCAGACTCAGGCAAAACATCTTGGGTCATTGCGTGAGATTTTATAGTTATTTTGCTTGTGAATAGCGACTAAATAGTAGTACAAAAGAAATACTAGGAATTTGTACTATACGGAAATCATGTTACGCCAATTTTCTTTGGGAACGCTTGGGTTAACTGTCGGTGGGGTTTTAACAATAATCGGCTTTGTGGCTTATGCCGCAGACAATGCCACACTCAATCTAGTCGGCTTTTTTTATGGGATTCCTCTTCTTTTAGGAGGACTAGCTCTCAAAGCTAACGAAATTTCACCTGTGCCTTTTAGTCAACCGACAACACCAGAAGTATTGGCATTACGAGAGCAACAAGCCACTTCTACTCAAACTAAAATTCGCAAAGACTTGACTCGATATTGCTACGGTCAAGATGCTCATTTCGATAAATCTTTAGAATTTTTGGGTCTTGGTTCTTCAGATGAAGATAGACCGGAAATATCAGGACTGAGAGAAACAGAAATTAATGGAGCTTATGCCCTCATTTTGGAATTTAATTCACCTTCGGTGCCAATTGATATCTGGCAAAAAAAGCAGGAAAAAATGACCAATTATTTTGGCCCTGGTGTGGAAGTTACAGTCACACAACCAGATTCAAATCAAATTGAGTTGTCTTTAGTTGTCAATTCAAAGGGTTAGTGGTTAGTTGATAGTAGTTAGTTGTTAACAACTAACTACTATCAACTCTCAAAAATCATTTTTCCAATCTAACAGCATACCATTGTAAGTATTGACCTTGCCCAACATCTAGTTCACAGCTTGTATCTATTAAATATTTTGCCCGCTCTTCAGATGAATTTAAGGCTCGCAGATCGGGCGTTAAATCTTCAATTTTAATATTGTGTAAAACATTTTTTAGCTTTTCAAGTAATTCTAGCGCAGTCAAAAATTGCTCTGGTTGATTTGTTTCTAAAACCACAAAATAATCTTGACTATACATTAATGAGTCTGGCATATAAGCTAATGTTGTAAGGTTTACTGTAATTTTACATTCTGCAGGCATCCTCTCGCGAATATCCTGACTAGTCCATTACGGGAAAATAAAAGCTTGAGAGCTTAGTAATTGGACATCAGAGTATGGGAATTATAAAAGAAGCATCTTCAGTTTGCCAGTCAAAGCACGGTGGAGCGGTAGAGTGTAATGACCATCCTGCCACAACCGTGTTGTCTATTTTATAAAATGCTTTATGGAATGCAACTCATGTCGGGCATAAGCCAATTTTCTATCTCCAACGACCCCCCTTTGATTCTTGTTGCTGACGATGATAAGACCATTCGGATGCTGTTACGTGAAGTGATGGAAACAGAAGGCTATCGTGTGGTCGATGTTTCTAACGGCAAACAGTGTCTGGAGACATTCACAGCCGTCAAACCAGACCTCATTTTGTTAGATGCTGTTATGCCAGTGATGGATGGCTTTAGTTGTTGCAAGCAATTAACTCAGTTGTCCAGAACTCTTTTTGCTTCGAGTCTTGTTCATTCTATGCCAGGATTCTCTTTTGGGAATAGTACGATTTCAAGATTGTGCGATCGCATTCCTATTTTAATGATTACAGGTTTAGAAGATTCGGAATCAGTAGACCGGGCTTTTGAGGCAGGAGCAAGCGATTATGTAACCAAACCAATTAATTGGGCAGTGCTGCGCCAACGAGTTAAAAGGCTGTTACAACAAGCACAACTTTACAAACAGTTAGAGGCAGTGACCCAAGCTTTACAAGAACTTGCTAATGTTGATGGGTTAACTGGAGTTGCAAATCGCCGTCGTTTTGACCAATATTTAAACGCTCAGTGGTTGAACTCGGTAGAGGAACAATTGCCGTTATCTTTGATATTGTGTGATATAGATTATTTTAAACTTTACAACGATAAGTACGGTCACATTGCTGGAGACATTTGTTTGCAAAAAGTTGCAAATGTCCTAAGTCGTACAGTTGAGAAAAATCAGGATTTGGTAGCGCGTTACGGTGGTGAAGAATTTGCCGTGATTATGCCTAACACCCATGTAACTCGTGCAGTTCACGTTGCTGCTGCCATGCAAGCAGGTGTTAGAGAACTTGAAATTGAGCACCTTGAATCCACAGTCAGCCACTTCATTACCCTAAGTGTAGGAGTAGCCATGACTGTTCCCAAGTTTGAAGTGTCTCCAACAACCTTAATTATGGTAGCAGATAAGGCTCTTTACCAAGCAAAAGCAGAGGGGCGCAATCGCATAATTCTCAAGCAGTTAAATCATTGAGCGGTTGGGTGGGCAATGCCCACCAGCTCCAAATGAAGACTTTAAGCACGTTCAGCCCCTAATTGCCCGTTCTGAACAACAAAAGTTGTTAAGGTACTAATTGTTGTATTTTGTTCTCGAATTGTAGAAACAACCCGGTAGTCTGCTTGCCAAGTATTTTGTGTGAGGGAACAACGAACGTAGCCTCGGTTTTTACCATCAAAGAATTTAGTGTGAGGGTTGTCTGATAAAGCGGCTGCAACTGAGGGAATAAAGACTTCGGGAAAATCAGAGGAAATAGATACAGCCAGTCAACGATATCCACACTCGTTGACTGGCTGTATCCTTAAATAAGTTGGGAATTTAGCGGCCCCTAAAGCCGATGACGGGATTTGAACCCGTGACCTGCTGATTACGAATCAGCTGCTCTACCGCTGAGCCACATCGGCGTACATAATACAAGATTATAACAGTATTTACATCATGGTAGACCCCAATAGTAAAAATCGCATGAAAGCCGAGCAATACGCCCGCCTAAAAGCAGAAGCTGCAGCGCCCTACCGAGGGTTGCGAATGTTTATTTACACTGCTTGTGCTGCTTCTGGTTTTATTGGTATGTTCGTCTTTCTAGCACAGTTATTAGCTGGACGGGATGTTGAAAGCGCTTTGCCTAATTTAGCACTTCAAATAGGAATAGTTACCTTGATGTTTTTTCTTTGGCGCTGGGAACAACGCCGTCAAAAGTAGGGGTACACTTTATAACCATTATGAGTATTAAGTTTTGACCTTTTTTCCTCTTTTTGGGTCTTGACGTATATAAACTATTTCACATAGGGCTTAACAATTATATACATTAGACAATAAAAAGACAGAAATAATTAAAAAAATATTAGGAAATCTGGAAATCGAAAAAATTCTGAGACACTAGTATTTAATTAAACGGGGTCAGCCTATATAAAGACCCTGAATATAAACAGACAGTCACAAAGGGGTCAATCAAAGTTTTAAAGACCCTGTTTTTAAGAAAACATAACAAACACCAAGTGCCAGAACTGACAAACTGCTAGTTCTGGCACTTTTTAAGTTGGTAGGTAGTTAGTAGTTCGCTACCGCTCGTTAACCTTTCCTAAGGAGTTCTAACCAGATATGGAGAAGGTATTGCTTGGAGGCTACCTCTACTAACGAGTGCTTGGTAAACAAAAGCTGCTACCTCTGCTCTAGTTGCTTGACGGTTGGGGTTGAGTTGCTTTACGGAAGGGTAATTAACCACAAGTTGTTTTGTAGTTGCTGCTGCTACGGAGCTTGTAGCATAGTTGGGAATCTGGGATGCATCACTGTAGACAGATAACACATTTTGGCTATCTGCAGATAGCCCCAACCCACTTGCTAAGGACACGAGTGCTTGCACTCGCGGAATTTGTTGTTCTGGTTTAAAACTCTTGTCAGGATAGCCAGATACAAAACCACCTTGGTACGCAGATTGAATCACTTGGTAAGCCCAAAAATTGCGGCTTACATCATTGAAACTAGAGGTTTCACGTTTGGGGCTTGGTGCAAATGCTTTACTAATAATGGCAGCAAATTGGGCGCGAGTAACTGGTTCATTGGGTTTAAACGAACCATCGGGGAACCCAGCAATAATATTCTTAGCGGCTAGTGCTTCAATATATGTTTTTGCCCAATAACCTGCAGGCACATCTCTGAAAGTTGTTGCGATACCACCACTCGATGGTGCTTCAACTGTGGCTGCGACAAACTCAACTTTACCAGAAATTCGCTTGACGTCAATATCATTACCAACGGCAACGATCGTGTTGCTTGTGGTGGCATTAAGTACGTCAAAGAACTTTTTAATATCCTTTTGACCGTTGTTACGGATTATATTCTTACCGGGATTTTCTGCTGTTCCTAAATCTGGTTGTGCATTTTGAATGACAACTAGACCGTGATCTCGGTTATCTTGAATAACGTTACTGCGAAGTACTGGTTTAGAAGATCCGTTAACTACGACACCACCATTATTTTGAATAATCTGGTTATCAGTAATTAAAGGTGATGCTAAATCGCTCACTGCAACACCAAAACCGGTATTCTGAAATAAGTTATTGCGAACCTCTCCTTGGGCAGATTTAGCTACAGAAACTCCATTGCCTTTATTTTGAATAAAAACGTTATTTTCAATTTTTGGATTGGCTTTACCTGTAACAAAAACGCCCTCACGCACGCTGTTGGTAAAAGTAGAGTTACTGACTACTGCATTGGATGTTTCAATCCAAACTCCAGTACCACGGTTTTCTGGATTGGTCACTGTAACTCCACCGATCGCACTCTCGTTTTGGGCAAGGATTGCTATATTCTGACGTGCAAACGTGGGACTGATAAAATTACCACTACCTACAATTAATATTCCTTGACCTTTAGTAGATTCGTCTCCGCGTAGGGTTACACCCTGTCCGATGGCGAGTGGAAAGACTTCTCCACTTTCTTGACTGTAGGTACCGGGAGCGAGTTGAATAACTGTACCTGGTTTGGCTTGCTTGAGAGCATAGGTGATGGTTTTGTAAGCCTTTGCTTCTGAACTCCCAGCATCAGAACTATCTTGACCTGTTTCTGGATTAACGTAAAGAGTGTTTGCGCCAACAGGGACTTGTGCTGTCGTCATGGTCGCATTCACTTTTTGAGGAACTTCTCCTGCATTTACCTCTTTTTCTAGAAGCATAAGTCCACCAGTAACTGCTAACAAAGCACTGAATCCTACTGGTAAAGCGCGAATGTGAAAGTTTTTTGATTGCGGAATTTTAAATCCCTGGTGTGTCATCTTGATTTGTGGTTTTAAATGTACAAAATTAGGTTTAACTGAAGGCTTAAGTGTCATGGATAAAAAATGAAAAAGTTGTTCGCACTTCATACTTCATCCTTCATACTTCGTCCTTTCAACTCAATCCGGTTATTTACAAGCTTTTTAGCTGTGAAACTTATGGAAAACTATAGCCGAAGACATATGCCTTGGCAGCTGGGTTCCCTGGAAAAAGAAAGGATTTTTATCGTTAAGTTTTGTACAATTCAAGTCCCATATAACTACTGATGACAGTTTTTTTAGTCATCTCGGGCAAACTGCGTATGCAAGGTTAAATGAGAACCATTACTGAGACTTGGTGTTTGAGATCCCTCAAGCTTCCCAACTTCCTAAAGCAGTCTGAGATCTTGAGGGCTTCCAAATAACAAAATATTCAACGTTTTCTTGTAAGATGTTGCTTATAGCTTCGCCCTATAGCAAGCCTAATGATTTACAAACACCTCTTCCTTTTCTTCCTTGTCTCCCTTGTTTAGCTCTCAAATAGGATTGCTATATAAACCGAATGGGGATGACACCCTAAAAAAAGGATAATTGATTTCTGGGTAAATCCTTAGTTAAAAAAGCTGCAACTAATTTTACTAAAATTGCGTCAAAAAAAGCAGGGTGTATTATGTATTTGGGCTAACGATGTACCAATTATTTTCACTACACTACACGTCAATTTGTTTTGTCAGCTTCTGTGTGTTACTCTCATCTACTCTGGCTTCTTCAGGGCAAGATCCCCAAAAAGTTCGCAAGTATTTGACGGAACCTGTAAAAGTTAACTTATTAATTCTCGATAAAATACTTAACAGTCGAGTCGGTAATGCAGTCCTCGACCAGATCTCTCAAGTGATTTACACACCTTCTAGTAAGGCTAACAGACAAGCTTTGCGTTCTGCTTTGATTCTTTCTGCAAGTAACGATAAAAAAATTACGTTAATAGAAATTATTCAAAATTATCCAACATCGGAGGTTGAAGTTGATGGCGATAAGCTGGGTACAGCTTGTGCTTCGCGATCGCCTTGCACTTGCCCATCCTCAACTTCAAATTTTACAGGGAAATCTCCCAGATTTTCTCAAGTTTTAACTGGCAAACCTTCAGTATTAACCAGTTATCAGATCGCTATGAATAAAAAATTAATATATGAATGTTACTGATAACTGATAATTGATTCACTGTGTTCAATACGCTAGTGTTTCTAGCGTCTCGCGTAAATAACGCTGTACCTGTTCTTCGAGGCGAAGTTTTTGTACTTGAGTACCGCGCTCTAACAACCAGCGTTGAAAACCAGAACTAGCGGCGATCGCGCTTTTGAGACTGTTCCATATATTTGCGTCGCCGGAAAATTGGCGATCGCTCGTTGCGTGAATCCGAACCATAGTTGTTCATCCTCATGATTAATTGCACAATTGCAGGTTCTCTCCACAAGAGATAAGCCTGAAACCTGATAATTCTACTGTCTAGTTTCCAACATAATCTTTTCCAACAGTTAATTCTGTTTCATTGGTTACTAAAACTTACACCCAACTCACGGAAATTTTACCGTATGGTTTAACAATATTTATTCTTTTTCAAAGATTAAAACATCAACTTGTAGAAACTTCCTTCTGCTGTCTGCCTTCTACACAATTGCCTGACAAACAAATATAGAGTTAAGAGTTTTTAACAAACAACTCCTAACTCTAAATTTTGTACCCACTATCTTGTTTTAGAAAGGGTACGACGTTTAGTCACCATCTGGTAGGCTTCGATGATATCACTTTCTGCCCAATCAGTATATTTATCTATACCGACACCGCATTCGTAACCAGAATTGACTTCGCGTGCATCTTCTTTCATCCGCTTGAGGGAGTCAAGAGTATCTTCATGGATTACCTTTCCATTCCGACGTACACGCACTTTGCAGTTCCGTATAAGTTTGCCAGACTGTACGTAACAACCAGCAACAGAACCGCGACCGACAGGGAAGACAGCACGCACTTCGGCTTGACCGAGGTGTTCTTCTACCAACTCTGGTTCCAAGAGACCTTCTAGAGCACCTTGAATGTCTTCCAGAAGTTTGTAGATAATGTCATATTCCCGTACATCGACACCCGCTTCATCAGCAGCGTGTCTTGCTCCACTTGCGTAGGTTGTGTTGAAACCTACAATAACGGCTCCGCTGGCTGCAGCCAAGTCGATATCCGTTTGAGTGATTTCACCCGCAGATGCTAACAACAAACGAATTTGCACTTCGTTTTGTGGAATTTGTCTGAGCGATCCCACAATAGCTTCTACCGAACCCTGTACGTCTCCTTTCAAGATCAAGTTGAGTTCTTTTAACTCGCCCTCTTGAGCTTGAGCCGACAGACTTGTAAGGGTAACGCGACCCTGCATGAGGCGGGATTGACGTTGTTTTTCAGCACGGTCAGCAGCAATAGATCGTGCTTGTTTCTCGTTATCAAAGACCTCAAACTCATCACCCGCCGCAGGTACTTCACTTAAGCCAAGTACCTCAACAGCAAAAGATGGATTGGCTGCTTCGACTCTTGCGCCTCTGTCATCCACCATGGCTCGGACTTTACCGAACACAGAACCTGCGACTAACAGGTCACCCACGTGCAATGTACCATTTTGAATCAGTAGAGTAGCAACGGGTCCTTTGGCTTTGTCTAGATGTGCTTCAATGACAGTTCCTCTCGCCATCCGCTCTGGGTTAGCAGATAGTTCTTCGATTTCTGCTACTAGCAGAATCATCTCAAGTAGCGTATCGAGGTTTTCACCTTTGATAGCGCTGACTGGAACCATAATCGTATCACCGCCCCATTCTTCTGGAACTAGAGCGTATTCTGTTAATTCTTGCTTCACCCGGTCAGCTTGAGCTTCCGGTTTGTCAATTTTGTTGATAGCAACCACAATGGGCACTTCAGCTGCCTTAGCATGGCTGATAGCTTCCACAGTTTGCGGACGGACGCCATCATCTGCAGCCACCACCAAGATGGCAATATCAGTGACACGCGCTCCTCTTGCCCGCATTGCTGTAAATGCTTCGTGACCGGGAGTGTCAAGAAAGACGATTTGCTGCTCTTTGCCATCGTGTTCCACATCTACGTGGTAAGCGCCAATGTGCTGAGTAATACCACCCGCTTCGCCGGCAGCCACCTTTGTTTTGCGAATCGAGTCGAGCAGGGTTGTTTTGCCGTGGTCTACGTGACCCATGATTGTCACCACTGGCGGACGTCGCTGGAGTTTTTCCAGGTCTTCGACATCAATCATTTCAGTGACTTTACGGGCTTCCGCTTCTGGTTCGGCTGTTGTAATTTCCGTGCCCAACTCGTTGGCAACCTGTGTAATTGTGGGAATATCAAGGCTTTGGGTAATGCTAACTGCTATACCCTTCATAAACAGGATTTTTACAATCTCTGTATCAGCAACTGCTAAACCTTCTGCCAGTTCTTGTACGGTCATCGGACCGGTAACTGTGAATATTTCGGGGCGCTCCCGCTTTTGCTCTGTCTGGCGGCGATTTTGCTGCTGCTCTGCGCGATTGCTAGCGGGCTTTTTCCCTCTAGAGACTGGAGTTACAACAGCAAGTGCCGGTTGTGCCGCTTTAGCTGCCTTGGGTTTGGGTGGACGGGCAATAGAAAGACTAACTTGAATGGCGGCGGGTATTTCCAGTCCTTCTTCATCAAGTAGATCGTCTTCTAACAAATCCTCATCATCGACAATCGGCTTGAGGCGTTTTCCTTTGGTAACGCCCTTACCCGGTTTAGCCGCTTCTTTGAGTTCGTCGATATCTTCTTCCTGCCACTTCTTACCCTTGGCTTGGCGTGGCGGTGTTGGTCGCTTGAGTTCGATCACTTCAGCGACAACTACATCATCATCGTCCTCTTCAGCAGTAACTGCTGTTTTGGTTGAGCCAGGGATTTGTTTTGGTGGAGTCGCAAGTGTTGCTGCGGCAGGATGGTCGGCAGACGGGCGCATTGGTCTGCTAGGTCTTGGAGTATCTGCGCCTGCGGGTACTGGTCCTGATGGTTTACCCGCACCGCGTTCCGATCTCACAGGTGGGGCAGGACGCGAGGGTTTCTGTGGCGGTGCCGCTGTTGAGTCCCCTGTGGGTGGTTTGTTGGCTCTCTCTCTTTGAGGTTTTGCCTGGTCGTGTTTGGCAGCTTGTTCTTGCTTTCCAGGTCGATTGCGATCGCGTTCGGGATCGCGTTCTGGTTTAGCTTGGTCGCGATCGCGCTTCAGAATCGGCTTTTCACTTACATTTGCTTGGGGAGAAGTGCCAGTGTTTGGTTTTTCTCCTGCCGGTCTTGTAGGTGGTGCCGTCAGTTGCGGTTTTTGAGGTCTTTCTGGTTTTACCTTAGACCCTTGAGTAGGTGCAACCGATTTTTCTGGTTTTGCTGCCGTTGTTTTTTCCGCCGGTTTTTCTGTATCTTGTGTCTTATCAGCCGCATCTGTCACAACAAGTTCTTGAGCGGTCTCAGACTGATTCCGGGGTACAGGTTTGCTTGGTGCCGTCGGCTTCATGGGTGAGACTGGGGTAGCGAAGGGCTTAGGGGGGGAAGGAGGATTGACTTCAGAAGAAGCAAGTTTTATGTTGGTAGCAACTGACGCCTCGGAGGCGTTTGACGTCTGGTTTATCAAGTCTTTAGGTTTACGTATCTCCAAGATTTGTTGATTATTAGGTGCAGCAGGTCTGTTTCGGGAGCCAGCTTGTAGTGAATTTATTCTATTATGGCTATTTCCACCATTATCCTTTCTTTGCGGCACAGTTGTTGCCGCTAATTTTTCTGCTTGAGTCCGAATGCGCTCTGCTTCTGACTCTGTAATTGTACTGCTATGGCTTTTGACCGCGATGTTGAGCTGGTCGCAAATTGCTAATAGCTCTTTATTATCCAAATTCAATTCCTTTGATAACTCGTAAATTCTAACTTTGCCGTTGTTCATCCACTCTTCCCCTTTAATTTACAGTTTTAGCGGATGGTTGCCTGGTTTGTGACATCTCCATCCTTTTGATTACTGTTTTTTGGTTGCAGTTGCTATTTTTGCCGATGCCTCCAATCAGGAAAGAGAGATGTTCCCTTGTTAATGCTGGCATCCCCACCAGAATTGATGGTTGACGCCAAACCGCGCTTGGGCGCTACCAGGTTGCCATTCTGTTTTTTGTTTTTTTGCTTTTTCTGAGTCTTCCACAACACAACTAAGTAAAACTTGTTGGGAGTGCAGCTTCGCCCCTTTTTGTAAAATCTAGAGCAATGCTAACGACACCCTTTTACTATTCTGGCACTACATGAGCGATTCTAGAGGATGTATTGACAGCACAAATTATTCGGCTGCCTGCACTTTTCCTCTGAAATCACTGCTACGAGTTAGTTTCAAGCTATTATGCATTTTCTTACAGATTTTTCAAGCGGGGTTAGTGGTTGGTGGTTGTTGGTGATTGGTTAATACTTCAATCGCCACTAACAACTAACCATCTTTACTAAAAAATCTGTAACTTCTTCAAGCATAAGCTCAATTCTCAGGTTGATTTTGCTGATTTCCTTGGGATAGACGCTGCCATAATAGTTGATACAGTGGTTCTGGCACTGATGCGTGTAGAGCACGCCCTAATTTATTTTTTTTTTGTGCTGTTGCGACACAGCTTTGGCTGGGACAAATATAGGCAGAACGGCCCATGCCCTCATCCAATTGTACCTGTCCGGAAGGAAACACGCGGACAATCCGCCAGAACTCTTGCTTTAAACCTACTTGACGGCAACTAATACAACGTCGGTAGTTTGGTTTCATCGTAACAAAAGATATCAGATATTACCTGAAGTGCAATTGGCATACACTTGATAACTCGTTGCTTTACTTAGCATCTCTTTTGTCAAAATTGTCATCATCATCATCAAAATCTTCATCCTCCTCTAGTTCAGATTCTTCCAAATCTTCGTCGAGTTCGTCTTCGTCGAGTTCATCTTCGTCAAGTTCGTCTTCATCGAGTTCGTCTTCGTCGAGTTCGTTTAAGAGTTTGTTATTGTCAAGTTCTTCCTCGAGCTCATCCTCATATTCATCTTCCTCGGCTGCTTCTAGAGCAGCTAATTCCGCAGCGTATTTTGCCCTAGCAGCTGCAAACTTAGCATCCTCTCCTGCATGGTCGTACTTAGCTTTGTCTTTGATATCAATTTTCCAACCCGTTAGTTTTGCAGCCAAACGAACATTTTGTCCTTCTTTCCCAATCGCCAAACTTAATTGATCCTCAGCGACTAATACATGAGTTTGCCTAGTTTCTGGATCCATCAGGCGAACTTCATCAACTCTTGCTGGACTCAAGGCGTTAGCGATGTAAGTTGCGGGATCGGGCGACCAACGAATTACGTCTATCTTTTCCCCACGCAATTCGTTTACAACAACTTGAATGCGCGATCCCCGTGCTCCAATACACGCTCCTACTGGGTCTACATCGCGATCTAGTGTATCAACAGCAATCTTTGTGCGAGGTCCTACGTGACGGGAAGGAGGATTTGCTTCCCTGGCTACAGCAACAATTCTGACCACTTCATCTTCAATTTCTGGAACTTCATTGGCAAAAAGTTCAACGACCAAACCAGCATCAGCTCGAGAAACTAGTAACTGAGGACCGCGTTGCTGTCCTTGAGACACTTTTTTCAAATGAACTTTAAAGGTAGCATTTGCTCGGTAATTATCGTTTGGCAATTGTTCCCGCTTGGGTAGTTCCGCTTCTACCTCTGGCTGACCCAGGCTACTTCTAACTGCCATAATGACTGATTGTCTTTCAAAACGCAGGACTCTGGCTTGCAGTACCTCTCCTTCTAATTCTTGAAATTCTTCCTGCACCATCTGTCGCTGTTGATCCCGCAGTTTTTGCGCCAAAACTTGTTTGGTTTGCATTGCTGCCATGCGACCAAATTCTCCTTGGTCGGGTGTTACATCTAGCACCACTTCTTGACCGAGTTGTGCTTCATCACCTCCCATTTCTTGAACTTGCTGTAAGGCAATTTCGTGGTCAGAATTGGAGACGGCTTCTACAATAGTTTTTGTAGCAACAACGCGAAATCCTTCATCTTCCACGTCGAGTTGCACGTCAAAATTGTCAAAATAATCATCATCAAACTGTTTGCGTTCTAAATTTTGAGCGCGACGATAACGCTCGTACCCTTTTAATAGTGCTTCTCTAATAGCTGATTGAACGGCGATACGAGGTAAATTCCGCTCGCGACTTATATTTTCTATTAAATCTTTTAATCCAGGTAATGTAACCATTGACATAAGCAAATCTCCTATATTCTTATGGCAGCACGCACGGAATGCGTGGATTCTAGATTTTGGATTTTTGGATGCTTTCCAAAACCCTAAACCTAAAATTTAAAATCTAAACTCTAAACTCTGTTAGTGGCGTTCATCCAGTTGCACCCTAACAACTAGGGCGCGAGGAATTTCAACTACACGACCTTTTTGGTTGATGTAAACTGCTGTTTCATCCCGGCGAACTAACTGACCATTCCACTCTTGCTGTCCTTCATGAGGTGGAGAAGTTCGGACAATGACAGGAAATCCTTTAAAAGAAATAAATTCCCGGTCGGTCTCAAGTTGTCGTGAAATTCCCGGACTGGAAACTTCCAATACGTAGGCGTCAGGAATGATTTTTGCCGCATCCAGAGTGGCTTCTAAAGCACGGCTCATCCGTTCACAATCATCTAACCCCGTGTCTTGGGTAGGATTGCGGATGTCTACCCGCAAAACGGGTGGGCGTTGATTGGTGTGAAACACAGCTCCAACAACTTCTAAACCAATTTGTTCTGCTACTGGTGTCGCCAATTCTATAACTTGTGGGACTAGAGGGTGAGTCATGCGGCTATTCCAACAAAAAAAGTGGGTCAAAACCCACTTCCTGCGATAGGGATATCTTCCAAGAAGTCTTAGGGCGAACTTACAACTTAAGTTCGCCCTTAACCTTAGTCTAGCGCATTTTTTTTTAGGTAAGATGCAAAAACTTTTTTCAAACCCATCTTTCCTCTCAAAGCTAGGCTAGGTGATACTAGCTTTTTGAGTTCCAATCGGTTCGACTGTTCTGAGGCTCATCAACAAGCAGCAACTTTATGTGCCTCAAGGCTACTATTATACACTTTTCCGGTTTATTTTGTTTTAAGAAAACTGTTATAAGAATTTATGTAAAGAAATTAACGTTTTTCTTTGGGTGAGAGCATGGCAGCTGGTTGAGAGCTAACCTGTTGAGCTGATGGTTTTGTTCTCAGTTGTCTGGTTTGCTGCAAAATTTGCATCATCTCCTCTTCTGACATTTGCTGGACGTAATTCAGTTTGACTTCTTCTAGAAAATCGAGCACGAGGGACTGAAGTTCTGAGAGGATATGTTTGTTTTGCAATTCAGTCCCAAGAGCTTTGGTAAAGCTCTGTACCAATTGACCAGAAAGTTTTGCCCCTACTGGATCTTCGGTGGCGCTGACTACTGCACTGTAAAGATTAGTCGCGATCTGGGTCGCTAATTGTTCGCTCAATTGAAGCTGTATCTGTCCTATTCCAGGAAATTTTTGCAAATCCCTATAGATGGGTGCTTGTCTGAAAGCACTATCTATGGTGTGCCGTAAGATGGCGATCGTTTCCGGTTGTATCTTTGGTAAGACTTGGTAAATAATGGTTTGAACAAAAATGGTTCCAATGGCTTCAATTTCATTAACATTGTTAATATCGATGTAAGGACGCAAACTCTCATTTTGCTGCAACCACCTTTTGAGTTCGCCTCTGTGAATAGACCCTTGAATTTGGTTGATAACTCGCACAACAACAATTTCTGTAATTTCTTCAGCAAAATTGGCTATGATTCCTTGATGTATTTGCTGGCGAAGAGGTTGAAGATTTAATAATTTGGCTTGGTCTAGACGAATAAGTACGGGGATAATTCTTAAAGAACGCAACAACGGTAATAGTAAGAATAAGTCGTACCAGCGCCAAAGAATTGCATTGAACCAACTAAAACCAGGGTGACTTCGCTTGATGTAGTAGCTACGTGCTAGCAATTCAACAGCAAATATCACGATGAAAGGTAAGTCAAGCAGCCAAAAATTATCGATAAATTCGCTATCTTCTCCTATCCGGCGGTAGTAATTGGTAGCAATTAACGGTCTAATGGCTTTATTGAAAAACCTAATTTCTTGAGTCCAATTGCGTTTTGATAAGTATGCTTGACTCCAAAAAGTCGCAAAAGCCTTTTTTGACGATTCTAAGTTGACGCGATCGCGCATTCGATTTTTGATTTTTTCTAACGTCCCACTCTTACCTGCTCCAGCAAAAGGATTGCTATCCACCATCTCATTGCTTAAATTGCGAAGTTTGGCTAGTGTTGTTTCGACTTGTGACGAGCTCAATCCTGTTTGACTCACTTGTTCTATAAGTGCGTCTACTGTTTTTAAGTACTCAACTGTTTCGCGATGGGGTTCAATCCCTTTAATGGGATCGTATATGTGGGTTATTTCAGGAAGCTTTTGTATATACAAATTTCGCCAAGGAACATAGCTTAAATCAAATAAGACTAAGAGTAAATTTGCTGAGGCTAGAAGTGCCATCAACCTTTCAAACCATAAATTACGTGCTGATATAGCCATTTGCAGAATAAAAGATTAAGTATGAAGTTTAGGGATTATCCAACCTTAGATAGATGACAAAATATCTGAGTTCAGTATTTATACAATGCACCCATTATAAATTAAACTAATCAAAAATCATCAATAACTCGGATATTAAAGACGTTAAAGAAACATTAATTCATTAATTAACGTCATAGCCAAGCTGATTTGATTGTGAGGAGTTTTGTCTATGTGGTGTATGTTGGGAAAATCAGGTGTTACCATTGCTACAGCGTGTTTGATAACAACTAGCATAGTCGTAACAGATACGGCGTTTGCCGCCCTAAGGTATACACCTCAGCAATTCCGTTCGGTCCTGAGGGGTTTGGGCTACAACATCAAGGTATCAAACGCGCCTTTGACTGATGCGGATACCAAAAAAGTCATTCTTGAATTTCAAAAAGGGTATAAGTTAAAACCTGCTGACGGCGTAGCAGGAGAGAAAACTCAAGATTTTGCAGCAACGACCGTTGAAATTTTGCAGAAAAACTTGAATTTAGTAGTTAAGCCCAACCCTCTGTTACCAAAAAATCAATATTACGGTCCGAGGACGGAAGCAGTCGTAAAGCTGTATCAAAAAAAAGCTGGTTTGCAAGAAACTGGAATCGCTAATTTAGCACTCAGGCAAAGACTTGACCAAGAAGCAAAGGACATCTTAAACAAAACAGCACCGACGCCAACAGCCGAACCAACACCAACAACTGAACCGACACCGACAACTTCACCCACATCCAAACCAAAACCGACAAGAAAACCTACTTCCACTCCAAGAACTTCACCAAAGCCAAAGCCAACTTCTACACCTGAGGCATCACCTACAGAAACACCAATACCAGAAGCTACACAAACACCAACACCAACACCGACTTCTACACCCACTCCGTAGGTAAAAAATGAAAAGTCAAAAGTCAAAATTCTTTGCTCTTTTGACTTTTGCCTTTTAACTGTTCAACTGAGTTGGATTGGGTTCCTCTAAAGGTCTACCTTTAGGAGTAGGAAGAATTGGGCGACCGTTATCATATGGCATGGGGATGTATTGAACGCTTGGGCGTCCGCCTTGGGGTTGGGGATACAGATCCATGAGATCGTAGATAACAAGAGGTAGCCCAACTGTAATGGGTAGTCCCATTTGTGTTGCTTCCTCCGCAGTAATGGGATAGTCGTGAGTCACCCGCCCGGTTGTCAGTGCGTCGATAATATTTTCAATGTTTTCTGGCTGGATTTTCTGTGTAGGAACAGTGTCCTTTAATAAAGTCCGGACAAAGCGCTGCACCTGCTCGATCGCTTTGCGTGACAGGTCTGCCATAATCACTGTCTGGTCGTCAACTTCTCCTATAGGTTTTTGCTCAACAACTTTAAGAATGCTAGCTGCTGGAAAGTTACCCAGTTGGGGATCGACAGGACCGAGGACTGCGTTGGCATCCATAACAATTTCATCAGCTGCTAGAGCAAGCATTGTACCGCCACTCATAGCGTAATGAGGCACAAAGACAGTGACTTTCGCAGGATGGCGAATTAATGCTCGAGCAATTTGTTCTGTTGCTAAGACCAAGCCACCAGGAGTATGCAAAATTAAGTCAATGGGAACTTCTGGTGGGGTTAGGCGAATTGCTCGCAAAATTTGTTCTGAGTCTTCAATGGTAATGTAGCGCGATACGGGAATCCCTAAAAAGCTGATAGATTCTTGGCGATGAATGAGTAATATGACTCGGCTTTTTCGTTGCTGTTGAAATTGCTGAATGGCACGAATACGACGAAACTCTATCTGACGTCTCTGCCATAAGGGTTGCAGAGAAGAAAGAAGGAGAAAAATCCAGAATAAATCACCTATCCCGAAGCCCATAGGATTGATTATCAAAAACTAAGAGTTACCGTCCTTATTGTGACAATTTTTAGCAATTTACTAGTCTATCTGGAGAATTATACAATTTTGGATTTTGCTTTGGGGAGACGAGGGAAACAGTGAACACGGTAGAAGAAACTTTCTTGTCTCCCTTGTCTCCCTTGTCCCCTGTCGTATCAAGGTATTTGAATTTCAGTAACAAAAGCTTCTAGTACGGGTAAATCTTCTAGTGACAGTGTTTCATCCACAATAACTTCAGTACCAAATGTTTTGATATGGGAATGGACAGCAGATTTAACATCAGCTAGGGCTTCCTCATAAGTATCGCCTTGACCAACTACGATCCCTTTGATGCCAAGGGGATAAGCAATATAACCATCAGAATGTTTTTCTACAATAATTTTTATGTGTTTCATCTTTTTTAATAACAACTTGCTGTAAATACAGAATACGTTAAGCTTGTCGCCAAATTTTAATAGTGTCGTCATCGCTGCCGGTGACGATGGTTTTTCCGTTAGGGCTGAAAGCAATGGATCTCACATAGCTGGTATGCCCTGCAAGTGTCATAACCTCTGCACCCGTACTAACTTGCCAGATTTTGATAGTGCGATCCCAACTTCCACTTGCTAAAAGTTGACCGTTTGGACTAAAAGCAACTGACCACACTGAGTCAGAATGACCAGCTAAGGTTAGAATCTCTTGTTTTGTGTTAACGTTCCAAAGTTTGATTGTATTATCAGCACTGCCACTTGCTATAATTTGCCCATTGGGGCTGAAGGCAACGGAGTTTACAAAGAAAGAATGACCTGTGAAGGTGTGGAGCTCTGTACCCGTACTGACGTGCCATACCTTGAGCGAACAGTCAGCACTACCACTTGCTAAAAGCTGACCATCTTGGCTAAAGGCGATTGACAACACTGAATCGGTATGTCCTATGAAACTGCGGATTTCTACAGTTGTGCCAGCCAGCCACAACTTGATTGTGCCGTCCGCCCCACAACTAGCAAACATTCGCCCAGGTCCCGGTTGATACAAAGAATCTGGAGGGATGGGACTAAAGGTCACTGAATTGACCCAGTTGGAATGACCGGTGAACGTGCGAATTTCTTTGCCCGTGTTTATTTGCCATAACTTAATTGTTTCATCAGAACTGGCACTGGCAAGCAACTGCCCATCAGGGCTAAAAGCAACTGCATTCACCATATTGGAATGACCCGAAAACCAACGACCAAAAGTACGTATGAGTTTTCCGTTGCTCAACTGCCACAATTTCACTGTGTGATCGTTACTTCCACTGGCGATCGCTTGACCATCAGGACTAATAGCAACAGCGTGAACCATACTGGTATGTCCGTTAATAGTACAGACGCACTGCCATTGCAAAGAAGTTTCTGAAGAAGGGGGAGCAGGAGTAGGGGCAAATAAGTGCCTGCCAGTAAAGACTTGAGGTGTAGGGCGTTGAGAGTGAAGGTTGGAGGAAAGCAAAGGTGTCGGGGGAAGTTCGTCATCTCCAAAAAGCAAGTCCAGCCATTGTTGCACGGATTGGGGGCGAGAATTGGGTTGTAAATCCATTCCCCGCAAAATTGCTTCATTAACTCTATTGCTGATATTGGGATTATACTGTCGTGGTGATTCTAGAGGAGTTTCATTGCTGATATCAACCGAATTCCTCGGTAAAACGCCTGTTAATGTGTTATACAATGTGGCAGCCAGAGCATATACGTCAATATATTCTCCTCTTGGTGCTTCCAATTCATATTGTTCCGGAGGAGCAAAACCAGGAGTACGGTAGACTGTATGCCTTTGGACTGCATTGGGAATAAATTCTCTGGCAATGCCAAAGTCAATCAGTACGGCTTCATTTTTGTCAGCACGAATCATAATATTGCGTGGTTTGATATCTCTATGTAGCAAACCTTTACTATGAATAACTTTTAATGCATTACCAACTTGTTGGATATATAACAATGCCTCTGTTTCTGATAAAACTCCCAAACGACGGACTCGGTTGCTCAAGTCTTCGCCCTCAATATACTCCATAACTATGCAAGGAAGATTATCTTCATCAAAAATATTTTCTATCTGCACGATATGAGGATGGCGACAAACAGCAAGCCGAACGGCTTCATCACGAAAATCTTGCTTCAATTTCACTTGGTGTGGCTTCCAGGCAGCCTTATTCAAGAGTTCTTCTCTAAGTGTTTTAATAACCCGCAGTTCTTTCTGTTCATTTCTGACGAGGTAGGTTATACCAATTCCTCCTTCGCCTAGTTTCCCTACAATAATATACCGTCCCCCAAACAACTGTTTTCCTGGATTCCAGACCATTCGTAGTAATCGCCAAATTCTGTATTTATTGTGGCACAGTTATAAGATTGAGATTGACTGGGGAACCCCGTTCTTTTTGAGCCAAAACTAATATACAGTGAGGATTTAAAGGTCATATTGTGGCAAACTTTTTTTACATTATCTTTAAAATATCAATCAATTGAAAACTAAGAAAATTTTAAGATTTGATTAATGATAACTTTTGGGGCTGTAGGGCTCCTATTTGTTGGAGCAAAATTATTAGCTGCTCGGATTCTAGGGGAATCTAAAAAAGAGAACTTTTTTAAAATGATTTAAGATAGCTTTACAATGACAGTATCTTATTATACAATATCGTGAGTTTAAAAAATTAAGGAATATTGCCTGTTCTTTCATTTAAGAAAAAACTAACTATAATCCGGAATATTGGAACATTTTTTTGTAGTTATACAGCAGATTTCAACTTGGTGAAGTACAGAAATACCCCACCCCTGCTATGGCACATCCAAGCATCGGGGAAGGAGGGTTGGAAAGGGGTGTACCTTATTTAGATGCAAAGCGCTGGATATGTTTTTTCTTTAATTCTGTTTGTACAAAAATAACATCTGTTCTACATAAAGAAAGACAGAACGCAGCAGGCTGAAAGTAGACGGAGAAAGATATATACTTTTTATTTCACATGTCTGTACTTATGCTTGAACATCTAAATTTGAGACAAAAATTAACAATTTTGCTGCTGATTGTAGTTGTAGTAGGTTTAAGCTTGGGTGGTTTGGGTTTGTCTGCCGTTCTCAAGCACAATGCAAGACAAGAAATAACAGCGACAGCCTTGTTGATTATGGAAACCATGAGTTCTGTCCGTGATTATACAAATCAACAGGTCAATTTAAAGTTAGCTGATAAATTAGAAGTTGATTTTGTACCCCAAAGTGTACCCGCTTACTCAGCAAGAGAAGTTTTTGAAGTTTTGCGAACAAAAGCAGAATATAAAGATTTTTATTACAAGGAAGCAACGCTGAATCCAACAAATTTGCGGGATAAGGCGGATAGTTTTGAAACCAAAGTGGTTGAGCAATTCCGAAAAAACACAAAGTTAAAAGAATTGAATGGATTCCGTGAAATACCAGGAGGAGAGATTTTTTATATTGCTCGCCCGCTAGCAGTTACTGAATCAAAATGTTTGGAGTGTCACAGCACTTCTAATGTTGCACCCAAAACTATGCTTGACCGATATGGTACAGCTAACGGATTTGGGTGGAAGTTGCACGAAATCGTCGGTGCTCAGATGATATCAGTACCGTCAACGAAAGTAATCCAAAAGACACAGCAATCCTCTGTCTGGATTCTCGGAATTGTTTCTACGATGTTTATTGCTGTTATTATCTTGGTGAATATTTTCTTAAATCATCAAATTCTGCGTCCTCTCAAACATATAACTCGCATAGCCGAGGAAGTGAGTACAGGACATATGGATGTTGATTTTAAGGAGGTATCTAATGATGAAATTGGTAAGTTAGCTAAAGCTTTTCATAGAATGAAACTTAGTTTAGAAATGGCAATGAGAAAGCTAAAACAGTTTTACAGTTCTCCAGAAAACTAATTCAAAAATAGGGACTGGAGATAATAGACAATGGGGATTGGGAAATTAATGAGAGATTCCTAGTTTTTTCACCCTAAGGTAACATATTTCACAGAAATGACTAAACTTGAGCGATCGCTATGCTAAAAAATTTAAAATTAAAACAAAAATTTACAATTTTGTTACTTGTGATTCTTGTAGTGGGTGTAAGCTTCAGTGGAATTGCACTTTCTACGGTATTACAACAAAATGCGAAGGAAGAGATTACTGCAAAAGCTTTATCTCTCATTGATACAATGTCTTCAGTGCGCGAGTATACAATTACTCAAATTACTCCAGAACTTACTGATGACTTAACAACTAAGTTTTTGCCACAAACTGTAGCCGCCTATTCAGCAAGAGAAGTTTTTGAAATTTTGCGAAAAAGACCGGAGTACCGTGACTTCTTTTACAAAGAAGCAACACTTAACCCAACAAATCTCCGAGATAAAGCAGATAGTTTTGAAACTCAACTTGTAGAGCGTTTTAGAAAAAATAAAGGTTTAAAAGAGGTAAGCGGATACAGACAGCTACCAGGTGGTGATATTTTTTACATTGCTCGTCCGTTAGCCATTACAAAAGAAAGCTGTCTCGTCTGTCATAGCGCCCCTGAGGCTGCACCCAAAACCATGATTGAACGCTATGGTACTGCAGGTGGATTCAATTGGCATTTAAACGAAATCGTAGCTGCTCAAATAATTTCATTGCCTGCAAGTAGAGTCATTGATAAAGCCAACCAATCTCTTTTCATTATGATAATGCTTGTCTCTACTTTGTTTGTAGCTGTTATCTTTCTAGTCAATTTCTTTTTAAATCGAGAAGTTGTTGTACCTCTCAAGCGTATAACTCGTGTAGCTGAAGAAGTAAGTACCGGGCATATGGATGTTGAGTTTGAACAGCTGACAAATGATGAAATTGGCAATCTTGCTAAAGCTTTCAAACGAATGAAACTCAGTTTAGATATGGCAATGAAAAGAATCAAACGTACCTATGGCAATACGGGGAGTACGTAATTTGGTTGGTGGTTAGTTGAACCACTAACCACGTTCCTTAGCTAAATCAGGCAGAAGCCCCACGTCTGACACGAAGTGCAGCGTGGGATGAATGACTTAAGACAACAAACGCTGTCTAAAAGCAAAAGCTTCTTGTGTGTCGGGAATTTCTTTTGCTAAAAGTTCAACAAATTGATATGGCGAGGTGTTTGGATATTCGGATAGTGTCTCTTCCACTATAAGACTTGCCATGGGTCCAATACGATAAGCAAGTTCTTGCTGACAGCGTTCTAAAAACGCTGGATTGAGAGAAGATTGTGGTTGATATGCACGGGCTTGGGATTGAGGTGTTGGGTACTGTGATGGATAGGAGTTGGATTGCGGTTGAACCTGTGGAAATTGCCGTGAATTTTCCAATGGTTGTTGACTCGGAGGTGAACTGAAATTGGCTTCCGGATGTTGGTTTGGAAACGGCCGATTGGTTGCACCGGGCAAAAATTCATGATTTACCAAAGTAGGAGGCAAATTTCCATGTTGTACTTGCTGTTGTGGTGGTATTTGCGGTGATACTTGGGCTATTCCAAGATGTAATAAGTCTGTAAGAACTTCTCTTGAGTTTTGATAGCGGTATCTTGGGGTATCCGCTACTAGTTTATTAAGAATTTGAGCAAAGGAATTGCTTACACGGACAAATTGATCCCATCTCCACTCCAAAGAGTACTGATCCATTAAAAAAGAAGGATCTTTTCCTGTTAGCAGAACGACTGCGGTGACACCTAAAGCATAAAGATCGCTGCTAGGAGAACACAATCCCAAGCTAATTTGTTCGCGAGGAGCATATCCGACTTTACCCACCAGTGACATTTTGCCAACGAAAGTGTTCTGGCTTGTTCTAGTCGCTTCATTTAAATCGGCTATCTGCTTTCCTACACCAAAATCTATCAGCACTGGTAATTCTTTTCCTTGAGGCAACATAATGTTGTCGGGGGAAATATCTCTATGAATAATGTTATGCGTATGAATATATTCAAGAATGGGCAATAAGTTCCTGAGCCACAGTAGGACTTCACTTTCCGAAAAAACTTGTCCTAGTTGTTGGCGTTCTCGTAACAGTGCTGAATAGGTTTTACCATCAACAAACTCTTGTACCAAGAACAGCCGACCATCACCTTCAAAACAAGCTAAGAATCGAGGGATTTGGGGATGTTCCAATTGATGAAGAATTTTAGCTTCTCTTTTAAATAAATTGCGGCATTTTTCTAGCGCACTTTCTCCCGAACCGGTGGGAGCAAATTCTTTTAATACGCATGGTTCATTGAAACGACGCGTATCAAATGCCAAATAAGTTCTTCCCAATCCACCCTGTCCCAAAAGTTTTTGGATGATGTAGCGATTATCTATAAATGTTCCTGAAGGTATTTCTGGTTTAATGACGGGGGCTTGAGACATGATCCACGCACTCCTACCTAGCTTAAGAATTTTTAATACAATTAGTTTTATTTTTTACATAATTAAGATTCACATGTAAAAACAAGTTTTACTACAAAACCGTAATTTGACGAGACATTTACATAAAAATAGCTTTATTCACTCCAGTTACGGGTATAATATACTACTATTTTTAATGAAACAGACTCATTGCGCTTGGGAACCTCATAAAGAACCTAATTAATTAATCAGTAGAATTTTGAGATAATACGCAAATTCACGATCGAATTTTATCAAGATACAAGGATTGTCAGTAGCGATCGCAATATCTCTTATTTTGTTGCTTCGGGATTGACTAAAACACTGGGTGTTTGTTTGACATGCGCTTCTAGAGGTCTGACTTTTTCCACCAGTTTAATAAACTGATCGTAGCTGGGTACTTTAGCAGCAGGAACATAACCGGCGTCTGATATGATATAGCCTGGTGCTTGCTCCATAGCTTTTTGGATCTGTTGCTGTCGATTGCGCTCTACTGTAGGTGCTAGGAGTACAACTGCAGGAGGAATCCATCGACTCGTATGTAGAATTCTAAACTTAGTTCCACTAAATTGCTGCTTGTAAAGCTCAAAATCTCTCTCAGCGATCGCACCAGCATCTACACTCCCTTCATTAAGCCATTCCAGTACTGTTTTAGGAGTGGGTGCAAAACGGATTTGAGCCAAAGTTAATCCATACAGATCGTAGAGAGGAACATAATATCCTGCAGCCGAACCTACCGATTCTAAGGCAACAGTTTTATTTGCTAAATCTGCTATTGTGTTAATCGGTTTATCATCGCGCACTACCAATAAAGAACGCTGTCTGCTGCTAATTCCCTCCATGGAAAATAAAGGAATGTAAAGATCTTTGCCCATAGCAATTGCTGCTAAACCAGGAGGAGCAAATACAATTTCCCATCTTTGCCGTTGAATTTGCTCGAGAGCTTGCAATTCGTTATAAGCTGGTTCAAGTTCTACAATTGACTGAGTTTGTGCGGCGAGATAGTTTTTGAATTGCTCGTACTTTTCTAATGAAACTGTTTGTTCACCATAACTGACTACTCCGACAGTCAGCCTTTCCGAACTTATGGGTTCCTTCTTTGGACTGCATCCCACTTCAACTAGACCTACAAGCACGGTTAACGAGATTAGTAGAAAGCGCCGCCAGATAGTAGTTTTCATATAAATCACCTGATTTCAGCAGATTCACCCAAAGCTTCAGGAACAACAACCAGCCATTCCCGTTCAAGAGAATCGAGTTGTTGGTTGACGTTTAAAAGCTTACCACCATACATTTTTCCATCGAGCCCGACACCTACACTCATCTCCTGGGTGACTTGGATTGTGTTCACCTGCATAGTTTTTTCTTGAAAGTAAATATAATTTGACTTTGTATCTAGGATCGTAAGTTATATTCATCTAAAATTTTTTAAGAAAAGCGATCGCAGCGAAGCGATTGGTTAATATTATCTACAAAGTCATCTGGTAATTTTTCCCAAGTCATTTTGCAGTCTTGATTAGCTATAGCGATCGTGGCAAGTTATTTTCTCTATTTTGAGAGTTGCTGACGATCGTTAAGTGCTTCTTGTATGATGTTGAAATGGTGGGCGATACCCACCTTACATTCTTATTGAGCTAAACCCTTACAAACTGGAGTCATCATCATCGTCATCATCGTCTGGTGCTAGGTCGGCTTCTGTTAGCCCCTGCTGCGGGATTGCTGCAATAATGGCATCTATGACTTTGGAAACCGGGACAATTTCAATGTCATAGTTGGGATATTTTTGCCCTTTGGGTACGATCGCCCGTTTAAATCCCAGTTTTGCTGCTTCTTTTAACCGCAGTTCCATCTGCGATACAGATCTGACTTGTCCCCCCAAGCCAACTTCTCCAATCAGTACGGTACGGGGGTCTACAATCCGATCTCGGAAACTAGCAACGATTGCTATGGCTATTCCCAAATCAACTGCTGGTTCTTCTACATTCAACCCCCCTGCGGAAGCAACGTAAGAATCTAGTTTCGACATGGGAATCCCTACCCGCTTTTCTAACACTGCTAAGATTTGTACCAAGCGGTTGTAATCTATACCTGTCCCTGCACGACGGGGGGACGGGTAACTCGTAGGGCTGACTAAAGCCTGCAATTCAACGACAATTGGACGCGTTCCTTCGCAAGCCACAACCAAAGCAGTACCGGGGGCGGGGTCGTCACGATTTCCTAAAAATAACTCTGAAGGATTGGGGACTTCTCGCAAACCTGTATCTATCATTTCAAAGATACCGATTTCATGGGTTGCCCCAAAGCGATTTTTTACTGTTCTTAATAATCGATGGGATGCAAATCGATCGCCTTCAAAATACAAAACTGTATCGACTAAGTGTTCCAATACTTTTGGTCCTGCGATCGCACCTTCTTTAGTGACGTGTCCCACAATTAACATTGTAATATCTTCGTGCTTTGCTACTTTCATCAAAGCAGCAGTACACTCTCTTACCTGAGCCACAGAACCGGGTGCAGAAGTCAATGCGGGAAAGAATACTGTTTGAATACTATCAATAATTGCCACATTGGGTCTGAGGGAATCCATTTCCTTCAAAATTTCTTCCAAATCCGTTTCAGGCAATACGTACAGATCGGCGTCTCTAGTTTCTTCAGACGGCTGCGTTACCTGAATCGCCGTTTCTTTAGCTGTTTCGCTATTACCATTTTCGTTGTCATTCTCAGCGCTAACTAAACTAAGGGATTTTGAGACACCCAATCGAGAGGCTCTGAGTTTGACTTGCTGTCCTGACTCTTCTCCAGAGACATAGAGGATGCGGTATCTCTGCGCCAATTCGCTTGATACTTGCAACAGTAGAGTTGATTTTCCAATTCCCGGATCGCCACCTATAAGAACCATCGAACCGGGAACAACACCGCCGCCAAGGACTCTATCGAGTTCTTCATAGCCAGAAGCCCAACGAGTCACTTGGCGATCGCTAATTTGGTCAAATGTTAGAGAAGCACGCGGTTTTGCGGGCTTAGCTGTAGGTTTTGCATTTCCTGCCTGTTGGTGCCATCCACTTATCCCCCGACTTGGTATATCTGTCGATGACTGAATAGCAAGTTGCTCTTCTAAAGAGTTGTAAGTGCCGCAAGCCGGACACTTACCAAACCATTGAGGGGATTCCGAGCCACATTCGCTACAAACGTAATATGTCTTTTGCTTTGGCATTTATTATATCTTATCTTAATTTTTGCTTAAGTTTTTGAGGAAAGTGAAATTGAATAATGGTAGTAGATGCAGGTTTTTTCCATTCAAATTGTGAAATGATATCTTAATACTATGGTACTAAAAATTAAGCATCAAAAATTTTAGTTAAGGAGAGTTGAGAAACTTGGAAAGTCATAAAGAAAAAATTCTGGTAGTAGATGACGAAGCCAGCATTCGTCGGATTTTGGAAACACGCCTTTCCATGATTGGCTATGACGTAGTGACAGCAGGTGATGGAGAAGAAGCGTTGGACACGTTTCGCAAAGCAGATCCAGACCTAGTCGTCCTTGACGTAATGATGCCAAAGCTAGATGGCTACGGGGTATGCCAAGAATTACGCAAGGAATCGGACGTGCCCATTATTATGCTAACCGCCTTGGGAGATGTGGCAGATCGAATCACGGGTTTGGAGTTAGGTGCTGATGATTACGTAGTTAAGCCCTTTTCCCCCAAAGAGTTGGAAGCCCGCATTCGGTCAGTTCTGAGGCGAGTAGACAAAACGGGCGCTTCCGGGATTCCCAGTTCCGGTGTCATTCATGTAGGCAATATTAAAATTGATACGAACAAGCGGCAAGTTTATAAAGGTGACGAACGCATTCGCCTAACAGGTATGGAGTTTAGCTTGCTAGAACTGCTAGTGAGCCGTTCGGGCGAAGCTTTTTCCCGTTCGGAAATTTTGCAAGAAGTATGGGGATACACGCCAGAACGCCATGTGGACACCCGCGTTGTTGACGTGCATATCTCTCGCCTGCGAGCAAAACTAGAAGATGACCCCAGTAACCCAGAATTAATACTGACAGCACGAGGAACTGGTTATTTGTTTCAACGGATAATTGAACCAGGAGAAGAGTAGAGGGACAAGGGAGACAAGGTAGACAAGGTAGAATAACTCACACAACCAATCCCCAATCCTCAATCCCCAATCCCCAATGACAAATGACGTTTTGCGGCGTCTACCTATCGTAGTGGGTGGGTTAGGCGCTGTGCTTCTGTTGATTAATCGGTTACTGACACCAGACATAACTGATTCTCAAGCACGTGCGGATGTACTTGGTGTCATATTAAGTGCTGTATTAATTTTGATCGGTTTACTATGGCAACAAGTTCAACCGCGAACTCCCGATGCGGTTCAACTTGTAGGTGAAGAAGGTTTTGTTTTAGCCCCAGATTTACCGGAAACTGTAAAAACAGAACTAGCTTGGGCATCGCATTTGTTGTTAACTAATACGGTGACGCGATCGCTCGTTATTTATTATGAACGTAAAGTTTTGTTACGCAGGGGAATTTTAGCTGAGAAATCAGACGTAGTACCCGGAGCAATACTCAACAGAGTGCTAGAAAAACAAAAGCCGGTGTATTTGGTAGATTTAAAAGTCTACCCAGGACGAGTTGAATTTGATTATTTACCAGAGAATACTCAAGGTGTCATTTGTCAACCTATTGGTAAAGAAGGAGTCCTTATCTTAGGTGCAAATGCTCCTCGAAGCTACACCAAACAAGATGAAAACTGGATTGCTGGAATAGCAGATAAATTAGCTGTTACGCTTGAAAGTGCTAATGGCTAATAGCTAATAGCTAATTGCTAATTGCTAATGGCAAGGATCGCAATTAGCCATAGCCCTCCCTTGTTCGCCAGTCCCGGTGGTCGTGGGAAACTCCTCCCTTGTTCGCCAGTCCCGGTGGGCGCGGGAAACCCGCCTGCAGCACTGGACTTACCGCCTAGTTTCTCTAGACTCACCATTAGCCATTAACCATTAGCCATTAGCCATTAGCAATTATGACAATTCTTTACGTTTTAATCATTGCCCTAATGCTTGTAGGTATTGCGGGTGCAGTTATTCCTGCTCTTCCTGGAGCAAGCTTAATTTTAATTGGGATTATCATTTGGGGCTTTGTCAGTGGTTCCTTCGCAGCTATAAAAATACCGCTTATTGTTACTGTTATTGTTTTACTTCTAAGTATAGGAGTTGATTTTTTAGCAGGTTACATAGGAGCACAACAAGCAGGTGCTAGCAAATGGGGACAAATTGGAGCAATGGTAGGATTGCTGCTGGGCTTTTTCGGATTATTGCCTGCTTTACCTGTTGGCGGTCCATTATTGGGGATGTTGTTGGGACCTCTTTTAGGAGCAATTATCGGTGAGTACCTTTACAGACATGATGTAGCGATCGCTATTAAAGCCGGGATTGGAATAGTGGTCGGTACAATACTTGGAAATTTGATTCAAGGATTGTTGGCAATTGGAGCTGTTGTGACTTTTCTTGTCACCACTTGGTCGCAGGTTTTTGGTTCTTAAAAAGCTATAAAAAGAAATAAAACCCGCTTCGGCGGGTTTTAATCAATGCCCGAATACCAGGTTTTTAAAAAGCAACCTGTGAAGACAGGCTTCTGATTATCTCATCCAAGACTTGTGGTTGATAAGAGGTTAACAATTGGTTTATGCAGAACCTTAATTAACCAACTTGAGACACTTTTTTACGACGCAAGCCCAACAAACCAGCTACTGCCATTGCACCCAAGCCTAAGGTAGTTGTTGGTTCGGGTACTGCTTTTGTTACTCCTAGCCCAGACAACCGGACACCGTCACCAGTTGAGAATGAAGTCTTTGCCAATGCACTACCAGCTGCACCATAGTTCCTACCGGGGTTGCCTAATTGAATGACAAAGGAGGAGACATTTGTCAATTTTAAGCTCTTGGTAGAAGCATCATCTTTCTTGCCTGCACCTGCAAGCAGGTTATTTACGCTTTGTCCGTTGACTTCTACAATACCAGAAAACAAGTTATCTTCTACATCAAAGAAGTCCAATGATACTTCTTGATAAGCCTTATCCAAAGTAAATAAGAACTTACCAACTTCCAATCGACCATTTTCAATCACTTTACCTGTAGCATCGTAAGCGACGGGACGGAACCAGTACTGATCGGAGATAGGATTTGTTCCCTCATCTTTCAATGTAAACTTGATTTGGTTACCAGGTCCCCAGTTATTCTCGGTAGCGTTTTTATCAACAAATAGACGGCTAAGTCCAAATTCTTTGTTCAATCCATCATCTTTAAAGTCTTGGTTAAAATCTAAGCTTTTTACTGTGTAACCTTGTGTTTGAATGCAGTTCTGATTCGCAACAATACAATTCATGTTTGTTAAGTCAATTTCACCCTCTTGCTGAGGAATTAAAGAAACAGCATGAGCGGCTGGCATTGCAGCAGCTAGACCCATACTCAAACTTGTTCCCAGAATTGTTGCCGCTACTAACTTTAACTTTTGCATAACTTGCTCCCGATTAGATTAGCCCTATTAGTTACGGGCAGCAGTTTTAATTTTTTGCCCGCCTCTTTACATTCACTAATTTAGCTATCTTTTTTTCAATCGGGAAGTCTAAAAATCAGAATTGATAAAATCTTGATTTTGATATTTACGTTCGTCTTTTTATCAGTAAAAATCCCTAATAATTAAAAATGAGTTGAATTTTTAAATTTCCGTTTGAAGTTGATAGTATTACTGAATTTCGTTTCGCATTACGTAAGTAATTTTTTAATAGGTACTTTATGCTTTACCTCAAAAACATAATTTGGTTGAAATCTTGTCTGGTAATAGGATAAAAGAAGTTGAAGCCCAAATAAATTTTGCGATCGCGCCTCTCAATCTCTCAAAATCTTCTTATTTCCTCAAAAAATCGAGCCCAAATTGCTGTGGTTTTCCGATAAAGTGCTAGAAAAATTTGTACTAATCTTTGGTATATTTTTATAAAAGTACTAGTATAAAAATATACTCAGTAAACATGGAAAATTTGAGACCGATCGATCTCGATGGGCGATCTTGCTCTGATAAAACAAATAGTGTTAGTCACAATTTATGTCGAGACGTGCTGTTTGAAGCGTTTTTCTCCAGAGCGCCCCTCCACTCCTACGAGCCTCAACCACCCAATATTTTAAGGCGAACTCGGTAGTCGTAGTAAGGTGGGTACCACCCATCAACACCAATCTACGATGTGGTGGACAGGTAGCATGCTGCTATCAACAAGTGAAGGATTGACTATACCAAATAGATGATTGCTGAATCCAATATTGAATGGAATTGTTGGGTTTCGTTGCGAATGGCACGCTTGTTAAGACACAACCCTTGTCCTGACTGGTTCCCAGTCTGGAGGCTGGGAACGAGACAGAATAAGACTTTAGGTTGGTTTCGTTGCTTAACCCAACCTACCTCTGCTGAATCCAATATTGAAAGGTATTAAGACTCGTTCAAAGACTTTTTCGCTTCTGTTGCGACAGCTTCGATTTCATCCTTTGCCAAAGTTTCTAACACAGATTTGGCATCTGCACTACCCAAACGCCTTAAAGCTTGCGCGAGTCTGTAGCGAACTTGCCAATCTGGATTTGTAACAAACGGAACCAAAAGGGGAACTGCTTGTGGATCGCCTAACTCTCCTAAAGAACCAATTGCAGCCGTAATGACTAGCTCATTATTGGAAGCAAGTGCTTCTTTGAGCAACTCAAAGGCTCTTGGATCGCCTAACTCTCCTAGTGCAGCAATAATGCTCAATTGAACAATCCATTCTTTGGTTGTGCGGTAAACCTGTTGTAAATCTTGAAAAGCTTCCTGTAGCTTAAGCGCACCCAAACAATCTGCTGCAGCTGCTTGTACGTCAGCTTCTGGATCGTTGAAAAGGCGATCGCGCAACACGTTTAAGGTTAAATCTAAATTTTGGTCGCCTAAAGTATCTAATTGACTCACGGCTGAGTAACGCACGCGAGAATTGCTGTCGTTGATAGCAGTTTGAATTAACTCATAACCTACAGTTGGTTCCAATTGACGAACAAGATTTACTGCACGCAAGCGATCGCCCAAATCTTGCGAGCTAAGCATTTGCTTAACAGATTCTGGAGTAGTGCTCATTTTTAGTTATTGGTTATTGGTTACTGGTTATTGGTTAGTGGTTGATGATTAGTGGTTAGTGGTTGACAACTAACAATTAACCACTAACTTTCTTGACTTGCTGCCATTGCTCGGATAATGTCGCCACGAGTAAGAATACCAACGACTTGACCCTCGCTATCAAGTACTGGAAGACGGTGAATGTTGCGATCGTGCATGAGTCTGGCTGCTTCCGTGACAGTTTTGTCAGGAGAAATTGTGATGGGGTTGTGACTCATAACTTCGCCAACTGTTTGCCCTAGTGCTTTATGTAAGTCACGTTCGTAATTTGCGGGATTCTGTAAATAGATAACGCTGTCCAGAAACATTATGTAAGCCGGAGGTGTTACCCCTGTTTCTTGCCACATTAAATCCGTTTCTGAAATAATGCCTACTAATTTCCCGCTATCATCCGTGACGGGTAGTCCGCTGATTCGTCGCTCTGCCAAAATTTGAATAGCTTCCTTTAAAGGAGTTTCAGGTCGCACAACAATTGGGTTATGGCTCATTACATCGGCAACGGTTTTAGGCATTTGCTTGCTGTCACTCTCTATTCATGTCATTGCCATCATTGTATGTAATTGCCGTAGCACTAACCCTCTTCCTATTCACACATTTTAACCAAAAACTCAGGCGAACTCGGCTTCACAAAACGCTTGCAATATATCAATACAGTTTGCGATCGCTCCCAAATGAGCAATTTCATATCCATGGGTATTTTGAGTGGGAAACGCCAAACACGCACCACGGGACACATGACCAAACTTCATTGCAATGGACGCATCGCTGCCAAAACCGGTGATGACTGCTAACTGCACGGGTAGACCGAGTTTTTTGGCGCAGTGGCGTAGTTGTCCGTTGAGTGTTTCATCATAAATTCCATACCCATCTTGGGAAAGGATGACAGGATGTTTCCCATCATCAATTGGGTATTCTGAGGAGAGAGGGCAAATTTCTAAAGCTATCAGAGCATCCAAGCGCTGGTTTTGAGTGAAGAAAAGCGCCCCAATTGCCCCGACTTCTTCCTTTGCTGATGCTACTAGATACACATCAACTGTTGGTTGTTTAATCTTTTCAGCTAGAGCTAGCAAGATGGCAATTGAAGCTTTGTTATCCAAAGTGTAGCTGGCAATGTAGTTGTTTAACCTAATGGGTCGCTTGCGATGCTTGCCAACCACCATTCTAGTTCCCGGTCTAATACCTGCCGTTTCTAGTTCCGCAGTTGTACATTTTGTTTCAATCCAAGCATTTTCCCACTTGAGCGGAGTATCTTCCTGCTGTACCTTCTGTGGCGATTCATGAGAGACGTGGCGGGAACCAAAACTGAGAATACCGCTAATGGTGGCATTGTCGCCGAGGAGATCGACAACTCCTTCACCATAAACCCAAGGAAAGGCTCCGCCCAATTTGCGAACCTCGACTCGACCGTTATCACCAACACTTTTGACAATGGCACCGATTTCATCTTTATGAGCGGTGATAGCGATCGCTCTTGTTGAATCTCGTCCTTGAATTTTAGCGATGATATTGTCAGCACGGTCTTGCCATACTTCAACACCCAACGCTGTAAATTGCTGCATCAAGAACTGATTGATTTCTTCTTCCGCACCACTAGGAGAATGGTGCATGACCAATTCTTCTACGATTGCAAACAGTTTATTGTCATCCCACATACAGTGACCCGCAACTAACGATCGACGATTTGTCAACCCCTACACTAACCTTGCGGAGGTAGGTAAACGGTGAGTGATGTTAATTAGGTGGACGCTTAACCTTTAAGGCTTCAGCTGCTGATATTCCCTCACTTTGAGTTCCAAAGTACCACAAAGTTGCTGCCGCCTCCGCACGAGTGACTGGCTTCTTTGGCTGAAATAGAGTGGTGTACCCAAAGACACGATGGATATTTGATTGTTCGGCACTCTGACGATCTGCCAGAATTGCTCCCAATGCTTTGGGGTCTATTTTCCCTGCATCCTGAAAACCCCAAGTTTGCTTGATAGTTTCTAAATTGGCATTTGGTAAGGATTGGCGTGTATCCAAAGGAACTTTCCACCAAATCAATTGTTCTCGTGTCAGGGGTGCGCCGGGACGAAACAAGACTGCTGTAGTCTCTCCTGATAAAGAACTGGGAATTAATCCAGCTTCGGCTAATCCCTGAATTACTGGGAAATCTGGGTCAGTTCTGGGAACATCACTAAAAGCGGGTTGGGAACCTCCCGAGGCTAAGCGAATTTGTTTGGCTGGATCGCTGGCATACATATTATTGTTAGCAGTGACTAGCCAACGAGCATAATCCCGTCGCGCAATAATTTTATTTGGTTCAAATTGGTTGGTTGCAATACCTTCATTGCTCTTAGCAGCATTTGAGCTTACAGATAAAACGCCCAACTCTGCTAAATCTCGAATATATCTTTGGAATTCTTGAGGTGCTTTGGTTAAATCGCTAAACTCTTGAGGATTAGACGCTGCTGTGGTGTTGGGGGTACTGTTGGTTGGTTCGTCTGTGGTATTTGGTGTGGCTGTTGGTTGTTGCGAGCGCACCGGACCGACAAACTGGGATTCACCTGGTTGTGGAACTTCCGTTGCAGTTGTTTCGGGGGTAGAGGTAGGAGTTGGGGTAGCTTGCGTTATTTCTGTAGAATTTGGTTGGTAGTCAATCAGTATCTCTGTAGAGGTTTGTGGTTGATTGGGTGAGGCATTAGTGATTGTTTTTGGTTGAATGGAAATTTTGAGTGACAGGCGATCGCGCCGCGCCTCAATCAAATTAAATTGCTCGTTTGACTGTTGTACGATTTGCCAGTTGTTTGCTGGAAGTTTTTGAATATAGTAGCTAGCAATGATATTGCTGGGGTCAATGCTTACCCAACGAGTTGATGATGCACCCGGTTTTTCGTTACTAGGTGGTATCACTTCTTGCAAATTGGCATTGGGATATAAAGGGATATCCTTGGGAAAATCAGCAGGTAAGTTAACTGTTGCGCGATCGGTTTGCTGTTGTTGGTTACTGCTTGCTTGTGGAGAACCAAGACTCACCGGGTTACTGCTGAGCTTTGGATCTGCTGCCAAAGACTGCTCAATTTCTTTGGCAGTTGGACTATTAGCACAGGCTGTTAACGCAGCTAGTAGAACAGCCACACCTATCAAAACAACCGGACGTTTACTTTGCAACACGGACAACCATATATGAGCAGATCAATTTCTACAGTAGCGTAGAGTCAACTCAGTTTTCCCAATCCCCAACCCTCAATCTCTTAACGTTATCAGCAACTATCTTAGGTGGTAAACTGAGATCAAACCCGCTCTTTGCCTCTAAAGATGGACAAGGGTAAAGTTCGCTGATAATTCCGTGTAACCAATTTGGGAATGTTGTAGCGAACTACCATGTGCTATATAATACTTAAAAATATCAGTGTGAGTTCTTGTATCAATCAACCAGCGAACGTACATTGAGTATACCTTTGAGCTTGGCAAAACAGATGGTTCAGAGCAATTATTGCCCTCAAAGGAGTGGTATGGATAATTTTTAGGAGAAGATCTGGTCAAAATAAAACTAGGAAGCTAAAAAGAATGTATCTCTTCTTAAAAACCAGTGTGGGATAGGACTATGAAGAATCTAAAATAGATATTAAGTTAGAAAAAACAGAGCAACTATTCCATCGACAACCGCCAGTCAATTTTACGAATACAATTACGCGTCGTCGGTTTGTTACCAGTGCTGAAACACGATTACATGCAACTTTCCCAGGATCGGCCTATTTATTCTGAGGCTCCACTACAGCTGCTACTTTTTGTCGATGGACGCCCAAAGTCCAAACAGCAAGTACAGCGAATCCTTTCATACTTAGAAGAATTACAGGCTGACTATAAGTTTGAACTACAGATCGTAGATGTAGGACAAAAGCCTTACTTGGCGGAACACTTTAAACTGGTAGCAACGCCAGCTCTCATCAAAATCCATCCGGAACCAAGACAAATTTTGGCTGGTAGTAACATTACGGCTCAATTGAAAACTTGGTGGCCTAGGTGGCAAGCTGGTGTAGATGCGTATTTAGAATTACAAAACGATTTCAAGGAAAATACGGAAGACAATAATCTTGTTAAGGATGGTCAGTGTACGATCGGCTCGTTGGCTGTTTCCGAAGAACTTTTACACCTCTCTGATGAAATCTTTCGCTTAAAACAAGAAAAAGAAAAACTAATTGAGCAGTTACAGTTCAAAGACCGAGTGATTGCTATGTTAGCTCACGACCTTCGCAACCCCCTCACTGCAGCTTCCATAGCTATAGATACCTTACAATCTAACTTCAACTTAGAACACGGTACTTTTGACCGCATCACACCAAAAATGACGGTACACTTATTTAAACAAGCTCGCAGCCAAACCAAGATCATAGATAGGATGATTACCGATCTTTTACAAGTTGGTCGCGGTAGTGAAAAGGAATTTTACATTCAACCTCAAAAGATAGATTTGGGCAAACTTTGTTTAGAGGTCCTTGAAGAAGTACGCGATCGCTACACAGCCAAATCTCATGTGCTTACAAAAGACATTCCAAAAGACTTACCCAACGTTTATGCCGATCCAGAACGCATACGGCAAGTGTTGATGAATTTATTAGACAATGCTATTAAGTATACTCCAGAAGGAGGTACTATTGCGGTTTCCGGCTTGCACCGTACCACTCAGAAAGTTCAATTTAGTGTTGGCGATACAGGTCCGGGTATTCCCGAAGAAAATCGAGAACGCATTTTTGAAAATCACTTCCGGTTAGAAAGAGATGAAACCACCGAAGGTTACGGCATTGGTTTGTGTTTGTGTCAGCGCATTATCAGAGCCCATTACGGTCAAATTTGGGTAGATGCTGCTCCTGAAGGTGGAGCATGGTTTCACTTTACATTACCAGTATATCCAAATTAGCTAATAGCTAATAGCTAATAGCTAATTGCTAATTGCTAATAGTGAGACAAGAGAAAGTAGGCGGTGAGTTCAGTGCTGTGGGCGGGTTTCCCGCACCCTGACAACTTCACCATCAGCCATTAGCCATTAGCCATTAGCCCTCCCTTGTTCGCCAGTCCCGGTGGTCGCGGGAAACCCTCCTATGGCGCATTCGCGCCACGCTTTGCTATCAGGGCTGGACTCACCATTAGCCATCAGCTATTAGCCATTAGCTATTAGCCATTAGCCATTAGCCATTAGCCCTTCCTCAAAACCTCAATAATTTGAAGATTGGCTTCGGGAAAGGTAAATGTTTCTAACTCACCTACATTTACCCAACGAACTTCATCACATTCAATAGGTTGCGGAATCCCTGAAAGATGACGACATTCATGAACTGTTAGAGTCACTCGTATGTGAGTGTAGGTGTGGTCAATTGTCAGTAAATGTTTGCCAACTTCAATTTCAATCCCCAGTTCTTCTTGTATTTCGCGCTTGATGCACTCAGAGACTGTCTCGTTTGGCTCGACTTTACCTCCGGGAAATTCCCACAAACCCCCCATAGCTCCCTCTAGACGTCGGCGATCGATTAAAATCTGCCCTAGGTCGTTTTTGATTATGGCAACACCTATAATTTTATGAGGTACGGAAGACTTTGTTTCACTCATCTGTTTTTTAGAGTACACAAAAATACAACAAAACTCGGCAATTATACACGTTTTTGCCGAGTTTGTAATTTACGGAGTTTGCACGGGACAACTCTAGATTTTTGCCATTGTTCCCCAAGCAACTTATAAAATTAACGATTCTCACTGTTCAATTTCTTTTTGGGATTGGTTGTCACTTCATTCCTCGTTACTTTCAGTATTTTGCAGAACCATTTCAAAATTCATTCTTTGTTCTACGTTACGTAAAAAATAACCACTAATCATGGCAGAGGCAAGCAGGCGACCTAAATGTTCGCGGTTAGTCGTGATGGTAACCCCAAAGTGTTCGGAAGGTAAGTTCCCTAATATTCCCATAATGTTACGCTCCATTGCTTGGAAAACTTCTGGAGAAGTAGGTTTGGATAGCTGGGTAACTATATCTGGGCTTAGAGATTTAACATACTGCAATAACAAATTGCCTGTTTCTGACTCACCGTTAAAGAATTCTGAGACTCGGTTAGATGGGTTACTCACTTTTACCTCCTTTAAATACCACAGTTGTGGTCAAAATTACTTAGGTCAAAATTGCCTGTTTGGATATGGACAATGCTTTCGCGTTGTGTACCCCTATCATCTAATGTAACAAAGTAAGTTTTGTTTTGGGAGTCGTTGTAACCGTACTGCGAGTAACGGATTTTTCACCTCAGCCTCGCTAACCAATCACCAGTGACTAATAACGAGAACGAGTCATTAACTTGCTAAGTATTCATTCATACCAACTTTGGATTTACGGAGTTTATTGAGGGCTTCTCTCTCAATTTGCCGCACTCGTTCGCGGCTGATGTTAAGAAGTTCGCCAATTCTGGAGAGTGTTAGCGCTTGTCCGTCATTTAAACCAAACCTTAGGGATAAAACTTCTCTTTGTTGTGGTGTCAGTTCCGCCATAAGACGATCCAAATCGTTAGATAAGGATGACTGGGTAACAAAGTCTTCCGGAGAAGTGCCTGGATCTTCCAACATTTCCCCTAGTTCTGTATCGTAGTTATCACCCAATCGCAAATCTAAGGATAATGGTAACCTTGCTTTTTCGAGATACTCTCGCACTTGTCTTGGAGTTAGTTCTAATTCTTTGGCGAGTTCCGAAGCTGTAGGAGCACGTCCCAATCTTTGGGATAATTGACGCTGTGCTTTCTTGATTTTATTGAGTTTTTCTGTTATGTGAATCGGCAATCTGATGGTACGCCCTTTTTCTGCGATCGCACGAGTAATCGCTTGACGTATCCACCAATAAGCGTAGGTAGAGAACCGATATCCTTTTGTGGGGTCAAATTTTTCTACACCCCGTTGCATTCCTATGCTACCTTCTTGTATTAGGTCAAGTAAATCTACGTTGCGCTTGATATATTTTTTAGCTACGGACACAACCAGTCGCAAATTTGCTTCTACCATCTTGCGTTTCGCTACTTCGCCATCTGCTATGGCTTCGTTCAACTCTGCAGGTTCTAGTTGTGTTGCGCTTGCCCACTCTTCTAGAGATGGTTGACGATTTAATTGAGTCGTTAACGATTCCCTGATTTCATGTAATGCTGTTGAACGCTGTACTTGCTTTCCATAAAATATTTCTTCCTCGTGCGACAGGAGGGGCACTTTGCCAATCTCACGTAAATAAGTCCGCACTAGGTCTGTAGCTGTCTGAGCGGTCTTCATGGCGCTACTCTTGTTTTGATAATTGGGTTTAATAGTGGGGGTTAGATCTGATAGATGCCTTCTAGAAGTCTAATTCCAGTGTTCTTCACCGGATACTAATGCTGTGATTCGCAACTGACGCACAAGGAATGCTTTGCGGCTATTGGTCATCGTATTTTTGTTCTTAACTGCAAAAAGTTACAGTGATTTCACATTTTTTACAAGTATCTACAGTTAGATAAATAGTCCCCTAGCAAACACTTTTTATTTTTTATTATTAATTACTGTAACATTTATGATAACTGCTTGGCTAGCTGTAAGTTTAAATTTCTTTTACCTACAGGTCATTTAAGCCAAATATCCTCCTTCACAGGATTTATAGCCTTATTTAATAAATGTATCTTGAAAAAGAAAAATTTCTAAGATTTTTAAAAAAAATTCAATATTAACTATAAGTATTTCTCTATTAACTTTATTTAATTTTTACTTAAGATCGCGGTTAATGCGGATTAGGGGTTGGGGGTTGGGGATGAGTGGATTGGGTAGGCGTTCTCCCTTGTCCCCCTTGTCCCCTAATCTCTCTTATTCTCCCGCGTCTAGTTCCCAGCTGCGATATTGTAATCTTGAATAACTTTCACGTCCAAAGTTGTACTTTGAAGCGAACGGATTGCAGCGACAGTCGCTTTTGCCCCAGCAATCGTAGTCACGATGGGGATTTTATAAGCTAACGCTGTTCGGCGAATGAGTTTAGCATCACTGTAAGCATCTTCTCCAGATGGCGTGTTAATAATGAGTTGAATTCTGTGGTTTTTGATTGCGTCTAAAACATGAGGGCGTCCTTCGTGTAGTTTTAGCACTAACTCAACGTCTAAACCATTTTCCTCCAAGTAGCTGCGAGTTCCTTGGGTCGCCATAACAGAAAAACCTAAATTAATAAACTCTTGGACAACAGCAACTGCAGCTGCTTTATCGCGATCGTTCATCGAGACAAACACTGTTCCACTTAAGGGTAAACGTTCTCCAGCACCCAGTTCTGCTTTGGCAAACGCACGTCCAAAATCCTTATCGATACCCATGACCTCACCTGTAGAACGCATTTCGGGGCCTAAGATGACATCAGTACCGGGGAATTTATTAAATGGCAAAACAGCTTCTTTAACTGCTATATGATCTGGAATGACTTCTTTAGTAAAACCTAGCTCCTTCAAAGTTTTACCGGACATAATTAAAGATGCTAGCTTTGCCAACGGGACACCTGTTGCTTTGGAAACGAATGGAACAGTACGGGATGCGCGGGGATTGGCTTCAAGGATATAAACCTGAGGCGAATATGTTTGAGAACCAACAATGGCAAACTGGATATTCATTAATCCCACAACATTTAGCGCCTGTGCTAATTGCGTTGTCCAAGCACGAATTTTTTCTAAAACTAATGGTGGTAACGAAATGGAAGGTAAGGTACAAGCAGAATCTCCAGAGTGAATGCCCGCTTGTTCAATGTGTTCCATTACACCGCCTATGACGACTTGCCCCGTATGGTCGGCGATCGCGTCTACATCGACTTCAATGGCATTTTCCAGAAACTTATCAATAAGAATTGGATGTTCTGGCTCTACTTGTACGGCAAAGGTCATGTAACGTTCTAACTCAGTATCGGAATAGACAATTTCCATTGCCCGTCCACCCAACACGTAGCTAGGACGCACAACAACTGGGTAACCAATGCGTTTGGCGACAATCAGCGCATCTTCATAGCTCCGAGCAGTTCCATTTGGAGGTTGGGCAATATCCAAGTCTTTGAGAATCTTTTCAAACTTCTCCCGGTCTTCAGCCATATCAATAGAATCAGGTGAAGTTCCCCAGATTTTTGTGATTGGGGACAAGGGAGAGGGGGTAGATAAGGAAGAGGGGGTAGATAAGGAAGAAGATTCTCCTTTGTCTCCAGTCCCCAGTCCCTGTAGATATTTTTGCAAGGGTACTGATAACTTTAACGGTGTCTGACCGCCAAACTGTACGATCACCCCAACGGGGTTTTCTGCCTCAATAATATTAAGCACATCTTCTCTTGTAAGTGGCTCAAAGTACAGGCGATCGCTTGTATCGTAATCAGTAGAAACGGTTTCTGGATTGGAGTTGACCATGATTGTTTCGTAACCCGCATCTTTTAAGGCAAAGGCTGCGTGACAGCAACAGTAGTCAAACTCAATACCCTGTCCGATGCGGTTGGGACCTCCTCCCAAAATCATCACTTTGGGTTTGGTGGTTGCTTCAACTTCGGTTTCTTCTTCGTAGGTAGAGTAGTGGTATGGAGTAAACGCTTCAAATTCAGCCGCACAAGTGTCTACTGTTTTGTAAACTGGAATAACTCCTAGCTGTTTGCGGTATGTACGCACTTCATCTTCTGTTGTTTTAGTCGCGTAGGCAATTTGGCGATCGCTAAAACCCTGGCGTTTCACCTCAAACATCTGCTCTTTTGTCAATTGCTGTAAAGGAGTCCGTTTGAGGAATTTTTCCACCTCTAGCAATTCCTGCATTTTATCGAGGAACCAGGGGTCAATTCCCGTTAACTCGTAGATTTCCTCAAGAGCCATACCCAACAGCATGGCATGACGGACGGCAAAAATGCGTTCGGGGTTTGGTGTTCGCAGATGGGCGCGAATTTGTTCGCCACTGGGCAATTTTTCTTTCATGTCACAACCCCATCCCCCACGTCCGGTTTCTAGGGAACGCAACGCTTTTTGAAATGATTCATTGAAAGTTCGCCCAATTGCCATTGCTTCCCCTACTGACTTCATTTGTGTTGTCAGTACTGCTTCAGAACCGGGAAACTTTTCAAAGGCGAAACGCGGAATTTTCGTGACTACATAATCAATCGTTGGTTCAAAAGAAGCTGGGGTTTTCTTAGTGATATCGTTGTTGATTTCATCTAAGGTGTAACCGACAGCCAATTTTGCTGCCATTTTAGCGATGGGGAAACCAGTTGCTTTAGAAGCCAGCGCCGAACTTCGGGAAACACGGGGATTCATCTCAATAATAACGACATCCCCATTGATGGGATTGATGGCAAATTGAATGTTGGAACCACCCGTTTCGACTCCAATTTCGCGGATGATTTTAATTGCCATATCCCGCAGGCGCTGGTATTCCTTATCAGTGAGGGTTTGGGCTGGAGCAACGGTGATGGAATCGCCTGTATGGATACCCATTGGATCGAGGTTTTCAATGGAACAGATAATCACAACGTTATCTGCCAAGTCGCGCATGACTTCCAATTCATATTCTTTCCAGCCGAGTAGGGACTGGTCGATCAGAATTTGTGAAACTGGGCTGGCATCAATACCGGCTTGTGCCATTTCTGCAAATTCTTCCTCATTGTAAGCAATACCACCCCCCGTACCACCTAAAGTAAAAGCAGGACGAATAATCAAGGGATACGTACCAATTTTTTTGGCAACCGTTTTGGCTTCTTCTAAAGATGAAGCTGTACCGCTAGGGCATACGTTTACCCCTATCTTGAACATTGCTTCGTTGAACAGTTTTCTGTCTTCAGCTTTCTCAATAGCTGGTAGTTTGGCACCAATTAACTCAACACCGTATCGTTCCAACACGCCATTTTTTGCCAAAGTTACAGCAATATTGAGGGCAGTTTGTCCTCCCATTGTTGGGAGAAGGGCATCGGGACGTTCTTGGATGATGACTTTTTCCACCAACTCTGGTGTTAGCGGTTCGATGTATGTGCGATCGGCTGTTTCTGGATCGGTCATAATCGTGGCAGGATTGGAATTGACCAACACCACTTCATAACCTTCATCGCGTAATGCTTTACAGGCTTGGGTACCAGAGTAGTCAAACTCGCTAGCTTGTCCAATTACGATGGGACCGGACCCTAGCAGCAGAATCTTCCTGATGTCGTCACGGCGGGGCATAGTTGTTGCCTTCAAGTACAGAGAATATAAGACTTGATTATTGTAAGGGTCTTACAGATTTTTATTTTGCCGCTTTTTGTAGGTTTTATGACAGATGGTGGGTAATGGGCATGGGACATTGGGGAAGATGGGCGTCCCCTCTGGGGATGAGGGCTTAGGGTGGACGATGCCCATTTACATTAAATGTGTGCCACCTTACCCACAAGAAGCGGTAATTTTAGAGCGACTAGAGGGCAATTTCCAATTTCCAATCCCAAACTTTTTGCAATTATTTTGCATTTACACTGAAGATTTTTCTCAAAAAAAGAGTGTTTTTTTTTAAAGAGTATCTTCAACCAGAATTTAGACTTTTCTTAACATTGGGAAAAAATCTAAATAAGAATAATTGCTAACTAGCTTAATGAATCTTTTTTGAGATTAAATATTATGTTTTTTTGTAGATTTTCATGAAAAATGGCAGAGAGGTAAATTTTCATCCTCTCTGCCATTTCTTATACTTGTTTAAGAACGAGTATTCGTAGCTTTTTTAAGTCTTGTGTTAGATAGCTCTATATTATGAGTGCTTTAGTTTTGAGCGGGTTGAACAAAACCTAAGGTTAAGCTATCCTTAGCCAGGAAGTGAGCTAGGTGGTAAGCTCTTTCTTCAGTTTTTAACAAGATTTTTTCGTACAAATACCGTGTAGCACGATCGCCCAAACTCTCAGCCTGTGCTGCTTGACGGCGAAGAACACCGATAATTGCTTGCTCTGCCTTCAGGTCATTTTCTACCATTTGACGGCTAGAGAAGACGCCATCAGCTTCAGGCTCAAAGCAGCACAATTCCGCTAATTTGCTAAAGGTTGCAACTGGCACTCCACCCAGTCCATCCAAACGTTCTCCAATATCATGGACGTGTTCTTGCGCTTGACCGTAGCTTTCGTTGAAGAACTCATGCAGCGAGTAAAATTCTGCGCCTTCAACTACGAAATGATGCTTTTGGTACTGCAAGTACAGTGCTTGGAAACTGGCTAACAGGACATTAAACCCTTCACAAACTGGCTCAGTTACACTTTTGTCCAGGAGGACAGGATTGTCATAAACATGACCAAAATTACGTAACACAGTTTGCGTTTCAGACATGGTTTTCCTCGCTTTATGGCAGTCGCAGTTTTTAACTGCTTTGGTCTTTACATATTAACATTTTAAAAATAATAGCAAGCCCTATCAACATCAAAGAATTTTGACCTTTTTATTTAAAGAATCCCAGATGTATCTTATATATTTTTATTTTAGTAGAAAAATGTAATATAAAGCACTGACACTATCAAGAAAAAATGTTATGGAAACACCGACCGAGGAGACAAGGGGATAAGGGACACACGAAAGATAAGGAAGAATAACTCTACCTCAATCCCCAATTTCCAAGACTTATCTCATTTTTTTTCAAAAATTACTGAGAAAAGTTTGCACTTAGGTTATCCTAATGAATAAAGCTTAGCTTCCACAATCAGAAAATAATGGAAGCAAAAGCGTAGTAGTTACTGCAAAACTATTGCACATTTAGGGGGATTGTCTTGAAACCGTTAACTTCGCAACCACATGAGGAAAAGTACAATATAGAGGTCAATAGAGCAGACCGATGGCAGATATATCATCGTTTGCGGGAGTTAGACATTCCCTGTTGGTGTGAGACGAATCAGCCGTTAACAGTTGACATTAACAATGTCACGGCTGCCATTCAAATTTGGAGTGTTGTGCGGCAATCTACAGCCTCACGTCGAGAGTTAGTATCAACTCTAAAAAAGTGCTGGCAAATTCGCTATCGGCAGTCATAGGCGCGGAAACTACTGCTAATAAGTACCATGCTGAAATTAAAGTCTTTGTTGAACAGAGGTAAAAAGATGGGGAAAAGTCACATGACAGAAGTTTCAGAATTCCGTCTGGAGGGGCGGTTTCTAGATTTTGTTATCAAAGATGGCTATAAGCTAAAAGGCTTGCTGTTAGACACTTCTGAAGGTGAATGCTACGTTAAACTAGCCAAACACCTACGCATTGCTTTTGACTTGCGCTTACAAAAGGGGACTTGGCTGCAAATTGTGGGTGAGAAAAAGCACGATTTAAAAACGGGTGAAGTCAAGCTCAAAGCTTACCAAGTGATGGCAGCCCACGTTGAGACAAGGGAACAAGGAAACCAGGGGACAAGGGAAGAATCTATTTCCTTGTCTTCTTCTTTTTCTAAGTCTCCACGTGCTGATATCCCTGCTTCCCCGTCTCATGAAGTTAAAACAAAAAAAGCCACTATACTGGTGTGCCAAAAATCAGACTGCATGAAACGTGGTGGTAAGCAGCTTTGCCAAGCACTAGAAGCCTCTGTAAGTGCGCGTGGTTTGGAATCAGAAGTGACAATTAGAGGCACGGGTTGCATGAAAAATTGCAAAGCAGGACCAAACTTAGTGATGCCAGACAAAACCCGCTACAGTCGGATTCAAGCTGCACAAGTCCCCGCGCTTATGGATAAGCATTTTTCTCCTCAAAATGCAGACAGCGACAACGAAGTTATTTTGCCTGTCGCTAAGTTAGCGGATGCTGATGGTTGTCTACCTACTTCTTAATGCGAATATATACTAATGAATTTTTCGGTATTAATTTTCAACTACTCATCCGTAGTTGTTGCAAAATCTTTGCAGGGTGGGAACATTGTTTGAGACAAACGGGCAAGGTGCAATACCCCTATCATCAAGGCTCATTCTTGTTAGCGATAAGCCTTGATGATAGGGGTATTTAAAATTTTGTATAAAAAAATACTATTATAGCGGTTATCGGCTGAGTGCAGTACACTCACGAAGTCTAAAACCACAAATCAACGTACCGTCAACGCATATAGTACGTTGATATCCTGATGGACCCATAATGATGATATTTCCCTTGACTAATTCCATGCGATAGTCAGGATGTTGTTGCTGCATTTTTTCCAAGTCTTCAACTGTTAGAGAGAAGTAGGCAAAACGAAGGAATTCGTAGTGAAACTGAGTAATTCGGTTAACTGACTTCACCAGACTCAGCATAGAACTGTTGATTCTATGTTACCTGCAAAGGTTTAAGTCCGCTTTTAAATGATGACTTAATGGGATTTGCCAGTCCCAAGCGTCGGGGGAGGAACATGGCTACTTTGTTATAGCGCAACACCGAACCTTTTTAAGAAGTTTAAAAGCAGTGTCGAGGCAAACTACACCCCAAGAGGGAGATTCATCAAACGATGATTACCAATTCTGTATTCGTTCTGAGTAAAAATGGCTTAATACTAAAACCAACAACACCAGCAAGAGCGAGAATTCTTCAAGCACAGGGTAAAACTAAAAAGATGAAATTATTTCCATTTACTCTAATTTTAGAAAAAGAGGTGAATGAAAATGTAGAACCCTATTTAGAACTTCGCTGTGACCCAGGTAGTAAATTTACTGGCATTTCTCTAGTAGATTTAAATAAGAATGAAGTCATCTGGGCAATGGAACTAGAACATCGCGGATTAGCCATTAAAATGGAATTAATTAAACGTGCTGGTGTTCGACGTTCTAGAAGAACCAGAAGACTTCGCTATCGTCAAAAGAGATTTGATCGCAAAAAGCCAGATGGATGGCTAGCACCTAGTTTACGCCATCGGTTGTTAAGCACTCAGACATGGATTAAACGGTTGCTGAAAATAGCACCAATTAAATCAATAGCAATTGAATCGGTTAAATTCGATCTGCAAAAATTGGAAACGCCTGATATCGAAGGGCTCGAATATCAGCAGGGGACATTATGGGGCTACACCTTACGTGAAGCATTGCTTGAGCATTGGGATAGAGAATGCGTTTATTGTGGCAAGACAGATGTCCCCTTACAAATAGAACATATCAACGCACGAAGTAAGGGAGGTAGCGAACGCTTCTCAAACCTGACATTATCATGTGAAAAATGCAATCAGAAAAAGGGGAATAAGCCTGTGGAGCAATTTCTCAAGGATCAACCAGAAATCCTTAAAAAAATTAAATCACATCAGAAAAAATCACTATCAGATGCTGCTGCTGTCAACTCTACTCGAAAAGCTATATTTGAGATGGCACATAAATTCGGATTAAGAGTAATTAGTGGAGACGGTGCATCTACTAAAATGATTCGTATTCAAAGTGGATTACCCAAACTTCATTGGATCGATAGTGCTTGTGTGGGAACATCAGAAATAGTTAAATTGCGAATATGTCAACCATTGCGGGTTACCTGTAAAGGTCACGGCACTAAACAAGTACAAAGAATGAATGCTAAAGGCTTTCCTGCTATAGCCAGCATTAAAAAGAATCCCATTACTGGCAAAAAAGAAGTTAAGTTAGTTAGCACAAATCAGAAATATACTCATGCGACAGCTAGTGATTATGTGATTTGCAATCTGCTAAAAGAGCGCAAACATATTAAAGCAGGAATTTATCGTGCCAGAGTTAAAACTCCAACTCCTAAAGGAGTAGAGGTACTAATTAGCGGTCATCGAATTGCAATTGACCAACAATACGCTAAACTTATTCATCGCTCCGATGGCTATGAATACAGTTTTGCTACGATTGACCAGGATTTACTTCGTTTTAGAGCTATCTAATGGCTTGACATAAAATCCCTCAAAGCCCGATCTTTATTTTATAAGTTCCTCCCATCTTGCTAAAATCATGTCGGTGTAGTTTTGCCGATCGATTGTGTATGCTCCGAGCGCAAAACCATCATTCATTTCCACCAAAGCAGTTTTTCCGGAAGCTAAAACTCCAAAATCAATTGCGTACCCTGCATGGGATTCTCCCGCACTGTCAAGCGCTTGGATCGCGCAGAGCACTTTTTCTGTATCTAATGGAACATCCGCATTACCACGGTAACAATCGCAACTTCTAATTTGCGATCGCACAACGTACACTCGATACTCGCTCACCCAAGACACAACTTCCGAGCACAGTAACTTTTCTTGACGCGACACTCCATAAACTTGCCAAAAATCGTATTCCGATTCCAAGATAAAACCTGTAAAACGTTTGCGACGTGTAGCAGGTTTAACAAATGTCGGAGGATACACACCGTTGCGAAATCCCACTTCTAACTGTTCGAGAGTAGAGATCCATGTACGACGGTGCATGAAGTTGATAAGCGAGGTTGGATAATCGTTGGGTTGTGGTTCTGGGATACCAACCTGTTTTAACGCTCCCAAAACACACGGTATATCGCCAACAACTAAAGATTCGCGATCGAGCGGAAGTTGTCTCCTACGGATACGCTTTTCAGTATAAAACGTAATTGGGATACCTCTTTCCCTCAGTTCCTCAGTGACAAGTTGCTCTTCGTGTCGGAGTCGTCCGTTACCTTGTTCTTGAATGAAAGCTTTGGAAATCAATATTTTTTAACTAAAGATGTTATACAAACCCGATTTTTCCATGATAGCGATCGCACCCAGTTTAAGGAACTTGCCAAATCTTAATGGTCTTATCTTTGCTACCACTCACTATCTTTTTACCATCTTGACTAAAAACCACAGCAAAAACTTCTTGCGAATGACCTTTAAAAGTTTTTATTTCTTGTCCCGTGCTCAAGTTCCAGAGTTTGACAGTTGTGTCATCACTTCCCGTTGCAATTTTTTCGCTATCAGGACTAAACGCAACAGCATTCACATCAGCCGAATGACCTGTGAGAGGAGGACGTAATTCTCTTCCTGTATTCAAATTCCAGACTCTAATGGTTCTGTCATCGCTAACACTTGCTACAATCCTCCGCTCCGGACTAATAGCAACGGCATTTACATCCCCTAAATGTCCGTTTAAAGTTCGTAATAATTGCCCGGTCTTGACATTCCAAATTTTGACTGTTCTATCTGTACTACCACTAGCAATAGTTTGACCATCTGGGCTAATAGCAACAGACAAAACTTCTCCTTCATGTCCTTTTAGAGTGTGAATTTCTTGACCTGTCTTTAAATTCCAAACTTTAATTGTTTTGTCATAGCTACCACTGATAAGAGTTTGGCTGTCTGCACTCATAGCGACAGAATTAACATAACTAGAATGTCCTATAAGTGTGCGAATTTCTTCCCCCTTATTTACATTCCAGATTTTGATTGTATTGTCTTTGCTTCCACTTGCAAGAGTTTGACCGTCAGCACTCAAAGCAACAGAATAAACAAATTCTTTATGCCCTTTTAAAGTACGAATTTCTTTTATCTTGTTTAAATCCCAAATCTTTATAGTCTTGTCATCACTACCACTTGCTAATAATTCTGTCGAATTTTGTTTGTCAAACGGGGCAATATTTATTTTAACAGCCAGAGAATTAATGTCACCTAAATGACCAATTAAAGTTGGTGTATTTCTCTGATTTTGCCAATATAAAAATCCTCCCAAGCCCATTATAAATACGGCAAAACTTCCCAGTAAAGTATGTTTTTTAATCTGTATTTTGGGTTGAATAACTGTACTGGGATAGATAGATAAATTTTTAGGATTTGTTGATATTAAAGTGTCTGCAATCTCTTGTGGAATCGTTTCTAATTTTGGTTTACCGCAGCAATCTTGTAAGACTTCATCTGCCGATTGATAGCGGTTTTCTAGATTTTTTTGTAACAGTTTATCTAGCACGCGCTCCAATTGCGTGGATATAGAAAATCTGAGGTGTTGTTGCCACTGAGCTACCCAACTATATCCATCTTCTATATACAATTGTGATGGGTGAACTCCAGTGAGTAAATAAAAGCACGTGACACCCAAACTAAACAGATCGCTAGCAGGATGTGCAGAGCCATATTTCATTTGTTCCATTGGTGCATAACCATAGGAACCAATAGTTGTTCCTGTTTTTTCTAAAGAATTTTCTGTTAACTGTTTGGCAACACCAAAATCAATCAGTACTAAATTCCCTTTTCTTTTAGGAGAGAGACGGCGGATAATATTTTCTGGTTTAATATCTCGGTGAATGACTTGATGTTCGTGAATGAATTTGAGAATGGGTAGTAATTCACCCAAGACTTCCCAAATCTTCTCTTCACAGAAAAGCCCGTGCTGATTCAATTCTTGCCGTAAAGTTTGCCCTTCAATAAACTGCTGTACCAGGTATAGATAGTTTTCCTGTCTGAAGTAAGCATACAAAGTTGGAATTTGTGGATGTTCTCCTAACTGTTGCAAGCGTCGCGCTTCTTCTTGAAACAGTTCGGTGGCTTTTTGTAAAGCACTGGTTCCTTGAACTTGGGGTGCTAGTTGTTTGACAACACAGTGCTCTTTGAGTTTATCTTCATCTTCAGCCAGAAAAGTTCTGCCAAATCCTCCACCCCCCAACGGCTGAATAACGTGATAACGGTTTCGCAGCAGCGAGATCAGTTTTGTCCCACAATTTTGGCAAAATTCCGCACTATCTGGATTCAAAGGCTTTTCACAACAGAGATTAAAGCAGTAGATCGCCATCGGGTATTAAAGAGCCATTGTTCTTTAATATTATGTTCTTCCGTTCATCGTTATCGCATTTGCGATGCTAATTTATTTTGCGAGTTGCTGTCGGGCTTGGCAACCTTTTTTAAAGTAATTTATAATACATAAAAAATCTAAATTACTTATGACTGTTTATTTTTACAGCACTCGTGAAGAATATGGCTGTTTTTCTAATTTTTCACCTCATGGTTTTGAATTAGATGGTCTCTACTGGTATACGAGCGAACATTATTTTCAAGCACAAAAGTTTGTAGGTACGCCTCATGTGGAACAGATCCGCCTAGTAAAAACACCTAAAGAGGCTGCTAGAATGGGACGAGAGCGGAAGCGCCCTTTGCGTTCGGATTGGGAAACAGTGAAAGATGGCATCATGAAGAAGGCTGTGCTGTGTAAGTTTCAAACACATACTGATATCAGAGAAATTTTGCTTTCTACGGGGGAAGCAGAACTTGTTGAGAACTCACCTATCGATTACTACTGGGGTTGCGGTGCTGATGGTAGCGGTAAAAATATGTTAGGAAAAATCTTAATGGAAGTTCGAGAAATATTGCGTCATAGCGATCGCTAATGGGCTGTTGGTTAATTTCTGTACTGTCGTTCTATAGTCCAATGACAGTCACTGGACTGATAAACCTTAACTCCTTCTAAACCTGCTTGTAGAACGAGCTGATTCACCTCTTCTACAGTTAGTGCTGCATAGAGAGAATCGCGGAATAGTTTTTTCTGGTGTATATCGTATTCTGGACCAACAGTCTCAACCAAAGTGTTTATTGTTATCTCATCATCAGGTCGAACTAAGTCGCGAATAAAGATACCACCGTTAGGTTTTAGAACACGTTGAAGTTCTTTGAAGAAAGGTAACGGGTCGCTTAAATGATGAACGAGACTATTTGATATAACCATATCAAACTGCCCTTCAGCGTAAGGTAAGTTTTTCACGTCCACCAATTCCAAAGAAATTTGCTGTTGCAAAAGTGCCTGCTGAACGTGTTGTGAAGCAATTTGTAACATAGTTTGTGCCAGATCGACAGCGATAATTCTCCATTGCGGACGAATTTGACACATGAGGACGGGAATTCGACCCGGACCGGTACCAGCATCTAGTACTACAGCTTGTTCTGAGGGTCCAAGAGCGATCGCCTCTCGAGCAAACGCAGTGTTGACCTCCAAGAAATTCATGGCATCATACTCCATGGATTCTTCGAGATCGTCCATCACTTCCGGTTCTAGTACTCTATTGATAGTCATTGGTTTGGTGGTTGGTGGTGGCGAACGGGTGATTTTTACCTTCTCTTGATGAAAGATGCAACTTAATTTTGGGAAGACTAAATACATTACCACTATTAACAGAGAGCGGTCGATGTGGAAAGGCGGATGGAATCTTAGCTCAAAAAACACGGTTCCCTTGCAACCACCTGCGGCGTACCTAAAAGCAAGGAAACCTGAGGCAATGACTCAGGATGTTAGCCAAAATTTACAAGAGGAAGTACTGGTTCCACAGGCGCAAGACGACCACTCTTTGGAAGCCTACAGACTTTTGCGTCAAGGAATTCAACAGCAACAAAGTGGTGATTTGCCTGTAGCTATGAAATCCTTACAAGAATCTTTAGCACTTTTTCAAGCAGTTGGAGATTGTGAAAGACAAGCACAGGTACTTTCTTGTTTGGGATTGATAGCTTATACCTTGGGAGACTACAAAAGTGCGATTTCCTACTCCCAACAGTGTTTGGGTGTGGCAAAAGATGTCACGGATTTGCGGATTCACATGCAGGCGTACTCCCATTTGGGCAATGCTTATCGGCATTTGGGGGACAATTATAAAGCAATGGAGAGTCTCCAAGAGTGTTTGAAAATAGCCCAACAACTACAAGACAAGCGCAGTGAGGTTGCAGGGCTGAATAATTTGGGATTGGTTCATAAAGCATTGGGTAACCTTTCACAAGCAATCGAACTCAAGCAGCAAAGTCTGGAAATTGTACGGGAACTCCAGGATCACTGGGGAGAAGAGCAAGTCTTGAAAAATCTTGGCAATGCTTGGTATGCGTTGGGGGATTATGGCAAAGCGATCGCTTACTACGAACAGTGTGTCAGAATCGCCTATTCTCTCAATAACCGCCGCAGTGCAGCGCAAGTGTTAAAAAATTTGGGTAATGCTTGTTATGCAATAGGGGACTATGCCAGAGCTATTGTTTATTATGAAGAACGTTTGCAACTTGCAAGAGACATCAAAGACAAACGCAGTGAAGAACAGTCTCTGGGTAGTTTGGGAGTCGCTTGTGAAGCTTTGGGTGATTATGCTAAAGCCATTACATACTACGAACAACGTTTGGAGATAGCAAGAATTCTTGGCGATCGCCGTAGCGAAGAACAAACCCTTAACAGTCTAAAGACGGCTTGTTATGCTTTGGGTGACTATGCTAAGGCAATGAAATATCAAAATAACTATGAATGATAACTTATAAAGTTTTATTATTGATAATTTTTAATAATTCTAGGGCTTCTTGTGTTTCTACTTGCGGAAATTTTGAGTAAAAATGGCTGACGCTCAAGAAATTTTTTGGTGTTGCTAAGACAATTAAGCGATCGCCCCACAGACGCAGCCAAGGTAGCAATTTTAGGGGTGCTACTGGGGAACAAAACCAAATCTCTGCAGGATTGAGTGCTCTTAAAGACTTTGCGGCTACCGCTATTGTCATACCCGTAGCAATACCATCATCAACCAAAATGAGCCTAGCACCCTTAGGATCGACTTGGGGACAAGCGGATTCTAATCGCACTTGAAGAAAGTGCGCTTGTTCTATGGCAGAATTTAACGCAGCTTCTTTCAACTGCGGAGATGGTATTTTACGAAAGATCCCTTGCTCTTGCCAAAGAACATTGCCTGAAGCGGTCACCGCACCAATTGCTAACTCAGGATTTTCTGGATGGCTAATTTTTTTTGCCACTTCTACCGTTAGCGGACAACCCAATAGACTTGCGATCGGAGATGCAACTGGTATTCCTCCTCTTGGTAAAGCATAAACTATTGTTCTTTGCTTCACCCCAGAGTCAATAGTTTGCTGGGTCACAATGTTGTGAATTTCCCGCGCTAGTTTTTCACCAGCTTGAGTGCGATCGGCAAAAAGTAAATTTTTTTGTGGCATGATTCTTGCCAGCAGATGAAAACGCCAATTGCTTTTATGATGACTGATTTTTGCTCAAGTGTATGGATGCGATAGGATGTTAGTAAGTAACAAAATTCGGATATTGAAAAGCAAAGTTTGTTTGTTTACAGCAGCTTGCATCCGAACAAATCAGATATTTCTATTTTCATGAGTAGCGAACAACAACTTAGCCTCTTTGGCGAATCAGACTTTGAGCAGTCTCAGTTTGACCAAAAAGAGTTAATTCCCACGAGTGTTAAGATTCCAATTCCGCGTGGAATCTACGCCAATGTAACTGAAATAGCACAACATTGCAACCAGTGCCATCGTTGTGATTTAGGTGACACGCGTACCCACGCCGTTGTGGGACGAGGCAATTTGAAAGCACCAATTATGATTGTGGGAGAAGCACCAGGTCAAAACGAAGACGAAACAGGATTGCCATTTGTTGGTAAGGCAGGACAATTACTAGAGAAAATTCTTGCCTCAGTCAAGCTAGATTCTGAAAAAGATGTATACATTTGTAATGTTAATAAATGCCGACCGCCAGGTAATCGCGTTCCAACAACAGAAGAGATGGAAGCTTGTAAACCCTATCTCATGGAGCAAATTCGCCTAGTCGATCCAAAAATCATTCTTTTGACAGGTGCAACTGCTGTCAAAGGAGTCATTGGTGACAAGCGGGGTATTACTCAACTTCGTGGCAAATGGATGGAATGGGATGGGCGTTTGTGTATGCCAATTTTTCACCCCTCCTACTTGTTGCGTAACCAAAGTCGTGAAGTCGGTAGCCCCAAGTGGTTAATGTGGCAAGATATACAAGCAGTCCGCGCCAAGTTTGATGAAATTCAGAATAACAGCTAACGAAAAATCTCCGACATTTTACCTTTCAGGGGCAGGGTTCCGGAATGCTCTCTGCCTCAGAGAACTTGAAATGTGGTACATATCACTGACTAATCGGTTAGAAGTCGGCTAATCTAGAGTAGAGAGATTGTTCTAATTGGTTATCGATAATTTTAAAACATGAAGCTCCCAAACTATGAAAGAGTAATTTACGAGTACAACCCTCTTATTGAGGTTATTGCTCAACTTAGATTTCCGACTATTTTAAGAATTACAAGTCAACAACCTGTAGATTTTCAAGATAGTGTTAGGTTTGATTATCCCATCTTTGAAGCCTCTAGAAACTTACCAATACCAAATGAACTTTCTAATCTTCTTACTCAGTTTAGTTCAAACATTACCAATGACTTGACGTATCATTTCAAATCAGAAGATCTAAGCTGGCAATTATCTATAGATAAAGATTCTATAACTCTTGTTACTACAAAATATGAAAGATATGAAAATTTTATTAAAAAATTCAAAATAGCTGTAGAAATTTTTGAAAAAATATATAATCCATCATTTTATTCAAGAGTAGGATTGAGATATCGTGATTTAATCATTCGCTCAAAACTAAATATTCAAAAAGAATGGGCTGAATTAATACCCAAACATATCGCTTCGGAGCTATACACTCCAGAAATAGCTGACTCTCTTCAAAATTTCATCAAAAATTTACAGATCAAAACTGAATTTGGTCAGGTCAATTTTAATCACGGGCTTGTTATGGTTAGAGATACGGAGAAGGCAGTAGATGAAACAGCTTATTTACTAGATGCAGACTTTTTTACAGAAGGTAAGATAGAGAGAGGTGAGTATCTTTGGAACATACTCAATCAATCTAATCGCACAGCTAGGAATCTCTTTCGCTGGAGTATTACTGATGATTTGTATAGAGCAATGCGACCTCAATCAATATAAACCTACCATGAAAACCTTCAATAGTGGCACTAAGAGCAAGAATATTATTGGGCAAAGGTACGAAGTTATATCAACTCCTACTCAAACTTCTCCAAAGTCAAATTTAGTACTTGATACCCCTACCCTGAAAATTCAAATTTCCATTGAATCCTCTTTTAGTGAGGATTGGTATAGTCAATTAAATCAGAACTCTATTCTTCTAATTAAGTGTTTAACAATACTTCAAACCCTTTTTGCGACTTGTCCCGAAGGATTACAAGAAGCATCCGAAGCACTTGAAACTATGTTGGAATACTATCAGCAAAACCAGGCTTATTTACAACAAACCACTTTGCCTAAAGAATTAGGAGTAGTGACGGGTAGTGTACTGCCAAGTGTTCTTAGACCGCCTTTAGTAATAGATTTTGAATAATTCTTACCATGCCTAAAAGTATGATTTACAGAGCCTCTAATGAAAAAGAGGCTTTTAGGCAAGGGGAGATTTTGACTGGAGTTATACAATTTAAACCAGTTCCAAATGAATTGTCCCCAACCCTTGAAAACACTAAGTTTAAACCTATAGTTCATCCTTACGGGATTATTGTTACTCAAGATTGTGACTTAGATTGGGATTACACTGCTAGGCAAAATCAGGATAAAACTTACAAGTTACTAAATTCTATACTTTTTTGTGAAGTATACACTGCTCAAGAAATTCGCTTTAACAAAACTCTTCAAATAAATTCATCTGAATGGAATTTTGTTAAATCTAATCGGAATCAACAGTATCATTTTTTTGAAAAAGTGCCTTCAGAATTTGAGTATATTCAAGAAGGTTTGCCAGAATTAACAGTTGATTTCAAAAAAGTTTTTGCTATAGACGCTGAATTTTTATATTACCAGATAAATAATAAGATAGCTAAACGGCGTACAGTACTTGAAAGCCCTTATTTAGAACACTTCTCCCATCGTTACCACGACTTTCATGGGCGCATAGCACTGCCTGCACAACATGAAAGTGAGAAAGGAGGATAGAGAGAGCTTTTAGGGTTTAGGTGGAGTTTGTAGCTGAGGTTTAGTTTCTAAATTTCTAGGACGCCCGCGCACGCTACCTGCTGTACAATCGCGCAACCAATTGCTAATCCCTTGAGCAATAACACCGTTACTGCTATCCCTTGGTGGTGTGGGTGGCTGATTTTTTGGATAAGAACCAATTTGAGAAAACATCATCACAAACAGCCAGCTGTTTTCTGCTTTTGTTAAAAACAGCCAGTGGAATTCCTGCAATTGAATTTCTTTTCCATTTACGTACTGTCGCTCTAAAGTTGTAAAAAAAACTTGCTCTACTCCCTCTGACTTAGTTTTCAGTGAATCTCTCGTATATTCATTGGGGTTAAGAGGTAGCGGTTCAAACTCAGGTCTTCCTGCAAGAACGATATAACTGAAAACCTCATTTTTCCTACTAAGACGGCGCGAACGTTGAGAAACGCGATTGGCATAACTAGGTAAATCGCGCAACATTTCTGTAGTTAATATTTCCAAATTTTGATTTGAGCAAAAGTCCTTTTTTGCTTCTACAACTCTTTTCCTCGTTCCGATCTCGCTCTGAGTCATCTGTTTCGCCCTCGTTCCCAGGCTCTGCATGGGAATGCCTGTGGTTGGGCTCTGCCTCATATTCCCCAATATTATTTCTTTATGTTTCACGCGATCGCTAGGGGCTTGACCTCTGGGAATGCGTTCCGAAGCTGAGCATGGAAACGAGAGCGATACCAGCCAGAAGCTACAGCAAAGAAGCCAAAAGCCATAATTTTTCAATTTGACTTCTAACTTCATGAGATTGCTGCCAACTCCTCACAAATTTTTTTCCAAGCCAATTCCGGATTGTCAGATTCAGTAATGGGACGCCCAATCACGAGATAATCGGCTCCTGCTGCGATCGCTTGTGCTGGAGTCAGCGATCGCGCTTGATCTTTTGCAGCTGCCCAAGTTGGACGGACTCCCGGACAAACGAGCAAAAAATCTTTTTCACAAGTTTGTCGCAGCTGTGCAACTTCTTGAGGCGAACAGACAACTCCATCTAAGCCTGTCTCTTGAGCCATCAGCAACATCTCAAGAACATACTCTGGTAATTCTAAGGGAATTTTTAAATCAAATGCTAACTGTCTGGAAGAAATACTTGTTAGTAGTGTAATGGCAATTAACTTCGGTGGTTTTACACCTGCTGACGATGCTCCCACCTGTACTGCTTCAGTTGCAGCTTTCAGAGCTTCCTTACCAGATGTTGCATGAATTGTCAGTAAATCCACCCCATAACGAGAAGCTGCACGGCATGCACCTGCAACAGTGTTCGGAATGTCATGAAATTTTAAATCTAAGAAAATACGCTTTTGCCGAGATTTGAGTAGTTCCAGAATTTTTGGTCCGGTGCTCGTAAACAACTCAAGACCGACTTTCCAAAAACTGACTTGCTCAAGTCTTTCAACAAGCTCTATTGCTGAGCGTTCATCTGGTACATCTAAAGCCACAATGACTCGATCTTCGGCATTCATGTTTCACGGGTAGTGGTTGGTGGGCGGTGGTTAGCGGTTAGTAGAAAAACAACTAACAACTAACCACTAACAATTAAGGTATCAATCGAACAAACTTATTTTTTCCAAGTTGTAAAACACGACCCTGTAATTCACTTTGGTTGGCGATAGTAGCATCGCCATCGGTTATGCGATCGCCATCCAACCGCACTCCGCCTTCCAAAATTTTCCGCTTACCTTCTCCAGTACTTTTGCACAAGCCACTAGCATTCAAGATAAAAGCCAGTTTTGCAGGAAACTGAACTTGTGCCAGGGAAAATTCTGGCATATCTCCAGCTTCAATATCCTTGAGGGCTTGCTCGCCGTGATATTGTTTTACAACTTCTCGTGCCAATAACTTTTGGCGATCGCGCGGACTTTCTGGCAGCTTGTCTACTGGTAAACTAGTCAGCAGTGTAAAATATTCTTCTAGTAGATGGTCGGGAACTTGTTGTAGTTTTTGATACTTTTGAGTTGGGTGTTCTAACAAACCCACATAATTCCCCAAAGACTTAGACATTTTCTGTACGCCATCTGTACCAATTAAAATAGGTAATAGTACCCCATATTGAGGTTTTTGACCAAAATGGCGTTGTAAATCTCGTCCTACAGCAATATTAAACTTTTGATCTGTCCCTCCCAATTCTACATCTGCCTCAAGAGCAACAGAATCATAGCCCTGCATTAGCGGGTAGAGGAACTCATGAAGAAAAATTGGATTCTCTTTTTTATAACGTTCGGCAAATCCTTCTTTTGCCAGCATCTGCCCCACGGTCATAGTAGAGAGTAACTCTAGAATCTTACCTAAATCCAGCTTTGAGAGCCATTCCGAGTTGTAACGTATTTCCAGTCTGCCTGGAGTATCAAAATCTAAAATGGGTCGTACTTGATCCAGGTAAGTCTGGGCATTGTTCTTCACATCTTCTTCTGTAAGCTGGCGGCGCATTTCAGATTTCCCCGTAGGATCGCCAATGCGAGCTGTAAAATCGCCTATAAGAAGGACAGCAGTATGACCCGCATCTTGAAACGCTCGCAGTTTTCGCATTGGTATGCTATGACCGAGATGAATCTCAGCACCGGTAGGATCGATTCCGTATTTGACCCTTAAAGGTCGCTCGGTTGTTGCCAATCGTTTTTCTAAACTTTCGATTTCAGTGGCAGAATCAGTAGGTTGAGGAAAAATTTCCGCAACACCACGATGTAGCCAAGAGAAATCTTGCATCATACTGGGGGATTGACTGTTAACTACGCTTTGCACTATCAAAGTAAGGTTGGTTGTGGTCACTAGCAATTTATATCTATCTTATTTTCTTGTGCCAAACTAACAAACTAATATAATTGCAAAAAATTAACTGCTTTGCTTAATCAAAGAAATTACACTTATATATAAAGTGAGGAAGTGAAATCGCCGTGTCGTCCAGAACTTTTGATAATAAACGCGCTCAACAACAAGGTTCTTCAGGCTTTGAGTTTCTTAAAGGAGTCGGTCAGGTAGCTGGCGGTACTCTACTATCCATCACTATGCTGACCAGTTCTATTGTGGCTGGAGGACTGGTTGGTTTAGCCGTTAGTTTCCGTAATTTGCCTGATGTCAGACAGTTACGTAACTTTTTCCCCTCGGAGACTACTTACATTTATGATATTAAAGGCAAACTTTTGGCCAGCATCCACGGGGAAGCCAACCGCGAAGTTGTGCCTTTAGATAGAATTTCTCCAGAACTCAAGAGAGCCGTTTTAGCGAGTGAAGATAGCGACTTCTACTATCACCACGGTATCAATCCTAAAGGCGTTGGGCGTGCTGTAGTAACCAACTGGAGTGCAGGTGGGGTACGTGAAGGTGGTTCGACCATTACCATGCAATTGGTCAAAAATCTGTTTTTGTCCCGCAAGCGAGCCTTTACCCGAAAAATAGCAGAAGGAGTTCTGGCAATTCGCTTGGAACAAATTCTTCCCAAAGACCAAATTTTGGAGATGTACCTCAATCAAGTCTACTGGGGACACAACAACTATGGGATACAAACAGCAGCCCGCAGTTATTTTAACAAGTCAGCCGAAAGTTTAAACTTGGCTGAGTCAGCCATGATCGCGGGGTTGATTCAAGCCCCAGAAGAGTACAGCCCCTTTGTAAGCATGAACAAAGCTAAATACCAGCAGAAGGAAGTTCTGGGGCGGATGCTTACTTTGGGCTGGATTACGCAGAAAGAGTACGACGATGCCCTAAAACAACCAATAAAACTGGGCAAAATCAGATCGTTCCAGGGTAGTGCTTTGCCATACGTCACCAACGCTGTGGCACAGGAAATAGCGAAGAAATTTGGTCGTGAAGCGCTTCTCAAAGGCGGTATGCGGATTCAAACCACCATTGATGCCGATTTTCAACGCATGGCAGAAGCAACCGTAAGACGCTGGCATGAAAGGTTATCGGGGCAAGGGTTATACAGAAACCAAATTGCTCTCGCTGCAGTTGACCCCCGGACTCATTTTGTGAAAGCTCTCGTAGGTGGTGTCGATTCAAAAACAAGCGAATTCAACCGAGCAACTCAAGCACTGAGGCAACCAGGCTCCTCTTTTAAGCCGTTTGTTTACTATACCGCTTTTGCAACTGGTAGGTACGGTCCAGACTCAACAGTCGTCGATTCTCCAGTCAGTTATCGAGATGGTAGCGGTTGGTATCATCCACGGAACTACGATGGTGGCTATGCTGGGGCAATGTCAATCCGTACCGCCCTCGCTATGTCTCGCAACATTCCTGTTATTAAGGTTGGTAAATCAATAGGGATGAATAGAGTTGTTGAAACTTGCCGCACCTTGGGCATTATGAGTCCGATGGAACCCGTGACTTCTTTACCTTTGGGTGCCATTGGGGTAACACCATTGGAAATGGCAAGCGCCTATGCGACTTTTGCTAATTACGGCTGGCAATCTCCCACAACAGTTATTGCCCGTGTTACAGATAGTAGTGGCAATGTAATACTAGATAACACACCCAAACCACAGCTTGTTTTAGACCCTTGGGCATCTGCAGCCATCGTTGATGTGATGCGAGGAGTAATCACTAACGGTACTGGTAAAAACGCTGCAATAGATCGTCCTGCTGCAGGAAAGACAGGAACAACATCCTCTGAAAAAGATATTTGGTTTGTCGGTACTGTACCTCAGTTAACAACTGCCGTTTGGGTAGGTAGAGACGACAACAGAACCCTAGCTCATGGCGCTACGGGTGGCGTTATGGTTGCTCCCATCTGGCGTGATTTTATGACAAAAGCCCTTAAAGGCGTACCTGTTGAGAACTTTAAGTCACCGTCTCAGTTCCGTCGCCCGAAAGTAAATTAGGGAAAGTATTAGTAGGAACGTGGTTAGTAGTTCGTAGAGTTGAACCACTAACCACGTTCCTAAGATTGCTTTTCCAATTCGGCTTTCATGCGTTGTAGCGTGAAGTTCATTTGATCGAACATTTGTTGCGGCGTAATGCCAAACTGACCTAATTGTGTCTTGAGTTGCTCTACAGTCATTTGTGCCATAAAATCTTCTGATAGCTCAAAGCGTTTCATAAAAACACAGTAGCGATCCATCATGGCTTCCATCTGTTCGATAAACAGTTTTTTGCCTTCACGGTCAAATTTGCCGTAGCTGCTACCCAATTTAATCAGTGCTTGATAATCTTCAAACAACTGCTTTGCTTCTTGCTGAACTATTTCCGAGTCAAAGAATCCCATCTTGCCCACACTCCACTGAGTAATGTCGCTCAGTAGCTTTTGTACTTGCGATCTTTAGTTTTATTCTAATCTAGAGATATCATCTGGAAAACAGCCTTCGGTTTGAGTACGGTTTTCTACCGCAATTTCAACACTTGACCCAAAAGTATGAAGAATAAGGGATAAAGGATAAAAAAATTTTCGTGTACTTCATATTTCATGCTTCATTCTTAAAGCATATTTAAAGGCAAGTTTTTGTTGTGGGTTAAGTTTTAATGCTTGATGTAAATAAACTTTTGCCCTTCATATTAGGTTTTGTTTCAAATGGACAAATCCCAGTAAAGCAAGATAATCGCTATTATTCGGCTTTAACTTGATGGCATCTCGCAATTATTGTACGGCTGATTTCCAGTTAGCTTGTCTAACATAGCTTATTCTACGTTGATAGTGCCGTTTGGCATAATTATTTACATCTGTTTTATCTTCATAGAAAGTCAATTCTGACTCAATATTCTGTTCTCTAACCAACTAAAGGATTTTCTTGAAACAGTAGATTGGATGAGGACGAGCAAAAATATACTAAATCAAGTTCTCTTAGCTGCTGAGTGATTTCATAAGAGACCACTAATGATTTATATTGAGTCTCTGCTAGAGAAGCGATCGCAGGCTCGTAAAAAATGTCTATTTCACTTGCAGGAATTTCTCTGAGTTCTAGCCTTTCAATCCAAAAAATCACCCTAACATAACCAATTTTTCTATCACGTAATGACTTAGACTCAGTCATCAACCCGTTATGACTAACACAATCTTTAAAGTCAGTGCAAGAAGTCTTAAAATTCAGTAGATTCAAGGGAATAATGGATGATAGGATATACAGAAATAAATTCACATTTTTGGAAGACGAGCAATGTTTACAGATTGTGTTTGTAGCAGCACAAACAGTCAGGCGAAAAATATGTAGCTAAGTAAGAATCAACAGAAGTATGTTAAAAAATATAAATATCTCAACACTCCTACCAAGAACCAACGACAAATAAAAAATAACCAAACGTAAAGTGGTACGAGCCCCAAATTCATTGATGCGTGAGGTTTTACTGGTCACTCATCACCAATCACTGTTAAGATAAAAACTATGTTTAATCAGCGCAAGAACAGAAGTATCGCCGCAATACTAGCTTTGTCTGGTACGTTGACAATATCAGGACTACACAAGTTTTATTTAGGTCAACCACTTTGGGGTGTGTTGTATGTACTGCTTTCTTGGACACCTATTCCCAAAGTTGCTTGTGCTATAGAAGGAGTTTGGTACTTAGCTCAAGATGAAGAAACTTTTGACCGCCATTTTAATATGGGTAAAACAGCTATCAAAAGTTCACAGTACGTCCCGGATCGCGTAGGAGCTATTGCAGACGCTTTGAGAGAGTTAGAAAGTTTGCGTCAGGAGGGACTAGTTTCTGAGTATGAATTTGAGCAAAAGCGCCGTCAGTTGCTCGACCAAATGTAAAACGAGAAAAAGCTATGAAAAATTGGCTATCTTGGAATCCGAGGCTGCAAAAACTCCGCACTCAATTGATTAACAACCCCTACCACCGACTGCAATCAGGAGAAGAAATTGCGATCGCAGTGGAATTGGGTATCCGTATAGACGTCAATCAAGCAACTGTCGATGATTGGCTGCGTTTACCGGGATTTTCCATTCATCAAGCAAGATCGCTTGTAGAACTCTCCCGTGGTGGAGTGAAATTTTATTGTGTTGAAGATATTGCAGCGGCTCTCAGTATATCCGTACAGAGACTTGAACCCCTCAGACCCCTTCTTAATTTTATTTATTATGACGAGGAAGCCTTAGCCCTTCCGAGCCACATTGTCAACCCAAATGTAGCAACGGTTGAAACACTGATACAAGTACCTTTTATTGATGTATCTCTCGCGCAAGCCATTGTAGAAAATCGCCTGTCAGCAGGTCTTTTCCGTAATTTAGCTGATTTTCAACAAAGGCTCAATCTACCGGGCTCGGCGATCGCCCAGTTGATGTATTATTTAAGGTTTAGTTAGTTGTGAGTCGTTTGTGGTTTAACAATCAACTAACCACAAATGACTCACGAATTTAAATAAACCCTATGCGGTCAAGAGGCCAAAAGCGAAACACGGCTCTACCTATAATATTCTTTCTAGGCAAAAAACCCCAATAACGGGAATCGTTACTATCATTACGATTATCTCCCATAACAAAAAATTCATCGGCTGGAACTTGTCGCTTTTCCATTGGTAAATTTGGCGGTTCTGCAATATAGTCCTCCTGTAGGGGTTTACCATCAAGATAAACTTTACCACTGGCGATGCTAACGCTCCGTCCTGGGGTACCAATTACGCGCTTAATGAAAGCTTGGTCTTTAGGATAACCCCGACGCTGTAATTCTTCTGGTGGCTGAAAAACTATGATATTGCCCAATTCAGGAGGGTGAAAAAGGTAGGAAATCTTTTCCACAACCAAGCGATCGCCTCTGTACAAGGTTGGTAACATGGAATCTGAAGGAATGTAGCGAGGTTCTGCAACAAAGGTGCGGATGAGAATTGCCAAACACAAAGCGATCGCAATGAGAGTTAGGTTTTCCTGTAAACCCCGCCATACTCGCGATGACGTTGGAGTTTCTTTTGCATTACTTTCCTGATGGGTCATAGAGTTGTATGAAAAATCTAAACAAATACCTTGACTATTGTGACTCTAAAAGCAGCCTTAGAAGCAAGTGGAGTTTTGCCTATAGACGTTGTTCTGGCGGAAAGTTACCCATAGAGTGTTCGGGAAGGTCTTAAAATGCGATTGCTAGGAAGTCTTTAAGGTATCAATCATAACAAAAATTTTTTCTTTAAAAATTTTAAAAAAAGTTATTGCGCTCGCATCAAATATAAAACAAAGATCTAAACTATTTATATTATTTTGCTTCCTCCTCCTAAACAAGAAAGCTAGTTACCGACTGCTATTGCCATGCAATCAGTCGGTTTTTTTTATAAATTTCGATTAATTAAATTTTAAGAAGTGTATATAGCTGCTAGCTGCGGAAAGTCAAATTGTTAGAAGGTATGACAGACGGGGTAGGAGAAGGATTGTGCTGGATTGGAATTAATCTTAACGTATAAAAAAAGACAAAAAATAAAATTATGACTATGATGCTAGTAAACATACCAAAACTGATCCCAAGTAGCAAAAGAAAATTGCGATCGGGTAGCAAAGCACGAGCATTAGTCGTTTTGTCTTTAGCAAGCCATTCTTCATGTGGAATTGGCAACAACAGTTCTAGTTCCCGGTCTGTTTCTGGAACTGGAAGAACATGTGGTAAAGTACTATCTTCAGTCGTTCGATCTTCCACAACCAAATCCTCAAGGAGGACTGGCTGTAACAGTTCAGTTTCCTTTTCAATTTCTTGAAATAGGATGAATAAATCCGTTAATTGTCCTTGCTTAAAGTTTCTATAAATTTGCTGGCGAACTTCCCAAGGAATCGCGACTCCTGGCTTTACTTCTTGGTAACTACTTAAGTCTTCTAAAATTAGAGGTTCTAAAGAAGTTGAAAAAGTGTGCCGTTCTACAAGTGATACAGGTCCCTTTTGCAAGCAAGCGCAAATTTTTTCGATGCTCAGAGCATGCAGTGATTCTGCTAGATAGTAGCAAATGAAATATGGTATGTAGTGCTCGCTTGTACTATCCCACTCGTTGTAGTACAGCCAACCAAACAGCCAATGTTCTGGAGCAACTTGAAGAAGATAAGCCGCCCTATAACCAACAGTTTTTAGCTCGCGGGCATTCCAATATTGATAAACTATCCTTCTGAGGAAAGTTTGTTGAATTTGTAGGGGAACACGATCGCTCGCAAGGAGCTCGTAACCCACATCCATAAAGCTAGTGTATACTAGCAGGTCGAGAGACAAATTCATGCTAGGTAGCATTTGTTCTGCGTGCATACTGCTCGCATCCTAAGTGTATTATTGTAGCTTCATTGATATACAAACCTAGGGCATTCTGATAAACCCCGCCTGCTCAATTGCGTTTTGTCCTTGGTCGGTTAATAAGAGTTTGGTATAAGCTTCTGCAACTTGCTGTTGTTGACTGTTGTTTTGCTTGACAATAACAAATAAACCAGCCGTCAGAGGATAGCTACCATTCTTGAATGCTTCGGTGTTGATTTGGTTGCGTTGGCGCGGACACTGTTCGGGTAGCACTCTTGGTTCGCGGTATGGTGAAATGAGTTTTGTAGGAGTCTGCCCCCCCAGTGGCAAAGGCTTGACACTGCATTGAGGTACAACTGCACGAGCAGAAGCATAATACACGCCGCCAGGAGTTTTGTTGACTTGACGCAGTGCGTCAGTTGTGGAGGAAACATATCTCACGCCAGAGGCAAGTCCTTGCTTGTTGGATTTGCTGTTAGCAGAAAATATGACTGTATCCGTGTCTGATTCCGGTTGGGCAAAAGGTGTGATGGTTAAGTCAGGTCCCCCTACCTGTTTCCAATTATTAAGTTGACCCAGATAAATTTGGCGTAATTGATTAACTGTTAAACCTCGCACTTGAAGTGAAGGATTGACAACCACTGCTATCCCATCCATACCTACTTGATGTTGTTTAAGCATGAAACCACGCTGTTTAGCGGTGTTTTTTTCTTCTGTTGTTAGGGGACGGGAGGACTGAGCGAAGTCTAATTGCCCGTCAAGTAACATCCGAATGCCCGTACTCGAACTGGGTTTACCATCAGTAGGATCTGTGTAGTGCAATTGTAGTTCCAAGCGAGTGTTTTGGATCTGAGAATCTACTAATTGTCGGATAGAAGCCCAAGTTGTACTGCCACCGTATTTAAAAGAACCAATGGGAACATCAGAAACTGTCTGAAAGGTTAATTGACTCGCAGAGTTAGTTTTTATGCTTTGATTGGTAAAAGAACTCGAACTGCTGCCAACCCATAACAAGCGCGGCCAAAGCAGCCACCAGAACAGTCCGCCAATAACGACTATTGTCATAATTTTCCCAACAATCAACCCTTTTAAAAGAAGTGCAACTTCTGGGGTAACTGTAAACTTTCTGCGATTTGTATTGTCCATATTGTGTTGAAGGATTAAGTCAAAGTATCAAATAGATTCAAAGACAAAAATTAATAGGAACCCTATTTTTTTCTACAAAAATCCATTCAGGTAATGTCAGTGTCCTGAACGAAGGAATGAAAAGTTCTCTTTCATTCTTTATTCTGCATAGTTTTGCATTTCAGATGAAAAAGGTTAAGGAATAAGTTTTTTCAAGAAACATTTTTACTTTCCTTATACTCTAAAATGAACGATTTTTATGAGGTGATTAATGCTTGCTTTACAGATATAGATAGTCTGACAAAAATGGAAGAAAACCATTCACAATTTACTCCAAGCAATAAAGGAAATTGTTGGTTAAAAAGAAAATCATTCTTGCAATTGTCTGGATTTTAGGGCTGATACGAGATATTTCATGAACCATTGCTAAGAGAAAAACCTAAATTTAAAAAGTAGTTTTAGTAGGAAAAGCAATTTTTGGTCACTTGATTCATGAGATGTTAATCTTTATGCAGCACAACTTTGTTGGTGCAGCTTTTAAAGTTGCATCGATCGTCTAGAGTAAACGCACTCTTATTGAAGACATGGATTGGGTAGATGCTTTTAGGAAGTGTTTTGTTATCCAGACACTTTTGGGTCCTATAAGTCTATAAGAATATCACATTTTACTTATAAGAAAATATGAATATAAAATTTTTTCTGGTAACTTAACAACTCGATCTATACAGTTAATACCACTTTTTTAAATTGACAATGACTACACACTATGAGGAATGGATCGCGTAAGCATTTTTCTTAATAATTATAGCCGCCTGACTATCGAACTCGTTGGTGAAAAAGGCACTGCTATTATTCAACAGTTTTGCTATACTCTCGGATGTTCTGCACCAGATCCATATGGCATAAAACAGCCTTTAGTTAGGGTTTATTTACCTTCTGGTATAAAAAATCTTGAATATTTTGAGATTTGTTCTTTAAAAAACGACAAAAAATAAATTCTTTCTTCTGATGAGGGCTTGTTTCTGACAGCCCCTCATTATACCTATAATGAGGAAGGGTTGTGACAGGAGAAGCATATGTTTGGATTGGGATGGCCAGAAATCGCAATTATTGGTCTGGTTGCTATTGTCATTTTCGGACCGAAAAAAATTCCAGAGCTGGGTAGCGCACTGGGAAAAACTCTTCGAGGTTTTAAGGAAGAACTGAACAAGCCGAGTGAAGATAGCGATCGCGAACAAGAAAAACAGTAGTTAATTGTCATTGGTCATTTGTCATTTGCGAGCAAGAACAACAACAAATGACAAAGGACAAATGACTACAAACGCGTGTTGACCACTGAAGATGGTACACCCACTTGGGAGTCTACAGTGGAGGAACTGGTATTTTGTTGGGCTAACTCCTCTTTGACAACTCCACGTGCTCTAATTAACCGGATAGCACGACTGACGCTTTCCGGTAAGATAACGACTAAACTGTTGTCGGGAGCTGTTTCCAAAGCTTTGTTAATCGCTTCAGTTTCGCTCAGAATCACTTCGTATTTACAATCGGGGTTAAATTCTTTAATGCCTCGAACGATCAACTCAGCCGCCGAACCCCGTTGGCGTCCCCTCGTATCATCGTCTTCTTTGACAATCATGTAGTCGAAGATTTCTGCAGCGAGTTTGCCCAAGGTTACAAAGTCTTCATCGCGTCGATCTCCCGGTCCCCCAACAACTCCAATGCGATCGCCTGAAGTCCAGTTACGAACAAAAGCACCTAACGCTTGGTAAGAAGCAGGGTTGTGGGCATAATCAACCAAAGCATGGAAATTGCCCAAATTGAATAAATTCATCCGTCCCGGTGTCTGACTAACCGAAGCACGGAAAGAATTCAAGCCCGCACGAATTTGTTCTATAGAAACATTTTGCACAAATGCTGCTAGAGTAGCTGCCAGAGCATTGGCTATCATAAACGGAGCACGTCCGCCCATAGTGAGGGGTATATTTTCGGCCCGTTCAATTCGGTGCGTCCAATCACCTTTCAAAATAGAGATATAACCATTTTCGTAAACGGCAGCAACGCCTCCCTTCTGAATGTGCTTCTTAACCAACTCCGAATCCGGGTTCATGGTAAAGAAGGCAACATTGGCTTTTGTTCTCTCTGCCATTTCAGCGACTCGTGGGTCGTCAGCATTGAGTACGCTGTAACCGTCGGGGTATACTGCTTCGGCAACTATACTCTTAAGATGTGCTAGCTGGTCTAGTGTATCTATGTCACCGATTCCCAAGTGATCCGCAGCAACGTTTAATACAATTCCCACATTAGCAGCTTCAAAAGCGATCCCAGATCTCAGAATACCGCCACGTGCTGTTTCTAGCACTGCCACTTCCACAGTGGGATCGCTAAGAATCAGTTGGGCGCTTTGAGGTCCGGTGTTGTCACCTGCTTCTACTAAGTAATCCCCGATATAAGTTCCATCTGTAGTTGTATAACCAATGACTTTACCAGTTTGTTTAAAAATATGTGCTAACAAACGGGTGGTTGTGGTTTTGCCATTGGTACCCGTTACTGACAGAATAGGGATGCGGCTTGATTTGTCGTTCGGGAACAGCATATCCATGACTGCTCCTGCGACATTGCGGGGTATACCTTGACTCGGAGCAACGTGCATCCGGAAACCGGGTGCGGCGTTAACTTCCACAATCACGCCATCGACTTCTCGCAAGGGACGGCTAATATCTTGTGTAACAATATCAATTCCCGCAACATCTAAACCGATGATTTTCACGACCCTCTGTGCCAGCCAGACGTTTTCTGGATGGATTTCGTCGGTACGGTCTACAGCGATTCCCCCTGTACTTAAGTTTGCTGTCGCTTTTAAGTAGCACATTGTACTTTTAGGCAGGACAGTATTTAGGTTATAACCTTGTTTTTCCAGTAACTGGTAGCTAGTGCGGTCGAGTTCAATTTTGGTGAGGACATTATCATGCCCGTCACCCCGATTTGGGTCTTTGTTGGTTTCCTCAATCAATTCAAAAATAGTGGCTCTGCCATCACCAACTACGTGAGCGGGAACGCGCTCTGCAACTGCGACGACTTTGCCATTGACCACCAAAACGCGATGATCCCGTCCAACGTAATATCGTTCGACGATGATCGAGCGGGAAATTTGTCTGGCAGAATCATATGCTGCTTCTGCTTCTTCCCAGGAAGTAATGTTAATGCTGATACCGCGTCCGTGATTGCCATCTAAAGGTTTGATGACAATGGGATAGCCGCCAACGTATTGTATGGCTTCTTCGAGATCGTCTAAGAAGTTAATGACAGTACCGCGAGGAACGGGAATTCCTGAATTCCCGAGAATGCGTTTGGTTGCTTCTTTGTCGCAAGCAAGTTCTACGCCCAGTATGCCAGTGTTATCTGTCATTGTTGCCTGCATCCGCTTTTGATTGACGCCGTAGCCCAGCTGGATCAAAAAGCGTGCGCCGAGTTGCATCCAAGGAATACCCCTTTTTTCGGCTTCTGCAATCAGTGCTTCTGTAGAGGGTCCTAGTGCTGCATCACGCCACAAGTCTTTCAGGTCTTGTATGTCTTGCTCTAGTTCAGCTTTTGGATAACGTCCCCTATCGACAATGCTTTGGCACAACCGTACAGCTGCCCTGCCAGCATAGCGTCCTGCTTCCTCATTTAGATACTCGAACACCACCTGGTAAACTCCGGGTGCGGACGTCGTTTCACGAGTGCGCCCAAAGCCCGTGTTCATTCCAGCCAAATCTTGCAGTTCTAGGGCTACGTGTTCCACAACATGACCCATCATGGTGCCTTCTCGCACGCGCATTAAGAAACCACCACGACAGCCCGGAGAACAAAAGTGACCTTCCAGACTTGGCAAAGCCTCAACTAATCCTTCATAAAAGCCAGGAATTTCGTTTGTAGGCGTCTCGGCAAGGTTTTCTAAATCGAGGCGCATGACAATTAACTTGTGGCGTCGAATGCTCCAATAGTTGGGGCCGCGTAAGGTCTGGATCTTGAGGATTCTCATGGGAAATAGGTAGATGGAGATTCGGAACCAAAATTCTAGTTTCTTACTGGAATTGACCGCTTAACTGTTCATGGTAAACAGTTTTTTCTACTTACATCGTATTATCTTCGATTTTTTAGTCAAAATTTGGCAAGGAGCGGTCAACCCAGTGTAACCCCAGCTACTGTTTTCCGTCAGCTGGAGATGCGGTAAACCGCAGGTAAAACGGTACGCTGGTAAAGGTGATAGCGATCGCCATGACTGAGAAGGTGCAGCCGAAGGTTATGTAAGTTCAGGGGATCGGTTGCCCCAACATGGGGTTCGTTTGTGTGAGTCACTTCTGTTGGGTCAACAACTGTCACACTTCCTTTACCCAGAACCTGCAGCCAACCATCTCGCTCAAACATGGCACAAGTGTCTTCATCGATACCAATGCCCAGGCGATCGGGATGGGAAGCGATAGCGCTCATTAGGCGTACCATACGATTTCGATTGTGGAAGTGCTGATCCACAATCACTTCTGGGATAAAACCCAAGCCAGTGGCCATGTCAACAAGAGAACGATTTGGGGATTCGCCGCTACCACCTCCTGCTATCATATGATGACCCATTACAGCTGCCCCTGCACTAGTTCCTGCTAAGGTAAGCTGTCCGGATCTGACCCGTTGCCGGATAATATCCATCGCTGGAGTATCAGCCAACACACCACAGAGACGCAATTGGTCTCCTCCTGTCAGAAATACCCCGGAACAGGCTTCTAAGGATGCTTGGATGTAAGGGTCTTCACACTGTTCCCTTTCCCGAATGTCTAAAATTTCGACCTTCTGAGCACCCATTTCTTCAAAAATACGGATATACCTGCCACCAATAATGCTCGGCTCGCGAGAAGCCGAGGGAATAATTGTAATATAGGCGTTACTGGCACCAGAACGACTGACAAAAGTCCGCAAAATTTCACGTCCATGAACTTTGTCTTCTGCGCCTCCGATGACCAGAACGGCGGTTTTTGTTGCTTGGGGTGTCCTCATTTCCAGCGATTTAGCTTTAAGTTGCGGCATTGTGTTTCTCCTGTCAACAACTTCAGGTGAATTAAACAAGGTCGTTCGCCTTTATGATTTTGCGCCTCGCCTCCTAAAGAGGACAGTGCTTTATGCACAACATGACTCAGTTTTATAGTGTCTTTGCCGTTCCGAAGAACTCAGCACCTGATTTTTCACCTGATGAGTGTTGGCGTATGAAAGTGAGAGAGTGTAGGGGATAATAAGTGATTTAAGAACCACCTGTACCCTAGAAGCTTGGATTTGAAGCCATTGAATTTGTTCATGGAGAAAAACCGCTTGCCTTACCCTCACATTCCTATTCCAACACCCTTCCGCACCCCGAATAAAGGGGGAAAAGTAGGTCATGAGACACTTTTTTCTGAGACTGGCTTGATGCATCCTGGAAGTTGTCAACTCGGTTAGTTAAATAATTTCAATGTAGATGTGACAATATTTAAACATAAATTAAGTAGTTAGAAAAACTTGTATTGCCACGGAAACTGTTAGTTTTCCAGTACTTTTAGATACTCTTGATGTTGCTTGTGTGTGTAATACAAAACATCAACTTCTATGTAGTACATATATCCCAACTTTAGAATAGTGTCCTCCAATACGAAATACTGTGCGCTTTGATATAGTTACGCTATTTCCTGACTGTTTCACTTCTGTTCTCACTTCCGGGTTAATAGGTAAAGCCCTCGCAAAACAGATTGCCCAAGTCAATCTCGTTAATCCAAGAGACTTTACTAACGATAAACACCGGAAAGTAGATGATGAACCCTACGGGGGCGGTGTAGGAATGCTGATGAAGCCAGAACCTATCTTTACCGCTGTAGAATCTCTACCGACTTTACCCAGAAGAGAAGTTATCTTGATGAGTCCTCAAGGTCAAACCATAGATCAACCCCTGTTGCGAGAACTCGCAACAAACTACAACCAGCTGGTCATCATCTGCGGGCATTATGAAGGAGTTGATGAGCGAGTACTGCATCTGGTTGACCGTGAAGTGTCCTTAGGCGATTTTATTCTCACAGGGGGTGAATTGCCAGCAATGGTTTTAATTAACGGTGTCATACGTCTAATACCCGGAACCGTTGGCAAAGTAGAATCTTTGAAAGTAGAAAGTTTTGAAGAGGGTTTGTTGGACTATCCCCAGTATACTCGCCCCGCCTCTTTTCGCGGATGGAAAGTCCCTGAAGTCCTTCTTTCAGGCAATCACGCTGCCATTGCCAAGTGGCGCTACGAACAACAAATTTCTAGAACCCGTCAGCGCCGTCCCGATTTGCTCAAAAATTGGGAACAGATGAGAGCAAGGGACAAGGGAGACAAGGGAGACAAGGGAGAATAACTCTTGCTCAATCCTCATGGGCTTATCTCAACTTCGTGGGGAACCTACCTTCCCCAATTCCTAATTGACAAACAACAAATAATAAATTATGAATATTCGCGTTGGTAATGGATACGACATTCACCGCTTAGTGAGCGATCGCCCTTTGATTTTGGGCGGAGTTAATATTCCCCATTCCCTAGGTTTGTTAGGACACAGTGATGCGGATGTTCTCACACACGCGATTATGGACGCCATGCTAGGGGCGCTTTCTTTGGGGGATATCGGACATTATTTTCCACCCACCGATCCCCAATGGGCGGGTGCAGATAGTTTGGTGCTGTTGAGTCAAGTGCATCAACTGATTTGCGATCGCGGTTGGGAAGTCAGCAATATTGATTCAGTCGTCGTAGCAGAACGCCCGAAATTAAAACCACACATTGAAACAATGCGCTCAAAAATAGCCAGTGTTTTGCAAATCGAACCGGATCGAGTCGGCGTAAAAGCAACAACTAATGAAAAATTAGGTCCGGTAGGCAGAGAAGAAGGGATTTGTGCTTACGCTGTCGTTTTACTTACACGGGGTTAGAGATCGGGGTTTCCTTGTTCCCAGGCTCCGCCTGGGAATAAATTATTAGAGGCTCTGCCTCCCGTCTTAATAAATTGTAATAAAAGAGTACGTTACACTGGAAAGACCCATAATACTATTTTAAAATACCAATTGATTGGGATACAAATTAACGAGTAGTAGCAGGAAAAAAGCTATAAGAATTATAAATAATTTATGTATTGGTTGGCAAATCAGTCTAGTTAGAAAAGATATTTTAAAATGACATCTAATATTTTGAGAAAATTATTTCGACGCAGTTGGCTGTTAGCAGTTTTAGGAATTTGGATTATTCTATCTCTAAACGGATGCAATCCCAGCCAGTATAAAACGCAAGCTGCTCAAGTCGAACAACTAGTAATTGCAGCCGCCAGCGATCCTAAAACTTTTAACTATGCTCTTATTCAAGAATCACCCAATATTTCTGCTTTTACTTATGAATCATTAGCGACAGAAAATGGAGTGACAAAAGAAGTAGAGCCAGCCCTGGCAAAATCTTGGAATATTTCGGAAGATAAATTGCGGATTACCTTTACTTTAAGGGATGGATTGAAATGGTCCGATGGGGAACCATTAACAGTGGATGATGTTATTTTCTCCTTTAATCAAATTTATCTCAACCCACGCATTCCCTCCTATTATCAAGACGGTCTTCGCATAGGAAAAAGCAGGAAATTTCTGAAAGTCCGCAAACTTGACAGCAACCAGGTAGAATTTACTTTGCCAGAACCTTTTTCCCCTTTTTTACGAACTGTTGCAGCAGGAACGGCAATTTTACCAGAACACGTTTTGCGTAAAGCTGTGGAAACACAACGAGGTGACGGACAACCAGAGTTTCTTTCTACCTGGGGAACAGACACAGACCCTAAAAAAATTATTGTTAACGGTCCTTACACAATAGAAAGCTACTCACCCAGCCAGCGTGTGGTATTCCGACGCAATCCTTACTACTGGCGTAAGGACGCACAAGGAAAGCAGCAACCTTATATTGAACGTATTGTCTGGCAAATTGTGGAAAATGCTGACACAGCTTTAATGCAATTTCGCTCTGGAGGGTTGGATTTACTCGAAATTGGTCCCGGTAGTTTTCAACTGTTAAAGCGTGAAGAAAAACGCGGGAAATTTAATATTGATAATGCGGGACCTGATTCTGGTACGAGTTTTATGGTTTTTAACCTTAATAAAGGTCGTCGTAATGGAAAACCTTTAGTAGATCCCATCAAGTCGCGCTGGTTTAACAATGTTGCTTTCAGACAAGCAGTTGCGTATGCTATCGATCGCCAAACCATGATCAACAACATCCTGCGTGGATTGGGCGAAACGCAAAACTCCCCAATTTCAGTCCCCAGCCCCTACTTCTTTTCTACCAAGGAAGGCTTAAAATCTTACGATTATAATCCAGAAAAAGCCAAGCAACTTTTACTAGGAGCAGGATTTAAATACGATAGCAAAGGTCAATTACTAGATTCTGATGGCAATCGAGTCCGCTTTTCCATGCTGGTATCATCTGGTGGTAGACCGACAGTTACACCGAGAATTCAACAGGATTTAAAAAAGATTGGAATTACGATGGATTTACAGTTCCTAGATTTTGGTGTTATTGGAGAAAAAATTTCCAATACTTTAGATTGGGACAGTTGGTATGGAGCAATCACCGGTGGTGTTGAACCAGCCAACGGTTACAATATCTGGGCTGTAGATGGAAACTTTCACGTTTTTAATCAGAAACCGCAAAGTAAAAAAGATCGTATAGAAGGATGGGAAACTTCTGATTGGGAGAAAAAAATTGACGATCTTTACATCGAAGCTGCTAGAGAGTTTGACGAAGCAAAACGCAAAGCAATTTATGTAGAAACGCAACGTCTTGCTCAAGAATATTTACCTTTTATTTACTTGTTTAATCCCCTGGCTTTAGCAGCAGTGCGTGATAACTTAGAAAATGTGAAATACACTTCTATTTTTCCTGCACCTGGTAACTATGTTTGGAATATATACGAAATGAAAGTTAGGGATTAGGGGTTGTTAATTGTGATTTTCCTATGGGACGGGTGAAGACGCCCGTCGTCCTATACAAAAACCCATTCCTATTTTTCACTAGACACTTTAGCAAGATGAATTCTAGAATAAAGCCCATCGCAAAGTTCTAGAAAAATGAAAGCACATTTTTTTCCAAAAAAATTACCACAAATTTTCCCAAGAGGTTGGATTGTAGCTTTACTAGGTTTTTGGATAGCTCTATCTTTGAACGGCTGCAATCCCGGTCAATTTAAAACCTCAGCAGCTCAAGTATCCCAACTAGTTATTAGCGCCGGGGGTAATCCGCAAACTTTTAACGCAGCTTTGAGCCAATCAACTCCCAATATCTTTCGTTTTACTTATGAACCATTAGCAGCTCTCAATGGCATTACTAAGAAAATTGAACCTGCGATCGCGGAGTCATGGGAAATTTCTCAGGATAAGCTGCGATATACCTTTACCTTGCGTGAGGGATTAAAGTGGTCAGATGGAGAACCCCTCACAGCGGACGATGTTGTTTTTTCCTTTAACAACATCTATCTAAATAAAGAAATTCCTACCTACGCTCAAGATAACCTCCGCATTGGTGTTAGCAAAGCTTTTCCTAAAGTCCGCAAAATTGACAGTCGGCGAGTGGAATTTATTATGCCAGAACCCTATGCACCCTTTTTGGCATTAATTGCAGCAGAAATGGAGATTTTACCAGAACACGCCTTACGCAAAGCAGTGGAAACCAAGCGCTCCGATGGCAGACCGGAATTTTTCTCTACTTGGGGAATAGATACAGACCCCAAGAAAATTATTGTGAATGGACCTTATACTCTAGAAACTTATTTACCCAGTCAAAGAATGATATTTCGGCGCAACCCTTACTACTGGCGAAAGGATGCACAAGGGAAGCCGCAGCCATATATCGAGCGTATTGTTTGGCAAATTGTAGAAAATGCTGATACGGCTTTGATGCAGTTTCGCTCTGGAGGATTGGATGTACTGGAAATTGGTCCGGGAACTTTCCAATTGCTGAAGCGAGAAGAAAAACGAGGTGATTTTAGCATTCAAAATGCAGGACCCGACACCGGTACAAGTTTACTTGCTTTTAACCTTAACAAAGGTCGTCGCAACGGAAAACCTCTTGTCGATCCGGTTAAGTCCCGTTGGTTTAATACTGTTGCTTTCAGACAAGCTGTTGCTTACGCTCTCGATCGCCAAACAATAATCAACAACAACTTGCGGGGATTGGGCGAACCCCAAGACTCGCCATTTTTTGCCCCGAGCCCCTACTACTTGTCTGCCAAACAAGGTCTTAAAGCCTATAACTATAATGTAGACAAAGCCAAAGAAGTTTTACTAGGTGCGGGATTTAAATACGATAACAAAGGTCAGTTACTCGATTCGGATGGAAATCGAGTGCGCTTTACAATGTTAGCGCCTGCTAGTAACCGACCCTCAGTTCCTCCCAAAATCAAGCAAGATTTGAGCAAGATAGGAATGACAGTAGATCTACAATACGTTGATTTCAGCGTTTTGGGAGACAAAATCACCAACACTCTTGATTGGGAAACTTATTTGGGAGGTATGAGTGGAAACATTGAGCCACATGATGGTTATAACGTATGGACTGTAGAGGGTAGTTTCCACGTTTTCAATCAAAAACCTGCAAAAGGACAGCCCCCTCTAGAGGGTTGGGAAGCCTCTGATTGGGAGAAAAAAATTGAAGCACTCTTCATTGCAGGAGCAAGAGAGTTTGATGAAACAAAGCGCAAAGCGATTTATGACGAGGTACAGCGTCTCGCGCAAGAATATGTACCGATCGTTCACTTATGGAATTCCTTGGCTTTAGTGGCTGTACGCAATACCGTTCAAGGTGTTAAGTACTCTGCTGCTTTTCCTTCCCCTAGAGGTTACATCTGGAATCTTTACGAGATGAAAGTCGCTGAAGGGAATAGGGGTTAGGGAGTGGGGACAAGAGGGACAAGGGAGACAAGGGGGACAAGGGAGAATCATCAATTCCCATTCCCTATTCTCCATTCCCCATTCCCTTAGGCTGTATCATGCGAAAAGATTAAAATTTTCCTCCCATGATGTTTTTTCTCTTCCCCCGTCATCGCCGTTGGCTTTCTGTTGTTCCAATATTAATTTTAGGGTTGGTTTGTCAGTTAATTTTTACAAGTTGCAATCCCACCAACCTAAAAACTGCAGCAGTACGAAATGTATCTCAATGGGTGACTAGTACTATTGGCGATCCTCAAACTTTTAATTACTCCTTTAATAATTCCTATCCTCATGTCTTTTTGTTTACGACTTTAGGGCTAACAACTCTTAATGGCGAGACTGGGGAAATAGAACCAGATTTAGCAGAATCTTGGGAAATTTCTGATGATAAAAAGCAAATAGTTTTTACCCTGCGTGAGGGTCTGAAATGGTCAGATGGCGAGCCCCTAACTGCAGATGATGTTCTCTTTACTTATCAAGATATAATTTTTAATCCTAAAATTCCTACAGATTGGAAAGATAGTTTGAAAATAGGTTCAAGCGGTATTTTTCCTAAAATAAGGAAAATGAGCGATCGCAAAGTTGAATTTACTCTTCCCGAGTCTTTCGCTCCTTTTCTGTATACTACCACGGGCGGCTCTACAAACTCAATTGGTATTATGCCAAAACATGCTTTAGCTGAATCCTTAAAAACTCTAGATGTTAATGGAAATCCACAATTTCTATCAATTTGGGGAACGGGTACAGACCCGAGTCAAATAATTGTGAGCGGTCCTTACAAAATAAAAAGCTATGTACCAAGCCAACGAGTTATCTTCGAGCGCAATCCTTATTACTGGCGTAAAGATACTCAAGGTAACCAACTACCTTATGTTGACCGGATTGTTTGGCAGATTATTGAATCTACAGATTCAATAATCCTTCAATTTCGTTCTGGAGGCTTAGATATAGTAGAAGTGTCCCCAGAAAATTTTTCTTTACTCAAGCGGGAAGAGAAACGAGGACAATTCACAATCTACAATGGGGGATCGAAATTATCTCAAAATTTTATATCCTTTAACCTCAATCGCGGTCAACGTAAAAACGGACAACCTGTCGTCGATCCGATTAAATCTCGTTGGTTTAATACTTTAGCGTTTAGACAAGCCATTGCCCGTGCTATCAACAGAGAAGCATTGCTCAATAATATTTTTCGAGGAATTGGTGTCGTACAAAATTCGCCGATAGAGGTACAAAGCCCTTACTATCTTCCTCCAGAAAAAGGCTTAAAAGTTTATGATTACAATCCCAAAAAAGCTCAAGACTTGCTATTAAAAGCGGGTTTTCGATATAACGCTAAAAACCAGTTATTAGATGCAGAAGGAAATCGGGTGCGTTTCTCATTAATAACAAATGCTGAAAATAAAACTCGCGTAGCAATGGGAGCGCAAATTAAATACGATTTGAGTCAAATTGGAATTCAAGTAGATTTTAACGCAATTTCTTTCAACACGCTTGTAGCGAAACTGTCCGATTCACTCGATTGGGAATGCTATCTACTGGGTTTTGTGAGTGGAGGATTTGAACCTAATGATGCGTCTAACGTTTGGTTAACTGACGGGGGGTTGCATACCTTCAATCAAAAACCACAAGCAGGAAAGGAACCTCTCATTGGTTGGAAAGTAGAAGATTGGGAAGCAGAAATCGGTCGATTGTATAAACAAGGAGCCCAAGAGTTAGATGAAGAAAAACGCAAAGAAATTTACTTTCAAACCCAACGTCTAACCCAAGAATATTTACCATTTATTTATCTAATCAATCCTTTGTCTTTGTCAGCAGTGCGAAACCGCATTCAAAACATTAAATACTCTGCAGTTGGTTCCCAAGCAGGAACAATGTGGAATAAATATGAACTTAAGGTAGAAAAATAGATATAGCAATATTACTTGAGAGCTAAACGAGGGAGACGAGAGAGAGGGGGGAGATGAGGGAGACAAGGAAGACAAGACAGAAGTGTTTGTAACTCCCATACGAATTGCTATAGAGGTTATTGTTTAGTGGTTAGTAGAATAATTAACCACTCACAACTAATAACTAACAACTAACAATTAATACCAATTCTATATGAAATTGTGCTTAAAATTTCCTCACATTACAAATGTGGGACTATACAAACAAAGAGGGCGCTTCGCAGGCTAATTGCAGGCATCTTCATAGAAAATTGGTATAACAACTAACAACCAACAATTAACTAATGACAAACAATAAATCATTACGATCGCTCTTAGAATCTGTCGCTCAAGGTAACGTTACCCCAGATGCTGCTCTAGAAACGCTCAAAAACTTATCTTATGAACCTGTAGGCGAGTTTGCCAAAATAGACCATCACCGCGCCTTAAGAACGGGTTTTCCTGAAGTTATCTGGGGACCGGGGAAAACTCCCGAACAGATTGCTCAAATTATGAATATCATGCGCCAGCGCAATCCAGTGGTGATGGCTACCCGTATAGATCCAGCCCTTTATGCTGTATTGCAATCTAAAGTTAGGGGTTTGCGCTACTACGAATTAGCCCGAATTTGTGCTATCGCTCCGGACAGCATTGAACCGCAAGATCCTGGTATCATTGGCATTCTTTCTGCTGGTACTGCGGATTTACCAGTCGCTGAAGAAGCAGCTGTCACCGCCGAACTGTCCGGTTTTCAAGTGCAGCGTCTTTGGGATGTGGGAGTTGCTGGAATTCACCGCTTGCTAAACAACCGTCATGTTATTGAATCAGCATCAGTTTTGGTGGTTGTGGCGGGAATGGAAGGGGCTTTACCCAGCGTAGTTGCAGGTTTAGCAGATTGTCCCGTAATTGCTGTCCCTACTAGCATCGGCTATGGAGCCAGTTTTGGAGGATTAGCACCGCTATTGACAATGTTAAACTCTTGTGCTGCGGGTGTAGGGGTTGTCAATATTGACAATGGATTTGGTGCAGCAGTGTTGGCGGGACAAATTCTGCGGACAGCCGCAAAATTGCGGTTGGCATCAACCGAGTCATGAGGTTATGACGGTAGGCAAACCAATTCTGAGGTTCAACATGAAACGTTGGATTGTACTGGCTGCATTTGCCTTAAGCTTTCTATTAACAATTTTTATATCAACTAACGACACCGTCACTGCTGAAAGTAAAATTGATGCAAGCTGTACTTATAAAGGTATTAAGCTTTACGGCAAAGTACAAATTGTCAAGGATTTCCCGGATATTACCGTACAAAAAGTTAAGGACTTTCCAGACTTACACGTTCAAAACGTGACGGTATTTCCTCAAGATTGTGGCAAGTGGCAAGTTGTTGAAATCTTTCCCGACTTTAAGGTGAAGTTTGTGAAGGAATCTGCGGACATCAAAATTAAGATGGTGGATGTCTTTCCCGGCGTGCCTTAAAAAGAAGGAGTGGAAGCGATTTTCATGTTGAAGGTGAAAATTTTCATTAGGACTGCGTTGGGGAGCCATCACTTCAGATACAGAGCATTATTTTACCACTAGACAATTTCTACTTATTGCGGTATCACCGGGAAGTATCGAGGATAAAATTTTATCCTTCATCTTTTTCTTTATCCTTTATCTTTTATATGGACATATTTACTGATTCAATATCTCATTTCGTCTGGTGGTCGTCTTTAGACTGGACGGTACTGGCGCAAACTGTAACTGACCCCAACATTCTCGGTCAGATGCAAAAAGCGTTTACACACTTTGTGCAGACAGGTCAAGCTTGGGCACTCTTGATTGGATTGGCTCTTGGTTATATGATTCGGAATTTAACGAGTTACGGTTAAAACTAGTTTGTTAGTGGTTAGTGGTTAGTCGTGAGTGGTGCAAAAATACAACTAACACCGAACGGCTAACAACCAACCATTCCCAACAGAGCATATGGCTGCACAAAACACTTGGAGTCAACGGTTTGAATCGGCGTTGCATCCTGCAATCGCTCGATTTAATGCCAGTATTAATTTTGATATTCAGCTTTTAGAGTATGACTTGATGGGCTCTAAAGCTCATGCACAAATGCTTGCTCATACTGGCATTCTTTCTCGAGACGAAGGCGAGCAACTTGTCAAAGCTCTAGACAAGATTCACGAGGAATATCAACAAGGTAACTTTAACCCTGGGATTGAAGCAGAAGATGTCCATTTTGCCGTTGAGCGTCGTCTTGTGGAAATGGTGGGCGATTTGGGTAAAAAATTACACACTGCCCGTTCCCGAAACGATCAGGTGGGGACTGACACTAGGCTTTATCTTCGCGATCGAATTCAGCAAATCAGCGACCAATTGTGCGAATTTCAAAATGTGCTGTTAGATATTGCCGAACAACATATTGAAACACTGATTCCAGGTTATACTCACCTACAACGCGCTCAGCCCCTGAGTCTAGCCCATCACTTACTGGCGTACTTTCATATGGCGCAGCGCGATCGCGAACGTCTTAAAGATGTGTCTCGTCGAGTGAATGTTTCACCGTTGGGTTGCGGTGCTCTAGCGGGAACGACTTTTCCTATAGACCGCCAGTACACTGCTAATTTGTTGAAGTTTGATGGCATTTATGCTAACAGTCTTGATGGAGTTAGCGATCGCGATTTTGCCATTGAATTTCTCAGCGCAGCTAGTATAATTATGGTTCACCTCAGCCGTCTTTCAGAAGAAGTCATTTTATGGGCGTCTGAGGAATTTAGCTTTGTCACCCTCAAAGATAGTTGTGCTACTGGTTCGAGCATTATGCCTCAAAAGAAAAACCCCGACGTACCAGAGTTGGTTCGGGGTAAAACTGGGAGAGTCTTTGGTCATCTACAAGCAATGTTGGTCATAATGAAGGGATTACCCCTGGCATACAACAAAGACTTGCAAGAAGATAAAGAAGCTTTATTTGATAGTGTTAATACAGTCACAGCCTGTCTTGAGGCAATGACAATTTTACTTCGGGAAGGGTTGGAATTCCGTACCCAGCGCTTGGCAGAAGCAGTAACAGAAGACTTTTCCAATGCTACTGATGTAGCAGATTATTTAGCAGCCCGAGGTGTACCTTTCCGGGAAGCCTATAACCTTGTAGGCAAAGTTGTGAAAACCAGTATTGCTGCTGGTAAACTTCTTAAAGATTTACGTTTAGAGGAGTGGAAAGAACTTCACCCAGCTTTTGACGCAGATATTTACGATGCAATATCACCGCGTCAAGTCGTTGCTGCTCGTAACAGCTATGGTGGTACGGGATTTGAACAAGTGAGACAAGCGCTAAAAGCCGCCCGCAGTCAAACTCCCAATAGCGATCGCTAGGGAAAAAGGGAGTGGGAAATTATTTTAATCCCCCATTCCCAAATTGCTAGCAATAATTATGGGCGTACATTTGTACGCCCGCCGTAACTTAGAGAGCAAACATAGAGCAAATATTTTGAGCAGCGTTTCTACTCAGCGTCAATAGCTGCTGCGCCCTCATCCTCTTCACTCTTCGGCGGTCTTTGCTGGAATCTTCTATTGCCCATCCGTCCTGTTGTAGTCCGTTTACGAAACTTTCGGGCATACGCCTGGTTCCGTAGCGCCTTTTCTTTTTTCGGATTGCGGCGCTTAGCCATGTTCACCTCATTAAATAAACAACAAAAATTCGCTTCTAGGGTTGATGTAGGCAGTATCTGCTGTTGAGCTTACTTGTTTTTCTCACCTAGATTGGCGACTTCTATATTTTAAACAGCAATCTATACTAACTTAGTATAGAGTTTCTGTCAACTCAAGGATGAACTATGAAATTTGTAAAGCAGTCATTTTCAGTGTGGTGCAGTGGTCGAATCAGTATTTTCTGAGATAATCTTTAAGATATGGCTCCAAACCACAACTATGATTGTATAAGGTGCAACTCAACATTTTTGTTGAGAAAATGTTGTGTGGTAAGGTTCTCTACACTGCAAGACAAAATTTGAAAATTGAACAATTTTGCTTTTATGGATGCGGCTGTTCAGTCCACACGTAGTTTATGGCGATTTGGACAAACTGTTCTTGGCATCATCTTCCGCCATCCAGTTCCAGGGACAAGTATAATTCCAATCTTACCCGATGGTCGAATTGTTTTAATTCGGCGACGAGACAATGGTCTGTGGGCATTGCCTGGAGGTATGGTGGATTGGGGCGAAGATGTTCCGAGTGCAGTAGAACGGGAATTGATGGAAGAAACCGGATTGGAATTAGTGAAAATTCGGCGTTTGGTTGGTGTATACTCCGCACCAGACCGTGACCCCAGAATCCATTCGATTTGTATTGTTGTGGAAGCCGATGTTCGGGGAGACATGGCGATCCAAGATACATTGGAAGTTATGGAAATCCAAGCTTTTCCAACCGATTCCCTACCGCCTGGAAAAATGTCTCACGATCACAGTCGCCAATTGCAAGACTATTTAAATGGTTTGACGACACTGGCTTGAGAATGATGAATTATAAATTATGAATTATGAATTATTTTTTCATCATTCATCATTCATCATTCATAATTTCCACTAGTGTGAATGACTATATGAAATAGCTAATATGGATTCTCTATTCCGTAACTCCCGAAGAAAGCTCTCTCAAGGGCTTTTGTTTTGGCGCGAAATTGGTACAGGAATTCCTGTTGTTTTCTTACACGGTTCGTGGAACGATAGCAGCCAATGGGTTTCCTTAATGGAATTGCTTTCATCACATTTCCATTGCTTTGCACCAGATCTATTTGGCTTCGGTGAATCCGAACGTCCAAACATCCATCATTCGATAGATTTACACGTTGAATGTCTGGCAGAATTTTTGCAAGCGTTAAAGCTAGAAAGGGTATACTTGGTAGGGCATTCCCTCGGAAGTTGGATTGCTGCTAGTTATAGTTTGAAGTATCCAGAACAAGTTTGTGGTTTGGTGTTGATATCACCAGAAGGTATCGCAATTGAAGGGCAAAAAAAGCGTTTGCAACTGATGCGGCGTATTATTAAGTTTCCACTCACATTATTTCAAATCTTGAGAGTCCTCCGCCCAATTACTAAAATTTTTGGCTGGGACGATCAAATTGAACGAGATTGGAAGTTACGTCAGGCAATGCTCAATTATCCTACAGCCTGTGAATTACTCTTCGAGCGTCAGGAACCAGAAATTAAAGCAGAGTTGTTGCAAGAACAATTGTCCTCAATACTTGCTCCTGTTTTAATTTTAGAAGGTGGAAAAGACTCGAAAGAATTTCTAGACATGAGTCGAGCCTGTGCTCAGTACCTTCCTCAAGCAGAGTTGAAGGCGATCGCCCATGGTGCTAACGATCTACCTGAGTCTTGTGCAGGAGTTGTTGCTGGAGATATCCGTGACTTTATCAAATTAACAGTCAGCACTGACCAGTAACAAGTCATATCATTAAGAGTATTTTCCCCCCTTTTTAAGGGGGGCTAGGGGGGATCGAAACTGCTAGAAGGCATTTTAGGAGACTTGTGTACACCACCGCAGCTTTGTTTAAGGGGGGCAGGGGGAGCACTGAGTGCCTAAAATCACAGATAACTACTTCTCAAACAACCTCTAAGAACTTTCTATACTCGTCGTTTACTCATACATTCCAGTCAGTAGTGCTTGCATTCCCCAAAAAATCAAATTCTGTTCCACGTAGAAACGTGCTGCGATCGCAGGAAATCGTGCTTGCAAATAATTGACTAACAAAGTGCGATCGCCTCCTGTAATTGCAATCTTCCCTTCAGGATAATCCCGCCACCACGCCTCAACAAAGTCTTTGATTCCAGCAACCAGAGTGTAGACAACTCCACTTTGTATGGCTTCTTCGGTTTTTAAAGCAAACCTTTGTGGAAGATGCTTTTGTAGTTCAACCACTGGCAATTGTCCGGTTTTTTGAGCAAGAGTTGCAAGCTGCAGACCCAACCCAGGAAGAATAGCACCGCCAACTAAACATTTGTTAGCATCTGCACCTGTAAAAGTCAGTGCAGTTCCCGCATCGATCGCTAACATGGGAAAACCCCATTTCTCGCCCGCACCCCACAAAGCTAAGGCGCGATCGACTCCTAATGTAGGATAAAGACCTTGTAAGGGGATGTGGTCTAAGGTGATGACGCGAACATTTGGGTAAGATTCCCACAGTTGTGTTTGACTCGGAACCACGGAAGCTAGGAGAAGGGGGGGAGGGTAGGAGGGGGAGAGAGGGGGAGGGGAGGAGGGGGAGGTGGGAAAATGGGTAATGAAGTCCTCTAATGTTTTACAGTTAGATAGTTGATGTATAACTTTTTGTGGCAAATGTTCTGTGTCCCAAGCACAAATGCGCGATTTGCCTTTCAACCACGCCCAATGCAGTCGGGAATTTCCGATCGTCAATCCTAGCCACAAAGTACTGTCTGTCATTCTGTTTTTTTGACCGAATTGGGGGTGAGGGGTTGGGGGTTGGGGGAGATCTAAAAATTACGAGACTAAACGAGTTGTGTGAAAACACAGCCTGGAAATTACCTATTTCCTATCTTTCGCTAACCCCCGACCCTTTCCTTAGAGTTTTTTTAACCAAATTATAGAATTTTTAATAAAACGTTACAAAAAACTCGTGTCACAATAGAAAAAGAGTAATAAATACTCATTCTCTTAGGAGGGGATATATGGTAGCACTCACTGAAAAAACTAACAAAAGGCTAACCATGCAGGTTGTCGATATTGCTTCCGACACAACAGCAATTCGCTCTCTGGATTGGGATAGAGACCGCTTTGATATTGAGTTCGGGCTGCAAAATGGAACTACCTACAACTCATTCCTCATACGCGGCGAGCAAACAGCGTTGGTAGATACTTCTCACGAAAAGTTTCGCCAACTGTTTTTAGATACCCTCAAGGGTTTGGTCAATCCCACCGATATCAGTTATTTAATTATCAGTCATACCGAGCCAGACCACAGTGGTTTAGTTAAAGATGTTTTACAACTAGCTCCAAATATTACGGTTGTTGGTTCTAAAGTTGCTATTCAATTTCTCGAAAATTTGGTGCATCAGCCTTTCAAACGGCAAATTGTGAAAAATGGCGATCGCTTGGATTTGGGCAACGGACACGAACTAGAATTTGTGATTGCACCCAATTTACACTGGCCCGACACCATCTTTACATTTGACCGCAAAACCCAAACTCTCTTCACTTGCGATGCTTTTGGATTGCACTACTGCTCGGACAGTACTTATGACGAAGATCTAAAAGCGATTGAAGCTGATTTTGAATATTACTACGAGTGCTTAATGGCTCCTAACGCCCGTTCGGTCTTATCTGCTCTCAAGCGCATGGCTGAACTGGAAAAGATTAATTTAATTGCCACGGGTCACGGTCCCTTATTATATCATAATGTTGAAGAATTAACCGGACGCTACCGTAATTGGAGCCAAACACAAACTAAAGCAGAAACAACAGTTGGGGTCTTTTACATATCCGATTACGGTTACAGTTATCGTCTGGCTCAAGCAATAGCTTTAGGGATTACAAAAACAGGCGTTGCGGTGGAACTGGTAGATCTACGCTCTGTTGGTGACTTGGTAGAATTGCGAGAGCTTGTGAGTCGCTGTGCGGGAATTGCCGTTGGAATGCCCCCAGCTTCAGATGTCAGTCAGCTTCAAGGTGCTCTCAGTACGATCTTAGGTTCTGCTAATGAAAAACAAGCGGTAGGCATTTTTGAGTCAGGCGGTGGAGATGACGAACCAATCGATCCGTTACTCAGTAAATTTCGGAATTTAGGTTTAACAACCGCCTTCCCAGCCATTCGGATTAAACAAACGCCCGCAGAAAACACCTACAAGCTTTGTGAAGAGGCTGGAACAGACTTGGGACAATGGGTGACACGCGATCGCAGCATCAAGCAGATGAAATCTTTAGGTGCTGACCTCGACAAAGCTTTAGGGAGAATCAGTGGCGGGCTTTATATTATCACTGCGAAAAAGGGTGATGTATCCAGTGCCATGTTAGCTTCTTGGGTAAGCCAAGCCAGTTTCAAACCGATAGGTATCACAATAGCAGTTGCTAAAGACAGGGCAATTGAATCACTCATGCAAGTGGGGGATAAGTTTGTACTTAACGTCCTAGAAGAAAACAACTACCAGCGCCTGATGAAGCACTTCCTCAAACGATTTGCTCCAGGAGCCGACCGTTTTGAAGGAGTCAAAACCCAAGCAGCGGAAAATGGAGCACCCATCCTCGCAGAAGCTTTGGCATATATGGAATGCGAAGTGTTAAGCAGAATGGATGGTGGCGATCACTGGATTGTATACAGCACGGTTTACGCAGGACGGGTGAGCAAAGCAGAAGCCCTTACCGCCGTCCACCATCGTAAGGTTGGCAATCACTATTAATTAGGGACAAGGGGGACAAGATAGAAGTTTCTTCCTTGTCTACCCCCTCTCCCCAATCTCCAATCTAAAATCCACGTATCTAAAATCGCTATGACCTCCACAAAACCCCGTGACGTTCAAGTTCTGCCCATCGCTACAGATACCACTGTACTCCGTTCTCGCAGTTGGACTCGCCTGAGATTTGAAATTGAATATGCGCTGGCAAAGGGTACAACAGCTAATTCCTATTTAATCAAAGGAGATAAAACTGCCCTTATCGATCCTCCTGGTGAAACATTCACAGAAATTTATCTGGATGCGGTGCAGAAACGGTTTGATTTGCAATCTGTTGATTACGTAATTCTGGGTCATGTGAATCCCAACCGTGCAGCAACTTTAAAAGCGATGCTTGAAATTGCACCTCAAATTACCTTTGTTTGTTCTAACCCAGGAGCCATCAATTTGCGAGGTGCGTTGGAAAACCCAGATTTACCAGTTCTGGTTATGCGAGGGGAAGATACTCTCGATTTAGGGAAAGGGCATCTTTTACAATTCATTCCTACTCCTAACCCTCGCTATCCAGATCAACTCTGTACTTACGATCCACAAACAGAAATTCTCTATACCGATAAGCTATTTGGAGCGCATATTTGTGGCGATCAAGTGTTTGATGAGGGTTGGGAGATATTTCAAGAAGATCGACGCTATTACTATGATTGCTTAATGGCTCCTCATGCCCGTCAGATTGAGACAGCGTTGGAAAAACTTTCTGAGTTTCCCGTGAGAGTGTATGCAACCGGACACGGTCCTTTGGTACGCTATGGCTTGCTCGAGCTGACAAAGGCTTACCAGCAGTGGAGCCAACAGCAAACATCTCAGGATACTTCTGTTGCATTGATTTATGCTTCTGCTTACGGGAATACGGCAACTTTAGCCCAAGCGATCGCTCGCGGTATCACCAAAGCAGGTGTTGGGGTAGAATCAATAAATTGTGAAGTTGCCGAACCAGAGGAAATCCGGATGGCTTTGGAAAAAGCATCTGGTTTTGTCATAGGTTCCCCAACTTTAGGCGGTCATGCACCAACACCAGTTCAAACAGCTTTGGGGATTGTTCTCTCAACTGTAACAAACAACAAACTTGCTGGGGTGTTTGGTTCTTTTGGTTGGAGTGGGGAAGCAGTCGATTTCCTAGAAGATAAGTTGAAGGACGCAGGTTATCGTTTTGGTTTTGAAACCATCCGAGTCAAGTTCAAACCAGATGATACCACCTTACAAATGTGTGAAGAAGCAGGAACCGACTTTGCTCAAGCACTCAAAAAAGCCAAAAAAGTCAGAGCGCAAAGTGTACCTGCTACAACAACAGAACAAGCTGTTGGTAGAATTGTAGGCTCGCTGTGCGTATTGACAGCCAAGCAAGGCGATATCTCCAGTGCCATGTTAGCTTCTTGGGTCTCTCAAGCAAGCTTTAATCCCCCGGCGTTAACCATTGCAGTAGCTAAAGACCGTGCTGTGGAATCACTGACGCACTCTGGCAACAAATTCGTGCTCAATGTTTTAAAAGAAGGCAATCACTTGGGTTTAATGAAGCACTTCTTAAAACCCTTTACTCCCGGACAAAACCGATTTGTTGATGTTGCAACAGAAGAAGCTGAAAATGGTTGTTCAATTTTGACTGATGCACTTGCATATATGGAGTGTACTGTCACAAACCGTATGGAATGCGGCGATCACTGGCTGATTTACGCAGTTGTCAAAGATGGTAAGCTACTAGATAACGAGGGAATAACCGCAGTACACCATCGCAAATCAGGCAGTCATTATTAAGTAGGTTAGGTTGAGGAACGAAACCCAACGTTGTGCCGAAGTTGTTGGTCAACATCGTGGCAAATTTGTTGGTCAACATTGGACGAATAGGTTGGGTTTCGCAAAGCCTCAACCCAACCTACGTTGATAAATTTTCTTCTAAGTCTCACTCGCTAATAACTGATATGTGTTCGGGTTGAGACAAATACATATCTGAGTTCTGGGCATTGCAGTAAGCTAGCTTGCTACCAAAGAGATATCCCGTACTGATAAGTAAAGATAAAAACGCAAAAGTTACAGGAGTCATTAAACGATCGCTTTCCACTTTCCATTGAGGCTGAATTCCTAGAAATTCGTGTACGCTTTTAATTGCTAAGAGCAAAGAATTTCTGTCAATTCTCTTCCAGATCATTAAATCTCCATTTCTATTAGAGTTGAGATAAGCACATAGATAACCGGGCATTGACTCATCTTTTTTGATAATAAATGAATACCCATTAGTCAGTTTGGCAACGAGCCTCTTTTGTCCTTGTTGTTGAAATGTACTGGGCTTCATATTATTTTCTTCAAGTATCCCGATCGCTTCTTTCTCTGATAGCATTTTGCACCCCTACACTTTTGTGATGGAAGCTTGACAAAATCTTCTTTTTAAAAATTTAAACCTCTTTATTTAAACATTATTTTTGCAGGGCAATACATCTTTCTCTTGAAAGAGAAAATACTTTCAATAAAGAAGATTTACCGATTGCTTGTCACCGCTCAAAAATATTCAACTCTTGCATCTAGACCCTGAGAGCGCAAATATTCCGACTGTTTTTCTGCTTCAGAACGACTGCTATACTGTCCGGCATTGACATAAGTACCCAGTCGCGAGTCTGCTTGAAAAGCAGACGGTACGTACTGACGCACTCTGCTTAAAGTGTCGTAACTGCGAATTGGTACAATGACCACATAGCGATTTTCACGTCCGGGAGACCATTCAGGAGGATTTCCTGTATTACCGGGAAAATCGGGATACCCAGATGTATTACCTGGGTTACCTCCGAGATCATCCAATCTCAAGGCTTGCCAAGTTTGATAATTTACAATTCCGTTAGCTTCTAGTCCGCGACTTCTTTGAAATTGAGCTACAGCATTCCTAGTTGCCGAACCGTAATAGTTTGTGATTCGACCTTGAAACAATCCTAAATCCTGCAAACGCCGTTGCACGATTTCAACACGTTGGCTCCTTTCACCCAAACAGATATCACCTTGATTAACCGAACAATTAGAATTGGTCGAATTTGTTCCTCCTATCAAAGCATCTGATATTCTGGCTAGGGTTTGTGAGTCAGCAACACCATTGCGTGTCAGCCCATAATTTTGTTGGAAACGTTCGACAGCTTCCTGAGTCGTGGGACCATAATATCCCGTAGGATTTGCACGAAAATAGCCCAATTGCTGCAAGTCATCTTGCAATTTTCTAACTTGTTGACCGGAATCACCCTGTTTTAAATAGGAACTGTCTGCGCTATTTGGATAATCGGGTTGATTTGGTGGGTAATTCGGTTGGTTTGGTGGATAGTAATCGGGTTGATTTGGTGGGTAATTCGGTTGGTTTGGTGGATAGTAATCGGGTTGATTTGGTGGGTAATTCGGTTGGTTTGGTGGATAATAATCGGGTTGATTTGGTGGGTAATTCGGTTGGTTTAAACTGACACGAATAGCTTCTTCTGTTCTCGTACCAACAATACCATCCGGGCTAATGCCATTAGATTGCTGAAATTGAGAGACAGCTCGCTCTGTTTCCGAGCCAAAATAACCTGTTATTGCACCGTTAAAATACCCCAAACGTTGTAAATCTTGTTGCAATCTTCTGACGGATGCACCACTGCTACCCCGTTGCAAACCCTCACTGACACGACCTCCAGAAGTTCTGCTTTGACACTGCGATCGCAGAAGCCGTTGAGTTTGACTACCTACCACCCCAACAGTCGGAAGCCTGTTATCTTGTTGGAAACGAATAACAGCTTCTCGTGTTTTGGAAGCAAATTTACCCGTGACCTTACCGTTAAAATACCCCAATTGTTTTAAACATCTTTGTATGCTAGCAACTTCAGGTCCATCACTACCTACTTTCTGACCAGCTAGAGCTTGTTCCACCACACCGAGAACAGACAAAGTTAAGGCTACAGCCAATAAATACCTTGCAGCATTGCCAGATAGCTTCATCCAATGCAACTGCGTCAAAAAATTTCCAGTCAATTTAACAGGTGTATGTGAATAGCTAGATAACAGTTCATTTGCTGATTCTGGACAATAACATCTAATAATTTCCATAGTTGTTCGCTCGCTGTGGTTTACAAACCTGGACACGAATTTTTAGGGATTGGGATGCAACTGAACGCTTACTTTTATTGTGGGTGCTTCATGATACCAAATTTTTTCATAATTTACCAGTACATATCTTGAATTCAAAATTTCTTACACATAATCTTGTCCAAAATGCCATAAGTGATTGGTTATAACTCACTGGTTAAAGATGTTATATAGAATATTTGACAGCAAAAGAAGTAAAATCTTCACTTGTTGTACGAATTGTTTTAGAAAGCCAGGAAACTGAGAAAGATTCTTTACCTTATATTGCGACAATCATCTCAGTTTTAGGTCTAGGGCGTACTAGGAGCAGATCGAGACTCCAACAGTCATCATGGAAGACTTCGGAAGTTTGATTGATACTCCCGTAACACCGCTAGAAAAAGATCGTAGAAAGAACCGCAAATAGTTACTGATTAATAGCCATTAGCCCTTCGGGTATCTCCTTACGGAGACGCTTCGCGATGCGAAGCTATGCCCGCAAGGGCTATACGCCAGTCCCCAGGGCGCGGGAAACCCGCCTACTTTCTCTGGTCTCACCATTAGCCATTAGCCATTAGCCATTAGCCATTAGCCATTAGCCATTAGCCCTTCGGGTTCGCCAGTCCCCAGGGCGCGGGAAACCCGCCTACTTTCTCTGGTCTCACCATTAGCCATTAGCCATTAGCCATTAGCTATTAACCATTAGCCATAACTGTCATCAATTCTTCTGACATATCAAAATTAGTGGTAACATTTTGTACGTCATCTAAACTTTCTAAAGAGTCAATTAACTTTAAAAGCGATCGCGCTTGATCTAAATCTGTGACTTCTACGTTATTACCGGGAATCCAGCGCAATTCAACATCACTCACTTGAAAACCTTTGTCTTTAAGAATTTGGCTGAGGCTTTCCAAATTTGGAACTGCGGTAAATACCTCAGCTGTTTTATCCTCAGTCATCTCATAAGTATCAGCACCGCCCTCTAAGGAAGCTTCTAAAAGCTGTTCTTCATCCACAACTCCCCGTACCGTACAAACGCCTTTCTGAGAAAACATCCAACTGACACAACCTGTTTCACCCAGGTTTCCACCATTTTTACTAAAGGCGGTACGCAAGTCAGCCGCAGTTCGGTTGCGATTGTCCGTTAGTGCTTCGATGAGAACTGCAACTCCAAGAGGACCGTATCCTTCATAGCGAATTGATTCTAAACTAGAGTTATCGCCTGCAAACGTACCAGCACCCTTGGCGATCGCTCTTTCGATATTATCATTGGGTATCCCGGCTGCCTTTGCCTTTTCAATAGCAGTACGTAATTGAAAATTACCAGCAGGGTCAGGGACTCCACTTCTCGCAGCTACAATAATTGCACGTGACAGTTGGGTAAAAGTCTTACCTTTTTTTGCGTCTACCACTGCTTTTTGACGTTTAATATTTGCCCATTTACTGTGTCCTGCCATATGCGGAAACTATCAATACAAGCTTTTCAATATGAGGATATAACCTGATTTTATCCTTTGCCTAGTTCTGTTTATGAAAAAGCTAGTGCCATTACACATTAACTGCGTCAAAATAAAGACAGAAAAGTCTGCTATAAACGGCTACATATCCTCTCTGTACTGACAACCCAATTCCCATGACCTCCTCTGCTTCTACCTCAGCATTGACATCAACAAAAACTTGGATATGGCAAGGATTTCCCATTTGTTATCAAACCCAGGGAACCTCCGGACCTGCTGTTGTTTTAGTACATGGCTTTGGCGCATCATGGTGGCACTGGCGAAAAAATATACCTATATTGGCAGAACATTGCCGTGTGTTTGCGATTGATTTAATTGGTTTTGGGAGTTCTGCAAAACCAAAACCGGGCGAAAAAATTTCTTATACTTTTGAAACCTGGGGACAGCAAATTGCGGATTTTTGCCATGAAGTTGTGGGCGAACCAGCATTTTTAGTTGGGAACTCTGTTGGTTGTATTGTTGTGATGCAAACAGCAGTGGATAATCCAGAAATAGTTTTGGGAGTTGCTTTGCTCAATTGTTCCCTGCGACTGTTACACGATCGCAAACGCATGGCTTTACCCTGGTATCGTCGCTTTGGAGCACCCCTACTCCAACAAATACTCTCGATTCAACCAATAGGAAACTTCTTTTTCAACCAAATTGCCAAACCAAAAACAGTACGGCAAATTCTCCTCAAAGCCTATGCTAATTCTGAGGTAGTGACAGAAGAACTCGTAGATATTTTAATGGCTCCCGCACAAGACCCCGGTGCAGTCGCAGTATTCCTTGCCTTCACTGCATATTCTACCGGACCCTTACCGGAAGACCTATTACCTCAACTCCCATGCCCTGCAATTATTCTATGGGGAGCAGCCGACCCTTGGGAACCCATAGAATTGGGTAGAGAATTGGCTAATTACCCACAAGTCCAAAAGTTTATTCCGTTAGAAGGGGTTGGGCATTGTCCGCAAGACGAAGCTCCTGAAGTGGTCAATCCAATCTTACAAGATTGGATTTGGGAGTTAGCAGCAAAGCTCTAAGAAGGCAGCTAGCTAGCTATGCAGAAGGAAATTAAAGAATAAATAAATTCAAGGGTTTTAGATCTTATGGCAAAGAGTTACCTTTTACTTTTCTCTCATAGCTGCCATCTGCCATCTGCCATCTGCCCTCTGCCTTACCCACACAATTAAGGTGCAACAGGGTTTTCTAAATTGCGTATTTTTTCCACCCAATCTTTCCCCACTTGAATACTAATATCAGAACCGAGGTTACCCGTACTTTCTACACGAACTTCCCCAAATCCTAAAGAATTGCGAATCGATTCAGCACTGTTACCATCACCTTGTTGGGCGACAATGTGAGTCACTTCCAATGGTTCGCCCCAACTTTTAGCTATGTAAACGTTATTGTAACCTGCATTTTGCAGTGCCTTAATTAAAGGTCGAAGATTGGTATTTTGACTACCCGTACTGTCTTGAACCGCAACACGCAATGAGCTAGGCTCGCTAGTCAGAGGAATCAACTCCGATTTAACTTCAAAGTGTTGAGCCATCATAGCACTGATACGCTTTTTATCTGGTACCCAGTAGCTGGCTTCAAACTCCCCTAGTTGACTGAACCGACCGGGTAGCATCATCATTTGCATATTGGAGCGGTTTGTTCTCACTCCATAACCGACTAGTGCTAATAACTCCTCAACTGTTAAATTAGTATCAATATTGTCTTTAACTACGTTCAGAATTTTAGGTAATTGCGCGACAGTAGCTGGAGTCAGGGATTGATCCATTAAAGCTCTCATTACCATTTGCTGCCGTTGAATGCGACCAATATCCCCATTTTCGTCATGACGAAAGCGCAAAAGTTGTAATGCTTGGTCACCATTGAGATGCTGTTTTCCTGCTTTTAAATTGATAAATAAGTGTTGAGATTCATCCTTGTACTTCATATCCTTGGGAACGTAAACCGTGACTCCACCCAAGGCATCAATTAACTTAGCAACTCCCAAAACATTAATTCGGATATAGCGATCGATTCCGACTCCATCCAATACATTACTAACAGTTTTGGCAGTTAATGCTGGTCCACCAAGAACATTTGTGGCGTTGATTTTCCTAGCACTATGTCCTTCTATTTTTGTACGGGTATCTCTAGGAATGGAAAGCATGACTAATTTTTTCTTCTCTGGATCGAATCGGATCAAGAGCATGACATCAGCTAGCCCATCAAAAGAATTAACTTGGGGATGATATCGCAGCTTGAGGCTTTCACTCGGAGGATTCTGAATATCTTGCGGGAGTACGCTCATTCCCATGATCAATATGTTGACAGGGCGGGTTAATTCTGAAAACCGCAGCCCACTCCCTGAGATGCGATCTGCATCAAACACTGCTGCTTCATCTGGGCTGAGGTTGGTTTGCATTAAAGGCGTACTTGTTAAAGAAACCGCTAACAACGCCCCAGCTGTTGCTGACACCATTGCAATACCACTCATTCCAACCCAAAACCACAACCAGCGCCCGGATTTATGGCTTTGAGTATTGCGATCGCTTGGCTCGGGGCGGGGTGCTGAGTGGTTTCCTTGCGCCGAAGTTCTTTGAATGGTCACTGACTTCCTCACACTTACTGATAAAAAGTGAAAAATACGCTGTCTTCTAAAAAACAGCTAAATCGACTTATAATAACTAACTCTTTTTGATTATTAGCGGTAACTTTACCACTTGAGTGTTAACCAAAACACTTATTGCAGTAATTCTCCTACTTTTCAGTAAATCCGGAGATGTTTTATTGAAGTATGGCAATAGAAAACTTGAATTGCCTAGAGCTGATTTGAAGAAAATGTCAAAGAATACGAAAATTAAGTGAAAACACCGAAAAACGTTTTTCATTATGGTTCTTAAGACAAGTATTTTCCCAACCATCGTTCGGCAAATTCACTAAATCCAGATAGACGGTGAGACTTGCCTTTAACTACACGAACAATCAACCAAGTACTCACTAAAAAGTATCCAGAGGTAAGAAAGCTATTGAGAATCAGTAGACGCAGTGCAAAAAAATCTGAACTTTCCGCAACCGTTGTTAACAAAAAGTATCCCAGAAGCCAGGTAAACGCCAAAGTTATAGACAGACGACTGACTGCAAGTTGTTCCCGAGTTCCTTGATGACGGTAGAGAGTCCATAGAGACGGGAAAAAACCAATGACTGGAATTAAATACAGAAGTAGCTGTGGGGATTGGGGATTGGCGGTTGGGGTTTGGGGGTCGAGCATAAAACTTTGAGAGCGGGTATTGGGTATTGGGTATTGCGTATTAGGTACTGACAATATTCTTCCCTATGTCGGCACTCAATTCCTCATTCCACACCCAAGAATCGCAAATTTTTGTTTTTTAAGGAAAAGGCCGTAATACCTATATCCTTAATGACGGGTGGAGAAGATGCTAAGTGTAATCCTAAGTTAGGGGGATGATCGCGGGAGTATAGTCAGAGATAATAAGCTTAAAAGAATAATATTATTTAGTTGTATCCCGCAATCGGCAGATGCAGACACGCAAGCTCTTCGACTGGTGGCAAACACTCTCACCGATATCGCGAATTAGCGCTATCGCTTTGTTCGCTCCACTACTCGTGCTCAATGGTTGGGCAGTTTCAGCAATTTTTCATTACTTTCACTCTCTGATTGTCATTTTAGTCGGTGCGTCAGTGCTAGCGTTTCTGCTCAACTATCCCGTAAGCTGGATGGAGCGTCACGGCGCTAGGCGAGAACAAGTCGCTGTTTTAGTGTTTTTACTCGCCTTATCGGTTTTATTAGCTTTGGGGGTGACTCTCATCCCACTGGCTTTAACTCAAGCCCAGCAACTGGTGGCTCGCATACCAGAATTGATTGATTCGGGGCGATCGCAGTTGATGATGTTAAATGAGAAAGCGGAAAGCCTTGGCTTACCGATTAACCTTGATGCTTTGGTCGTACAAATTAACGATCGGGTCAAGGGACAATTGCAGGCGATTTCCGGACAAGTTTTAAATCTGGCTGTCATAACAGTGACTAGCTTGCTTGACTTTCTCTTAACAATGGTTTTGACCTTCTATCTTTTGCAGCACGGGGATGAGTTGTGGCAGAGTTTAGTAGACTGGCTACCTACGAGATTTCGTAACGCTTTTTCCGAAACAGTCCGCCTGAGTTTCCAAAATTTCTTTATTACTCAATTAATTGCGTCAACTTGTATGGCGTCAGCCCTGATTCCCACCTTTTTGTGGCTAAAAGTACCGTTTGGTCTGCTGTTTGGTTTGACCATTGGTATCATGGCTCTAGTTCCTTTTGGTGGATCTGTGGGGATAGCTCTGACTACTCTTATTGTGGCCCTACAAGATTTTTCCATGGGCGCTAGGGTACTCATTGCAGCAGTGATTGTCCAGCAAATTTTAGAAAACTTAATTGCTCCTAGAATTTTAGGTAGTTTTACTGGTTTAAATCCCGTCTGGGTTCTGATTTCTGTGTTAACAGGCGCGAGAATTGGAGGACTTTTGGGTGTTATTGTGGCAGTACCCACAGCTGTCGTTATTAAAACTGCTCTCAGTGCAGTGCGTCCTGCAACTAGTACCGAAGAAGTGGACGATACAGAAACTATCTGCGTTCAACCACAAAATACGGCTAATGACAGTACAACGACATCATCAGGTAACCATTCTGTAGAGGTAGCTGCACCCATTGTCTCAGAATCGCCTCCTACAGGTTCTCAAAGCAATCGCAGTGAGATAAATCCTAAGAAAGTGGCTCCACAATTGAACCCATAAACAAAAGACTTCCTGTCCGATTATCCCGAATCGTACAGAAGAAGGGGCGATCGACAATCATACTGAACGGTTCTTCCGATGGCACTTTAGCTGATAATGGCACTATTCCCACAGAAGTAGCAGCAGCAGCCTCAGTGCCTTCTTCATTAACTTCAACAAATGTTTTATGCTTAACTTCGCTAATTTTAAGATTTTTCCCCATGGCAGAAAAGTTAGCTTTATTACTAAAAGCCTCGCCCATTCCTAACGCTGTTAGGGCTTTATTCAGGGTAATATCATAATCCATTTTAAAGCGAGGCAAGCTCACAAATCCTTCTCTTTTCCTAAACTGAGTCATCCAATTTTCCCAGTTTTCTGCACTCAAATTTTGATAAAAGCTTTTTAAGCTAGATTTCTGTTTGGGAAGAAAAATATAAAAGCTCACTTTACCATCTTTACCATAAGGTAAACTGACAGCCTGAAATTGCTGATTTTCATAATACCTATAGTCACCTCTTTGTGACATCATAGGATGTTGTTTTTGCCGACCCGATGTCAGGTAAAATGGGCGATCGCTCGTTTGAGCTTTATCAAATTTATCCGACCAACGACCTTTAAAATAAATAGCATTAATAAGAAACAACACGCGATCGGGATCGATTCTTTCTACAATTTTGTTAATTTTGCCTTCAGTACTATCGTTAACCCAGCTATTGATAATACTAGGTGCATTTTTGTCTTTAAAGTTTAAATTGGTTATCCTAGCAGTATAAAAATCTTGATTTCTTTGGATAAATTCTCGGTCAAGGCTCGCTTCTTTATTAGCCCAAAGCGAATTTGCAATCGTCAGTTTTACTTCAGGATCTGCATTTTCCAAACTTTTCTTCAGCGCCGCGTTAGAGGAGTTGATTTGTTGTAAAGTCAACTCCTGTAACTCCAGCGCTTTTATCATTGCTTCTCTAGTCGTTCCACTTGCTCCGTTATAAGTCATAGCTAAAGCAATAGATACACTTGAGGGAGAAACAAAAATATTGCGATCGCTCTGTTCATTTAAAACTTGAGAAAATAGTTTAAAGCCAAACTTTGTGTTAGCATTAACGAGTTTCGGATCGGGAGTCGAGGGTTGTTTTGACATGGGAGATTCTGAAGGAGGTAAACTCGTTTGTGCGTATGCGCTCGTGTTATTACCAATTTGCGAACATCCTATAACACTCATAAGAACAACGCTAGCTGCAGTCAGAACATAACGTCTTCCCAGACGAACACCATAACGTCTTTGCAAAAAATTTTCACGAGCATTGCTATTTTGCTTCATTTGACTCCACAATCTCCTGAGACTTTGTTTTGACTATGCCATCCCAAGTGACTTGTTTATTATATGGTTACAGTTTTGGCAACAGGGGGGAATAGGGGATAGAGGACAAGGGGGAGGGGTAGACAAGGTAGACAAGGGAGAAAAATATACCATGTCCCCCATGTCCCCTTGTTCCCTCTACTTCACACCTACAGTCCACCAAGCTAGGGCGTAAGCTTGCGTGGCTTCGTTAACTTTTTGACGGGACTGAACGCGAATTTTGTAGTTACCTGTTGCAGGAACGGGACAAAAAATATGCTCTACACTATCAACATCACTGATGGAGGAACAAACAGCTGCACTCTCAATACCTTCTGGTGCATCTGCTTTCACTAAATAAAGATCGAGATTGTTTAAACCGCGATCGCGAAAATCATCACCCGCATCAAATTGACCGTTATTATTTTTATCGTTAAGTTCTACCAATCTATCCCAAGTTAAGGTAATAGCAACAAAACTGCCCTGTTGTAAAGGTTTCGCTATTGTATAATCTACGTAAGATAGTGCATTCACTGTACGATAATCCCATCCAATACTAGGTACAGGTTGTGTTGGATTCCATTGACCGACACTGAATTGCTGGTATGCTCGAAATGCGTTTAAATGACCTGTTCCCATCTGAGCATCTAAAGGTATTTTGGGGTTTTTGTAAGCATCAGAGTCAAGCCAGTCTTTGTTGAGCTTATCAATCAGCGTCCGCGTCATTCCCAAATATAACCCGTTGCCAATGTCTTTGATTTTGTCCGCAGAGTTCATGAGTACAGCTTTCATCACTTCATGGCGGCGGGAATCTACACTCCAATTTGTTCGTTTTGTTCGCAATTGTCGATCGCCCAATTCTTGCAACAAGGCTACTGTTGCTGTTACTTGAGGAGCTGCAAAACTCGTTCCCGTTACTTTAGTAAATTTACCGTCTGGGTTAAGCAAGGTGATATTATTACCAGGGGCAACTAAAGCGATCGCGCGACGCGGACCTATATTAATTTCTTTTCCTGCAAGTCGAACAGCTAGCCCTTCGCTCACAGCCGCTAAATTAGAAACATCAACTTTATTAAAAATTCCCCCGCGACGAGATGAAAAAGCCACATTCATTCCGTTATAGTTGTCTGTAGGGATGGGAATTCCTCCCTTGCCTTGATTACCTGCAATAATATATAGAGTATCGTGAACGCGACTCGACCAGTCAATGCACATTGTTAAGAGAGCTTTACCATCAAGAACAGGTGATGGACGAGAATCGCGGTTCAGTGGTTCGCCAAAGCTAAAATTAATTGCGCGGATATCTCCACCATTTTGTCCTGCGATATGTTGTGCAGACATGCATTCTTCTGGTTGACCCAAGTTTTTACCAGACCCCACCGCTGAGGAATAGAGACGTGCTTGTGGAGCAATACCGGGCAAAGCTTTATTATTGCTTACCATAACACTGGCTACATTATAAGCATGCGGATCGACGCCAGTATTTGATTTAGCTAATGCATTCCGTAAAAATACGCCTGCAAGAGATACAGAGCGATTCTTAGAAACAGCCTTATCTAAGCCAAATTGACCGGGACGCCCGATTTCTACCTGACCGATCGCTATCTTGCGCCCTGTTAAATTATACGGTGGTTTGTGTAACTTCAAAGCATCAATACCGTTAGTTCCAAAAGGACTTTCCAAGGCAATAGCTAGTACGGGTACACTCAAACAAGAGACACCAAAACCCCAAATTATCCAAGTGTGTTTGTTTGCCATAATCAATATATAGTTGCTGGTTAGTGGTTAGTCGTTAGTTGTTGGTCGTTAGTGGTTAGTTGAGAAGTCCCACTAACCCTTCGGATTCGCTAGTCCCTGACGGCGCGGGAAAGCCGCCGTGGGGGCTAGACTCACCACTAACCTCTAACCTCTAATTATTAACAAATGCTCAACTTTTGTTACAATGTTGACAGACGAGGACGCTTAAAAACCCACTAGCCATGACCCAAACCCTATCTACAAAGCCCATTGTAATCTCTCCATCCATCCTATCAGCAGATTTTAGCCGTCTGGGAGAAGAAATTCGAGCAGTAGACGAAGCAGGTGCAGATTGGATTCACGTAGACGTAATGGACGGTCGCTTCGTCCCCAATATCACGATTGGTCCTCTGATTGTAGAAGCGATTCGTCCTGTCACCAAAAAGCCACTGGATGTCCACTTAATGATTGTGGAACCAGAAAAATATGTAGAAGACTTTGCCAAAGCAGGCGCTGATATCATTTCAGTCCATTGCGAACACAACGCTTCACCACACCTACACCGTACTCTCGGTCAGATTAAAGAATTAGGTAAGCAAGCTGGTGTTGTGCTCAACCCATCGACACCATTAGAACTCATTGAATATGTTCTAGATATTTGCGATCTCATATTGATTATGAGCGTCAACCCTGGTTTTGGCGGTCAAAGCTTTATTCCTGGTGTAGTTCCCAAAATTCAAAAATTGCGTCAAATTTGCGATGAACGCGGTCTCAACCCCTGGATTGAAGTGGATGGGGGGCTGAAGGGTAATAATACTTGGCAAGTGTTAGAAGCAGGAGCAAATGCGATCGTGGCTGGTTCCGCAGTCTTCAAAGCCAAAGACTATGCTGAAGCTATTGAAGGTATCCGCAACAGCAAGCGTCCAACTCCACAATTAGCAACAGCGTAATTCATGATTCGTAATTCGTAATTCGTAATTGAAGACAATCATTACGAATTATGACTCATTTTTTAGTCATTTCGTTCCCAGGCTCTGCCTGGGAATGCCTTAAGAGGCTCCCTCCGCCTCCTAGACGCGATTTTACCTCCTCGCCCAACCAGTCCCTTTCCAAATATTGATAAATAAAACTGCAGCAACCAAAGCTCCAAGATTCCATTTAGCAGAAGACTTAATCAAATTTAGACCTCGAAGAGATTGAACCGATTGTGCTTGATTCTTTATTTGTTGCTTGGCTTGAGATACTTGTGACAACAATTGTTTTTTCACTTCTTCAGGTTTTTTATTATCTAAAGAACGACCTTGAATCTTAAGAAATTTGTCAATTTGGTCAGGCGTGACCTGATTCAGCTGTTTTTCTAAATCTTCTGCACGAGAAATTTGCTGATTGGATGCAGTTGTAATCTGAGAAACACTTTGGTTATTGAGACGAACAGTATTAATGATTCCTAAAGGAATGAATAGGATAAATATTACTCCCAACAATAAAGTCAGCCAAGATAATGTCTTTAGAATAGAAATTTCTAACTTCGTTCTTGAATGCAACTCTCCAAAAAATACCAATACAAATCCAATTAAAGAAACAGGAACTCGCTCAACCAATGTACCTATAGTTTGAAATTCCCATCCTGGATTTAGAAAATTGGGTGGAATAAGTATTTCAATGATATCAAACAATGCCAAAACTAATAAACCGTAGCCAAGCATCCTCAAAATAGTCATGGAGCCTTGCTGACTGAAAGCAAAGTGTTGTAATTCTTGAATAGCAGAAACAGATTTGTCACTATTTGATTTAGTCATTTTCCTAGCCAAATGAAACAGAAAAATAAACAACAGTTAAGGAACCTAAGAGATTTAGAATTGGAAGACTTTATAACTTACCAGTACTTATATTTTAAGCTTTTCAATTTAGGATGTATTTGTCATTTTATATACTTATTTATCTAATAACACTTGAGTAAAGCGTGGTCGCCACCATTGATACCAAGAAAACCAAACATTCTCTAAAACTTCGTAAGCAGCTTCAGGAGAAGAATTATTTAATGGAATTGATAAATGCGCCCAAAGACAGCGCTTATGTTGTAATTGTCTCTGACCTATCAGCCAAGAAAGTATATGTTGAGGTCGCATTTCATAATGAAATCTATTTTGATTAAATTGTTCCTCAGTAAAGGTACTATTACCATATGGGTTAATACAAGCACTCAAGTATGCTCGATTCTGGTTAACCCCAAGACCGTAATACCCTATCCCTTCTTGCTGACGTAAAACAGCAGAGGATGAGATAGAAGTAAAATTCTTAAGAAACACAGGGACATTTCCCTCTGTCACATAACTCATTTCAATGTCTAGAGGTAAATTATTTTGAATATATTGATAATACTTTTGAGCCTTGAGTTCAAGATGAGATTTTTTTGAATTTGGAAAAGAGCGACTTTTGCTCAATTGCCATTGCGGTAAGGGTACTTTTTCTGGAAAAACAAAGGAGGTAAGTGTTTTCTTTTCCGGTATAGGAAGCAGGATGACTTTTACCATAACTAGTAAAACGCTACTAAAAGTTAGAGCTAAAAGCGGAGTGCGGAGTTGTTTCCAGATAATCACTGTTTCACCCCTGTAGCGTTTTGAGTTTTTGATTCACCTCGTCCAATTAAAAACCAGCAAAATAACCCGAAAAGCACGACAGCAATCATGTAAAAAACTAGAGAACCATCTCCTTCATGCCAGTATTTAAATGCTTCTTGTTGGTTTTTCGCCACTAGGATAGCCATCAGGACAACCCGTATCCCATTCACAATAAATCCAAGGGAGGCAGCTACTATAGGTGTAATGATTTTTTGCTTCCCATTTTGAGGAAACATTAACAGAAAAAGTAATGATAAGCCCAGCATCTGGAAAATTTGTTCTATTCCAGAACAACCAGACAAAACTTCTACACTTCCAGTAGGGAGATAAATGATGACTCCAGAGAGAGCAACTTGAGAACCTGTATACCAAAGCATGAAAGCTGCAAACTTGGCGGTGAGAGAAGATAGAGTACCAATCAGCGATGAAGGAACTATTTTGAATGCACCTAGAAAAAATAAAGCAATTAATTCTCCTTTATATTGCTTTAATCCTTTAAAGCCGGAAGCTAAGAGAGCAAGACTGAAGGCAATAATTAAAGGTGTAAAATATAAGAACAAACCAAAACTTGTTAAAGTTGCACTTTTTAAAAGTACCAGGCAAATCAATACTAGACTAAAAAAACTAGAAAAAATTCCACTTTCTAGATTTAACGTATGGTGTTTGTCCCAGATGAGAGAAGATATGGATATCCAGTATAAAATACAGCTACTTAACAGATTAGAATTATCCGCTTTCCAAGTTACAGTTAAGTGAATTATAATTAAACATGCTCCTATTCCTAGTAACCATAATTGAGGGTATTTTAGTTGTTGAACTGAGGTCAAAGGAATTGTTTTCATCTAGATGTAGCAGCAATTTTTTAACTTTCTCATCCCCTAGCAAAGATGGAGAATGATTAATCAGAGGTAGAGATTCACGAAAACCATTCTCAGGTGGAACCTGGGAACTAGAAGAAACCTAACTGCTTGGCAGTTATACCAATTCGCTAAAATAGGGCAACAGATGAAAATAGACTAATAATTACGCTTAACGGCGATTAATAATTATGTGTTGCTTTCATTTAGAGAATTGGTATTAGATTTTCAACTTATGCTTTTGCGTTATCTTTTTGCTGCTGGTACTTGCGGCGTAAAGCAACACCAATACTACCAGCTGCCAACGAACCCAGTATAGTTAGAGGCTCGGGAACTTCCTCTTTGGGAGGCTCGCCTACTCCTGCGAAGCCGAATGCAAAGGTGTTTGGTTCACCAGTACTAGCACCACCTGGCACATTTGCTTGCCCTAATGAGTAGACTCGATCCGCACCAACGGCTGCTAGTGCGGCTAAGGCTTGCGCTTCGTTCGGAGCTGCTCCATAGAAGATATTGAATGTACGGCTTGCTCCGGCAGCTAGTTCACCAAAACCAAAATCAAATAAAGCCCCATGGTCTGTGGGACCAGAATCAACAGCCTCCCCTGTAAATAAAATTTGGCTAGGTCCACTTAATGGATTTGGGTTAGCGAATCCATTGTCACTAGTAAAGAGGACATTTGTTGCACCGCTTGTCTTTACAGTTGAAAATTCGCTAAAAGCAGTTGGCTGAATGTCCCAATCCATAACTCGGCGGTAGCGCAAATCTCCAACAGCCTTTGTTCCAATGTTCTCAATAGTAACAGCAGCTTTATACAAAAAGGCTGTTTCTGCTACAGGTGCATAGTCGTGCGTAACTTTAAAAGTACTACCGACATTCACAACAGAAGTGGCTCTAATACCATCAGTAATAAAATCCACTACATTAATATTACTGATTCCACCAAGGTCAATGCTGGCGTAACCACTGACACCACTAACCGCATCTGCTATACCCCAGCCTTCACAAGCACATCCAGGAGAAATTCCATCGTTACCAGTTGGTAAGAAATTTATACCAATTTGAGTAGGTGAATCAATGATATGTCCTTGTGGATTAATACCTAGTTGTATAGTGCCGTTACTAACAACAGCCGCATTAGCAGCACTTACTAATCCTAGACTCAGTGGTGTACCAATACTCAACAATGTCAATGTTTTTAGACTAGCTTTGCGTATGCTTGGTTTTGAACTACCTTGATTATCACGGTCTTGTTCAATGCCAAATGTTGCTAAGATAGTATATCTCGCCTTAGAACAAGCCTTGCGTAACTTTTTTCTAACTTGAAATTGACTCATTGAAACTCACTCCCGTAAATTTAGGTAAAGGTTGATGGTAGATTTACCTGGCAGTGAGATTTTTAGCACCTTACAACAACTGCGTACAGCATCTTCTACAACAGGCAATTAAACAACCTGTTGTATCCCTTGACGAATAACGACTAAAAGACTGATAAGAGGGTCGAAGTGTCCCGCTTGCTTTCGCTTTTAAGGTGCTAGCAGTGCTTTCAGTAATACTTATTAAGTGGAATGAATTTGATACTACTCGATCGCTAGAAAAAGTCAAATATTTTTCAATTGTCTTAATCTAAAATTAATCACTCCGGTTATTTAACTAGAGCTCGCATACTACTAAAAGTCTAATAATAGCGAAATTATACAACTAATATCACTTGTTGGTTATATAAAGTTTTTGTAAATTTAACAACACTATTGCATTAATACTATCATCTGTAAAGTATTTTTTTTTACTAGTATAAAGGCTTCAGAGTCTACTGGTATTTAACAGCTTATGATTGTGATAGACCAGATAAATTAAGTTTTGTTTCTTAAGAAGCTCTACTCAAAGCATCAGAAATGCCAAATTTATTCTTTAAATAAATAATAAAAAAGGTGGGCATTACCCACCTTATATAACCCAGCAAACTACCTTTAACGGTGGTGACCGCCCAACCATTTAGCTGCAGCCAGCCCCAAAATAGCTCCCACAACAGGGTTGCTCAAAAATCTCATAATACCTGGCTGCTCTGCCAGGACTTCGCGGAAAACATCGGGATGGTTGTGATATGCAAAGGATGCTAGTTTGCTCACGTCATCAGCACTCATGCGACCTGCATGGTGAGTCGAAAGACCGAGTTGCTGTTCCAGATGTTTTTCATCTAGCCCTCTTTGTTTGAAGTGCTTGAAAAAGGCGCGGGCTACGTCATCACGTTCGTTAGGTTTAATTTGAGAAATTGCCTTTTGCAATTCAGGTTCCATTTGATTGGTAGGAATTCGGTCTGGATGCAAAGACCGACCAAACAACTGACGTCTCTGGTCTGTTGTTGTCCTTTGAGCAAAATCGTCAAAATTTTCGTACTCTGTTCCTGAAGAGGTTGAAGTATCATCAAGTGATTCAGAATCACCTTGAGCCAAATCTTTCATGATTTGACTTCTATATTGTTCGCTGCTAGTCATTGTGAAATCTCCTTATTAATTGCTAATGGCTAATGGCTAACGGCTAATGGTTGATTGTAGATATCCTTGACTATTAGCTATTAGCAATTAGCCATTAGCTATATTGAATTTGATTTGTTTGCACATCGTATTGAACAGTCAAAATTCGCTGTTTATCTGGTGCAAATACAAGAACTGTTAAATCTTGTTTTGGAAAGTTCCGATGAAAACCTTCAACGAGAGATTTTGCTAAAGAACGAACTTCATTGGGAGGAACTTGAGAGGAAATGACGACCCCAAGCTTATTGTTGTCACGCACGTAAGCATCTGAAATGAGCCCCTTCGATGCTTGGACAACCCAATTACCAAAACTTTCTCCGCCTGCAGTATTCCCTCGCTCTAATTCACCATAGGCGAGATCTCGACTCACTGTAGGCTGATGATTTGTGCGATTAACTTGGGCTACAGCACCACCCGAACAAGCAGTGGTAATTGTCAAGATTAAAATCAAAACGGAAGCTACCAAGATTCTACGGCTCTGTTGAAGCCAACCCATTTTTCTTGCCTCCAAAAAAAATTTTCAAAATTGTTCTATTGAGCAGTTTATTAAAGGCGATGCATTTAAAAAATTGGAATCACCTCGTTTCCAGGCTCAGCCTGGGAATGCCTGCTCGGGAGGCTCCGCCTCCTAATATCGCGAGGCTGAGCCTCGCCAACTGCGTTCCCAGATAGAACCTGGGAACGAGAGTGGGTAATGCGTTCACTTACCCAGCTAAATTAATGGGACAGACTACTAGTCAATCTTTCTCTTGATGTTGTCTTTTACGTCTTCAACACCATGACGTACTTCGCTTTCAGCTTGCTTTGCTTTACCTTCAGCTTTGTCTTCTGGGTCTCCAGAAATATTTCCCAACGCTTCTTGAGCTTTTCCTTCAATATTTTTAGCAGTTGCTTTTGCGCGATCTTCTATACTCATATTATCCTCCTTATTTCTTTCAAAGCTTCTTACCAACTTTGAAATTCTTTGTTATTACTCTTACAAATTAACTTAATCTTTTTCCTAAAGCCTTCCGTCACAAGATACATTAGTTGTCTAACCTAAAAGATGGAGAAAGGCATACGTTACTATTCCTGCCTTTATAAATAGTAAATTGTTAAGAAATAATTAGACAAATCGAAAAACATAATTGAAAAGGGCATTCCCCGAGCGATGCAATAGCCTGTAAGAATAGAACTTTGGGGTGATACAAACAAAACCCACATTGGTGGGCTTTTAGGGGGTTGGAGGATCGAATTAGTCTCAAAGATTGAGGGAATTGGTATAAGTTGAGTTATTTAGCCTATTGCCAGGGATCAATTTTTAGAATTCAAGAATTCATGAAAAAACTCAGTTCTTTGCAAAACCGAGTTTGGAAAATTATATGTAATATTACTTATCTTTGTCTAATCAAGAAAACCCATGAGTGTTTCAGTATCGCCAACTTCATTTGATGCTACCGGACGATTGCCCATAACGGAATAAGTTTGAGAGATAACCAGTTCGCTGGAGCCAATTGGACGAACTCCAGATAGGTTGAGAGTGTCAACAATATCAAATGTATGTGCGCCAATAGGACGCACGCCCATCACATTTCTTGTTTCTACAACTTGCAAATTACTAGCACTCACGGGACGAATACCAGAAATTGCTAGTGTGTTACGTACCTCTAATGTACCTGGAGATTCTAATGGCACTGGTTTATCACCATTCTTTTCAACTTGCTCTGTGTTCCCATTCTGCGCTTGATTATTGTCTTCCACAGTTGTTTCCCCCTTTTGCTTGGTGCGAAGTATATTTTGAACTGACTGCTTGACCAGGACGGATAGAGATTTATCTTGTGTTACCTGGAATTATTAACTTATTTTACAATACTCGGGAAATTCCAAATTTTTCCTTAACATTCCGAGTGTAGCCTTGATACTCCTGCTAGGAGTACAAATATTTTTAAAGATACACATAACTAAAATAAATTCTTAATTTATGTAAACTTATTTAACAAGATGAAAAAGTAATTGGGAGATAACTTTCTACTCAGTCAGGTGGGGAATACCTACCAATATTGAAGAGGGGGGATGGTCAACCGTACTTTACTTTTTTCATTGCGACTGTCTGAGAATTATTGATTCTCCATTCCCGGATATCCTCCGGTTCCTGTCGTACAAGTGTACTGTATTCGCTACTATAGGATGGGGTATTTTCAATCTAAAATTTATTTATGAAAGAGTTTTGTCTTCAGGCTCCCTTTCAACCAACAGGCGATCAACCACAAGCTATCACTCAACTTGTAACGAGTCTCAATGACGGGAACAGATATCAAACTCTTTTAGGTGCTACGGGAACAGGAAAAACTTTTACCGTTGCATCTGTCATCGAAAAAGTGGGGAAGCCCACCCTAGTCCTAGCTCACAACAAAACTCTAGCCGCACAACTGTGTAATGAGTTGCGCGAATTCTTTCCCAATAACGCAGTTGAGTATTTCATCAGCTATTACGATTACTACCAACCGGAAGCTTATATTCCCGTCACTGACACTTATATAGAAAAAACAGCTTCAATTAACGATGAAATTGATATGTTGCGTCACTCTGCAACGCGATCGCTCTTTGAACGTCGGGATGTGATAGTTGTTGCTTCGATTAGCTGCATCTACGGTTTGGGGATGCCTTCAGAATACTTAAAAGCTGCCATTCCTTTTCAAGTGGGTATGGAAGTTGACCAACGGGAAATACTGAAAGATTTAGTATCAGTTCAGTACGGTCGTAACGATATAGAAATTGGTCGCGGACGTTTTCGGGTTCGGGGCGATGTTTTAGAAATAGGTCCGGCTTATGAAGACCGAATCATTCGTGTCGAATTTTTTGGTGATGAGATTGACGCGATTCGTTATGTCGATCCGGTTACGGGTGAAATTCTCAAGAGTGTGGAAGCAGTGAATATTTACCCCGCACGTCACTTTGTCACCCCAGAAGAAAGGCTAGACGCGGCTTGCGATGCGATCGCCGCAGAACTCAAAGAGCAGAAAGCGCAACTAGAGGAAGCCGGAAAATTACTGGAAGCGCAACGTATAGACCAGCGTACTCGTTATGACTTAGAGATGTTACGGGAAGTCGGTTACTGCAATGGTGTAGAAAACTATTCCCGTCACCTAGCAGGACGAGAAGCAGGCGCACCCCCGGAGTGTTTAATCGATTATTTTCCTAAAGACTGGCTGTTGGTCATAGACGAATCTCACGTCACCGTACCCCAAATAAGGGGAATGTATAACGGCGACCAAGCACGAAAGCGAGTGTTAATCGAACATGGCTTTCGTCTTCCGAGTGCTGCTGATAATCGTCCGTTGAAAGCGGACGAATTTTGGACAAAGGTAGACCAGTGTATTTTTGTGTCTGCAACTCCAGGAGATTGGGAGTTAGAGATTTCTGAGTCTCATGTGGCGGAACAAATCATTAGACCAACGGGAGTGATTGACCCAGAAATCATCGTGCGTCCCACAGAAGGACAAATTGATGATTTGTTAGGTGAAATTAGAGATAGAATTGACCGCAGCGAACGAGTGCTGATTACAACGTTAACCAAGCGCATGGCAGAAGATTTAACTGAGTATTTAGAAGACAATGGTGTTCGAGTTAGATATCTGCATTCAGAGATTAATTCAATTCAGCGAATTGAGATTTTGCAGGATTTGCGTGATGGGAATTTTGATGTCTTAGTAGGTGTGAACTTGCTGCGGGAAGGTCTCGATTTACCAGAAGTTTCCCTTGTGGCAATTTTGGATGCTGACAAAGAAGGATTTTTGCGTGCAGAGCGCTCTTTGATTCAAACTATTGGTAGAGCCGCACGTCACATTCGAGGACAAGCCATTTTATATGCTGATAATCTGACCGACAGCATGAGTAAAGCTATTTCGGAAACTGAGAGGCGTCGAAGCATTCAAATCGCTTACAACGAAAAGCACGGGATTACACCCAAACCAATTGTTAAAAAATCTAAAAATGCAATTTTATCTTTTTTGGAAGTCTCAAGACGGTTGAATGCAACTGAGTTAGAAACAATCGAAGAAAACGTAAATGATTTACCGTTAGAAGAAATTCCACAGGTCATTACTCAGTTAGAAGAATTAATGAAAGAAGCAGCAAAGAAACTGGAGTTTGAAGAAGCAGCAAAGTTACGCGATCGCATTAAGCAATTGCGAGATAAATTGGTGGGAAATTAGTACAAAAGTCTTATGCTAATGGTAGAGAGAATCGAAACGTAGTACCCTTGTTGAGTTCGCTTTCTACCTGAATCTCACCTTGCTGTAATTGAACAAGACGTTGGGAGATAGCCAAACCCATTCCAGTCCCCGCAGGATGGCGTATGCGCGATCGCTCCGACCGCCAAAATCGATTAAAGACAAAGGGTAAATCTTCTGCTTTCAAGCCATGACCTGTATCGATGACTGCAATCCATAACTTGGAAGGTTCGCTCCAAACTCGTACTGTAATAGAACCTTGAAGGGTGTAGCGTACTGCATTGCCAAGTAGGTTGACCAAAATCTGTTCTACTCGTTCGGGATCGGCGCAGACGAGGGGAGGATTGGGGGGACACTCCAAACGCAACTCTGGACCTTCTTCTAAAAGCTGATCCGAGAATCTTTGAATGAGAGAGCGCAGTAGTGGATGTATGTCAAAAACTTGAAGATGAATCGGTAAATACCCCGCTTCAGCTTTAGAAAGTTCTTGCGTATCGTTAACCAACCGATGCAATCGAGTTGTTTCTCTAGTTAACCTTTGAAACACTTCTGCTGAAGGTTCAATTGTCCCATCTGCCAAACCCTCCAAATAACCTTCTAAGATTGTCAGAGGTGTCCGCAGTTCGTGAGTTAAGTCTCCTACAAGTTCTCGACGACGCTGTTCCACACCTTCAAGGTGCGACGCCATTCGATTAAAGCTAATAGCAAGGCGATTTAACTCGGGAATTTCCGTTTCAGGTACGCGTGCTGTCAGCTCTCCCTGTCCTAACTCGTGGGTAATTTTTTCCATCTCAACAAGAGGTTTGAGGATGTGCTTGGCGATTACGTAACTCATACCACTTGCAACAGTCACACTTGTAAGAAATAACCACCAAGCTCCCCACATTGAAGTTTCTTGAAATTCCTCAACTAGCTCGTAGCGAATTTTACCAATATCAAACCCTCGCCCTTCAAGACGTTGTAAGTGCAAATCAAAAATATGGAATGAGAATAACTTACTAACAATGACTAAAGAACTTAGTCCAGCTAGCATCACAAGTATATGAGAAAATAGCAATCGATATCGCAAGCTCAGTTTAGTCACAATTTGTCTTGAACAAGGGGGTCTTCAAATTTATAACCGACTCCAATCACAGTTTTGACAAAGGTTGGATTGGCGGGATCGGGTTCTATCTTTTTCCTGAGTCGTGCGACATGAGTATCAACAACCCGTTCATCCCCATAAAAGTCACTACCCCAAAGTTTATCAATTAATTGAGTTCGATTCCAAACCCGACCGGGATAACTCATAAATGTTCCAAGTAGTTCAAATTCCAAAGCTGTAAGATCTAAGGGAGATGTTTGATTGGTATTTAGAACTCGACTAGCTAAACGCTGCTCCAAATTAATTATAAAATTTTGACTGCGGTAAATTTGACTTTGTTTGCCATGACGTAGTGTCCGTCTTAACAGAGCTCGCACGCGAGCTACGAGTTCCTTGGGGCTGAAGGGCTTGACTACATAGTCATCAGCTCCTGTCGATAGCCCGATAACGCGATCGTGTTCTTCCCCCTTTGCTGTCAGCATGAGGATGTAGGGATCTTTAGAGATTGGCTGCTGTCGAATACGCGCACAGACCTCCAATCCGTCCAAATGTGGAATCATCAAATCTAAAATAATTAGGTCGGGTGTTTGCTCTTGAAACGCTTGAATTGCACTCGTTCCATCTCGACAGTGATGGCAAGAAAATCCTTCCTTTTCTAAATAAAGCTGGATCAATTGAGCAATCTCAAATTCATCTTCAACAATCAAAATCTCCATAACTTCCGATGTGGTTCTGTTTATCTAAGCGTCATCACTAGTAAAACACGTTTCTTTAAGAACTGGCGTCAGATAATAGACGGCTTTACAAGGAGTTTACTGATTTTTGAATAAACTTGTTGAATTTGTCATAGCTTTGCCACAAAATCTACACGCTTTTGCTACAAGAAACTTAGAGTTTATATGTATGTAAATACCATTTTATCTGAGAAAAAATACTGTTCTTTAAAAAACCGATATCTGGGAAATACTGGGTTTCTTTATTTTCTAAACCATTAAGGATTGCTAGAAAAGCCGAGAAAATTCAAAAAACTTTAATTCAAGTGGCTGAATAGACCTTGTGTAGTAGGACTAAGAGCCGTTACCTATTGTCTCATGCTTCCGCTACTTTCCTCCCTCTTTCTGATGTGGTCTGGGTACGATAACAATACTGCTAGTGCAAGAAACTCAACAGTTATTGTCCCTTGTTGTGACAAACACCGGATGCAGGGGGATGCACCTGCGTACAGGGCAGGAACAAAAGGCAAAACTTGTGTAGTACTCAGTACGATAAAGTCAAAACCTGAAAAGATTAAGTACCGTTTGAACAAACAACAAGATTTATCGTAATAACGGTAGTATAAAAATGTATATTACCGAAGTACATATTGTTGACTATTTGAGGCTTAATATGGAATCTTTAAATTTCATGAAGCTATTAGAAAATTCCATCAATGAACCGGGCTTGGGATGGACTCTGTGTTTTATAGGAGAAGATCAGTCAAAGAAGCTTGCAGAACTGACACAGGAATTGAGAGGAGAATTTTCTGAAACAGGTGATGGTAAAGAAATTTTATCTGGTTTTTCGTACTGGGGGATAGGTCCAACAATAGCTTGGAATAACGCTTGCCATGATAGATTTTACCTTGTCATGAAAGAGAGTATAGAGTCATTTAGATATCGATGGTCTCAACTCTATGCCAATAGAATAGGAGATCGGAAATATCATTACGTTAGTTTGGGCGTTGGTACGGGAGAAAAAGATAAAAGCATTTTAAGTTTATTACTTAATTCCAACCCCGACCTAATTTACTTTCCCGTTGATATGAGTTCGGAAATGTTGAGACTGGGCGTTCAACAAGCAATCCAAGAAACAAAATTAAAAGGAAACCATGTGTTCCCCATTCAAATCGACTTTTCAATTGAAAGAAATGTCAGTGAATTGCGGAAACTCTTTGATGATATTCTAAAAGATACTCCTATTATATTTTCATTACTTGGCAATACATTAGCAAACTTTCAACGAGATACAGAGCTTCTACAAACTCTTTCTCAAATCATGCGACCTGATGATAGATTTCTTATAGAAGTAGCGACAACTGAAGAATTAAATGAAGAAGCTGCTCAAAAGGCAACTAAAGAGTACGAGAGCGCTAAGTCTTTTAGAGAATTTGTCACTAGTGCATTACTTCAAAATACCGATTTACATATTGACCTAAACAGTGTCTCCTTTGATGGTTATATAGAGGCAGATAGAGCTATTCTGATAAAAATACTGTATCGCAACTTAACTGGAAATAAAATTGATGTGATGCTGCCAGATCGCTCAGTTATAAATTTTGAAGCTCGAGATACGATTCGTTTGCTTTTGACTCGTAAATATACTTCAACTGGCATTAATAAATGTATATCAGACAGTAACTTTATAGTGGTTGATAGCTTACATACACCCTTAGAACCTCGTTTAAAAAACGGATTTGGCATGGCTTTAATGTTACTTTCTCCTGACTCTTCAAGAATCAACAACAGTTCTCCAATAGCAAGTGATATATGGTCTAAGCGGTAAAAATTTCTCAAAAGAGCATATGTATAAATAGCAGATGATACAAGTATGAAAATATTAGTAACCTTGATTACATTTTTCCCTTTACTTCTTGGATTTATTCTAGCCACGATCTGGTGGACTAGGGAAAAAAATTTTGAGCCACTACTAACAGCTCTTGGATTATTAGCAACAATCACAGGAATTTTTGCCGAACGATGGGCAACAGCTTACGAAAAGAGGGTAGAGTTTATGCGTGCTTTACTCAATGAGTGCAGATCGAATGAGGCAATTCTATCTGATAACCGATTTAACTCAAACTCACACAAGCCCGGACGACCGGTAGTTTTTCCGCGATTAATTGTGTCAGTTACTGAAACAGCGCTCGCATCTGGTGTCTTTGCAGAGCGTAAGGATAGAGAATTATTTTCGCTCTTACACCAATGGCGGCATACTGTAAATGAGTTCAACCGAAGATTAGATATTACCGAACTGCGTGTCTTTACAAACCCATTGCCACAAGAGATCAACTCACTCTATGAGGCTCTACAGGAATCTAAAGAGTTTAATGATGCAGTAACTTTAACACGAGCCATCGAATCTATTGTATCCAGCCAATATCCAGATAAATTTAAACCGTTTGGAGCATTGCTATCAAATGTAAATAGAACAACTTAAAAAAACTAAACTATCAGAACATAATGGGAGGGTGAAAACCCCTGTGATTTATCCAGGGGATGAAATAATTTTTACATAAAACTCAAGTAGTGTTGATATGCTGGGGAAAATGTTAAGTATTCCACTCAGCTATTTTGCTTAGCAAATCTTCTACCTGTCTGTTATCTTGGAGCAGTTCCAAGTCAGGGTCAGTTTTAACAAACAATTGAAAATTTGGATTGATTTTTAAAGCTGTTTCTAGGCTTTCAATTGCTAACGCTTCGTTGCCTACTCGGGCTGCACAACAAGCCGTGTTGTAGAAGGAGTACTCATCATCTGAGTTGAATTCTGTTGCTTTTTGATATTTCTCAAGCGCTTCTTTATACCTACCTAGATATCTAAGAGTATCTCCTTGCTTGTAATAAACCCAAAATTCATCAGGGCGAAAATATTGTGCTTCATCATAACTTTTAAGTGCTTCTTCGTAGCGACTTAAATGTCTCAAAGCATCCCCCCGTCGCAACCATGACCAGTAATCGTTGGAACGTCTCGACAAAGCTTTCTCGTAATTGAAAACTGCTTCTTCAAAGCGATCTAAATGTCGTAGGGCTTCGGCTCGACGAAACCATGCCCAGAAGTCACGGGGACGGATTTCAAGTGCCTTATCAAAATTTGCGATCGCATCCTCAAACCATTCCAAATCCTCCAGTGCAATACAGCCCCGGTTATACCATCCCCAGTAATCATCAGAACGAATAGATAGTGCTCGATCGTAACTGACAATAGCCGCCACGTACTGACCTAATTCCCGTAAAGCGCTGCCTCTGTCATACCAAACCCAGTAGTTATCCGGGCTAGCTGCCAGAGCTTTATCGTAATACACGATCGCTTCTTCATAACGTTCTTGTTTGTCGAGCTGCTTACCCTGCTGATACCAGTATTTGTAGTCTTCAGAGACAAGTGAAGACATATCTGCCCCTGTCCTTAGCGCTTGACTCATCGCCAATTCTCCAAACCGTTACATACGTTACAGACAACCACACTTTCTATCTTATTTGCAGTTTGATGAATTCACTAACGGATAAACAGAAATAGAATCATAGCAACTGGAATGACAGCTATTAACAAGAGCGTAAAAACTAACGAATTGTTCTTTTGAGGCGTTTGGTTGCTGCTTGCAAGCGCTGGCTCTGACGGGTAACTTTTTTTATAAGGTTCAAGCCATCCCTCCCCCTGTACTAAATTAGATAACCCACGCCAAACATTTGCTTGTTTTAAAGCATTTGCCGATTTGATACCAGTAACGACCACAAGGGGAATGTTATTGAAGCCGTTACCTTTTGGCAAACGCCTTTCTTCTATCTCATAAGCTATATCGTTCCGTAAATACTCGGAATTTCTGCCAATTTTACTTTCCAATTTGGCATCAAAATGCCTGACTTCATCGATCTTTAAGTGGCTGATGGTATCAAAAGCAACTTCAAAACCAAACTCACCGCCAAATTGTACGGCTTTGTCAACGTCGGTATCCAACAATCCGCGTAAGGAATAAGCTGCGATCGCACGTAACTTTTGCTCGTTGGCTTCACTATCTTCACCAACCCATGCTACAGAATTACGAATTCTCCTTCCCTGAAAATCTACCCTTTCACTAGCCTCAAGACCGGTCACTAGTAATAGCAATTTATTGTCATAGCGCCCTAAAACAACAGAGGGTGATTCACTCTGAATAACATCGCTAATTCGGTATTGTCTCAAAATAGGTGGTACTTCTGGCAACCAGCAGTAATCATAGTCTTGTGAAAAACCGCGACTTTGTACGTAAATCTTCATAAGTTATACCATTTTAGATTTTAGTTTGGTTCGTTAAACTTTTAATAAATCTTCTCCTTGTAAAATGGCAAATCCATTGTTAGTTTTACATTCACTGGCAAACTGACGAATTGCTTCTTTCAGGTAATAATCTCTGCCCAATAAATCGCGAAGAAAATTAAACAAACCCCAATTCCGAGTATCTAAATGAAGTTTTAATAAAAATCTCAAGAGATACCGCAAAGGTTGCTCGCTATCGGTTGGGCTATAGGCTGCATCATGACTGGTTTTCCGAAAGAGAAAATGAGGTATGTTACTCTCTATCTCTACTCTCGAAAAAACGACGCTTCCCACGGTTTGTACGGGGGTGACAACAACTGCTACTTTGGTTAGTAATGCTGATGCATTAAACAAATCTATTAATTTTGCATATCCTTCTTTAATACGTATTAATAGCTCTTGCGCCGTTTTTTCATCTTTTAAATACTTCTCACATTTTACAGGTGCAAAAATAACCAATCTTGGTGATTCTAAATCTTGATAAGCTATTTTAAATAAGTCAGTCATTTGTTGCACTCTATTAATTTGCTCGTGCCACTTTCCTTTTTGTTCCATTAAAGCAGGTGCATCTATAGCAATTAATACGGCAACACATTCTGTCAGCATTTTCTTAACAAATTGCTTTTTTTCAGGAGTGGCTTTGGCAGCATGGTAACCTCCTGGATAATCCTGAAAGTGAAGTTCTAAGGAGGGCTTTTTACCTTTTTTTCCCAAACCAAACACAAAAGACCGAAGATGTTCGGGTTCTCCTTCTGTTCCTCTGACTCCTCCTCTTGGTTCAAAATCATTCAGCAGACTTTTGAGTTCCATTAAACGTTCTTGCAAAATTGCCGAACTTTCTTCGTCAGGTGTTAGTTGTAAATCTGTTTTACCAATCGTATTTTCAAATTGTTCGTAGAGAGCAGTTAAAAGAGTGGTTTTACCTACGCCACTCGGTCCCAACATTGTGATTTTCAGTTCGTCCATTGATATTTCCTGACATTGTGATTGCAAAAATTGCAAAAAATCTATTAAGATACCTAACTTCTCAAAAAAGTCGAGTATCTGATTTCTTACAAAATATGATGGGCTATCATCGCCTTGTCTACTGAGTGAAGCCACTCCCGGCGCAATCGAGTGCGATCGCCAAGCTGTTCAAATTCATCATGCCAAACAATGGCTCTGATTTCTTCTAAAAAAATGCGCCATTCTGTCTTTGCTCCCTCAGCACGCAGTACGCGATCGACAAACTCTTCTACTATGGCAAATGCTGCTAGGCTGGGTTCGCATAACAGATCTTCTAAAGCTGTTTCACAATTGTATAAAGCTTCTGCATGCAAGGTTTTCAGGTTGGTGAAGATTTCTTTTGCAGAGGGAGATTTTGACAATTGCAGTGAGGTTTCGTCTGGTGTCAAACCATCTAAATGTTTGCGGATGCGGTGCTGGATGAGCCCACGATAGGAAATATCAAATTCTGCAAGGATTTCAAATCCTAACTTTAATTTTGGTAAAGATTCGGGTAACTCTTTGGCGATTTCATTCAAAAATTCATAACCTCTGGTTTCTGTCAGTCCCCCCAATCGTCCCCGCTCTATCAAAACTTCTGCTACTTGAGATTTAACTTTAAAAAGCAATTGCTTCAATCCGCTATCTAGGGCTAAGAAATGTTGTGACAGGTAGGCGCGAAGTTCGTTTAAGTATTCGTAGTAGGCGTTGGGATAGCCACCAACGCGATCGCGTCTTTTCTCAATCTCTTCTAAACTAGGGATAGCAGTGTCTGTACGACAAGCTTCAACAGCTGCTTCTACTTGCTGTTTAAAATGAATGTCTTGAGAGTTTCTTTGTTGTTTGAGATGTCTCAGCAGTTTTTCCAAACCACTGGTTACATCGTTCCACACACCGTCAAAAAGCTGTAAGAACAAGGGGAACCAATTGTCTTGTTGTACTGCTTCACCCAGAGCTTTGCGAGCTTTTTCTAATTCTGCGATCGCCCCATTTTGGAGTTGCATTAACCTGTTTTGGGAGGAAGAGGCGTATTGCTCATCTAATGAAGTAATCTTATCGGCTAAATAATTGAGTATTTCATCCAACACTTCACTTGCTGCATCTATATTGGCACAGTTAGCAGTCAAACAACGAACCACCTGCAGATGTTTTTCCATTAATGTATCTGCTAAATCCTGACAGTTGTTGTAATTATCCCCATTTTTTGACTCAGCAGTTGTCCGATTGAGAATCATGAAAGACCATAACTCAACAGGTAAATCTACGAGGGAAGCCCGTGCTGTATCGTACAAACGCACATCGACATCGGCCCAGTAGTCACCAGATGACTTTGGCATTCGCACAAAGAGGATACCATCAACTTCTTGTCCCAAAGTTTTCATCAGTCGTTCTTCATCCCCAACACCTGTATCTCCCAATCCAGGCATATCGACCAAGGCAATTTGTCCGACATCTTTGTTAGGAAACTGACAAACAATTTTTACTTCCCGCACTGCTAAATAGTTGAAAAAAACTCTTTGACCATCAGGGGTATCTTGAGCGACATACTCGCGAATTTCGTTACGAGAAATGAGGCGGGGTGAAGGTTCTTGTAAAAGATGGCGGTACTTATCGAAATGGGTATGGTATCGGCTCAAATGTTCGTACATCGCCCCCGGTTCCGCATATCCGGGAAGATTGTGAGGGAGTGGAGGTAGAGGATGAGCGGCAAATTCAGCAATTGCGATCGGTTTTGCACCCAAGTATAGCTTTTCGTAATAGGGAGCAATAACCTCATCTAAAAACGATCGCTCGGAGTGAAACCAGACTTCACCATAAGTTTCTACATTGGGATTATGATGAATGATGCTGCGGACACCCGTACAATGCTGCCTGTCTCCATCGGGAATTTCAGCAGCCGTCAGCCCTGTTAAGCTTTGTAGCAGGCGACTTTTTCCTTGTCTGGCTCGTCCCACAACTCCTATGTTGAGAGTGTCTCGGCAAAAACGCACTTTTAGCTTGTTTAAGACTTCTAATTCAATAGTGATGCTGAGTTGCAGCCTCCCCAAATCAATTTCTTTCAAACGCCCGATCGCATTTGCGTCTTCCACTCGTGCTAGCAATTCATTGCGATGGTTTTCAAGAGAACGAAGTGCAGAGGCGAGAGATTTTAAATTAGCCTCCACCCGTTCAATTTTTTGGGCTAGGGGACGTCGTTTTTCAATAATGCTGACAATTTTTTCAGCCCGATTTGTTGCGTTCATGTAAAAGCTTGTGTATATCAGTTGTTTTATCGAGAAAGGCAGAGGGCAGGAGGCAGGAGGCAAAAGGGAATACCAGGCAAGGGCTATAAGGATTCTAGCCCACGTAGGTGGGCTTCGTTTGTGCAGCCACAGACTTCCAGTCTGCAAGAGTTTTCAGGAATTGGCAAAGGTATTGTTATTTGCGATAGACTCTATATTATATGTAGTTAAAAATTCTTTTAACGTGACAGAAGATTTAGTACTGGTTGCTGGCGCTACGGGTGGGGTAGGTCAGTTAACAGTAGGCAAATTATTAGAGAAAGGCTTGAAAGTTCGCGTTTTGACACGCAATTCTACAAAAGCGGAGAAAATGTTTGAGCGCAAAGTAGACATTGCCATTGGTGACATACGCGATCCAAGTACTCTCCCCACAGCAGTACGGGATGTTGCCTATATCATCTGCTGTACTGGAACAACTGCCTTTCCTTCGGAAAGATGGGATTTTGAGCCGAAACCTAACTTAATTGAGTGGGCTCAGCTATTGCTTAACAGTAGCGATCGCGAAACAAGGGCAAGAAATAGCCCCTTACAAGTAGATGCACGAGGGGTCAGCCATTTAGTAGCAGCAGCACCCCGCAATTTGAAACGTTTTGTCTTCGTGTCTTCCTGTGGGGTTCTCCACAAATCTCAATTTCCTTACAGCGTCCTCAATGCTTTTGGTGTATTGGATGCCAAGCTTCAAGGTGAAGAAGCTATTATCAATTCTGGATTGCCCTATACTATAATCCGTCCCGGACGTTTGATCGACGGACCATATACTTCTTATGACCTCAATACTCTGTTAAAAGCAACAACAGCAGGCAAATATGGTGTTGTTTTGGGAACGGGAGACACATTAACAGGGCAAACCAGCCGTATTGATGTTGCTGCAGCCTGTGTGGAGTGCATTCAAAACCCTCACGCTGAAGGGAAAGCGTTTGAAATCATTAACAAAGGATCGAGACCTTCTGCGATCGACTGGGAAGGGCTTTTTGCCCAGCTTTAGGCTTCCTTGCGGAAATTACTACTTTGGATAGAGAATTTTCCGGAACTACCGAATGGGCAGTGGTAGATATTATCAGAGTAATCACTTATGTCTAAGCCTATAATTAGCCGAGGGCATTTAGCCCAACTATCATTATTACAAGCCCGGTCACTATAGATCGGGCTTTCGGCATTTTAATGCGATTGAAGTTTTTACACGAGCGCACGTTAATAAAGATTAAACTTTGTCTGAAGATTGGTAATATCCTATTTCTTCAAGTAATATGCGCCTAAGTTCGTCATTTTTTCTTTGAAGAAGCCAGCGAGAAAGTTTTAATATAAAATCTTTAAAAAAGAAGTTTAATTGCTGGGCTAAAAGACGTTGTAGTTGAGAAGCACGCGCATCTCAACTACAGACCAATAACCATTTCTGGTGCTGCTTTATTTAATTTGTAACTGCTGTGGGTTGAGCTAAATCAAGTACATCGCGTGATGTCAAAAGACGATCGCTTTCCTGGAGAATTTCTTGTTGGCTTTGTTCTCTGTCTTCTTGTAAAAAGATGCGCCACTCACGTTCTATATTTGTCCTGCGAAGGATGGTGTCAAAAAACTCTTCTACAATTGCATAAGCGGCTTGATTTGGTTCGCTGAGCAACTGCTTCAAAGTACTCTCACATTTACTGAGAGTTTCAGCACAAGCAATCTTGAGATTTAAGAGGACTTGTTCGGCGGAAGTCGATTTTGTGAGCTTGAGTGTTGCTGGTTCATTCGGAGTCAACCCATCAAGGGACTTACGGAGGCGATGCTGTATGAATCCTCGATAAGAAAGCTGATATTCAGCAAGTGTTTTAAATCCGTATTTTAGCTGGCTTGGTACCCCAGGAATCAGTTCGGGTGGTATTTGAGTGGCAACGGCATGAAGAAATTCAGTTCCTCGTTCTTGTGTCAAGCTCCCCAAACGTCCCTTGTCAATAAGTACTTTTGCTACTTGTGATTTGACTTTGTTGAGCGATCGCTTTAACCCTTCATCTAATAATAAAAGATGTTGTAATAAACGAGCGCGAATCTCGTGTAAATACTTCTCATAAACCACATGATAGTTTTTTTCAAGACTATACAGGTGTTCTATTTCTTGAATTGAAGGAATTCCCGTATCATTTCGATACGCTTGTAAAGCCGTTTCAATTTGCTTTTTGAATTCCAAATCAATGGACTCTCGGTTTTTTCGCAGTTCTTGAAGCAGCTTCTCAAGACCATTGGTCAAATCCCTTACAACTTCTTTGAACTGTATCTCAAATAATGCAGATTCCGGGGCATCTTGAGTTGCTAAATCTAGAGCTTTTACCACTTTATCTAACTCAGCATTAACTTTGCTTTGCACTATAGCTAATTTTTGCTGGCTCAACAAGATGTCTTTGTAACCTAATTCAAGATTTTTTTCCTCTATGGAATTTAGGGAACGTTCTAAAAGTTTGTAACTTTCTTGGCTGTTTGCACAGTTAGCTATTATGTATTCAGAAATATTTCTACTTTTATTGGTAATTTCTAATACTAAATCTTGACAAGTTTTTAAGTTATCTCGATAGGGTGAATGAGCTTCTGTACGATTGATTACCATAAGAGACCATACATGAGATGGTAAGTCAGCTATTGCAGCAAGTGTTTTTTCATATAAACTAATATCTACCTCTTTCCAGATATCTCCCATTGACTTTGGCATTCGTACAAACAAAATAGCATCAACTTCTTGTACTAATTTTTTGATAAGAGAATGCTCGTTGCAAATACCAGTATTCCCAAGACCGGGCAGATCCACAAAGACAAATTTTCCAACATCAGTGTTGGGAAATTTACAATAAATTTTTGCTTCTCTAACAGCTAAGTAGTTAAACAAGCTTTGCTGTCCGTAAGCTGTTTCTTGTGCGATATATTCTGGAATCTCATTTTTAGAAATGCGACGGGGAGAAGGTTGTCCGAGGAGATGACGGTACTTTTCTACATTGATGTGATACCTTACCAAGCGCAAATACATAGTTTCCTGGTCTACTTCTGAGGAAAAAACGCTTGGTAATAAAGGTAGAGTTTTGGCTGCAAATTCATCTATTGTCTTGGGCTTGAGCCCTAAAGACAACTTTTCATAGTAGGGATAAATAACTTCTGTAAGAAACGAATTTTCGGAGTAAAAATATACTTCTGCATAAGTTTCCTCCAAAAAGTTGTTGTGGATACTACAATAAACTCCCGTACAATGCTGTCTGTATCCATCTGGAATTTCAGCACTTGTTAACCCTGTTAAACTTTGTAATAATCGACTTTTTCCTTGTTTTGGTCGTCCGATAACGCCTATTTTTATTGTTTCTCGACAATAAAGTTCTTTAATTTTATGCAGTTTTTCTAATTCATGCCTAATACTTTGCTGTAGTTCTGCTAAGTTGTTATCTGGCAAAGTTTGAACGGTCTTTGAAACATGAGACGATGTTAACCACTGCTGGCGATTTTCTTCAAGGTTGTGTATCACAGATTCTAAAGATTGAAAATCTATCTCTGTACTTGTGATTTTTGCAGCCAGAGAACGGCGGTTTTCAAAAATATTAGTTGTGCCCCCAGTCTTAATTGTTGTGTTCATTTGTTATTTGTCAGGATTTTAGCTGGTTTTAGATTTCTTTGCATAGTTACTTTTGTCCTCGCCTAATCTATAAGCGAGTATTTCTCTCTTGAATAAATGCAGACCCTGAATTTCTCTAGGAAAATATTAAGTGTGAAGCCCTTTTATTTCTTAAAGCCGTATTTATACGATCGCGATACTTCATCTTTTATACTTTATCCTTTCCTCTTAGAACTTATGCAACCTCAATGATATTTTGAAGATTTCATATGTTGTAAATCTCCGAACCCCCCTTTTTAAGGAGGGCTATTGTATAAGCCCCTAATTCTTTCCACACCAACCGTGTTTTCTTATAACCTTTTTAACCTAAGATTTAAAGAAAAATAATTGGTCAGTAATAATTAATATTATTGTTAATTATTTTTACTTTTTTACCGATTGACTTTTATCCACTTCATCCAACGTAAGTTCGACAGACCTTACACTCACTCCCCCCTCACCTTTTTCTTAGGCTCAGCCAGGGAAAACCGTTGAGGTGGAGGACTCCTCTAGTTCCGGTAACTATCTGTCTCGCGAGGCTCAGCCTCGCAGACTTTATTCCCTGGCTCAGTCTGGGAACTCAGTAGGTAGAAGTCATTAAACTTGAAGATTAAGATTAACTTACCGCCACCAACTCGAGAGGAAAACGGGATTTATCTTCTTGCTCCGACTGAAAGTTCTTCTTCAGGGGGAGTGTTTGGTGGTTGTTGTAGAGCAGGAGGAGGTACGTTGACAACGATGTCTGCCCCATTGACAATTGTTCCCAACAGTGGTAGCTCTGATTCTGTTAATTGGTCAATAGCTTCAGTTAGCATATTTTCCTGTGTATAATTGGGTCGTGCTACGAGTACTATGCCATCACTATAAGGTTGAATTAACAGAGCATCGTTCGATAAGCTCATAGAATGGGTGTCTAATATAACAAAATCAAAGCGTTCGCGCACGTCTTCCATTAACCGCTTAAATTCGCTGGATTCGAGAACAGCAGCAGCTTGACGCACGGGACCGGGACTGGGCAAGATGTATAAATTTTCTATATCAGGTACTAGGCGGATACATTCGCTTAAACTAGTGTAGTAGCGTAATGGATCGACAATGGCGTCGGGGTCGGGGCTGACCTTCAAGGATGATGCACGAGAGGGCGATCGCAAATCAGTTTCAACAATCAAAGTGCGTTTTCCAGCTAGGGCGGAGGCGACTCCAAGGTTATAAGCGCTCGCAGTCTTACCTTCACTGCTAGTGGTGCTTGCGATTAACACGACCTTTAAGGTTCTACCACCAATCCGGCGCAGATTGCTGCGGAACTTCTCATAAAATTCCAGGTAGGGAGATTCTGGAGATAAGACAACTGGCAATGCTCCGGGGGGTAGATCGGCAACTGGCATCAAAGGCAATTCGCCCAAGAGGGGAACTTCGCGTTGTTTGAGGGTATCGCGGATATCTTCCTTGGTTTTGAAAGTTCCTTCGAGTGCTCCTAGCAAAAATATCACGCCACCACCAACGACTAGTCCCAGTAAACTACCCACACCTAAGGTAATGGCTGGATTCTTAGGTGGCGTCACTACAGGAAGTGCTACAGCTGGTCTGGCTATACCCAGGCTACTCACCGTTTCCGCTTCTGCTGTTTTGGCGTCGGTCAACTTCACCTGCATTTGGTCGTACACGGCTTTTTTCAGTCCGACTTCCTGTTCTAAGCGCGATCGCTCCAATTGCTTGTTTGGTATCAAAGCATACTCTCGCCGCAGTCGTGTCTCATCCTTTCCCAAATCTATTAATTGCTGTCGCAGCGTTTCCCGTTGAGTTTGCAAAGCCACCATTTGATTTGCCAGGTTTTGCCTTGCAGGGTCTAGGTTGCTTCGAGAACGAATGGATACCGTTCCTTGTAAAGGTGCTGCGCCATCAGGACCCCCGATCACCTCTCCACCACGTTGGCGTAATAGGTTTTCGTAAGCTTCTTTCTGACGCTGCAGCTGAATCATGGTTGGGTGGTCGGGTCGGAGATCTTTCCTGTAAACTTCTATTTGAGATTCCGTTTGATAGATTTGCGTTCGCAAGTTGGCAATAATCGGGTCTGCACTCAGAGCAGAAGAGACGTAAGCTTGGTTGACATTCAAACCCAATTTTTCTTGAATGCTCCGAATTTGAGCCTCAATTCCTGAAAGTGTAAGTTGAATTTGCCTCTGTTGAATTTGACTGCTAGTAATGGCGTTGAGCAAACTGCCATTTTCTGCTGCTAATATTGCCGGTCTTTCTCTGCGATCGTAAAGTTCTAGTTTGCGCTCTGCAACTTGTAAATCCCTTTTCGCTGCTGGTATGCGTTCGTTAACTTTTGTAATAATTGCGTTTAATCGCCTTGTATTGATCTCACCGCTTAAACGGATCATTGCCTCCATCAATTCTGCTAAGGTGTCCCTTGCTCGCTGGCGATCGCTATCTCTGTATCTCAATTCAATTGTCGTTGGTTGTTGTGCATCTGCTGCTTCCTTTGCTCTTTCAGGTAGTTTGAGGCTAACACTTGTCGCGATTTTCTTGGGACTAATGTTTAATTTTGTAGCGACAGATTCAACGATCTGATCTGACAGTAAAATTTCCTCACTGAGTTCTTGCCCTTGCAGGTTAATTTCAGTACCAGTTGTCGAAAAAGAAACTGGCGGACGAGCGTAGGTCAACGCACCATTTGCCATATAGGTAGGTGCTGGTTCTGGTTGCAAAGCCACCACCGTTGAACCCACTACAACCAAACCAAAACTGGCAATACCAATCCATTTATATTTATCAAAGGCGATGAGGTAGCGTTTAACAATCGGTGGAGTCATAGCAACATTTAAGAAAAACAGGTCGAGCTTGAAATTTTAGATGTGAGGTCCGATCTCCGGTCACTGTTAGCTCCTCACCCTACTATGTTATGCCAAACACTTAATCACGACCAAAGTCGTTAAAGAAGTCGAGGAAAGCATTGATACTGATGAAAGGACGGGTAATCAGACTGATAGCATTTGTAATTTTACCTATCAAGTTCCGACCTATTACGATGACATCGTTATCTTGAAGTGGTACATTCTGAGATGAGTCGCCTGAAAGTGCTTTTCTGGCATTGAGGGTTTGAGCAATAGCTCTACCGCGTTCCGGATCGAAACGAAACAGTTTGATCCCTCTGAGGTTAGCAGTATCAAGATTCACCCCTGCTAAGGCGTCTAAAAAATTACTCCCATTCGGTAGTGGTATTGTGACGATCCCTCCTGAGGCATAATTTAATACCCTGACTCTTATTTGCTGTACTGCTAAAGTTGAACGAGACACCAAGTTGCGATCGTAACCATCGTCTGCAGCAATTTCCCGACGGGGAATCACAATAGCATCGCCATCTTGCAAGCGTAAATTTGGTACCGAACCTCCATTTTGCAAGGGAGTGTATAGGTCAACATTTTGTGTAGCGACAGAACCATCAACCAAGCGCCTGCGTATTTGTACTTGTCGCAGGTCTGCCGTCATCGAAGAACCTCCAGCTAAGATTAAAGCATCCCCAACACGAGGAAGCCCGGAAGCAATAGAATAAATTCCCGGTCGTGTCACTTCTCCACTAATGGTAATTTGAACCGGACGCTGTGCGGCTAGGGATACTGACACAACTGGATCGACATAGATGCGGCTTGAACTCAGACGAATTTTTTCTTGGGCTTCATCCAAAGTTAAACCTTGCAAAGATATTGTTCCCACTTGTGGCACGATAATATTGCCTTCTGGGTTTAGTTGAGCCGTAAAGCTTAACTCCGGACGTTGTATCGTCAGAGCTAATGCCACAATAGGATCGACAACAAATCGATTTAAGCCAACACGAATTTTTTCTTGAGCTTGTTCCAAGGTCAAGCCTCTGAGTGAAACTGTTCCTAATAAAGGGACTACAATGTTTCCTTCAGGGTTGATGATAGCTTGAAAGCTCAGATCCGGAAAGCGTTGAACTGAAACAGCGATACCATCTCCCGGTCCCAAGCGGTACTTACCAGAAGGGCGCTGAATTAAAACGTTGACACCATCCCCCGGTCCTAAGAGGTAGCGGGTAAATTGAGGTGATACGCCATCGCTTAGAGATGGATCGACCTCAGGACCAGAGGGAGGTGTAGGAGGTTCAATTTGTCTTGGTTCTTCTAAAATATTCCTTGGAGGCGTAGTAGACGATCCTGGTGGTAACTCTTGAGTTGGGATATTCTGAGCAGCAACAGGTTGAACAGTTGCTGCTATTAAATAGACGCCAACATGAAGACCTATGAAAGATAGGGCGCTAAATATACGCATAAAATAACCAGGAACTGTACAAATTAGTGTGAGCGCTGACGAATTTTTATTTTACTTCTATACAAGACACAGCACCCTTTCTAAATAAAAATATCGTACAAAATCTTATTTCGACTTTAAACTTTTGACTTTTGAATCATTCAAAGGTCCTGACATTAAAACACCCTGGATTGATTGACCGATTGACTTCACCTCATTCCAAGTCTTTTCTACTTGTCCCAAAGGTTCCATCGGAAGGAGAATACAAACTGCTACCCACTGAGCGCGATGCTTGTGCCATTGTGCTGACAAATCAGCTAAAAACCAAGATATCTGTGATGCACTGCCACCAGTAGGCCAAGCATACCATTGCAAAACCGCAAAACTTTGTTTGTTTGCTGTTGCACGGAAAAAGTTTGCTTGTACCTTAATTTCGGTATTTGCAGAAGCCGATGCTTGAGGTGATGTGACAGTAAATTCAGCAGCACGATTTTGAGCAGTTTGCCACTGCCACAGACTGTCAATTTCTGTCCATTCTACTTGAGGTTGATTTCTAGGTCCGTTTTGTGGTAGCAATAACACAATTGCTTTAGTCTGCTGACCTTCTTTTTCAATGAGTTGGTAAGACCACTTGTTTGAGCCAATTTCTTGCTCCCGTTGTTCTACAGTTTTCCAGCCAGGAATAGATATTCCTGTTTTGCGTATCTCCTTCAATTCTTTGAGAGTCACGATTCTTGGTGGTTCGTTCCACTCCCAGCGTCCTTTTAGATAACCAGGAATAGCTCCTAGAGCCAACAGTACGAGCAGCAGTAACAGCACCACTACTTGGGAAAACTGTTTTTCCTTAATGAATTTGGAAAAGGAAGTCATCGGGTAAAATTCACAGAACTTGGTAAAATTTTAAGTCTTCAATTGGGCATTGGCTCTAGTAATATTACAGGATTTAGGTATGAGGGAATGGGGATTGGGAGGTTGGAGAGCACTCAGTTTACTCAGATACTCCAGTTTCCAGCCCTTTCTCTTTTGGAACTTCATGAAAACGCTCGTCGAGCCAATTTAAAGTGGGTACTAATGCTAGTAACATCAAAGCAGAGTAAAGGTCTCCACCCCAACTGTCATGTAACCATTGGAAAGCACCCTCTTGTCCCGTACCGTGAAAGAAAGTCAGTAACGTATTGCGAATAATATTAGCGCTGACACTAATGACAACGGCTGTAGACAAAAACCAAACTGTTGTACGGCGGGAAGATAAAGCACCAGTCCAGTAAAGTAGCATTAAGCCCACATAAAGAGTCGTAAACAACATTTTTAATCCCGCACAATAGGGCGCAACCTCCACAATTCTTCCATTTGTATATATATTGATACCATCGACAGTAACTGGTAAGCCAAACTGACTCAATATAAAACCTGCAGTACCAGCGATAAAACTTTGGAGCGGTAAAGTATAAGGAGCAACAAGATAAGGTAGTGCTGTTGGTGTTGCTAAAAACACTAGCAACAAAGGAAATCCTTGTAGTTTAAAGCCGGGAACTCCTTTTAACCACAAGCATATTCCTGCTAGGATTGCAGGGAATGATATGTTCACCCATTCACTAACACCGCTCAGATAAAAAATTGCCCCTACTATCAGTAAAAAAGCTCCTACGGGATGGGACATATTGGGAAGCCTTTGCCATCTCGAGCGATTTTTCCAAGCTAAGTAAGCAGCAAATGGAATCCCAATAATACCATGGCTAAAATACTCGTGTTCCGTACTAATATTTTTTCTGATCCAACCTTCCCACCACTGCAGTAAAACCGGAGCGTAAAGCAATACTAGAATAGCCAGTATTGCTAGGATTATCAATTGTGAGGAATTTGTTTTTTTTAGCTGACGATGAATTTGCATTTTTCTCTCTAGCTATTGATATTTGCTCGTGGCTTATGATTAATACACCATCAGCCATCAGCCATTAGCCATTAGCTATTAGCCATTAGCCATTAGCCATTAGCCACTAGCCATTAGCCATTAGCCATTAGCCATTAGCTATTAGCCATTAGCCATTAGCCATTAGCCATTAGCCATTAGCCCTTCGGGTTCACCAGTCCCCTACGGCGGGAAACCCGCCTGCAGGGCTGGTCTCACCATTAGCAGATGCAACCAATTTCTGACACAACTTCTTTAACTTGAGTGCTACTTAAACCAGGATACATGGGTAAAGATAATATTTGCTCTGATAGCATTTCGGCTTTAGGGAAATCCCCAAGTTCATAACCTAGATAGGTAAAGGCTGGTTGAAGATGGCAGGGAATTGGGTAATGAATTCCCGTCTGAATTCCTGCTGCAGCTAATTTTTCTTGAATTTGTTGCCGTTTCACGGGACAAGAACTATCAACTTTGATAACGTAAAGGTGATAAATGTGTCCTTCTCCACTTTCATTTTGTATGGGAATAATGCCACTTGATGCGAGATGTGCTAGTTCGGCGTCGTACTGCTGTGCTGCATTCCAACGCTGGCGGTTCCATTCCGGTAAATGTGGAAGCTTTTGAAGCAGCACAGCAGCTTGCATCGTGTCCAAGCGGCTATTTGTACCTGGTTCAATGTGAATGTATTTTTGCGCTGCACCATAATTCCGCAAGCGAACCATTTTTTGTGCTATGTCTGGATCTTTTGTTAAGAGCATTCCTCCGTCTCCAAATGCTCCTAAATTTTTGCTTGGATAGAAACTAAAAGCTGCTGCTATCCCCACAGAGCCTGCTCGATATCCTTCTCTTGTTGCTAAATGTGCTTGCGCCGCATCTTCAAAGATGAGGAGTTTATGTGCGTCAGCAAAGTCTAATAACTGCTTTGGCGATACCATCTGACCGTAGAGATGTACGGGGATAATGGCTTTGGTGTTAGGGGTAACCACTCGGGCTGCTGACTCTAAATCAATTAATGCTGTTTGTGGATCGCAATCTGCAAAAATCGGTTTTGCTCCCGCACGTAACACCCCAATTAAAGTCGCTACAAAGGTGTTTGCTGGCAAAATTACTTCATCTCCAAGACCAATGTTACAGGCTTGCAAACCAAGAGCGATCGCATCAGTTCCCGAAGCAACACCAACACCGTATTCTGTTCCCGCTGCTTTGGCAAACGCTGCTTCAAAATCTTTCAGCGCCTGTCCCAATACAAAGTCTCCTTGTACTATTACAGATTGGATTGCCTGTTCTAATTGAGATTGAATTGCTTGATGTTGTATACTGAGGTCTACAAATGGAACTTTAACAGTTACGTTATTCATTGTTAAGACAATTCTCACAAATTAAAATATTGAAATACAGTTTTTAAGTTCGCCCAAGCAGATTGATGGAATTCAAACGCCCTGGCTGTCGTGCTTGTAGAACCACGAATTCTGTTTGCTAGCTCTGTTATGATACTGCGCTTCTCGAACATTCTCTTAAGCGTTTGTTACATTCTTGACTGAATCCTAAAGTTTAAAACAATTCCCTTTGTAAAGGAAATATGTTTTCTTTATGAATTTTTGATAAATCTTCCTTATTAACAAAATCTGCATTTAGTAATTTAAAAGATTATCTTTGACAACAAAGCGTTTACGTATACGATGACGAGAAAACAGGAATCATACACCGATTGTCGATCGCGTAGTTACTGGTTACTGTTTTAGCACAACCTTATCATACCCACGTCAAATCTGAAACTAACGCTATTCTTTCAGAAAATAGAACATAAGGGTTAGGGAAAAGTCATTTTCCGTCTTTGTAGCAAACAATTGCCCGTGGTCTATTTCCATTAAAACCCTACAGTATACTGAAATGTTTTGTGTATAATTTGCAAAACATCAAGTCAGACAACCTTTGTATAGCTAAAAACTTATACTGAAAAAAAAATTACCCTTTAGTATGTTTGTCTGGCAAAAAATTGGGGAATCTTAAAAATAGCAACTAACCAGACCTAGTGGTTATGTAAATTACAGTACCCTCGCTATCATCAAGGTAACAGTGGCAATGGTAGAGCCTGAAAACAAACTATTTACGCTCAAAGATGGTTGGGCTTCTCAAGAGACGAGAGAACAACAACGTCTTAAGGCATTGACCGATTTAGGTTTACGTCAACCAGAGACAATTCCAGTTTTTGAAGAAGCGACTCAAACAGCCGCGCACTTTCTAGAAGCACAAATTTGTGTCTTAGGGTTTGTAGATCAAGAGCGCCACTGGTTCAAATCAGCTATAGGCTTATCCAGACTTGGGCTGATGAACCAACTCGCACAAAGTCGTCAACTCTCACGTCGGGAATCTTTCTGCACGAAGGTCGTAGAAAGCTCGCAAATCGTTGTGATTGATGATACACATCTTCTCTCTGGTGCAGAACGTTCCACTTATAGTAAGTTGTTGCAAGATTACGGTATTCGCGCATATCTAGGAGCACCGTTGTTTGATGCTTCAGGTTATTGCTTGGGTGCGCTAGCAGTGATGGATTTAGTCCCGCGTAAATTTACCAACAGAGATATTGAATTTTTACAAATCATAGCTCGCTGGAGCATGAGTGAATTTGAACGCAATCGACTGCTACAGGCTGGCTCAAATACCAATATTCCCATGAATGTTTCTTCTTGGTCATTCCAAGATACTAGCAATGGTGAGATTCGGCTCAACCCAAGTGTTTTTCAAAAAGAATCAATTCCAGTTCCCACCAATCAGCTTAAATTAGCACTATTAGCGCAATTGACTCAAGAGTTACGTACTCCCTTGACATCTGTATTGGGTATGGCTGGTGTTTTAGGACGCGAGATTTACGGTCCTTTGACAACCAAACAGAGAGAGTATTTGGAAATAATTCAACACAGCGGTCGATATTTACTGTCCCTAGTGAATGAAATTTCTGAACTTGGAACAATAGATGAAAACCCATTAACACTCAATTTAGCTCCTGTAGATATTGAAATGCTCTGTCAACAAGCTATCAATACCTTAGAAGAAGCAGCTAACAGACGCGAACAAGATATTCGCTTATCCATAGAACCAGGGCGCAGTCGCATCTTACCTCTAGATAAAGATAAAGTACGACAAATTTTATATCATCTGGTTTTTAATGTAATTCAAGTTTCCGCTACAGGAAGTGTTGTTCGCATTCATGTTTCTTACAAAGACAATTTAGTTAATATCACAGTTTGGGTTTCACATCCCTGGCTTGGGGACGGTATAACAGACGTAGAGCCTTACTTCCGTCTTAAGAGTTTAGCTCCCATGCTGGAGTTTACAGCAAGTACTTCCACTTATAGTAATGGCAATAGTTATTCCGATTTACCTGAGGATGTCTCCGATTTACCTGTAATGGTGGAAGAACCAACAGAGTTAAGTTCGCCTGTTTCAGATGTCCTTGCGATCGTCTCTGACTTAAATTCTACTAAATCATCCGCAAATGTGTCTCGTGAGAGCTTGGGTTTAGAACTTAGCTGTCGTTTAGCACACTTGCACGGCGGACAAATTTCGGTTCAAGGTTCATCAGAATCGGGGTATCGCTATGTACTCAGTTTACCCTTGGTAAGTTCGAGCACAGTAGAATCTTCAAGCGAATTTTAATTTGGGGAGTGTAAAGTGACTGTGTTAGATTAGCATTGCAAATTGTCCAGATTATGGGGTACTTGGCTGACATATATATAGTTAGTGAGTGGTTATGGGTTAGTAGTTGGTACAAAAAATAGTACAGTTTGGCGTAAAGAAGGCAACCATTAGTAACAGATAATAAAGCTGCAATTAAAAGCTTTTGCGCCTTCTACCCTAGTAGCAAGCGTTTGGCTCTGCCTTCACGTACTAGAACCCACAACACCAGTCACTCTCATTGGAGACTGACAATTTGCAATCTGCGACATGAACTTTTAGAATCAGGGACTGTCATGATTATCAAAGTTGTGCGCGGGCGTGCTATCTATTCACAGTGTTGTATATGAATTTAATTTGGCAACAATTCACTTTATCTTACTTGCCGTTGAAAGAATACCTTAGCACCAGTTACCTGCACCGTTCTGTTGTGGGATTACTGCACTCTTGGCGGCAAAGTAGTATTTTCTTACAGTGGGGAGAAGCAATAGCAACAGCCTTGCTCAGCTTGATATATGGGCTAGCTCCTTTTGTGGCGAATGACCTACTCGGGTTGATATTGGTTGCTTGTGGAGGATTTTGGCTCCTGTTAACCGTATCTGACGAAACGACTTCACCAAATGCGCCCAGTGTGACTCCCATTCACCTGCCAATACTGCTTTATTGGGGGGTTGCTGTTGTAGCTACAGCACTATCACCTGTTAAGAAAGCGGCGATGACAGATTTAAGAAATTTTACGCTTTACTTGTTACTGTTTGTTCTTTGTGCGCGAGTTCTTAAGTTTCCTCGCTTTCGTTCCTGGTTGATTGGCTTGTATTTACACGTAGCTCTTATTGTAAGCGTGTATGGATTAAGACAATGGTTTTTTGGAGCACCAGCGCTGGCTACCTGGGTTGATCCAATGTCTCCTTTGTCAAAAACAACAAGAGTTTACAGTTATCTTGGCAATCCCAATTTATTAGCTGGATATCTTTTGCCAGCTGTCGCTTTAAGCGCAGTTGCCATTTTTGCATGGCGAAGTTGGTTGACGAAAGCTCTGGCTGTAACAATGCTAGTTGTTAATGGTGCATGTTTAATTCTAACTTTTAGCCGTGGCGGCTGGATTGGACTGGTTGTCTCTGTTTTAACTTTACTGGGATTGCTTTACTTTTGGTTCAGCGTACATATGCCACCTTTCTGGCGTAAATGGTCTTTGTGGTTAATATTAGGTAGTTTAACAGGCGTATTACTGCTGGCAATTTTACTTGTTGAACCCGTGAGAGAACGCTTCTTAAGTATTTTTGCTGACAGAAATGATAGTAGTAATAATTTTCGTAAGAATGTTTGGACTGCCGTTTTTAAGATGATTGAGGATTATCCCCTCACTGGGATTGGACCCGGTCACAACGCTTTTAACAAAGTCTATCCTCTTTACCAACTTCCCCGTTACACCGCCTTGAGTGCTTATTCTATTTTCTTAGAGATAGCTGTGGAAACTGGGTTTATTGGGTTAGCCAGTTTCTTGTGGCTGCTTGTTATCACTTTTAATACAGGTATTCTGCAATTACGGCGTTTGCGACAATCAAACAGTGTGGATGGCTTCTGGATTATTGGTGCGATCGCAGCCATAACAGGAACGCTCGGTCACAACACAGTTGATACCGTTTGGTTTCGTCCTGAGGTGAATACAGTTTGGTGGTTAATGGTCGCTTTGATTGCTAGCTACTACAAACCAATTAAACGCGAATCAGTAACAGCCTGAGCAGTTATTACTACTAAAATAAGCCTTAGAGTAATACATTCTAAGGCTTGCCTTCAAGTTGCTGTTTATTCAATTCAAAAAGTCCTAAGCTCCATTCTTTGCTAAATGGCTGCTAAGTAGAAACCGCAATTATTCTCTATAAGTAGAGGTACCAACTGCATTGGGGTCGCGATAACGAGCTGGTTCTTCATGGCGTCTTCCAGCCAAACCGCCTAAACCTAAAAGTCCAAGTAAACCCAACCAACCCCAATCAAAATCATTATCACCACGGTAAGTTGTCGTGTCAGTGGTGGTGTTGCCGGTGGTGGTTCCAGTTCCAGTATCGCTATTGTTGGTTTGAGCAGAAGCAGGTAAAGTGAGGGGCATCATAGCTAGGCTTAAACCGATAACGCCGGCACCAATTGCTGTAGTCAATTTGTTTTTCATAGTTAAATCCCAAATTCCTTTCGCGTTCAATCACAAATTTACCCAGCCCCTCCCCAAACAAAATCATTCTATGGCGGTAAAATAAGATCCGTTTGGACTCACCTGAAGATATATAAAATTTTTTAACGGCTGTATTGTGAAGGATAAAGGCTTGAAACTAAAGGCTTTTAAGGTATTCAAAAAACTATTTTATTTGCCCAATCGTTTCCAAACTTTACCTCAATAAAAGATTATTTAACAATACAAACCAGCAAAAACAGTAGAAAAAAGCTAAATTAGAAAGATAAAGGTAACATTCAAAGGAGTGCGTGACAAAAATTTATGTAAAATTTTCTTCTTTGTTATATTTATTCATATTAATTTTTTAACACACTGTACGTAAATATTATCCTCAATGAGTGAAAAAAGCGAAGGTTACAAAGTTATTAGCGACAATCGCCAAGCTCGGTATTTATACGAAATTCTGGAGACGTATGAAGCTGGTATTCAGCTTACAGGAACCGAGGTGAAGTCCATTCGTGCGGGTAAAGCAAATCTTCAAGATGGGTACGCTTTGCTTCGCGATGGAGAAGCATGGCTCATTAACGTCCATATTTCTCCTTACACGGCTAGCGGTCAGTATTTCAACCACGAACCCCGGCGCACGCGCAAGCTGTTGTTGCGTCGTGACGAACTTCGCAAGTTGATTGGCAAAGTCGAACAGCAAGGTTTAACGTTGATACCTCTTAAGATGTACCTCAAGCGGGGCTGGGTAAAAATTAGTATTGCCCTGGCAAAAGGTAAAAAAATTCACGATAAACGTGAAGACATTAAGAAACGCCAAGACCAGCGCGAGATGCAACGGGCGATGAAAGTCTATTAAAGAATTGGGGACAAGGGGGACAAGGTAGACAAGGTAGAATTGGCTCCCTTGTTCACTCCTAATCTCTAGTTAGGTCATAGGTTAGAAGAAAGTTTAAAAAAAATCAGATATTCTGAGCTAGTTCTTCAAAAATGGAGAAATAGTTCTGTGGTTCCAATTAGAGACGATAATCCTACGACAATTACGCCTTACGTCACTTACGGGCTGATTGCTGCCAACATCATAGCTTTTCTTTTTGAAGCAAGTCTGCCTGCACAAGAATTAGACGGATTTTTACACCTTGCTGCTGTTGTACCGCGAGAACTCACAGCTAGCTTTGCAGGAATTCCGGTTAATCAACCAGTACCAGAGTGGTCAACCTTGATTACCTCTCAATTCCTACACGCAGGTCTATTGCACCTGGGTGGTAATATGTTGTTTTTATGGATTTTTGGTAACAACGTTGAGGATAAGTTAGGGCACATTAAATATTTATTGTTCTATTTAACCTGTGGTGTTTTAGCATCTTTGAGTCAGTGGTATTTTGCACAAAATTCCTCAATTCCTTCTTTAGGAGCAAGTGGTGCGATCGCAGGTGTTATGGGTGCTTACATTCTTCGCTTTCCCAAAGCAGAAATTCTCGGTATTATCCCTCTAGGATTTTTCTTTCCCACATTTCGCGTCCCAGCATTCTTCTTCTTAGGGTTTTGGTTTCTTCAACAAGCCATTTCTGGAGCTGCTTCTTTAGAAGCATCCACCAGTGTTGATACTGGCGGTATTGCCTACTGGGCGCATGCAGGTGGTTTTCTCTTCGGTGCGGTTCTCGGTCCATTGCTCGGGTTGTTTAATGACAAACCAAAAGAAGAGTTTTGGTCAGGTAGTTAGAGTTTAACGAGTAGACAAGGGAGAAGAAGATATTATCTTCCTTGTCCTCCTGGTCCCCCTGGTCCCCTATCGTCCTACCCCTAACAAGTTATATTTCAGGTAGTGGCAAATTAGGAAAAGCACCTGTGTTTCCCCTTTACGACGAAAACCCGACCCGAATCACCCCATACATTACCTATGGGTTGATCGGTATGAACGTATTACTTTTTCTCCATGAAGTGAGTTTATCGGAGACGCAACTAGAACAGTTTCTACAGTTATATGCCGTAATTCCACGACAGTTAACGGCTAGTTTTGCTGGTGCGTCAGTTAATCCATCCGTACCTGAGTGGGCTACTTTATTTACGTCACAGTTTTTACACGGTGGCTGGTGGCATCTCATATCCAATATGGTTTTTTTATGGGTTTTTGGTAACAATATTGAAGACCGCTTGGGTCATTTTAAATACCTAATTTTCTATTTAAGTTGTGGTGCTCTAGCAGCTTTGTGTCAGTGGCTCGTTGGTGTAAATTCTACAATTCCTTCTTTAGGAGCAAGTGGTGCAATTTCAGGCATTTTGGGTGCTTACATTATTCGCTTTCCACGCACGGGAGTCGTTTCATTAGTCTTCTTAGGATTTTTCATTACGACAATTAGAGTTCCAGCGATGATTTTGATAGGACTGTTTATTGTCCAAAATGTCATATCCGGTCTTGCAAGCTTGCAACCAGCTGCTATGAGTATGGAGACAGGTGGAGTTGCGTATTGGGCGCATATAGGTGGCTTTGTGTTTGGTTTGATTCTCGGTCCTTTACTGGGTTTATTTAAACGAGATTATGACTAAACTGTTTGCAGTCCTGTGGGAAGATGATTAATGGGTTAAATCTTGTTAACAATCTGATGTTGCATTGAAGCCATCTCATGTTCAAAATATTGAAATCCTGGCTGAATAACAGTCTCATTGCACTGCTGCTGGTCACTCTATTTTTAGGAATAAGTGCAGCTGGATGGACACCATCTTGTAGTGCTGCGCTACCTGCTGGTAACGCCATTACTGACGGTAAATCTCTTTTACAGTACGCACTTCCAATAGAGAATAAACCCGTGCGGGAACTGCAAGCAAGTTTAGAAGACATATCAAACCAACTGCGAGCAAATCGACGCTGGGGTGCTGTTTCTAAAGATCTCAGCAAAGCATCGCGTATTCTTGAGAAACCCGCCCAACTTTTAGCCAGTGTCCCAGATGAAAGAAAACCTCAAGCTGAGGCTTGGATTTCCGAGTTAAAGTCTGGCGTTAACACTTTGCAAGAAGTGGTTAAAACAAAAAACAAAGAACAAGTTAAGGAACAAAGGGCTAAACTACTCAGTTTGGTAGGTCTTTTAGAAGAATCAATGGTGAAGAAATTTCCCTTTGAAGTACCAAGCGAATACAGTAATTTACCTCAACTTAAAGGTCGTGCAACTGTAGAAGTCAAAACCAATAAAGGCGATCTGACGCTTGTTGTAGATGGCTACAGCGCCCCCGTAACTTCTGGAAATTTTGTTGATTTGGTACAACGGGGTTTTTATAACGGTTTGGAATTCACCCGTTCTGAAGAATCTTACGTCTTACAAACCGGAGATCCACCAGGTCAAGACGCAGGTTTTATCGATCCAAAAACGGGTAAATATCGTGCTATTCCTTTGGAAGTCCTTGTCAAAGGCGATAAAAAACCGACTTACGGTATCACCTTAGAAGAAGCAGGTCGTTACACTGACTTACCTGTTCTTCCCTTCTCCGCCTTTGGTGCTTTAGCTTTAGCACGTCCCGAACGTGATGTAAATGGCGGTTCTTCACAAGTCTTCTTCTTTCTATTTGAACCAGAACTAACTCCCGCAGGACGCAACTTACTTGATGGTCGCTATGCTGTTTTTGGCTACGTTACTGAAGGAAAAGAAGTTTTGGACGAATTGAAAGCAGGTGACAAAATTGAATCTGCTAAAGTCATCCAAGGGCTTGAGAATTTAGTAGAACCCAACGTTGCTTAAACCATTTTTTATTGAAATCTAGGTAGGGTGGGTAATGCCCACCTTACGGCAATTGCAGATCGAAAATCGACATATTAATCAAGATTTCCTGCGGCAAAAACTTGTTTATCAGTCATGAATAATTCAGGAAACGTAGGCGATAGAATCTGCTGGTAGTCAGTTAAAACGCTTTTTTCAGAAGTTAAATATTCTTCAGATGTGAGATTTGATTGCTGGTATGGTTCCCATACAAATCAGATTCCAAAACAGTATTTTTATCATAACTTGAAATGTGAATAATGAATTTTCTTCGTTAGTTCGAGATATTGGCGAACAAGGTCTTTTAAAAAGATTGCAGCGTTATTGTCCTCCTGACATTGTTGGAGATGATGCTGCTGTGCTTTCTACTGAACCGGGAAAATCTTTAGTGGTAACGACTGATGTGTTAATTGACGGCGTCCACTTCAGCGATATTACGACATCTCCAGAGGATGTTGGTTGGCGAGCAGCAGCAGCTAATTTATCCGATATAGCAGCAATGGGAGCAACTCCATTGGGGATTACGGTTGGCTTGGGATTACCTGGTGAGGTTGCTGTCAGTTGGGTTGATACATTATACCAGGGTATGTCTCAGTGTTTGCAAAAATACAATACACCGATTGTTGGTGGAGATATAGTACGATCGCCCACAACAACCATAGCGATCGCAGCCTTCGGTCAAGTGAAGCCACAGCAAACTATCCGACGCAACAATGCCAAAGTTGGGGATGTTATTGTTGTGACAGGGGTTCACGGTGCTTCCTCTGCTGGCTTGCAATTACTTCTACATCCCGAACTAGGAAAAAATCTCAGTGCTAGCGATCGCACAGCCCTAATTAAAGCACATCAGCGTCCCCAACCGCGACTTGATGCCCTACCCATACTTTGGGAAATCTTAAATTCTCTGTTCCCCCCTGTGTCCCTCTCTCCCTCGCTTCCCATTTCCGGAATGGACAGCAGTGATGGCTTAGCAGATGCTGTTATCCAAATTTGCCACAACAGTCAAGCAGGTGCTGTTATTGAGAGTACGCAAATTCCCTTACCCGAAGCATTCCATTCCTGGTTAAGCAAAGAACAAGCCCTAGAATATGCTTTATATGGCGGTGAAGATTTTGAACTTGTATTGTGTATGCCCAAAGAAGTAGCAGAAAAGTTTGTACAAACACTGGGAAACAATGCTGCGATCGTGGGAACAATTACCAGCGAGCCAACAGTAATTTTACGCGAGCCAGACAAAAAAAATCCCGATCGAGTTCTCACACTTAATCGGGGATTTCAGCATTTTGGTTAGTTGATAGTTGATAGTTGTGAGTTGCTCAAACCACTCACTGCCAACAGCTATCCACTAACCACTAACAAATAACTATTTAACCCACTTCTCACCTACCAATTCGGCAAGATCGAGTACGCGTTGGCTGTAGCCCCATTCGTTATCATACCAAGCCATCACCTTAACTAAGTCGCCGCCCAAGACCATGGTTAAGCTTGAATCAACAATCGAAGATTCATCAGTACCTTGGTAATCAGAAGATACCAGTGCTTCCTCACTGTATGCCAGAATGCCTTTGAGTGAATTTTCAGAAGCTTCTTTGAGGGCTTGGTTAACTTCTTCTGTGATAGTGGATTTTTCGACTTGTACGACGAAATCCACCATAGAAACGTTAGGGGTAGGAACGCGGAGTGCAACACCGTTCAGCTTGCCCTTTAAATCGGGCAATACTAATGCTACAGCTTTAGCTGCACCTGTAGAGGTAGGCACAATATTGAGAGCAGCAGCACGCGCCCGTCGGACATCTCTGTGGGAAGCATCCAACAAACGCTGGTCGCCCGTATAGCTGTGAGTAGTGGTCATGGTGCCTTTGATGATGCCGAATTTTTCGTGCAACACCTTCGCAATAGGAGCCAAACAGTTTGTAGTACAACTAGCGTTGCTGATAATTTGGTGTTTTTCGTGGTCGTAGTCGTGGTGGTTCACGCCTACCACAAAAGTGCCATCATCGTTCTTTCCTGGAGCAGTGATAAGAACTTTTTTAGCTCCCGCATTCAGATGCTTAGTTGCTCCTTCTCTAGAAGTAAATACGCCTGTGGCTTCAATAATGAGATCTATATCCCAGTCTTTCCAGGGCAAGTTTTCTGGGTTCCGGTCGGATACACACTTAATGGTTTTACCGTTAACGGTAATGGAGTTGTCATCAGCGCTAATGTCAACACCCTTTAACTTCCCTAGCATTGTGTCATACTTCAGCAGGTGCGCGTTGGTTCTGGGGTCAGAAGTATCGTTGATAGCAACTAGCTCAATATTGCTATTCTCTCTACCTATCCAGCAACGCGCAAAGTTACGTCCGATGCGCCCAAAACCATTTATTGCTACTCTAATCACAGCGTCTTGCCCTCTATCGTTATATACCTTATTAAAAGCTACTAATGACCCCGATCATACCGTAAAGGGGGGAGTATTTATAACTATAAAGTGTTAGAGCCACAAAAATAAATATTTTTTTCCTACCCCTTTTCATACAAATTATGGTTGGCGATATAGGCTCTAACCGTTTCTGGAACTAAATAACGAATAGATCGACCGTCATTATACATGTTACGGATGAGACTTGACGAAAGCCCCAAGAACGGGATATTCAATAATTGCCAGTGTATGTTAAAAGTTTGTTTTGTAAGCTTTTGCACCACTTGCTTGCAGATTATCTCACTTTGAGTTATAGTCTCACCACTTAGGAGTCGGGGTGCTATCAACCACTCACAAAGCCGTGCTAATTCCTGCCCACGGTACCAACGAGGCAAGGTCTGAAACGCATCCAATCCAATAATCCAGTACCATCGCGTGTCTGGGCAATCTGCTGATAAATTTATCAGGGTGTCAATCGCAAAAGAAGATCCCGAATGACCTTGTTCAACGAGAGACACGGAAAACTTCGGATTCTCTGCGATCGCATGTTGTACCATTTTTACTCGATGCTCAAAGGTCGCTGCTTGTTTGTAAGGAGGATTAAACGATGGCACCCAAATTACCTGTTCTAAAGGAACTTGATGCAAAGCTGCTTCAGCTAAAATCAGGTGTCCCCAATGAACGGGATCGAAAGTGCCTCCAAAAATTGCCAATTGTCGCATTAACTCAGTGAATTATGGCTTTCTTGAAAAGGCAGAGGGCAGATAGCATATGGTGAGCCTAGTGCGGTCTTCGGGAGGTTTCCTCCGTTGTTCGCGCAGCGTCTTTGCAGGAGATAGCACCTGTCGTCTTTGCCCAAGTGGAGGAACTGGCTAACCCGAAAAGCAGAAGGTTCATCTTGTAATTTTTAATACGCAAAAAGCTCCTCTGTGTATCGGCTAAAACGATCTAAAGTCAAATGTATTTATTTATGGAGACAAATAATAAAGCGCGAACTTTATTAAATTCTTCAATTGAAACCAGGGGAAGCTTCTACCATCTGACAAGCAGACTTGTGCCTTCTTTACCAACAACCCCCTAATATAGCAAAATTCTGAAATCAAGGCAAAATTATGTATTTGGAATTACAATTAATTGTTTCCCGATTCACTAGAAATTTTAAGAATAAACATAATATCTGTTCAAACAGAGAAAAACTCACTATCAAGGGTAAAATCAATTTGAATCCGCAGGCGAAAAAGGGAATAATAAATTCCATAGGTGTGCAACATATATAAAGGTAGTATCGGTAAAAATATCATTCCTGTTATGATACGCGTGTCATTTAATATTATTGTGTGGTGTGGTGTAAGAGGAGAAAACAATGCAAAATTCAGTAGACTTTGGCGGTAGACCATTTCATTTCATTGGTGTGGGCGGCATAGGAATGTCCGCTTTGGCTCATGTTTTAGCCCAACGGAATTTACCAGTGTCAGGATCGGATCTTCGTCCAAATCATATTACTCGACGTTTGGAATCTATCGGTGCTCATATATTTGGCAAGCAAGAGGCAAGTAATCTTGAATTCTTTAAACCAGATTCTCCCCCTAAGGATAAGGAATCGGTATTAAATCCCCAAGAAATACTTAATAGCACTACAGAAAAACTACCTCAAGTTATATGTTCTACGGCAATTAACACAAACAATTTAGAATACAAAGCAGCTTTAGAATTAAATTGTCCTATTTTTCATCGCTCCGATGTATTGGCAGCATTAATTGCTGATTATCACAGCATTGCTGTAGCGGGAACCCACGGAAAAACTACAACCAGTAGCATGATTGGTTATATGCTACTTGAAGCAGGTTTAGATCCGACGATTTTAGTGGGTGGTGAAGTTGATGCCTGGTCAGGAAACGCCAGACTGGGGCAAAGTCGATATTTAGTAGCAGAAGCAGATGAATCGGATGGTTCTTTAGTTAAGCACGCTCCGGAAATAGGCATCATTACCAATATCGAATTAGACCATCCCGACCACTATGAAACGTTAGACGAAGTGGTAGAAATCTTCCAAACATTTGCTCGAGGTTGTACAACCCTAGTAGGGAGCATTGATTGCGAAACAGTGCGCGATCGCCTAAAGCCGACAATCAGTTATAGCTTATATTCCGATACAAACGCCGATTATACTGTTACCAACGTAGACTATCGCGCCGATGGGACAACCGCTTTGGTGTGGGAAAGAGGAAAAACCTTAGGCGTTTTAAATTTACGCTTGCTTAGCAAACACAATCTAAGCAATGCTCTAGCAGCCGTTGCCGTAGGTCGGCTATTGGGTTTAGAATTTGGAGAAATTGCCAAAGGGCTTTCCACTTTTGAAGGTGCAAGACGACGTTTTGAATTCCGAGGAGAAGCGAACGGCATTACTTTCATAGATGACTATGCCCATCACCCCAGTGAAATTCGTGCTACTCTTGCTGCGGCACGCCTTCAAGCAAGACCGGGACAAAGAGTAGTTGCTATCTTCCAACCCCATCGTTACAGCCGTACACTGACCTTTTTGGAGGAATTTGCCGAGTCGTTTAGTTATGCAGATCTAGTTGTCCTGACAGATATTTACAGTGCAGGGGAGCCCAATTTAGGGCAAATCAGTGGGGAAAAATTGGCTGATGAAGTTGCCAAGTACAATTCGCAGGTGACGTATCAACCAACATTAACTGCAGTCAGTGAGTACTTACTGCAAACACTGCGTCGTGGAGACTTGGCGCTGTTTTTGGGAGCAGGGAATCTCAATCAAATCATTCCCGATGTCATGGCAACACTTTGCCAACCAGCTCAAGCAACTTCCTAGAAGAAGAGCAAGGCGCATGCGGTCAGAGAGAATGAATTCCTTGCAAGGGATCGTTCTTTCACTCGCGTAGTGTCCGTCTCGCAATAGTTACGTTGCCTTCCTCTAGTGTCGTATTTTGACGACAGATCAACATCAATATTTACCTCATTGTAAAAGATATGACTATATCCCAGGCAGTTGCAAATGTCTGTAAAGTTCCTAACATTAATGACAGCAGACAGCTAAAGGCTAATTCCGTCGAAAGTCAGGAAATTTATTTACCAGGCACTGATTGCGTTATAAAATCTCAAGTTTCACTCGCAGGGTATACTTCTTACAGAGTAGGCGGTCCCGCCCAATGGTGTGTTGCGCCGCGTAACTTAGAAGCTTTACAAGCCAGTATTCAATACGCTCAAACACAAGAACTATCAGTCACAGTACTTGGAGCTGGGTCTAACTTGCTCATCAGTGATTGCGGTATACCCGGTCTGGTTATTGTAACGCGTCATTTGCGTCACAGCTATTTCGATCTAGAAACAGGTCGAGTCACTGTTGCAGCCGGAGAACCCCTTCCCGGTCTAGTGTGGGCAGCAGCAGCTCACGGATGGCAAGGCTTGGAGTGGGCTGTTGGCATACCGGGAACCGTTGGCGGTGCTGTTGTCATGAATGCAGGAGCACACAGCAGCTGTATCGCAGATATCTTATCCAGTGTCGAAGTTCTTCTCCCCGATGGAACTGTAGAAACACTGACTCGGGAACAGTTGGGTTACAGCTATCGGACATCTGTACTGCAAGGCAGCAAGAAAATCGTGACTCAAGCAACTTTCCAGCTACAGCCAGGAGCAGCCCCAGAACACGTTTTGGCAGCGACCAAACAGCACAAACAGCACAGACTAAATACTCAGCCATATCACTTGCCAAGCTGCGGTAGTGTTTTTCGCAATCCCAAACCCCATGCAGCAGGTTGGTTAATTGAGCAAAGCGGTCTAAAAGGCTACCAAATTGGTAAAGCACAAGTCGCACAACGTCATGCTAATTTTATCGTTAATTGTGGCGGAGCGAGTGCTTGGGATATTTTTAATGTCATCCGTCACGTTCAACAAGAAGTACAAGAGCGTTGGTCAATCTGTTTAGAGCCAGAAGTGAAGATGATAGGCGAATTTCAAGCGGCTTGTTAAATAGCGATCGCTGACACCCCTCGTTCTCAGGCAAAGCCTGGGAATGCCTTCGTTAAGGCTCCGCCTTGAAAATAAGGGCGTAGGGTGGGCAATGCCAACCAACATTCAACGGTGGGCATTGCCCTTTGTCTTGTTCGCGATCGAGTGACGATTTTTTCATCCCGACTGCCTCAGATCGCAGAAGGTGGGAGGTGGAAACTAGTAGCCTGCATCCCAAGCAGATCTGGCATTCCGGTGGCTCCACTATCGGAAAAATCGAACAAGTCCGCCGGGAAACGGGAGGACTAGCTAGTAGTTACTGCCTACTCGTCACTTCTTTTAACAGCCCTTCACAAGCATCAATCAGTATGTCAATCACTTGATTAAATCCCTCCGGACCACCATAGTAGGGATCGGGAACTTCTTTAAGAGTATGCCTAGAGCAAAAATCACATATCAAGTGGACTTTGTGGTGATACATACCAGTTCGGTCAAGAGAGAGGATATCCTCGTAATTTTCTCGATCCATAGCTAGGATCGTGTCAAAAATTTCAAAATCTGACTTTTGGAACTGACGCCCTCTACCCGTTAGTTTAATTTGTAGCTTTTGAAAAGCGGCAGCACTCATCCTAGCATCGGGAGGGCTGCCAATGTGATAGCTAGATGTACCAGCAGAGTCACAGATAATGCTTTCGCTTAACCCAGCCTGGTTAATGAAATGATTCATTATATTTTCTGCCGATGGTGAGCGACAGATATTTCCCAGGCAGACAAACAGCAGCTTGTAAGGCATAAATATTTTTTGTCCTTTGTCCATGGTCCTTTGTCATTAGAATACGACTAATGACAAATGACTTGTGACTTACGACAAAATTACTGGAACCCAGGAAGTTCTAGACCACTGGTGAGTTCTTCCATGCGTTCGCGCATTGTTGCCGTAGATTTGTAGTAAGCGTCCTTCATAGCCGCAGTAACGAGGTCGGAGAGTACATCTGCTCCTTCATTGATAGCGTTAGGAGAAATTTCCACTCGCTTGGGTTCTTGGTTACCACTGACAATAACCTTAACCAAACCTCCACCAGCTTCCCCCTGAATCTCCATTTGCTCTAATTCCTCTTGAAGCCGCTTTGCGCCTTCTTGAACCTGCTGTGCTTTTTTAAAAGCGTCAGCCAATTCTTTCATTTTGCCCAAGCCGAAACCAAATCCCTGTCCTTTTCCTGTCATAATCGATTATCCAAGTAAGCTTTGATTAACTAATTATAGATGTGGTAAGCAAAATACCTATTGTTAACTCACGAGTCATCCAGGTAGTACTGCTCAAAATATATTCTATGCTCAACAACCAATCTCTCGTACCTCAACTCCCCCAAGAATAAAATTACACAAACTCTTCAAGCATGAATCGAAACTTAGGTTGTTGATATGTTAAAATATACCCTATGCGAATTATTACCGTTAGCAAACAGCCAGGTTTTTTACGGCTGTTTGTAAAATTAAGAGACTCATGTAGTGTAAGATACGAGCAATATTCCCCTCTGAAGTGGATCTACCAAATTAAAACCAAAGATTCTTGATACAATTTACTGGAGTAGTAAAGTCTTACGTACAATTTTATCTATATTCTTTGATTTCAGCGAAAGTGTACTAGAGATTTATACTTAATTTTCCAGAGTTAATGGACTCGACCTAACTTGGCCTCTATTCGATAAAATATGTCTTAAAAGATGTGTCACCGGTGATACAGGAAAAGATGTAAGAATGTGCCAATGATTGTTAGTGTTCGTTTTAGTGCAAAACTAACTTAAAAATTTTAAGTTAGAACCAGTAGATTTACTATTGAGAAGTGATTCATTGAGAATCATGTCATAGTATGAAACATAGGAGTACTATTTTTATCTGTATTTATTGATAGTGCTTGAGCGAGCAAACTTATTGGTAAAAAATGCTAGGGGTGTACTGTCCATGCCCTTGAAGATCCTTGTAGTGGATGACGATCTGGGCACTCGTTTGTCTATCAGCGATTATCTTGAACTGTCTGGCTATTCAGTCATTACGGCAAATGACGGTCAAGAGGCTTTGGCGATGGTAGAACAATACCATCCCGATTTAATAGTCACTGATATTGTCATGCCACAAATGAACGGTTACGAACTAGTGAGGCGAGTTCGTCAGCAGCCTTCTTTCCGGTTGCTTCCTGTTATTCTGTTAACAGCACGAACAAAGACTCAAGAAAGAATCCTGGGCTACCAATCAGGATGCGATCTTTACTTGCCCAAGCCTTTTGAATTAGAAGAGTTAGCAGCAGCGATTCGCAATCTCTTAGAGCGATCGCAAATCATTCAATCTGAATACCGTTTTCCCCAGAGTGAAAATGTGGGAACTTCCGTTTCAACAAAACCTGTGGATGTTCACTACTCCCAAATTACACATATTCAAAAATCGCAAGTATTTTCGGAATTAACCTCAAGAGAACAGGAAGTTTTAGAGCTTTTAACTCACGGTCTTTCTAATGCTGAAATGGGACAACAACTACATCTCAGTCCTCGGACTGTAGAGAAGTACGTGAGCAGTTTATTGAGAAAAACAACAACAAGCAATCGCGCTGAGTTAGTCCGTTATGCCATTAAGCACGGGTTGGTAGAGTAACATTTTGTACCTATTGTCGCGATCTTCTATAAAATTACACGGATACAACTCCCATTGCCTCGAGTACAGCGGCTACCCGTAAAATCAATGCTTCATTATAGGGTGCAGCTATTAACTGTACGCCCAATGGTAAGGTATTTGGACGTTGGATTGGAACTGATAAAACAGGTAATCCAATAAAAGATAAGGGTTGAGTAAATAATCCTAAGTGAGGACGGACAAGAATTTCTTCTCCGTCTAATATCATAGTTTGCTGACCAATAAGAGGAGCAGAAATAGGTGTAGTAGGTGCAAGAATAACATCTACCTTTTGGAAGATTTCTTGTACTTTATCTCGATACCATCTCCTAAATCGCTGTGCTTGAATGTACCAGCTACTAGGTATTAATGCACCAGCAAGAAAGCGATCGCGTGTTGCGGGATCGAAATCTTGAGGGCGAGAGCGTAATTTTTCCAAATGTAAGTTCGCGCCCTCACAAGCTGTAATCACAAATGCTGCAGATCTAGCACGATGTGCTTCAGGTATTGTGATGTAATTCGTAACTCCTAAAGCATCAGCAACTCTTTGCACGGCTTCCAAAGCTTCCGGGCTTGCTCCTTTAGCAAAATATTCTCCTGCAATAGCAATTCTTAAACCCTCAATTCCGCGAAGGATTTGTGGGAAACACAGTTCGGGAGGACGCTTTGTACAAACTGGATCTCTCTCGTCTTCTCCCTGTAGCACGTCAAACGCCGTAGCAATATCGCGTACCGAACGAGCAAAAGGACCAATATGGTCTAAACTGCTAGAAAATAAAGCAACACCGGCGCGAGACAGCCTTCCATAAGTTGGTTTCAAACCAAAAACGCCGCACAACGCCGCAGGTACGCGGATAGAACCATTGGTATCAGAACCCAAAGTCAGAGGAACTAAGCCAGATGCGATCGCAGCAGCCGAACCACCCGATGAACCTCCAGCCACCCGCGTGCGATCGTGGGGATTGCGAGTAGCGCCATAATGTGCATTTTCAGTGACAAACCCATAAGCGTACTCATCCATATTCAAAGCACCTACCAGAACAGCACCCGCTTGTTTAAGCTTGAAGACTGCGGTTGCATCTTGTGTTGCAGGAAAATTTTCAGCATTAATTTTTGCGCCTGCTAGCGTTGTGACTCCAGCAATATCAAACAGATTTTTCACAGCGAAAGGGACACCAGCCAAAGAACCCATTTGATGACCGAGAGCAACTTCTCTATCAATTCGTTCTGCATCTGTCAAAGCCGTATCAGCCATCACAGCAGTAAAACAATTGAGTTCGCCATCTCGTTCTACAATTTTTGCTAAAGCTGATTTAACAACTTCCACCGCCCCGATCTGACCGCGTTTGACAGCAGTTGCTATAGCCACAGCATCATTCATAGGCAAAATTTATATAAGCGCTCGTTTGGTTTTTTGAGTCAGTGCAGTCTGCATGGTTTTTGTTAATTGCAGTAACGTTATCACCAGACCGACCTCTACAGCAGAGGAAAGAAATGACACCCAAGGTGAAACTGGTCGTTGAGGATTACTGAGCATTATACGAGCTAAAGCATTAGAAGCGATCGTGAAAACATAAAACAGTGGTATGCACGAGCGTAAGCGCTCGCTCAAACTTCTTAAATCGCCACCTTCAGGTAGTAGACGGTCAGCAAAGGTAGATAGCGTGTTCCAAATTCCCCAAAGACTATAGATGGGAATAATAAATCGAGCAATGGCTCCCCAGGGTGTAATTGGGTATTCTGGAAATACATCTTTAAGATCGGCATGAAAACGGTGTAACCAAATTAGAAAAACCAAAGACGAACTTAAAATAACAAGAAATGCCACCATTGCTTGCAAACCATCAAGCATCACAACTAATTTATAAAGAGATGGTATTGCGATTTCGACTATAGAAAACACTAGAGCAACAAAGCTAAATCCCAGACGAAACTTTAGCAAAAGCACCAACAGTTTACCTGCACCCGTTGAATGAGAGGAAGCAGAAATTTTCCAATTCTCCATGACATTGTTCCCACTGCACGATCCCTCCTTATCTTAACCGTACTAGTAAGAATGAGAACACAGTGTATTTCCTTAACTGTCAATAGTGACAACTGTTGCTAGCCTGGTTGAAACTCTGTAGAAGCTTCTAGTTCATCCGGTAAGGGAAACTCATTGACAACTTGAGCGATCGCCATAATTCTCTCAAAATTGTCTACGACTCCATCGCGATACTCATCCTTAAGTTTTAAATCTAACAGAGATACCATTAAATCTACGTAGGCTTCTACCTCAAAGTCCTTCCCTTCCATATTTCTCCTATCGCAGTCGTAAATGAGTTACAAACACCTCTTCCTTGTCCCCCTGACCAGCTCGTAAAGAAAATTCCTCCTAATTCCTCCTACTCTTTAAAAAAACCATCCTCACCTGGCTGAAAGTCAATCACCTGTGTCACAGCATCAACATTCAAAGCCCCATAAATGTGAGGAAATTGTTCGCCTTCCTCAACGCCTTCATAACGAATTTCCGAGCTAACTTTATTAGACTCAATGAAAAGAAGTACCAATCCCTGTTGATTGTAGAAAAAAGTATTTGCGACTTTTATCACTTGTTTTGGTTGAGAACAGTGAATAAAGCCCTCAGAATCAAGAGTATCTCCGCGATAAACTCCATCACGTTTTGCTTGTTCCCACTGTTCTTTTTGAGTAATATGTAAAATGATGCTCATAGTCATTCTTAAAAAAAGTTAGGAGAGAAATTTACCAAGAGAATGGGTCTAAAGCCTCGCCCTTCTAGGGCGACTTTATTTGTGTTATAATATTTTGCGTAGAAGTTTTCCACGGAAAATGATTGTTTTAGAATTCAAAGCCAAAGGGAAAACGACTCAATATACTGCCATTGATGAGGCGATTAGGACGGCTCAATTTGTTCGCAATAAGAGTATCCGTTTTTGGATGGATAATCGAGGCGTGGGACAAAAACAAATGTATCGCCTTAGTAAGTCATTGAGAAGCGAATTCCCGTTTGTAAAAGCTTTGAATTCTAGTGCTTGCCAAGCTTCTATTGAACGGGCTTATAGTTCTATTGCTCGTTTTTACGACAACTGCAAAAAGTCTGTTCCGGGTAAAAAGGGATATCCAAAGTTCAAGAAAAATTCTCGCTCAGTGGAGTATAAAACCTCTGGGTGGTCACTTTCCGAGACTAGGAAACAAATAACCTTCACCGACAAAAAAGGTATTGGTACGCTCAAGCTGAAAGGAACATGGGATTTAAACTTCTACCAATTAGAACAGGTAAAACGAGTTAGATTAGTTCGTCGTGCTGATGGGTATTATGTTCAATTTCTGATTAGTGTAGACAACAAATTAGAAACACAACCCACAGGGAAAACCATTGGTTTGGATGTAGGACTTAAAGAATTCTATACCGACAGCAATGGACATAGTGAACCTAACCCAAGGTTTTATCGCACAGGAGAGAAACGTCTAAAATTTAGACAAAAGCGCGTTTCTCGTAAAAAGAAAGGCTCTGCCAACCGTAAGAAAGCTATTAATAAATTAGGGCGAGTACACCTCAAAATAAGTAGGCAACGTGAAGAACACGCCAAGAGACTGGCGCGTTGCGTAATCCAATCTCACGACTTGGTATCCTATGAAGATTTGAGGATTAAAAATTTAGTGAAAAATCACTGTCTCGCTAAATCTATTAATGATGCTGGTTGGTATAAATTCAGAAAATGGTTGGAGTATTTTGGGGTGAAGTTTGGCAGGATAACTGTTGCGGTTAACCCCGCCTACACTTCTCAAGAATGCTTCAGTTGTGGCGCAATAGTCAAAAAATCTCTATCTACAAGAACCCATGTTTGCGAATGCGGCTTTGTAATAGATAGAGACTCGAATGCCGCTATCAATATTCTGAAATTAGCCTTGAGTACCGTAGGGCATACGGGAACTTGGATCTACTATCCGAACGCTTCAGGAGATTCGACCTCTACTCATACTGGAGAAATCCTGTATCAGCAAGTTGGGTCTGTGATTGAAGAATCTTCGCCCTTATAGGGCGGAGAGTGTCAACACCCTCATGACTGACTCAATTTGGAATGCACAAATTTGGAGAACACAGACTTGGGAATTGCACTGTTGTGACCGTAAAAGTATTTAAATCGACACGACGAATAGTGTGATTGTTTGTATCAGCAATATATAATTCAGAACCTATAACACTCAATCCTGAAGGTTCGGAAAAACGAGTATTTTTACCTTGACCGTCCAGCAAACCCGCAATACCATCTCCAAGAACAGTTTGACAATTACCGCTTTGAGGATTGACAAGTTTAATCTTGTGGTTGTAGGTGTCGGCTACCCACAAAAAATTTTGGGCATATTCGACTCCCAAACAGTGCTGCAACCTGACATCAAAACCCTGTCCGTCAACATCACCAAAACCGAACAAATCACCACTACCGCAAACAGTTCTGACTGTTAAAGGTTCAACCAGTCCCGCAGCGCGAATCGTACTTCCCTCACTGTCAGCAACGTATAAGTCTCGTCCATCTGTCGTGATTCCGCTGGGTTGGGCAAAGGTAGACTCGGTTAGAGTACCATCAACACAAGCTTCCGCACCAGTACCAGCATAAGTTCTCACAATACCAGTTGCCAAATTCATTTCCCAAATTTGATGAGAACCAGCCATAGCAATAAATAAGCTGTTTCCAACTTTTTGCAGATCCCAAGGAGAATTCAATGCTGTTTCTGTTGCAACCCCACTGTGAGGACGAATATTGCGGCTTTGTTGACCTGTTCCAGCGATGGTTTCTACAATCTGGTGTTTGAGATCGACTCTTCTAATTACGTGATTTTCCGTATCAGCAACGTATAAAAGTTGCTTGTCGTCATCAAATGCCATTCCTTGAGGCGCAGAAAACTGACATTCATTGAAAGAACCGTTGGTTAATCCTGGTTGTCCGATGCCAATTGTATGTAATATTTGCCCGTTGATACGACTTATCACAAGACGATGATGCCCCGAATCAGCAATAAATAAAACATCATTAGTAGCCAGAACTTTACCGGGAAAGGCTAGGGGCGTCACAAGTGGTTGGCGCTGTTTTTCTAAAGTGAGGCTGAGTTCTTGAAAATTCATCGTGCCTTTTTCTTGATGTTGGAGAATTAACTTTTGTATGAGTTCATCTAAAACATCACGATTGCCTTCACCAGATACAGAGCCAATAACGTAACCTTCTGGATCGATCGCGATTAATGTTGGCCAAGCACGCACGGCATACTCTTGCCAAACCTTAAAACCGCTGTCCACTAAAACGGGATGTTCAATATCGTAACGTAAAATGGCTTGACGGATGTTTTCGCTTTCCTTCTCATTGTTAAATTTAGCACTATGTATGCCAATAACTGTCAAGCTATCTTTATATTTTTGTTCTAGATATTTTAGATCTGGTAGGATGTGCAGGCAGTTGATACAACAGTATGTCCAAAAGTCTAGAAGAATAACTCTCCCCCTCAGTTCTTTAAGAGACAATGGTTTTTCCGCATTCAGCCAAGGTTGATTTTGAGGGAGTTCGGGTGCTCTAACACGGGGCATCATCTGAAGTATAAAGTATGAAGGATGAAGTATAAAGTAGATCTTAAACTCAATTCATGCTACACCTATTTTTTATACTTTACCCTTTTTAACTGATGGGGAGTTTGAGCGGCTATAAGTCCCGCATTATAACTGATGTTACATGAGAGGATTGGAAACTTTAACCACTACCGAGTTGTCCGCTTGGGTACAGCAGGCTAGAACCTTTGCACGTAAAGGAAAAGTCATCGATCGCATTCCACAATTGGCATTGGCTGATGCCAATTTGTTTGCAGTTTGCGTTCTTTGTGCAAAAGGGTCAGTTTATAGCGAGGGTGAGACTTCTTGTATTTTCCCCCTCATGAGCGCAGTTAAGCCATTTTCACTGCTGTATTTGCTACAACATTTAGGAACAGAAACTGTTTTTCAGTGGGTTGGGGTTGAACCATCTGATGTTGCTTTTAATTCTTTAGAGCAACTGGTCAAAGATCGTGGAAGACCTCGCAATCCAATGATTAATAGTGGAGCAATTACCCTTGCTGATAAGTTACCAGGAAAGAGCGCTAGCGATCGCAGCCAACATTTGTGTCAGTGGTTGAATCAGCGAGCTGGGTGTCAACTTGAGTTAGACGAGGTCATGCTGGCTTCCGTGCGTTTGGTAAATTCTCAAGTCAATCGAGATATTGCCCGTTATCTTGCTCAAGCAGGGTATCTTGAGGATATAGAAAAAGCGATTGACACTTACGAGCAAATATGCTGTTTGTCGGGGACGGTAGAAGATTTAGCCCGTCTGGGTTTACTTCTAGCGTGTGAAAATGGACGAGTTGCAACCCAGTATCGCCGTTATGTGAATGCACTGATGCTCACCTGCGGATTGTATGAAGCTTCTCCTCAATATGCTTTACAGATCGGTTTACCTATAAAATCCGGGGTCGGTGGCGCACTATTAGCTGTGGTACCGGGTCGCGGGGCGATCGCTTGCTACAGCCCTGCGTTAGACAATGCAGGTAACCCTGTTGCGGCACTTGCTTTTGTTGAAGCTATATCCCAAGACTTGGGGCTGAGCATTTTTGGAAATTAGCGCCCATTAATGACCTTTAGAGAATGTTTTCATTTGAACAGTCAAGTTTAAGTTGAGTCTGAACCCTGAGTAAATTAAAGTTTTCTACAGCTTGCTTTACAAAACTTTATAATATGTCCCATTATGCGCGTACCTCAGTGGGTACCTTTAAGGACACGAAGGGCGAACCCGAAGGGACGAGCCTCAGTAATATAGCAGTCCTAAATGATTGACAAACACCTCTTCCTTATCCTCCTTATCTCCCTTGTTTAGATCTCAGATAGGATTGCGAGATTGCTGGCTGAGGACTTCCATAAAAGATTCATTTATATTAAAGTAAAAAATATCACTAAATTTACTAATCTGTATCAGTGTTTCTGGCAGAAGAATAACAAAGTGGGGTGTATCTGCCAGCAAACAAAAGATAGAGGTTAAAAAGATGGACTTGATTATCGTTCCTTTTCTCGTTGGCTTCTTCCTGTTAGCGTATAATTCATTTTTAGAACAAAATAAAGATAAAGACGCATTTACCAAGCTGTTTACCTTTGTCATATTTGTATTTGTTGCAACAGGGCTGACAGAAACTTATCAAGCTAGCGCTTCAAAACGAATGCAAGACGCTAACAAAAACAACGCCACAACTCAACAAATAGACACAAGATGCAGCAATGAGCAACCAGTTATCAGCGATTGGCGCGGTGACAGCGAGCGGTAACTCGAAAGATTGACACTCACCGTCCAAGAGCGGGCGGCAAGTGTCAATTTTTAGAAAAAATTGAGCAAATTATACTTACTTAACAATTGAGATGTTACTTAAGCTATTTTCTATGGGAACTATAGATTTGACCTAATAGAGGCAGAATGAGGTACATCTTGCTGTTGCTTTCGGCATGAGCACAAGCTATTCCGTACATTCAGCATTGCCTCTGTTTTGGATGGCAATGTCGAGTTGATGGTGCCGAAATGAGATGAACCATATCAATTTCAGAAAGCTAGTTACCCAAAAAGAAGTTATCGACATACTCACTAACCTTGTTAATGAGATGAATTCTTCTTTCTGTATAGAAGATACAGGTGGTAAGTTAATATTCGGTACAGACGACAAAGAATCAGTTCAAAAACATCCTGTAAAGCTTTTAGACGAAATTGTTGGCTGGGTTATTGGCAGTAAGAAGGCAGAAACCGTTGCCTTTTTACTGTCGTACCTGGTGCAACAGCAGTATGAAAAGAAATTACTAGCTCATGAACTGTTAGATAAGTATCAGGAAATCGACTTATTTCATGATATTTTTACACAAATCAGCGCTAGTTTAAATCCTAAAGAAGTTGCTCAACTGGTTCTTGAAGAAGCGAGAAAATTAATTCAATTTACAACTTCTGCGATTCTCTTACTCAATAACAATACAAATCGATTAGATATTCTCTGGGAAGACGTTCAGAACGTTTGTTTTGAAAATCCTTTGATAAAAGCTCAAGAAATTATTGACACAATTATAAAATCCGGTCAGGGTGAGATTGTTAATGATGTGTTCTCAGATCCAAGGTTTGTCGATCGCCAAGTTAACTTCCATTCTTTTATGTGCGTGCCCTTGATAACAGAGAAGCAGGTGATTGGAGCGATCGTGCTTCTTAGTGAAACTCCTACTACTTACTCCACTCAAGACTTAAAACTGTTAACTATACTGGCATTGCAAACAGCAGTTGCTATTGAGAAAGCTGTGCTTTACGAACAAAATTGTAATGCACTTCACGTCGCTCAGGAGCAAACCCAGCAACTCCAACGAACTCTCTACGAACTACAGCAAACACAATCACAGCTTATTCAAAGTGAAAAAATGTCTAGCTTGGGTCAATTAGTTGCTGGTGTTGCTCATGAAATTAACAACCCAGTTAACTATGTTGTTGGTAACCTCAAATATGCACAAAAGTATACTCAAGACCTTCTTAAGGTATTGCATCTTTACCAACAAAATTATCCCCAACCAGTTTCTGAAATTAAAGATTTTATTCAAGATTTAGATTTGGAATTTCTCAAACAAGATTTTACAAATCTCTTGTCCTCCATGCATTTGGGAATTGAACGTATCCGTCAATTAGCACTATCATTACGAAATTTTTCTCGATTGGAGCGAGAAGAAATGAAACCTGTCGATCTTCATGAAGGAATAGATAACACGCTGTTGATTCTTCAGAGTCGCCTTAAACCAAATGAAAGACATCGGGGCATAGAAATTATCAAAAAATTTGGCAATCTTCCACTTGTTGATGGTTATGCAAATCAGTTAAACCAGGTGTTTATGAATTTGATTGCTAATGCAATTGATGCTATTGAGGGGCAAGAAAAACCAGGAATTATTAATATTTATACTGAATTGATAGCAAAAAATAATTTTCAGCAATTCATCCAAGAAAATTTTCAATTAAAAGACTTAATCAAAAATTATAATTCAGAATCTGAACTTCCCATATGTCCCAGTGTTGTTGTTGTCATCAGTGATAATGGCATGGGTATGGATGAAACTGTTCGATCGCATTTATTTGAGCCGTTCTTTACAACTAAAGCAACAAGTAAGGGAACGGGATTGGGATTATCTATTAGCCATCAAATTATTGAAAAGCATGGTGGAAGACTGCAATGTGTTTCCCAAGCGGGAAAAGGAACGGCTTTCTGGATTGAAATTCCCATACAGCAAACAACGCTGAAATCTTTAGAAACCAGTATGACGGTGCTTCAAAAAACTTACTAGGAAAAATTGCAAACATGACGAATACCATCAACTCAAATCAAATGTATTATCAACATAGCGATCGCTCCAACCGCTTTAAATACCAGTTGAATATTCGCGATCGCTTAAGGTTGTTGTTTTGCAGTCTGGTTGTGATTAATTTGGTAGCTGTTGGTATTGGGGGTATAGGTTTAAATCGCGTTCGTAATAGTAGCCCGTTAATTAATACTATAGGTTCCAAACGGATGCTGACTTACAAGTTGGCTTATTTGGCAAATCTTCGTGCTGGAAAAACTAAACCAGGGGAGCGTGTCGCTATTGATGTTAGCATCAAGGATGACATTCAGCAGTTTGAAACATCGCTCTCTGCCATACATCAAGGCTCAAACAAACTGGGATTAAATGCGGTGTCCGATCCAAAAGTGCTGGCTCAAGTGGAAAAAATTGAAGATACTTGGCAAATTTACCGCCAAAAAATAGAAAATTATTTGACGGCTTCTCCCCAACAACAAACAGAATATCTCGAACAAATTAATAATTTGACCAGTTTCTTAACAAATTTGATGGATGTGACTGCGAGAAGCGTGGAGACACAGACTGCTGAAACTGCCATTCAAAGTCAAAACTTACTTTTCATGGCTTTAGTGCTGAGCTTGCTATCAATACCGATATCATTCATAGTGGTTTCTCAAATTATTCGCGCTCTGACTCAGGTAACTGTAACTGCTTCCCATATGGCAAACGGCGAGTTACGGATCAAAGCTAAAGTCACTTCTGGAGATGAAGTAGGCGTGCTTGCTTCTACACTGAACACAATGGCTGAACAAATTGACGGCTTGTTGCAAGGACTCAAAATCCACGGTCAGGAGCTTGAAAATGCTCTCATTTATTTGAGTACTATCATTGATAACCTGGTAGATGGTCTTTTAGTGACGGACATTGAGGGTAAAATTAAGCGGTACAACCCAGCATTAGTGGCAATGTTTGGATTGGAAAACACGGATTTAACAAATCGAGACACTCAGGCTTTAGCAAATTCCAAAATTGTTGAACTTGTAGAACAAACACGGAAAAGATTGGGAGAGGTTTTCACGGCGGAACTTGAATTTACAGGTGGACGTATCGGTCACGCTGTGGCAAGAGCAATTGTTAAAGATGGTGGAAACACAGGTAGTAATTCGCTGGGTTCGATTATTTTGATTCGAGATATTACTGCTGAGAAAGAAGTGGATCGAATGAAGACGGATTTTATCTCCACGGTATCCCACGAACTGCGAACACCCCTCACTTCAGTCTTGGGATTTGCCTCAATTATTCAAGAGAAGTTAGAGGATCTTGCCCCAGAGATCGATCCCGAACACCGCAAAGCTCAACGCACTCTCAAACAAGTACAAACAAATATCAATATTATTGTGTCGGAGGCGGAACGACTGACCACGTTAATCAATGACGTTTTAGATGTCGCCAAGATGGAAGCTGGCAAAGTGGAATGGTATATGAACCCACTTTATATCGGAGATGTTATCGAGCGAGCCATAGCAGCCACGTCTTCTCTACTGGAAATGAAAGGATTGAAGTTACGCAAGTTGATTGACACCGACCTACCTCTTATTATTGGGGACAGCGATCGCCTGATTCAAGTCATGATTAACCTTATTTCCAATGCTGTCAAGTTCACCGAGCAGGGTCATATTACCTGTCAGGCAAATATCCATAATGGCGAGATGCTCTTAAGCGTGACCGATACGGGTATTGGCATTGCTACAGATGACCAGCCTAAGGTGTTTGAAAGATTTAAGCAAGTTGGAAACACTCTGACAGACAAACCCAAAGGTACGGGTTTGGGGTTACCTATCTGCAAACAAATCATAGAACATCATGGGGGTCGCATTTGGGTTGAGAGCGAGCAAGGCTCGGGTAGCACGTTTTTCTTTACTTTACCGCTTATGGATAATAATCTGGAGGCAGACAAACTCTCTATTAATACTTTAATTAAGCAATTAAAAGAGCACGTAGTGACGGCTACACCCAATTTGCTAGAAAAGTTCAAAACAATTCTTGTAGTTGATGATGACGCTCACATTCGCGAATTGCTCAGACAGGAATTGGAAACTGAAGGCTATAAAGTTCGAGAAGCTAAAGATGGGATGGATGCGATCGCACAAGTTAAAATAGCTCAGCCAGATCTCATTCTTTTAGACGTAATGATGCCTCAAATTAACGGTTTTGAGGTAGCAGCCGTACTCAAACACAACCCACAAACAACAGGTATTCCAATTATTATTCTGTCAATCATTGAAGATAAGGAAAGAGGATATCGTTTGGGCATAGACCGTTATTTAACTAAACCGATTAATAAAGAAGAATTGCTCAAAGATATCGGTGTACTGCTGTCACAAGGAGTTTCTCAAAAGAAAGTTTTAATCGTAGATACCAATACTTCTACTTTACAAACATTATCTAATGTATTGCAGGCACAAGGTTACAATGTTGTAGAAGCTTATGACAGTCAAGAATGTATTGAAAAGGCATTAGCAATTCAGCCCGATATGATTATAGTAGACTCATATTTTCAGGAGCAGCACAATTTAGTGAAAACACTGCGTTTTGAAAAGGGAATGGAAAATGTCTTTTTTATTGTACTTACAGATAACCAAACCAAGGAAACATTATGACTAAAAAAGTCCTGATAGTTGATGATGAACCCAATATTTTAATCCTGATGGAACAAGCATTGGAGAGTTTAGAAGATGAAGGAGTAGAGTTACTCACAGCGAAAAATGGAGAAGAAGCATTGGAACTGATTAAGACAGAAAAACCATTACTCGTGTTTATGGATGTGATGATGCCAAAAATGAATGGATTGGAGGTTTGCGATGCTGTTAAACACGAGCTAGGACTGCAAGATGTGTATATCATTCTATTAACTGCCAAAGGACAAGAGTTTGATAAGCAAAAAGGAAGTGATGTCGGTGCAGATTTGTATATGACAAAGCCTTTTCGCCCTAAAAATGTTTTAGAAACTTCTAGAAATGTACTTGGTTTTTCCTAAAACAGTTCATCAGAAATGGTGACTGGGAACTAAGAAATAAATTGCCAATCGCCAACGAGAGCTTTTTCAGATATTTTGATATACGAATGTTTGATGTAAGTTATTTAATCTTTATAAATCCAAATTCTTCAAAAATAGATATTGCTCGCTTGCTTTTAAGAAAACGAATAAATTCACGAGATTCAGCAATATGCTTGCTATTTTTTACAACTGCAACTGTAGATATAACTGGAACATGGGAACCCACAGGCGACATCGCCAAAATTTTCACCTTTTTAGAGCGTTTAGCTTCAGTTAAAAAGGTAATTCCAACATCTGCATGACCTGTTTCAACATACTTAAGAATTTGCTGTACGTCTCGATCTTCAAAAATAAATTTAGATTTCGCTTGGTCGTAAATTTTTAAATTATCAAGAATTTGTTTGGCATAAATACCTGCATCAATATTTTCTGTTCCTAACGCAACTTTTTTAACTTGACTGTTCAGTATATCCGTAAAATTGGAGATTCCGAATAATTTATTTAATGAAATCAATACTATCTCATTTTCTATAAAATTTAGTCGAGAATCTTCTAATATCAAACCTTTGCTCTGCAATTCGTTCATTGGTTTTGCAGAAGCTGGAAGATACACATCAACAGGTGCTCCAAGTTCAATTTGTTTTTTCAGAACACCACCACCTGTAATATTATAATTCACAAGAATATTTGGGTTTTCGTTTGTGTACAATCTACCAACCTCTACCATGGCATCTCTAAATACAGCAGCCGCAGAAACAGTCAAAGCAACTGGTTTGTTCTGAGCTTTGTTACAACTATTTAAACCAAAAGATAAAAGAGTACTAGAGCTAGTCAAAATCAGGAATTTTCGTCTTTCCATAAAGTTAGCTTGGTTCTTTCAGCACTAGATAATCTCAACATCACTGTTAAGAGGATGTTTTCAAAGTTGGCGATTGAAATCGCCGCTATACAAATAAAGTCCGCCTACGCGGACTTTGTTTGCATAGCCTCAAAATAGAATTTTGAAGGCAATTGGCACTCTTTGGTATGTTCCCGGTAAACTTTACAAACATCCTCTAAGATCGTCTTACTTTTTATTGTTCCCAAATTTAGCCGATCTCTAACAAAATGTGAGTTCGATGAACTCAAAACAGACTTTACCCCAAATCCCTCTTCTAGGAGGAGTGGGGTTTTAAAAGTGCGATCGCGCACGTTGCTCCTCCCCTGCTTTAGGAGAGGAAGCTTGTGAGAAATCCGGGAGTCGAACTCACGTTAACAATGCGTCAAAAATTAGGGTTATAGCAGTTTTCACCTAAATGAACCACACCATATTTAAGGGCGCAATGCCTTGCGCCCCTACTACTGTGGTCTATTTATCTGAAAATGGCTGTAACATTGCCAACCCTACAGCAAAAAACCAATAACAAAACGGTCAAGCAAAACATTCCCATTCTGCTTGACCAATAGCATTCAACTAAGCACTCATGGCAAAAAACAAGTTCTGAAATTTATTTTTCCAGTTATTCAAAAACTATGAATCTTGAGTTCCTAAAATGTCATTTTTGATAGATTGTATTTGTGCTACTAACTCTTGACGGGTTGCTTTTGTAAGAAGATAGCGAAAGACAAACCAAGTTGTATAACTAATTCCAATTAATTCAAAAATTGGATATAGTAAGGGAATATCATTAATAGCATCAAGTATTGCTAAAAATACTCGACCTGTAACAATTGCAGAAGCAATTAAAACAAGAGTAATGATTAATTGCCTGTATTGATTAAAAACTTTACCTATGTTATCTGGTAAATCAGCTAAAACTTGTGAGACTTGTTCGCCGATTTGCTGCCATTTGTCTTGAGATTTATTAGCAGGTGGTAATAATGGCTGATTTGGTTTAGTACCTTCAATTGCTGCTACAGGCGTGGATGAGGTTGTATCTGGAACATCATCAAAAGGTTGCAGTTGTTGTGCGTTAGCGTCCATATTCTTCCTCTATCTAAGTTACTACCGCTACGATAAGTCAAAAGTCAAAATAAATATTTTATCTGCAATATTTTTTGACTTTTGACTTCCCACAACTTGCTAGCTTGCAGGCTTAGCTACTTTTGCTTTATTAACTACAGTTGTAACACCTTTAATTTGCTTGGCTAAAGGCTCAATCTTGTTAAGTTGCTCTTGATTTGTAACAGTTCCCGCAACTGTAACTGTTCCGTTATCCTCAGCTGCAACAGTCAACTGACCGTTAGGAATGTTAGCTTCTAACTTAGAGCGAACTTCACTTTCTAGATCGTCTTCAGAGCGGCTTGCGGCTTTGCCATCATTCAAGGCATTATTGCGTTCTTCACGAGCCTTAATGTCAGCATTAAGCTGGTCTCTACGAACTTGACTTTGAGCATCCTTAAGAGCTGCTTCGGTTGCTTCTGGCGCTGGTGCTTGCGCTGCTTCGTTTGTATTGTTAGGTGCTTCTGAACTGCTCTTGGAAACATCGGGACTGCAAGCAGCTGCACCAAAAACTAAAAGAGAACCAAATACGAAGGGAATTAGCTTTTTCATTTTGAATCAATCCTTTATTAATAGTTAGTGGTTAGGTGTCAGGTGTTAGTAGTTATTAAGAATTAACCACTAACACCCAACGCTCTTATACTTTTTCGTTCCGATGGTCAACAATGATGACAGCAGGATCGTCTTTGTCGTACCCTACTCCATGTTCGGTGGAAGTTGTATTTACAACGGGCGCATCATGATGAATGCTTCTGTCAGAATCGTGGCGATGCACGCCAGTTGTATCAGCCGCATCAAAGGTATCAAACTCTTGAATTCCATGACGTTTGAGAATGGCTTCCGCACGACGGACTTCATCATCTGTACCATCGACAATGATCAGATAGTCGCCCCTGTTCAAGCGGTCGTTGTAGACTTTGGCGCGATTCTCAGGAATTCCCAGACCCACAAGCCCGCCTGTGACTCCACCAGCTGCGGCTCCAATTCCCGCACCAGCTGCGGTGGTAGCCAATGCTGTTGCAACTGCACCACCTGCAATCACGGGTCCAATTCCAGGAATCGCTAACGCACCAAGACCTACCAGCAAGCCGCCCAGACCGCCTAAAGCTCCACCTGTCACAGCCCCTGCTTTTGCACCCTCGTCAGCCTTGTTACCTCTGCCAACAGCTGTGTCGGTTAAATTTGTGTTGTGATTTCCGTCTTTAGCTATCAGTGAAATCTGACTGAGGGGAAAACCAGCATCCCGCAATTCCGTGAGTGCGACTTCTGCATCTCGGCGATTGGGGAAGACACCAATTGCTCTTCTTCTTCTGTGTGTATGTGGTGCTGCACCCACTACAGGATGAATATCTCTGTCAGAATCGTGGCGATGCACGCCAGTTGTATCAGCCGCATCAAAGGTATCAAACTCTTGAATTCCATGACGTTTGAGAATGGCTTCCGCACGACGGACTTCATCATCTGTACCATCGACAATGATCAGATAGTCGCCCCTGTTCAAGCGGTCGTTGTAGACTTTGGCGCGATTCTCAGGAATTCCCAGACCCACAAGCCCGCCTGTGACTCCACCAGCTGCGGCTCCAATTCCCGCACCAGCTGCGGTGGTAGCCAATGCTGTTGCAACTGCACCACCTGCAATCACGGGTCCAATTCCAGGAATCGCTAACGCACCAAGACCTACCAGCAAGCCGCCCAGACCGCCTAAAGCTCCACCTGTCACAGCCCCTGCTTTTGCACCCTCGTCAGCCTTGTTACCTCTGCCAACAGCTGTGTCGGTTAAATTTGTGTTGTGATTTCCGTCTTTAGCTATCAGTGAAATCTGACTGAGGGGAAAACCAGCATCCCGCAATTCCGTGAGTGCGACTTCTGCATCTCGGCGATTGGGGAAGACACCAATTGCTCTTCTTCTTCTGTGTGTATGTGGTGCTGCACCCACTACAGGATGAATATCTCTGTCAGAATCGTGGCGATGCACGCCAGTTGTATCAGCCGCATCAAAGGTATCAAACTCTTGAATTCCATGACGTTTGAGAATGGCTTCCGCACGACGGACTTCATCATCTGTACCATCGACAATGATCAGATAGTCGCCCCTGTTCAAGCGGTCGTTGTAGACTTTGGCGCGATTCTCAGGAATTCCCAGACCCACAAGCCCGCCTGTGACTCCACCAGCTGCGGCTCCAATTCCCGCACCAGCTGCGGTGGTAGCCAATGCTGTTGCAACTGCACCACCTGCAATCACGGGTCCAATTCCAGGAATCGCTAACGCACCAAGACCTACCAGCAAGCCGCCCAGACCGCCTAAAGCTCCACCTGTCACAGCCCCTGCTTTTGCACCCTCGTCAGCCTTGTTACCTCTGCCAACAGCTGTGTCGGTTAAATTTGTGTTGTGATTTCCGTCTTTAGCTATCAGTGAAATCTGACTGAGGGGAAAACCAGCATCCCGCAATTCCGTGAGTGCGACTTCTGCATCTCGGCGATTGGGGAAGACACCAATTGCTCTTCTTCTTCTATGTGTATGTGGTGTTGCATTCGGGACTGCACCCACTACACCTGGGGTAGCAGCCACGGGGGTCGCTGTTCCTTGCTTGTGTTCGGGGCGATCGTAAACAGCAAATTCTTGTACTCCCCCACGGGTCAAAATATCTCTTGCTCTGGCAATTTCAGCGTCAGTACCATCTATAATAACGAGGTAATCTCCCCTCTCCAGTCTCTCGTTGTAGACTCTAGCCCGTTCTTCAGGAATACCCAAGCCAATTAATGCACCAACTACGCCACCCGTTGCTGCACCAATTCCAGCACCCGCTAAAGTTGTTGCTAGCGCGGTTGCTGTTGCTCCAGCAAGCATAATTGGACCGATTCCCGGAATCGCTAAAGTTCCCAAGCCAACTAACAATCCTGTTAATCCGCCTAAAACTCCTCCAGAAACTGCTCCTGCTGTAGCACCCTCGTCTGCTTTATTGCCAACGTTTTCCCGGACTTCGGCACCCGCAATTTCATCTTTGCGATCGGCATCTCGCTTAATAACAGATACCCTGTCCATTGGAAAGCCAGAACTTCTCAATTCTTGTAAGGCATTTTCCACATCTCGACGGTGTGGAAATACGCCTACAGCACGTCTATGTATACCTACAGCCATGCCCTCTTACCTCAATAAGAAACAACTTTAATCGGCCTATTTTTTAATGCTATTAATTATATTTCTACAGATTTTTCTTACATTTCCATCAATCCCTTGGAATAAATTATCTATCTATCAGGAGTATTAGCTTTATCCCTTTATACAAGGTATTAAGAAAAGTAAACAAAATGAGAAGTGTTTTTTCTTTGTATATAGAGATTGCGATCGTAGAAATAGATCTGAGCAAAAAAATAGTATAAAAGATGTGTAATCTTAAAAAAGTACTTTTGTTATACAGTATGCAAAAAAGTCCTGAAGATTGGTGGGTGGAAATTATGACAACTAAGCCGCGATGTATCTATTATTTTGGACCCTTTTTAAATCGTGAAGAGGCTGTTATCGCTTACTCTGGATATGTTGAAGATTTAACCGATGAGGGCGCACAAGGACTTGTTGTCGTTATTAAACGCTGTGCGCCTGAAGTTTTGACAATATGTGATGAAGATGAGGATGAAAAAGATATTAATTAAATCCGTTGGCAAAATCAAAGTTAACTAGTTAGGATTATCTTTTTTCTTTTTGAAGAATTTCTAGTGTGTTTATATTGCGTAATATACTGTTTATTATGCTACCTATTTGATTGAAAAAAGGCAGGGGTTAGAAAAAAAGAAAATTTTTTCACCCATTCTGTTACAGATAGTTCATAATGGCTTCTGAAGAGAATAGCAAAGTGTATTTCTTGAGAAGCCCTATCTTTATTTATCGCCATATCCTTTAAGAATTGTATCAGTTAGAAGTACAATCGTTATATTTTCACGACTCTCCATTTCCTCTTTTTAAGTAGCCCTTATCAACTGCAGACACTAAAACAGATAAAAACGGTCACTTGTTTGTAGTTACTGCACCTGGTTACTGATACACATTGATGGTATTTGGCGTCAACATTTTATCAGTTGGCACAAATTGGAATTTAAAAATTGAGGCACGGCAAATGTATCCCACCAAACAGCGACAAAGATTGCTTTTTACCCTTTCATCTGTCATGACTGGAGCAATTCTTCTCACTGGAATGGGAGTTTACACGACTCTAAAGAGTTTACAGCAAAGAGTGGCAGCGGTGGATAATTCTTCACAAGACAAGGTAGTCGTTGAGGCACCTACCTCACAACTACCTATAGACACATCTATTCCGCCAATAGGAATAGATGTATCTGTTCCAGAATCGGAAGAGCCACTAGCAGCACCACCAGCTGTCAAGCAGCAAAACGAACTGGGAAAAAACCTTGGTGGTCTCAATTGGCAAGGAAAGAACTTGCAAGGCATGAAACTGCATAAGGCGCATTTAATGGTGCCAACCTTAAAAATGCGGATTTAAGAAATGTTAATTTAAGCGGTGCAATCCTTGCCGGTACCAATCTTGCGAGTTCTAACTTAAGCGGTGTTAATTTAAGCAATGCAAATCTCAGTGGTGCTAATCTTGACAATGCCAATCTGACCAATGCTAATCTAAGTAGTGCCGACTTAAGAGGAGCTAATCTTAATGATGTTAACCTTGAGGGAGCTCGTTTAAAAGGAACTCTTTTAGATGGTGCTAACCTCAGTGGTGCAACTTTACCATAAGGAAATTTGCAGGCAGTCAGCTTTTGTCTTGCACTGTGACTAATGTCACTGCTTAGCAAGATAGGGATCGCTTTCCCCTTACTTGTTTATCTCTAAGGTTGAAGTCAAATAATTTATTTTAATCGAAAGATATAAACCAACCTGACTACTGGTTGCGGGGAAACTACTATGCTTGAAAAACTATTGCTAGCTGCTGGCTTGACCTTTTCTTTAAGTTTATTTGCAGAACTGGGCTTACCTTCTTCATGGCGAACACCTAGAGGAAGAACAGGGCAAAGTCAAACTGTTATCACTTTGACGCCACAGAAAAATTAAATTAAGTACTTTTACGTCAGTATAACTGCTGAGAGTCCATAAAAATTATAAACCATTTTCCCGATTTTGAACGAGTTAGGAAAATATGCACGCATCTTCGCATATGAAAAGCCAAATTTTAGCCACAACCGCATTTTTCACTATTCTCAGCCTCAGCCAAACTGCCCTAGCAGCAAATCCCGAACATCTCAGACAATTACTGGCTAGCAAAAAATGTTCGGGTTGCGATTTATCTGGAGCTGGTTTGGTCATGGCTGACTTATCAGGGGCAGATTTGAACGGAGCAAATCTTGCAGGAGCTAACCTCAGCCGTGCTAACTTAATTGGTGCGGATTTAAGAAACGCTAACTTAAGCGGTGCTAGTTTCTTTGGTGCTAACCTGAGTGCTGCCAAACTCACAGGAGCAAGTTTAGCAGGTGCCGATTTAAGGCGTAGCTATCTATATAATGCAGAGTTACCCAGTACAGATATTAACGTTGCTAACGTGCAAGGTGCGACAGGGATACCCTTACAGAGTGCAAAACCAGAGGAATTTTATGCCTGGGGTGTAGCAGAAGCACAAAAAGGCAACCATCAGGCAGCTATTGACTATTTTACTCAGGCGATCGCAGCCAAGCCCGATTACGCTGGTGCATATCTCGCTCGCGGTATAGCCCGCTATCAAAGTATGGACAGACAAGGCGCATTCCAAGATGCCCAAGTTGCAGACAAGTTATTTACATCTGAAAAGAATGCTGCGGGAATGCAAACAGCGCAAGCATTTATCCAAGAATTACAAACACCCTATATCGATCCCGCACTCAAACCTGCTAAACCCACTCTTGTGGATTTTGTAGGAAGTATTGGTTCCCTCTTACTGCAATTTTTGCCATTTTAATATTTTGTTAGTTGTGAGTAGGGTAGGCAATGCCCATCAAAAGCTAGTTTTCACAAAACTCAAGCAAATTCCTCTGTATAAGGAGAGTAACAACTTATTTTTGTGATTCGATTATTGTCTAATTAGCGGCGAGGGGGTCAGCAAAACCCTGAAATACTGATTCTTCCGTTGACCCCCTCGCCGCCTTACTCAGTAAGCATTTCAGCGATTTATATGATGAATTTTTTCCCGGTTCTCTTCCTAAATTCTGACCCCCTCGCAAACTGCCCCTGGACTCCTTGCGGGGTAAGGGTCTAAACTGGAGGGGTCCCTACTCGTTAGGGAAACTAATTGATTGGAAACGGGCATCTTACCCTTATGCATGCGGCTGAGACCGATTTGTCCCTACTCGTTAGGGAAACTAATTGATTGGAAACGCGATCTGCCAGATATCCTGTTTCATTGTTTTTTGGGTCCCTACTCGTTAGGGAAACTAATTGATTGGAAACTCAAACCCAGACAGATTGTAGATGTTATCCCGAAGGGTCCCTACTCGTTAGGGAAACTAATTGATTGGAAACTGTCTACCCACCATCCTCCAATATAGGGATATTCATGTCCCTACTCGTTAGGGAAACTAATTGATTGGAAACAACTTAGGAGCCTGTTCTTTAAAAATGGCGAGTGCCTGGTCCCTACTCGTTAGGGAAACTAATTGATTGGAAACCATTAAATTGTCTATCCCCATGTCAATTGCTGCAATGTCCCTACTCGTTAGGGAAACTAATTGATTGGAAACTCTAGGGTCTTGGGTTGCCCAGCCCATTGGCTGGAAACGTCCCTACTCGTTAGGGAAACTAATTGATTGGAAACTTCAGTTTACAAACAACAATGTCAAGTTTTTTAAGAGAGTCCCTACTCGTTAGGGAAACTAATTGATTGGAAACGAGGCTGATTAACGCCAACTTTTAAATCCACAATTGGTCCCTACTCGTTAGGGAAACTAATTGATTGGAAACTTTGACTAACGATAGTCTCCACAAGCAATTTAGTAAAAGGGTCCCTACTCGTTAGGGAAACTAATTGATTGGAAACGACAAGGCATTGGGGGCAATGCTCAAGATTTGCTTCACGTCCCTACTCGTTAGGGAAACTAATTGATTGGAAACGTCGGGGTGCATCGACAAATCTCTCTTGTGGGCAGTCTGCGAGTCCCTACTCGTTAGGGAAACTAATTGATTGGAAACAACTTAAAACTAATCTGCCATTTTTGAGCAACTCTTTGTCCCTACTCGTTAGGGAAACTAATTGATTGGAAACTTACAAGTATAGTTTCTATTTAAATTTTTAGCGATGTCCCTACTCGTTAGGGAAACTAATTGATTGGAAACATTGATATCTATACAATTAACAACACAAGAGTAAACATTATGTCCCTACTCGTTAGGGAAACTAATTGATTGGAAACTTAGTTTTACCGACTGCTCCACCACTGCTGTGCTTGCGGGTCCCTACTCGTTAGGGAAACTAATTGATTGGAAACCAATTGAATTGACAGGAATTCAAATATTATGTAAATTAGGTCCCTACTCGTTAGGGAAACTAATTGATTGGAAACTAAAAAATTCAAGTTTGCAAAAGTAACCGTAATTCAGTCCCTACTCGTTAGGGAAACTAATTGATTGGAAACGAAACTGAACATCCCTCTTTTTGCCATATCTTCTTCTTGTCCCTACTCGTTAGGGAAACTAATTGATTGGAAACCCAATTCTTTCAACTGGGAGCTTGGCTTCTTGGCAGAAATGTCCCTACTCGTAGGAAAACTAATTGATTGGATGCAATTGCGATCTCTAGTCCCAAACTGCCAGCAGCTTTTAGTGCCGCAACGGATGAAGTCCCATTAACTAAACCATCTAGTGGAGTGCTGTGTGAGATCAAATCCGTTTTTATAATCTCTCTTAGCCCTAGTGATTGGAAATCACAGCTATACAAACGAAGTCCGCCTGCGCGGACTTAATAAAAAGTCCACGTAGGTGGACTTTGTTTGTGTAGCCCCAGAATTCTATTCTGAGGGCAATTGCAAATTTGGCATGCTCCCGGATAGAATTCTAGTACAAATCAACGATGTAAAAATTTGGTATGACCTACCAAACTAACAACTAAAAACTAACCACTATCCAATACTACTTGGATAAGAATTTTTCTGGCTTTGGATCGCGGTAGAGAAACTTAACAAATGCTTGTAAATGTTGGGTTTCGTTCCTCAAACGCCACGTCACTCAACGGGGGGAACCCCCCGCACGGCGCTGCTCTCCGCACGTGAGTGGCTCCCCAACCTACCTATGTTCGTATTTCCACGCTAAACCGAGCAGTATTGAACCACTATCTACTAACCAATGACTCTTTCTAGTAATTTGTGGGAAGCCAATCAAGATATAGCTCAAGCTTGTCTTCAGCATCCTTTTGTCCAAGGTATAGGAGATGGTACGCTGGCTCGCCAGAAATTTGCCTACTATGTTGGACAAGATGCCTTTTTCTTAGAAGCTTTTGCGCGTGCTTACAGCATAGCTGCAGCTAAAGTCCCCAACTTTTCAGATTTTTTGACGTTTCATTCCTTAGCAGGTGGGGTTTTGCAGGAACTCAAGTTACATGAAGGATATGCGGCTCAATGGGAAATTGATTTACGTTGTATAGAACCTGGAGTCGCAACCCGTCGTTACACGGATTTTTTATTATCAACTGCTTGGAGTGGGGATGTAGGTTTAACTGCTGCTGCAATGTCCCCGTGTATGCGTTTGTATGCTTTTTTGGGCAAACAATTAGCTCTTAATGGTATTCCCAGCCATCAATACAGTGATTGGATTCGGACTTACAGCAGCGATGACTTTTTACCGCTAACACAACAATTAGAAACTTTAGTTGACAGTTATGCCAGTCATACAGCATTAGTAGAGTCAACTTACCGCTATGCCATGTTTTGCGAACAAGATTTTTTCCAAGCAGCATGGACTTTTGGCAATCATTAGCCAGCGGCGATCGTTAACCACTAACAACTCATAACTAACAAATTTTATTTGCTTTTTCTCTCAATAAAGTAATTTAAGAACAGTTATAAGCTAACGAGATCTGTGCCATCATTCAAGCTTTTGACAAGGCTCGTTCCTTAACAAATCAGCAGTATGGAGTTGTTCAAAAATGACTTTGTTGGACTTGCTGTGGTGGTAGTTTTGTAGTAAATAATGACAATATTTGTCAGGCTCACACATCGTAACACAATTAACTCAAAGAATATGTTGTCCGAGGTTTACTGCAAAGGTTTGTATGACGATCGCGCAATGGATGTCGATGAATTGTTAAGACGCTATCAGAAAGGAGAGAGGGATTTTAAAGGTGTCATCCTGATAGGCTGTTACTTAACAGAAATCAATCTGAGTGGAGCTAATTTACAAAGAGCTTCTCTAAGCGAGGTTGATTTAAGCAGAGCAAATTTGGTAGGTGCCGATCTAACAGAAGCATCTCTAGTTAGAGCCAATTTAACTGGAGCCAATCTAACTGGTGCGAATTTGAGTGGAGCTAATCTTTTTGAAGCTAAGCTTACGGGGGCGACACTTGATGGCGCGGAATTAAAAATGGCAGATTTGATAGATGCAGATTTTACAGCAGCCAGTTTACAGGGAGCCAATCTGTACGGGGCATACATGATGGGAACTCTGTTACAGGGAGCAATTATGCCAGATGGTACAATTCATCCCTAGAAAGGTTAGGGGGGCAAGTGCCCCTAACTTGCCATGGCTTGCGATGGAGTATTGCGCCACAACTGATACAATCTTGTAGCTGGCATCGTCAGATACAAAATATCCCCTCCACTCAAGCTTGTTTCTAATAAATCCCAACCGTGAATGGTTTGGGAGTTCGTTTCCAAATATAAAGGAACAAAATCGGCGGACATAGCAGCTTCTCTCACTCGCAAACCACAAAAAGGATGTGCGGGTGTAATCAAAGTTGCAAAAGCGACCCAAAGACTATCTCCCGTAATACCATTGCCAAGTATTTTTCCTCCAAGTGCAGCAGCAGCAAAGGCTGGGGCTGCTAGTTCCGCAGGGCAAAGAACTGCCTCAAAGTCAAATACCTGTTGCGCCACACCTGCAAAGTCCGGATCTGCATAATGGACAATCACTGGCACTTTGGGTGCTAATCCTTTAGCTTTTAAAGCAATTTCCAGGTTAGTTGCATCATTCCCTGTCATAGCCAACAATGCAGCAGCAGTTTCCATATTGCTGGCTTTTAGTGTTGCTGAAAAGCTAGCATCGGCATGAATAACGGGAATACCCCATCCACGAGCAGTATTGACATACTTATTATTAGAATCACGCTCAATCACCACAACTTCATGCCCGCTATTGTGGAGTTGTTGGACAATTTTTATACCAATTCCCCCCAAACCACAAATAATATAGTGATTGCGGTGCGGAACTCGTGCTGCATCCCAAAATTGCTTGAAGCGCGTTCCTAAAATAAAATCGTTAAGCAACGCATACCAAATACCAAACACTGCTGCTCCGATTAACATCATCACAACAGTAAATAATTTAATACTGATAGGAGCTTGTGCGATTAATGCATCATTCCCACCCGCGCCCGTAATCATACCTACGGAAAAATACAAGGCGTCAACGACAGACATCTTTAGCTCGGCTGACACGTAGGTGAGCGTGGCAACCAAAATAATAAATAGGAGAACTAAAGCACCTACTAATACCGATTGAGCGTGTTGTTTAAAGTGCCGGAGATTGGTGAGGACTTTTAGCAGTTTTGCAATCAGGGATTTACGAGCGGGACGGATACACGGTTGGGTTCCAACAATGAGGCGATCGCCCACCTTCAATTCTTGCCCGGATGCTACCGCCGTGACTAAATCTACCTCACCTTCCACAGGCAGATAGTAAATGAGGACACGCGAGCGCTCATTCCACAAATCGCTCAACTTACAACCCCGCCAAGGGTGGTGTTCGTCAATCAGTTCTTCATGGATGGGCCAAGTGTGTCCAAAAAGTTTAATTTGTCCGATCGCTTTGTTACCCAAAGCCGCAAACGTAAAGACTGGTGCTGCCAAACCCGCAACACTCATACTCCAGTGGTTTGGTACGGTATGGTCAAGCCGTTCGCCCAAACTCGTGTTAAAGAAGCGATTGATAATACGAATGCGTGGATTTAACACCCGCGCTTGCATCATAATCGCCAAATTCAGTTCATCATCAGGTCCGGCAATGACTACCGTATGCGCTTGCTGAATTCCGGCGGCAATAAGAGTGCTAGCTGCAAGCAAGTCACCGACAATCACATCTCCTGCTGTTTCGCTGGGTATATGTTGGTGATGAATGCCGACAACCAGCGCCCCCTGCTGTCTCAGCAAACGAAAGACCTTATATCCGGTTCGTCCTAAGCCACAGACAATAATTCGAGGTTTCATGAATGGGCAGCATAACTGACAGGAAAGCTGCATTTTTAATACTTATTTACATTTTCGCCGAATTATTTCATTCTCAACTGTAGCTAAAAACACGATTATTCTAACTTTTCCCGCACTTTTTTCCTATCTAAAAAGTCAATTGTATTTGTACCGAAATTCTTTTTATAAATCGACAATTGTGAAAAACTTAGCTCAACTAACAGCTTTGTTTGGAACTTTATGTACTTTCTTGGTAGCAGAAACAAGATCGGCCACAGCGCAAACTCCACAATCACGAACAGCACTCGGTTCCCTATCTGCTCCTAACGTCACAATCAAAGTACAGCGAACCTCTAGAAACAGAGTAGAGGTATTGATTAATGAAGTTGTTGACGGAGAAACTGTTCAAATTCTTGAACCGCATCATACTGGTCGGGCATGGCGATATATTGCAGCAACACATTTGGATCTAAATCTGGGAAGAAACTACTGCGGTTAACTTCCTCATATTCACCCTTTTCATTTAAATGGAATATTCTAATAGTGTCAGATTTCCAAAACCAAACTTCAGAAACTTGCTTGGGTTTGTATAATTCCTTCCTGTTAATAGTGCCACTGGTGATGATGACCTCAATTAAGATATCGGGAGTTTCTTTGTTGGTGCCAATGCAATAAGACTCATCAGGCGTCCCAGAAGCATAACCCGGTTCTTCTAAAGTAAAGCCGCCCTTGCCGTAGAATCGGATGCCATTTACCCTCATGTAAGCTTCCAATAAGTAGCTGAGAGTTCTTTTCACGTACTCATGCAACGGACCAACTGGGGACATAATTTCTAAAATTCCTAATAAATAAGATAGACGGACACTGCGGTTGTCAATTAGCTGTGCCTCAATCCCTTTAAATTGATCCCAACTAACATCTTTGAGGGTGACTAGTTTTTCTTCTATAGCACGATTTAAAAGTGAAATATTCATAAAACCAATTATCTACGGCACTAACTCTATTTTGACAGGAAATAATCGCTCTCTCACCTCTTCCCTCTGCGTACCCGCGTCTCTATGGTGAAATAAATATACTTTGAAACCGCACAGACGCACCAGAGCGCAGAGGAAAAAGATGAGAATTGCGGTCTGAATCAAAATTTTATGAGTCATCTTGACAGCGCTAGCAGTACTCACCCTACAAAATTCGGTGACTTTCCTTTGCCCGAGCTAAATTTCTGGATCGACTAAGCGAGTGGTGGGACGGCTTTGGGATACATCTTGCACAACTTGTGAAACACAAACTACACTGACAAGTCCCATCACAGCTAAGGGTAATAAGCCTTTACTCAAAAATGCAATTGCTAGTAAAACAAATGCAGCCCCCACTCGGTACTTGGTACGAATCTTACAATAGAGGATGACACCAAGACGATGAAGAACAGCTAGAGAGAGATAGCACAGTGCCAGAGAACCGCACAACAACCAACGAATTTCATCAGCTAGTGCAACCTCAGAATTGCTTGATAATACGAGTTCTACTGCAACTCCAGTAGCAGCAATACCAATAACAAGAGGGAGATGGGTATACAGCCAAATATTAATTAGAACAGATCTTCCCTCTGCCTGAGTTCGTCGAATGGGTGTACCGCCAAGATTGTCAAAATACACCCACCACAAACTTAAAGCAGTACACAATCCCAAAACAGCAGTTACGGCTGTCGAAATTTGCCAATTCTTTTGAGAGACACCATCAACTACAGCAATCACCGCCTCACCCAGAACAATAATTGTAAACAGTCCAAAACGTTCTGGTAAGTGAGAAGGATGGGGCGGCAATTGAAGCTGTAACTTGCTTGCTGTTATGGGTGTCGCAAAATCAATCACAAGTCCCACGCCCCAAAGTACAAAACGCCAAGGAGATGGTAAAAATGCAGATACCAGCCAGCAACAAGCAGCGATCGCAAAACCTGTAGCAAAACGAGTTGTGAGAGGACGTGCTACCGGAATATGCTGTCCTGCTCGAGTATATTCGATCGCCAGTACGATACGTCCCAACGCATAGGAGATAGCAAAACCAGCAGAGCTTTTATCCAACCCGTGATGTATGTTAACAGCCATTGCTGCTGCTGTAGCCATATGCAAACCAACTAGCAGCCGCCTTCCAATATCATCGCTATCAAAGCGATTGGCATAGAAAGTAGTACCAATCCACGACCACCACACTGGTATAAATAAAACAACAAACCCGAACAAACCTGACAGGGAAACATCTTCATGGAGATAATGGGCGAGTTGAGAAACTGCAACGACAAATACTAGATCGTAAAAAAGCTCCAACCATGTAGCGCGTCGTTCTTCCTCATTCTCTTCTCCAATTCGCAAGCGTGGCGGTTCTAAAAAATTCATATTGCTAATTGCTAATGGCTAATGGTGAGTCCAGTCCTGCAGGCGGGTTTCCCGCCGTAGGGAAC
>NZ_JBFPMW010000014.1:0-24763 GCF_045999855.1 Tolypothrix campylonemoides VB511288_2
ATGGCTAATGGCTAATGGCTAATGGCTAATGGCTAATGGCTAATGGCTAATTGCTGATGGCTAATGGCTAATGGCTAATGGTGAGTCCAGTCCTGTAGGCGGGTTTCCCGCGCCCTGGGAACTGGCGAACAAGGGATGGCTAATGGCTAATGGCTGAGGGCTGAGGGCTGAGGGCTAATGGCTAATAGGTAATGCAATTAACAATTAGCTATTAGCTATTAGCTATTAGCAATTAGCTATTAGCTCTTTACTCAATAAGTGCATATTCGCGAGCGGGAGTTTCTACAACAGGTTTTTGTCCCCGCAGTACGGAGTTCCCATTAAATAACTGGCGTTGATCTATGGGTGATGGATTGAGCCAGTCTGATTCTTTCATTTGACCGCTTTGGCTGTAAGCTAGAAGTGCGTTTTCATAACAAACGGCTCGCACGTCTGCTTCTGGAATTCCTCTGTCTAGCATCAGTCGAGCTGTTTTGGGTACTGCTAGCGGATCGCTCACTCCCCAATCAGCACTGCTGTCTACAATAATGCGATCGCACCCGTATTGGCGAACTATTTCTACCATGCGAGCATTACCCATTTTTGTGTTTGGGTAAATTGTAAAAGCTGCCCAAAAACCGCGTTCTAAAACTTCTTGCACGGTTTCTTCGTTGTTGTGATCTACAATGACTTGTGATGGTTTTAATCCGTGCTCCAAGCATACATCCATACTGCGACTGGTTCCTGCTTTTTTATCGCGATGTGGTGTATGAATCATTACCAGCATATCCAATTCTTTTGCCAACTCCAACTGCAAGCGGAAGTATTTGTCTTCTGCAGGAGTCATATCGTCGTAGCCAATTTCACCAATCGCAACGACACCTTCTTTACAGGCGTACAGGGGTAACAACTCCATAACTTGCTCTGCTAGAGGTTCGTTGTTCGCTTCTTTGGAGTTTAACCCAATTGTACAGTAATGCTTTATACCAAACTGTGCGGCACGAAATCGTTCCCACCCAACTAGGCTGCTAAAGTAATCTTGGTAAGAACCAACACTAGTACGGGGTTGTCCAAACCAAAATGCTGGCTCAATAACTGCTACAATTCCAGCTTGACGCATCATCTGATAATCGTCGGTAGTGCGGGAACTCATGTGAATGTGAGGATCTATAAACATCATCTAGGTTAGTGGCTAGTGGTTGATGGTTGGTGGTTGGTGGTCGGTGCTTGCTAGTCAGTAGTTAGTCTTTAATAGAACAACTAACGACTAACCACTAACCAAACTCTCCCAAGAAATCCGCCCTGCTTGAATTTCAGCTTGTAAGTTGGGATAGCGATTGAGTATTTCTTGGGCTGCTTTTTCGGGACACTCAAAACAGGCGATCGCAGCAGCTGCTTGTTGGATGGGATCGGTGTCTTGTATAACTCGCTCTAAATCCTCTAACATTGAACCCTTGGCAAATTTTCCAACTAAACGCCAAAGTTCGGGCGAGACCGTGCGCTTAGCAGACCAACGTTCGTGGGCGTAATCAACAAGCATTCTTGCAAGTACTGGATTTGCGCGGCGATCGATCCCTTGGATTAAATGTAGGGGGCTACCTACAAACAAAGCTTTCAGGACTATCTGATTCCATGCGATATCATCAAGATATTCACAGGGATAGGGATTCCGCAAAGCAATGGCATTAAACACTGCTGTCATATTGCTGCGAACTCCTTCTGCAGCACGGGCGCGAAGCCTTTCTGGATAATGTAGCAGTGGTAAAGCTTGGTAAAGTGCAACAAGTTCTCCTACATCAGCAGCTGCGAAAACTTGCTCTAGGGTTTGCAAGTACTTCTCTATGTCACTTTGAGGTAAAGACAGCAATAAAAGTGTACGAGCTGCTTGGTCTACACTCCAATGAGAAGGGAACCAACCTTTCCTTACTGCTGAAGCAGTTTCTAGATCTTCTAAGGTTAAATTTAAGTCATTTTTGCCTGTATAGCGAGGGACAGCACTGAAAGTAGTGAAAAACACTCGCACGCTAGCACCATTTTCTATTTGTGCTTTTTTGGTAGTCAACCAGTTGAAACTTTCTTCCTCAACTCTTAGTGAGAGCCAACCATAAAGTAAATCAGTTACATTAACATTTATTCTTTTTAAAGAAATTGTAGCAACCATAGCATGGAAGGAATGTGAGTTTAATGAGATAACAAAAGACAGTTGATAGAGAAAAGGCTTGAATAATTGAATATTACTGAAGCGAGGAAATAAATATATATGTTGATTGTTGTCGATGTGTTAATAAACGAGTAGCGTGGGAAATGTCCACCACTAAGTATCTAAGTGGTGGATATCGCCCACCCTATGTATTGTGTTCAATGATTAGTAAAAGACAACTTTCGATTTATTTCCCACAACAAACTGTATGAGAGACTCAACGAAAGTTATCCCTCTACACTTACGGTTGAATTTTTGCGATTTTTCCGCAGTTTGGATATGACAACGCCAAATCCCAGCAATCCTAAACCCAATACGGATGTAGGTTCGGGTACTTTTGCACCGGGTTTGTTGTCCACGTTTAACACTTGAACGCGACCTTGGAAAAAGTCACCAACATAGAGTTTGCCTCTATCGTAGTGTAAACCAGCAGTCCAGTTGAAGACCCCAGGTTCGAGAACAAGGGGATTACCAAAAGGAGGACCGCTTTGATCGGGAGGTGGTACAACTTCACCAGCTGCGTTGCGAGCGGGTTCGCCATATGCAGTTAGGAAATTACCATCCTTGTCAAATACCTGGATGCGGCTGTTTTGAGAATCAGCTACGTAAATATTTTCGTACTCGTCTACTTCTACACCAATTGGCTCTCTTAATTGTCCGAGTTCGGAACCGCGAGAACCAAAAGCAAACAGAGCGTTACCGTCTGAATCTAAAACTTGAACGCGACCGTTATATTGATCGCCTACGTAAATTCTTCCGGTATTTGGAGAAACGCTTATGCCTGCGGGACCGACGTACTGTCCCAACTCGCTACCATTGCTACCAACAGTTTTAACGAGTTCGCCAGTATTGGCATTATATACCTTAACTACGTCAGCACTAAAATCAGTTATCCAGATATTGCCTTTTTTATCAAAAGACATACCACCAGGTCCAAAGAAGAGTCTACCTTGTACGGGTCCTCCAAAGGAGCCATAGGATCTGATATATTCACCAGTGTTAGGATTGTACACGTCAATTTCACTGTTAAATACATCACCTACATGTAGGTTACCAGTTACCGGGTCAAATTTTACGTCTGCTGGTTCGTCAAATCCTTCTCCTTTTCCTTGGCGACCGCTACCGATCGCTCTAAGATAGTTACCTTGTTGGTCAAATACGTCAACGCGGTTACCGACGTTTGGATTGAAAGAACCGTCTGGATTGAGACCTCGACCGTTACTGACAAATAACTGATTGGTGGAGTCTTGGACTCCCAGACCTTGAGGAACAAAAAGTTGTCCGGGGGCTAAACCGGGACTGCTAAGACTCTTATCGTATGTTAAGGTAACAGCTTTAGCTTGAGCTGCTGCAGTTCCTACCATAACGCTAGCACTGACTAAGGCAACTGATAAATTCTTTACTAATCCCATAATGACTTCTCAATGTGATGAGTTATACTTTGGTTGTGTTTGCGTTCTCAGACTCAGTCTGAGGATTTTGGATTTGAGTTGCTGCCTTTCTAACCACTCTTTTAGGCAGCAACTTAATTTCTCAGTCATTCTTAGAAATTTGCTAAGACATGGGGATTATAGAATTTCTACCTTAGCAAGTAACTCTTCTTGGCGCTTGCGCTTTAACATCCTACCTGCAAATCCAGCAACCGCTACCAATCCAAATACAGCCGCAGGTTCTGGTACCTTCTTAGATCCACCTTCACCTTCTTCAAGGTCAAACGCAAGGACTGTTCCTTGTTTTGCAAATCGGCTACCAGCTACTGCGTATAATTTACCGTCAGGACCAAAATCTAAAACGCTAGCTGCACCAAGTTCCGGACCGCTGTAGACCGTTTCGCGAGTTCCATCAGTCGCTACTTTAATGATAGAACCGCTCTTATCTCCACCTGGTGCTAGAGCTTCCCATTCAGGAGTATTGTAGTGCTGCAACACATATAGCTCGCCTCGTTCGTTGAAAGCTAAATCTGTGAGCTGTGTGAAGCCTTCGGCAACAGTTGTAAATTGCTCCAAATCATCACTGATTTTCCAAACTCTTGCCCTACCCTCTGGATAAGGGAAGAAAGTGTATTCAGTGGCATAGAGAGACCCATCTGGACCTATTTTAATTCCTGTAGGTACTGATTGCTCTGTTGGTTGGAAAGCAATAGATTGATCCGCTCCTAGACCCAAAGCTTCAGGGCTGGGGAATTTCAGCTCGTCAACAGGTACGTTTTGTCTGGGGAATGCATTAACTTTTACAATACCTTCGCCATTCAATCCCACTTTGTATATAACGTTTGCACCCCCGTCTGTAACGTAAGCATAACCATCCTTGATTGCTAAGCTGTAGGGATTAACAATTAAATCTGTGCCATCAGGATTGAATTCGGTCTCATATTTCGCAAAATCGGCGAGGCTTTTCTTCTCACCAGTGTTCAAGTCTATTTCGTAAAGCTGTGCAAGTGTAGGAACTTCTAAGACGCTATCGCGATTTCTAGGATCGCCAGCCATACCATATACAAGATAAGCTTTGCCGTTATAAAACTGAAGATCTGCAGGACCAGCTCCTTGATCTTGTAAGGGTTGTTGTGCTAGAGACGGAAGGTTACTAAGAACACGTTCTGATTGACCGGTCGTTACATCAACTTTGGTGATCGCACCGGTATCGCCAGCACAAATAGGAACGTATTGGGTACTTGGTGATGGTGTACATCTTCTACCACCATCGCCATCGCCTCCCACACCACCTTCTGATAGGTAAAGATAGCCATCAGGACTGAAGGTCGCATGATTGACGTTATCAAAACCGGAAGCCACTGTCTTAAAAGTTACAGCCTGTGCAGCGCTTGTTCCGCTAGCGGTTGCAGCACAAAACGTAAATAATGCAAGGGCAAATGACTTGAATTTCATATTTGCTGAAATTGAGTGTTGGTAGTTTGTGGAATGTTGGACAGCGTTATAAATAAGAAGCCCCAATGACTGGGATTTAAATATCAAGCATCCCTCTTACAGCGACTTACAGCGATAAGTAGCCAGTCATAACTGGTCACTTATAACTAATAGCCGATCGGGTTGACTTGAAACTTTTTGAAAAAGTCTGAAGGTTCAACAAGAATCAAGGATGAAAGTAGCTTTTCAGTATGTGAAAGTTCTTTTGTTTAGCGTTTTTCAGCCTTATATCTGGGAATTTAAGGCATTTTTCATCCTTTATTCTTTATCCTTCATCCTTTACATATGAGGTGCTTTTCGCTTACCTTTGCGTAACTGATAAATGCTGAAAGCACCTAATCCTAAAATGCTTAAAGTGGAGGTGGGTTCGGGAACAGATTTTGAATTATTAACTCTTAAAACTTGTCCTTTTCCTGGAACACCACTTCGATTTGCTATGTAAACACTACCATCGGAACCGATCGCCAGACCACCAGGTCCTTCCAGTCCGTTACCGCTAAGCAGAGTTGTACGGGTGCCATCGGGTGCTACTTTGATAACAGAACCATTTAGATTGCCCGTCCAAGATGGTTGATTTGCATACTGCAAAGCATACAAATTTCCTTCCGTATCAAAGGCTAGATCCCGAAGTTGTGTAAAATTTTCTGCATAAACTGTAGGTTGACCATCAGAGCCTACTCGGTATATTTTAGCTCCTCCTTCCGGAAAAGGAAAGCCAGTAAATATGCTTACGTAATAAGCACCATCTGGACCTTTAGCAATACCTGTAGGAACTGCTTGTGTGGAAAACTCGGTCACTGGCGGTGGTTCGGGAGAATCTGGAACTTCAGATGGTTCGACAGATGGAGTGTTAGATGGCGGGAAAACAGGATTTGCGATCGTTTGCTTGGGAATAACTGCGATCGCCCTCAAATTGCTTCCGTCAGTGCTAACACTGAGCAAGTCGTTTGCACTTGAATCAACGACAACAAAATTATTACCATCTAGCAAAAAAGATATTGGGCTACTACTTATATTTTCTCCATCTGGATTGTTAGCTAATTCATAACTGGCTATATCAGAAACACTAGTCCAAGTATTTGTATTAAAGTCAGGAGCAATAATTTTTCCAAGATCGGTATCACCTAATATATTGTTACGAAAGCTTGGATTAGCTCCCAACGCCGTTACGATATACGGTTTTCCAGTTGAATCAAATAGTATACTGCGAGGACCAGCAGCTTGGGCACCACTAGAGGCGCTTATAGAAGGAAGCCCGGTGAGAACGCGTTCTTGCTTCCCATCTTTAATTCTTGTAACAGCACCGGTCGCTCCGTAACACAAATTGTCACCTTGACCGCTTGGGGGTGGGACACAAGGACCGCTTCCGCCTTTCCCGGCTTCTACAGCATAAATACTACCGTCAGGACCGATGCTTAGACCTTGTACGTTGTCAAGACCGTCAGCAATAACCGTAAACGATGCAGCTTTTGCTGCGTTCATGCCAAAAAGAGTCGCAACGCAAAAAGAAAGAAGTGTTGTGGTGATATGCTTGAGTTTCATCGTCTTGTAAATGGTTATTGGTTAGTAGTTAGTAGTTATTGCTTATTGATAAGTAGCTAAGTACTCTACTAACAACTAACAACTAACAAATCACTAGTACAGTAGGGCGTAAATAAGGCAAGCATTAATAAGAAGCAAGAAGCATATATTCAAAGTTTTTGAACCTTCTGCCCTCTGCCTCCGGACTTCTGCCTTCATGTACTAGTGACTGTTTGGCATATAACTCAAACCTTGAGCTAAGGTATTTAAATTACCTGCTTTAGCTTCCAAAAGACGTTTAATATTTAAACTTTCAGAGCCAAAGTCTTCAATTTGAAGTTTGCCATGAGGAAGTTGCTCGCCAGCTTTCCAAAATGTAATCCGGTGTTGGATAAAACCTGGAGCATTGGGATCGCCAAAAGCATAAGAAGTTGGAATTAACAACACCGGAGAGCGTTGATAAAATCCATAGTCTGGGTAATAAAATTCATGCTCTAGCAAATACCATTTGCTGACAGGTTGCAGTCGCTGGGTTACCTTCACCTTTTGGTTGTACTCATCGCGAAACTCACCTGAAGAACCAGCAATCTCACCATCTGCATGCAGCAAGTGCGCCCAATCATCCATGTTCTTGAGATCTGATAAAAACTCAATACCCATTTCTATGGGGGCATTAACATAGATAGTATCGGTGTCAATATAATAGCGTCCTTTAGCTGCAGAGGTAAGACCAGCTTTGCGCTCTAAGTTACCCTTGAGGGAACGACACTCGGAAGTATGTACCGTGTGAATTCCCTCCATGATTAATGGCGATCGCCGTTTTGGATCGACAAAGCTAATCCAGTGCAAGTAGACGCCTTTTTCATCAGTTCCCGGCTCAATGTAATCGGGAGAAAACAGTAGGACGGGATAAACCTGATAGTATTTCTGATACTCCAACCCGCAATGCCATTCGATGCCATGAAAATGCGGGTGGTCTAATTTCTTAACGTGATAGTAGAGCTTTGTTTGGTAGCCAGATGCAGTTCCCAGCCAGGTATCTTCATCAACTTGCTCTTGCATCCGGCTGTAGAGCGTCCATTCGTCTAAGTTTTTTAGACTACAGAGGTAGTCATAAGCAGTCTCTGGCGCAGTCGCAATATACGCGGATGTTGCAAATGTATTTCTTTCCGTTACCATTTGTGTCTCCTTTACACCACAGCCATAGCCTTGATATGTCTAGCACGGTTAATTCTGTCATCTGCCAATTGCTTGGAAGCATCATTGGTTGTGATGTCCTGCTTTTGCGCTCTATCAAAAATTTCTAACAGTGTGTCGTAAATGTTACGTACTTGTTGGAATGCTCTATCTTCGTCATAACCAATCATTTCGTTATAGACGTTGATTAGCCCGCCTGCATTAATAACGTAATCCGGAGCGTAAAGAATTTCTTTTGCTGATAGCATGGGACCGTGGATTTGCTCTACTCCCAGTTGGTTGTTAGCAGCACCTGCAATAACTGATGCTTTGATTTGAGGAATTGTTTCACTGTTGAGGATTCCTCCCAAAGCACAAGGAGATAACACATCTACGTCTAAAGAGTAAATTGCATTGGGCTCAACAATAGTTGCACCATAAAGACGTTTGATTTCCTCAGTTTTTTCTTGACTGATATCAGTCACAAACAGTTGGGCTCCATGCTCGTGCAAGTAACGGCAAAGATTGCTACCTACATTTCCCAGACCTTGCACTGCAACTTTCAATCCCTTTAAGTCTTGAGTTTGCAAACGGAACTCTACTGCAGCTTTAAGCCCCAGAAAAACTCCCCACGCAGTCACCGGAGCAGGTCCACCAGACCTTTCTTCTACCCCTACCACGTATTTGGTTTCTTTGCTAATTGCTCTGACATCATTAGGAGTAAGATTCACATCTTGTCCGGTGATAAAGCGTCCGTTAAGCCTCTCAACAAAACGTCCGTAAGCTCTAAATAAATCTTCTGTCTTATTTTCAGGATGAGCAATAATAACTGCTTTACCGCCACCAACGGGAATACCCGCACAAGCTGCTTTGTAAGTCATACCACGGCTTAAACGTAAAGCATCTTTTAGTGCAGCTTCTTCATTGGGATACGGCAACAGTCTGGTTGCACCCATCGCAGGTCCCAAACTTGTATCATGAATGGCAATAATTGCTTTAATTTCCGGGTCTTTACCATTACAAAAGAGCACTTGCTCGTGCCCCATCTCTGTCACTGTCTCAAATAAGTTCACGTTATGCCTCCTCATCACTGACTTTTGCTAATGGCTAATTGCTAATAGCTAATAGCTATTAGCAATTAGCCATTAGCTCTCTTCACCATTAGCTCTTAAACATTTGGAAATGAAATCGCTGTCTTTTCAGCAGGAGCCGATTTAACACCTTGTGCTGCTAGACCTGCATTGCGTCCTTTGGATGGTGCGCGTCGATCTGGGTCAATAATCACGTCAATCACAAATGGACCGGGGAAAGCCATTGCTTTCTCTAATGCTGCTTCGAGGTCTGATTCTCGATCGATCCGGATTCCTTCTGCGCCCATCCCCCGAGCCACTGTTACAAAGTCTGTCTCTGGCATCAATGGATCTGCTCCTGTCAGTCCCAGCATTGCCATGCCTTGATGGCACATATTGTAGCGAGCATCGTTGAGGACTATCCAAATAGCAGGTATTTGGTATTTTACAGCAGTGCTAATTTCGTTGTTCATTAGCATTGCACCATCACCTACAATGGCTACAGACTTGCTATTAGTTGCAAGTGCCGATCCAATGACTCCGGTTACAGCGTGACCCATTGCTCCTACCCCAGTGCTGACCCGGTAACGGTTTGGTTGACCAAATCGCAAGAAGTGCGTTGCCCAAGTAAAGGAGTTACCGCACTCAGCCAAGACGATGGCATCACTACCCTCGACGATGACTTTTTGAATTGCTTGCATTAGCGCTTCCGGTCTCACTGGTGAGTCTTTGCTTGGTTCGAGTGCTTGCTTTTCTGGGCGTGGTAGCTGAAAAGCTTTTATACCCGCACTGGCAATCAGATGCTCGTGCTGTAAGAGTGCTTGTAAGAAAGTTTTAATATCAGATTGGATAGCAAAGGTTTCAGCTTTTGAGTAAGCTACGCCAGGTACTGCGGGATCGATGTCTACGTGTATAAAGCCTCCTGGCGGAACCAATGCTTGATTCCAGAAAGAAGTCGGTTCGCTCAAACGCGAGCCTAACACAAGAGTGCGGAAAGGTGTTTGCTGCTGCATATACGACAACACGGAACCGTGACCGCCCAAACCTGTGACACCCACAAACTGGGGATGATCTTCGCTGAAAATGCCTTTGCCACGGGGGGAACACATAACTGCAGCCCCTGTGATTTCGGCCAGCTGGCGAACTTCTTCTGCTGCGTGACGAGCACCAAAACCCAACCAAATGGCAAAGGGTCCTTCTGATAGCAGTTCTGCTGCCCTTAAAATAGTTTCTCTGCTAGGTGTTAGTTTAGAGGAGTAAACTCCTTGATATGTTGGTATTTCCTCTAGTGGAGATGTTTGTATGGCGGTGGGGATACTCAAATGAGCAACGAACCCTCCGGGTTGCGACAAACCCAAAGCCAGTTTGCGAAAAATCTGTGGCAGTTGTGCGGGGCTTTCCACAGTTGTTGCGTAGTTGAACAGCGTTCCTGATGTAAAAATTCCATCAGTGGGTAACGTTTCGTTACTGGTTTCTTGAATAGCCCACTTTCCGCGTTGTGGTGCTGAGGTGTACGCTGAGAGTAAAATGACTTTCGCACCTTCACCACGGGCAGCAAATAAACCAGTGAGGGCGTTGGTAATACCCGGTCCTGCTGTGGTGAATACAACTGCGGGACGACCCGTAGCAAAGTAAGCTTCAGTCGCTGCAAAGGCAGCTCCTGATTCGTGTCGAACATTTAAGACTTGGAGAAGACTGTTGGATAGTGAACCCCAAAGAGTAGCCATCGCTCCTCCAGCAACTCCGTAAGCGTGGGTGATTCCCAATGCTTCCATCATTCTGGCGATCGCATCCGCTACTGTTAGCGATCGCTGTGGTTGTTCCACAATCGATACAGCTTTGGATCTGTCGAGTCCAAGTTCTCTAGATTCGGACTCGCTATTATTTAGTGCGGTTTCTACACAGCCACTTGGTTGATATACCTCGTATGGCTGAGTGCCGTTGTTAGAGGTTTTTTGAGTATAATTTTGTCTCATTGCTCCTACATACTCCCTGAATCATGGAGAAGGTGCCAGTTAGCTTATCCAGACTGCGCTTTCACTCGCAGCCTCAAACTTGTGTCATGCCAAAGTCTGCTTTTTCTTCTAAACGATTCACCAAAATTGGTAAATGCCGAGCACGGTTTGTCACCGTTTTCTTGATAGTAAATAAATCTTTACGTTCAAGGTAAACAATCAAGGCTGTGCTTATGGAAACAAGACTACAGAAGCGCAAGACCTTGCTGCAATGAATAATCTTTTGATCGGGTTATCAATTTTTTTGCTCTCTGATTGTGCTCATTTTAACGCCGACTAAGAAGCGTCTGTACAATTTTCTCTATCCTCTGGAAATTGCGTACTTATAAAATATCTATTCAATTTTTGAAATATATCTAAGGTTAGGAATGCCACGCAAAAACTTTATGTGGTGGACGTTGCTCATCATACAAGGCTTAGATGTTGTTACTGCTTGGAGAAGATTGCTATATCTGCCAGATGATGGATGACAAATCAAAATTATGTTTAAATGTAAGAGGGCAAAAAAAGAGTTTTCACTCTTGATGGAAGTATTAAGTTATCTAGAAAGAATAATAAGGAGAATGAGGTAGATATAGCAAACAAAAAAGGTGACAGCAATCTCTTTTTAATAAAGATTTAATATTGTAGCTTATTCTTCCTAAAATACGTAAAAGGCGATTAGACCTCGGTAATAAGTAGCTGTGCCAAGTTACTGTTACCAATATTACTCGAACAATTTACAAATATTATATCAAATGGTAGATGCTAAAGAGTACGTATTCTACATATCAGGCGCGGGCTATTTCTTCAGATGGATGATTTTGTAAACAATTTTGTAGTTGAATTCATGGAAGAGTTAAGCAAGGAACTTGATCTGATGAAATAAAATTCCCTGTAAGAATGATTGCTGAAACCTTTTGGTAATTCTACACTTTGTATAAATGGGGCAACACCCTGCTACAGTAACCTAAAAGACAAGTAGGGAAAGCTTTCCACTCATGCTGGAAAAGATTCCCCGTAATTTGAATGCAGAGATAAGTTTGTAGATTTTGAATAAACTTTCAATTGTAATTTATATCACTCTATAGTGGTTTTCTACAACATCCTGTCGGTTCAACTGTGTTAGGTAGCTGTGCGGGCAAGACGTTTGAGACTCAGCTAAAGTACTGAATCTCGTAAATTAAAGAATTAGTAAAGTTATATTAAGTTTCTTAAAAAATCTGATAAGTTGATTTTGCGGGTGAACAAGTAGCCCCAATAAGTTAGGAAGTTTAGCTGACACCCTGTCGATCGCGATAAGTGCCGATTGATACAAAAAACTTGGAGGGCAATGTACTTTAGCAACCATTACGTATGCTATCTGAATCTAATTCCCAGCCGGTGCTAAAACCAGAAGAAGAGTTGCAACTTGCACAAATTCTACTTGATAGAGTTGAAGAAGCAGCATTTTGCATTGATGCAAAGGCAGAAATTCTTTACGTCAATACTGCATTCTGTCAGATGATGGGCTATTCTCGCGAGGAACTGCTCTCAAAGAGATTGGAGAAGATTGATTTGGATTTTGAGATGCAAAAATGGTCGGAGCAATGGTCCGCGCTGAAGCAACAAAGTTCCCTCACCTTTAAATCGCGATATCAGACGAAAGCAGGGCAAGTCTTTTTAGTACAAGTCAAGGTTAACTATGTAGAAAACCAAGGTAGAGAATTAGGTTGTGCAGTTGCTTGCGATCGCAGCCAAGAACTAGTAGAGTTAAGTTTAAGGCAATACGCAAACAAAGCCTTGCAAATGGGGCAACAGTTGCCGCCAGAGGTCATCAAATATCAAAATCTAGAAACAGAACTAGCATATTTGTCTCTAGTTTGTTCTGCCCTAGAATCAACAGCCTGTGGTATACTTGCGTTAAATTTTGAAGGAGAGTTTCTTTGCTTTAATCAAAAATTTATTGAAATGTGGGGCATTCCACCATCAATACATCTTTCTAGAGAATGCCATAAAGCAAAAGTCTTTTTTGAGAGCAAAGTCAAGGATGTAGAATTTTTTCGCACTGTTGTTTGGAACAAGACCAGCGAATCGGAAGAAGAAAGCTGCGATTTGGTAGAACTCAAGGATGGTAGGATATTTGCTCACTATTCCAAACCCCAGCGATTGGGAAATCAGATTGTTGGTAGAGTTTGGAGTATCTCAGATGTTACTGAATCCAAGCGAACAGAGGAAGCGCTCAAGTTAAATGAAAGCCGATTTCGGACTTTGGCAGAAACAACAGAAGCTAGTATTTTTCTAATTCATAACGAACGGTTTTGTTATGTAAATCCTGCTACAGAAATTCTAACTGGCTATTCAAAAAAGGAATTGCTGAATAACTTTAATATTAAAAGACTGATTAAAGGCAAAAAGCTCAGGCAAATATACAAACAGAATGGAGACGCTTGTGGTGAATATCAAGAGATGGAAATTCTAACTAAAAATGGTTCGCAAAGGTGGCTGGCTTGTACTGTAGGATTACTTGATGGAGCGCTTGATTTTTCGAGTCATCAAGTCAAGTTAATAACAGCAATTGATATTACCGACTACAAGCAAGCCGAATCAGAAGTGCGTCAAGCTCTTGAGCAGACAAAACAATTCAGCGAACTCCGAGAACGCTTTGTCTCCATGCTCAGTCATGAATTCCGCACACCTTTGAATGTTATTTCTTTCTCTGCTGATTTACTCAAACGTCATTTTCATCAATGGACAGAAGAGAAAAATCGTTCTTATCTGGATCTTATTCAACTTGCTGTTCAACAAATTAGCGAATTATTAGATGAAATCTTATTATACAGGCAAGCGGAATCAGGAAAGTTGGTGTGTGAGCCAAGATCGATTCACCTAGATAGGTTTTGTGTCGATATAGTTGCACAGATGCAGTTAACGACTGGCAATCAAAAGTCAGTTAACTTTGCGAGCCACGGTAACTGCCAGAACGCCTACTTAGATCCAAAGTTGTTACAGTATATTTTAAATAACTTACTCTCAAATGCTATCAAATATTCATCTCCAGGCAGTACCGTGACTTTTGAACTTCACTGTCAAAGTCAAGAAGCTATTTTTCTAATCAAAGATCCTGGCATTGGTATTCCAGTTGTAGATCGGCAACAAATTTTCGAGCCTTTTTATCGAGGTAGCAATGTTGACAACATACCAGGAACTGGACTGGGTCTTGCGATTGTAAAAACTCTCGTTGACTTACACCTGGGTGAAATTTTTGTAGAAAGTGTTGTTGGAATTGGCACGACTTTCACTGTCAAATTACCAATAACATACCTAAGAGGAGATGGCTACCAGTAGTGCAACGGGACATCTGTAAGTAATAAATGATGCCAATAGCACATTTAGCTCTAAATTAACTTCTCAGTATTTGTGTTTCCCATAACTTGACTTTTGAATTCAGTAATCATTGACTACCAAATTATTGTGGTGATTAAACATGATGCAGGAATCGTCAAAAAAGATTTTAATTATTGAAGATGATGCAATAACTCGCCATATCTTCTTGGACGGTCTTCAATCTGAAGGTTTTGAGACAATTGATGCTGAAAATGGTAATATTGGTATCCAAAAAGCTCAGGAGAACTTACCTGACCTAGTGATTTGCGATATTCTCATGCCAGATATGGATGGCTTTGGTGTTTTAGCTGCATTGCGACAAGATCCAGTGACTGCTATTGTTCCTTTCATCTTTTTAACCGGTAGTGATAGCAAAGCGTCTCTCCGTAAGGGTATGGAATTAGGTGCAGATGATTACATTACCAAGCCGTGTACAGTTCATCAATTACTCAAAGCCATTACTACAAGATTGGAAAAGCAAGCAAAACTAATGCAGTACTGGTATGCTGCATATTACGAGAAGCTTGCACAGCCAGTCGCTGTTACTCATGGTTCACCACAATCTCCTGCATCGATTTTTCCCTTAGTTCCCCAGCTTAAAGAAGTTTTTGAATATATAGAAGCAAATTTCGACCGAGGAATTACTTTGTGTGATGTCGCTGAGGCTGTTGGTTATTCTTCAGCTTACTTAACAAATAGAGTGGCAAAAATTACTGGAGAAACTGTTAACGGTTGGATTGTAAAACGCCGGATGGCTGCAGCACGTTCTTTGCTTCAAGAAACAGACCAAACCATTGAACAAATAGCATCTGCTCTTGGTTATCAAAACGCGTGTCATTTTTCCCGACAGTTTCGTCAACACCACGGGACTCCTCCTCAAAGTTGGAGAAAGGAGTACCAATTGTCCCGTCGTTGTAAAGTAGAGGCATGAAATCTACAAAGTAACAACTAAAATAGCTCACAGACAAAGGTTTTAGCGTCAATTTAACCCCACCCTCCCCTTGTACTTGTGGAGGGAAGGAGAGTTTCCCCCCAATCCATTGGGGGAACTAAGAGGGAAATCCTACTTATACATACACCATAGCTCCCCATTAGGGAGAGCTACCAGTCTAAAGTTATTTCTTTAGACTGATGTGATGCTTTAATATTATTTGATATGTTATCCATAATACATCTATATCAAACTTTGATTGATATAGTAGAATTGACTATAGTGAGATAGTTAGTAAGTAAGTCATTCGCGTGCGACATGGTAACAGTGGCATACTCTGAAAATTGGCTGCAATTAAGCCGTCATAGCAATCGGGGAAGTGCTTATTTGTTTGCACCGATGGCTGACTTTAACGTAATGGCTGAAGTTGGAGATACTCCCCCCTAACGTTACAGGAATGGGATAAAACAGCTAGGACAACAAGAATTGCATTTTCACCAAAATAAAAAATTTTATACTTTCCCAAGCTCACTTATGAAAAGTGTAGCTTTGGCTAACTTATTTGGGGTTTTTGTATTCCTGTAAAAAGTTGAAGTCACCGAGCTGAAAATTCCCTCAGGGCGGAAAAGTCATATTAGTAGTTTTAGAACAATTTTTGCAAATGTTTTTAGGTGAACTTGGTCTGTTATGACCTGTTTCTATAGTTATGACTGACTGAAATTAACATAAGCATTTGAATTGATTTACTTGTTCATCAATGTAATAACAGGTTTTGCTACAAAAGCAGACTGACTCTACAAGTAAAGTGAAAACTCCTATTGTCTATCCTCGTGAGGGATTTATTGTATCTACTATCTCACTGTTCTTGAAAAAATTACAAAGGCTTTTTCATCATGAGTAACAATCAATATCTCCCAAAATTGCAGCGTCTAAAGGAAGTTTTTATTACTAGTTTATTCGGAGGGCTACCATCCATTATTCTAGGCCCAAAGTTGCGAAATATTATATACCGCTCAATTTTGTCCCACATAGGTTCTTCCGTCTATATTCAAGAGGGAGTTGAGTTTATTGGCGCTTCTGCAATTGAAATAGGAACTGGATCGCATATTTTTAAGGGTGCTCGCCTTGATGGCGGAAAAAACCACAACAATAAACTTGTTTTAGCAGATGGAGTTGCTATAGAGCGTAATGTGACTATTGGTTGCTTGGAAGATACAGTTATACAGGTTGGTCAAGAAACTTTTATCGGTCCTGGGGTTTGCATTGCAGGACCGGGGAATATCACTATTGGTAAACGGTGTTTGATAGCAGCAAATACAGGAATCTATGGGAACAACCATGAATTTTCAGATACCTTAGAACCTATTAAATATCAAGGTATCTCGCGTAAGGGAATTACGATTGAGAATGATTGTTGGCTCGGACATGGAGTGACTGTATTGGATGGAGTCACCATTGGTGAAGGTAGTGTGATTGGAGCAGGAGCAGTTGTCACAAAAGATATTCCCCCTTACTCAGTAGCAGTAGGTGTTCCAGCAAGAGTTATCAAGTACCGAACAACAAAGCAATTATTGCAACAAGGTAACGCCAGAGGGTAGAAGACAGAAAACTATTACCCCATCCAATCGTGTTTTTGTCAATGTTTTTTATACTGTGTTATTGGCTTATGAATTACAGATCATCTTTACTTATTTGGAACCGTTTACTGCAAGCCGTTTTAACAAATTTATTAAGCAATATTCCGACAAATGCTATAGGAGGTAATTTACGGAATTTGCTATACCGCTCGATTTTTGCACGTATGGGTAATTCTGTGAATATTGATGCTGGAGTTACATTTGTAAATACAGCAGCAATAGAACTGGGAAATAATGTGCAGATTTTACAAGGTGCCCGTATAAACGCATCGGGACATCCAAAGAATAAATTTATTCTTAAAGATAGAGCTTGTCTTCAGAACGGTGTTGATGTTAGGGCAATGAATGATACTTCTATCTATATTGATGAAGGTACATATATTGGTCCTTATGTTTGTTTGGCAGGTCCGGGTGATATCAAGATTGGTAAAAGTTGCTTAATTGCCGCACACACGGGCATATTTGCTAACAATCACGTTTTTAACGATCCAACACAAAATATTGCCGAACAAGGCGTCACTCGTCGCGGAATTGTCATTGGCAATAACTGTTGGTTGGGTCATGCAGTAACTGTATTGGATGGAGTGACTATTGGTGAAGGCAGCGTTATTGGTGCAGGCGCTGTAGTGGCTAAAGACATTCCGCCTTACTCAGTTGCTATAGGTGTGCCCGCACGTGTCGTTAAAAGCCGAAAAGAAGCGCAACTGATGAAATCTTCTTGAGAATTACTGCCAAACAGTTTATAGCAATTCCTGATAAAGACAATCTGAATATTTCGTAAAACTCTTAGGAGTAGGATGGGCATTGCCAGTCATTCCATTATAGCGGGCAATGCCCATCATAATGTGGAGAGAGAAGAAATCTTTCTATAGTAATCATCATTACTTTGATATTCGGTTTTTCACACTCAAGTTACAAAATAATTTGTTACATTTAGAAAGTAGTTAATCAACAATGCCTGTTTGGCAGAACAAAAAATTGAATTTCATGTATGCATGGATGTAGAAGCTCTCTTCCTTGGTAGGGAGGAGAGCTTTTAGTTGAGAGGTTTTCAGTTCAAGTGAGACGACAATTTCTTACAGCAGGACTTGCTCTTTTTTCTTCAATTATGGTAGCCGCATTAGCCGATCCAATACAAAGCTCTAATATGATACAGAATTCTCATCCAATCAACAGACTATACGTGTTTGGTGATAGCCTTTCCGATGTTGGTAACGTATATCACGCATCAGGAAAAATCTATCCCCCCAACCCTCCTTACTTTGAAGGACGTTATTCTAATGGTTCTGTGTGGGTTGAATATCTTTCCTCTAAACTTGCATTAACTCCCGAGCAAAATGCTAATTTTGCTTATGGAGGTGCAACTACGGGAAATGGTAGCGTTAATGGAATACCGGGTGTGTTAGCACAAGTTCAGGCTTTTACAAAAGTGCATCAAGAGGTCAATCCAAACGCACTTTACGTTTTGTGGGCTGGTGCAAATGATTATTTGTATGGTGGTGCCAATCCCACACTAACTGTCAGCAATCTATCAAAAGCTATCGAGTCTCTCTCAAAAATGGGCGCAAAAAAAATCATGGTTGCCAATTTACCTGATTTGGGAAAAGTTCCTGCTACACGCACGAGTGCAAATTCTACTACTCTCACTTCGTTTGCGATCGCCCACAATCAGAGTTTGGCTAAATCTGTTGAGGATCTCCAACAGAAATTAGGTTCTGACACTCACATTGCCATTCTGGATATTTATTCCTTGTATCAAGAAGCCACAAAACATCCAGCCCGTTTTGGTTTAACAAACGTGACCAATGCTTGTTCCAACAATCTTGCTATTTGCGATAATCCAGATAAGTACTTGTTCTGGGATGGTATTCACCCCACAACAACAGCTCATCGAATCATAGCAGAAGCTGCTTTAAAAGTTCTCAAGAATGAATTTTCGTTTTCTGCGACTACTGCACAACCATTGAGTTAGTTCTTCATCAAAGACGGTTGTTTAAAAGGCGAATTGTCGTAATGAGCCAATAAATCGGCAGGATCGTTGTAAATTGCTAGAGATCCCTTTAAGGAAGTATCATCAAAACCACCACAACGTACTGCGATAAGACCTACTCCAGCCGCATTTGCAGATTGGAGATCGTAGGGTGTGTCACCGAGCATCAAGACCTTATCCGATTTCATCTTCAGTTTGCCAAGTGCGGCTTCTACAATATCTGGTGAAGGTTTAGACGTTTCCGCATCGTTAGACGTTGTTGCTTCATCCAACAAATCCTCTACTTGGGCGGCTTTAAGCAAGACGGAAAGTTCTTGATTTGAAGCCGAGCTAGCAACAATAAGCCGCAATCCCGCCTCTTTCATGTGCAGTATCAATTCCCTTGCCCCAGGAGCTGGTTTTAGTGCAGGCACGTATTTGTCGATCATTATCTCCTTGCGTCTGGAGGAGATTGCTTTCCCTTCTCCTTCGTCTTTTGTAAGACCGGGCACTATTGTTGGAATGACTCGATCGCCTCCCATCCCCATAAGTGGTCGAACCCGCTCAAAGGGTACATCATATCCAAATTCTTTAAAGACATCAACCCAAGCTTGAGCATGAGCATCATTGCTTAAAACGAGCGTACCATCAACATCTAAAAGTACTGCTTGTAAATCCATTGTGAAAATTTCCTGTTATTTCAAGAAGGCAGAGGGCAGAGGGCAGAAGGCTTAAGGGGACTCCAACCCAGAGGTTATACTAAATCCACGTCTTGCACCCCCTTTATAATCTAGTCCGCGTAGGCGGTGAGTCCAGGGAAAGCAGGCGGGTTTCCCGCGCCCTGGGAACTGGTGTATAGCCCTTGCGGGCATAGCTTCGCATCGCGAAGCGTCTCCGTAAGGAGATACCCGAAGGGACTTCGTTTGTATAGCCACGATTTCCAATCGTTGGGCTAAAAGGAGTTAGAAAACCCGATTTGGTATTATGCCTCGAACTCAGTTGTATTGGGAGGCGGAGCTGCCTAAATAAGGCATTCCCAGCCAGAGACTGGGAATGAGAGGTTAGGGCGAGAGTAATTTCTCTTCAAGCTAAGCTGTGGGAGAATCGTAAATTCCCCAGTATTGAATATCGCGATTCTTCAAAATTTTCTCGGCATTTTGGAGATCTTCTGAAGTCCCTTCTAAGATCGCCAAAACTTCACTCTGATGAATGCGATCGCTATAAACTCTGGCTCTTTCTTCCGGAATACCCAAATCAGCCAAAGCCTTCACCAAGTTATGACTTGCTGCGGTTCCCACAGCAACGCCTCCAATACTACTTACGAGTGCTACACCAACTGAACCGGCAGCTAGCACAGCACCCAAGGTGCCCGGAAGTGCTAGACTTGTGAGACCGACTAAAATACTACCCCAAGTTGCACCTGTGAGAGTGTCTCCAATGACTCCTGTGGCAGTATTTACATTTTCCCCATTAACTTGAGAAGTCATTTGAGCATTGGCAAGCTGTTCGCCTCGATCGACATCCTTAGCTACGATGGAAACTCTGTCCATAGGAAAGCCGGAATCTTTTAATGCTATGAGTGCTTGCTCTGCATTTCGGCGTCCGGCAAATACTCCAACAGCACGTTTTTGATGAGTTACAACCATATTTTCCTCATACTTCCTTTTGTCACGAATAATGCATATAAATGCAATTTTTGTTGTAGTTTCTTTTACTAATTTTGATATTTAATCTAGAAGATTCATCAATCTCAAGGCTTACGTATATTGAGATTTAGAGAAAAGTTGTTTTGTAAAATTAAATGAAAAAATATTGCTCTTACTTGCGTTAGATGGTTAATGCAAGTATTTCAGCTAAAGTTAAATTTTTGACTGGCGTTTACACCCCAAGCAAGGAAGAAGTATAGAGTATGAAGGATTATTAAAGGTCATGGCTATAAACATAACCTGAAAACCTTATCTTTCATACTTCATCTTTTATCCTTCAGATTTTTACTGGTGCTTTCCCAAGAACGGTTGAAGGAAAAATGCAAAACTTACTTTTGAAAGACGATCCTCTTTGGTTTAAAAGTGCAATTATCTATGAAGTTCCTGTTCGTGCCTTTGCGGACAGCAATGGTGATGGAATTGGTGACTTTCGCGGACTAACAGAAAAACTGGATTACTTGCAAGATTTAGGCGTGACTGCTCTGTGGGTGCTGCCATTTTTCCCATCACCACTGAGGGATGATGGTTACGATATTGCAGATTATACCAACGTTAACCCAATTTATGGGACGTTGGAAGATTTTAAAGAATTTCTGGAAGCGGCTCATTCCCGTGACATTCGCGTCATTATTGAATTGATTGTCAACCATACTTCCGACCAGCATCCTTGGTTTCAAAGAGCACGTCGCGCTCCTAAGGGCAGCAAGGAAAGAGATTTTTATGTCTGGAATGATAATCCAGAAAAATACAAAGAGGCGCGGATTATTTTCAAAGATTTTGAAACTTCAAACTGGGCTTGGGACCCCATTGCCAAAGCATATTACTGGCACCGCTTTTACTCCCATCAGCCAGATTTAAACTACGACAATCCTGCAGTGCGTCAAGCAGTGTTTGATGTCTTAGATTTTTGGTTGGGAATGGGGGTTGATGGGTTGCGGTTGGATGCAGTGCCTTACTTATACGAACGGGAAGGAACCAATTGCGAAAACTTGTTTGAAACCCACGCTTTTTTAAAAGAACTGAGAGCGCACATTGATTCCAAATTCCCCAATCGCATGCTTTTGGCTGAAGCCAATCAATGGCCAGAAGATGCAGCTCAATATTACGGGTCTGGGGATGAGTGTCAGATGAACTTTCATTTTCCCCTCATGCCTCGCTTATTTATGGCGTTGCGGATGGAAGATAACTTCCCCATCATTGATATTCTCAACCAGACTCCCTCAATTCCCGATAATTGTCAGTGGGCTTTGTTTCTGCGAAACCATGACGAACTGACTTTGGAAATGGTCACAGATGAAGATCGGGATTATATGTACCGCGTGTATGCACAAGACCCAGTTATGCGAGTTAACTTGGGTATTCGTCGTCGGTTGGCACCACTTTTGGGAAATGACCGCCGTCAAATAGAGTTGCTGAACAGTTTGCTGTTATCCCTACCGGGAACACCCGTGCTTTATTATGGAGATGAGATAGGCATGGGGGATAACGTTTACGTAGGCGATCGCAATGGTGTTCGCACTCCAATGCAATGGAGTTCGGATCGCAATGCTGGTTTTAGTCGTACTAATCCCCAAAAGTTATACTTACCAGTCATTGTAGAGTCAGAATACCATTATGAGGCGGTCAACGTTGAAGCGCAAAGAAGTAACCCCAACTCCCTTTGGTATTGGACAAAACGCTTGCTAGCAACGAGAAAGCGCTTCCAAGCATTTGGTTTGGGTACTTTTGAACTACTGCATCCCAGGAACCGCAAAGTTCTTGCCTTTACACGCAATTATGACGGGCAAACAATTTTAGTGGTGGCGAATCTGTCCCGGTTTGTGCAAACAGTCGAATTAGACTTATCGCCCTTCAAGGGACTCGTACCAATGGAGATTTTCGGCCATACCGAGTTCCCAGCAATTGGAGATTCCTGCTACTTCCTCAGCCTCAGCCCCTATGGATTTTACTGGTTTGCCCTATCGCCCAAAGCGACGTTAACTCAGCCACCAAGACCCCAAGCCGATCTCACAACATTAGTTGTGACGGGTCAATGGCAAAATGTTTTTACTCAGCGAGAGGCAAAAGCCACTTTAGAATCTATTTTGCAGGGTTATCTCTACACCTGTAACTGGTTCACCAGCAAAACCTTAACCGTCCAATCAACGCAAATCAACGAAACCGTCTTAATATCCTACAAAGATACCGAAGCGAAGATGGTATGGTTGCGAGTAGACTACATTCAAGGAGATGCCGAAACTTACCTTTTAGTCTTTGCTTATGCAGAGGGCGAGCAAGCAAGACAAATTTTAGCAGATAACCCCCAAGCTGTAGTGGCTCGCCTTGAGGTTCAAAAAATAGGGGTAGAATTAGAAACTCCTCCGAGCGGAATTTTATTTGATGCAACAGCAGACAAAAACTTTCTCTCTCTGTTGGTAGATGCGATCGCGCAAAATCGCTCTTACAAAGGCATGGCTGGAGAATTGGGAGCAACAGCAACCGATTTGCTACCACAATTGAGAGGAGATGAAGCATACCTCGACCCCACCATTCTCCAAGGAGAATTTCAGAATACTTATGTCGTTTATGGCAATCGCTTGTTCCTAAAAATCTTCCGCAAACTAGAGGAAGGAATGCATCCCGATTTGGAACTGCGGCGCTTTTTAGGTGAGAAAAAACGCATTACACACTTTGCACCGATTGCTGGAGCGCTAGAGTATCGCAGTGTCAACAGAACAGGACTGCTCCCCGCTCAACCGATGACTGTGGGAATTTTACAAGAATATATCCAAGATACCCGAAACGGATGGGACTACACCCTTGATAGCTTGCAGGATTACTTTGACCTCGCGATCGCCCGACAAGTAGAGGTCACTGAGGTACCGATTCCTTCTAACTCTCCCATAGAGTTATTGAGTTTGGAAATTCCCGAATTAGCCAAGGAAACTATTGGTTCATATCTCGCAAGCGCCCAACTTTTGGGTCAGTGTACGGCAGAACTCCACATTGCTCTAAGCTGTGATTCTGAAAATTCTGACTTTGCTCCCGAACCATTTTCATCATTTTACCAGCGTTCTATTTACCAATATGCCCGTAACCTAACGGGTCAAGTCTTCCTGTTATTGGAAGATAAGCTGCACTCTTTACCATCTGAGACTCAAAAACTAGCACACGCCGCCCTCAATTACCAACAAGATATTTTGGAGCGCTATCAGTTAATCCTCAACCAAAAAATTACCGCAATGCGTAGCCGCTATCACGGGGATTACAATTTAAAGAGAGTGCTGTACACGGGTAAGGACTTTATTATTCATGACTTTGAAGGTAGCGAAGGTCGCAGTTTAAGCGAACGACGCATGAAGCGTTCTCCCTTAAGGGATGTGGCGGGTATGCTATTGTCGTTCCACTATGCAGCACAAATTGGACTTCGCAATGAAATAGAAAGTGGAATGGTTCGCCCTGAAGCTTTGCCTTTAATGGAAGCCTGGAGCCGTTTTTGGTACGTTTGGGTAAGCACGGCTTTCCTCAATAGCTATCTAGTCACAGCCGGTCAAGATACCTTCTTACCAAGTACAACTACAGAATTGCAAGTGCTTTTGGATGCCTTTGTTCTAGAGAAAGGTATCTTTGCACTGGGTTCTGAACTGAGCGATCGCTCTGACAAAGTCAACATTCCACTCCAACTGATTCTGCACTTGTTCTAAGCGGAGGGACTGGGGATTGGAACCTAGGAAGCCAATCCCTATCCCCTTTCTTAAACCCTTTCTTAAATATTGAGTGAAGCGAATAGAATTAGCACCTACACGGGTAAAAAGCACCGATTTTGGTTTAAAAAGCTTGTTTTTTATAGGCCGCACAAGTGGAACTGATAGCAGGCATTAAATTAGTTTAGCCTATCCAGTATGGAATATCGTCAAAATAAAATAAGACCAATGATAGAAATCGTTTGAAAAAAAGTCTTTATCTTGTATTGCTAAATTTACTTAATTAGACTGATATTTCTTCACTTTATCTGAGCCATTATTACTCAAAGGATAGCATCTACGAAAGTCAGACAGTCAGACAATATTGATTTAAAAATCAAAAAAACAAACACAGAACTTAGAATATCCAAGGAATTGTAACCATGAAGCCTTCTTATTTATCAAAAATTGTCTGGACAAGTGCTTTTGCTTTTGGCCTTGTGACTTTACATCCAGTTTTACCAGTTTCTGCCCAAAGCGGGTCTTCTGGTGCTGGCAGCAGTTCGGGTACTAGCGGTACCACTGGGACAACGGGTACTGGTAGCGGTTTGGGTACTGGCGGTACCAC
>NZ_JBFPMW010000014.1:24863-301911 GCF_045999855.1 Tolypothrix campylonemoides VB511288_2
GGTAGCGGTTTGGGTACTGGCGGTACCACCGATACAACGGGTACTGGCGGGACAACAGGCACTGGTACCAATGGTACAGGCAGTACTGGCATTGATACAACAACAGGTACTGGCGGGACAACGGGCACTGGCACCAGTGGTACAACGGGAACTGGCACCAACGGTACAGATACCACTACAGGAACTACCACTACAAATACAGATACAACAACTACAAACACAACTCAAGGAACTAGTGAAGTGAGAGGCGATCGCGGTTTCGATTGGGGTTGGCTCGGCTTGCTTGGTCTTATTGGTCTTACAGGTCTTATTCCCAAGCGGTCTCAACCTCACGCATATCGCGACCCTAATGAGGTAACTCGTTCTGGTTCCACCAGATCCTAGGTAAGAAGAAGATCTCTACCCCCCCTTAATCCTCCCGATGGATTGAGGGGAAATCTAATTTTCAGTTCCCTGCTCTTTTCAAAGGCAAAGTTAGAGTGGGTTAAAATTGATACTAGAACTTTCAATGTTGGCAGACATTGCTCTACAAGAACCCGTTTTCAATAAATTAAAACTCCTCTTTGGCGGCTACAGTCAAATCCTTGAGTTGTTTCAAAATGAACTTCTTTAAAGATTGTACGTTTAAAAGAAGCATCTGTTAGATTGGTCTTTGTGAGGTTAGCTTTAATAAATATCGCTCCTTCAAGAGAAGCTCCTGTGAAATCTGCTTTTGTCAAATTAACTTCTTTAAAAATAACTCCCCGTAAGTGTGCGTTTTGAAAGCAAACTCCCATAAGATTAGTTTTGTCAAAGATAATTGTTTTAAAATGTGCGTTTTTCCAAGAAGCACCCTCAAGGTTGGTTTTCCAGAAGCTAGTTCTTTTAACGAGAGATTTCATCAGGTTAGCTCTTTGAAGCTTGGCTTGATTGAGGTTAGTTTGATTGAAGTAGACGTTTAATAAATCTGCTTCCTGAAGGTCAGCCTGCCAAAGGGTTGTTTCCTGAAATATAGCTTGAGTTAGGTTTGCCCTTCTCAAAATTGCTCGTATAAGATTTGATTTCCAGAAAATTGCTGCCTGCAAGGAAGCAGCTGTTAAGTTCGCGTGAGTCAGTCTGGCTTTTTGAAGGTCGGCTGCATCAAGGTAAGCACCGATTAAATTTGCTTGGCTGAAATCGGTTTGGAAGAGAACTGCTTCTGAAAGAACAGCTTGGCTCAAGCACGCTCGACTTAAAGATGCTGCCTCAAGGGTTGCTCGCGTCAAATTGGCTTGATTGAGATTTGCTTGACTGAGATTCGCTCGATTGAGATTTGCTCGAGATAGATTAGTCCCTTGGAAATAAGCTCCACTGAGATTTTCTCCCGCTAGCTCTGCATCACTGAGGTCTATTTGTACTTGACAACTTTCTTTCTTGTGATAATTCCAAACGTATACTCCTTGCTTTAACAGTGCAAGATGCTGCTGGTTTGCCATCTCGTCATCATAGATTTAAAATACTGGTAAATTGCACGTAGTTAATTATTTATAAGATTATATAACAATTCCTATTTAATTTTTGAATACATATAGATCGAGCATTGACCATATGAGGTTTTTGTGAGACACAGACATACCTACTAAATTATTTAGAAAATTTTAAGCTTTAATTATTGAGTCGTCGCTCATCAGTGTTATAATGAATTGATTTTCTAGTTTTCAATCAAAACAGCTTTCAATATTGAACGTGAAAGAAAATTTAGCCATACTTAATTATTGATTTTTTAGCTGTTCAGTCTATTATGTTCACCGATTTCGCTTATCCAAATAAATTTCTATCTCTGAGTGGTTTGCAAGTACTTGTGGTAGATGATGACAGTGATACCCGTACATTAATCGGGTTGATTCTAAATGAGTTTTCAGCACGGGTTAGGACAGTGACATCGGCTCGTGATGCTTTAGAAGTGCTAGGACAATGGCAGGTAGATGTTTTAATTAGTGATATTGCAATGCCCAGAGAGAATGGTTGTTCGCTGATTCGCTGTATCAGAATGCATGAAGATAAACGAGTTAGCCAGATTCCTGCTATTGCCATAACAGCCTGGATGGCGGAAGATGGACGCGCAATAGCTTTCGAGTCTGGGTTTGATATGTACGTAGAAAAACCTATTGACCCCGAAGAGCTAGCGGCTGCTATTGCCGAGCTTGTTGGAAGAGAATGAGTGCAGATTTTTGTTCAACTAAAAATGGAATGAAGCTTTGTCAAACACAACAATATCATATTTAACAGTTTATTAGTATTTTGTATATTTCTTAATATTGGTAAGAGCCCTCGCTTTCTGGTGTATGAAAACGAGGGTTTAAGGACTTTTCTGTAAATATTTATAGTTTGTACTATTAGCTTGGAAATTCGTATTCAGGATCACAAACAGATGTAATACTAATCTACTTCTTAGGTAGGAAATGGAATAGAAGTGGTAGCAGTTAAATTAATTTATTACTTCTCAGGAAATGAATTCCATCCTACTGCTTGGAGATGAAAATCAGGAAGCTAAACCTTTTTGAGGCTCCTACCTTGTCAGTTTTTTCTACTTTTTCTGTATAGATGGGTTTTCGTTTCATCCTGAAAGAGTGTTTCTTCAAATGCAAGTCTGCTAGTTCTACCGAACTAGCAACTCGGTGTCTTTGTTTAGGCAGGACTTGAGTAAAATTCATGGCAGTAAAGTATCCTAAATTTAACCAGGATCTCGCACAAGACCCGACGACGCGTCGGATCTGGTATGCGATGGCTATGGGAAATGATTTTGAAAGCCATGACGGTATGACAGAAGAAAATCTTTACCAAAGGATTTTTGCAACTCACTTCGGTCATGTGGCGATCATTTTCCTGTGGGCATCAAGTCTGCTGTTCCACGTAGCTTGGCAAGGTAACTTTGAACAGTGGATTAAAGATCCTCTTCATATTCGTCCTATCGCTCACGCGATTTGGGACCCTCACTTTGGGAAACCAGCAATAGAAGCTTTTACCCAAGGTGGTGCTAGCAATCCCGTTAACATTGCGTACTCAGGTGTGTATCACTGGTGGTACACCATCGGTATGCGGACGAACAATGACCTGTACCAAGGCTCTGTGTTCCTCTTACTGTTAGCGGCACTTTTCTTGTTCGCTGGTTGGTTGCACTTGCAACCCAAGTATCGTCCTAGCTTGTCTTGGTTCAAGAGTGCAGAACCCCGTCTGAACCACCACCTAGCAGGTTTGTTTGGTGTGAGTTCTTTAGCTTGGGCCGGTCACTTGATTCACGTCGCTATACCTGAATCTCGCGGACAACATGTCGGGTGGGATAACTTCCTCACGACTCCACCTCACCCAGCAGGTTTGGCTCCTTTCTGGAGAGGTGACTGGGGCGCTTATGCTCTTAATCCAGATTCGCCCAACCATATATTTGGGACAGCACAAGGTGCGGGAAGTGCAATTCTGACGTTTTTGGGTGGTTTTCATCCACAGACTGAATCCCTGTGGCTGACGGATATGGCGCATCACCACTTGGCGATCGCTGTCATTTTCATCATTGCCGGTCACCAATACCGGACTAACTTCGGGATAGGTCACAGCATCAAAGAGATGCTCAACGCCAGAAACTTCTTTGGCATCCGCACGGAAGGACAGTTTAACCTACCTCACCAAGGTCTATACGACACCTACAACAACTCCCTACACTTCCAGTTGTCCATACACTTGGCGGCGTTAGGTACTGCTCTTTCCTTGGTGGCTCAGCATATGTACTCCATGCCGCCCTATGCCTTTATAGCAAAGGACTACACAACGCAAGCGGCTTTGTACACTCACCACCAATATATTGCTGGTTTCTTGATGGTTGGTGCTTTTGCCCACGCTGGAATTTTCTGGGTGCGCGACTACGACCCAGAACAAAACAAGGGCAACGTACTCGATCGGGTCATCAAGCACAAAGAAGCGATTATTTCTCACCTAAGTTGGGTATCCCTGTTCTTGGGTTTTCACACTCTAGGTTTGTACGTCCATAATGATGTAGTGGTGGCTTTTGGAACTCCTGAAAAGCAAATTCTCATTGAACCAGTTTTTGCTCAATTCATCCAAGCTTCTCACGGTAAAGTCCTTTATGGATTAAATACTCTGCTGTCTAACTCAGATAGCGCTGCTTCATTGGCTGGTGCTCCTTATTTACCGGGTTGGTTAGATGCTATCAACAATGGCACTAACTCTTTGTTCCTAACCATTGGTCCTGGAGATTTCTTAGTTCACCACGCGATCGCACTAGGTCTGCACACAACTGTTCTAATTTGTGTGAAGGGTGCCTTAGATGCCCGTGGTACCAAGTTAATGCCCGACAAAAAAGATTTTGGTTTTACCTTCCCCTGTGATGGTCCAGGTCGTGGTGGTACTTGCCAAACTTCTTCTTGGGAACAAACTTTCTTTCTTGCTATATTCTGGATGCTTAACTTGTTAGGATGGACTACCTTCTACTGGCATTGGAAGCATCTCGGTATTTGGCAAGGCAACGTAGCTCAGTTCAACGAGTCTTCTACATACCTCATGGGCTGGCTGCGCGATTACCTCTGGGCAAACTCCGCTCAGTTGATCAACGGATACAATCCTTATGGCATGAACAACCTCTCTGTCTGGGCTTGGATGTTCCTCTTCGGACACCTAGTTTGGGCGACTGGCTTCATGTTCCTGATTAGCTGGCGTGGGTACTGGCAAGAGTTAATCGAAACTCTAGTTTGGGCACACGAGCGGACTCCTTTAGCGAATTTAGTTCGCTGGAAAGATAAGCCTGTTGCTTTGTCTATCGTTCAAGGTTGGTTGACAGGTCTAGTTCACTTCACAGTTGGCTACATCCTGACCTACGCCGCCTTCCTCATTGCCTCAACCGCAGGGAAATTCGGTTGAAATTTTTAAAAATTTAAAATTCTCTGATCTTTAGCAAGCCTCCCTTTCTATGCTGTTACGCTAGAAAGGGATTTTTGTATGCTAAAAGCATTTTTTCTATTAGAGTTGTCAATTCTACAAGCTTATTCAAATCGAGCGGCTATTACTGCGTACTATTTCATCTAGCAAAGAAATCTATAACTACAAAGCAAAACAAAAAAAGCCTCCGGTGCTATAGAGGCTTTTGATGAATCAGCTGCTTTTTAAAAGTAGTAAACGTACATATTTTTATTCTGGCTTTAAGTCGTTAATAGACCCACAGTCAAAAGAAATAAAGATTCTTAAGTAGTGCTATATACAGAGCAACTTTATCTCATTTCAAAGGAACATCCCAATGAATGCACATTGCCCTCAGAATAGAATTCTGGGGCTATACAATTTACAGCGCTTTGCATCTGAATGAGGTACACCCTTTCATCCCCCCTTACCAAGCTACAGTGGTGTACGAAGTTTTACATAGTGCATTCATTGCGGTTTCGATCCCCCCTAACCCCCCTTAAAAAAGGGGGGAACTTCTTTTCATCTCTTTTCTAGAAATCTGTACACCATCGTAACCTTACCAGGGGGGAGACAGAGGGGGGTAATTTTTGTACCTTACCAAGTTGAAATCCGCTGTAAGTCCGCCTGCGCGGACTTCATATACCTGCACCTACTGATTTGAAATTGAGTAACTCAAAGTGTATCTAAATTTATCAACTTCTCCTTGTTTAGGATAAAATGTATGCTTTGTTTTTGTTTCGTCTGAGTCTTGTAATATATCTAGTACACCAAGTAATCTTTTATTAGTATAGTCTTCTTCAAAGAGTTTAATTGTAATTCTATAGTTGTAGGAAAATTCTGTGTTTTCAAATATCCAATTGTCATTTTTTTTCATACTTTTGGTAAATTTCTTGAAGAGATTTATTTGATTATCTACATAAACTTCTAAAAGACAGTCATCAGTCGCTTTAACTAAACCAACTGCAGCATCTACTGTCTGTGATAGAGCCTTATCAAAAAGACTAATTCCAGTTGTATTAGTAATCGTAGCAGTAACTTCCTCACATTTCAAAGATTTCAGAGTAAATTTTTTAGGTTGATTTTCAAAAGAAAACAAGTTTCTATCTATTTGTTGTCCATTTTCGTTAAATACCAAAACTTCAACTTTATCAGTGGAAATATTTACCCTCGTAAAATTATTTTCAGTAATGACCTGACTGGGTGTAACGACTTGTTCTTTATAAGAACCTAACAAATTCTCAGAATGCGGTATTTTTTCATCATAACCAAAATTGCTTGGTTTTCTACCACCTACGCTTTCTACAATGGCACTAACAGCGTTTTTTATAGCGCCATCAATAATCCAATCAAGTGGTGATGTAGAATCCGTATGGAAGAAATGAGGCTCGTATAATGGAGATGAAATAACCTGAATAACCTTTGTTCCATTAATCTCTTTGCCTTCTAAAATAGAAGTCATGGAACAATGAAAATCTCCAGAAAGAAAAATGACTTTTGTTAGTTTTTCTTGAGCAATTTTATTAAGAATTTTATTTCTGTCATTGTAGTATTTGTGTCCATATCTGTATAGTTCTCGTTTGTTTTCAGGGAATAAAGGAGTCGAAGAAACTATACATTTTACTCGATCTTTACGCTCGCTTAACCATTGCATCAATGCATCTTCTTGTTGTTGAGATATAATTTTATCCTCAATTGGGTTGCATTCTGTACGAAGATCCATGACAAAAAAATCAGCACATCCATCTTGATAGGAATACCAGAATGTATTACTTATATCATTATCGCCAGTTGGATGGGTTTGATTTTTATTAGTAGGATTATGCATATCTTGATAGATTTGATAAGCTTTTATTGCATTAATTTTATGAGTCCTTTGGCCTTGGGTTTCAGGAGAAACATCTTTATCGGGAAACTCATTTTTAAACTCATGGTCGTCCATAATCATGAAAGTTGGTATTCGAGCCATCAAGTTTTTAATATTCTCTTGAGAGAAAGCAAGTCTATATAACCTGTAATAATCATCTTTTTCAACAGTAGGAAAAATCCATGTTGATAGATAATCTGCATAAATTTGGTCTCCACAAAGAATTACTTGAGTTAACGGATTTTCTTTGTGCTGATTAAAGATCTGTTTGTATATTGCATCTGCTTCTGTTTTATACCAAATAATATGCCCCTCATCTATAGTAAGTCCCTTGGGGAGAATCTTATTGGATATACTAACTACAGGATTTTGTAGCATCCAACGACACGAACCTAAACCGATTGAACATCCAGAGTTGGAATTTAAAGACAAAGTTTTTATTTCAAACTCATCTAGCAGATGCCACTCAAAAGAATTCCAAGCCACGACATTATTATTATTAGATGTTACGACACCAGTAGTCTTCAGAAAAGTATCGTCTTCAGAATTCGGTGCAACCCCAACCCATCCAAATTGATAAGTATATTTTGTATCTGGTTCTAAATCAATAATTTCTATACCACATGACCAATCTAAAGATTCCTCCATTTTTTTTACGTGATATTGGTAAGTAGAGTTCTGTACCTTAACTTTTATACGTATAACCCCGTAAATATTTGTGTTTCCGTCCTTTCCTTGCTCGCCTTTGCCAAACACAAAAGCCTTAATTTTATTATTATTTTCTTTCATTCCAATAATTGCTCCAACGTGCAAAGGTTGTACTGTGGCGACCATATTTTTTTCCTTTTTACAAAAGCTTAATTTTCAAATCAAGAATATAGCTAGAAATACGCAAAAATTGAACTTTTATATAAAAATTTAAGGTTTTTTGTATCAATTTGTTATACCTCGGACTTACGCATTGACAGAACCCGTCGGATATGGCTAAACATTTTTAGCGCTTCAACGCTTGATTTTTAACAAATGAGAACTAATATCAACTACCGTAGGGGCTCAAAGCCTTGCACCCCTACAAGTCTGAAACGACGATTATATTGATATATACGATTGTAAACTTGCACTTAATATACTTTTGCAAACACTTAAGGCAAATGCATTAGAATTTTCTGTATTCATTTTTTTGTATTCTTCGTCACTTCTCAAATTAAATTTTGTTCTTCCTTAAGGAGAATTAGAATTAGCTATATGGCAGAGGTTAAGATATTCAAGATATTTTTGAATATAAATATAGCAGTCATAAATGATTTACAAACACTTCTTCCTTGTCTTCCTTGTTTAGATCTCAAATAGGATTGCTATAGATGAGTTATGACTCGACAAGACGTTGAGGCGATCGCTTCGCTGTTACCTTCGGCAGAACGCGCATCTACAAAAACTTAAACCACGAGCATAACTTCTATTCTAGGATTGCGTCGCCTGTAAGTGAATAACATAAAGTTGGGTGAAACCAAGCTTTGTGAGTGACTTATTCACATTTATGAAAAATTTTGAACTATGAAAAAAGCTATTTTCCTGATATTACCTATGGTTTTAATGGTGTTTCCCAATGGGAAAGTGCAAGCCCAACGAGTAGATTCTTCTAGAGAAACTGCGTACTTGGCATTAGTTAAGGGCGATACTCCTAACAATTGTAGCTTTATATCTGCCGACTACTTAGAACGGGTGTCAGACATTGTTGAAGATTTGTTGTTTGTCCGCCCTGATGATTCCCCAGAATGGGTCAGATATAAAGTGCGCTTCACTCCCGATCGCGATTATGCCCGTAATACCTTGGAATGGACTGCGCTTGCAGGAGGAAATTATACTAAAGCTTTTGTAAATTTCCGCAACAACAGCGTCCAATCCCGCACCTTCACAATGGCTGTTAATTACAACCAACCTAATGAAAGACGGTGTCAGTGGGAGGTAAGAGACACACAACAGGGAATTCAATCAAATTCTTCAACTTCATCTCTAAATCAGTGAAAAAGTTTTATATCTTTTTAAAGGTAATTGTTTTGCACAGTCAAGGAGAAATGAAAAATGAGCGACGCATCAATGCCCAACCAAGCAACTGAGCCAGACCAAAATATTGCTTCATCTCAGCAGGCGCAACAGCAAGCACCTCCAAATGCAGGTGGAAGTGCTCTGTTAGATGCAAATATAGCAGCAGGAGTCAGCACAAACCCACAAGGAGAAGTGCTCGCCGATCCAATTGCAACAAATTTCTCATCTGCAACTAGAACAGGTAATGCCAAAACCGCCGACGTTTCAACTGTTGCAGGACCTTATTCAGGCGATCTCGAGCAGTCAGAAAAAGGCTCAGTTCATCTTCAAAATAATCCCGATCTTCCCGATACTAACGTTCCAGGAAGACTACCCGATACTGACCAAATCGGTCTTCCAATCGATCCTGAGACCAATCTTCGAGACTAAACAATCACTTCCAATAAAACGAATATGAACATAGATGAATTTTCCAAACAATATGCAGTAGGTAAAAGAAATTTTAGCGGCTTGGATTTATCCGAAGCTAGCCTAAGCCATGCAGATCTTTCTCAGATAGATTTATCGCACACTAATTTAAGCAGAGCCTTTTTAGCAGGAACAAATTTAAGTAGGGCAAATTTGAGGAAAACAAACCTGCACGGTGCAGACCTCTGTCATGCAGACCTTAGTGAAGTGGATCTTACAGATGCTGATTTAGGAGCTGCTTGCTTGTTCAAAGCAAACTTAACTGGAGCAAAACTTGATGGCACAAATTTGTAATGGGCAGCTTTGGCGCAGGTCATACCATCAAACATTGACCTAAGTAATGCCATTATCAGTGAAACGATCCTACCTAGCGGTTACTCATCGGATGAAGATGATGAACTGAGGCGTGCAATTTCAAGAGATTCGTTTTATAAGTGGCTTCAAACAGCAGCAATATATGAATAAATCGCAGTCAAGCAAAACTACAGGCTTATCATAGCTCGTTATCCTCATACCTATACAAAGGTAGTTGAAAATTTATCCTAACCCAAACACTTAGCGTAAAAATTAACTATCTGAACTTTCTATTAGTCCTTTACTTTTTACAGATGTACCTCACTAAATTTACAATTCCCCCTTAAATTAGGGGGAATTTTTTTATCAATTTGATCTTGCAATTGATGAGTCGAGCGCTGTAGACGGGTTTTTAATTTTAACAAGCTTGTTACAAAATTTAGCTCAATTTTGGATCTTGAGCTTGTTCGGTATCCTCGGCTGTTTGTAGTTCTTCAGTTGTTTCGTCATCCGATAGCGGAAAAGGGCTGAGAGGATTAGTTGTGGAATCGCCTAAAGTAACGTGTACCCCTGGTTCTGGTGCTTGAGTTAGGTCTGGTACATCTTCAGACATATCCAAGTCGGTCATGCTAATGCTAGAAGAGTCTGAAGTTGCTGTAAACTGCTCTTCGATAGGATGTAACGAGTCTTTTGGTGTCATAAACTTACTTTTCTTTACAGAGATTACACAGAATCTGTAAAGACTCGTTATAACGAGTCTTTACGCATTATGGATTAACCATTTTGCGATACACTTATACCCTTTACCTTAGCTGGAATAATAAAGCCATAGTAGAAAGTGGCTAGTGCGGCTAAGGCATTGAACCAAACATTATTACCAAACAGTGGCATCAAACCGAACGTTGTTTTAGCGAAGGGTAACAATCCCATAATGGCGATTGCGGTATAAGCAACTGCAAAACTAACATTGAATAAACGTGCGCTGCTGGCGCTGAAATAGGAAGCAATTCCTAACAATCCAACAGAACAGCGTACAAGGTTATGCAAGAAATTAGTAGGGAACAAGCCAAATATATAGCCAAATCCCTTAGCATAAGGGCTTTCAGTTGCACCAAGTGGAACGTAAGATACATCTGTTTCAGGTATTGAAACCAAACCAGGTATAAACCCAGCTATACCTAAAACCAAAAACAGAATTCCAACTGCCAGAGCGCAATAACGCTCTGTCAACTTTCCTGCCGTAACGTTTTCCATGTTTTATGACTCCAAGTTTTGTAGAAAACCAATATTAGTTCTCTGACTTCGCACATCATGCTAAAAAAATTAGAATTCTTTTTACCTCTAACTAACGAGAGTGATAAATTACCAGTTGCTATATCTAAATGAAGGTGTTACTGTGAAGGTAAAATGTAATTGTGAATACAATACTTATTTACCTATCTCATGTCTCAACATACTTCTATTGATAGGGTACAAATCATTTATTGATAGTAAATAATTAGGTTAGTTATACCACCAAATACAGCGTTTTTTGGAATTCATGCAGTACATATTTAAGACTGCTAACCCTGAGATACAAAGATTGAGGTGTACTTCAATTGCTGGGTCATGCTATATTTTTTATAACTAAAATTTTGTACCATCATTAAATCATAGGAAAATATAGCTTGCAGAATTGAATTGGAAGTTTTTTAAATAACGATTAATTGCTAGTTATACTACTTTGATAACAAGTTATTCTCATATTATTTTGCATTACTGTATAGCAGTCCTAACTGAGTTACAAACACCTCTTCCTTGTCTCCCTTATCCCCCTTGTTCGGATCTCAAATAGGATTGTTATAGCCAGTTAATTTTATTGAAATTATAGATGTCCTCTGACCTTTTTCTCCCTCTAATGTTGCAATCTAGGGGTGTGGTCAAAAGTCGTTGGTAATTGAGCGATCGCTTAATATCTGTGAGATACATATAATGATAATCGTCCAAAGGGTAGGTTAACCTAGCTCACCTTGTTAACTTTGCTCCACTCCTCTTAAGTCTGCGTGAATCAAGTGTGCTCCTATCAGGTGTGCCCCAACCAAATTTGCATTAGTCAAGCACACATGAACCATGTTTACGTTGCTAAAGTCCCGTTCTCCTAATGCGTATCGTCTCAAAAGTTCCTGAGTATCCATATCTTTTGTTTCCTTAAATTTCGTTAAAAGATTTTGTCAATAAGTTTAGTAATGGTCTGTCACATCAGCTTGCTGATGTTTTATGCAGGCGTATACTTTTGAAGAAGGTAGCAAGAGATGGAGGCAGATGGCAGGTATGCTCAAGAATATGTGGATTCAAACTCCAACAAGAGTGTGAACACCGCATTGCTGACATAAACTGACATGGAAAACCTCTTGAATTATTTGGCAATTATCTGGACACGGTACTGAAGTATTCGCTTAGCCAACGGTATTCAGTCTGATAATCGGTTGCTGTGGCTCCAACAACTTAGGTTTGTTGAACAAAGCTTTAGACCGGGTAATTATTTGCTGCAGTTCTAGGCTTTGGATGGTGTTTTTCTTCCGCATAAAATTTACCTCTACTGTAATGGTTAATAAACTGGCATTTCTTGGTAACAGTGACTACAACGCCAGTAAATTCCTCCCAAGCCCATATGACGAAGCAAAGTATATGAGCAGCAAGGACAAATAGACCTACCGAGGGCAGGTTGCTTGATATATGTGCCCATATTTTCCTGACTGCTTCCAGTTATAGAACGAGATAGGTCTTTAAAAGACTTATTTAATAAGTGCATATTTTACTTAATTATTGTTAAAACTGAACTGAATATTCATTCTTGTTACAAAGAATTTATATTTGCATTTATGGTGATTTTTGTTTTGAAATTTTCCAACTTCCGATTTTTATCCCTAAAGCTTTTTAGCATTTAGCTATGTCTTTTTTCCTTAATGAATTTGAGTTTCACTCTAAACCTATAAAACGAGCTTTCGTTAGATAAGATAACTATAGGAATGACAGCAAAATTAATAGAAATGGCACGGGAGCGTAGAACTTGCTTACCCAAGCATGGCAATTGTCCAATTCAACCTCATAAGATGATTACCTAAATAAACTTACATACAACACCTCTCGAACCTAATAGGGTGTAGAGATTTAGATCCGGGAAGGCGTCTATGGCAATGTGTCTATGGCGTAGTCACGTAGCCGAAAGTATTTCTCTTTAGTTTTATCATAGCATGGAATATTTAATTACGCTTGTAAAATTGAGCAACTAACCAATTCTACCGATGAACTTTTGCCAAATTTAGGCACTTGGTTTATTGATATCTGTTGTGGAAAACAGTTTCAAGATATAGTATGGCGGTAATAGCAAACTCATTCTCAATAAAATTAATTATTGAGAAATACCCTGGCTACGATGCCCATTAAGCCCTTGATTTTGATGTAGATATCAATTACGTATCTCCTAGCCCTTTAAAGCTGGCATAGTGCATTCTAGGTGAAGTTAGCTGAAAGCCGTGAAAATCTCTACCCATGTTGTACACCCATCTGTACAATAATCATACCTAAATTTATACAGATGGAATTCCACAACATAAAATAAGCGCTAGCTTTAAATTTGGCTATCTTATAGTTAAATTGTATTTTCCCTATTTGTGATTTCTTATTTGTAATTTGGGAAAATACGAGAATTGTGAAGTATAATTTAAATAGAGAAACAGCGACGTTTCTGATATTAGGTTTTAACGTTGCGAATACTTTTTACAGCGTTGACAGTGGCTACTTTATCAACATCTGTTGGAAAGGTATCCACCGTTTATGATTTGTCTAGAAAAAGATGCCACTATCTTTAGTGAGCCGCGACAGTTTTAGATCAACTTGATTTCATTGTTTTTAAAGGAATCTGTTAATGAGCCTTATTATAAAGTCGATTGTGAACGCGGACACTGAAGCTCGCTATCTCAACCCTGGAGAATTAGACCGGATTAAGAGCTTTGCCAAAAGTGGTGAGGTTCGTATGCGGCTTGTTCAGGTTTTAACAGAAAACCGGGATCGCATTGTTAAGCAAACTGGAAACCAGCTGTTTCAAAAGCGCCCTGACATTGTCTCTCCTGGCGGTAACGCCTACGGTCAAGAAATGACTGCGACTTGCCTGCGGGACATGGATTACTACCTGCGCTTAATTACCTACAGTATCGTGGCTGGTGAGAACACGCCGATTCAAGAGATTGGGGTCATTGGTGTTCGAGAAATGTATAGGTCTCTTGGCACTCCGATTGAGGCTGTTGCTGAAGGCATCCGTGCGATGAAGAATGTTACCACCTCAATTTTATCATCAGAAGACGCAAGCCTTGTTGGCGGTTACTTTGACTACCTAATCGCTGCCATGCAGTAGGGCTGTCGTCAACATGGGAGTTGACCGTTAGTCGGCTCAGAAGACGAATCTACATCTTAGGGGTAGAAGTTGTAGCGCCTGTTTTATGAAAAACTTAAGCTTGAGAAGCTAAAACCTATTCTCTGGAGTTCTCCATGTCAAACTTCTCTCCCCTCGAATCCGCCGTCTTGATCACCATCATTGGGGAAACGGTGCTGAAAGACCGTATTGTCAAGCTACTGAAAAGTCATAGTGTAAGCGGCTACACTATTAGTCAAGTACAGGGTGAGGGCGGACACGGAAGACGCTTGTCAGACTTAGCAGGCTACAACACTAATATTGAAATCAAAACCATTGTTTCATTAGAAGTATCTGATGCTATCCTTGGCGCACTGAAAGAGGAGCAGGGTAAGCATGCCTTGATCGCTTTCCGACACAATATAGAAGCTTTCTATTAATTAACCTTTCTGAACCGAGCAGTTTTGACCAATCTGTTGCTTGAGCAAGTGCCAAGAAAAAAGGCAGCTATGCTGGAGGCACGCAAGCAATTGTTGAGAACCTTTTAATTTTCAGAGGTTTGATCTGGTGTAACCGTTCACCAGTAATCGAAGCTTAACGTAAGGCTAAGGAGATCCCTCTTCTAAGGGACTTCCAAATTAAAAAATCTCCAAGTTTTTCTTGTGGAATGGGCATTCCTGCCCGTCCTATAAACTGGGCGGGCAGGGATGCCCACCCCACATTCCGGGGTAATTTATTTCTTGGAAGTCCCTAAGCAACTACAGCCTTTGTTTCTACCTCTATCTTGCTCGCTGACTCTGCCAGAAACTGCGCTACCTGTTCATTAATCTCCCTTTTGACAATTTGGCGATACTCCACGAAATGCTCGATTTGGGCACAAACTGCGAGATAGCTACTTAAGCCGCCCGAATTGTAGCGATACATATTCCAAAGATTGCGCCAGAACTGCCAACGGGTTTTGCGAAAGACACCTTGCCGCCAGCATATGGTCAACAAGGCACGAATCGTTACCCAATTAATCGGTTTCTTCGCACCTTTACCTTTCTTAGGATAAGTCGCCTCGCCCAGAATTCGGTAGTGGCGATAAGCACGATCGAGGAACTTCGCCGGGTCGTATAATTGCCAAAATGCCTCTACATACTCGTGGGCAATCTCCTCTAAGGGACGGGTCGGTACGTAATTCATCAACGTGGTTTGGTTGATGTTAGCTGACTTACTACGGAGTCGTCCTTCCTCTTCTAACCGATGCCAGAGGGCTGTATCAGGTAATGCTTGCAACATACTGAACAGCGCTGTGGGAATTGATGTTTGTTCTACAAATTGCACAATTCTCGCGCCTGCGCCCGCCTTCTCGCCATCAAAGCCAATGATGAATCCTGCCATCACCCGCAAGCCCGCTTTTGCGATCTTATTCACTGCCTCACTCAAGGAGTCCCTTGTGTTTTGATGTTTTTGGGTCAGCGTTAAACTGGCTTCATCCGGTGTTTCAATGCCTAAAAAGACGGCTCCAAAATTGCATTGCACCATCCAATCCATTAAGTCTTGGTCGTTTGCCAAATCGACCGAGGCTTCTGTGGCAAAGGAAAAAGGATACTGGTGTTTCACCATCCAGGGTTTTAGTTCTTTAAGGAACAGTTTGACGTTGCGTTTATTGCCAATGAAATTGTCATCCACCATGAAAATGCTGCGTCGCCAACCCAGCTCGTAGAGGCGATCTAGTTCTTTAAGCAGTTGTTCCGGAGCTTTTGTGCGCGGCTTACGACCGTAGAGCACAATAATATCGCAAAACTCGCACTGGAAGGGACATCCTCGCGAAAACTGTACCGACATTTCTGCATAGGCATCGAATTCCAACAGGTCAAACCGGGGAATGGGCGTATTGGTAACATCTGGTCTTTCGCCATTTGCACGGAAGGTTCCCGATCGCTCGCCCCGTGCGATCGCTTCGATAAACAGCGGCAAGGTTATCTCTCCTTCATCCAAAATCATATAGTCTGCCCCTACATCCATCACTTCCTGCGGTAATGCAGTTGCGTAGGGTCCACCTACTGCTACCCGTTTTCCTCTGCGTTTCGCCTCCTGGATCTGCTCTAATAAATCTTCCTTTTGCACGATCATGGCGGACAGAATCACCAAATCTGCCCAATCCCATTCTACTTGGGTAACTTCGCGGACATTGCGATCGACTAGCTTAAATTCCCAATCCTGCGGCAAAATAGCGGCAACCGTCACTAACCCAAGCGGCGGCAACATCGCTTTGCGATTAAGCAATGCCAAGGTCTTTTCAAACGACCAAAAGCTTTTGGGAAACAGGGGATACAGGAGCAAAATATTCATCAAAAACCTCCAATAAACTGTATCCCTCGCTAAGACTGAATGGTGTATTCAACATACCACTCGCTGGAGAGTAAGATACACACTGATTAACTTAGATTACTAGAATCTAGTGTTTTTAAATACAGGTATAAACTGTACTGTAATTATACACTTTCACAAAGCGTCTATGTCTAAGAATTGCCCCTAAATTTGCTAATAAACAGATGCTTGCCAAACCCAACAAAATGAATGTAGGAGCCATAACTACACCAATCATGAACCAAGCTAGTACATGCAGTATCATGAGTAGAGCAAAGATACTGGCAATTCCAGCAGCTTGCCAGACCTGAACAGTCGGACGATGCAATAGTCTAAAAATTATTGTCAATGACGTAGCCAGCAGATTGGCTGGAATTAGAAAGGCACAAATGCCAATACAGTAAGTGCTGGAAAATCCAGTTAACGTGTGAAAGTCGAGCATTAGTTTCCTGGCTAAATTGCCAGATTTTAATATGGATATTTGACCTGAGAATCTTGTAGAGGCAGGAAGCTAGAGTAGCTAGCTATGCACTTAGATATGTCCCAAACTGGCATTTCTTGATAACATTCAAATACTTGTGATATAATTTTTATCGTTTTAGCTAAAAAACATCTTTACCTTTGTAAAAGTTCCAAAAATTGTGTTGCAACTAAATATGGGGTCTTCTCTATAAATCTTCAATCCATGTTGCACCCAAGCTTCAGCGAATAGTATTGCTAATAATTGAGCTTGATAAAAACAAAAAAAAACCCGTGTTTCAGGGGTTCAAAGGGTTATGCTGCTGCAAATGAGTTGCTCGCTACCTAAATAGCCCCTTTCTAATAGAATATTTACCAACTCTACTCCTCTAGACCCACCCAGATACTGCCTACCCCAAACCTGTTCTACTGGCTAAAGCCCATTTTAAGTAGTTCCTGGGGAGATGCCAGCACGTCAATTGCCACAAAGAAAATTTTGCCTTGCGGATTGAGCAAGAACCGCCATGCTAGATTTATGCCAACACTGTCACCAAACCAGGGAGTTTGCACTTTACCCGTCACTTGAATCTGGGTGAATTCTCCTTGTGTTGGTTCAGATACCCCTCGCTCTGGTATGAGCTTGAGTCCGTAGCATTCTTCGCGCATATAGGCGAGGATGTTCTCCTGACCCACAATCGGTTCTTGGAAAGGGGGTTGCAGGGCACCATCTTCAGCAAATAAAGCTACAGCCCCTTGGAAGTCAAAGGCGTTCATATTCTCCATATAGTTTAGGACTATCAAGTTGTTGATGCTCTCAATGCTGACCTTAGCTCTGGGTGCGATATCTTTAGGAGGAACCACAGGTTCTTTGACTTTTTGGGTGTTAACCGTTGGGGCATACCCCATATTGACAACAATATTTTGTAATACGGTGAGTTGTTGACCCCCTTCAAGTTGACGGATAGCTTGGAGGACATCAGATGCCTGTGGAGACAGTTCATAACTTTCTGGAATGGGAGCAACGATTCCTTGTTTCATCCACTCACCTAACTGATACCAGAAGCCCAACTTGATATTTGTGCCGAAAGATGAATATGTACGGCAGATGAGAGTATCACTATGGTTAACTAGATCGCACATAACTTGCGTTTGCTCTCTAGCAGGCATCTGCTTGATTTGAGTCAGGGTTTTTTCTGCGAAGACCATATTGGCTGCTCCCATAGCAGCAGGAGTAATTGTAACTCCCATCTCGGTATAGGCAAACCAAAGTAAAGCCAACTGATCCTCTGCACTGAGCTGATTGAATGATTCAATCGTAGCTGAAATTGCATGCTTCACTTGAGTTTCAGGAAAAATGGAGCGTGCAGACTCGATAGTAAAAGACATTTTTCAAAATCTCCAGAACGAAATTACATTAATTGATAGTGTTTCAAAAATGGTGATGCTCACTTGAAACTGATGTTTCTAACTGCTGTTCAAGACTTAAATCACCATGTCTAGGAACATGACCTAAAATCCGTTGCGCGATCGCATATGAGGACTGTTGGCAAATAGCTAAATAGGCAAGCACAGCCACGAACTCATCAATATCTAGGGGTTTGGTAAACCATAGGTCAAACCCACCAGACAAAGCCCTGTTCATTGTCGCCTGAAACTTTCTTCGCTTTAGTTGCAAAACGCTGTCCTAAATAACGTAACTGTTCAGGGGGTAGAAGTGCGAGCGGAAAAAAGTTAGCTTTAATTGGGACAGCAGTAACGTACTACATACAGTAGATATCATTTAACCATAGCCCGATTTTTTTGTTGTTTTCACCATCCCAAGAGGGAGAAGTAATTGAGAGTGAGCAAAATCTCTAACCTAACTATATTGTTAAGAAATTATGTACAGAACACTACATAACTTCTACTTAGTCATATTGGCGTTTTTGCAAGCATTGTCACAAAAAATTAGCTGAAATATTAAGTCTTAAAATTTAGCCACAGTTATACAAAAATTTATATAAATTCATTCTTTCAGTAGATGTTGAAGGAAATAGAAAATAATTAATGTTTTGAAGAATTAACTTATGAACAACTCATAATTCTTGACTTACACGATAAGACAAATTTATTATATTGCATAATGATTTGATTGAAATGTATAAAAGGTTTCTATAAAACCTCGTTAGTTTGGTCATAAGACCTCTTTCGTAAATGCTGGATTTGGATTTGAATGGTCGATTTTTGCGTCGCATAATCCGACTTTTGTAAAAAGTTTTACGCATCCGCTTGTACCACAATCGACCAAAACTGCACTTAGAATCTTAAAAAGAAGGAGCGTATGAAAACACTGTTGCTCTACCCCCAATTTCCCCAGTCCTTTTGGTCTTACGATCGCGCGATGGAAATGGCAGGACTCAAAGCAGCCATTCCGCCCTTGGGAATTATTACTGTTGCAGCACTCCTAAGAGAAGATTGGGAAATCAGATTTTATGACCGCAATGTCAGCCTAGAGACAGAGGCAGATTGGGAGTGGTGTGACCTGGTTATTCTCTCTGCTATGCTGGTGCAGAAACCGGATTTCCACGCCCTAATTCAAAAAGCAGTGCGGTTAGGCAAGAAGGTGGCAGTAGGTGGACCCTACCCCACGTCTGTGCCGCAAGATGCTCTTGACTCTGGAGCGCATTACCTCATCCTGGATGAAGGAGAGATGACAGTTCCGCAGTTCCTCGAAGCGATCGCTCTTGGGCATACCCAAGGGATCTTCCGCTCCACCCAGAAACCAGATGTCACGACTAGCCCCATGCCCCGCTTTGACCTGCTTGAGCGCGATGCATACTTCATGATGGCGATTCAGTTTTCTCGCGGTTGTCCCTTCAATTGTGAATTTTGTGACATCATTTCCCTCTACGGTCGCAAACCGCGCACTAAAGAACCTCTTCAAACCTTAGCAGAGTTGCAAACCCTCTATGACTTAGGCTGGCGGGGGTCACTCTTCATTGTCGATGACAACTTTATTGGGAATCAGCGCAATGTCAAACGCCTCTTACGAGAATTGATTCCTTGGATGAAACAACACAACTATCCTTTCACCTTCATGACCGAAGCCTCTGTGAATTTAGCAGAAGATGATGAACTGCTAGAGCTGATGGTAGAAGCAGGATTCTATGCTGTCTTTCTCGGCATTGAAACTCCCGACCAAGACAGTCTCGTTGTGACGCGCAAAATGCAAAATACACGTAACCCGCTAGTAGAAGCCTGCCGCAAGATCAACGTTGCGGGACTGCTAATTTATGCAGGGTTTATCCTCGGCTTTGATGGAGAACGCTCCGGTGCGGGTGAACGGATTCAAGCCTTTGTTGAACAAACTAGTATTCCTCAACCGATGCTAGGTATCCTTCAAGCCTTGCCCAACACTGCCCTCTGGAACCGACTCCAAACAGAACAGCGTTTAATTGAGGGCGTCGGCGTCACGGCTACGGGAGACCAGAATACCCTCATGAATTTTGTTCCCAGCCGCCCCATTGCCGAAATTGCTAGAGAGTATGTTGAAGGCTTCTGGACATTGTACGAACCCGCGAACTATCTGAGGCGATGTTTTCAGCAGTGCCTCAATATTGTTCCTCCGGCAAGGCGAACACAAACCATGCAACTACCCTTGGGTAAGGAGTTGCGGCTTATTGCCCAGTTAGTCTGGCATCAGGGCTTACGACGACCTGACATTCGAGGGCAGTTTTGGCGACAACTATGGACGCTTCTGCTGAGAAAGCCCCAAGTTCTTAATATGTATTTGGCGCTATGTATTGCGGGAGAGCATTTTTGGGAGTACCGAATTTTAGCCAGAGAACGGATGACTCAACAGCTAGGCTACGATCCACTATCCGTCTCTGTACTAAGAGAGCTTGAACCTGTCAGGAACAGTAGGTGTTGAGGACAGCAAAACATGGGTGTGGTCAAAAGTCGTTGGTAATTGAGCGATCGCTTAATATCTGTGAGATACATATAATGATAATCGTCTTAGGTGGGATGGGGAGGTGGAGCAACGCTCCACCTCCCCATCCTCATGACAAGCTAAATTTCGGCTCCTTGTATTTCTAAGGGGAAATGAAGGACTGGTGGGGCTTCTGGAAAACTTTTTGGGAAAGCTAACACGAGTTCGTCATGCACCAACAGCAATGCAGTAAAATTTTGACTTCACAAACTCCCGAAATATGAGAGTGTTTTAAGAAGATGTGAACTCAAATGAAATTTAGTGATGAGATGCGTTCCATTTGGATTAAATATATCCTTGATTCTATTGATAACGGTTATGTTAAAAAAGTGATTAGTCGCCTCAAGCGATGGCAAGGAGAAGGACAAAAAAGTGTGTCAAATTTATCTAAGTATTTGTTCCGCTTTCAGGATGCTGTTCACTATAACAAATATCGGTCAATGGGTTTACCAATTGGATCGGGAGAAGTAGAAAGTGCCCATCGTTATATTCCACAAAAACGCTTAAAAATTCCTGGTGCGACTTGGCATCCTAATACGATTAATCCAATGCTTGCTTTACGAGTGATTCGGGCTAATCATTGGTGGGCAGATTTTTGGAAACAAATAGTACCCGAAACAAAAATTTATGAAAATATTGCCTTTGCTTGAATACTTTTTCAGTCTTCTATAATTTATTCTCATAGTCATTTAACTTCATACCGAGGTTAATATCACCCCAATGCTGAGAATCTTTAAGAGATAGCTATCCTGTCAAAATAATACTAAATATTTTTAGCCGCCCTATTAAATAAAAATTTAGTTAACAAGGTGAGCTAGGTTAACCTACCCTTTGGACGATTATCATTATATGTATCTCACAGATATTAAGCGATCGCTCAACTACCAACGACTTTTGACCACACCCGCAATCTAGAGGGGAATTTTTTTGTCAAACATAGAAACTGTACAAATAAAACTTACCTGCAGGGGCTGAAGTAGAAGTAAAATGAAAATTTGTAAATTTTTATAAAATTTAGTGATTCTTCTTTACTGAGAGCGATAATTCTAATAGCTATTTAAAATCCCTCTCAATAAAAGTGCGAATACTGTAATATTTATGCCAACAGCAGGGTTCTTGCCTGTTAAATGCTGTATCAAGACAATTGTCTATCTGTAAGCACGGTAAAGGTCGTTTATAGCCAATAAGCAATAACTCAGATGTCTTCACAACTAGAGCAAGGTGATTTTGAGGCATTACTAGACTATTTGAGGCAAAAACACAATTTTGATTGCGCCAGTTATAAGAGTAGCGGCTTAAGCCGTCGAATTTGCTCTCGGATGCGGCAAATATCTATCACCTCCTTCGGAGATTACAAAGATTATTTAGAAGAGCATCCAGAAGAAGTTACTCATGTTTTCAATACCCTAGAGGTTAGTGTGACTGGTTTCTTTAGGGATAAAGCAGATTGGGATTATCTCAGCAGCGCGATTGTTCCTGAAATCATTGCAAGTAAGTTATCGAACGAACGTATCCGAGTGTGGAGTGCAGGATGTGCTTTTGGACAAGAAACTTATACTTTAGCAATGATTTTATCTGAAAGTGTTGGGTTAGAACAGTTTCGCAAACGGGTTAGAATTTATGGCACAGATATAAGTGAAAAGGCACTGAATCACGCTATCCAAGGCAGTTATCTCAGTTATGAAGTCAAAAATATTCCCCAGTCTCTGTTGAATCGGTATTTTGAATTTGCCAATAACTATTATGTTTTCCGCCATGACTTACGTGGCTCCATTATTTTTCAAAATCACAATGCAATCCATGACACTCCAATACCTCGGATTGATTTATTAGTATGCCGGAATATGTTGATTTATTTTAGTCAAGAAGCACAGACTAGAACTTTAGCACGCTTTTACTTTAGCCTCAAGGATAGCGGTTTCCTCTTTCTTGGTAATACTGAGATAGTACCCAATTTAGACCTCTTCACAATCGTAAATCTTAAGCACCGCATTTTTGCTAAGGTACCGCAGGCTCATTTCAGTCCTCAGCTATTAGTTCAAGCATTTAAGCGAATTTAACGTCATTTTAGGTTAAATAAATATATAAATAATTTTGCAGGACTACTTAATTCTTACTTCTACCACAACTATTTATTGTGGGTTTCCTCTCAAAGATTGTTGCCTGCTTTTTTCCTGCCTTCTAGAGTTAAACCTACCTTGACTGGCTGCAAACAGAGCTTGTGCTTGGGCAAAGTTAGCTTGAGATTGAATAAATTTTTTATGATTGTCAGCGCTCATCATTAGGTTCTCTGCCTTTAACTCTGCTAAATCAGACTTTTCCTCTGCTAGTTGTTCGGCAGTCCAAGTATTATTTTTTTCAAAAAGAGTTTGGGGAGTGACTGTACGCGATACTGTTTCCGTGTCGGGTTCTACGGGTTCTAACTCAATTAACTCCTTCTCAATCTCTGGCTCAATGGTTTCCTCGCGATCGCCTACAGTCTCAATACCTAAAGCTTTCTGGACTGCTTCTAAAACCTCAAGATATTTTTGAATTGCCAGGTATGGTGTAACGGGCTCGGAGTTCGGGTCTATCATAGTACATCCAAACATAAGTTACAGGCTCTTATATATATTGACAAATTTTTTGACTAATTTGACATTTTTTTTTGCTTAACAAATCTTTGAATTCAGCTATCAAAATCTATAGTTGCTCTAAGTCTTCGTTATGAACTGGATACACCGGGACGAATAAGAAAACTTTTTTTATCTTCTACCCTCTACCTTTCTTTTGATACTTTACGAAGCAAGGGACCGCTTGGAACAAACTCAAACTTCACTTGTCCGGATTGTGGCGGTAGTTTGTTCCAACTACAAGAACGAAATTTTCTCCAGTTCCGCTGTCGCGTAGGTCATGCTTGGTCAGCAGATAGTTTACACGCAAAGCAGGTTCAAGTCCAAGAAGAGGCATTATGGCCAGCAATTCGCTCTTTAGAAGAGCGAGCCGAGCTGATGTTTAAGTTAGCGGCTGATGCAAGATCTAACAAGCGCACTCGGTCAGCAAAGCTTTTTGAAGTACAGGCATTAGAAGCCCAACAACGCTCCGATATCATTCGACAAGCACTTTTCATGGGGCAATTGCCTGCTAAGACAACTGTTGCGATCGCTGACAAGGTATCTAATAAGGAGACAGAACAAGAAGCAGCGACTGACAAAGTGGTGTTACTAGCAGCAGGTGACGGTGGAATAAAGGCATTAAGCCAGATTTTAGTTGGTTTACCATCAAACTTTTCTGCAGCTATCATCGTAGTGCAACATATAGACACTCAGTCCGAATCCAGCTTGATGGCAGAGGCTATAAGTCGCTCCTCCACTTTGCCAATGAAGCTTGCACTCGAAGGAGAGCGATTACAATCGGGGATGGTTTACATTGCTCCTCCAAACCAACATTTGCTGGTGACTTTAAATGGCACCATTTGTCTCTCTGAAGCAGCACTCGTGGATTTTGTACGCCCCTCTGCTGACCTGCTGTTTCAATCAGCAGCAGCAAGTTTCAAACAAAAAGCGATCGCAGTTGTCCTTAGTGGTAGAGGTAAAGATGGTACTTTAGGGGTACGGGCAATTCATCAGATGGGCGGTAAAGTCATTGCCGCCGATGAGAGTAGTAGTGACTTTTTTGAGATGCCCGGTGCTGCTATTGCCACCGGGACTGTCAATTTCGTCCTTCCAGTGAACGAAATTGCTTCTACCCTACTCAACTTAGTGATGGCAGAAGCAACAGAATGAGACTGATGTGAGATTTAACTTACCTTCCCCCTTGTCCCCCTTATCCCCCCTGTCTCCCTTGTCCCAACAACTCTCAATCTTTCATCACTATCGTGCAAAAGCGTGTTCTTGAGCATACCTTCTTGTAAAGGCAGTCGGCTTGTCCTGTACCTCAGTCATGTAAGCACAAGCCATATCAGATGAGTTATGCGCCCAACCAACTCGTCCCTGGCGATCCAGAAGGATACAGCCTGCTTCTCCTGAAACCCTAGACGCTAAGAAGTCAATCGCCATCTGTGCTGCTTCGTCTGGGTGTCTGTCTCCAGCAAGGAAATCAATCGCAGTTTTAGATAAAACAACTGGAATAATTGACTCGCCATCACCTGTCGTTGAGCACCCACCAAGTCGATTATCAGCGAATAAGCCAGACCCAACAACTGCACTGTCACCAACGCGACCTGCGGGTTGATTTGTAGTACCGCCCGTTGAGGTACCAGCAACTAAGGTACCATTGCTATCCAAAGCTACACAGCCAATAGTGTTGGGGCGATCGATAACTTCTTGCTCCTCTTCCCATTCTTCCTTTTGCTCTTGAGCAATTAAGTTTTCTTTTGCACACATTTCGGCTCCGTTTTCTGCTGCATAGCGTTCTGCGCTTCGCGCTACAAGCAGCATTGGTTTTCGATCCATAATCTTACGAGCTACCGAAATAGGATGCCGCACGCCTTGAACGGCTGCGACTGCTCCCCAGCCTAAGGTAGCACCTTCCATGATTGCTGCATCTAGTTCTACCTCTCCCTGAGTGTTAAGAACTGCACCAAAACCCGCGTTAAATGTAGGGTCTGCTTCAAGAACGCGAATTGCTGCCTCAACAGCTGCTCCAGCACTACCCCCTTGCTTCAGTATTGCCCAACCTGCTTCTACTGCTGCCAAACAACCTGCATTGTTCGCGTCTACTTTTTCCTTTACAATGGTTTTTGCTCCACCATGAACAATAATGCTTATTGTCATAAATTTCCTTGAATGTTGATAAATTGTCTCTCTAATAAAGCTGCCAAAAACTGGCTTGAAAAAGCTAAGTGTGGAGAGCCGTAATAAAGCGATCGCTTCTGGGCGGCAAGCTTTTTCACTTTATAACTCTCTGCCCACCAAAAGATGACTTAAAGACATAGATATTTGCGAGCATTGCTCACTATACAAAAGTCAGTGATTTTAAAGATAAAAGTGAGTCATTGATTGGAAAACAATGATGGCTTAACTTATAACCTCATTTAAAAAAATACTGTTTTTTCTTGATTTTAACTTCTCTCAATAGACGTATTTCTCTGTTAAGCTATAAGTTAAAAAAATATTAATTTGATTTGGTATTTTAGATATCATTTGAAATGTACAGCAATCGAATATCGTTCCACGATCGATCTCACGATTTCTCTCACAGCCAAAGTTACCGATCTCTTCCGCTATAGTTAAGTATCGATATTGTCAAGAAAAAAGCCCCCCTTTTCTATTTTGGGGACTTTTAAAATTTGAAGCTACTATCGTAAGGAAAAATCTTTAATATATAGCAATCCTAAATCATTTGTAAAAAAAATGGATTGCTAATGGCTAATGGCTAATGGTGAGACCAGCCCTGTAGGCGGGTTTCCCGCGCCGTAGGGGACTGGCGAACCCGAAGGGCTAATAGCTTTTTGACCATTAGCTATTAGCGATTAGCAGTCTTTACTCTTATTCTTATATTTCATTTAGGACTGCTATATATATTGTTAAGGAGTTAGACTGCATCAAACCAGTCTTTAACTATCTAACAATTTAACCCTGTGACTTTGTTTAAGCTTCTACCTAAAGAAGGGCTCAATATTAAGTAGCACTGTAGCTTTAAATACAACATTTTTATCCCAAGCTTTGCTTGGGAATAAGTAGATGAGGCTCTGCCTCATGTGACTGGAGTGGAGCCTCCTAAGTAAGGCATTTTCAGCCAGACACTGGAAACGAGAAAGGACTGGGTTGGCAGTGCCTACGCCAGAGTTTTGTCTTGAAAGCCGTTTAAAATTAAACTGAGAGGGTTTTTCGATTCACTTCCTCCGCACCAGAAGCACAATGAATTTTAGTCAGTTACTTGATGAAAAAATAGAGAGCATCGTCCAAAACTGGGTTGAAGCAGTTTGCCTAGATCGACAAATTTCGAGTACCGATAATTTAACACATTCAGCTATACGGAATCACCTTCCCGATGTTCTCAAAGCAATGGCAACCGTGCTTTCTCAATCCCAAGACAGCGATATTGAATCCATCGTGCAAAACAGTCTCGAACATGGTGTTTTACGTGCTGCACAAGGTTTTACTCCACCAGAAATTGCACGCGAGTATCGTCTGCTACGGCAAATCATATTTTCTACTCTAGAAGCAGACTTAGTCAACGGTACAGTTCGAGAAGTCATGCGAGTTCATAGAGCGATTGACGAAACGATCGATGAAGCTATCGGTCAGTGCTTTAAAAGTTATGTGGAGGAGCGATTGCAGGAACTACAGCAGCTACAAAGTCAGGCAGAATTAACCAATCAGGAACTAACTCGCTTGGTAAAAGCGAATCAGGAAAACCTTTCTCAACTAGCCCACGAACTCAAAAATCCTCTGACTTCAATTATTGGATACTCCGAGTTGATTTTGCGATCTTCTCAAAAGAATATTCAGCCTGAGGGGACTCTTAGCCATCTTGAACATATTGAGCGAGTGTTGCGTAATGGCAGACAGTTACTTCGCTTAATCAATGATGCTCTGGAAATGTCGCGGTATCAGGCTGGGAAGATGCAACTGCATCCAGTACCAACAGATGTATGCTCTTGTATTGACGATATGGTGAAAATGTTGGAACCTCTTGCAAGTGCAAAAGACCTACAGATAATTGTTGATTGCAATTTAGCGCCGGTCGATCGCTCCAATTCAGACATACCTAAAACTGTCGTTGTCGATCCGTTAAGATTACAACAAATCGTCACAAATCTTCTTAGCAATGCCATTCGCTATACAGAGTCAGGAAGTATCAAATTAAGGTGCAGTATGCTACCTGACGATCGGTGGTGTCTTTCAGTCAGTGACACAGGCGTTGGCATTGCACCAGAAGACCAGATGCGTATCTTTGACCCTTTCTTTCGAGCTGAGAGTAGTGTTAGCCATCTCGTTGATGGTACTGGCTTGGGGCTAGCAATTGTCTCGCAGTTAGTAAAACTTATGCAAGGAAAAATAGAGTTAATTTCGCAAATAGGCGCTGGCTCCACTTTCAGTGTTATTTTGCCTGTCACCTTGAGCTTGAAGACTAAAGAATGAAAGATGAAATATAGCTAAAATATGTAGATGATTTTTCATCTTTCATTTTTTATACTTTAAACTGTATGGCTCATAGTATCTTTTAATCGTAAAAATGCTTTAATTCTTGCCATTAGTTCATCATAATCAATAGGCTTGCGGAGAAAGTCATTAGCTCCTAAATTTAACCCTTCAGGTATATCTGCTTCCACATAAGCCGTAATCAGAATAATGGGAATAAAAGGTAGTTTTTTATTCTGCCGAATACGCCGCGTAACTTCGTAACCGTCCATTCCCGGCATCATAGCATCAAGCAACACCAGATCGGGTGGTGATGCTTCTATCATGGTTAACCCTGCTTTGCCATTGCTAGCAACATCAACTACATACCCTTCTTCTACCAAAACTGCTTCTAAAAGATGCAGGTTATCTTGTGTATCATCTATAACTAAGATGCGTTTAGCTTGAGGTTTAACTTGAGAAGAGAACATAAAATGAAGCTTCCTTTTGGGTAAAAAGGTTTGTCTGAATTTTGTGCCTTACTACCATTACCTCAGGAGGTACGGTGTAAAATGCCAGCGATCGCACTTCTGATAAGACTGAAGCAACTTCAACTGTATTTTGGGGTTTTACACGTTGTAGATCCCCCCAACCCCTTTAAAACGGGGTTGGGGGTCCGTCCTGTTTGAAATGAAAGTTTGCTTTATAGTAGCTAGTTGTTAGCTGACTAACCTCTTACCTCAGGAGAGTCTCACCTTCAGCCAATCGGAAATAGATAGAGGTAGATCCCCGTCTGAACTTTGGTTACTAAATTTCATTTAAACGCTTTCTGGCATAAACCAGGTCAGCCCAGAGCGTGCAATTGTTGCAGGTACTGTGTGGAAACCATCGAACTCTTGATAAGTGACTTTATAGCCAGCTTTGTTCAAGGCTGGCACAATTCTACGACTGCATCGGTCAATTTGCAGGACGTTGTCCCACTTACCGTGTGAGATAAAAATACGCGGTGAATTCTGTATTAAAACAGGTGGGACGAACCCTGGTGAGAAAGCTATGACATGAGAGAATAAGTCGCCATTGGTGATACCGATACCAAGTGCATAAGAAGCACCATCAGAAAAACCTTCAACTGCAATGCACGTTGGGTCTATGGCGTAGTGACTAAATGTTTGCGCTAGGGCTTGGTCAATAAAGGCGATATCAAGACCGTAGTGACCGTACAATACATCCCAAGTTTTCAAGCGTGAATCAGGTGCAAGTAGAACGACCCCAGATGCATCAGCAAAGTTTAGAAATGGGGTAAGACCGCTACGTCCATTACCACCTGCACCGTGCAGCATCAGTATGAGTGGTGCGGGTTGAGAAGCTTGGTAATTTTTTGGTATGTAAAGAAGACCGTCGCGCTCGGTATCTAGTTCTAGTGGTTGCAGACCGAGTAGTGGAGTTCCTACTGGCTGCGTTGGTCGCGATCGCAATTTTCCCTGAGTTGCTGTCTGTACTGGCTGCTTTAGTTTATCTTGTGTCATCAATCTATTCCTCGACCTATTTTGAGTGGAGTGCATTGTTGTCCTTAGTGAGTGAATCACCCTACACCAATGCTCAATAGGTAGCGCCGCCTTATCGGTAGGTACACAATATTTGTCAAGCGTAATATTTAGTAATATCGCTGTTATTTAAGATTATTGTTTTTAACAAACCTACTAGCAGAATATTACAATAGTTTATTGACAAAATATTAAAAATAAAATTTCATTTCATATATCAAAATAATGTGTTCTTTATTACAATTAAACTTTACAGAATCTAGGTCTTTTAGTAGAACTATAAGAAAAGGTGAGTAATCCTTAAGGATGATGTCGTAAGTCGTAATTATTTGGAAATATAGCAGCAAGTCATTCTTAATGATACGGCAAAAAACTCATGCATTCACAAGATACCCAAACAATAAGAGTTGAGAATAAACATCGCTCAAGAGAAACCAACTTGAACTATACAAGTTATCAGCAACAAAGCAACTTAGAGTCGATGGAGCAGGAAGTACATAAAGCTATTCCAAGCCAAACTTCACTTAATCCGCTAGTACGCAATGGTTTAATTGTAAGTATTTTAGCGTTGCTATTTGTGGCTTCTATTTACTATGGGGTTATCAATCCTTAACCTGTCCCAAAGCCAAAGGTCATTTCATCTCAATCGCATACAGAGAAGCTATTGATCGAGCAACGTATCTAAAGACCAAGAGCAGCGCAAGCTAGGCTTTTAGAGTGGCAGAATTAGGAGCATTCTGCAAAAATAAGGCAAGATGCTATTTGTCTCAAAGGCATTTTAGTTCAGAGTTCCATCAATATCTTCCTCATGCAATAAAATTGTGGTTTCAGGACCAATTCTCCCCATATCTGGTTCTGGACCCTTTGCCATTTCAACAGCATATTTCCAGGTGTGAGAATCTGGTTGAAAATATAAAATTTTGCCTACGCCTCCAACGAAACGAACGACTTGATATTTATTGAATTTGGGAGGTACTGTTAATTGGTCGGTTATCATTGCAGATACTCCTAATAAATTGGTTACTTCTTGCTTCTTCTTACAAAAGAATAAATATAAAACCCAGAAATAACGTCTAACTAAAGAGTTGTATGAATTTCTACCTAGAGTTAATTTTTTATTAACAAATGCTGTAACTTCTAACACATATATTTTACTTTTATATTTGTATAATTCATAAATACAGCAGATTTCAACTTGGTGAGGTACAAAAATTCCCCCCTCTATCACCCCTTGGTAAGGCTACAGCGGTGTACAGATTTCTAGACAAAAGATGAAACATCGTGAAAAGGGAGAATTGGAATGAAGTTCCCCCCTTTTTTAAGGGGGTTAGGGGGGATATAAACCACTTTTAATGCATTTTAGAAAACTTGGTAAGTAGGTCAGTATTAAAAATTATCGTCATGACAAGGCAGATGGCAGAGGGCAGATGGCAGAAGGGAAGAGGTTTTTAGGCAACTTTACTTTTCGTTACATACTTCGGTTTTTTTGCGCCTTTCTACTTACACCACCGTGGCTTGGTAAGGAGGGATGAAAGGGTGTACCTAATTCACATGCAAAGCGCTGTAAGTTTTGACTGTTAAGTTTGCAAGGGCTTTCAACTTATTTAAGAACTGAGAAACTTATAATTTCTCACAATTATTTTGGTCGAATATTACTTTAAATATTACTTTGTAGTTGCGATAAATGAGAAGAATTGCAACTGTGCAAAGAACGGATAAATCCATTCCTTAGGACAGAAGTCTTAAATCAGTAAGTAAATTAATCTAAAAAAAAGGGGGCGCTAGTTAAAATTGCAGAAGCAATTTTTAACAAATAACGATTATTTTCTCTACTTAAAAGTAGGGAAAATAATTAATAAATTCTTTTTTACGAAAACATAATAAAAAACTTTACCATCAAGGGCTTTCTAACTGCAAATATCCACTTTAAGTAGAGAGGCGCAAAAAAACAGAATTAATTATATAACGAAGCCTAAAAAGCTCTTCCCTTCTGCCATCTGCTCTGCCATCTGCCTTGTCATGACGACAATTTTTAATACCGACCTACTTATATATATTATGAATCCAGAGCAACTCAGTCACGAACTGCGATTTGGCGACAGCCCCGACTTAATTCGTCGCCGTTGGATCGTTGGTCTATCTCTAGTAAGCGCTACCATGGGAATCTTGGTCTCGCTTTATCAAACCGGAATTATTCGCCACTTGCCTGACCCACCAATACCATATTTTGACTCAGACCGAGTTGACGCGTCTGAATACGCATACAGTCGGCTTGAGACTCCTGATGGGCTGATGATGGTAACCAATTATGCCATCACAGCTTGGCTAGCCGGAGCCGGTGGTCAAAATCGGGCGCAAGAGAACCCATTATTGCCGATCGCAATGGGTGCTAAACTCCTCTTTGACGCGGTTACCGCACTTGAACTCGCTCGTGAGGAATGGAGCGAGAATCAAGCGTTTTGTGCGTATTGCCAGATTGCAACACTTTGCTCCCTTGCATCAGTTGCGATCGCAGTTCCCGAAGTTTTGAGTGCGATCAATACCCTCACAGGTCAAGGGAAGGATAAAGTATGAAGGATAAAAGCTGAAGGATTAAAGTGTAATTTTTAATCCTTCAGGCTTTATCCTTTATCTTTCATTGGTCACTGTTTGCCCCACAGTCAAAAGACCAGGAGGCATTTCTGTTCCCATTGCTTGTGCTAGCGCTGCCGGTGGCTTATCGCGCTCGGGGGATCGCAAATACTCTCCCGTCAAGATGCGTGAACCGGGTTTCATGCTGTGGGTAGTGCTGTAGTAGCGATGGGTCTGGGTAATTTTACCTCGCTCCTGCATAGAATCATTAGAGATTTTTTTGCGAAGCTTGATGATAGCATCCATGATTGCTTCTGGACGGGGAGGACAACCAGGTATGTACACATCTATTGGCAAAAGTTTATCAGCACCCCGAACAGCTGTTGGAGAATCCGCGCTGAACATACCACCAGTAATCATGCAGGCTCCCATTGCAATAACGTACTTTGGCTCGGGCATCTGCTCGTAAAGACGCATTGTCGGCTGAGACATTTTCACGTTTAAAGTTCCTGCCAAAATGATTAAATCAGCTTGACGCGGACTAGCACGAGGAATGAGACCAAATCTGTCAAAATCGAATCGGGAGCCAATCATAGCTGCAAATTCAATAAAGCAGCAAGCTGTACCGTACATCAGAGGCCACAAGCTAGATAACCTCGCCCAGTTATACAGGTCATCTATGGTCGTCAGTATAATATTTTCTGAAAGTTGATTGGTTACTCCATAGCTTGTTGGAGCTAAAATTGTTTCTTTCCCAGATGAGCCATTTGGATTATTTTCATTGGGATTCATGAATTTGTCCGGTCTCTTAATAAATTTAACGCTTGTTTTGTTTTTCAAAGCTCTGCTATAAAAATATAAATTTTTTAGATAGCAATTTATTCCGCCATTAGAAATAAGCTTTGATTAAATTTATATGTGATATGAAATACGATAAAAATATAATATAGAAATACTATTTGATTGTTGAGATAAAGATAGAGCCAGTATGCCCACCCTACTACGAAATGACAAATGACAAAAGTTGTTTTTGGTAACGCTGCAAGCGAAGGTGCAAATCGTTGGGGATGGTTCCTCGGTCACTTCATCACCCCAATTAACGATCCGCGATCTACAGAAGAACTAGAAGTAAAATGGGCTACCCATAAAGCTGGTGACAACAGAGCGGAATGGGCAGTCAATAACCAAGCTGCGACTATCTCTATTCTGATTCATGGAGAATTTCGCTTAAAATTTGAAGATAGGGAAATTTTATTATCACGTGAGGGTGACTACGTTCTCTGGCGTGCGGGTGTACCCCATTCTTGGGTAGCTGAGTCTGACTGCACGATTCTCACTATCAGATGGCCTTCAAAACCAGGTGATAGCGTCTCTACAACACCTAGTAGTAGTTAATAGGGTAGGTAGCTATTTCGTGGGAGCAATTGCCCTCAGAATAAAATTCTGGGGCTACACAAACAAAGTCCACCTACGTGGACTTCTTATCAAGTCCGCATAGGCGTGATTTTAATCACAAGTATATTTTTTCCAAATTGGGATGCTCCCTATTTCGTTGACCTCTACCCCTGTTACTTAACTTATTGGTACAATAAGTCAATAGTTTTGCTATCAACTTAGATGGAATCTGTAAACGAGGATAATACCGAGCTAATATTTTTAAAAGATTTACAGTTAGGATTGTGTAATAACGAGCCTGAAAATGTGCAAGATTTGACTGTACTCTTTGAAATTATGGATGTTATAGAAAATACTATAGAAGTTTTAGAAAAAATTTTCACCGGAGTCAATCAATTCAATAGCACAGTTGCTCAATCTCAAAAAACTAAACAGAAAGATAGTCAATTTATAGAATCTACAGAGCCTAAGTCGGGTGAAACATTGGAAATTGAGGATAGAATAGAGCTTTTATCCGAGCAAGTAGAAACTCTAAAGCAACTGTTGTATTACCGGGAGGTAGAACTACAGGAGATAAGACACGAGTTGCACAATACTAATATGGATTTGTGCGCTGCAATTAATTCCCCTTGGCTATCACTTGATGAGGCTAAAGAATTAGCAAAACAACTTTTGGTAAGTAAAAAGTCCAGCCATGAAATTTTAGCAGAACTGCTCGGTACTATCTGTAATTTGGCGCTTGAACCTTTAGATTTAGAGGACAGAGAAATATCAAATTTTATTAAAGCTTCAATCAACAAGCCAGTCAATTGTAGTCTGACAATTAATTATCAAGGGTCTCTCACCGATATGATAGCGGTGAGAAAGAAAGCAGCGGAAACTCGGGCAAAATCTAAAATGCTTAGAGAGCAGTCTCGTAAAATTCAGGCTCAATCTAGACAGCTTAAAGCTCAATTCATAGAACAGGGAATTAAATTTGTTAGCTCTCAAGCTTCATTCACTGCCCGTCAGCGTAACTTTAGGCGCAGGCGAAAGCTGAAAAAAAATTATCGAGCTGACTAAAGTCAGCTCGATAATTTTGTCGATTTTGAAGAGTTTGCTATTCTATAGCTCATCTTTAGAGAACAAGCCAAAACATTTACTGCTTAACGGATTTCATTGACAAACTAATCCGCTTCAGTTTCTCATTCACTTCCAGCACTTTGACTTTCACGACTTGTCCTACTTTCACAATTTTCTTGGGATCGTCTACAAATCTGTCAGCCAGTTGAGAGATATGTACCAATCCATCCTGATGTACGCCAATGTCAACGAATGCACCAAAGTTAGCAACATTGGTAACAATTCCTTCTAGTTCCATTCCAACTTTCAAATCAGCGATTTCCTTAATTCCTTCTTTGAAAGTAGCATACTTAAACTCAGCTCTTGGATCTCTTCCCGGCTTTTCCAATTCGCTCAAGATATCGCGTAATGTTGGTTCGCCAACGCTGGCGGTTACGTATTTTTTGAGATTGTGTTTTTTGAGTTGTTCGGCAATTGTGGTGATTTGAGTTAAGGGGACTTTTAAATCGGAAGCGATCGCTTCCACAACCGAATAACTTTCTGGATGCACAGCAGTATTATCGAGAGGATTTTCACCATCACGAATGCGTAAGAAACCCGCAGCTTGTTCAAATGCTTTTGGTCCCAACTTCGGAACTTTTAGCAGTTGTCGGCGGTTTTTGAATACACCATTTTGGTTGCGATAGGCAACAATATTATTGGCAACACTAGACGTAATACCAGAAACAAAGGTAAGAAGTTCTTTAGAAGCAGTGTTTAAGTCTACACCAACGTAGTTAACGCAGCTTTCAACAGTTTCATCCAATTTCTTCTTTAACAATTTTTGATCCACATCATGCTGATACTGCCCTACCCCAATCGATTTGGGTTCAATTTTGACAAGTTCTGCAAGGGGATCTTGCAGGCGACGTCCAATACTAATAGCCCCCCGAACAGTGACATCTAAATCGGGAAATTCTTCTAGAGCAACTTTGCTAGCTGAATAGATAGACGCACCCGACTCGTTGACTATCACCTTAATTGGTTTTCTATCCAAACTTTGCAGAGTTTCCAAAACAAATTCATCGGTTTCACGCGAAGCTGTACCGTTACCAATAGCAATTAACTCTATTTTGTATTTCTCAATTAAATTTTTTAGAGTTTTTGCAGCTTCCACACGCTGGTTTGCTGATAGATGGGGAAATATTGCTTGATATTCTAAAAATTTACCTGTTTGATCGAGGACTGCGACTTTACACCCAGTCCGAAAACCCGGATCTACCGCCAAAGTGGGTTTCATCCCTGCTGGTGCAGACAGTAATAACTCTCGTAAGTTAGCTTCAAATGTTTTGATAGACTCTATGTCTGCAAAAGTTTTCTTTTCAGAAATGACCTCGCTTATCAAGGATGTTTTCATCAAACGGGTGAAAGCATCTTTGAGCATTGCTTGATAGAAGTCCCGCACTGCGCGGACTTTTGTTTTAATTTCTTTTGATTCCAAATAAGACAGGATAACATCTTCATCAAAAGAAATATCAAAAGATAAGATTCCCTCAGCTTCACCGCGACACAATGCCAGCATATTGTGAGGGGCAATATTTTGTACCCGCATTTGGTAATTGCGGTACATTTCAAATTTCGTTGTACCTTCTGGATAGTCATTCTTGATACGGGAAAAAAAGACTCCTTCTTCTAAAAGGTATTCCCGTACATAAGAACGCAACTCTGCTTTTTCAGCCACTTCTTCTGCAAGAATATCAGAAGCACCGCGCAACGCCTCTTCTGCGGTTTTGACACCTTTGTCTTCAGAAACGTATTTTGCTGCTTCCCCATCCAGAGAAGCGGCGACTCCATTTTTGACGTTTAACGATTTAATAAACTCTGCAAGCGGTTCCAACCCTTTTTCTTTTGCAACGGTGGCTCGCGTGCGACGTTTTGGACGGAAGGGTAAGTATAAATCCTCAAGTTCTGTTTTTTGCAAACAGGACTCTATCTTTTCTTTAAGTTCGTCAGTAAGCTTACCTTGTTCTGCGATCGCATTTAAAATTGTGGATTTTCTTTCTTCCAATTCTGTTAAGTAAGAATACCTATCTGCCAGTTGGCGTAACTGAACTTCATTCATTTCCCCAGTCCGTTCTTTGCGATAACGCGCAATAAAGGGAATTGTCGCACCCTCAGCCAAAAGATCCAGCGCGTTTTGCACCTGATAGGGTTTAAGGTTTAGTTCGATAGCCAGTGATTGAGGAATGTTTAGCATCGGGTATTGCAGTTGAAATATATTTATCAGCGCAAGTAGATAATGTTAAGCTAGTTTAACAGACAGATTCGGAATCTTGTATTTATACGCTGTTGTTATGAGTAACGTGTTAGAGCTAAAACTGAATAGCTGTTAGATTAGGCACACTTGTTACCGACAACAGAGACCTATTATGCACACATTAACGCTTCTGCTATTAGCCCAGAGGTGAGGAAAAATGGCTTTGTTTTTCTTGATTCCGCTACTTACCGGCTTGGTAGGTGGCTATATCTTTAAAAAATGTACTGACGAAATTGGGTATTTCGTGGGGATATTTGCAGCTCTGTGCCTTGCTTTAAGCTTGGTGTTCGCACCGTGGCAAGTGTTGCTTTTGCTGCTCCTAGTTATTCTCATGACCACCCAAAAACTTTTACAACGAGTAGAAGACCATGATGAAAACTTAAATAACACTGACAGAAGAGAACTAACCGATCCCAAACCCCAGGTAACTGAGGAAGAAGTAGGACGGAAATACCGTGGTATCAGTTACTAAGCAATAACTCCTACTGATACCGCCACCGAGAAAAACCTGCAGGAGTAAGCCTTTGAGATTTCATAGGTCAAGCGGCTCCTGTAGTTTAAGTTACCGGGCGAAAGGAAGATTTTAGCGATCTTAGGGATCGCAACCGACAAATTTTTAAGAAATTTTAATTGCAGTCGTCACCACATCTAGAAACTTTTGCCCACACTCTTGTTGTTTGAGTCGTACTGGGATTGGGTACAAATTCCACTTTAAGAACCTTCAACTTCTCTTGAGGTTTAAGAACAGCTAAAGCTTTTTGTTCTTGATAACTAAAGTGAGGTAACTGCGGTTTATTTTTCCTTAACGTTACTCCTGGTTTAACAGTTACAGTAACTACCGCTCCTGGTGATGGAACAACACGAGAGTCAGTAGATTGTAAAACTTCGCTTAAAGGTTTCCCAAGCAATGCTGCACCTGGCTTGTTGTTAACATTGCCTAAAAAAATCCAACCATCAGGGGTAGAAATTTCTTGGAATTTTGAAGATGAAGTCGCAGCAGATACTTGCTCGATACTTTGACTGGATTCTGGCGATCTCACTGCAAAAAGATTTTGTTTGGGAATCCATGACAAGATTGTGCCAACTATTGCTATAACCCCAGCACCTACAAGAAATTTTCCGATTCCAGTAAATTGTTGATTTTTTTTCGATTGTGCTTGAATTTTTTGCTGCTGAGGCGGTTGGTACTCTTGTTGTCTTTCTTCAAAGTTTGTAGATTCGGTATTTTCTTCAGAATCATGAGTCTGTTGTAAATGATTCAAGCTTTGACTAACCCACTCATTAACATCACGACAAAGAGGGTCTTCAGTTGTATTTTGGACGGTATCGGCTCTACCAACTGCATGAGGTTCAACAATCCATTCCATTGTTTCCCCGACAGCATCCGATGTATCTACTACAGAGTCCCAAGGATCTTCTAATATATCTTCTTTTACTGTATCAACTTGACTTACGATAGAAGTATTAACCTGCTCTACTCTTTCTTTGAGTGTATTACCTCCATCATTTATACAAAGGTAAGCATCTTCAGTGACACCCTTGGATTCATTAACGACAGGTGGCTTTACCTCTTCAGGTTTTTCTTTTGCGTTTTCTTCGACAACTCTAGAAGCATCAGGCTGTTCAATAATATCATTAAATACAACTTCTCCAGTATTTCCACTAAAGTTAACAACCTCAGCTACGTTCCTAGCGGTATCTACAACAGAAGGCTTGACTTGGTCTACTGTATCTTTAACTGTATCAACAACACTTAGGACAGAAGGCTTAACCCGGTCAACCGTATCTTTTACCGTATCAACAGCACCGACTATGGAAGGCTTAACCCGGTCAACCGTATCTTTTACCGTATCAACAGCACCGACTATGGAAGGTTTGACCTGCTCTACTGTGTCTTTTAATGCATCTCCCACACCGTTAACACTATCATGAACAGCATCAGCTACAGTTTGAGCTGCACCCACAACGCCTTCTACAGTAGCATTAACACGCTGAGCCGTACCCTTACCTACCAAAGCACCAGCAACTGCGCCCACAACACCACCAACAGTTCCTCCAACTCGGCGACCGAGCAAACCACCAATCGCTGCTCCAACAATTCCACCCCCTATACCTGTTGCTGCTCGATAAGCTATGGGTTGCTTCCTCTGAGAACAATTAGCTTTTTCTTGACGCTCAACAGGCTGCTTGCGATCGCTCATAGTTAATCTCTCCTCTCGCTTAAGGTAGTATCAGACCTAACTGAAGCAGCTCGTTATCAATTCAAGATTAATTTATCAGTCATTCGATAAACCGTTAATAACCTAAAGACATATAAGCAGTTCTAAATGAAATATAAGAATAAGAGTGAAGACGGCTAATAGCTAATGGCTAATTGCTTATTGACCATTAGCAATTAGCCATTAGCCATTAGCAATCCAAATTTTTTACAAATAATTTAGGATTGCTATATGTCTGCCAAATTATCAGAAAATAAGGTGGGAATTGCCCACCCTAAGTCTTATTTCTGGTTATCTACTGGGACTAAAATGTAAGTCGTCTGGTTATTGGAGTTACCGGGGATATTGGGTGTGTTGGGGAGATTAGTTCCCTGAGCCCCAGAGGGTAAATTATCCTCAGCGACTTTAGTGGCTACATCCACTGTACCTTTGATATTGTCGTTAACGCCTTCAGCAGCACCTTTGACGATGTTCACAGTGTTGTTAACGGTGTCGCTAACATTCATTGCTGTAGCTTTGACAGCAGACAAAGTACTGTTGACAGTGTCGTTAATACCTAAAGCAGTATCCTTGACACTGTCTCCTACATCGTTAACAGTATCGTTCACACCATCAGCGATCGAACTGATTGCATCACCCACACCTTTGACACTTTGATTAATAGTCCCGGCTGTATTCTTAACCGAGTTCCCCGCTCTTTTTACAGTTTGGTTAACCCTTTCGGCTGTACCCTTAATAGTTAAAGCTCCAGCTATTGCACCTAACGCAGCACCAATGAGTGCTCCAATTGCTATTTTAGATAACCCATTGTTCGAGTTTCTACCTGATTCATAAGAAGTATTGGATTGGTCTTCTGTAAAATCAGTATTGTCTTCAGCGTTAGGATGCTCCAAAACCTGCTGATTTCCATTCATAAGAGTCATTTCCTTTATGCCACAATAGACTCAATTAGTAAACAATTAACAGTTATCAGTACACCGTTAGCGAGAACTGATAACTGATAACTCAACACCTAAATAATGTTTGGAATGTCAGGTGTTTATTTGTCGTAATCGTTAAGTAGAATAATGTCTTTCTCAAGTGGAGTTGTTTCTCCTGTATCTATCAACAGCCCACTGTCTTTAGGAGTAGCGGGATCTGCTGAAGACAAAGTTGGAGCAACGTTAAGCCCTTCTACTGGGTCTGGTGCTAAAATGTAGATCGTTGGTGTACGGTCTATTTCCACTTCATTATTTTTGGATTGCTGATTGTTGGCAATCGTGCGATCGCGATCGCCTTGATTTTGACCTATCGATGCATTCTCTGCTGCACTTTGTACGGATTGGTTAACACCTTGCGCTGTGTTTTGTACCGCATCTGATGCATTTGCTGCGTTTTCCTTAATTCCTTCAGATGCGCGATTTGTTATATCTCTTGTCGTGTCCGCCGCACTTTGTACAGCTTGGTTAATACCTTGCGCTGTATTTTGTACTGCGTTTACAGTACCTTCCACTGTTTGCTGGGCGACTTCAGCGAGCCCTTGAGAGGTATTCTGTACCGTGTTTACTGTACCTACTAAAGCTTGTGTGGTTCCTTCAGCAACACCCTTTGCAGTGTCTACTGCACCACCTACGATAGCTTCAGTAGCTCCCTCAGCAATACTTTTCACGGCTTGTCCTATACCTTTGCCTGTGTGGCTGAGACCTTCACCTATAGTCTTTGAAGCCTCTCCAATACCTTTTGCTGCAGTATTCAACCCTTGACCGACTCTCTTACCTGCAAAAGCACCAATTAATGACCCTAATGTACCAGCAACAAGTCCTCCTACCAATGCTCTGGTTAACGTAGGATTCAGACCTTTGGTAACTGCTTGAGTATTGGATTGACCGGAATTGATGCGGTTAACATCATTGTTTCTGGAGACATTAGTATCTATGTTAATGTTTGCTGAACCCCCATGAGGTTGAGTAGAACTGATGGGGTTAGCATCATAGTTTCTAGAAACTCCAGCATCTACATTCAGGTTGGCTGAATTTGCATGAGGTTGACCAGAAGCTATGCGATCGCTTGTCGGCTGCTGTGCAGCATCGCTATTAAAGTTTGTGGTTGCTGAACCCGCATTAGGTCGAGCGGAAGTTGTGCTATCGGTATTTACACCCTGTCTGTCCGAAGCTTGCTTGATTTCTTGCATAGTAATTATTCCCTTTATTTAAAAAAAGGTTCGACATTCATTTGTTGAAGTTCTCACAAGCAAATCTAACGATTCAAAATGGCATTTTAACCGTTCTAAAGATATAGACAATCAATTAATTCCCGCTCCAGAAGTTATAGTCTTTAGGCGTAGTTAATCACCGAATGATTTTTGTACAAAAAGTTTCTTTTTTCTACGGATATGTACCGAACTATAGATACAAGCATTATCAGTAGAAAATTTCTGTTATATCATCTGTATCGCTTTATGCTTTGCCAATAACTGACAGTATCTCTCATTTTTCTTTGCCAACATCCATTTTTCTTTAAATATTGCTGCCGATTCAGCCTTAACAGGGTCTACTTCATTTGGCAAAATATCTTTTCTAGCTTTTACAACAGCTTCAATAGAAGTTTCTTTTTGAGGATTGGTTTTGTATTTTTTTCCGCTCTTATGATTGGCATAGCGGCGCGATCGCGTATGACCCATTTGTAAGAACTTACGTGCCATATCAGCCCCAACGAAATCATCTTTCTCCAAATATTCAAGAAACATTTGGTATATTTTTTCGCTTGATTGTCTTGCAATTTCAGGAGTTTTAAACCGCCAATAAGGCAAAATCTCTGACTTATACGGTTCTACCAAAAGCACTCCCTGCTCGCCCTTCCCAACGCGATAGAGTTCGGGATTTTTTCGGAAATCAATACTTTGAAAATCTAAAGAGTAATCAAATGACATGAGAGGATGTTTGTAAAGTTTCAATTCATACTGGCTATGCCATGAGAAATCGCATGGCAAGTACCACAATGAAGAGGAACCCAGAGCAGTCGCCTCAACGGGGGAACTTTGTTTGTATAGTAGCGAATTATATTCGCCCAAGACTTTTAAAACATCCTCTATAAAGAAAGCCTACAAAAATCCGAGCGCTAGATTTAGTTACATTCTAGAACATGATAAAGTAAATTAAACTCAACATCCTTCGAGCCAAACAAGTCAACTTTGCCTACCCATGCTACCAAGTTCCCAATCTCTTAAAAGAGCCCTAAATGTGGGAGATCTGCGGCAAGTCCATCACATAGCCCTCAACGTTCATGATATGCAAGCCTCAAGACAATTCTACAACGGTATTTTGGGCTTGCACGAGTTGACAGGTGATGAAGTTCCTGCAACCTTAGTAGATTTAGTCGCACAAGGAAAAGTAGCCAATTTCGTTACTCCTGATGGTACTATCCTCGATTTATTTTGGGAACCAGACTTATTACCACCAGACCCAAACCCAGAACGAAGTTTTACCAGAGCATATCACTTGGCATTTGACATCGCGCCTGATTTATTCGATCGCGCAGTTGAAGTTTTGAGAGAAAATCAAATTACCATCGCCCACGGACCAGTCACTCGTCCAACAGGTAGGGGAGTCTACTTTTACGACCCCGATGGCTTTATGATAGAGATTCGCTGCGATCCTATGGGGGGATAATGGGGATAATGGGGACAAGGGAGATAAGGGAGACAAGGGAGATAAGGGGGACCACTAACAACTAACAAATAGCCACTAACTACTAACCACCAACCAGTAATGATTGACTCCAAGACATACCAAGTTATTGAAGAAGCAATTAAGAGACCTCCCATTACACACGATCCGCAAAGACAATCGTTAAAAGCTTGGGCAATGTATTGTTTGCGCGATCGCGGTTTCAAGGTAGTGTATGCTCAAAATGGTGACTTTGCTGTAGAAACGAGAGGCGGAGAAAAGATATATTTCAAAGTTACAGAAAATACAACAGATTTAGATAGCCAATTTGCTTGGATTGTTTGGGATAGTACAACCAAAAGTGCCAACCTGATTCCATCACAAAAATGAACTACCAGCCCTTACTTCAATAGCACTCTTGATTTGGTTGGCGGTGCGTTCAAAAGATTCTGTAGTATGTATTATTTACATATTTACTTTTATATGAACTATCTTTTGATAGGCAAGAGCCGGGAATTGAGAGCCACGAGTCGGGAATTTCGCGATCGCTTGCAAGAACTGAGCTTTGAGAGCCAGGAACTGATAAGCAAGAGTCGGGAACTGGGAGCCATGAGTCGGGAAATAGCTGCCATAAATCACCAAATTCGTGTCGAATTACAAAAACAAAAAGACACGAGTGAGAAACTCTGTATCGAAGTAGAAGAACTGATAGCCAGGAGTCGGGAACTGGTAGCCGAACGTCAGGAACTCAGCGTCCTATTACAAGAACGTATTGCACAAAACATTGAATTGCAACAACGTATTACAATAGCATTAATTCAATAATAAGTAATAAATGATACCCTTTAGCAGGTTTTTTGCAGCGCAATAACTAAGATGATTCACAACCGCTCCTCATGCCCGATCGCAGCCCTATCTAAAGAAAGTGTTGTACGTCAAGCCAGTATGTTATCTTGAAGTGCCAGGGGTAACATAAAAGCAAAAATGGTTAGGAGCAGCGAGTGTTAAAGCCAGATATTGTTGTTGTTGGAGCATCAGCCGGAGGACTTAAAGCTTTTGAAACACTCGTTTCTCAACTGCCTGCTGACTTTCCTGCAGCTGTCTTTATCGTCTGGCACATTTCCCCAGATTACCCAAGTATGTTACCCAAAATTTTGGCGCGGGTCACTTCACTGCCAGTGGCACACGCCATTGACAGGGAGCCAATCAAAGCTGGTCGGATTTATGTGGCTCCTCCCGATCGCCATTTGTTGGTTGAGCCAGGGTTTGTCCGGCTCTCTCTCGGTCCCAAAGAAAACCGCTTTCGTCCGGCGGTCGATGTCTTGTTTCGCTCTGCGGCTCGCTCCTATGGAAAGCGCGTCATTGGGGTGGTGTTGAGCGGCAGTCTCGACGATGGTGCAGCTGGGTTATATGCCATCAAAGAGCGAGGTGGTATCGCTGTAGTTCAAGATCCCTCTGATGCGCTTCACTCTTCGATGCCGAGGGCGGCGATGAAAGCAGTGACAGTCGATTACTGCGTGCCTATCATCGAAATGGGGGCTTTGTTAGCGCGTCTAGTTAACAAAGCAATTCCCGAACAGGAGGACAATTTGGTGTCTGAGAAAATGGATATTGAAGTTGGTGTTGCGCGGCAGGATAACCCTCTGGAATTAGGAATTATGAAACTAGGCGCTCTTTCTCCCTTTACCTGTCCTGAGTGTCATGGCGTACTGTTGCAGTTGAAAGAAGGTAACCTGCTTCGCTTTCGCTGCCATACAGGGCATGCATATTCGCTCAATACCCTTTTAGCCGAGGTAACGGAATCGATTGAAGAGTCTCTCTGGGATAGCATCCGCACTATCGAAGCGAGTGAGATGTTGATGACTCATACCGCGAAGCATCTGCGCGACATGAACGAGCATGAGGCGGCAGATCTGCTTTTGCAAAAAGCTAAGGACGCAAAACGACGAGCAGAATTGGTTCGGCAAGCAGTGATGAGCAACGAAATATTGAGCCAGGAAAATCTGGATAAAGAAATAAAGCTCAATCAGGCAAATTTGGCTCGAGAAATAAAGCTCAATGAAGAAATAGAAGGTTTTTAACTGATTCCGCGAAATTCCCCATTCGGCGGAGTAGTTCATAGTCCCTTTCTCAGGTCAATATTTCTTGCCCCTAATGTTTTGCCGAAAGCGACTGCTTGCCGCAGTGAAGCTCTCAATGTCTGACCGTTTGCAAGCAATTCTTTGACGAAACGCTCTTGTTCAGCTAAATTTGTGAATTTTAGTTGCTTTAGAGGTTGTTTTTCTACTGCTTGCTGAAGATCCCCATTCGGCAGTATGGGAATTTGGTGAGGAGGTTTATATGCGGTTGATGAACTTTCTGATGCAACCCTCAATGAGTCCGTTGTGGAGGTAAGTTTTGCAAGCTGCTGTTGCAACTTCTGAATTTGGCGATCGATGCGCTTTAACTGCCTCCCCCGCTCGATCGCGGCTCTGTAATCCTCCACTTGATTCGGTTTCAAGTGTTTTAGTGTCTTACCATCAAACATAGGTTGACGGCTTCTCACCTGCCAGTATTTACAGTTGGTTCGGGCAGTGCCTCCCGGCTTCACTTGCACCAACCAGCAATGTTGCAGAACCCAACCCGCCCCAGCCACTTGTGCTCGCTCGGCGTTGAGCGCTTCCAGGGTAGATTGAAGCTTTTTTACTGTGGACATTTTTGATTCGTGTGCAAACTTCAATCTCAATTTAAAGTTAACATATATTCGTATGCAAATCTATATAATAGATTTGCATACGAATATATGAATCGATCGCTCCTGTGTGACGGGAGAAATAATCCGCCATATAGGGGCGGAGCGACGTTAACTTTTTAACATCCGGGATAAAAAATGTCTGCTCAAAGGCAACCCCAGAAGAGGTTCTTGTGCAATGGAGTACAAGACACGGATAAACTAAGCTCAGAATTTGAAACTCTGTTAGACTACCTCAAGTACAATCGGGGCTGTGATTTAACAAGTTATAAACGCTCTAGCCTGATGCGACGGTTTCGGCACCGGATGGAAAGTATCAACATTGATACTTATGAGAGCTACTTAGAATATTTGCAATACCATTCACAAGAGTATCTTGCTCTTCTCGATGATGTTCTCATTAACATCACTAGCTTTTTCCGCGATCGCAACGCTTGGGATTATTTAGCAGCAGAGGTCATTCCCAAAATTATTGCCAGTAAGCAACCCGATGAACCCATTCGAGCCTGGAGTGCAGGCTGTGCAACCGGGCAAGAGATCTATAGCCTGCTCGTCTTATTAGCAGAAGCACTCGGTCTGGAAGCTTGCCGACAGCGAGTTCGATGTTTTGCCACCGATACGGATGAAGCAGCCCTTTGGCACGCACGCCGAGCAACCTACAGCAGCAAAGACATTATCGATATTCCCGCTCAATTGCTCCAGAAATACTTTGAACACACTGAAACAGGCTATGTCTTTCACCCCGAACTTCGCCGCACCATCATCTTTTCTCCTCACGACTTGACTCAAAATGCTCCCATGTCCAAGATCGATCTGCTCATATGCCGCAATGTCTTGATTTATTTTAATCCAGACGCTCAAGCCTCCGTCCTAACGCGTTTTCACTTTGCGCTCAATAACACAGGCTTCCTCTTTTTGGGTAAGGCAGAAACAGCACTCAGCCGCAGGCAAATTTTTAAGCCTGTTGATATAAGCCAGAGGATTTATACCAAAGGACTGAAACTAGAACTAGATGACTACCGCTTTATCAATCCAACGTCTCACAGACAGCTGGCAACTCATTTATTGCCAATTCAGAACCACTTCTGGGAGACTACCTTCGAGATCGGTTCTTCTGCTCATCTAGCGATTGACGCAAGCGGTTGTCTGCTCCACGCCAATGAACGGGCAAGAACCTTATTTGGCTTATCATTTGACGATTGGAAACGCCCTTTTCAAGATCTGACAATTGCAAAGTTAATCAATGCCAATATATTAATGCAAGTACTTCACTCCCATCAGGCTCTAACCGTTTTAAAAAATGTTGAGTGGACAACGGAAAAAAGCACAAAGCATTTCGACATTAATATTTCGCAGGTATTTACCACTAAAAATCATTTGCTGGGAGTTACTTTGAAATTTATTGAAACAACTGATTGCGAGCAACTCACCCAAGAACTGGAGTCTACTCGCTCCGAGTTAGCCAGAGTGTCTAAAATCCTTGCAGAAAAAACATCTGAACTCATTATGGCTTACAATGAGTTAGAAAGTACTCGGAAAGAACTGGAGCTTTTACATCAACAGACGGACTTCATCGTAATTGAAAACGAGAGCTTTTAAATAACAAACTTCACAAATTTGTTGTTTTCTGTTCGGAATTTTTAACGAATTCGGCGAAATTCCCCATCCGCCATGGAGGGGAGGTAAGACCAAAACTCGGACGAAAGTCTAAGTTGAGGCACTCGCCGTTGAGTACGGAAGCCCCAACTTCAAGCGCAAGCTAAGTTGGGGTAGTTCACCCATTTTTCTTATAAAATTGAAAATCTCGCTGACATTGATTAGAACAGGTTTGTTCTGTCACGATAGTACAGATAGGCGATCGATACCGCTCGGCAGAACAGCTATTAAACATGGCACCCAGACGCGTTTCCAAAAAATCTCAACCCAATCCCTCTGATGGCAAAGTTCCTCCTGACAATCAGCAAGACAATTTCAATGAATTATTTCCAGTGGTGGGGATTGGAGCCTCTGCGGGAGGATTAGAAGCATTTACCCAATTGCTGAATTATTTGCCAACCAATACGGGCATGGCGTTTGTCATTATTCAGCACATGGCTCCAGAGCAGGAAAGCGTGCTTAGCCAGATTCTGTCTAGGGCAACCCAAATGCCCGTGCGTGAGGCACAAGATGGCATGGAGATCGCACCGAATCACGTATACGTCATTCCACCCAATGCCAGTATGACCATTGCTCAAGGGTTACTAAAGCTCGTGCCTCGCTCAGGTACCAGTCGGGTGTTTATGTCAGTTGATACGTTTCTGCTTTCCCTTGCCGAGGAGCGGGGTAACAAAGGGATCGCCGTCATTTTATCGGGTGCCGATTCTGACGGAGCGCGGGGTCTAGAGGCAATCAAGGCGGCTGGAGGTGTAGCGTTTGCTCAATGCCAGGAGTCAGCACAAGTCGATAGTATGCCCAACACGGCGATCGCCACAGGTCAGGTAGACTTTATCTTACCGCCCGACCAAATTGCCCGGAAGCTAGCTGAAATTAGCTCTCATCCATACATTGCAAGCCTTACCACAATTGAGTCAGAGACAAACTCATCTCCGGCTACCAGTCAGGAGGCACTTGCCATTATCTTCAATTTGCTGCGGAAGGCAACAGGTCTTGATTTTACTCATTATAAACAAACTACCTTAAATCGCCGGATTCAACGGCGAATGCTCTTATACAAGCTCGAACGTCTGGAAGATTATGCTCGCTATCTCCAGAGCAATCCAGCAGAAGTCATGGCACTGTATCAAGATTGCTTGATTCATGTCACCAGTTTTTTTCGCGACCCAGAAAGCTTCAATGCCTTAAAAAGTCTGGTCTTTCCCGTTATCATTGATAAATCACCAGGCACACCCATTCGTATCTGGGTAGCAGGTTGTTCAACCGGGGAAGAAGCTTACTCGATAGCCATCTGTATGCTGGAGTTTCTCTCCGAACAAGTTCCCCGCATACCGATTCAAATTTACGCAACTGACATTAGCGAGACAGCAATCGAATATGCCCGCAACGGGGTTTACACGCTCAGCCAAGTTGCAAATGTTACCCCAGAACGGCTCTACCGATTCTTTGTTCAAGTTGAGGGAGGCTACCAAATCAGTAAGTCTGTACGGGAAGTTTGTGTCTTTGCCAGACAAAATCTAATTGGCGATCCCCCATTTTCGCGGCTGGACTTAATTAGCTGTCGCAATGTGCTGATCTATTTAGGAAACGCTTTACAGAAAAAACTCCTGCCAATTTTTCACTACGGTCTCAAGCCCACAGGCTTTCTCATGTTAGGGACTTCAGAAACAGTCGGTGACTTTGTAGACTTGTTTACCCTGTGCGACAAAAAAAATAAAATTTATGCTAAAAAGTTGACAGCATCTCGACCCAACATTGAGTTGACTGCCAGCTCTTATTCTCCAACCATTATCAACCCTCAACCTTTTGTGACAGAACAGCTTCCCAACGAACTAGAAATCCAGAGAGAAGCAGACCGGATTGTTTTGAATCAATACGCCCCTGCAGGTGTTGTGGTCGATGTCAACTTGGAGATTCTGCAATTTCGGGGACAGACTAGCCCTTATCTGGAACCATCTCCCGGTCGAGCAAGCTTGAACCTGCTGAGAATGGCAAAAGAAGAATTGCGGCGAGAGCTACAAACGGCTATCTACCAGGCAAAACAGCAAAAGCTGCCGGTCAAACGGGAAGGCTTGCAGGTGAGAGAAGGTGGTAACGAAGCGCTTCTGCAACGCATACCTCGCATCCGGCAAATTACCATCAATGTCATTCCATTCCAAATTGGGGCATCTCAAGAGTGTTTCTTAGTTCTGTTTGAAGATACTCCCCTCGTTTCGGAGTTACCTGCAACCGATGATGGCAGTACCCCCTCCAAACGCAGGACTAGAGAAGCGGTTGAGATTGCTCGACTCAAGCACGAACTGGCAACGAGCCGAGAGCATCTCCAATCGATCATCGAAGAGCAGCAAGCCACGAACCAGGACTTGAGAGCCGCCAATGAAGAGATTTTGTCGAGCAATGAAGAGTTGCAAAGTACCAATGAGGAGTTGGAAACCGCAAAAGAAGAAATTCAGGCGGCGAATGAAGAACTGAACACGGTAAATGATGAACTGCGCCGTCGCACCCAGGAAGCGACGCAAGTGAGCAACGATTTGCAAAATTTGCTTAACAGTATCCACATCCCGATTTTGATGCTGGGAGCCGACCTCCAGATTCGGCAGTTTACCCCAGCGATGGAAGGCATCTTCAACTTGATTTCAACGGATATCGGGCGACCGCTGAGCGACATTACCCACAAACTAAATGTGCCTAACTTAGAGCAACAGATTTTAGAAGTGATTCGGACGCTCAACTTAAAGGCTCAGGAGATTCAAGACAGGGACGGACATTGGTATCACCTGAGAATTCGCCCCTATCGCACGATTGATAATAAGATCGATGGGGCAGTGGTGGTGTTAATTGATATTGACGACCTCAAACGCAGTAATGCCCAATTGATGGAAGCAAGAGATTATGCTGATGCGATTGTAGAAACCGTCTGGGAACCGCTGATCGTGCTGAATGCTGAGTTGCGGATCATCACAGCAAATCGTTCGTTCTACGAGACGTTTCAGGTTTTACCCGTGCAAACAGAGCAGCAGTTGATTTTTCAATTGGGTAACGGACAGTGGGACATTCCCCAATTGCGATCGCAACTCGAAGAGATTCTTGCTAGTAATGCCCAGTTTCAAGATTTTGAAGTCGAGCATGATTTCGAGCGGATCGGACGTAAAATCATGCGGCTCAAAGCTCGCAAAATGCCCAAGATTGACAGCACCCAAATGATTTTACTGGCGATCGAGGACATCACCGAGCAAGGACGATTAGAAACAGCATCCTAAGGCTTTTCAAACACCATAAAATGTTGCTGCGGTAAAAAGTTTTTTGTTTCGCGCCAAACCAACCCGACAGATTGCATTTCCTTTTTGACTTGCCTCTGAGTCATTTTATGCAAAGCTTTAATGGCAATAAAAGGATTTTCGCCCCGATACTCAATGAGTACAACACGACCACCAGGTTTCAGCCCCGTCACAATTCCTTGCATCATCTCTCGCGGATACTCAAACTCGTGATAAGCATCCACCATCAAAGCCAAATCAACACTCTCTGGTGGTAACTTGGGATCGCTAAGAGTCGCCAAAATAGGTTCAACGTTGGCAATCTTTTTCTCTTGCTTAAAAAACTCGATAATCTCCAGCATTTCTGGCTGAATATCCACAGCCAAAACCTTTCCTGTAGAAAGTAAAGGCGCAATCCGAAAACTCATGTAACCAGTACCAGCCCCGATATCCGCCACAATATCATTAGACTTGAGATTGAGACCATTCACTACTTTGCTGGGCTGTTCCTCAGCCTCTCGACTCGGTCTTTCCAACCAACCAGCCCCCGTGTGTCCCATGACTTTGGCTATCTCGCGACCCATATAATATTTACCAATTCCATCTGGGCTGTGAAGACGCCGTTGTTCGTATACAACCGAGGATGGTGCAGAATCTGCGTTCGCTATTTTATGAGAACTAAGTACCCAAAAGCACAATATTCCCAAAATAATTACAGTCAAAGGTAAAAAAACGTATTTTGCTTTAGTCATGGGTCATCGGTCATTGGTTACTGATTGCAAACGCCTCCAATTCGCGATTGTACCACTCTCCTTGAAAGCGTTCTTTAATAAATGGTCTAACAATAAACTTGGCTGGGGAACCATCGCGAACATCGATTCGCACAAAGGAGTAAGGAAGACGTTTTTGAGTGTCGTATCCGTTGCGACCTACAAAAAGAAACGAGTCAGCAATTTTACGACTGTAGCTACCTGTTGCATCTTCAAAAGTTTCCATTAATTCCGATCCCTCCTCTCTTTGGCGACGGGGACGGCGACCGCTACCACCAGAAACTATACAGTGAATATGGGAATCACCGTGTCCGGTGTGAGTTGTGCGGAGATACTCCAAACAATGGGCATGACCGTTTAATATCAAATCAACTATCGGACGTCCTTGAGTGAGAGAACCAAGAGTTTCCGCGACATCATCAAACACCCCACGCAAGCGATGGCGAACTGCTAAAGTCTGGGATTGGTGCCACTTGCTTGCTTCAGTCACGTAGGGTGGATGGTGAAAGTAAAGAACCCGCCCGCGCACCTCTTGAGTATTCCAAGATTCAATTAATCTTTGCTTCAGCCAGTTGAGTTGTTCAAAGTCTACAGGTGGGGCGTGATGGGATTCAAGCTGTTTCTCTATGTCAATTTTGACTTCATCAATTTGGTATAGCTTACTTTTGAGAGCGTCAAGTTGTTCGGCTTCTTGGGGAATCTCTGGATTGAAGCGAGAACAAGCTTCTAAAATTTGCGTTTCTTCTTGTTCTATTTCGTGACGGCGTTTTTCTAATTTACGGCGTTCTGTTTCCCCTTCTTTTGTAGTAGGGAGTGGAGAGGGTGCATTGAAGGTGTTGGAGTCCAGGGCAAAAAAGTCAATCCCACCATAACGAAAGGTGTAATAGCGGTTGGGTAGGCGGGTAAATTTTCCGGGTTCGTATCGCAAACACCTTCCCGTGTTGGTTTTAGCTGTATAATGACTGTTTAAATGACGTTCTAACTTTTCGCCCGGAGAAAAGTCTTTGAGGTAGTCAAGAAACGCTCTTGCATAGGCATTACCTTGATAAGAACCATGCCAGCCGATTTCTATATCTTTGTAACGGAATAGGCGTCGCAGTGGTAGTGTAGTTCCTGCTATGAAGCCATACATCAACGGCACATCGTAGTAATCGTGATTGCCCAGAACTGGCAAAATTGGTGTACTAAATGTCATGCGATCGTAAGAAATGTCTTGAGAGTTTTCTCCTCCTACTAGGAACTCGCGGTAAGGTTCAATAAAATTTTGCGGATAATATTCATGGGAACCTACTACATAAATCACATCTCCCGTATGGAGAATAAAACGGCATTCGTCGCGTTGGGTGAGCATTAACTCTGCAACTAACCGTTGTGGGTGCTGCCCGTAAGATGGCTTAGACCCGGTATCGCCTATTACCATGAAGGAAAATTCGGGATTCTCTGAATTGCCGTCATCCAAGACCAAGCTGGTTTGATCGATTCCGCATTGAATCAGGCTTGGATGTTTCCACCGCACCCGTTCTTTCATTTTTTGAATTTTTACGGGAATCGGCGAGTCGAATATATATCGCATTGTAAATTGCTCTAGGATATAAAATTTCCGAATTTTTACTATTTTTTGGTAATTTATATCCCAATTGTACTTCTTTATTTCTTTTTACTGGGGAGAGCGTGGTCACGAATGGATCGGAGATGCTGACTCGATCTTTGACTGGAGGCGGAGCCTCCAAATATGTATTCCCAGGCGGAGCCTGGGAACGAGAGTTGGTGGAGATTGGGAACGAGAGTTGGCGGAGCTTGGGAACGAGAGTCGGTGGAAATCGGGAACGAGAATATTTACCGCTCACCGATCGCGAGTCACTGAATTCTTGGTAATTCTACTCGGAAAGTTGAGCCTTCTCCCAGTTTGCTTTCAACTGAGATAGTTCCTTTCATTAATCGCACTAGCTTATCTACGATCGCCAGTCCCAATCCAACACCACCTTGCTTGCGCGTTGTAGACTTATCGACTTGCCAAAATTCTGTAAAAATGTGTGCGATTTCTGATTCGGGAATGCCAATGCCGGTGTCTTTTACCATAAATACCAAACGCTCTCCGTTGACTTGTTGTATTTCTACAACTACGCCGCCAGTTTCTGTAAACTTAATAGCATTAGTTATTAAGTTAGTCATTACCTGTTGCAAGCGATCGCGATCGCCAATCATGTTGGGATTTTTACTATCGGAGTGCAAAACCAAAGTTAAGTTTTTCCGTTCGGCTAGAGGTCTCAAATCTTCTGTAATTCTTGTGACTAACTCTACCAAATTAAACTCTTGTAACTTTAACTCTATCTTATCTGTTTCCAGTTTGCAAAAATCCAGTATGTCTTCAATTAATTTTAAAAGGTGTTTGCCACTTTGAGTAATCCTTTCTACCATCTCTCTTAATTCTGGTGCTAACAGATGGTAGTAGCGGCGCAGTAACAATTGGGAAAATCCCAAAATGCTATTCATTGGTGTACGCAGTTCGTGAGATATCACTGCTAAAAGCTGCGATTTAAACCGTGAAGCTTCTTGTAATTTTAAATTTTGAATTTGAATTGCGTTTATTTTTTCTTCTGCTTGTTTGCGAGACGTGATATCTCTAATAAGCCACCGCCAACCAACGAGTTGCCCTTCGTTATCTCGTATAGTTTTTGCTGTCAGGCTAGCATCAAATATGCTTCCTTGACGGGGTTGCAAGTGGATTTCCCATTCTTGCATTTCCTCCAGATCGGTTAAGCGTTGTAATTGATATCGAAAAACTCGACGCTCTTCTGGAGGACAAAAGTTTATCAGTGGTTTTCCGATTAAAAAGTTTTTTGATATTTTTAAGAGATTAGCCGCAGCATGATTTGCTTCTAAAATTTTCCCCTGAGAATCTGTTACCAAATAACCATCAGGAGCAAAATCAAATAATTCTTGATACCGTCTGCGTTCTGTGGCTGCCTCTTTGCAAGCCATCGCCAATTGTTCGTTTTGCTGGCGCAATTCTTCTTCTGCAACGTGCAGTTCTTCCAAAGCAGTACGGAGTTCCTCGAAAGCCTCAGCTAACAGGTCTTGTTGTCGTTCTGGCGATTCCCTGACACGATGATGTAGAAGTTGGGTATGTCGGCGCACCTCATGGACTTGCCGACCAAAGTTTTCCAAATTCACAAGCTTTCCTCTTATCCTCTCCTCCACCGTAAAGATACTTGTCTTATCAAGATGCTTAATCTATCTACTAGGTTAATAGTGTGGTTGCAATCTCTCATAAATCTTGGTTACTCCTTCTGATTATATTATCCTCCTAATGACTAAATAATGAGATGGTAGGACAACAAAGAAAAAGACTTTTTTCACTTGTGAGCTTTTAGGACTATTCCTCTTGTTCGCCCTCTTCCATCAATAGTATGACACCTTGAATATCGCTTGGTGCTCCTAAAAGGGGAGTACAGATTACGTGGCACTGAATGGTTCGCCCTCGGCGGTTTCTGGCACCTAGCACTACTTCATAATAATCCGATTCCCTGCTTATAATACATCGAATTGGCTGTCGGAGTGGTTCTAGAGGCAAGCCGATATCCAAACTCATCAAGTGTTTTGAAAAAACTTCATCAAACCGCAATCCCCACAAGTCCTCAGCTTTACGGTTCCACATTAAGATGTGTAAATCGGGGCTGAGCACAATAACTCCAGCACGAAGACTGGTGAGAATAGATTCCAAAAAGCCGTTAACTCTGTTAAGTTCTTCACTGCGTTGGCGCAGTTCTTCATTTATCGTCTGCAACTCCTCATTTGTGGATTGCAGTTCTTCATTCATGGTTTCGAGTTCTTCGTTTGTAGACTGGAGTTCTTCGTTGGTAGTTTCTAGCTCTTCTACAGTAGACTGGAGTTCTTCGTTGGTAGTTTCTAATTCTTCATTGGTAGATTGCAGTTCTTCATATGCAGTTTCTAATTCCTGGTTGGCGTGTACTAGTTCTTGCTGTAAGTTTTTAAAGCGGGTAACATCAGCAAAAACAATTTTTATACCTAATATTCTCTCAGTATTCTCATCCAACAGAGGCATGATTTGCAAGTCTAAATATTTCGTGTCCCGGTCGGATGTAGTCCACTCAACATCTTTTAATACTACGGTGCGACGATTGGTGCGAACCTGGTCGATACGTGATCGCAATTCTACCGGTCGGTAGGAAAGCTCTAAATCTTGCAAAGGACGACCTAAATCTCTAGGGTTGAGATTAAACGAGTTACGGGCTTCAATATTAGCTAGGATGAGCGCCCCATTGAGGTCTACAATGATTTGGGCAATGGGATCGATCTCAAAAGCGGCTTCATAAATGCGTATCCGATCGACCATATCTGGAACAGCTTGCTGCCTGCTAGGATGAGCGATGTTCAATAGCATATCGCGCAAGTTGCCATTTTGATCTTTAATAAATACCCGTTGTCGTAATTCTAACGGACTGAATGAGTGGTTTCTACTAAACAGCATTTCTGCTTTTCCTAAAAAGAGAAAGCCGCTATCGTTAAGAGCAAAATGAAATCGATCGAGAATTTTAGCTTGGGTTTCCGTGTTGAAATACATCAAAGTATTCCGACATACCAATAAGTCAATTCGGGAAATAGGTGCATCTTGAACCAAATCGTGACGACCAAAAATCACACCGCGACGCAGCTCTTTTTGAACAGCATAGCGACCATTGACTCGCTCAAAGTACTTCTCTTGTAAATTTGGAGGAACACTTCGCACCTCTTTTGAACCGTAGTGTGCTTGGCGAGCAATATTGAGAGCCTCCTCATCCACATCCGTAGCAAACACCTTCACTCGTGCTGCGTACTGTTCCATTCCCAGTGCTTCTGCCAGTAAAATTGCTAAGGTATAGGTTTCCTCCCCAGAAGCACAACCAGCGCTCCATACGCGGATGGGCTTACTAAGATATTTGTTAGCTACAATTTGCGGAATAATTTCGTTTGCTATGTATTCCCAAGCTTGTGAATCCCGAAAAAAAGCCGTAACATTTATCAGGATTGTATTAAATAGCTCGGCAAACTCATCTGGGTGTACTTCCAAGTAATCTAAATACAAACTATAATCTTCTATACCTAAAAAATGCAATCGTTTCCGTATTCGCCGACTTAAACTTGTTCGTTTGTAACCGCTAAAATCAAAACCTCTATTCCGTTTGATATATTCTAGTAGGTTTTCCAAGTCAGGGTTGGGTTCAACAGTATCCATATAAGTTTTATACTTTATAAACCTTCAAACGGTATTAAGCTATTATTTTTATAAAAAATAACAGTACAAAAAAAGACTTAAGATGCAGCCAACTTTCAACTACTCCTTAATTGGTTCCTCTAAACTCAAAGATGATAAATCTTTATCTTTTGTCATCCCATCGCTCTTAAGAAGTACCTCTTGAATGACAGCAGCACGCTTTTGAGCATCTTTTGCCTCTTCTTCTAATCGTATTGCTGAGAGAGTTTGGTTGCGCTCGCGCATTCGTTGAGACATGCGATTTGCAAGAGAGGCTCTCTCTTCTAATGCTCTCAGAGCAATCCACAATGCGTCCTCTAAAGCATCAGATTGTTTGGCTAGCAGCGTTGCTCCAGAAAAAGCATGACCCGTGCGACATCGGAATCGCAACAAATCCCTATCGGACAGATCCCAAAGTGTACCGCCGCAATCAGGACACGCAAAAGGAGATGGTTTGCCCGGTTTATCGTCGTTGTTAAGTGGTGCCATCTTCATCTCTGCCAAATCAGATTCAAATGCTAGCTCCTCAGGAATAGGATCTTCTCCTCCAACTTCCACTGGCGTGTTTACCAAATCTATCAACTTGCTGGGAATATCTGATAGTGGTAATACATAATCAACGTCATTTACGTTCTCAATCGCGTTTCGCGGCATTCCTGCATACAATGCATCCTCAGGGCTTTGAACAACTGCTACACCACCGCGCATTTTTACTGCCTTGAGTCCTGCAGTACCATCATCGAGACTACCTGTCAAAACGACACCAATGACTCTTTGCCCGTAAGCTCTCGCTGCAGTCCGAAACAGGGGATCTATTGCAGGACGATGGCTGTTTTCCCTTGGACCAAGCGTAAGTTGTAAGGTTCCTGGTTTGACCAATAAGTGATAATTTGGTGGAGCAATATAGATTCGTCCTAGCAAAAGGGGTTCACCATCTCGAGCATGAACAGCGGGTAAATTCCCTGCTCTTTCAAGAATGCGGGGTAAAACGCTACTACTATAGCTGGGTATGTGTAAGACTATTAAGACAGCAGCGTTCAAGTCTTTTGGCAAATTTTTTACTAACAAGGTCAGTGCTTCGACTCCGCCCGCCGATGCTCCAACAACAATAATGTCGTGTCCGGGCATTTTTTTTCCTCCTTGTTTTGATAGCAGAGTCACGCTACACTGCTTAAGCTTAGGTTAACAGAACTGGGTTACTTATTTACCTAGCTTTTAAGAGATTTATCACCCTTTGGGCAAGGCAGATGGCAGAGGGCAGAGGGCAGAAAGGAAGAATTAAGTATCAGTATTGCCTTTGTGCTTTACCCAACAGGGTTTAAGACCCCCGCCTCTTTTAGGTGGTCTTCTCTTCAGGTGGGGTCTGAATCTCCACCCGATCGCATAGCTGAGAGCGTACTTCTGCCTTTCTTCAACGTAGGAGCGGTCTGCAAGATCCCCACTTCTGAAAGAAGTTGGGGATTTTAGCAAACAAACTTAGGACGCTTTCACTTGGCGCTGTCGTACACGTTCGGGGCTACCTGTAGGAATTGATGCAATGAGCTTCTGCGTGTACTCTTCTTTAGGTTCTCGATATATTGTCTCTGCTGTACCCTGCTCAACAATTTGACCGCGATTCATCACTAAAATGCGATCGCTCATAAATTTCACGACACTTAAATCGTGAGAAATAAAGATATAGGTCAATCCAAATTCTTCTTGTAATTCTTTGAGCAAATTCAAGACTTGCGCTTGCACCGAGACATCAAGAGCAGAAACCGATTCATCACAAATGATAAACTTGGGATTCAAAGCTAAAGAACGGGCAATACAAATTCTTTGGCGTTGTCCGCCAGAAAATTGGTGAGGATAGCGATTGATAGCATCTGCACTCAAACCCACTCTTTCTAAAAGATAAGCTACGCGATCGCGACGTTGCTGCTTTGTCTGATGCATAGAGTGAATCACCAAAGGTTCCATAATTGCATCCCCAACCTTCATCCGAGGATCGAGGGCGCTAAAAGGATTTTGAAACACAATTTGCATTTCCCTTCGCAACTTTTGCAAAGCTATTCCCTGAAAATGCGTAACATCTCGTCCCTCAAACAAGATTTCACCACTCATGGGTTGAATTAATCGCAGTAAGGTTTTACCAACAGTGGTTTTGCCACAACCAGATTCTCCTACCAATCCTAAAGTTTCCCCTTTTTTAACATCAAAGGAAACTCCATTCACTGCCATGTGGTAGCGTTTTGTACCGCCAAACAAACCCTTTACAGGAAAACCAACTTTCAGGTTGCGGACTTGCAACAAAGGCTGCTGTTGCTCCAAACAAACCAATCTTTGAGAAAACTCCTCAGTCGTGACTTCTTTTGGTTGGGCTGGTTGTTTGGGCTGTATCACTACATCTCCTGTTGGCGTTTCTTCAACTTGCATGTAATCGGAAACTGTTAGGAGTTTGTGAGGGCGGTGGTTGAGGGTAGGGCGACAAGCAACTAAGCCTTTAGTATAAGGATGTTGGGGATTGGCAAAAATTTGTGCTGCAGCACCTTGTTCTACAATTTTGCCCCTGTACATCACCGCGACTTTATCGGCTGTTTCTGCAATCAGCCCTAAATCGTGAGTGATAAAAATCATAGCCATATCGCGGCGCTGTTGTAATTCCCGCAACAACTCAAGAATTGTTGCTTGAACTGTTACATCTAACGCTGTCGTTGGTTCGTCAGCAATCAATAACAATGGGTTGCACGAAATTGCCATAGCTATCATCACCCTTTGCAATTGACCGCCAGAAAGTTGGTGCGGGTAACGGTCTAATATGGACTCTTTATGCTGTTTAACCAAATGTGCGAGCTTGTACTCATCCGGGGTGGATGAACCAACAGAAGTTTTCCAAGTTTCTATATATTGTTCCTTCAGTGCTTCATCACTCGGAAGCAACTTCACTTCTTGCAGGCGGGCGATCGCTTGTCGTTTTGCTTCTTCTGATGAGATATTTTGATGTTGTAAAATAGCTTCTGTTAACTGAAACCCAATGGTGTAAACTGGATTGAGAGAACTCATGGGTTCTTGAAAGATCATGGCAATATCGCCACCCCTATGAAGTTGCATCTCCTCCATTGGCAACTTCCGCAGATCTATAGGCGTACTATTTTCTTGGGGACTGAACAAAATTTCACCCCCGCTTATCCTCCCTGGATATTGTATCAAACCCATCACAGCCAGGGACGTCACCGATTTTCCGCTTCCCGACTCTCCCACTATTCCCAGAGTTTCTCCTCGGCGCAACTCAAAAGAGATACCATCCACAGCTTTAACAACTTTGGTATCACCCACAAATTCAACTTGCAGATTCCGAACATCTAGAATAGTGTCTCTCATAGCGGTCAGGTTTAAAGCGTTGCTTATAAATATTTGGATTTTAACAGTTATTGCTAATGGATGATGGCTAATGGCTAATGGCTGATAGCTAATGGCTAATGGCTAATGGATGATGGCTAATAGCTAATGGCTAATGGCTGATGGCTAATAGTGATTTGAATCATCATCTTACGTCCTCGTTCCCATGCTCTGCGTGGGAATGCGTCTTGTGTTGTTTTTAAAGTACTCCCAAGCACACACAATTAGGCATTAGCCCTCCCTTGTTCGCTAGTCCCCAGGGGGCGGGAAACCCGCCTGTAGCACTGGACTCACCGCCTACAGCGCTCGACTCACCATTAGCCATTAGCCATTAGCTATTAGCCATTAGCTATTAGCTAAAAAGGAATATCATCTGGATCTTGTTCTTCTACAGGCGCTGAATAAGTGTTGCGCTCGAAATTTTTACTTTGGGGTACGGGTTGTTCGTTGAAGCTATTTTGAGGAAGGGCGCTCGATCCGTTTGTTACTGAATTTGGTGTAGATATTGGAGCGTTGTAAGTCGGAGAGGATTGTACGGACGCCACAGGTGTAGGAGATGATGTTCTGCTTGTAGATGGTAACGAACTCGTGTCAAATCCCGTTCCTAGAGAGTGAATCTTTTGTACTGTAAATTCTGCTCGCTTTTCTTTATATCCTTCCTGATGCGGTACGGTATTCATACTGAGGCGTCCTTCTAAAAGGACGCGATCGCCTTGATGATAATTTTGATGAATATCTTTTGCTAAGTTACCCCAGCCCACTGCTCTTAAGGTTGCTGGTGGATCTTCTGCTCTCAGTCCTGGAAACTGTACCACCATTTCGGTGAGTTCCAATCCATCTGGTGTATGACGCAATTGTGGTTCTTGAATGATTTCTACCATCAAAAAACAAAGATTCATGGAATTCCTCCTTAATTAAAACCAGTGCAAAATTTAAAGGACATTTCCAAAAAAAGGTGTAAAAACGCTTTAAACAATCCGTCTTTATCGGGACTGTACGCAATACACGATTCATTTCCGGCGATGTCTAACGGAACTCTTTCATAAGATTAACTAATAGTCAGTAGCGAAACAGTTGGGATGGAAAAATCGGCATGAGATTTTGGTGATAATTTTTAAATTAAAAAAGACTTTAATTGGTTGTCGTGCATCACTTCTAGCACAAAAGCCAAGCGATTGTCGCAAACAACTCTAAAACTGCTCGCTACCTTCGCTTGACTAGCATAGCATTTGACACTTGAATAGTATGATTGTACCATATAGAGTGCAATTATGGCTCTCACACCAAGAGCTATATGGAAGTCAAAACGCGCACCCAACTCCGGACAGCGATCGCGAATGTGCATTCTCTAAGTCTCAAAACAAAACTGTTGAATGGGAAAATCTCCCGGCTGATAAAAATTCGTTGTATCATTGGCGCTGTCACTGGTCAATAGCTCAAATTTCATTGACCATTGACTGTTGACCGTTGACTATGTATTAAAAACTCGTGGCGCAAGTTGTTCTAGAAAACGTTTATAAAAGTTTTCCTCCTCGTAAAGGGGAAAGTATTGCATCGCCCACCCAATCCCTATCGAAATCAGATAACAACAGTGATGCTGTTCGCAGTTCGGACAATGCTGGGGTTCTGCGGCGCATTAACCTGACGGTGACAGATGGTGAATTTATGGTTCTGGTAGGACCTTCTGGTTGTGGGAAAAGCACTCTATTGCGGTTAATTGCTGGGTTGGAAGATCTGACAGGTGGGAATATTTGGGTAGGCGATCGCTTAGTTAATAATCTCCCACCGAAAGAGCGAGACATTGCAATGGTATTTCAAAATTACGCTCTCTACCCTCACATGACAGTGTATGACAACATTGCTTTTGGATTGAGGCGGAGAAAAGGGGGGGACTCGGGGTCCCCTCTGGGGATAGGGGGGAAGGGGGAGAAGGGGAGCGGGGGGGAAAATAACTCCCTACTCCCCAATCTTCTCGTGGCAATGACTAAGAAATTACCGAAAGGGCTAAGATACATTTCTGACAAAGAACGAGCAGTGGATAAACGGGTGCGTGATGTTGCTCAGTTACTGCAAATGGAAGCTTTGCTCAATCGTTTACCCAAGCAACTTTCTGGAGGACAAAGGCAAAGAGTCGCGCTAGGACGAGCAATTGCACGAAATCCTCAAGTGTTTTTGATGGACGAACCTCTTTCTAACTTAGACGCAAAACTCCGCACGGAAACTCGCGCTCAAATTGTCAAATTACAACGTCAATTGGGTGTTACAACAATTTACGTGACCCACGACCAGACAGAAGCCATGACCATGGGCGATCGCATCGCTGTTCTCAATCAAGGACAGCTCCAGCAAGTTGCATCGCCGTTAGAACTTTACAATTATCCTGTTAACCGCTTTGTTGCAGAATTTATTGGTTCACCACCGATGAATTTTATTCACGTAGAGTTTCATGCACCCCTGCTGATTACTAATGGAGATTTTCGCCTGACTCTACCAGAGGCGTGGGGTCAGGCGTTACAAAAATATGATGGTCGAGCGCTGGTGTTGGGGATTCGTCCGGAACATCTGATTTTAAGCGTACCCGCAACCAAAAATTTACCCGTGAAAGTGGAGTTAGTGGAGAATTTGGGCAATGATACTTATCTTGCTACAAGACTGCTCGACCCCAATTTTCAAAAATCTGCTTTTTCAACCAATGAGTTACAAGTACGAGTTCCGTCGGATCGAGTTATACGTTTTGGCGAACAACTGTGGTTATCTTTAACACCCGAAAAAATTCACTTTTTTGACCCAGAAACAGAGCAGGCGATATTTTTGTGATTGGGGTTAGGGGTTGGGGAAAAGTACTCTCTTGATTCATTCCCTACTCCCTAACTTCTAGTCCCCAATCTCTTGACCAAAAGAATGGGATACAAGCCCCGTCCTTCTAGGACGGCTTTTCTTGATTCCTGATGTACAAACTCTTCATGTGCTAGTGTTTGCAATCCTTGCTGTAGAACTGCTAAAACTTCAGCTAAATTCCCTTCTCGCAAAGCTGAAACTGCTAACCACAATCCAGGAAAGATTTGAGAACGAATGACTCCATCTGCGTCTGGTTCTAAATAAATGTATCGTCCTTCTTCGAGACCGAACCAATCTACACGATTCTCGTAAATTTGCCAGACAATGTACTCTTGTACACCATTGCGGCGATAGGCATTCAACTTATCTGTCACCCACATCTACCCCAGGTGTAGCAGCACTGTATGTTACTAACCAGCCAACTATTTGAGCGTGAGGTCTACCGTGATTTTTAATCCTTACTGGTGAAGCCACGTATACAACTCCTTCGACTAATTCAGCTTTCTTGATATGAGGCATTCCAGCGTAGCGCTACTCGAACTCATAGCGCGTTAAGCGATCGCCACTTTCTAAAGGAGGTAGTTTAGAAGTTGTATACATAAGTGTTATTGGTGAGTAGATAGTAGTTAGTGGTTAGTGGTAATGACAAATGACTTCTAACCACTATCTACTAACATTCTTACACTTCAGCCGCAACAGTTTCTTGCTCTCTTTCTACAAAGGCTTGTACGCGAGCGCGGTATTGCCTGAGAGAATCATCGACCCAATCGCGATCGTTGCTGTTTGCATACAAATGTACTATTGGTTCGCTGGCATCTGGTAAGACCAATACCCAACTATCATCGTAGGGTTGACAGATTTTCACTCCATCAATCAATTCGAGATTTTGGGCTGGGTGAGTTTCTACTAGGTGGCGCATCAATGCTCCTTTTGCTGTCCACGGACAACGCACCGTGTACGTTCTGTGAATGACTCGTGGTAATTCAGTACGGACGGTGGTTAGAGAACGCTCTTGTATGGTCAGCATTTCAATAAGTTTGGCAATGCAGAACATGGCGTCAAAACCGGGATGCAGGTGGGGGAAAATAAAGCCTGTATCGCCACTACCTCCCAAAACCACATTGGAATTTTTCTGACATGCTTCCATTAAGGCTGTGGGGTTTGCCTTTGTACGAATCACTCTACCATCATGACGGCGGGCAATTTGCTCTACAGCACTGGAAGCGTGAACTGGTACAACAACTGTTCCTCTTGGTTGCGCGGTTAATATCATGTCTACCATGAGGGCTGTCAGCATTTCACCACGAATGGGCATCCCTGCTTCGTCAACTAAAATCAGTTGCTCTCCATTGGCTGAAACTTGGACGCCAAAGTTAGCCTTTAATGCTTCTACAACGTGCCCTAACTGGGTTAGGAGGGTTTCGCGGTCAGTGGCTGACATGGCATTTTTATTGAGACTGGCATTGAGCACGACTGCATCAGCCCCAAAATTGTCTAACATCTGCGGCAAAACGGCTCCTGAAACCGAGTAAACGTAGTCGATGACAACTTTGGCTCGGCTGTTACGAATTGTGTCAACGTGTAGCAATTTTTCAAAAGCCGTGCAGTAGCGATCCATAACTTGGCTGGGGTAAGCAACGTCGCCAATTTCATGAATCTGCGATCGCCGCATATCTTCTTTGAAATAAGCCCCCTCAATTTTCTTTTCCAAGGCTTTGGAGATGTTAATTCCCTTAGCATCCATGAATTCAATCAGGATGTAATCCGGGCGGTCTGGATGTACCCGCACGTGAATACCGCCTGCGACCGACATAGTCGGTATGACCGTGCGAGTAATGGGAATGGCTGTTGCATCTAGGTTTTGAATATCAACACCGACGGACATCAAACCCGCAATTAATGACCTGGTGACCATGCGAGAAATGTTGCGTTGGTCGCGAGAAACTGTCACCCGAGAGCCTGGTTTTAAGATAGAACCGTAAGCGGCTCCTAACTTAACGGCAAATTCTGGCGTGGTGTCGATATTTGCCAAACCTTGGACTCCACGTTGCCCAAATAAATTGCGTTGGGCTGTATTTCCCCAAATCAGGTTAATGTTGAGGATTGCTCCTGAATCTATTTTTTTGCTGGGCCAAACTCTTACAAAGGGGCTGATTTGAGCTTCTTCTCCCACTGTTGAAAGCGAACCAACTATAGCGCCTTCCAAAACATGGGCGCGACGGTCTACACGCGCACCACGGCAAATGACACTTGCTGATAGGTGTGCTTCTTCACCAATAATGCCTCCATTCCAGATGATAGGGCGTTTGAGATTGGCGTCAGAACCAACAGTAACGTTATCGCCAAGGACAGTTCCCGATTCGATAACAACTCGCGCTCCAATTCGGCAATTGTCTCCGATAACGGAGGGAGCTTCAATCTGTGCTGTGGGTTCAATGTAAGTATTCTGACCGATCCAAATTCCAGGAGAAGCTTCCTTATAAGCAAAGTCTAGTTTAACTTTGCCGTATAATGCATCGTACTGAGCCTCACGATAAGCATCTAAGTGACCGACATCACACCAGTAACCTTGAGCAACATAACCAAACATTGGCTCATTCTTCTCAAGTAGCAACGGGAACAACTCTTTTGAGAAGTCACTTTCCTGGTTCGCTGGTAAGTATTCTAAAACTTCCGGTTCTAAAATATACGTACCCGTATTAACAGTATCGGAAAAAATTTCACTGGTAGAAGGCTTTTCTAAAAATCGTCGAATTCGTCCTTGGTCATCGGTAATCACTACCCCAAACTCAATAGGATTGGGAACGCGGGTCAAAATCAAAGTTGCTTTTGATTTCTGTTGTTTGTGAAATTCAATGGCTGCTGTTAAGTCAAAATCTGTTATACTATCTCCGCTAATGACTAAAAAAGTGTCATCAAGAAGTTCGGCAATGTTTTTTACACAGCCTGCAGTCCCTAAAGGCTGGTCTTCTTCTACGGCATAGGTCATTTGTACGCCAAAGTCGCTACCGTCTTGGAAGTAGTCTCGCAGAACATCAGGTAAATAGTGGAGTGTGGCAACAACTTCTGTGATTTGATGCCGTTTTAAAAGATTAATGATGTGTTCGGCAATGGGTCGATTGAGTATGGGAACCATTGGTTTGGGTAGGTCGCAGGTAAGCGGACGAAGCCGTGTTCCAGAACCCCCTGCCATCAGAACTGCACGCATAAATCCTCCTTAGCTGTTTGCACGACTTGCTACCTCAACACCCACAAGATAATTTCTTTATTTATCTTATGTATCTCTAAGTTTAGGGAACTTTCGCAAGATGCATCCAATCGGAAATAGGGATAACTACCCGTCACACTAGCTTGTTTGTTAGTACAAAATCAAGATATACGGAATTCAATCGATTAACTTTGTTTCTAAAGGTTAAAGGGTATGGCGATCGCTTTCCAGTCTTGGTATAAAAGATCGGTATGCCATTAATAAGAGTGGTGTATTCGATCGCATAACTGAGTTGTAGATTTGTTAGACCTATACTTAAAGAAATGGACTTTTTTAAGATAGAGTTCAATGGAGTTGTATAAATGGAATTAGTCAGTTTGATATTGATAGTAGGTTACGGGCTAGGTCTGTGGAAGTTTTGGAGTGGCTTCGAGCGCACTAACTTTCAACGCTCTTTTCCCAATCGTCTGAGTTTGGCTTTAATGTGGCCTATTTTATTTAGTACAAGTAAGTCCTACCGTCAAAACTTTAGAAAGGCGTTAAAAGGTTAAGCGTCTCTGTGGAACGCGTGTGGTTGATCGGCGGAACTCAAGAGAGTGCTTCTTTAGCAGTTCTTCTCTGCCATTCCCAAATTCCTTGTACTGTTTCTGTAACAACAGAGTCAGCGCGATCGCTCTACCCAGATAGCCCTATGATACGGGTTTGGGTGGGGCGATTGATTGCAGAGAGTTTAAATGAGTTTTTGCGGGAACAGCAAATTGTTGTTGTGATTGATGCGTCGCACCCTTTTGCTGTGGAGATTTCTCAGGTAGCGATCGCGACTTGTGAAAAATTGCAAATCCCCTACTTGCGCTACGAACGTCCCGTGTTGGAAGAGGGAGAAGGGGCGAAGGGGGGAGTTGTTTGTGTTGATGGTTTTGATACGCTGCTAAGTGGAAATTATTTAGAGAATCAACGAGTGCTGTTGACTGTGGGGTATAAACCATTGCACCTGTTTTTACCTTGGCAAAAGCGAGCGACTTTGTTTGCGCGATTGCTTCCATCTGCTGTGGCTTTGGAAGCTGCGTTTCAAGCTGGGTTTACCAGCGATCGCTTGATTTGTTTGCGTCCTCCAATAGCTGCGGATTTGGAAATAGCTTTGTGGCGACAATGGGATATTTCTTTGGTTGTGAGTAAGGCTTCGGGCTCCCCTGGGGGGGAGGATGTGAAGCGCCAGGTAGCAGGGGAATTGGGTGTAAAGCTGGTATTGGTTTCTCGCCCGGAGGTTGTTTATCCACAACAAACAAGTGATTTTTTGGTGGTTTTGGGGTTTTGTGAAAGATATATTTGGAATCGCACAAACGCAGAAGACACAGAGAAAAGAGTGGGAAAGAATCGGTAATTTCAGACGGACAAGGGAGTCGTAGCGAGTTATGAAGTTCAATGTTGTCATTGGACATCGTAACTCTCTCCCTTGTCCCCCTGCTTCGGACTCAAATTAGGAGCGCTATATTCCATAAGTGCATAAAGAGATTTTACTGACACCTATTAGTAAGAGGAAGGAAACGCATACCAAGTTCAGAAGGGCTAAAGCCCTCTCTTTAATTGGGCTAGGGTGTACACCAAGTCTTCTAAAGTGTATTCTTGCGGTTTCGATCCTCCCTAACCCCCCTTAAAAAAGCTATCCATTACCCGCATCTTTCTTAACAATCGCAAAACTCGGATGAAGAAAGGGTTTGAGGAGAAATACGGACTCTAGGGGTTGACAAAAATCAAATGATGTAGAGTAGGGGAGATGGAAGTGGTGGTCTGATGGCGGATGTGGATAGCCATGCTTGTTAAAGATCACTCGAGTGGCGAGGGAAAAATTTGTGGAAGGAATTGCGACAGAGAACCTTTCAGGGGCAGTGGATAAGCAAAGGAAAAGTCTACAATGGTGAAAATGTAAGGAGAATAAGTTCTAAAAATATTCGACAACAAATACTTGAGTAAAAAGAAGTTAGTGAGGTGCGAAAGTCATTTTTAGATGGGGTTTGCAGCAGGTTGTATGAGTACGGCAATCATCGCCAGAACACTACTGTTTCAAAAACGATAAAACAGGTATCAGATTCAATCTGTTGCAGAGCGGCGCGAGGGGGCTAAGCCGCCCCCTCAGGACTCCCCGGCGTGCCAGTTTCAAATGACCATACAAAAACTACTACTGATGCCTCAAAGGGTACAAATGGTCATCTTCAACTGGCTGAATCAAAAATCATGAATTCTGCCAGATTTTGAGCACTGAGCTTGAATGTCGTCAAGAAATTGAAAAGACTGCACTTCGAGCTAGCCCAAGACTGGCGCAACAGTTTCAACAGCGATTGTGACACAGAGGGTGTCCAATGGGAGTTGAAGATCTGTGCAGATAGTATAATTATGATGGAAAAAATCATTCAGACGCTCAGCAGTAACGGTGAATGAAGCAACAGATGCGGAGACTAGGGGACAGTCTGAGGCTGTGAGATCACAGATGAGGATCGAACCTCAACAAGCGTTGTCAACGCAAGAGAAATTGGCGGTATAAACCGCTTGGGGGCGAGACTCTGCGCTTTGGTTTGTCTCGACGCCCGGTGTCTGTTAGATCACCATGTAGAAAGAGGATATTGGCGAGTGCTTGAAAACAAGAGGTAAGTGTCAATGTATCAGTGGGCAGAAAAGGAACTCGAGAGTCTGGATTTGGGAGATAGAAGACGGGAAAAACGATTGAGAAAAATGGTGGAAGATTTAGCTTCTCAACCCGGAGAAAGTGTACCACAAGCGTGTGGAGATATAGCAGCAACAACAGCCGCGTATGATTTTTGGAAGTCGCCCTATTTCCAGCCAGATGATATTCGGCAAGCGCATCAAACGAGTACAATTAAAAGAATAGAATCACATCAAATCCTACTGGCAATTCAAGATACAACGAATATCGATTTAACACACCATCCTCAAACGACAGGTTTGGGATATCTGGACTGTGCAACAAGTTTTGGATTAAAAGTCCACTCCAGTTTGGTGGCTTCAATAGATGGAGTGCCATTAGGAATTATTCATCAACATGTGTGGACTAGAGAACTGGAAAATTTAGGCATATCTAAAAAACGGCATCAAAGAGAAACAGCAGAAAAAGAAAGTCAACGTTGGTTAGATACAGAACAAGCTATACATCAGTTAATTCCCCCAGAGAAAATTGTGGTGACGGTAGCGGATTCAGAGGCAGACATATTTGATTTATTCAATCAAGAACGAGCCCAAAATTTTCATTTATTGATTCGTGGAACTCACAACCGAAAAGTAGACCACAATGCCAAGTATTTACATGAAGCCATCAATGCAACACCTGCACGTGGGGAGCTGAAGGTGGAGGTGAACCGCTCACCACAACAGCATTGGAGAATCGCCCATCTCACTATTCGATTTGCCACATTGGACATAGCAGTGCCATCGAATCATATCAGAAGAAAGCAGCTAAATCCTGTGAAGTTACAAGTGATTTTAGCCAGAGAAGAGAATCCTCCAGAAGGCGTTAGTCCCATTAGTTGGTTATTATTAACGAGTCTTGAGATTAAGAGTTTAGAAGATGCGGCCCGGTGTGTGCGTTGGTATACGTATCGATGGTTAATTGAACGCTACCACTATGCATTAAAGAGTGGCTGTGGAATCGAAAAATTACAGTTAGAAACTGGGCGTCGCATCCACATGGCACTAGCAACTTATTCAATTGTGGCATGGCGTTTACTCTGGTTAACTTATGAAGCGCGAATGCACCCACAGACTCCGTGCGATACAGTTTTAGAAACCCATGAATGGCAATCATTATGTGTGACTATTTCGCAAAATCCTCATCCTCCACAAACACCACCCTCTCTTAATGAAGCTGTGAGAATGATTGCTAAACTGGGAGGTTTTTTAGGACGAACTCGTGACGGAGAACCGGGTTTAAAGACAATTTGGCGTGGTTTAAAAAGATTACATGATATTGCTGCTACCTGGAAATTACTGAAAAACCATTGTGCTACTTAACAATTAAGATTTTTGACGGTAGCAGGCAGAGAACAGAGGGCATCTATCTTCTGTTTATCCCTGCTATCAATACAGTTGAAGAAATGCCAAAAATCCGGGTGGCAACTGTTAACGGACTTCAAACTTCATCCCATTTTTCTGATTCTTCCATCTGCGGTGTGCTTTTCCCTTGCGTGCCATTTGGGTCTTAAACCCTTGAACATTCGCTCACTCTATGTTGGTCACGAGCAAGTATTCTCCAATGAACAGAGCAAAGCGATGCTGCATCTACTAGCTTCTTTCAGCACTTCAGGCTAACACCTGAAGTGCTATCAACAACAAAATTCCACAAGTTTTGCCAATCTCGCAGAATTCATGATTTTTGATTCAGCCAGTTGAAGATGACCATTTGTACCCTTTGAGGCATCAGTAGTAGTTTTTGTATGGTCATTTGAAACTGGCACGCCGGGGAGTCCTGAGGGGGCGGCTTAGCCCCCTCGCGCCGCTCTGCAACAGATTGAATCTGATACCTGTTTTATCGTTTTTGAAACAGTAGTGTTCTGGCGATGATTGCCGTACTCATACAACCTGCTGCAAACCCCATCTAAAAATGACTTTCGCACCTCACTAACTTCTTTTTACTCAAGTATTTGTTGTCGAATATTTTTAGAACTTATTCTCCTTACATTTTCACCATTGTAGACTTTTCCTTTGCTTATCCACTGCCCCTGAAAGGTTCTCTGTCGCAATTCCTTCCACAAATTTTTCCCTCGCCACTCGAGTGATCTTTAACAAGCATGGCTATCCACATCCGCCATCAGACCACCACTTCCATCTCCCCTACTCTACATCATTTGATTTTTGTCAACCCCTAGAGTCCGTATTTCTCCTCAAACCCTTTCTTCATCCGAGTTTTGCGATTGTTAAGAAAGATGCGGGTAATGGATAGCTTAAAAAAGGGGGAACTTCATTCCAATTCTCCCTTTTCACGATGTTTTATCTCTTTTCTAGAGATCTGTACACCACCGTAGCTCTTTAATTGGGAGAGAGGGTTGGTAAGGGTTTTTCCATGATTTATCGGGGCTGTCTTCGTCAATGAAATGATTGGGAGATTTACCATGTTAACAATGGATATGCCTTTACAGGCTAATATTTTAGGTTTCTTGGCATTAACTTGCTATATTCTCACACTACTTCCCACAATTCTGAGAATCGTGTTTCCTCAGACAAAGGAGACTGGAATTCCTCAAGTGCTTCTTAAGCATCGGCGCTCGATTGGCATTTTAGCTTTCGTTTTTACTGTGTTTCATGGTTTGCCATTAATCAAACAAAGAAATATCGATCTGTTCGATTTAAAAACATTTTGGATTTATTTACAGGGGATATCCACTTTCATAATTTTTGCCTTATTAACAATTACCTCAAACGATTGGAGTATTAAGAAGCTTAAGAAAAATTGGAAGATATTACATCAACTTACCTATTTTGCCATGTTTCTAATTATTTGGCATATTTGGGACAAAATGTCATATCATTGGACGTATTTAACGCCTATTGAACTGATAGCAATATCGGGAGTCACAGTTTTATTTCTCTACAAGCATTACTGGATTCAATACTTCTGTGGAAAACAAAAACAACAGAAAAAAAACGCAGTTCCTATGTTACCAGCAAGTAAAAGTAAAGTGACCAACCATCGGTGACTCGCGAGCGGTTAATTTTTTGGTAACAAAAATAAGAGTGCAAGCAATATATAAATGGATGTTACAAATTTTTTACTTTAAATATGGGAGAACTTTTGTATGCTACCAAAATTAATTCCTAAGAAAGTGTCAGTTGCACTTGCAATTACAGCTATCATAGGTGTTTTGGGATTTAGTTGGTCTAAATCGCTTTCTCAATCAAAGCTGGAAATGTGCGTACCAGCTTCTCAAGATTATAAGACTCTTAAAGGGCATTCGTATTGGGTTTATGCGATCGCAATGAGTCCAGATGGCAAAACTTTAGCTTCTGGTAGTTATGACGGTACTATTAAGGTTTGGAATCAACAAGCTGGCAAATTACTTTATAGCATCCAAGGTCATACAAGTGACGGTCATGGTGACGCGGTAAAATCTCTTGCGATCGGTTCCAACGGACGTATTCTCGCCAGTGGTAGTTGGGATAACCGAATTAAATTGTGGAATCTCGAAAACGGCAAATTAATTCGTACATTGACTGGACATTCAGACAATATTGATTCGGTTGCTATTAGCTCGGATATGAAAACCTTAGCATCCGGTAGTTGGGATAGAACAGTTAAATTATGGGATTTGAAAACTGGTAAATTAATTCGCACGTTAAAACACAAATACCCAGTACAAACAGTTGCGATTGATACACAAAGGCAACTTGTCGCCAGTGGTACTGAAGACGGAAAAATTTTTATTTGGAATCTTGTTAATGGTCAGTTAAAACTTCCCTTAGCCGCACATGAAAAAGCAATTTCATCTTTGAGTTTTAGTCCTGATGAAAAAATTCTTGCTAGTAGCGACTATGAAGGAAAAATTAAACTATGGAATATGGATAACGGACAATTGTTAAATACTCTTAGCGGACATAACGGAGCAGTTTGGTCAGTTGCTTTTAGCCCCAATGGAAAATCTATTGCTAGTGGTGGTTATGACAGGACAATTAAGCTCTGGAATGTACAAAACGGTCAATTGTTAAAAACTCTATCAGGACACGATAAAGCAGTTTGGAGTGTGGCTTTCAATCCAGAAAGCGATCGTATTCTTGCAAGTGGTAGTGCAGATGAAACAATTAAGATTTGGAACTTGTCTGAAAACCTTTAAAAAGGCATAGGTTGCAGTTTTATAGCTTGTTAGTCATACAAAGTCCCTCTCGATCGGGAAAGCATCCCAATGAATGCACATTGCTCTTAGAACAGAATTCTGGGGCTATACGAACCGAGTCAGCGCAAGCGGACTTGATTGAAGCCTGTGTAGCGCCCTCTTTGTTTGTATAGCCGCGATTTCCAATCGTCAGCGTTTTTTCCTCATTGGGATGCTCCCTTCGGTCTGTGCAATTTTACACATGAATCCCCGTCAATAAAGGATGGGGAGAAGTCAAAAGCAGTTGATAACGACCCCGGTCGCTTTTAATATAGATTGAGATTATTGATTTTTTGTTAGCGCTCCCATTTCTTTAAGGAATGGGAGCGTTTTTGAGTTTGGCGCGAGAGAGCTACTCACAGCCTTTGTCTACTTCTTCCGTCTGTTGATGATGTGAATCACTGCACCTGCAGCTCCACAATCAACTGCATCTCCAAGGGTATCTTTACCGGGACGAGTGATAGCACCAACGGCTACACCAGATGCTGCACCGACTGCGACGTCTTGAGCCAAACTGCGGTTTTTAGGAGACCTCCTCAAACCGTTAGCACCGTTAACAGCAGCACCAGCAGCACCACACTTAACAGCATTATTAATTACGGAACCACGACCTCTAATAGCTCCGGAAACAGCACCAACACCAGCGCCAACAGCTGCATCGCGTCCCACTTTTCTGTCAGCTAGAGCAGATTGATATGGCAGAAAACTTGCGCCAATTAAACCAGTTGCCATCAGGCTTGATAGCACTGTACGTTTCAAAATCCAATTCATAGACTTACTCCTCAAACGTTGAACGATATTATTTGAGTTTCATTTTCCCCTTCTCCAGTCTATACAAAAATCAACGGTTTTTACATGAAAAATCTTTCACGATCGCCGTAATTTTCATTCATCAAGGCACCAATGTGTAGCAATTTTCTTTGATTTGTAAAATACACGCAGCGTGGGTATTGCTTGCCAGATAAGGCTTTTGAAGGGTAAACCGCATTCTAAACTACTTAATTGTTTTTTTATAAACTATTTAAAATTACTATATCTTTTGACTTACTATTATTTCTGCAATTATTCCATATGTTGTATGCCATTTTAGCGATCGTCACATTCTTAGCAGTGAATTGTTAGTAGTTAGCTGTTAAGAGTCGCTACTAACAATTCACTGCTATTCACTTAGAAAGCTTGAATCCACTCTTTAACTGTATACTCAGTCCAAATACCGTTTTGCCAATAGGGATCGGCTTCAACTAACTGACGCACTGTGGCTTCGTCTTCAGCTTCGTAAATACCAAAAACTTTGGTGACATCTTTGGTAGGTCCGATAGTAATCAATACACCAGATTCTTTTTGCTTTGCGAGTCCCTCTAAATGTGCTTCGCGGTAAGGCGCACGTTTTTCTAGAACATCTTCGCAGTAACTTCCCCACATCACATATTTAGGCATGGTTATTTTTTTGAGAATTATTAACAACCGCAAATGCACGCAGATGCAAGCAGATAATAACCATCATATCAGCGTCCATCTGTGTTCATCTGCGGTCAATAATTCCAATTAACTTCTTAAGGTCACCCCAAATTTTTCAACCAAAGCTTCGCGTACTTTGTTATGAACGGATTGCACTTCAGCATCGGTCAAAGTGCGATCGCTCGCCCTATAGAGCAAGCGGAATGCCAAACTCCGCTGTCCTTCGGGGACGTGTTCGCCACGATACTCGTCAAAGAGTTCCACACCATCTAACAACTCTTTACCCGCTTTGGTAATTGCTTTTTCAATTTCAGCAACGGATACCTTCACGGGTGCAAAGAAGGCGATATCTCGGTCAGAAGCTGGGTAAGTGGAGTAGGGTTTAAAGGGCGGTACGAGAATTTCATCAGCGTCTAAAGAAGTCAACAGCACGCCTAAGTCTAACTGGAACACGTAGACAGAATCCGGTAAACCTTTTTCTTTCCGGACTTGAGGATGTAGCTGTCCAAAGACACCCAATCTATTACCCCGAAGCCATAAAGAAGCAGTTCGCCCTGGGTGCAAGCGGGAATCTTTGCGATCGGGTTGATACTCTACGTTCAACCCCATATGCTGAAATACACCTTCTAAAATTCCTTTGGCTTCATACCAAGTCATTGGCTCTTCGCGACCGCTTGTTACCCACTTGCTTGAAGTTGTATCACCTCCAAGAATACCAGCAACCGCCTCTGCTTCCCTCAGCCCATCTTCGTCTTGCCAAAAAATCCGTCCAAATTCATAGCCATTGAGCGAACCGTTTCCCTGCTCTATATTGTACTGAAATGCATCAATCAATCCAGCTATGAGGTCAGTTCGCAACGCCGAATATTCTGCAAACAAAGGATTGCTCAGAACAATCTGTCTGTCTTCCCCAGGTTTTACTAAGGAGTAATGCATCAGTTCGGTCAATCCTGCGGCTCGAAGCGACGCTCGCAACTTGCGCGTTTGTTCCCAATCAACAGGCAAGTAACCTGCTTCTGCGGTTTCTGGTAAAGTGTCGCAGAACTTATCATATCCGTAGAGACGGGCAACTTCTTCTATTAAATCAATTTCTCGTTCTAGGTCACGGTAACGATAGGGAGGAACGGAAACCATCCACCGATTTTCATCAATAGGAGTTAATTTGCACCCAAGTGCTGTTAGTGTACGTTCAACATCTTGGCTTTGTAGTTCTCCTGTATCTTCCCCCAAATCGGTAGGACCGAGAACCTGATTTACTCTGTCCAAACGCAATTCTATCGATCGCACCCAAGTGGAAGGATCGGGGCGGGAGTCAGAAATTTCTTGATGTGCGATCGTACCTTCAGCCAGTTCGCTCAAAAGTGACAAAGCGCGACGTGTCGCCATCTCCAATTCAGCGCGGTTGACGCCCCGCTCGTACCTAGTGGAAGACTCACTTCTCAAACCCACGCTGCGAGAAGAACGGCGAATTGCCACGGAATCAAACAGTGCAGCTTCCAATACCAGGTTTTGAGTTTCATCATGGACTTCAGTGTCTTCTCCACCCATAACTCCCGCGATCGCAACAGGTCGATCTCCTGCAGTAATCAATAAGTTTTGAGTTGATAGAGTGCGAGTTTGCCCATCCAGAGTTTTAATAGTTTCACCAGCATTGGCAAAACGGACGCCAATTTCTAAAGAAGTACCGGGGCGCGTCGGCGTACCTGCAACACTCAAGAGACGTTCTCGGTCAAAAGCGTGCAAAGGTTGTCCCCATTCTAACATTACATAGTTAGTAATATCTACAACATTATTTATGGGTCGTACTCCAGCAGAACGCAATCGCTGTTGCAACCAATCAGGTGATGTTGCAATTTTAACATTTTCAACGCTCGTCCCGATATACGCGGGACAAGCTTGCGTATCTGCTATTTGGAGAGATAAATTAAACTTACCTTCCGAACTTGATGTTTCACCAGGTTCGCTGAGCGATAGCTTTGCATTAGTTAGGGCTGCAACTTCACGGGCTATCCCTACCATACATAAAGCGTCAGCACGGTTAGCAGTAGCAGTCACATCTAAAATGACATCATCTAAACCTAATAGCGGACGCACATCGCTACCCAAGGGTAAGTTATCTTGAGCAAAAATGTGAATTCCATCCACATCGTTAGGCAAACCCAGTTCCTTCAAAGAACAAATCATACCTTCAGATGGGACACCGCGTAATTTTGCAGGTTTAATTTTTAAGTCGATGTTAGGTAGGTAAGTTCCTACAGTCGCTACTGGTACGTAAATATCTGCTCGGACGTTAGATGCGCCACAAACAATATTGAGATTTTCACCCTTACCTATATCGACTTGGCAAACACTCAATTTATCAGCGTTAGGATGGGGTTGACGTTCCAAGACTCTCCCCACAACAACACCATTTGCCCAAGTTCGGCGATCTTCAATATCTTCTACTTCAAACCCAGCTAATGTCAGTGTTTCTGCTAACTCTTCCGGGCTAAGTTTTAATTCGACGAGTTCCTGTAACCATTTAAGTGAGATACGCATGAATGTGTTGGGCTGTTCGATGAGTTTATAAACGCACAGTCTATTCTAAAACTAAATCTTGGCTAATAGCTAATAGCTAATAGCTAACTGCTAATTGCTAATTGCTAATTGTTGTTTTTCATCAGCCATTAACCATTAGCCATTAACCATTAGCCATTAGCAATTAACAACCTTGCTTTATCGGCTTGTTCTTGAACGCTTTCCTTGAGCCATTCGCCAATGGATTTACCAAGTTTGACAGAAATTGTTGGATCTTGTATGAAAGTTTGTTGAATTTGTTGCTGTAACTCCGGTTTCTTCTGACGTGCGAGTTCATCAATTCTAGTGTCTGAAACGAATTTACGTATCCAAGCGGGTATGTCTGTATCTTTAATGAGAGATTCACCCACAAAGTAAGCTAAGACTCCAACAATCGGTGCAATAATTCCCGTAAAAAACAGGATATGAAATAAGCCAGCTAAAATAACTCCGACGATAATACCGACAAGGTGACCGACAAAGACCGAAAGCCCTGTAAAATCATTAAATGAGATGGAAGTCGGGACTTTTTCAGCGCGATCGCCCAAATCAATGCTTTTATTTCCAAGTGTCCCAATGGGTAAACCATACTTGAGACAAATGGAATCTGTTTTTTCTCTCACCTCGTTTTGAACATCTAACAGCCACCGAACTAAACTAGCAGCCATTTTGTCATTGGCTTCACTTCCTGTTAACCAAGTTTTGGCTTTTTGCTGTATTTCTGATTCAAGAGCAGAGAGGGTTAAAATTTTGCGATCGCGCCATAATTTTACACTAGGAGCAATAACTTGGTCTACCAAACCATCTGCTAAGTCTTCTGCTAACTTTTCTAGAAAAGCAGGTATGCGATTTCCGACAATACCTGTCAATTCTCGGTCAAGAAATTGACCGATCTCTTCCAAAAACCCTTCTGTACGAACATAAACTCGTCCCCAACGCGATAATCCTCTGGCAATAGAAAGTTCTGCTTCTCCATCTCGCTTGCAAGATAAATTTGGAAAGACTTCCTGAGATATTTTTACAATAAAGCCCATTTTAGAAGCACTCCCTGTGAGGAGAATCGAACTCGGTTGAATTCCTATTTGCTCCAATTTTTGTTTGACTTCTTGCAATTGGTCGTGAAAAGCATCATACCAACTTTTATTCCCAAGCGCTGGCAAAGGTTCATGGAGGATAGCTTGCATCGTTTTGCCATTCACTACAGGCAAAAATCTAAATTTTCTTTGAATATCTTCAATCCCGACATTCACTAAATTCTTGTCATAAGAATCCTCATAATTAAAATATTCTTCTTTCGCTTTTCGGCATCGGAGTTCGCAGCGATTTTTGTATAATGGGCTTTGCTCGAGCATGCTTTCAAGTTGTGAAATCTCTTCTAGTTGTAAAATTTCTTCATCTCTGAGGACTTCTCCCAGTCGTAAAATTTCTTCATGTCCTTCCCTGTATTGCTTGTGACATTTAAGGCTTGTCTTGAGAATTTCTTTATCTATCAGAGATGCACCTAAATCGTGTCCGAAATCTATGGGAGTATCAGACATTCCTTTCACAAGAGTGTAATCTGTTGTAGAAGAACCAATATCAACAATTAATACTGACTTTTGCAATTCATTGATAGTGAATATGCCACTTTCTTTGGCGTGCATTAAAGCCGCTCGTGACTCTTTCACGACTGTGATATTTTGCAATCCCTCTTCCGAAAGAAGTTTCTTGTATGTTTCAATTTCTTCTTGCCACCATCCTGACGGACAACCTATAAAAAAGTGATTGATATCATCTAATTGAATTTGTTTTGTATCAATGAGATGTTTGTAAATAGCTTTGACAAACTCTTGAAGACTTTTTTTATATTCTATAACATTAAATTTTCTAGTTTTAAAAGCTATTTCAAAGAGAGTAGCATCAGACATTTGACACGCCATTTCACCGATAATCACCCCTTTATTAGGATGATGGGCGATAGCAGTAATTTGGCTTTTTCTATTATTGATGAGTAAGCTTTGCGGTTCTGACTCTGAATTATCGGCTCTAACCCAAGTTAGTGCTGTTTCCCCGTGTCCTAAATCAAACCCGATAATTTTAATTTCTTGATAGTCGTGCATTGTAAATTATTATTTTTTAATTGTTAGTTGTTGTTGGTTAGTTGTTAGTTGTCTTCTACTACCGACTAACAACTAACTACTAACAGGTTCAATAACAGATCCCGGTAAAAGGACTTGATTATCTTTAATAAAGGCGTGTTTTAGAGTAATATAATCTGTGACTTGTGGATCGAGACTGGGCTCAAAGTAAAACATTGATAAAGGTTCCATCTCTAAGTTCTCTTCCTGCAAGGGTTGATAAACTCGAGCCTCAATTCCATAGTGTCTTAAAATTGTTGCTGCTTGTTCAATGCGTCGGCGTACAGCAGTTGGAAGTTGAGTTTGTTTATCTAAGGCGTCTGCCATTAAGTCTTGTAAGTACTCTAATAAATCTAAATTATTTTCCAACCCTAGTTTGGATGCTTTTTCTTCTCTGACTCCATAAGCAGCAACAGTTAAATCTATTGACTGAAAAGCTTGATAGAGGTGGTCTAGTAACTTATCAATGTTGATACTTATTTTTGCTTCTTTCTGCAATTCTACCTGTGATATATTATCTGAATTTTCAGGTAACTTGATTTCCCGAACTATCTTTCCTATAATTCCTCCCGTAACTGCTCCTATTAATCCCCACCAATAACCTCCCGCCAAAGTTCCCGCTACACCTCCGGCGAGTAAGCTGCTAATGACTTCGCGATTGTGTTGGATTTGTTGCGAGATGGCTTGCTTGCGATCGCCCAAGTATTTCTCTAAATGAGCAATGTTGTGCAATGGCAATAGAGTACTCAAGCCAAACTTGGTTAAGCCTTCCTGGTTTTGCGATCGCATATTATCGGCGCTCATTACAGGAGTATCTTGACTGGGGCTTTGCATTTCAACCAATATCAAAATACTTGTGTATCGCTCGAGCATTTTTAGCATGACTGTTGCAAGACGTGCTTGCTGTGGCGTCAACCCGTTGATGTATTCACTATTAAAGTCTGCAAGTCTGTTAATCTCGTTTTGTACTAGCTGAACAGCTTGCTCGGATGTCTCTATATTCTCTAGTTGAGTTTTCAGTTTTTGTTTTTCTTCTTGATAAGAAGATACAAGTGTTTTCATGATAAATATTGGGGCATCCCTTCACTCTTGTTTCCAACCTCTGGCTGGCAATGACTTCAGATGGGTTACTGCGTCCTGTACTCTACTGAATAGGCAAGGCTGAGGCTCTCCGCGTGCATTCCCAAGCAGCTCCTTGGGAACTAAAAATTCTTGTTTCTTAATTCATTTTAACATTATTTTTCACAGTTGTATGGTTGATTAGTGCTTACATACTAGCTGTGAATTCGTTTTTTTTGCTCTAGCGATCGGCTTATATTTTTTTACTTACAAAAAGAAACCCAGTTTTTTCAAAACCAGGCTCTTTTCACTATACTTTACAATTTTGGTGCAAGTTTCCCTTTAAGACTGCTCTGTTTGCAAGCGAGAATCTTTTTGGGGTAACTGCTCCTTTTCTGAGGATTGAGGTTGTTGTCGCAATGAGGGTGGAGTCGCTTGACGAAATGCTCCACAGTAATACATTGTCATCACTGCTTTAAACGCCCAATGGTCGGGTGATACATCGCTAAAAGGTATGGGTAAAGTTTCTGCTTGGTTGCGGACACAAGCATCAGGAACTTGACTTCCGTGGGTAGGAGGAGTCACAGGCGAATCTTGAGCATTAACAAGAGCAGTGAAGTAGGTAGTATTTAATACTAGTATACTGGCTGCTACAACTTTAAAGAAATTCATTGCTGTAAAAAAGTACTAAGTCGTAGAAAACATAACAATCGTTAGTAGTAGCATAACCATTCCAACCACCCAAAGCATTAACGAACCCCAACCTACAGAATCTTCCTGTACTTTATGCCAGAAATTAGTTATTAAATTTTGACGAGTAGCCATAACAATTCCCTCCGATTTTTAGTAGCTCTTACCAGACGCCACTAACCGAATTTCAACCATTAAGATTCACTAGCACTTGACCGCATTAATTGTGAGAAGCTGCAAGCTCCCCGACTTCTTTAAGAAGTTGGGTATCTAAGCAAACGAACTCACAACAATGAATGCAGGAGATCGCTAGAGTACAATTTATGTCTTGAAATTCCACTAAATATGAGTGTTTAAACTCACTTTCCCAATTCAATAAACACGATTCCAGAAAAGATATTTCTTCTCTGTATATATTTTTATTCTCTCACAAGTAAGAGTTGACACTTGCACGATCGCACTTTCTTGAGAAAAAACTTAATGCTGATTATTGTTCGCGCTAAAAATATAAACAAAAAGTGACAGGCAATTATCGGATTAATACTGCTACAATATCATCTGCTTTCTGCCGTTCATTCCACTCATGCAACCATTTAAAACATTACTGCGGGTCAGGCACTACGAAATGGATGCCCTGGGACACGTTAATAATGCCGTCTACCAAAATTACTTAGAACAAGCCGCTGTAGAACATTCGGAACACTTAGGTTTGACTCTGGATGTCTATCGAGAATTAGGTGGCGTGTTTGTTATGCGACGAGTAGAAATTGACTACCTCCGTCCTGCGATCGCGGGTGATACCCTTGAGGTGACAACTTGGCTCAAGGAAATGCGAGGGACTCGTGCTTATCGAAGGTACGAAATTCGCAAGCAAAGCCAAGAAGATTTATTGGTCACGGCTGAAGCGTTGTGGGTATGGGTGGATGTTAAAACAATGCGTCCCCGAGCAATCCCAAATCTTTTGCAAGAAAAATTCTTACAAATAAGTATGTAATTGTAAAAAATGTTGTTAAAATCTGACCAATCATCACGTAGGCGTGGCGGTTTGACTTATGAAAGAGTATGATCTACCTTTAGCCTGTAAAGATCTGACTTTATAGGGAGGTGCGGGTGCTGTAACAGTATAGGAGTAAGTGATAAAGGGGATTGTAAACAGATATGGATCAAAACGAGCAACAACAGCGCCGTGCTGCTGCTAAGGAGTTTCTTAAATCTCTCAATCAGTTAGAAGATATGCTGCATGAGGACACTCTTGAAAATGAAGAAACCATAGAGTTGCCCAATGCTTGTATTGGTGAAACACAGGAAGCCAACGATGCATCAGCAATTGATTTAGAAGCTTTTGAAGACGCAGTTGCTGACATCGAGCAATATATGGCAAAGAAAAATTATGAATTATGAATGATGAATATTATTTTCATAATTCATAATTCATAATTCATAATTTATAATTCCTTTGCCTTTGAGCTTCGTAAAGCATTAACGCAGCACAGATCGCAACGTTTAAAGATTCTACACCGGGTTGTAAAGGTATTTTGACTTGTACATCTGCCATCGCAGTCAATTCTGTTGATAAACCAGCACCTTCGTTTCCTAACAAAATCAAACTGGGTTTGCACCAGTCTACTTCCCAGTAAGTTAAAGACGCGTTTGGCAAGGTTGCGACAACTTGCATTCCTTCTTCTTGGCTTTGCTGTACTGTTGTTCTGAGATCCGGGCTAACTGCCGTTGCCAAGCGAAACCACTGTCCTGCAGAAGCACGTAACACTTTTGGATTATCTAAATCCACACTATCTTCACTCACCCACAATCCCGATACACCAGCCGCAGCGGCAGTACGAATTATTGTACCTAAGTTGCCGGGATCTTGTATTGTTTCTAATGCTAACACGATATCGGTAAACGGAACTTTCAGAGTGCGATCGCCTCTTTTTGCTGTTGCCACGATACCATCGGGTTGTACTGTAGTCGCGATCGCTTTTAAAACTTCTTCGCTGACAGTTTCTGCTCTTTCGCTGAGATTGCAAACTTGCTGCCATAGAGAAGAATTTGCTGCTTGCCATGCCGAAGTACAGCATACCACCTCTAGAGGATAATTCACGCTTACAGCTTCTTCTACTAAATGCGTTCCCTCTATTAAAAATAGATCTTGCTTGTGCCTCTCCTTAGAAGAGTGAAGTTTGCGAATTTGCTTTACCAGAGTGTTTTGTAAACTAGTTAACATAGAATGAATTATGAGTTATGAATGATGAATGTTGAACTTGCTATTCATAATTCATCATTCATCATTCATCATTTTTTGTCTCTCCTTAGAAGAGTGAAGTTTGCGAATTTGCTTTACCAGAGTGTTTTGTAAACTAGTTAACATAGAATGAATTATGAGTTATGAATGATGAATGTTGAACTTGCTATTCATAATTCATCATTCATCATTCATCATTTTTTGTCTCTCCTTAGAAGAGTGAAGTTTGCGAATTTGCTTTACCAGAGTGTTTTGTAAACTAGTTAACATAGAATGAATTATGAGTTATGAATGATGAATGTTGAACTTGCTATTCATAATTCATCATTCATCATTCATCATTTTTTGTCTCTCCTTAGAAGAGTGAAGTTTGCGAATTTGCTTTACCAGAGTGTTTTGTAAACTAGTTAACATAGAATGAATTATGAGTTATGAATGATGAATGTTGAACTTGCTATTCATAATTCATCATTCATCATTCATCATTTTTTATGCGGAACCCGGGACTTGAACCCGGAAGCCTTGCGGCACTAGAACCTGAATCTAGCGCGTCTGCCAATTCCGCCAGTTCCGCGTGTATTTTTTGTGTTATTTTATTCACAAGTTTTCATTATCTCTCAATGATTTCCAATTGTCAACTAGGAAAATCTAAATTTTGCTACCGGCTACCCCCTATCCCCACTCCCCATTTTCAAGATAATAGTGGACAATCAGAATCTATCGTGTAGAATCGAAACCAACTTATATCGTATAAAATAGTTCTTTATGGAGGGTAGGCTTATTATTCCTTCAAGCGGCTTACCAGATGCCAAATCTTCTGAAGCAGACTCCTCAGTCTTGCAAATACGGGGCGGGCATCGTTTGCACGGTCATGTAAGAATTAGTGGGGCAAAAAATTCGGCACTAGTCATAATGGCCGGGGCTTTATTATGCTCTGGAGAATGTTATATTCGCAATGTGCCGCTATTGACGGACGTTGCACGGATGGGTCAAGTTTTGTCAGCTTTGGGTGTTGGCTTGAAGCAAGATGGAGAAATCTTAGAGATTGATGCCAGAGAGATTACAACATCTAAGGCTCCTTACGAACTGGTGACGCAATTAAGGGCAAGTTTTTTTGCGATCGGTCCAATTCTAGCAAGGTTGGGAGTAGCACAAGTTCCGTTACCAGGGGGGTGTGCCATTGGAGCAAGACCTGTGGATCTCCATGTTCGAGGATTGCAAGCAATGGGGGCTGAAGTTCAGATCGAGCATGGTATTTGTAATGCTTATGTTCCTGGCAATAACAACCGATTGAGGGGAGCAAAGATCTATTTAGATATTCCTAGTGTGGGTGCAACAGAAACTTTAATGATGGCTGCAACTCTTGCAGATGGCGAAACTATCATTGAAAATGCTGCACGCGAACCGGAAGTGATCGATTTGGCAAACTTCTGTATTGCCATGGGAGCAAAAATACACGGTGCGGGAACCAGTACGATTACCATTGTTGGCGTACCCGAGCTGCATTCCACGGAGTATGATATTATTCCCGATCGCATTGAAGCAGGGACTTTTTTAGTAGCAGCAGCCATTACCCGTTCGGAACTTCTTCTATCGCCAGTCGTTCCAGAGCACCTCATTCCCGTGATGGCCAAACTTAAAGAGATCGGAGTCACGATTGTTGAGGAAGCCCCTAAATGCTTGCGGACTTTGCCAGCAGAGACTTTGAGGGCGGCTGATATCGAAACTCTACCCCATCCCGGCTTCCCAACAGATATGCAAGCACCTTTTATGGCATTGCTAACATTGGCTGAAGGGGATAGTGTAATTAATGAATCCGTGTTTGAGAATCGTTTGCGTCATGCTTCGGAGTTAAATCGCTTGGGGGCTGACATTCGCGTTAAGGGGAACACAGCATTTGTTCGAGGAGTTCCCGTGCTTTCAGGCGCACCAGTACTCGGTACGGATTTGCGAGCATCAGCAGCGTTAGTCATCGCCGGACTCGCCGCACAAGGAAAAACTGTCGTTCAAGGATTGCGTTACTTGGATCGGGGTTATGACAGGCTCGATATGAAATTACAGCAAGTGGGTGCTAAAGTAGAGCGTTTACCTGCGGTTCCAGATACGAATGCAGAAGAAACCTCTAGGGTTGTTAATCCTCAAGAGTCGGCGGCGGTTTAAATCAGGTTGAGAGAGAGTATCCCTGTTTTGTAAAAATACCTGGCGAATAGAATTCGCGCCTATACAACCGAAGTCCGCCTCCCGTGCGGACTAATTACAGCCTGCATAGTGCTTCTTCCCATCTCGTTCCCAGGCTCCGCCTGGGAATGACTTGTAGGAGGCTCCGCCTCCCATGCGGACTAAAATGTCTTCCTTATCTTCAAAAGATCGAATTTGAAGTAATTCAAGAATTTCCTCAAGAGTTTCATCAGAAGTTGTTTCAAGTTGTTGAATAGCAAACTCCTTTGTTTGATATGTTGAGCGAGAATATCAGCTCCGTTCATACATCTTAAACTCTCTCCCTTATCTCCCTTATCTCCCTTGTCTCCCTTGTCTTCATAAAAAGCTATACTAACAATGGTAAGGTCAAAAACACTTTCACCATGTTACTCCCCAAAACTCAATTGATTGGTCTCAAAGCTGATTCCTTTCGCCATCCACTCGATCTGGAGGCAACTCAAGCACTGAAGCAGATCCCTGGTGTCGATATGATAGTACGGAGTATCTTGGGACCTCTGGCGGAGCAGGTGTTTTATGTAGAAAATATTGCATCAAGTGTTCTGGTTGGTGAAAAACAACTGCCTCACTTACACCAGTTGTTGCTAGACGCTTGCAAAATATTAGATATAGAGCCACCTCAGTTGTATGTGAGACAGCATCCCGCGCCTAACGCTTACACCTTTGCCATGCGGGGGAAACAGCCGTTTATTGTGGTGCATACTTCTTTGATTGATATGCTCGAACCCGAAGAAATTCAGGCGGTGATTGCTCATGAGTTGGGACATCTCAAGTGCGACCACAGTGTTTACTTGACTCCAGTGAATATATTGATATTGGCAGCAGCAGTGGTGCCAAATGTTGGATCTTTTTTGGCTCAGGCAATACAAGCACAGCTTTTGGAATGGATACGCTGTGCTGAGTTTACTTGCGATCGCGCCGCGTTGTTGGCAACTCAAAATCCTAGGGTCGTGATGTCGGTGTTGATGAAACTTGCAGGTGGTTCGCCGACTCTAGCACCGCAGCTTAACCTGGATGCTTTCATTGCCCAAGCTCGTGCTTATGATGAGATTAGCAAGACAGAGTTGGGTGAAATGGTGAAAGCTACCCGGACATCTCAGTTAACTCATCCGGTACCCGTACTGAGAGCTAGAGAGATCGATCGCTGGGCAAGCAGCAAAGAATATCAAAAGTTGTTGCAAAATCAAAAAATAGGTTATAATAGTGAAGTTGCTACCAAGGGCGAGTGGCGAAACTGGTAGACGCACCACACTCAAAATGTGGCGACCTTGCGGTCATAGGAGTTCGATTCTCCTCTTGCCCATTAGATCGGGAAACAAAAATTAGTTTTCAGAAGGATTAGGGAGGCTTAGCTTCACCCGCTGTATTTTGGTTAAAATCTTTGATGAAAATCACCCTTATTTACACAAGACTGCACGGTTTATACTGTGGAATCTATGTTTTTGTAGGTAGTAGGGGTGGGTTATGCCCGGATTTGAATGGGGTTGGTAGTTCCCATCTCGCGCCGTTAGGTTAATTTCTTGATAAAAAATTACCTGAAAGTTTATACAAATCGATGTATGGCAAAGTTAACATACATAATTACAGCCGATTTTAGCTGAATAAACCACACCTTTTGCAAGGGCGCAATGCTTGTGCCCTTGGAAGCACGGTCATTTACCAAAAAATGGCTGCAAGTAGCGATCGCAAACTATCTCACAAGGACGAATCAATCTTTTGTCTCCTTTAGCATAGCAGCCCTCTGCTTTTTCAAGCAAGTTGATGTATAGGAAATGAGAATAGTGTATCGGAAGGAAAAATTGGACTGGGAACTCCACCAGAAACTGAACCAACCCTTTTCTGTTGAACCAAATTTCCATTAGATATCTTTATAACTTCTTCTTTTGGATTTCTACCTATATGTCCGGATAACCGAAACACATAGCGAATACTGATAGTAAGTGTAAATTTTTGATGAAGCAATGTGCGTTTTCTTTTGTCAAAACACTTTATAAGTAAAGAAGAGAAACTGCGATCGCCTGTGGCAGATGCTCCGTGCATCGCACTTTTTATGTACTTAAAAGATGTGATTTTAAGGATCTTTCACGTCTATTTCTAGATTTATATCCAGGATATTTTCTAGAAAAAAAGTAATGCTTTTCGTCTACAGCAAGGCTCTCTTTGGATAAGAAATGGTAAAAATATGCACGACTTTAATATTCATTCTTATTTATGTTTTTGGGAGCGCAATTTGACGGTAGAAGGACAGCGAATTATAATTTATATAGATACTGAAAACGAAAGACAAATGTATATGTAGCAGTCAAGGTTTATTTTCTGAGTTTTGTTTCATATTTCTTGAAGTCAAGGTGATAGGTATGCGATTGAAAAGGTGGGAGTCTCCACGACGAGAAGGTAGGAATGACAAAGGTAGAGGTGGGTCTGCAAGGCAGCGACAACTGAAGAAGCAACAGCAAATGCTTCGCAAAAAACTCAAAGAAGGCGAGCGATCGCCTAAGAGCAAGCTAGATAACAGTAAGAATAAAAAAAAGGGGGGAAGAAAGCTTAATCTTCCCCCCTTTTTTTTGACAAAAACAAAATGTATCTGTCGTTTGGTAAACAACAGCAGTTGTATGCAGAACTAACAAAATTTGGCTAGATATATTGATTATTTTATGAAAAAAGTATACTAGTTGACAGTTATTTCTTAAAAATTGAAGCGTTAGAATTAAATATTTTTCTTTTTCAGAATTTTGATTTTGATTGTTACTTTTCTACCTTTTTATCTAATTTATGAAATTAATTTAAAGCAATTATAAATTTATTGTAAAGTTGTCCGTAGAAATGCTAATTTGGCATCTTTTTAGAGTAGATTGCTATAGAGGCTCAGATAAACAAATTACTACCAGGGAAGTTAGAGATTTACTGAACAAGCTGCTGCATCTCCATGTGTTAACTTTTGACCTAGATATAAGCCTTAAAGATAGACTGCGATAACATCACTAGCTATCTTCAGTCTTACGAAGGGTCGAGTTCCTGTTAATATTCTGTTGGACACAAGGAGTGACTTATGGTAGGAGGAGCTTTTCGGCCTACTCAAAAAGTGTTAGATTTTCCTATTACTGCCTTGCGCTTTAACGATCAGATGCAGACAATACTTAAGTGGGCTAAAGCTCGCGAAAGCAAAACTGTATGTGTTGCCAATGTCCATATGCTGATGGAGGCTTATTGGAATCCAGACTTTGGAACTGTATTGCAGAACGCAGATTTAGTGACTCCTGACGGTATGCCTCTTGTATGGATGATGAAGCTTTTAGGGGCGCGTTATCAGGACCGTGTTGCAGGGATGGACATATTGTTAGCTGTGTGCGAGTTGGCTCAAAAGCAAAATGTCAGTGTTTTCTTTGTAGGCTCTCAGACAGAGATTCTTTCTCGTATGAGAAACAGATTGGAGACAGAATTTCCCAGTCTGAAAATAGCAGCTATGGAACCTTTGCCCTTCCGTCCCATGACTCCTGCTGAAGACGAAGCACTGGTTGACAAGATTAACTCGAGTGGTGCAGGAATAGTGTTTGTGTCTTTGGGGTGTCCAAAGCAAGAGAATTGGATGGCTCAGCATAAAGATAGAATCAAAGCCGTCATGATTGGTTTAGGGGGTGTTTTCCCTGTCTATGCAGGGCTTCATAAAAGAGCACCTCGCATGGTAAGAGATTTGGGTTTTGAATGGCTCTACCGATTGCTGCAAGAACCCCACCGCCTTTGGAATCGTTATACAACAACTATTCCACCGTTTGTGTGGCTGGCTTTTAAGCAACTATTGGCATCACCCTCTGTTATCAGTACACCATTACATATCCGCGAACGGTATTTGGGGTGGAAGATAGTGGATTAGTAGATTGGTGACGATGGTGACTTAGGGGCTTCAAGCCCCTCTCTAATTTTTAGGAGAATATCCCGAACATTAGAAAAATCTCTTGAAAGGACAGGAGCTATTGAGGACGTCACAATTAACTCTTCAAGTACTGAAGGTATTGCAGGCATTTCCATGCACCGCTTTGCTCCCGGTCCTGCACTCATTAAAAATGTCTCTATCGTTGGATTTCATTATGGAATTAGCATAGGACAATATGAGTACCACATAACATTGGAAGATATCTTGCTGAAACAACAGCGCGTTGCAGGAAGAAAGAATGACAAGAATACTCTTAGCATAAGGGCGCTAAAAAGTACTAATGATGTTCCCGTCATATCTGTACATAGTTCTTATGGATTTGTGATTGTGGCTGACTCCTACCTTAACGGGGAAACTGAAGCCAGAAAAAACGGTGTTGGTGTGCAGAGTGCTGGAAGATTATTCATAAAAAATGTAAGTGTAAAGAATTATGCCACTGCAGTACAGTATCCCACTCCTCTAAGAAATCCCTTGCTATTCGCCATTGTGATTTTTCATCGCACACTAACACAACTGCTGGCACGGGCGACCTCTTCATTGAGGATGTTATTGCAAAACTCTCAAGTCTCCATCCTCAGAATGTTTGGGCACGTCAACTTAATAGTGAATGTCAGAATCCACAACTTCGTAACGTGGGCGGCAAAGTCTAGATCTTTGCTATGAAGACTGAAGATGCTTATACAGTGCTTGAAGCTTCCAAAGGAAGTCAAACAGAGATTCTTGGTTGAGTATTTCGTCCCAATCAGGATGCACCAGCTAATACACTTGTTGCGATAATTCGTGACTTTTAGGTGTCGCTTGCATATAGGATAGCAGGGCAAGCGGCTCGAATCGATTTGATTATCCACTTCACATTAGAGAAGAGCGAGCAGGAACTGTAAAGGAACTATCCCTCGCACAGCTCTCGTCGATGGGTATTGGTCAAACTGTTCCACTATACAACAGTATCAAATAGCGGCATCTTAGATATTTGTTTTCCTCATGATAATACTTGTCTTAAAAAGTTTATAAAGTACTTCTACGGTTTTAAGCCTATAGAGCAGTGCTCTTAAGAAGACTTGATACACTTACATTACAATTCTCGTTTAAATAATAGCTTTTTTTTTAAAGATCGGATAAAAACCTCAGTAAAGATACAGATATGTCCTGATATTAAGATTGAGCAATGAAGAAAATAAAAGAATAATAAAGACAGTGTTTTTTTGGGGGACTTAAGTACATGCACTGTAAGCGATCGCAAGTTGTCTAATTGATGCAACATACGGATAAGTAGATGAACAGCAAAGAACTCATTATTGAGGCGGGTCGAACCGAAAGACAATATTGGAAAGACTTGTGGACATACCGGGAACTTTTCTACTTCCTGGCATGGCGTGATATTTTAGTCCGCTACAAGCAGACTGCGATCGGACTTGCTTGGGCCTTGATTCGACCATTTTTGACGATGGTTGTCTTTACAGTTGTGTTTAGCGTTGTTGCGAAGTTACCCTCCGAGGGAGACACACCTTACCCAATTTTGGTGTTTTCAGCACAGTTGCCTTGGCAGTTTTTCTCTGGTGCGCTTAGTGAGTGTAGCAACAGCTTAATTAATAACGCTAACTTGGTTTCTAAAGTCTACTTTCCTCGATTGATCGTGCCGACAAGTGCAGTGATTGTTAGTTTTGTAGATTTTATGATTTCCGGTATGATCCTACTGGGGCTGATGGCATGGTACAACTTTGTTCCAGAGTGGCGTATTTTAACTCTACCAATATTTATTTTGATTGCATTTGCAGCAGCAGTAGGTGCAGGATTGTGGTTGGCAGCGTTGAATGTGGAGTACCGAGATTTTCGCTTTATTGTGCCGTTTATTGTTCAGTTTGGGCTGTATATCTCTCCCGTAGGATTTAGCAGCAACGTTGTACCGGAAGAATGGCGGTTGCTCTATTCTTTGAACCCGATGGTTGGGGTCATTGATGGTTTTCGGTGGGCGATTTTGGGAGGAACATCAAGAATTTATGTGCCGGGATTTGTGCTGTCTCTAGGGGTAGTTGTTGCGGTATTTGTGAGCGGGATTTGGTATTTCCGCAAAACGGAACGTAAATTTGCTGATATAATTTAGCGAGGAGTGAGCTAAGTGTCTGATACAGTCATTCGAGTTGAAAATTTAAGTAAAAAGTACGTTTTGGCTCACCAGCAGTTAGGAGGGAGTAGCAGTTATAATTCATTGCGCGATGCGATCGCAACTGGAACCAAGTCTCTAGCTCAAAAATTACTGAAGCCTTCAGAACGGAAAAAAATCAACCCGAATCGTGAAGAGTTTTGGGCCTTAAAGGATGTTTCATTTGAAATTAAGCAGGGCGATCGTGTTGGTATTATTGGACGTAATGGTGCCGGGAAATCAACGCTACTAAAGATTTTGAGCCGAATTGTAGAGCCAACAAGCGGTTCTATCCGGATTAAGGGGAGAGTTGCTAGTTTACTGGAAGTAGGAACAGGTTTTCACCCAGAGTTGACTGGAAGAGAGAATATTTTTCTCAACGGTGCAATTTTAGGCATGAGCAAGCTAGAGATTCAACGAAAGTTTGATGAAATTGTGGCATTTGCTGAAGTAGAAAAGTTTTTAGATACGCCAGTGAAGCGGTATTCATCAGGAATGTATGTGCGTTTGGCGTTTGCAATTGCTGCTCACTTGGAACCAGAAATACTAATTGTGGATGAGGTATTGGCAGTGGGAGATGCCCAGTTCCAGAAAAAATGTTTAGGAAAAATGAAGGATATAGGGCAAGAGGGAAGAACAGTACTATTTGTTAGTCATACTATGAAGATAGTAGAAGCGCTTTGTTCAAAAGCTATTTTATTAAAAACTGGTCAAGTTATAGAGATTGGTCATGTAAGTTCTGTGATGAGAACTTATTCAAATATGCTGGGTGGAAATGCTGGAGGAGAAATATATCATGTTGTAAGTGATAAGTTATCTTGGAAAGGTATTGCAAATCGTCAAGATTTAAATACTTTAAGTCATGCAGATGACTTGAACTTGGTGTTGCACTTCAAAACTCATAGTCAAAAAATTGAAAATTTTTATATTGATTGTGAAATTTTTAATGAACGAAATGACGACGTAATACATCTAAAATCAAAATTTGTATCAGAGGGTTTTAGTGTAGATAAGTACACAGATTTTCATATTGAATATCTTATAAAATCACCCAATCTAGCGCCAGGTAACTACCATATGACATTGTACATATATACATATCCTGATAACAAAGAAGTTTTTTGGGCAGAAAAAATTGATGTTTGTAATGTTTTAGCATCAAGTCATTTTAACTATTCTGAAGTGTTGGATGGACTAAAAGCGGCAACTATACCTGACTTTAATGTTGTGATTAAATAAAATTTTGTTAGAAAAGTATTTTGGAAGGAGAATCATGAGCGCAAACATGAAAATAACTAATAAAAATTATTTCTTCTTTTGGATGCATTTTTTTATAGTTTGCACAATCTTCAAAACCTTGTCTTAGATAGTTCTAACATTACCTGAGAATTTAATAAAAATTAAAAAAGGATAAATAATATGAGTTTTTTTATTAAATAAATATGCACGAATAAATTGCTTACACGAAGTAGAATTAAGTGTAATTCTCTAACGCATCTATCTTGAGAAAGTAGAGTGATATATGCAGGAAAAATATAAATTATCATGAAAGTAATTCTAATCTGTGGTTTTCCACCTGCCAAAGACAATTTAAAGGCACCAACTGCTCTTCCATATCAAATTTTGAAGTATGCCCCAGAAAACATAGAAATTGATTTATATTACTTTCCACTTTGGTATAAAACAGAAAAATCTCAAGAGACTTTATTAGAAGAACTTAATCTTTTAAGATTAAAAAAAATTTATAAATTGCAGCGCCCAAATCGTTTGATTCAAAAATACATCAATTGGCGGAATCGTAAGCAAGATTTACCAGGTGGGGTTACATTATTTCCTATCGAGCAACAAGCTATCAATCAAATTAATGCATCAAAAGCTGATGTAATTTGGCTTTACCCTCATTGGCTTATTAATTGGATTACATATCTAAAATCTAAAAAGATTGTTGTATCAGGTATGGATTGCTCTGTTTTACATTCTGAACGTATGCTCCGGTATGGGGGATGGTCAACGATTGATGAAGTTACATCAGAAGTTCATAATCTTCGACAAAATACTAATCTTGAAAAGTTGCTTGGTAAAAAACCTGTAAAGGTTCATATGGTAGGAATAGAAGATGTAAGTAAATACGAATTTATTTCAGGAACAAGAGGTCAAGCATATTTTGTACCTCATCCACATTCTGATTATGTACCTTTACAAAACAAACTTACGCAAACACAGGGTAAAATAACTGTTTTGTTTTCTGGAGGTGGTCACACAGTATATGTAGGAACTCATCTTGAGCAAATAATTAAATCATTAGTAGATGCATCTGAAACACTGGCATCTAGGTTTCAGTTCTTATTCATTGGTAATGACTATGAAGTCTTTCAGCAAAAGTTAATCAGTTCTGGTTACTTTGCTGAGCATTTTAACTGGGTTGAAAACTACTCCAAAGCTATTTCAAAAGCACAAATTCAGATTTTTCCGATTGCAGTAGGTTCAGGAACCAAAGGCAAGGTGTTGAATGCTCTCGCTACTGGTCTTTTAGGAATTGGCTCCAAGTTTGCGTTTGAAAATATTAGTGTTCAACCAGGAGAGGATTGCATAATGTATACCGAACCAGAAGAAGTGTCTCTATACTTATTGAACATTTTGAACAATCTTTCCATTTATGAAAAGATGGCTGATTCAGCTTGTATAAAAGTTAGATTGGAACATTCTCCTGAAAAAACTTCTGAAATATTTTGGTCAAAACTTTTTAGCTAATAATATGGAGTTGTTAAAGGAAATGCTTAAAAATGTATACAAATCTTTTACAAATAAGACACATACGATCGGAACTCGTAATGAAGCTATTATAAACGCTTGGCTCATTGGCTTTAAGGCACTTACCGAATCTGACGCATTTGCCTTGTCCATAAAGCTTTTATCAGACACCTCATATTATTTTTATCGCCTTATGTAGCCGAATACAACACACAGTATTAATTCGTCTTTTAGAAGAAAGTTTTTGGTGACAACAATTATTGATTGAGTGTTTTTCAAATGATCATTGTTTCTCTTTTTGAAGGATTGGGCAATCAAATGTTTCAGTATGCTATGGCTAGACGCCTAGCTGAGAAACATTCAACAGTACTCAAGCTAGATGTTTCATCTTTTGAATCAAATAAGCAGCGTCAATATGGTTTACACTGTTTTAATATTCAAGAACATATAGCAACACAAGACGAAATTGACGCTCTATTAAAGCGACCAAGAAATAAATTCGAGAGGTTTAATAATAAATTATTGAATAAGATTGGTAAAGTAAGTAGACCAAGCCAAAATTTCTTTTTGGAGAAATATTTTCATTTCGATCCTTGTGTTTTAGAAGCACCTAATAATACGTATTTGCATGGATTTTGGCAATCTGAAAAGTACTTTATCGATATTCAAGATATTTTAATAAATGAATTTTCATTTAAATATCCTCAGGACGATACAAATAGAGATTTAAATGAAAAAATTAAATTTCATGAATCTACTGCTATACATATTAGAAGAGGAGATTATATTAATAATGACGAAACTAATCAATTACATGAAGTTTGTAGTTTAGATTACTACAATAAATCCATTACTTATATAGCTGAGAGAGTTAGCAATCCTCACTTTTTTATTTTCTCTAATGATTTGCAATGGGTAAAAGAAAAATTTCAAATAAATTTTCCCATTACTATTATTGAATATAATAACGGTTTCAGAAGTTATGAAGATTTACGGCTGATGAGCCAGTGCAAGCATAATATTATTGCTAATAGTAGTTTTAGTTGGTGGGGAGCATGGTTGAATCAAAACCCAGATAAAATAGTTTGTGTACCGCAGCAATGGTTTAGAAAGAAATATCAAGATACAAAGTATTCTCTTCCTAAAGATTGCATACCGTGGTATAAAGATGATTTCTTAGATACTAAAGATTTAATTCCCAAAAACTGGATACAACTTTAAACTTGAATTTTCATTCATTTTAAGATTTTTTTTAAATCAATGAAAACTAAGAGATACAGTCTTCAGTACGGTTACAACAACTGGTTCATGTTATCCAGAATAATGTCTTCCTCAATCGAATAACTCAGAAATAATTGATGAATCCAAATGAATGAATCACATTCTTACCGTGCTACAATTTTACCTGTTCGTGATGGAATACAACGGCCTCTCTGGTCAGTGATGATTCCCACTTACAATTGCGCTAACTATCTGCGCGAGACACTAGCAAGTGTGTTAGCGCAAGATCCAGGAAAAGACTTGATGCAGATAGAGGTGGTTGATGACCACTCCACTAAAGATGACCCAGCAGCAGTTGTTGAAGAACTAGGTCGTGGTCGTGTAGGCTTTTATCAGCAACCAGAGAACGTAGGCTATATCAAAAATTTTGAAACTTGCCTACAGCGATCGCGTGGCCAGTTAATCCATCTACTACATGGTGATGATTGCATTAGAGATGGTTTTTATCGCAAGCTACAACGTGGTTTTGATGAGAGACCCGAAATTGGTGCTGCTTTCTGTCGGCACATATTTATGGATGAACATGGTCATTGGCATGCTGTTTCTGCACTAGAACAGTCTGAGAGTGGCATTCTCAATAATTGGTTGGAGCGAATGGCTGTACGACAAATTATCCAGACTCCATCAATAGTAGTACGACGTGAAGTGTACGAAAAACTAGGTGGATTTGATAGCCGTATACGTTGTAATGGTGAAGATTGGGAAATGTGGGTAAGAATTGCTACACAATACCCTGTATGGTACGAAGTCGAGCCTTTAGCATTTTATCGAATGCACTCTGCCTCTCTTAGTGGACATTCTATGCGTACTGGTGAGAATATACGAGATTTACGTAAAGTGATTAGTATCATCAAACAATATTTACCTCCAGACAAAGCTAGTTATATTTCGAGTAAAGCATTAGAGTTTTATGCCTTTGAAGCACTTAATTATGCAAGAACATTTGCTGTAAAAGGAGATACAAGTGCAGCCATGATTCAAATTCAAGAAGCTTTGCAATGTTATTTCTCCCCAAAAGTAATTAATGCTTCTTTAAAGTTATTGACACGTGGATTTCTTCGCTTAATTAAATTAAGGTTAAATACTAAATTAGGAAAAACCTCTATCAGCTAAAAAAGCAAATATTAAATATGAAACCACTTCTAAGCGTTATTATTTGCACTCATAATCCACGAAGAGATTATTTAGACATGGTATTGCAAGCTCTAAAGGAGCAGTCTTTATCGACCGAGTTTTGGGAACTTTTACTAGTGGATAATGCCAGTGAAAAACGTCTTTCGTCAGAAATTGACTTAACCTGGCATCCTCAATCACGTCACATTCGTGAAGAAAAACTAGGATTGACTCCTGCTCGCTTAAAAGGTATTGAAGAGGCAGTAGCTGAAACTTTAGTTTTTGTTGATGATGATAATGTTTTAGACTCAGATTATTTAGAAGTAACACTACAAATTAGCAAAGATTGGAAATTTCTTGGCTCTTGGGGTGGCCAGATAAGGCCTCAATTTGATGAACCTCCAGCAGAATGGACAAAACCTTATTGGCAATGGTTAGCTATTAGAGAGTTCGATAAAGATATTTGGTTGAACATAATAGAAGCTAATGTATATCCTTGTGGTGCTGGAATGTGTGTCCGAAAAGTTGTAGCTGAAAAATACGTTAGTTTGGTACTGCACAACTCAAAGCGTTCTAACTTAGATAGAAAAGGAAATTTATTATTTGGTTGTGGAGACATGGACTTAGCATTCACAGCTTGTGATATTGGCTTAGGCATGGGGTTATTTGTAGCCTTGAAACTAATTCATCTAATACCAGCAAAACGGCTTCAAGAAGATTATCTTGTGAAATTAGCTGAAGGCAATAGCTACTCGACTTTAATATTGAATTCTTTTCGAGGTAAGATACCGATTCAACCAAAAAAGTCTTGGAAAGGTAAATTTTATGAATTTTATCGTTTTTGGCGTATGTCTTTAAGAGAACGCCGATTCTACTGGGCTCACAAACGAGGTGAAACTCTAGCAATCCAAGAAATATTAAACAAACAAATTACACATAATTAGCTTTTGTCAACAATCTTTACTTGTTAGTTAAGATTTAGAAAACCTAAAATTTAGGTACTCAAAATGTTCAAAAAAATATTAGTAATATCTCCTGTACCTTTTGCCCCTCAAGATGCTGGCAATAGAGCTAGAATATATGGACTCCTAGTCAACTTACAAAAACTTGGTCATGAAGTACATTTTTTACATATTGAACAAGAAATAAAAGATGTTGACTTAATGCGCCAAGCTTGGGGAGATAAATTTTATTCTTTACCCTATACAGGAGGTATAGAACGAAAACGAAGCTTATCTCAAAAAATTGTCAGAAAGTTAAGATGCTATTTCACGGGTTATCCTAAATATCCCAATGCAATAGATGATTGGTATGATAACTCTGTAAATAAGTTCTTAGTAGAATTGCATGATAAAGTAAAATTTGATGTTGTTATTACTGAGTATGTTTTTTTCTCTAAATTTTTGCAGTGCTTTGGTAAAGATGTTTTAAAAATCATCGATACTCATGATATTTTCGCTAACAGAGCAGAAATTTATCGTAAAAGGGGTCAAAAATATTATTGGTTTTCTACAACTGTTAAGGAGGAAATTAAAGGGCTTCGGAGAGCTGATTTAATTCTCTCCATACAGAAGGATGAAGAAAAGTATTTTCAAAATTTAATTGGAAATAAAGTCATTACAGTAGGTCACACAGTTTCATTACGTCAACCAAGGTATATATCAGAAGTTCGTCAAAAAATACTTTTTGTTGCTTCTAATAATGATACTAACATTCATGGAATTAATTATTTTATTCATGAAGTTTTTCCGAAAGTAAGAATAAAGCTTCATGATGTGCAATTATTAATTGCTGGAAATATATGTGATGTAATTCAAGACGATGAGGATCTGATTAAACTTGGGTATGTAAATAATTTGAACGATATTTATGATACTTCTGATATAGTTATTAATCCTATCTTATTTGGAACAGGACTAAAAATTAAAACTATTGAAGCTTTAGGACAATCCAAAGTTTTGATAACTACGCCAGAAGGTGCTAAAGGTCTAGAGAGAGGAGATAAAAAAGCTTTTTTGATTGCAAATGATTCAGAGGAATTTGCAGAATTTTTGATTGAAACTTTAACCAATTTAGTGTTATCTAGGAATTTATCCAACAATGCATACTCTTTTGCTAAAAACTATAATGAAGAACTTTTTCATCCTTTGGAAAAATATTTAAACAATAATATTTCGCCATCAATAGAAAAAAATGAAAATAATATTTGCCATATATAAAAATTAACAATTCAAAATACTAACATAAATAATCAATTGGTAGCGTTACAAATTTATTCATAAACCAAATGCAAAAAAAACCTAAAATTCAATTTGTTAGCAGAGACATTCCAGTTGAAAATACTGCTGGTAATTCTACTTATATTTTAGATTTTATAGGCTACTTACAACAATCGGGCTACGAAATAGAGTATACACTTGTTAGCTCACCACTCAATGGTAAAATTCCTTGGTATGTCATTCCATCAAAATTGGCAGAACTAGCCCATGTGTCAGCAAGGGATTATCTACGCATTGGTCGGCTTATAGTTAAAATTAAGCTATCAGACTGGCTCATTGCACCTGTTTGGCTGGTTTATATGTGGTTGCCAGACAGGTTGAAGAATGTTTACCGTTTTGCTAGAGATAAACAACAAACGAGCGATCGCCCTAAAGGGTGGGATGCTCTAGCAAAACCTGAAGAAATCGCTTTTGCCAATTCACGATTTGTCAAATTTAAACCTGATGTTGTCATTGCTAATTATGCTTTTTTAGGAAATATTTTAGACTCTCCTGCTTTAGATGAAACTGCATTAAAAGCCATCCTAACTCACGATGTCCGTCATCAAAGAACTGCTTATTTTAAACAATTAGCAGTTACTGCTCGTGAGTCGGACTGGACTCAGGAGAAAGAAACTATACAATTACGTAAGGCAGAAGTATTGCTGGCTATTCAGGAAGAAGATGCAAAAGTCTTTCAAGAAATGGCACCTCAGTGCGAAGTAATTCACTTGCCTATGTCAGCCTTGTCTCATACGCCTGTTGGAAAACAAGTACCAGGGCGTTGTTTATTTGTAGGAAGTTCCGCAGATCACAACCTGCTTTCTCTCCAGTGGTTTCTCAGCAATGTATGGCCGATTGTTTTACAATCAGTTCCCCATTGCAGTCTTCATATTTGCGGTTCTGTATGCGATGGAATTGAAAAAACTTTTCCAAATGTTCGCTTTCTCGGTAGAGTAGAGGATTTGAAACCCGAATACAGTAGTGCAGAGGTATGCCTCATTCCTCTGATCATTGGTAGCGGTTTAAAAATCAAGCTTGTAGAAGCTTTATCACACAATCGGGCATGTATCTCAACAACTGTTGGTATTCAAGGGCTGCTTGAGATAGCAGGTCGTGCTGTTCTAGTGGCAGATACTCCTGAAGATTTTACAACAGCTATACATACACTGTTAACTAATGCAGAAAAACGCCAATATATGGAAGAACAAGCCGGCAAGTATGTGACTGAAAAACTTTCCCCTAAAGCAGCATATCAGCCATTTGTAGACAGGATTGAACAACACTTACAACAAGTCGCAAACAGAACCACGAAACAATCAGTTGATAACGGTTTCACTGGTAGCAGAGACTTGACCTCCAATTTAATAAATAATTAGGGAGAGACAGTATGAAATTTGATTGGCTAATTATAGGCGCTGGATACTCTGCTTGTGTAATAGCTGAACGAGTTGCTAATGAGCTTGGGCAAAGAGTACTGATTGTCGAGAAGAGAGACCACATCGGTGGTAACGCTTACGATTACTACAACGAGCATGGCATCTTAGTTCATAAATACGGTCCCCATATTTTCCATACCAAATCAAAAAAAGTTTGGGATTATCTCTCGCAATTTACAGAGTGGAGACCCTACTATCATCACGTGCTTGGAGTGTTGGAAGGTAAAAAAGTTCCTATCCCTTTCAATCTCAACTCTCTCTATGCTCTTTTTCCTCCAAAATATGCAGAAAAGCTAGAGAATTTGCTTCTAGAGCACTTTGGTTTTGGAGTCAAAGTACCCATTTTGAAACTGCGTGAGAGCGCTAGTGGCGATCTAACCTTCCTAGCTGATTACATTTATAACAATGTCTTTCTCCACTACACTATGAAGCAATGGGGTGTGAAACCAGAGGAACTCGATCGGGGAGTCACCGGACGTGTTCCCGTGTACATTAGTCGGGATAACCGTTACTTTCAAGACCCCTATCAAGCAATGCCCAAACTTGGTTATACTGAAATGTTTCGCCAAATGGTAGCTCACCCCAATATTAAAGTCCTATTAAACACAGACTACCGTGAGATTATCAACGAAGTTAAGTTTAACAGAATAATTTGCACGGGTCCGATTGATACCTTCTTCGATTATATGTACGGCGAGTTGCCTTACCGTAGCATCAACTTTAAGTTCGAGACTTTAGACCAAGAAAAGTATCAAGAAGTTGGTACAGTCAACTACCCCAACGATTACGACATTACCCGCATTACGGAACAAAAATATCTCTCAGGGCAAACTTCACCCAAAACCACCTTGGTCATGGAATATCCTCAAGCTTATGTACCAGGGAAAAACGATCCCTATTACCCTATCCTCAATGAGGAGAACCGCGAATGTCTGGAGCTTTACCTAAAAGAAGTAGAGAAACTCAACGGTACAGTACTATTTGCAGGGCGTCTGGCAGATTATAAGTACTACGATATGGATCAAGCAGTTATTCGAGCACTTGGTTTGTTTGAAAAAGAAATAGCACAGACTACAATAAAATAAAAATAATATTTGAGAGAAAAAGGTAATAGCTAGCTATTCAATGAGTAAAGCTCTATTAAATCATGGTACTGCATCTACTAAAGAAACAAAATATGTATTGAATAGGTATAAACCAAATGAACATTGTTAGCAGAATTCAATTTCCTCGTACACCCGAAACTTCTGGGTTGTACATGAAATGCAATGAGGCAGCAGTGCTTAATTTTTATGAAGAAAATACAGAAGTATCCTTAACAAAAAATGGTATTTTATCCTTCAATTCTTACTTTAATTCATTATACGAGAAATTCTATGCTAAATATACAGAACTTTACTCTCTGTATTACTTATTAAAGCTTGAAGGTGATTTTCAAGTCTCTCTCTACAGAGAATTCCATGATAAAGAAAACAGGGAGCTTATTCACGTAGAGATCTTTGAAAATTGCCAAAATTCACAACCTGTAAAAATCTTGCTACCAAATTCTTGGCGGAGTGAAGATGCTGGTAGAGTTTACTTGGAAATAACCTGCTTAAGTGAACGTGGTTCATTCAAGAATGGATTCATAGCAACCGAGCAACCCAGAGTTAGGGAAGTAGCCTTGGGTATTGTGACTTGTACATTTAAGAAAGAAACTTATGTTAAAAATACAGTTAACACTATTATAAAAGACAACTTTTTGCAAGATAAAAAACTAAAAATAATTGTTGTTGATAACGGGAAAACATTAAAAAAAGATGATTTTATAGACTCAAGAGTTCAATTAATTCCTAACAGAAATTTAGGTGGAGCCGGAGGATTTACTAGAGGCTTAATACAAGCATTTCAGGAAGCAGTTCACACGCATTTCCTATTTATGGATGATGATATAGAGTTAGAAAGTGAATCTATTTACAGGCTTTTCACTTTGTATGAGTATGCAAATCAAGATTTTGCAATTTCTGGTAGTATGTTGGATTTGTATAAGAAGCATATATTGTATGAAGCAGGAGCGCTATATTCTAAATTCTTAAATACTGATGGTAGCTATGGATACAATCCATTTGCAGTTGTTCCCTTGAAAAAGAATCTTAATCTTAATAACTTTGCAGATAAAAACAGTTTAATATTTGAAGATAAACCAGAGTATGGAGCATTTTGGTTTTTCGCTTTTTCGAGAAAAATTATTGAAGAAATAGGTTTACCAATGCCTTTCTTTATAAGGGCAGATGATATAGAGTTCGGCTTAAGGATTACAAAACACCTTGGTAAACAAATAGTAGCTTTCCCTGGTATAGCTGTTTGGCACGAACCTTTTTATACTAAAAATCCTGTTTGGACTGATTACTATTCATCTCGGAACCAGTTGGTGATACATTCTATCCGTGATTCATTAAAATATTTAAATGCTGTCAAGTTTCTCACTAAAATTTTGTTGCATAAACTCTTGATTTTTGATTACAACTCAGCGGAAATGATGTTAAGGTCTTTTGAGGATTATATGAAAGGACCTTCGCTACTTAAAACCGAAGATCCGGAAACAATACATAATAATATTTTGAAACTAAGTCAAAGCTATAAAACTCAAAATATACAATTTGATGATACATCCCATGGCGATATTAAAATCAAAAAAGAAACTAATAATAGTAAGAAAAATACTTTTTACAAAGTTCTATTTTTAATAACTATTAATGGTCATTTATTACCAAATTTTTTACTAAGTAATGAGAATGTATTTTACTGGATTGGTTCTGAGTATGAGGACTGGTGGACTAAAGTATTTGCAAAAAAGCAAATTTTTATATGCCGAGAAAGTAACCCATCTATTGTGCGTCATCAAATAAGTAGAACTGTATGCTTTGCCATTTTGTTGAGGTGGTTCCAACTTGTTATTAAAAATGCTTCTAAATGGAAATCGAACAGTTCTGAATGGAGAGAGGCTTTCAAAGATTTCACTACCCTTGAATTTTGGAAAGAATATCTCAAGCTCAATGAGCAAAATTAACAGCTTAAATACAAGCGCAATCAAAAATTTAAGTCTGAGCATTACCTTATGCAAACACTACAAACTGAGCAGCTACAACCTATTAATCTTACCCCAATCCCAGATAATCCATTAGTTTCAGTATTAGTTCCAAACTATAACTATGCCAAATACATAGGGGAGGCTTTGGATAGTGTTCTTAGCCAAACTTATCAGAATTTTGAAGTTATAGTCTGCGACGACGGCTCTGCCGATAACTCTTGTGAAGTTGTCAAAACTTATGTTCAGAAAGACTCTAGAATTAAGCTGATCGATAAGGAGAATGGAGGAGTTGCGACTGCTCTAAATCGGGCATATCGCGAAAGTAAGGGAGAGATTATTTGCCTACTAGATGCAGATGACATTTGGATGAATAACAAACTGCAAAGAATTTTAGAGGTATTTAAATCCAACCCTCAAAGTGGTCTTGCTATTCATAATGTGATTAAAATTGATGCTCAAGGCAACTTTATCAATTCCACTCCCCACTACCGGAAATTAGCGATAGGTTGGATGGCACAATTTGCACTGGAAAATGGTGGATTTGTTTACGATATACCTCCAGCTTCTGCATTAAGTATGAGACGTGAAGTAACAAACTTGTTATTTCCTCTAAATGAGACCTTTAGAAGCAATGCAGATAGTCTGATCTTTCGTCTTGCGCCATTTATAACAGTCATTGGTACTGTAAGCGAGGTGTTAAGTAAATTCCGTTTCCACGGAGCAAATACAACAAGCCTATTGACTGTAACAGCAGAACGTTTGGAACGAGAGGAAGTTGTTTTTGAACGCTTGCACCAAGAACAAAAACGATTTTTAACAGAGGTTTATGGTGCATCAATAGCAAAGAGACTAAGTGACTTGAAGCACAGTGTGTTAGTCTGCAATGCTCGTTACTTAGTTGCTCGTCTTCGAGATAAACCAGGAAAAGAGCGCAAGCAAGTTCACCAACAGCTTGTTTCTCACCCACAATTTCATGAATATTTTGGGGAAGCTTTATTTCAAAAGTGGTTAGTGCAATGGGGTCAGTATTGTCCCGATGCATTTTTTGTATTCTTGTTTGACCAAGTTTATGGTTCTGGTTCCCTTAAGCGTATAGCAAGATTTTTGTTTAAGCGCAAGCAAACTGTAAATTTTGTGGGTGGGTAATTGAAAGTCTTGTAAGCCGAATACCATTGGCTGTTCCGTAACCTTCCGGATAGATGCCTGAAGCCATGGAAAATATTATTACTTAATGCCCACATACTAAAGCGCGATCGCCCTTCCTGAAATTGGTGAAGTACTTTAGTCCAAACAAAATTGAGCCACTACCGGCTTGCTTAGCATCATGTAACATTCTGTAATACTTTGTAGCTAAACGTTGGTCTTCGCACACCTAATGTCCTTTCTATAAAAAGGGATTTGTCAAATGCTGAAACTAAACCTTGGTTGTGGTTCCCAAACTCCAAATGGCTGGGTAAATGTAGATTATGCGCTTGGCGCTTGGATAGCAAAGCTACCAGTTTTTTCTCTCATAAACAAAGTTTTTAGAATTATTAACATTGATTGGTCAGATGAAATTTTCATGCATGACCTCAGGAAAAGATTTCCTTGGAAAGATAATTCAGTCAATATTATTTATAGCTCTCATACTCTAGAGCATTTGTCAAAAACTGAAGGACTAAATTTTCTCAGAGAATGTTATCGAGTTTTGAAGCCCAATGGCATTATTCGGATCGTAGTTCCAGACTTAAAAGCGATTGTTGACAAGTATCAGCAGGGTGAAATAGCAGCCGATGAAGTCCTCGACCAACTTCATGTCAGCTATGAGTCGCCTGACGACGGATTCCTGAAGCAAAAACTAGCACCATTTATTCGATTTCCTCATAAGTGTATGTATGACACTCCCACGTTATTACGGGTTATGTCTGATATTGGTTTTGAGGTTGCTAGCAAGCAGGGTTTTGAAAGTGAGATTGACGACGTAGAGATAGTCGAACTATCAGATCGAACTATTGAGGCTGTCATTGTGGAAGGGAGAAAAACATCTAGTTACTCTTACAAGGCGAGGGAATTCACGCAGCCTATTTCTGTAGCTGTTTAAAGTTTACTAAATAGAGAGTAGAATCCCCTATCGCTCCTCATCCACAAAAGTTGAAGGCTTTATTATGCAAGATAAATTTCGCTTAGGTGTTGTATTTACACATCCAACCCAACACCACGCGCCTTTATGGCGAAAACTCAATGAACAACCCGGAGTTTCAGTATCGGCTTTTTACCTCTGTAATGAGAACCAAGTGGGAGGAGATCCAGAACTGAGAAGCACAGAACCTTGGGACGTGGATCTAGTCAGTGGTTATCAATACGAGTATCTAAAAACTTTGACCGGAAAAATCTCTTCTCAGGTCAACAAAAAACTGTTCAATCCTGGGTTATGGACTCGCTTAACACCGCAAAATGTGGATGCAGTTTTTCTACCTAGTTTATCGACATACTCTTACCGCTTAACCGTTCTTCTGTGTAAGTTGCGGGGTATCCCAATCATCATGCAGAATGATGCAACTATTATCACAGATAATTTTTATAAGAGAACCCGAAAAATTGCAATTTCTGTGCTTTATCCATGGACATTTAATTTGGCAGATTACTGGATTTCTAGTGGTGACCATAATGAAATTTATTTGCGACATTATGGAATCCCTGATGAAAAAATGGTACGTGGTTGCTACCCTGTCGATCGGGATAGGTTTGAAGCAACAATTACGCAACATCAACAGGAAATTCAACAAATCCGCCAACAACTTTGCTGGAATGACGATACCTTGCTCTATGGCTTTACAGGTAAATACATTGAGCGGAAAAATCCATTTGAATTTATAGAGGCGATCGCCAAAGCTCATCAAAGAGATCCTCGTATCAGAGGAATTATGATTGGTGGCGGTGTATTGGAAACCGAAATCAACAAACACCTCGCCGCCTTGAATGGAGAAGTTCTTAACTTAGGCTTCGTTAACCAAAGTCAGCTTCCGCTGTATTACGCAGCAATGGATATTTTTATTTCCACATCCCGTATCGATCCCCACCCACTAGTCATTTCGGAAGCCATGGCTGCAGGTTGTCCAGCAATTCTCAGCGATCGCTGTGGTAACTGGGGCTATAATGACACTGTTCAACACCGTTACAATGGACTGGTTTATCCCTGCGGTAATGTCAATGCTTTGGTTGAAGCAATACTAACCTTAACTGACGGTAATATCCGTAACGCTTACAGCCAACGCGCTAAAGAAGTGTTTTCACATCAAGATTTGAACTGCGAGCTAAACGCATTTTTAGAAATTATTAGCAAAATAAAAAGCAAGCAGGGAAAAGCGGCTGTGGGCTTACAGCAGACACTGCTTCAAACAAAATCCAACGGAATACCTGTCAAATCATCCTAGTTATCAAAAGTTACTATGCGCGTTGCAATTCTTCGTAGAACGCCAGGAGTTTTTTTCAGCATGGATGTCTATGCTGATGCTTTGGTTAGTGGGCTTAAGGCGGTTCGTCCTTCTTGGGAAATTGTTGAATTTGCGCCAGAACTAAATCCCGATAAAAAAGAGAAGTCCTGGTTATATGGTGTTTGGAGCTATTATGAACGTTACTGGCGTTATCCTTTAGTGGTAAGAAAAAAACAAGCTGACATCTTCCACATCATAGATCACAGTGATGGTCATCTAGCCCGTTGGCTTAAGAGAAATCATCAACTAGGTGTAGTAACATGCCACGATTTAATTAATTTAATTCAACCAGAGAACATCTACGACCAGGCAAGGATATCTTTTGTCAGTACAGCAGCTTGGAAATTTTCTATCAGAGGAATGCACCAAGCCGATCGTATTATCACTGTTTCATCACACACTGCACAAGATGTCGTGCGTGAATTGAAGATAGAGCCAGAGCGGATTGCAGTTGTACCAAACGGAGTTGAGCGTATCTTTCACCTCCTTCCTCAGGATGATATAGCATCGTTTAGACAACAACACCGTGTTTCACCAGAAACTTTATGTATACTCAATGTGGGTTCAAATCATCCACGCAAGAATATTTTTACAGCATTGAAAGTCATTAAAGCGCTTAAAGATAAAGGATTATCTATTCAGTTTTGGAAAGCAGGTGCAGATTTTACTGCCGAGCAAAAAAAATTTATTCAAACACACAGCTTAGAAAACTGCGTCACCTATTTAGGTAAGCCAGACAAAGAGAGCTTAGTTAATATTTATAACGCAGCTGATGTGCTTTTATCTCCCTCACTTTATGAGGGTTTTGGAATAACAATTTTAGAGGCAATGGCGTGTGGGACAGTTGTCATCACTTCTAATGTAACATCACTTCCAGAAGTCGCGGGTGATGCTGCTATTTTAGTAGCACCAAACGATGTTACAACGATGGTGAAGGCTGTAGGCGAGCTTTTAGAAAAACCTTTATATCGAAAATCATTAGTCGAACGCGGTTTAGCAAGGGTCAAAATGTTTACATGGGAGAAAACAGCGGAGCAAGTTGCCACTCTTTATGAAAAACTTCTGGAAAAAGAAAGGAAAAATTAGTTATCTATGAATTAATTCAAGAGGATTTTTAAAATGCACATTTTAAGTGTACATAACAAGTATCAAATCCGTGGGGGAGAAGATGAATCTCGCGAATCTGAAGAAAAGCTCCTGCAAGAGATGGGTCACCAAGTAGATGTGTATGAAGAAGATAATCAGCAAATTGCATCTCTAAATCCAGCACAATTAGGGTTGAAAACAATTTGGTCAAAAGAAGCTTACAATATAGTCAAACAAAAACTTCGTAGCGCACCCTACGATATTGTCCACATCCAAAATTTTTTTCCTTTAATTTCTCCCTCAGTATATTATGCTGCCAAGGAAGAGGGAGTACCTGTAGTTCAAACTTTACATAACTATCGACTGCTATGCCCGAACGCTCTATTTTTCCGAAACGGAGGCATTTGTGAAGACTGTTTGGGTCAGTTAATCCCTTATCCCGCAGTGATGCATAGTTGTTATCGCAACAGTCAAATTGCTAGTGGCGGAGTAGCAACAATGATTAGCCTGCATCGAAGTATGAATACCTGGACAAAAATGGTAGATGCATATATTGCTCTTACAGAGTTTGCAAAACAAAAATTTATTGCAGGTGGTCTTCCTGAAGAAAAGATATTAGTTAAACCAAACTTTGTGAGTCACGATCCTGGTTTTAGTACAGAGTCTGGTGGCTTTGCGCTTTTTGTAGGGAGACTTTCTGTAGAAAAGGGTTTAGATACTTTATTAACTGCTTGGGAGCACCTTGGTACACAAATCCCTCTCAAAATTGTCGGTGATGGTCCCCTAGCTGACCAAGTCGTAAAAGCAGCAAAACGACTTCCTCAAGTTGAATGGCTAGGACGCAAACCAATGTCAGAAGTTTATACCTTAATGGGTGAAGCAATGTTTTTAGTGTTTCCGTCGAAATGGTATGAAACCTTTGGTCGCGTAGCAATTGAGGCTTTTGCCAAAGGAACTCCAGTCATAGCTGCTAATATTGGTGCTATTGCAGAACTTGTAGATTCTGGTCGTACCGGGCTGCATTTCTGTCCTGGGGATGCAGGGGATTTAGCAGCAAAGGTAGAGTGGGTTTTAGCGAATCCAAAAAAGCTAGCTCAGATGCGTCAGGAAGCGCGGGCTGAGTTTGAAGCCAAGTATACTGCTGAGAAAAACTACCAAAAGCTTATTGAAATTTATACTAAAATTAATAAGATTGTAGCTTGATTAATTGCAGAAAAAGGGTAATAAATGAGATCGGAAATAGAGCTTTATAAAAAAAAAGACGGATATGTTAGAAACTCCATTCTATTACTATTAGCATTTGCTACTGCTTTCTTTCCTCGAATTATAGACGCTATAGGCGCACCTCCAACTATTAATTTTGTTCACTTTGTAATTGTTCCTCTTGCTTGTGGAATTATAATTAGTACAACTAAAGTTAGGAATAAAAAGCAGAAATCTATTGCGAAAATTCTCTTAATAAGCTTATTCGTCCTACTAGGTGTCATGATTATTAGTGCTCTTCTAAATCAAGCTGGAGTTATTAATGTTTTCTTAGATTGGATGTTGCTTACTGAGCCTTTTCTAGTAATTATAGCAATGGTTTCTATCCCCTTTTCTATTGAAAGGTTCAAAAAGTTTAAAACTTGGATTATGGGCTTTATTAGCCTACATATTTTTTTGGCTTTTGCCCAGCACTTTCTAATTACCTTTGGCATTCTTCGAGTAACTAGTATGCAGCCCTTTGACAATGTCCAAGGAGTTTTCTACCTTTCTGGCTCTGGCCATGTTGTTGGTGCTTCTGTTTCTATGTCTTTTGGTTTGTACTTTTGGCTCAGTACAAAAGGAACCCCAATCTGGTTGCGAGCTTCTGTGTTTACTACAGCCTTCATTCAACTTTTATTTGCTGATGCAAAGCAGGTAATCGTAGTCTGGATGATAGCCTGGGTACTACTGGTACTAACTAGATTAAAAGACATAAAAACTGCTCTACAATATATAATAGCTGCTATATTGGTTAGTTATTTGCTATATTGGTGTATATACAACGTGGAAGCCTTTGTTGCTTTTAAAGGCTGGATTAGACCAGAACTTTACGGTCCTGAAGGTAAAGCTACAATACTTAAGAGTGTACCTTTTCAAATAATTCCTTCGTATTATAAATCATCCTTAAATTGGCTATTTGGTTTGGGTCCCGGTCACACTATTGGACGGTTGGGGGGGTGGATGTTAAAAGACTATAGTAGTTTATTAGAGCCATTAGGTGCTACTATTCATCCTGCTAGTCAAGCTGTTTGGTCTTTCTGGTTCAGTCCAGAGTATTATTGGCTGGACTCAAGTTTTTTCGCTCCTTTATGGGGCTGGGCAGGAATTTGGGGAGATTTAGGATTTTTGGGTCTGGCAGCTTATTTGTTTATCTGTTCAATCGTCTGGTGTCGGATTTGCCAGGATGACTTTTCCAGGTTTCAGTTACTTACTGTAATGATTTATGGTTTTATTTTTACTCAGATGGAAGAACCTGGATATATGCTCTCTACAGCAATGCTCATTGGTTTGGCATGGCAAGAACGTCAAATTATCAGAGCTACCCGGAAGAGCTTTCTATACCCCAATGGAGCTATTAATCAATCGCTCTAACTAACGATAGTATTTTTTTTAAATAATTTTATAATGTTTATTAAAGATCGTAAATTTTAGAGAATTTTAAGATATTATCCCAACATTATACGTAATTTTAATCTGGATTTTAATGCTTGTTTTTTGAAAGTCATTAAGTAATAGATTGGTCGGTTATGAACCGTTGAGGTATTCTATAAACTCTTGTAACGTCAATTATATTTTATAAGTAATTTTGACGGAACTATTGTGGGTAAAAATGAAACATTTTTCATCAGTCATATTTTTTATACCACTGCTAGGCTGCGTTTACGGAGGCATTTCCTCCATAGCGCAGGTTCAAACCAGTACATCATGTACGCCGAACATCAAAGGTATTCAGGGCAAATACCCTGAAAAAATGAATTTTGTCAACGTTACAGCCTACCCTTTCTGCGTCAAAACAAACCTTAATCCCGAAAACCGAGAGGCTGTAAGGCGGAATACCATTGCTATTCAAAAAGCAATTGATGAAGTTGCTAATCGGCAATTTGCTATCAAAACATTGTATTTTCCTAAAGGTGTTTATTATTTCGATAATACCCTTGATTTTACAAATAACGGTTGGCAAAAGCTTCCCCGTTATTTATCCGTATTGGGCGATAGTCCAAAGGATTCGATTATTAAGCTTGTTGATAACGCGCCAGGTTTCAAAAATCCCGATCGACCTAAGGTCTTCTGGAAAATGGCAAATTCCAACCGGGCGCAGAACGACGCGCACAACAATTATGTACGCGACCTTAGTATCAGGACAGGAGCCAATAATCTTGGGGTAGTAGCAGTTGATTACGTTGCTAACAACAATGGTACTATCGAGAACGTTGCAATCCGCTCCGACGATCCTCAAAAACGTGGTGCGGTTGGGCTGGGTATGTTGCAAAGGTGGCCTGGTCCTTCGTTCGTCAAAGATATTGAGGTTGAAGGCTTTGACTACGGCATCAAACTTTTAAGCGGTCAATACGGCGTTTTCTTTGAGAAAGTTATCCTCAAGGATCAATTGAAAGTCGGCTTTTATGATAACAATTACGCTGTAGTGCGTAATTTTGTGAGTAGCAATAAAAATCCGGTACCGGCATTCCAATCTAGTAAACAACCAGAGCAGCATTCGACAATAATTGATGCCGTTGCTGTATATACCGGGAAAAAAGCAACTGATACGCCTGCATTCGATGTAGGAGCTTCCCAAAGCTTCTTACGTAACGCGACTATCAAAGGATATAAATACTCTTTGATAAAGGATACAACGAAATTAAGTGGTTTTATTCGCGAGTACGCATCGAAAAAGTCCAAGCTATTCTCCAAAAGCCCAGACGTGTCAATGAATATTCCCGTCCCATCCTCTATTCAGTGCGATAGCTGCAACGACCCAAAAAACTGGTATATCATTGAATCAAAAGGTCCAACTCGTAACTGGGTCGGACATGATTACACTGACGAAATTCAAAAGGCATTTGCATCTGGCAAGCCAGTCATTCAATTTGCACAGATTCCGGGTCTTCCATCCAAAGATACATGGCCCACTAATGTTATTCGCTTCCGTAAACCACTCATCGTTCCTTCCCACGTTAAGCGGATCAATTTCTGGTATCAAGGCAACGATAAAACTACGAATTTTCCCGCAGGCAAATCGCTTTACGTTGTAAGTGGCAAAAAAACTGATACTCCACTCATCCTGGATACCCCAGGCGGTGGCGGAATCCATCACATTGGATCGCGTACCCTGCTGATTAAATCCTCGTGTATTGACTATAAATCTGTTCCAGGAGCAGGCAATGTCTATTTTGAAGATTACTGTGGCTCCTTTACAGTAGCCAAAGGACAAAAAGCCTATGGTTGGGCTCTTAATCCAGAAAGAGAGCGGTATATTCACAACAAGGGTGGCTCGTTACGTATTGTTGGATTAAAATACGAGGGCAATCAGACTGTTATTAAAACATTCGATGGTGGTAAAACTGAATTGCTAGGCGGCTACATTTATGCCTTAGGGGATTGGGCCAAAAATCGAGCTATCTTTGAAAGCTATGATTCCGAACATTCTCTTATCTATCTCGTCGTCAACCACGGTCATGCCGGTTACGATTGGTCAGTAAAGGAAGTGCGTGGCAACACGGTGAAGACCCGCAGTGGTGTCTCGGATCGTAACGTGCTTCATGTCGGTTACAAAGCAGTCCCCGCTCCGAGGTAGTGTCGAATACTGTTAACGAATTACACAAAACCTCAATTTGTCAGGTGGGTAATCTTGGCATTGTCCACTTTATGGTTAAGAGGAAATGCTAAGTATTTAGCACCTTTTCTATAAATTAACCAATATAAGAAAGATTGGATATACAAGAATTTATCTTGCCAACGTTCTCTTACTTGAAGATGGTAAAGGCTTTTGCCAAGAAACCTTTCTGAAGTTCTAACTTCACCAAAAAGCTCGTTATAGATTTTAGGTAACAAAGTAGGTACTATATTATCTTCTGTTATCTTTTGCCATGTTTCTTTTGGTAAAGCAACTCCAAAAAGATGATTCACCAAGTATAGCCCTAAACAAAGTATCCGCCTACAGCCTAAAGTTTGGCTCAATTCGAGGACTTTTTCCCAATTTAGGTTCGGGTGATTTTGAACAAGCGTAGCAAGATCGCACAGCCATGCTAGTCGTATCCACATATGCCTAGATCCATGTACGCAGAGAATTGGTATCCAATCTTCTAAAGGTAAGTTGGATATAGTTGTGCCTGCAAAGGAAAACGGTTCTATATCTTGCCACAAGTGTTTGGGTTCAATGGAAGACACATACTTTGGAGCAATTCGCCAATGCACTTCTATAAGAATTCCTTTTTGAGGGTGAAAAAAGTCATAGGTATGCTCAGTTTTAGCTCTCAAGTAGTCAAGTTCTTCTGCATAAGTCATTTCAAGTTTGGGTTGATATCCCTGAGAAATCAGCAGTTTTTTAACAGCAAAGATATCTTGTTGCTGAACTAAGATATCCAAGTCTACGAACTGACGCAAAGCTACATTACCGTATATTAAGTTTGCTAAAACTGGTCCTTTGTATGGTACGGCGACAATTCCTTGCTCTTTCAAGAAATTTAGGAGCTTAAGAAGTTCTCCAGTAAGAAATAAGTTACGCGTAGCAATAGATTGAAAGATGCTGCGGAACTTTTGTAAGGTAGATTCAGAGATATCTTTTGGACAAATCGTATTAAGGCGAGTGTATAGCAAAGGTATTACACCATGTGTATATGCTAAGTGAATTAAATTCTCCCAATCTATCTTTTTTTGAACCAATATTTGAATTTTTTGCGTAGTTACATCATCAATTTCTGGACGGATACAACAAAGTATTAGCTCTATTTCGGGTTTAGTACTAATTCGTAAATTTTGATTTTCTGGGTTTTTAGATAAAGTTGTCATAAATGAGTTGAATTACCTTTGTGTTGTTTTAAACTTCCAACCACACTACTTTCAAATGAATTGCTTGTACCAGCTTGCATTTGTGATTTCCAAGATTCAGCGTAGAGACTGTCTTGAGCCAAGAGTTCATCGTGAGTACCTGACTCCACAATCTGACCGGCACGCATAACATGAATAATGTCTGCCCGCATAGCCAAAGTGAAACGGTGAGTAATGACAATAGCAGTGCGATCGCTTGCCAAGGTGCGAAATCGTTCTAGCCAGTCGTGTTCAGCCCAAGGGTCCATAGCGCTTGTAGGTTCATCCAAAATAATGATTTGAGCGCGTCTAAAAAATGCCCGTGCCAGAGCCAGACGCTGCCATTGGCCACCGCTTAAATCGGTTCCTTCTGGAAACAACTTACCCAACATCGTGTTATACCCTTGGGGCAGTTGCATAATCTTATCGTCAATACCCGAGGCTTTAGCAGCAGCTTCAATCTCTGTCTGATTCGATGCTGCCCATATATCACCCAAAGCAATATTTTCACTAACTGTTGTGTAGTAGGGAATTGGAGACTGAAACAAAACAGTAATTAACCTACGGAGTTCTTGTACGGAAAACTCACGTATATCTATGCCATCTAATTCAATGCTTCCTGATTCAGGGTCATAAAAGCGACATAAAAGCTTAATCAGCGTACTTTTTCCTGCACCATTATCACCAACAACTACCACAATTTTGCCAGCAGGCAATATTAGGTTAAAGTTCTCTAACACTGGTTTTTCTGTACCGGGATAGCGGAACGTAACTTGCCGAAAGTGAATTCCCTGTTTGGGTATTGCTGGTACGGGCAAAGGATTAGGCGGATTTACAATTTTGGGTTGGATCTGCAAGAACTCAAACAAGTTACTGATAAATAAACCATTACGATAAATCTGCCCTAAGTTACCTAACAAAGATTTGACAATACCCTGTCCTTGATTAAACGCCTGAACAAAGAGGGCTAAATCCCCTAAACTCAGAATTCCTAGCAATACTTGCCTTCCCATCCAAGCTAAAGCAACACCAGAAACGAGCAGCACAAAGATGGCAGCAGCAAATCGACCTAAAGTTTGCTTTTTCAGTAGCTTAAGTTTTTCTTGTGTGAGTTGTCGATGCAACTTTTTGTAAGACGACTGAAAATAATCACCAAAGTCAAACAGCCGTACTTCCGCCGCCGTTTGGTCACCGGTCAAAAGCGAGTCATAATAAATTAACCAGCGACGAACAGTTGTTGTTCGTTGCGACCATTGATACTGAATTTTATTTAGATACATTAATATATAGAATGCAGGGAAAGCACTAACTACTAGAATCATCGGCAGCCAAAGACCATAGGGTAACAAGATTGCTGCCACAGCAAACAGAGTAATGCTATTTTGCAATAAACTACCCGTACTTTCTAGTAATGCGAGAGCTCGCCCACTTGCTCCTTCCTTAGCTCGGTTAAGCTTATCGTTATCCTCTGAGGATTCATAAAAGCAGTAATCAACAGCAACGCACTGTTTATGAATCAAATCAGTGACATAATCGTGTACTAGTTCTGATTGAGCAGTACGAATCCATTCACCCGCACTACTAAAAAACTCGCCTACGAGTAACAAACCTCCAATTACCCCTACGGGAGCCAAAATCTTCTGGATGCTCGTCCAAGAAACACCGCCTCCAACAACTACCACCAAATTATCTACTAGTTGTCGAAGCAGAGTCATGGAGATAGCGGGAAGCAATCCTTGAACTAGCAGCATAATTATCCAAGCTACAGTCCAGTATCGCGATGCGGCCCAAACCAAGCTAAAAATTTTATGTATTTGAAATAGAATTTTATTCGCGCTACTAAATTGTCTTAACAACGTAACAGCACCTCTTAATATTAGGGATAAAGAATAGAGTTTGAAGCCACTTGACAGCTAACAGTAAACGATAAAAGGCAGCTAGAAAATTCTCGCCATCGTTTTTTGGTCACAATTTGATGTTGGTATCAAGTCATTCTCAATCAACTTTACAAGTTGTGGTAAATCAGTTAAGCCGGGTTTGCGAGTGAAACGACAGAAACTAATATTTTTAATAAGCTCGCCACACAAACGCATATGAGAATTCATAAATTCTGCATCTGTCATGACTTTCATGGCGCGAGTATGACGTACTAACTCAATAAAAGCTTCCTGAGGTTGTAGCTTGACGATTTCGTGAGATGTTCCTTTAGCAAGTACATAAATTCGCTCAAGCGGTAAGGGAGATGAGTAGAAACCACGAGCAAACTTATAAGATAATTTGGATGCATTTTGGAAAACCGGATGCAACCCCTTAGTATCGTGTCCTAAAGAAGTAAGTGCCTCGGGAAAAAGTTTGAACTGAGGATAAGCAGGAATAACAATCGGGTTGCCTGCCGCAAATTGAATAGCCATGGCATCATCTGTTAATATGTCGTACCCTTTACTATGAAATGCTGCTGCTAAAGTTGACTTACCCCACCCGGAACCACCCATAAACGCCACTGCTTTTTTGTCCATACGAATACAACTTGCATGTAGAACTAGTAGTCCCCTTTGACGCAGCAGTACGCATAATACAGGACCTAAAATTACAGTGCTTAGAAGAGTTTCGTCCACATGCGGTACGGGATTCATAACAATTTCCTGTCCGTCACGAATCAAAAACTCACCTACTTCTGGTATTCCTCCCACAACATTTTTGCTACCTTCTTGTTCCCTTGCAGTTGCACGATCTACTTTACCAAATCGTACAATTATATCAGGCTCATCCTCAGTTTCAATTAATTGAGCAAGTGGCAATTCTGACGCAATGCATAAGTTGTATGCTTTGTAGATTTTCATAATAAATCCGAGGTTAGATAAGTATTGCCTACCAAAAGTTTCGTAAGGTGGGCAATGCCCACCCTACTTTATCTTTCAAAAGTCCAATAGGATTCCTACATTTGCGCCTTTGCGTCTAACTTTATTCCAACTTTCCGCAATTAGCGTTAGATGGAGCAGGTCCTATACAAAGATCGCTTGAACCCGCGTCGGGGGAAGCCGCAGCACTGGAGTTAACATTGCCGTTGAAGAACAAAAAGTCATTGTTTGATGAGCTGCCAAGAATTTGGGTAATCTCAGCAACATTACCGTAAACAGTCAGCTTGGGAGCTGTGTATCTACTTTTCATGAATCTATCTCCTGATTTTGAGTATATAGTTAACGGAGTTATTTGTTGCAGATAGCACCAACCTGGACTTACAGCGTAGCTTTTTGATTAAAACCACAACCTGCCAAGCTCTCAGTCTGTGGTGATGCACCAGCTTAACTGGACTTACGGCGATCGCACTGTTATCTATACAGATTCACCACCTGCCAAGTTTACGTAATTAGGGTACTAATCCTTTAAATTCCAGCGATAATGCCAAAATCACTGCTTGCCAAACTGCTATACAATCACTGTCAGCGATTTGACTCCCTGGTGATAAGATTCGTTGATAAGCTGCTTGCAAAAAATCCAAATCAATATATTTTGCCATGCTTTCTATTTTGTGAGACATGACCTCATCTAGAAGTTGACGATCGCGGTTTAAAAACCCGTCATTGAAATTGGGTGTCAGATCCGCTTTTCCCCCACGCCATTGAACTTTCTCTGGCAAAATACCTGCCAAACCACGGCGCATAATCATCCGGCTCCAACCTTGGTACAACTTTTGCTCGGAAGGTAGTGCCAGACAGAATTCAACCAGTCTTTTATCCATAAATGGATGACGAGCTTCCAAGGAAAACATTGCCGCACACCGATCCATCTGCTCTAGGGTGTATGCTAATATACCCTGAGTTAGATTACGCCAATGCTCTTCTCTTACACTTAGGGGTTGGTTGGTGGAACTAACTAACTGCTGGATACGTTTATCCAAATCAATACTTTCTGCAAAGTCACGATTGACTAGAGAAGTTTGGGAAGTTGCTGAAGCTAGTGACCTCTTCTGCTTTCTCCGCCACTGGAAAAACTTCTGTAGTACTCTTGGAAGTAGAGGTTTAAGCCCGTGATGCAAAATTAACTGTTTGCGCGAACTACCAAAATGCTTGTGAATTAACTGCACGGCATTGGCAAATTCTATCCAACGCCACTGTTTTGCTAAATTCTTGAGGTAAGGCAGACCGTAACCCCGAAACATAGCACTAGGAGAGAAATTAAAGTGTTGCGAAACTTTTGTTACTTCCTGTATAAAGGTTTTCCACTTTCCTTGATATGCAAGTTCTGTAAGCCTGCTCATACCGTGACAAACTGTCGTGTCACCGTCAAAACCATCAAGGCAAATTCGCATCCCTAAATTCTTGATAGTGCGGTTCAAGTTCCAAGGATAAAAATAACTGGAACCAAGCAGGGCTTCATCTTCGTACTGAAAAATGCAATCGAGGTTAGATAGCGGACTCAGCTGGTCTCCATAAACATAATGAGGAATGCATCCTCCTTGGTCTAATACTGCATTAATATACGGACGTTCGTCACACTCGGTAATCTTATCAAAAATAGTTGAGATTGTATATAATTGATATTTTTCTGATTCAGTTAATAAGTTTCGAGCTACACAAGTTACAGCAGAAGAATCTAATCCACCACTCAAGTGGCTGATTATGGGAAAAGCGCTACGCAGACGGCAACGCACTGCTTCTGTAAAAATTTTTTTAAATTCCTCGGCGTAATCTTCATCAGACTCTAACTTAATTTCACGGTTAGGGTCGAGAGACCAGTAAGACCACAGGCGTAGTTCTGATTCATTGACAACCATACTGTGCGCTGGTGGAAGCCGTAGGATGTCTTTGTAGGTTGTGATGCCTTTGTCTTCCATCATCAAGGTCAAAAAGTCAGCAATTCTAACTTCATCAAGGCAATGAGGTACTTCTGCTAAACACAGCAATGCCTTGATCTCAGAGGCAAATAAAAAGCCTTGACGCGGTTGACAATAGTAATAAAAAGGCTTGACTCCAAAATGATCTCGCGCACAGAATAAACATTTCTTGTGCCTATCCCAAATCGCAAAGGCAAAGTCTCCCAAAAGATGCTCCGGACAAGATTCACCCCACTTCTTATAAGCAGCAAGGATAAATTCACTATCTGTAATTTTTTCTATTGGGCGATCGCAGAAATCTAGCTTAGAGATCAACTCCTCTCGATTATCAATACGAGCATCTGCGGTAATAGCTAAATCGCCTGTTTCATTAACGAGTGGTAGTTTCTCGAATATAGATTCTGGCGTCGTCCACAGCATTCGGTGTCCCAAACCTACAGACCCGCTAACCCAAATGTCTGCACCATCGGGTCCCCGGTGTACCAAGGTATCAGTCATTGACAGTAGCTCTTGATGCTCTACATAACGATTATCAAGGTAATATATCCCTACAATACCGCTCATAATTTGACTCCTTGTAAAGATGGCAGTGGAGTAAATCGAGAGAGGTCTATCAAATTACCAATCGCAACTCGTCCTTCATACTCAATCCAAGCATGAGCCTCTAACCTTCCTGCTGTGTCTTTGGCAACACCTATCCGTAGTTCGGACGAATACCCGTAACGGCTCATTAGCACCCAAGCAGTCAAAGCACGCGCCAAACACTTTACCCCATATGGCATATAACGGCTAGCTACGTTTACAGCCCAAATAATTTTGCTCACAGAAACAGAACTGCTAGGAGAAGTAAAAATCAGGAAATTCGATTGACCGATCTTGTTCAGAAGTTTAAGTAATACGCGAAACTCCAACAGCCATAACCCCATCCTGATAGTTCCCAACAGAATCACAGTTATTGCTAACAGAGAGCGATCGCTCCCTGAAAGTTTGAACAAGCTATGTAGCTGTCTCATCCCTTACCTCAACTAGCCCTGTAGTTTTTAAATTATTTAGCAGTTCTAATAAGTCACTCATGCAAACTTCTGCTTCAACTTCGTACTCTTGTAGAAGCACTTGTTTAATCTTCTCTACATGCTGAGGTTGCTGAATTAAATTCCAAATTTGTGTACCAACCTGATTCAATCCGTGATAAACCCCTGTCTTGAGATTCAAAATTACTGCTTCTCCACCCAGATCTGAAGAAATTTGCTCTCCAACAGCTACCACTACAGATGACTCTAACACTTTCCCATCTAGTGATTTTTGTGCCATAAGCTTGAGATTTTCCCTTTTTGATTCAATACTTTTTTTCAAAATTTTTACAAAAAACTCTGTTGCTATAAATTTTTAGCCAAAAATTATTTAGTAACAGATGATTCTCGAACCTTCCCATCTTTCATTGCAAAGGTTTTTTCATCCAGATATAGCAATCCTATTTGAAATCTAAACCAGGGAGACAAGGAGGACAAGGAAGACAAGGAAGAGGTGTTTGTAAATCATTTATGATTGCTATAGACTATTATTAATTCTGTTGCACGACCAACCTAACAATTTTATTGGCAGTGATTCTTGCAGCATAATAGCCTGACAACGAAACTTTATTGAAAAAAATTACGTTGTAACAATTTTTACATTCACATCTTTTTGAAGCAGCGTTTCCCCGATACCATAGTTTTCAAAGATTCAAGGCTTTACTACATTTCACTGTGTATAGTGGTAGATTCTCAACCCAAACACAAAACCCTATATTCCCAATTTGGAGATGCTTTTCAATTTCGTTCTCATTCTAGTATACGCTCAATGAGGTTTCTAAAACGATAAGTAAATTTATAAAAAAAACATATTAATTTTAAGAAATTGTAAATGAATATTTGATAATCCTAGTGAAATCTATTTTTTTGTCAAGAAAGGTTTCAATTCTCTTTTAAAATATGTTCCTCAATTGATATTGCTTAATTAACCAAACTTGGATAGAAACATTCTTGTAACTGAGTTTTACTGTGAATCAACCGTCACCTTTTGGAGTAAAGCCATCCACATATCTGGTGGCTCGGCATAATAATCAATTTCTGCAACCTGATATCGACATAAAATAGAACCATCCCGCAAAATTATGTAATCTCCTGGTTTGATACCTTTACCTTGTCCCGTCATATAACCTGTCGTTCCACCCTCTGCTACCTCAAATACATAATCGCAACCGCAAATATACTGAGTGTAATCATAAGTTTTGTTCTTCTGGCGTTTTAATTTATTCAGTAGAAAGTTCAGTATTAACAAACAAACGATATTGAAGTTGATGCCTGACCTGATAAAAAACATAAGTTTTTTGAAAATTTACAGAGAATTGGCATGAGAGATGCCCTGATGAGGGCTAGAAATCAAAACCTAAAATGAAAATGAATACCAAGTAAAAGCTAAACCTATAGATTGTTATTTTAAGTTATGTCAGCCTTAGATGGCGAATGTAAGCTAAAAAAGCTACTACCTAAAGGTAGAAGTTAAGAAAGCATCGGGTCGAAGAACATGACAAATCCGGTTGCCTAAAATTAATTGTCAAAGTACTTGACACTTCCCCTGGAGTTACTGCTATATTAATTAACGTGAATGTGATGGGGCGTAGCCAAGTGGTAAGGCAGCGGGTTTTGGTCCCGCCATCCCTAGGTTCGAATCCTAGCGCCCCAGTATTTAACAGGGTAGACATGAAAGAGTCTACCCTGTAATTTTATGCGATAATCCTCGCAATTGTTACTGAGTTGACAGGTAACTGGCAAATTTATGTTGCATAATGATACTGTATCTATAATTGTGCATCGCCTCAGTGTAACTTCTACTCTTCAAAACTTCAAACAGGGTGAATAAGTCGATCTCTCGTTTCTGATAAAGTTTGCATCTCCTGAAGATTGTCAGGAACACGCAATTAGCGCTTGAATTCATTGATCGAGTGTGTCAAACCACTTAGCAGTTCGACATACGTAAGTGTGTATCCACAATAGAGCTGCACTGTGCAACTACGTAAAACCACAAATTAGAAAATTTATACAAGGCTATGCTGAAGTCAGAACAATATCAACACCCGTCATCGCAAGCCTATGCCACTCAGTCAAATGAAGATGAAGGGGGGCTAAATTTAGGTCAAGTGGGAGCATCTCTCCGTCGCCGTGCATTGTTAATCGCTGGTGTAACAGGTGTAGTGGCTACAGCAGCAGTTTTAAAGGCAGAAACAGATCCTCCAGTCTATGAAGGAAAGTTTGAAATTTTAACCAAACCAGTGACTGGAGAAAGTCGCGCAGTCGCTAACGTTCCTCAAACCTTGGAGTCCCAAGGCAAAGGAATAGCACCTCCCGAACAAGCAGAACCCGTTGCCACAACAATTCAAGTTCTCAAAAGCCGTGGGATGCTAGATCCAGTCGTTAAAAGACTCCAAGTTAAATACCAAACTAAATATCCAAAATTGGATTACCAGAAAATTACAAAACTTTTAGAAATAGAATCACAACAACAAAATATTTTAGAAGTTAAATTTACTAGCCCAGACGAGGAGCTAGTCCGAGATACTTTAACTTTGCTGAAAGATGCTTACATTGCCTATAGTTTAAAAGAACGTCGAGGCGAAGTTCAGCAGGCAATTAATTTTGTGAGAGAACAAAAAACTCCTTTAGAGGCAAAAGTTAGAGCTTGGCAAAGAAAACTGCAAAAAATTCGACAAGAGCATAATTTGGTAGAGCCAGCACAGAAAGCTCAAGAAGTATCCGCTCAAATTGCTACTTTGACGCAACAGCAGGCAGAAAATCGCGTACAGCTAGAACAGATGATAGCGAGTTACCAGGACTTGCAAAGGGAGTTGGCGCAACAACCAGGGGATAGGGCTGGTAACTCAGTGCTGAGTGAAAATGTTCGCTATCAAAAGATATTAGATCAGCTGCAAACAGTGGAAATTGAAGTGAAAAAAGATGCAGCTAAATTCACAGATACAAATCCAAGTCTGCAATTCTTGCAGGAACAGCGAGCAAATTTACTCCCAATGCTAACGGCTGAAGAAAATCGCGTCAAAAGAGATTATCAAAGCCGCATCCGAGCACTCCAAGCTCGCGATCGCGCTTTGGGTGAAAAAATTAGCTACTTTAACACCTACCTGAGAAATTTAGCCAGTGTTATTCGTCAATACGATGATACTCAGAGGGACTTAAAGATTGTTACGGATGGTCTGGTTCAATTTACAGCCAAAGAACAAGCACTGAAAATCGAACAAGCTCAATCATTGCCATCATGGAAGTTACTTGACCCCCGGCTGGCAGAAGTGACAGAGCCTGAGGCTGTTAAAGACAGTACTAAACGGAATTTGGCTTTGGGAACGTTGTTAGGTTTACTACTTGGTACAGGCGCAGCTTTGGTGATAGATAAGCTGAGCAACGTTTTTTACACATCTAAAGACCTAAAAGAAGCGACTCGATTACCACTGTTGGGAGTCGTTCCTCTAAGAAAAGAGCTTGGCGCAATGGCTTGGCAAGAAGCAGCAAGTGAGGAGCAACAAGCAGCCCGTGCTTCCTTCTTTGAAGTTTTTCGCTCTCTGTACACTAACATTCTTCTTCTAAGTTCAGATGCTCCGATTCGTTCGCTAGTTATTAGTTCCCCAGGACAAGAAGATGGCAAGACAACCGTTGCAATACACTTAGCACTTGCAGCCGCAGCGATGGGGCATCGAGTTTTGCTAGTAGATGCCAATTTACGCAACCCTACCATACACAGTCGTGTTGGTCTAATGAACATTCAGGGACTAACCGATATTATTGCCCAAGACTTAGACTGGAATAATGTTATTGAGCGATCGCCCTTAGAGGATAACTTGTTTGTGTTGAGTGCTGGTCCAACGCCACCGGACTCCATTCGATTGCTTGCATCTCGTAAAATGCAGGATTTGATGAATGACTTACAATCCACGTTTGATTTAGTCATTTATGACACATCCCCTCTAGTTGGTTTTGCAGATGCTAACTTGCTAGCAGTTAACACAAATGGTCTTGTACTCGTTGCTGGGTTGGGCAAGCTCAAACGGACTATGTTCCAGCAAGCACTAGAAGAACTCCAGGTCTCGGGTACGCCAATTTTAGGAGTCATAGCCAACAAATCAAAGGATGCCACTACAACCTCTTACAGCTACTATCAGCAATATTACAAGAGTATGAGCGCTGAAAGAGTTGGACACAACGAAGTTTTAGACTCCATTAATTCTTAGTCTACTTCTTGTAGGAGAAAGAATGGAGAAAAACGTTAATGGGTAATAGTTTATGGTTGCGCTATGGCGCAACTATAAACTCAGTATTTTTCTAAATACAAGCACCCATTGACTCGTCACTTTTCAGGAGATTTCAAAGCCCGATCTAGAATTTGGCGAGCTTCTTCTGCTTTTGTTCTTGCTTCGTGATAGCGTAGATTAGCTTGAGCATAATTTTTGAGAACTTTAAAACCTTCTTTAAGACGAGCGATCTCCTCTTCTGTCACCGATTTATCTAAGAACAAAACATCAACTGCCTTGCGAATTTCCAGAGCTTCCGTGCGTGACTCTTGCACTTTTAGTTTGAGCGTAGCAAGATTGCTTAAAACTTGGACAGCTTGAGAAATAGCATCTTCATCACTATTTGTCTCAACTGGGGCTTCTTTCAGTTCAATCAGTTGTTGAGGACCAAAGCCATCTTCTAATTCTGTAGGAAGTTTACCTTCATCCATCAGTTTCATCAACTGATCCATTGCTTTCTCACGGGCTTTTGTGGAATCTTTTCCAGGAACGGTAAGAACAATTTCTGGGCTTTGAGCAAGAGTGTATTGAACCATGGTAGGGCAAAAATTTTGCTATTTATCAAGCCGGGGATAATAATTTTAACGCAAAACAAGCTAAAAAATCAGCAGCAGCAAAACCAGATAAAGTCACTAAACGATTTATTTTGGCATATGCAAATGATTTTTTAGCTTACCTAAATATAATCTAACCTGCGTTGGTTTGCGATCGCCTGTTGTCGTTTGCGAGCCTACTCCTGCTTCATACCTATTCTGGCTTTATTTGTAATATTTTGTCACACAAAACCGTTTTTGTGTTACATTTCCGGCAACGAGAGGTTTGTAAAATTCCTATAAATCGTCTCTAAAGTTTACTCTAGCAAGCATTTAGGTAATTAGCAGTTGATATGAGAAGGTAATTTTCTACTGAGCACAAAGTAAATTTTTTACCTTAACTGCCAAAACACTACCGAAAAAATAAAGATATGATATACTGCTGCAAGATGGAAACATAAGTGTAGTTGTTGTCAAGGTTAATACTAGTAATGACGCACAACCATCGAAAGAGTGACTTCGGGGGCTCTACCAGCTAATGTTACCCGAGGAATGACTCATGGCTATTATCAGCGTTACCAGTGCCGCAGACAGTGGAGCTGGTTCTTTAAGAGAGGCAGTCGCAAATGCTCAACCAGGAGACACGATTAAATTTGCCTCCAATCTTGCTAACGACAAGATAATTCTCACTAGTGGTGAAATTGGTATTCTCAAGCCTTTAACTTTTGATGGCTCAGATGCATCAAATTTAGCAATTAGTGGCAATCAACAGAGCCGTATTTTCAATATCGGCAACCAAGAGAACCGTATTAACGTGACTATCAAGGACTTGGCGTTCGTAGATGGTAGGGCAGTTGCTGGTACTACGAGTGACCAGGATTTTGCAGCAGGAGGTGCTATCCGGATTCATGACTTCAGCGATGTCGTGGTTGAAAATAGTCTCTTTAAGAATAATGTTGGTGAGCGGAGTGGAGCCATTCGCGTTGGCTTTGGTGGCTCCCTCACTGTTCGTAACAGTACGTTTGACGGCAATGATGGTTCGATCGCCAATGATGACCACAGTGCGGGAGCAATTTCCACCTATGGCTCCGGAGGTATACCTGACTTCGATCCGGGTAATGGCTTCGTCAAGATTGAAGGCAGTACTTTTACCAATAACAAGGGTAGTGAAGGTGGAGCTGTCTACAGCCTACTTGGTCCTCTGACTATTGAAGATTCCACTTTCAAGAATAATGAAAGTACTAGAGATGGGGGTGCTGTCTTCACTGATGGAGCTGACAAATCGGAAAAAGATGACCTAGGTGGTGAAATTACTATCCGTAGGAGTGTTTTTGAAAGCAACAAAGCTAAGGGTCTTGGCGGTGGGTTATCCCTATGGACGTATAACCCCGATAAAATTCTGATTGAGGACAGTTCAATCGTTGGCAATTCAGTAACCTATGGAGGAGGAGCTGAAAATAACTCCAAGGGTGGCGGTCTACGTGTTAACAGCGGTTACTTGACTATTCGCAATACAACCATTGCCAATAACACATCAGAGCACCAAGGTGGAGGAGCTTGGATCGATGGCACTTTAACAGTTAACATTGAAAACTCTACTTTCTCTGGTAACTCGGCGAGGGACGATATGGGTGGAGCTCTTACCTTAAATACGCCGGATAACACACCCGTAAATATTACAAATAATACTTTTGTCAACAACTCAGCAGGACGATACAGCGGAGCTATTTGGTCAAACGATCGCAACAGTGATGACATTACCCTGACCAATACTATCTTCGCTGGTAACACTGCATCTCCACAACAGATGCATACGAATTACCAGTTGAAAGATGGTGGCGGTAATTTCGTAGAAAAAACTGTAGGCGACCTAGGACCAAAAGTCACAGCAACTGCTACATACGTAGATGACCTTAAGCTTAGCGACACTCTCCAATTGGTGGGAAACCGTTTGATGTACGTGCTTGAGAGCGGTAGTCCAGCTATCAGTGGTGGAACTACAAATGGGGCTACTACAAAAGACCAACGTGGTGTTCTCCGAGACAGTCAACCTGACGCCGGTGCATTTGAATTTGTTCCCAACGGACAGATTCCAGTACCGAGCAGTGCGAGTAGCAACAAAGGCAACAACAAAACGGATGACTATCAAGTTATGACTCCTGTCGATAGCTTTATTGACTCCCAAAAGCTACTTATTGACCTGCGTTCGGTTGACCTCGATCGAGACGGTAAGGTCGATAGCAAAGTCTCCGTCACCCTCGACGACATTAAGAGTGACGCTTTCTACAATAACTCTGCAGGCTTTTATAAAATCGCTAGTGCAGATGGAGCAGTTCTCGATTCCATGACTAACAAACTGATTTATCCGGAAGATCCTGGCTATGCCCAAGCAGCACTGAAACAACGGGTATCTGGGGGAGAGATAAATCGGAATACAGGCAAGCTTATCAGCCAATTTGATGGTGGAGCTTTGTACGCACCTTATCTGATCGCTAATGGTACAGTAGAGCAGTTTCTCAACAATCCATTTGGTAATCTCCAAGCATTCTTTAGCCAAGGAGCGGCAAATCTTGACAAGACAAATCATGTTAAGCTGTTAGACAACAACCAGTTTGGGTTTGAAGACCTACTCAATGCACAAGATCCAGATTTCAATGACTTGACTTTTAAAGTGAAGATACAAAGTTCTTGACAAACAGCAGCGCTCGGAAAAAGCAATTCGCAAATATTTAAGTGTCATTGCAATTGCAAGCTTGTTATTAGCTAGCTGCTCGCAAATTCCTGTAAATGGGAACCTCCTATAACGTACCTACACCGTACTGAGTACCAGTCGGTGTAGGTACTTCATTGCTGCATACGTCAGAACTAACGCCATCGGCACTCAATGAAAACTCAAATTCTATACTAGAAACAGTAAGCTTATTTTTCATTGCGAGGGAAGAGCGATGGCTCCAAATCCCACCATAATGCGAACTGTAGAACAATTGGGTTATCGCGTCACCGTTGGAGACGTGGCAACTCAAGCTGGTTTAAATGTTGCAGAGGCAAATCAGGGTTTACTAGCCCTAGCTTCTGATGCTGGCGGACATCTACAAGTTTCAGAGACTGGTGATATTGTTTACCTATTTCCTAAAAACTTTCGAGATATTTTACGTAATAAATACTTTCAATTAAGATTGCAGGAATGGTGGCAAAAAATTTGGGGAATTATTTTTTACCTAATTCGTATTTCCTTTGGAATTTTCCTCATTGCTTCCATTGCTCTGATAACGCTCTCAATTATCTTAATTATCTCTGCCGCCAACTCGGACCGGGATGGGGATGACAGGGGTAGCAGTTTTAGTTTCTTTTATTTCCCCGATATCTTTTGGTATCTCAGCCCTGACTACGATACCCACCAACGACAAAGACGGCGAGAAAAAAGCCATCTCAATTTCTTTGAAGCCGTGTTTTCGTTTTTATTTGGTGATGGTAACCCCAATGCCAATTTAGAAGAACGCCGATGGCAAGAAATTGCTAGCGTCATTCGCAAGAATCGAGGTGCGATCGTTGCCGAACAGATTGCGCCTTATCTTGATGACATAGGAGAAGGTTCTGCAAAAGAGTACGAAGATTATATGTTGCCCGTTCTGACTCGTTTTAACGGACAACCTGCAGTCAGCCCCGAAGGAGAAATTGTCTATTATTTTCCAGAATTGCAAGTGAGTGCAGTACTACAGGGCGGTATCCCGTCGCAGGGATCTGCCAAATCCGTAAGGAGAAGTGATGCTCAACAGCATTATGACCCCCTATCAGACCATCTCATGGAATTTTCTTGGCGATTCAGTGCAGCAACATCAGGGCAAATTATGTTAAGTGCTGGGCTCGGAGTCGCAAATTTCGTCGGTGCGTTAGTGTTGGGAAGTTTGTTAAGAGATGGCGTAGTAGCAGCACAGCTAGGGGGATTGGTTGCCTTTGTTCAAGGAATTTACTGGCTGTTATTAGCTTATGGAACGGGTTTTCTTGCGATCCCCTTAATCCGATACTTTTGGATTCAATGGCGCAACAGCAAAATTAGCAGCCGCAACCGCGTTCGACAGGAGCGTGCTAGATTGTTAGCAGATCCAAATACGCAACTGGAGCAAAAAATTTCTTATGCCCGTCAATTTGCCACAGCAAAAGTCATCGGTACTGACGATTTAGCTTACTCTACTGAAACGGATTTGCTAGAACAAGAATTTAAGAAGAATGATGAATTATAAATTATGAATTATGAATTATGAATTATGAAATTTTTAATTCAGCATTCATAATTCATAATTCAATTTACCTTTGAACTGACTCATAAATAAGTCATAGTAGAATCCTTGTTTTTGCATCAGTTCGTCATGAGTACCAGTTTCAATAATTTCACCTGCCTTAAGCACCAGAATCCGATCCGCATTGCGAATTGTACTCAAACGGTGGGCAATCACAAAGCTAGTACGTCCTTGCATTAATCGATCTAAGGCTTGTTGAATCTTCTGTTCGGTTCTGGTGTCTATATTGCTAGTCGCTTCATCCAGAATAACCATGCGGGGATTTTGAACCATCATGCGGGCAATGGTTAGTAATTGCCGTTGTCCTTGGCTTAAATTACTGCCTCGTTCCGTCAGCATTGTATTGTAACCATCTGGCAGATGCAAAATGAATTCATGAGCATTGGCTTGTTTGGTCGCCTCAATACAGTCCTGCTCGGTGGCATCTAAACGGGCATAGCGCAGATTGTTCATAACTGTGTCAGAGAACAAAAATGCCTCCTGTAACACAATGCCAATTTGCCGCCGCAGACTGTCCTGTTGGAAGGTGGCAATGTTATGCCCATCAATCAAAATTTCGCCCCCATCGAGGTCGTAGTACCGAGTAATCAGGTTGATAATGGTGCTCTTCCCTGCTCCAGTCGGTCCGCACAAGCCAATTTTTTCGCCCGGTCTGGCTTCAAAGCTGTTGTGCTTCAGGATAGGTCTACCTTGAATATAGCTAAAGTTTACATCGCGAGCCAGTACGTGGCCCTGAATTGGTGGCATTTCTGGAGCATTGGGCTGGTCTACAATGGCTGGTCGTTCATCCAAAATGCTAAAAATGCGCTCGGCGGCGGCGCTTGCAGCTAGCAAAGTATCTAGGTTATTACCAAGACTCGCAATTGGAATCGAGAACTGACGAGTGTATTGTAAGAAAGTAGCAACAACCCCGATATTAGCCTCTCCTCGCAAGGTCAGTAGTCCCCCCACTAGTGCTACTAAAGCCACATCCAGGTTCGTCAAAACGAGGGTAACCGGACCGCTTACTAATGCTAGCAAGCGTGCCTTGACACCTGCTAAGCGAGCTAAATGACTGATATCCTCAAAGGTTGCGATCGCCTCTTCCTGCTGACCGTAAGCAATTACCACCTTCTGCCCGCTGACAGTTTCTTCCAATAAGCTGTTGAGTTCGCCAATCTGTGCTTGAAGATTGGCAAACACAGGTCCCGCAATCTGACTGATGAAGCCTAAAAACAGCACAATCAGTGGGGCAATTGTCAAAGCTGCGATCGCCAGTTTCCAGTTCAGCAGGAACATGGCTAAAACAAGGAAGACCAATTGCAACGTTTCGCTAACAACTAAATTCAAGCTGTTACGAAAAAATTGGGCAACTGCATCCGTATCATTGGTAACACGGCTCATTAAGTCACCAATCGGTTGGCGATCGAAGAAGTTCAGCGACAGGGTTTGCATCTGCTCAAACAAATCCTGCCGCAAACGATAAAGTGCCCGTTGTATTACGCGATTCAGCATCAGAGTTTGCCAGAGCATGACACCGGAACTGCAAATAGCTGCGATCGCTATCCCGATAGCCACTTGGGTAATGACCCTTAGATCGGGAGTGCTGCTTAGATTGTTCAGCCCTACCCCCAGCCAATAGGGAATAAGCAGGTTTAACACTGTACTCAACAACAATAACGCAATAACTCCGACAACCTCTAAGGCATACCGAGTGATGTAACCGAGCAATCGTCCCAACACCTTCAAACGTGGCTGGGTTGGGGGCGGGTCTCCTGCTTTAAACTTTACCTTTCGATGCAGCAAGGGCTTGTTCATGCGGTGACACCTCCCAATTGTGAACGGTAGATTTCCTGATACAGAGAACTGCTGTGAAGGAGTTGCTCGTGGTTTCCCCGGTCAACAATTTTTCCACCTTCTAGCAGGAAAATAGTGTCCGCAGTGATGACTGTACTGATTCGTTGAGCGACAAATAACATGGTGGTGTCTGCCATTAGGCGTTTCAACGCATCTTGCACCCGCGCCTCTGTAGCCATGTCCAGAGCACTGGTGCTATCATCTAGGATGAGAATTCTAGGTTTGACGGTTACCGCACGAGCGATCGAGAGGCGTTGCCGCTGTCCGCCTGAAAAGTTGGCTCCTCGCCGTGCCACTGTGGCATCATAGCCTTCGGGAATGGCTGACACAAACCCATCGGCATTTGCGGCCCTTGCTGCCTCAATCATTTCGTCTTCAGTCGCATTTGGTTTGCCGTAGCAAATGTTGTCCCGTACTTTGCCACTAAACAGTACCGACTCTTGGAGGGATACACCTACAATTTGGTGCAGGGTTTCCAGAGGAATGTCCCGCACGTCGATGCCATCAATGGTAATTCGTCCCCTTGTCACATCGTAAAAACGAGGAATCAGGTTCACCAAGGTGGATTTGCCGGAACCTGTCGTCCCCAAGAATGCCACCGTCTGTCCCGGTTCAATTGTCAAATTGATGTTTTGTAAAACGGGTTGCCCCACCCGCTCATTGTAACTGGGGTAACTGAAACTAACATCCTCAAATACAATCCGTCCTTTAACAGTCTCTGGGGTTAATTTGGTGGGAGTGGTAGGTTCGGGGATGGTGGGGATGGTATCGAGAACTTCAAACATCCGTTGGGCAGAGGCTTCTGCTGCTGTCAACTGAGGCGCGATCGCTGCCAGTATCACTAGAGGCACTAGAATAGTAGCGAGGTATTGGGTAAAGGCTAGCATTTCACCCACAGTCACAGTGCCCCGATCGAAACTATACCCTCCAACCCAAAGGACGGTTGCTGATGCTAAGTTGATGACCAAATACAAGCCCGGAGGCAGAAATGCCACATATTGCATCGGACGCAGGGTGGCTCGGCGTAAGTCTCGGTTGACGCGATCGTACCGACGATTCTCGAAGTCACTTTGCACAAAAGCTTTAACCACTCGCACCCCTGCCAGGTTTTCCTGCAACATATTGTTAAGAGCATCTAACTTCTGTTGCTGAATTTGAAAAAGTGGTCCTATTTTCACCACTAAGACAAAAAGGATCGCCACGATCGCGGGGATAACAACGAACAAAATCCACATCAAACTGGGACTGTTTAGATAAATCAGTGCCAATGCGCCGACAAACATGACTGGAACTTGGGCTACAGATAGGATTATCAGTTGAATAGTCGTTTTGATTGCATTGACATCGTTGGTCATTCGCACCATGAGATCGCTGGTGGGGAAACGATCTAGGTTGCCAAAGGAAAAAGTTTGAATTTTGCGGTACAGAAACATCCGCACAGCATGGGCTGTATTTTCGGCAAACGTAACGGCATAAAAAGAATTGGCGAGGGTAAAAACCGCCGCTAGCACGGCAAATAGAACCATCCAAAGCACGCTTTGCACTGTGGCTTCCCGATCGCCCTGGGATAAGCCCCGATCGATCAAGCTCTGAGTCATCAGGGGAATGAGCAGGGTAAAAATCGTTGCGATCGCCTGCAAAATTTGTGACAGCCAAAAAGACCACTCATAGCCCTTATAAATCGTGATAAATCGGCGGACATTTGGCAACATAAAGCATCCTCAATTGATAAAATGAGAGCCTCGTTCCGTACTTTGTTGAGATATGCTGCTGCAAGTGCGATCGTCAATTACCAATTGCCAATCCTATTTCACCTGAATTGGAGCGAGAGCGACACCCCGGTAATAGTAGTTTAAAATTTGCAAGTGATTGTATCCCCGTAGTGCTAGATTATACGCACCCCACTGACTCATGCCTATAGCATGACCGAAACCAAGCCCTCTTAACGTAAAGCTACCATTACCATTACTGACGGTAAAACGAGTGCTCTTGAGCTTGAGTGCTGTACGTACATCCTCACCTCTGAGCACTTTTTCACCTCGATCGCCTACAATTTTTAGAGCTTTCACACTGCCATAAGGTGAAGTGCTTTCGGGTACAATTTGCTTAACGTTGCCAACCTCAGGAATTTGAGCGCTAATTTCCGCCGGTGAAAAGGTTTTGACCCAATTGCATTCTCTGATATTTTGGTCAAAGTCAGGAACAGCACGCAGGTAGGGCTCATGGCTTCCCCAAACATTTTCAACATCCTCAGTATGACCGCCAGAACAAGCGTGAAACACGGAGAGAATAATTCTATTTTTGTGAGTCAGTACCTTACCTGATGTGGAATCTACAGCCGCGTAAGTAGTAGGCGATTCACTCACAACGCCTTTGTAAATTTGCCAGCGATCTGGTGTATCGCCGAGATCGTAAATGGGGTTGTTGCGCTGTCTTTCTCGTTCGTAAAGTGCATAAGTCCGGGCTGCGATCGCTTGTGCTTTCAGTGCTTCTATAGGCCATCGGGAGTCCATCTCCCCACCCAGAACGCTGTAAAGATATTCCTCCATATCCACCCAGTTAACCGCAGTTAAACCTTTTTGTGAAGGAACAACTAGAGTTCTACCCCGATACCAACGATCTCCGATATAGACATACCCTTTACCTATAGGCTCAATCCAGAATAAACTAGATTGCCATCTATCTAAAGCAACTCCCCCAGGAACAGCTTGAGCATAGTAAGAACTCAATTGAGGGAGTTGACCTAAAGTACGACCACTACCATCTTTTACAACAGCCGCCGTAGAACTACCGACTTTAACTTGATTAACATCCCTCTCAATGGCGACACGTAAAATCACTGATGCTTGAGCCGGAGCAACCATCGCTATCCATATCAGGATACCAAGCCACCAATGACGTACTTTCATCTGGGAAAATAAAAAAACTGGGAACAGTTGGAATTTCATGCTAACAACGGAATTTGCTTGAGTACGTTAGAGGACGCTTGATAAGTGCTTCAGTTTTCTCCCATAGGGATTCACTCAATCAAATATAGATGAACCGTTTAATACTAGCAACTGGGAAGGGGCTTTTTTTGGTTACGGGTCACTGGCTACTGTTAGCGGCTGTGTCACGAACTGACTTAAACCAATACTACTTAGCAAATCCTTCCAATCTTCTGCAAGCGTTGCATCGTTGGGATTTTTCTGCCGCAATAGTGCTAGGGTCGTTAGCGCGTCATGCCATATTCCATTATTGGCATAGATAGCAATTTGCTGTATTGGTTCTGCTTTTTGCAATTGCTCTTGTATGGCTTGCTTCAAATTGACGCGTTGCACCACACCCTCAACAAAAATGGGAGTTTCTTGCTGTTGGCGATCGCAGTAAACATTGAGGAACCAGCGATATTGTTTGCCAGCTGTCAAGGGAGGTAGAGGAACGCCAATGACTCCGGCTACATTTGGAAGGGAAATCTCTGTTTTATAAATTGGAGTTGACTGGTCATCAAGCAGCTCAAAATCAGCCGGATAGTTAGAACTTTTATTATAAGGCGTGTAGAACCACAGGATAGGGCGTTCTGCTGACGTCAAACCCCAAATATTTGTAACAGTCCCTTGTGACTCAGTGGCTGGAACTAAGGCAGTGAGTTGCAATGGTACGTCTTTTGGACACCCAGTTCGTCTAGCTCCACCATAACGACGACCACCAGGAGAGGATATGTCTTTAGGAAGTGGAGGTAAAATCAGTCGTATAGGTTGTCTGCGAGTTCTCGATTTAGACTCAGGCGGAGTGGGGTTAGGGCGTTCTGTCGCACCCGAGCGAGCAGGCTGGGCGGTCACCCAAGTTGAACTCCCCAGTAAACTGAAGCAGCCGAAGGCAACTGCCAAAATTAGTTTTATCAAACCTGATGTTCTTATCATAACTAATTACTTAAAATTTAATAAATCTAACTTTTACTCTTTAACCCCTACCCCCGACTTCTGAACCGACGTAGCAAGAACAGTCACAACTAAAGCCAAAGCAGAAGGCACAAATGGCACCCAGTATCCTTGTATTAACATACCAAAGCAAAGTATGTAGAGAGAGCCAGAAAAAACACCAATGACAAGCACCAATTTAGGAAACGAGCGAACTCGCCAAGCAAACACTCCTCCTAGGACAGACCACCCCAAAATCCATACGACTTCAACTAATGGAGATAAAACTTGCAGTTGATTTCGCTTATCCAAAACCGCACTGATAATTTGACTTACCATATGCGCTTGTACAAATACTCCTGGCATTTGCTCGTCTAACTTACTTCCATAAGGAGTCGCCCAATAATCTGGGTAATCACCTTTAGCAGCTACCCCAATTAAAACAATTTTGTCCTTAACTGCACTTGGATTAATAGGAGAAGACAGAATTTGTGTCAGTGTGACCTGCTTGGCAATATTTTTGGATGAACGATAATTCAGTAAAATTTGACCGCCATTGGTATCAATACTTTGATAACCGCCGGTGCGAGGTCGCAAACCGGGAAAAACTGTTTTGCCAAGTTGTAAATCTCCAGTTGGTGTAAACTTTGGTTGAATGCCGTAAGCCAGTAAATAGCGGAATGCTAGTTGTGTACTGAATGCAAAGGAAGCCGGACACAAGGATATAGCCTCAGGGTCCATGTAAAGCAAATGTCGGCGCACAACTCCATCAGGATCGTGAACAAAGTCACTAAATCCCAAGCGTTCTTCTGGAATTTCAGGTGGTGGTTCAATACCGTTTACAGATGAAACTCCATCACTCCCCTTACAAACCCCAACTAAATTTTCAGTTTGCTCGAAACGGGTAATCAAATTGGGGTCTTGAGCTTTAAAATCTCTGTAGAGATCCAAACCAATAGCACGGGGTTGATATTGCTCGAGTTTTTCCAATAGTTTGTTAAGAGAGGTATCTGAAAGAGATTTTCCATCTAAACGTTCGCCATTGCGCCGTTGTTCTGCAATATCAGCATCCTCAATAGTCACTACGAGCAAGCGATCGTCAGGTTTCTCATTCACAATAGCCGAACGTAAAGCGATCGTATTGTCAAAAGCATGCAGTTCAGCTCCTTGCAGCAATCCTAGAAACCTCAACCCGCACACTAAGGCAGTCACGACTACAGAAGATAAAAATGCTACAGTAATTTTAGGTGAAGGTGGCGGTGGCGGCAAAGGAAGTGGTTCTAAAGGCAGTAATTCCACGTTGCCAGTAATCTGTTCCCAAGAAGGAGGAGCTTCTGCTAAATTTTGACAAATTGCGGGTAGCCAGGTAGCACAAGGAAATTTATCTTCAAGACCTTGTAACCGTTCTCTTGCTTCCCGCACCGCCAGGTAGAACGGCTCGCCACTCGCAAACCCTTTTAAAAAATACTTTAAAAATTCCTGTGCTACCAAATCTGGAACAGGTTCGCGCATTACAATCATTTGGGGAATTTGCAAATCAGCTAAATCTCGCGCCAATCCCAATCCATCACAGGAGTTAAAAATTGCCAGTTGTAAACCACGTTCCACAGCTTTTCTCAAAGCATATCGGAGTTCGCCGATCGTGAGGCTATCAGTGGGATTTAAATATATCCGTCCGGTACAATCTTTCCCTTGACTGGAACTGTGACCTGCAAAGAAAAGAATATCCCAACTGTTACCCCAAAGTTGGTCAGTTAATTCTTTGCGCTGGGGTTCCACCAAAAAAGTGACATTTGCATCGTTAAGCTGTTGCAGGACATTCAGGTCAGCTTCAGTATCAATTCCCTGACTGTTCCCAACAATGGCTAAAATATTTACTCGATCGTTACGTGTTTTTTTGGAAGTGACTCGCTCGTAAGTTGGCGATGCTATAGCTAACTCAGCCTTTGGATAGCGCTCCAATACATCCCACAGATGCCAGGGCAAACGCTTTAATTGATAATCTTCTGTTTGTAAAATAACTCGTAGCTCATCCGTAGGCTGGAGTTTTTCCAACCATTTCTCCCGGACAGGACGAAACTCCTCAGATTTTAGCCAGGTGTTAAAACGCGATCGCAAAATATGTGCCGTGTTTTGACAATCCTGAGTCACAGACACATTTGTCACCTGTACTTTGTCAGCAGAGAGACGATAGCGACTGCCTAACTGTCGGTAACTAACCTGCCAGTGATTGTAATACAATGGCATTTCTGCCGCTGCAGGCAATCTTCCGGTAATTTCAGTTGAAGGACGCTCACCTTCTTCACCAATTTGAAGGGTAACGGAAAATCCTTGCTCAAAACTACCGTCAGCAAATTTTAATACGACTAATTTACACATAACACACAAGTATGAAGTATGAAGTATGAAGTAGAAGTATGAAGTCTTAAAACAAAAATCGGCTGAAAAAGATTTTCATCCTTTATCCTTCATCCTTTATCTTTTATCCTTCGTCCTTCACTCACTAAATCACAAAGTGTTCTGTGACACTAGCATCATTTAAGCCTAACTTAACGCTAAATTGTTCTCCCGGTTCACCCTGAAACTGTAACTGAATGTAATTATCTGCACTTCTAGCTTGAGATTCCAAAAAAACCGCTCCCGACCCATCAAGCACTGTCAATTGCAAACCGGGAATTAGGTAACTACTGTTACCAGTAGGATGCACTTGAAGGCGAACACTCGTTTGTGAGTTTATATCTGGTCGAATTTCCACTATTAACATGACGGGTTGATTGGCAATTTGGATTCCCAAATCGATCAATTTTCCACGTTTGGTAAGTGAATCGCTTTCTGGCATGCGGTCAACAATTTCACTGCTGCGAAAAGCATAACCCGGTCTCAATTCTGGCTGGTTCCATAACGATTCGAGAGTCTGCCAACCTGCATCAAAGACACCAGTTAACCATTGACTCAAATTTACCAGAGTCTTCGCTGGGGTTTTCTGCAATTCTCCCAAATGTTCGATCAAATTTTCCAAAGGTTGAAGCTGGTTTAATGGCAATCGTTCTGTAGAGATGCTGGGGACAAAGCCAAGTAAATTGGCGTCCTGAGAAGATTCATTGATTTGAACAACAATATATCCTATCCGTTCTTCCCAAGTTTCTGGAGGAATGTAACAAAATTGCTCAAAACGTTGTATGGGACGGCACTCCAAACGACCGATTCCAGGCATTTCCAAATCCGCAACGTCAGCACACAAACGTATCACTGGGTTCCAACTGTCACTTTTCTTTAAGTTAGTAGGAATACCCAAAAATTCCAAGTACTGATGCACCACCCATACACAAAGAGTATTCAGCCGGACTTGTGCAGCTTTTTCAGGAGTGGGTTGCTCGTTCGCAAACTTCTCCGCAGTTCTGCGAGCTGCTAACGTGATGGGCAAAGTCAATGGAATATCGTCTAGTTCATAGATGGTGCGCTTCATAGTGAAATCCCCAGTAAGAGTGCTGCTAAATACTTATCGCTCCAAGTTAAAGATTTTATGCAACGAAGTTGCTATTAGCCCTTCGGGTTCGCCCTTCGGGTTCGCCCTTCGGGTTCGCCCTTCGGGTTCGCCAGTCCCCTACGGCGGGAAACCCGCCTGCAGGGCTGGTCTCACCAGTCCCCTACGGCGGGAAACCCGCCTGCAGGGCTGGTCTCACCAGTCCCCTACGGCGGGAAACCCGCCTGCAGGGCTGGTCTCACCAGTCCCCTACGGCCGGAAACCCGCCTACAGGGCTGGTCTCACCATTAGCTATTACAGCCAATTCCCAATTAAAACATAAGCTGACCAAAAGCTGGGTGTGTTAAAGTTGGGATGCTTCAACATTTGCAGCTGGGCGCGGCGGAGAGCTTCGGCTTTTGAGATGTTGGGATTTTTGAGTTCCCGGTAAAAAGCACCAACAAATTGGGCTGTTGATTCATCATCTATTTGCCATAAAGAAGCGACTGTACTGCGTGCGCCTGCTTTGATAGCAGCCCCAGCAAGACCGAGTGCTGCTCGGTTGTCTCCGGCGGCTGTTTTACAAGCACTTAAAACTAGTAGTTGTACTGCTTCTGGTCTGATATCATCCCGACTGCGAAGGATACTACCAAAATGAGCAACGTCAATTGGTCCATCGGAAGCCAAAATAAAGGTTTTATCAGCCCGCGAACTAAACTCACCATGGGTAGCTAGATGCACGATATTGAATGGAACATTACTGACCTTTTTTTCTAAAGCTTTGCTAGTAAATTCTCGATCTAGCAAGCTAGTGGTTGATACACCAGCTTGGGTAATTAAGCTTAATTCTGTTTTGATAGCTGGCAAACGTGAAAACCGACCGGAATATTCTGGCGGTGGTTCGGTTAGTCCCGCTGTCAGAGCGTTTAGATGCTGTCGCACAAGTGGTTTGGGTTCAAAAAGTTGTAAACCCACGCTGAGGGCAACGGCGTACTTTTCAACTAAGTACTGCTTACCATCATAAAGAACTGTTGGTGGTATGTTTCGCAAAGCTCCGTCTAATACAAAGACTAGGGTATTGACTCCACTTGCTTGTAATTCTGACTCTATAGGTTTGATTAACCAATTATAAACCTGTTGTGACTTTGTTTTGAATGCTTTAATCGCAGATGGTTTGACCAGATTTTGCCGCAACTCACTTAATGTTTTTTCCACTTCTGGTTGGGAAATTTGCTGACCGTAGACTCGCAAGGGTTGTTTGGGAATTTTTACGATGACTTGGAGTTTGTTTTCCAAAATAATTGGATAGAGAATAGCTGCGGTTGGATTATCTTGGTCTACAACTTTATCAATAGGTACTCTCTGTCCTTGCAAACAAGCTTCCCGAAAGAAGTTATCTAGTTCTGCCAACTGTAGTGCTTCTATGCGCTGACGTGCTTTCTCTAGAATTTTTCCATCGGGTTGTCCTTGCTGAGATTGCAGGAGCAATTCTACTGATTGCCTGTAGACAGGTTCTACACTGTCTCGAAAAGTAAATTGCACGTTTTGGTTAACGGCTACAAGATCGCTGCGGAGTGACTGAAGAGTGTCTACCGCAGCATCATAAGCAGCGATCGCTCCTTTAGTATCTCCTTGTGCTTTGAGCAATCTTCCCAACTGCCATTGCCATCGGTAAGTAATCTCTGGTGCATTGCTTGTTTGTGCTAGGAACAATGCTTGCTGGGTCAGCTTTTGCGACTCCGACCACTGCTTGGTTTGTTCGTATAAACTACCCAAACTGCCCAAAGCATAGGCTTCTGCACGTTTGTCCCCTAAATCGCGGGCTTGTTGGACGGCGGTGGCGAGATTCTCGCCAATTTTGGATTTTGGATTTTGGGTTTTGGATTGAGACTCTTGATTAATTTTGGATTGAGACTGTTGGGAATTCAAACTTGAAAATCTAAAATCTAAAATCGAAAGGCTTTGAGCAAAGTTAATTCGGGCGTAGATGGCAGCACGGCTCGGAGGAAGTTGGTCGAGTTGCGATTGAATTGAAGGTATTAAATTTTGGGCATTTGCAATTTGTTTGTCTTCTACAAATAGGTCTAAAAGATTGAGTTGTGCTTGAATTTTTGTGAGTGGTGAAGGGGCGACTTCAACTGTTTTTTGGTAATAAGCGATTGCTTGTGGTTTTTGCGGCAAAGCACGGGCATTGTTTCCCAAACTAAAAAGACTTGCACTAATTTCTTTTGCAGATTTAATGCGTTGGGCAACTTCCAAGCTTTGTTGTAAGGCAACATTGGATTTATCTAAATCGCCAACCAGTTGGAGAACATCACCAAGCGATCGCAAACCGACTGCTTTTTCTAAGGAATCTGGTTGCGATCGCAATGTTTCGTTAACTTGCACGAGTAAAGCCTCTGCACGACGATAAAATCCTTGGGTTCTGAGTGCTTGAGCTTGATTAATGCGCGATCGCACAACGCCATTTTTATCATTGGCTTGGTGGTAAACTTTTTCTGCATTTTGCCAAGTTACCAAAGCTTCCTCTAGTTGTCCCATCCCCAACTGCATGCGTCCTTCAATATCCAAGGTTTGTGCAAGAATTGGTAAATTTTGGATTTGAGATTTTGGATTTTGGCTGATTTTGTTTTCCGAATCTTGCTGCGTGTAACCAAGGATATCTAAACTACTTGCGATCGCTTGTTTTGCCTCATTCCATGCACCAAGTTGTTGGTAAGCAAGGGAAAGATTGCTTAAAGTAGCCGCACGACTGATTGCATCCCCTTGCTGCTGGTATTGTTGTGCTGCTTGCTGCAAAACTTGCACTGCTTCAGAATAGCGTCCGCCATCGTATAGTACTTTCCCCTGTTGCAGTAAAGCAATCGGGGAGGCAAGAGAGTGGGGAAGTGGAGGGGATGGGGGGAGTTTTGCGAAGACTGGTGAACTAAAAATACATAATATAGCTGTCACAACAGCTAGAAGAGAATAACGAGTTAAATTTAATTTTTTCATATAAAACTCCTATTTGATTTTTGAAACACAAGTAGGGTGGGTATTGCCAACCCAAAAATTTATACGATTGCCTGCCCACTCTATGAGAAGAGAATAACGAGTTAAATTCAATTTTTTCATTATATTTTGTTTAAGAGGAAGAAAATCTTGGAGGCGGAACCAGTCATATTATGTCTGGTTAAAGACTTATGATTAGGGCACATGGGGGACTGGGGAACGGGTTTTGCACGGAACCTTTAATCATCACTAATCAACCGGGCTTAATAGGATTCATTAAAAGGGATTAGCAATAATGGAAAAATATAAACCGTTTTCTTGCCAAGTGTCCTTATTTCCAGAAATTGAAATTAACGGAATACCCCACTCTATGCGTGCTGTCAGCCAGTTTTCTAATTGCAAGCGCAGCCCAAATCCAACAGAGGCGAGTGTATTTTCTTCTAGTTCGGCATCTGGGCTGGGTCTACCGGAACGGTTCCAAACAGTACCTACATCAAAGAAAGGCGTCACTTGTAAAACGCTACCACGCCGCGAAAACCGTACAATGGGAATGCGGACTTCAGCAGAAGCAAAGAAGCCATTATCTGTAAGCAGCGCATCTTGGCGGTAACCTCTAACACTTTCCAAGCCACCCAAGCCAAATTGCTCAAATGGAACTAGGGGTCGATCTGCAAATTGCAAATCTCCTCGTAAGAGAAAGAGAGTATCGGGTGCTAGCAGCCGCACCCACTGTGCTTGTCCTCTCCAAGCAAAGAAACTATTGGAATCGAAAGCATCAAGTCCCAAACTGAACTGAGAACGCACGGCAAATACCTGTTGGCTGCTGCGTTGAGTCCATTCTTGGAAAAAACGTAAGGCGGTTACTCGAGTTTCGCCCTCTTCATTTGCACCAAACGCTGGAAAGGGGATTTCCCCTTGATTGTCCGGGTTTAAGGTAGCTTCACTTTCCCGGCGAGTTGCTGTTAAACCTACAGCAAGTTCGCGAGTTGGAGTTTGGATTACGGGTTGTCGTAGGGTTAATTCGTAATAACGGGAATTGGATTGAATGTCAAGGATATTAAAAGGTTCTTCTATGACGTTGCTATCAGAAATACCAAAATTGAACGAAATAGTTCCATTCCGAGCATTGATAGGAAAAGTATAACCAAAGTCAAAGGCATTACTGCCATCAGTATTGGTATAGATAGCGCTAATGCTATCACCAAATCCCAAAAGATTGGCTTCGCTGACTTGAATTTGACGGCGAAAACTACCAACAGCCGGAGAGCGTCCGTTATCTAAAACTAACTGAACGTTAAAGGTGTCTGCTTCCTTCACCCGTACTTCTAACAAACTCACTCCCGGACGCGAACCTGCTGATAATTCTGCTGACAAATTATCAATGAGAGGATTGAGTTGTAACAATTGTAGTGCTTGAAGCAAGCGATCGCGATTGAGGGGTTTTTTTGTAGCAATAGCAAGTCGGCTTCGCACGTAGCCCGGTCTCAATCTGCGGGTACCCGTTACTTTGATGTCTTCTAAGGAACCTTCTACGACCCGTATTTCTACGACCCCATCTTGAAGCTTTTGAGTGGGAATGTAAGCTCCTGATGTTATATAACCTTTTTTAACATAAAGTTCAGTAATCGCCGCACGTGCTTGGAAGAGTTCTGCTAGGGTTATGGGTCTATTTATATAGTCTTTGAGAACTTCTGCAAATTCTTTTTGACTAAAGACTGTGCTACCTGTTACTTTAAATTCTTTAACACTAATGGTTTGGGGAACATCTCCTGGAGTGGTGTCGGGAGTTCTCGGTGTGGTTTCCGGTGGGAGTAACTGTTCAGGGGGCGGTAGGCGGAAAGGTGGTTCTGGTGCTGGTTCTGGAGGTGGGGGTTCTGGTATAGGTTGAGTGGAAGGGGGTTCGATGTCTCGTGGGTCGATTGGTTGTACATTAATGGGTCTTTGAGGTTCTCGTGGAAGGGGAACTTGGGCAGAAACACTGGGAGTGAGATTTTGGGTTTGTGCTGAATTAGCAACCTGCGCTTGTACAGATTTTATTAACAAAGTGCAAGAAATTGCCACTGAACTTAAGCAACAGCAATACTGATAGATGCTTAATCTTTGGCGGAAGTTACGGGGCATGACACAATAGTGATAGGGGAACAGAAGATTCACGCGGTGGTGCTTGAGCAACAAGGATAACATTGCCGTTTTTATCGACAATCCACCCCTGTGCTTCGACAATTTTATGGGAATCAGAGTTTTTAAGAAAGGAATTGTGACGATTGTTGCTTGTTTGTAAAGATTCCTTTGAACTTAAGGGATTTCCCATAGCTGGGTCGAGAGCGATCCAGTTTGCGATCGTTGCTTCTTGTGTCAGTGGTTCTGTGGGGCTCGGCGCTACCCCTCCGCGTCCGATGGTAGTAAAAGAACTGCGTGCTTGTCTGTTTCCTGGGGTGCAACCTGTAGCAACTTTTTGAGATGCATCAACTAAGTTAACAGGTAGGGGAACTAACTCAAGGGGTTCTGTATCGGGTGTGTTAACACTTGTGTCACCGTTGAAATTTGGGTTTGTTTGGGAAATGGCGGTGATATCGTTTGTTGAAAGCAAATTGGGGTTAATTTCACTTGCGTTTTTGGGATTGAGTAGCTTAACCAAATCTTGGCGATTGCGCTGCACCATACCATACATACCCGCAGCGGTTATGTTGATTTTTCCCCCACTCCCGCTATAGGCATTGGCGGTGATGTCGCTATTTTCGCCAGGGACAGCTACAATAAAGCCATCTTTTGCATTGATATTAATATTGCCACCATCACCACCTTGTTCAGCAGTACCCGCACTTGTAGAGATTTGACTGCCATTACGCAGGAGTAGCAATTTTTGCACTTGCAGAACGATATCGCCACCATCACCGGATGCTGTTTCGGCGTTGAATTTACCTTGATTATCTAGAAAGATATTATTAGCTTGAATTTGGAGATTGCCCGCACCTTTAGCGTTGCTGGTAGGATTAAGACTGCTGACTGCCACTTGCGCCCCATCCCGAACCGTCAAATTGCCAGTTTGAATACTCACATTCCCTCCCTTACCAGTGGCTTCAGGAAATCCGACAAAGCCCGATCCGGTTACGCCTCCGGAAGCAGCAAGTATACTCGTAGGAAACAGTCCTCCCTTTGCAGTGCCAGTAACTTCTATGGAATCGGAAGCAAGAATAATCAGATTTCCTGCGTCACCTCTGCCTAAGGTAGAAGTTTGCACAATAGCACCATCTCGCAGGCTTAAACGCTGGGTTTCAATGGTTAAGTTTGCTGCATTGCCAGTTGAGTTGCGATCGGCACTAGCGAATAAACCACTGGGAATGACAGGATTTGTGTCAGTTGCAATGACTTGACCATCTCGAGTGAGGGCAATACCAGCCAATTCCACAGTGGAAGCTTTTGCCAACAGGTTTCCTGCCGAGCCACTATTAAATGAAATAGTGCTAATTTGGGCACCATTAAGGACACGCAATTGACCTGTCTCAAGCTTTAACTGTCCAGCAGTTCCGCCCCCATCTGTTTGAGTAAGTAATCCACTGCTCCTACCGCTGTTTTTGTTAATTCTAGAGGTACCTATTGCAGTTATAGAATCTGAAGCATTTATTGTTAAGTTACCTCCTTGACCAGACCCAGCAGTGGAGGAAAAGATTTGTCCTCCCTGTTGAAGAAGCAATTGCTGAGTGTTTATTATTACGCTGCCAGCATGACCAAGTCCCTGAGTTGCAGCCGATATACTACTAACAGCATCACGACGAGTACTGACAAAGCCGCTCACTTCTATGGTAGTGGCATTGACAGTTACGTTTCCACCTTGTCCCTGACCAAATGTGCTGGAAGATATCCGCGCGCCATCCCGAATAATTAACTGCTTGCTAGTAAGTGCCAAATTATTTCCAAATCCTCCAGAGTCTTCTGCAACCTCACTAAACAAGGCACTGGAAAAAGTACCGTCATCTGAAGTACCTATTAACTCTACAGCTTCTGTTGCAGTTACACTCAACATCCCTCCTTTGCCCTCGGCAAAAGCAACAGATACAATTTGCGACCCACCTTGAACCCTTAAGTTCTTAGACATGACTGCAACATCACCACCTTCATTACCACTCACATCTACTGTTGCCTCTTGAGCAAGACTGATATCTCCAAAGTTTTGTATTTTTTCATAACCCAAAGCAAAACTTGTAGCTGTTGGAGTGAAGCTAACTAAGCCAGAACTGGCAACACTCCCTAATTCGATACGACCATCAGGTGCTGTTAAGTAACCTCCTGGCAACTCTACCTCCCCACCCACAAGTGCTAATGTTTTCCCTGTCTGTACGACGAGACCAACAGGGACACCATTAGCATCCTCAGCCTGTGACTGATTGACAATAGAAGCTGGATTATTACCAAACTGTAAGCCAAAAGGCACGCTGACTGTTAGCAAAGGTAGAGCGTTTTCTGGGTTAACTGCACTGAACTCACTGCCATCTGTAAATTTGATGCTATTGGCTGTACTACTGACAAACGATCCACCAAGATTGAGCGACGCTTTGGGGCCAAAAATAATGCCATTGGGATTGAGAAGAAACAGGTTAGCAGAACTAGGATTACCATCCGTTTGTAAGACTTCAATTAAACCGTTGATGTTAGATACAGACGAGCCAGTTACACGAGAAATAATATTGGCAATCCCCGGAGCGTGACGAAAAGAAGCAGTGTTACCAGTAAGGATAGAAAACTGTTTAAAGCTGTGAAATAAATTGCTTCCTGCCTGTGTACCGCCCGTAATAATCTCGACTGTACCATTTTGTGTAACAACAGAGGAATTGGGCAGAGTTACATCCTCAACAACTTGTGCTTGTGTTCGGGATGTTGCTGCTAAGTAGAAGATACACAGACTGCTAGAAACGCAAAACACAAAACGAAAAAATATCATGGTTTTAGCTTGATACTTTGCCTTTGGGCAAGGGCGATGTCACGAATCTGTAGATTTACGGTGATGGTGAGCTAATGCATTTTTCAATTGCATAACATGGGCAGGGTACTCACCCCACAAGAGCTACATCTCAATGCAATATGCCAGTTCAATGAAGGGCAGCACAGTAGTCGATCGAGAGCCTGCTTTTAAAAGATAATGTCACTACTAGCAATGAAACTAGTCCCTGGTTTGAGAGAAGCAAACTGAATGGCCGCCACGCTATCAAAAGGAGAAGCATCAAAAGATAATGCTCCAGTGCTACTGTTGTAAATAAATTGATTAGTAGAGATAGCGCCGAAACCAGAGAAAATTTGTATTTTATCGCCCTCACTCCTATTGAAATCTTGAATGATATCAATACCTTCAAACTTGGAATTGAAGACGAACTTATCTGCACCAATTCCACCTGTTAGGGTGTTATTTCCTGCTCCTCCAATTAACGTATCATTACCACTTCCACCGTTCAGGGTATCGTTTCCTTCTAACCCTGTTAAGATGTTATCGCCTCCATTACCAGTAATAGTGTTATTCAGATTGTTGCCAGTACCATTGAGGTTGCTCTTGTCACTATCTGCAAAGCCATCAGCATATTGATTAAGATTTAGGTTATCTAGTCCCGACCCCAGTGTCCAAGAAATCTTTGCTTTGACAGTCTCTATTCCAGTACCTGGTGAGTCAATAATTTTGTCGTTCAGGTCGTCAACAATGTAGATATCATTACCTGTACCGCCCTCTAAGGTATCAGCACCCCATCCACCATCTAGTATGTCGTTACCGTCTCCTCCAACTAAAGTGTCATCACCACTACTGCCATCTAATTTGTCGTCTCCTTCTGCCCCATTCAAGTAATTGTTTTTATCATTCCCCTCAATTTTGTTATTGAGATTGTTACCAATCCCCTTGATAGCAGAGCCAATAAGATTTAGATTATCCAGCCCTGAACTTAGTGTCCAGTCAACAGAAGCTTGAACTGTCTCTATTCCAGTACCTGGTGAATCAATAATTTTGTCGCCTGTATTATCAACCACGTAAATATCATTACCTGTACCTCCCTGTAAGGTATCAGCGCCGAACCCGCCATCTAAATAATCATTTCCATCTCCACCAATTAGGTAATCGTTACCGGATTCGCCATATATTTTATCGTTGTCAGCTCCACCATCTAGAGTATCATTGCCATCACCGCCAAACAGCGCATCTTTGCCTTCCTGTCCTCGGATTATATCGTTGCCCTGTTGACCAAGGACGATATCGTCCCCTTGACCCGCATCTACAGTATCGTCTCCAGCTCCAGCATAAACCGTGTCATCACTGGTGTCGTTATTATTTACACCTTTTAAATTAATTGTGTTATTCTGACTATCTCCTTGTGTCTTCCGGCTTGGCTTCTCATCATCTAGAATGACAACGTAAGCGGTCTGAATTGAAGATTTTGTTGTTAGTCCTATCCCAAAACCTTTGTCATTGGATAATTGTGCCGATCCATCAGCAGATAAAGGAATTCCATCCGCTTCTTTAAATTCGTAGATTTCTTGGCTAAAACCAGAAGCAGGATTGGTTGGTTCATTAATTGTCAATAAAAAGATATTGTCCCCATCATTTTTTTGGTCGTTGTATATCTTGATAGGAACATTCGCGTTACCACTGCTATCGAGCTCAATATTGTCGGAATCAAAAGGAATTTCAAAATCTGCGGGAGCACCTGGTCCTGGATTCCCTTCCTTACCCCATATTTCATCCCTGTTTATTCTTGGCATAACTTCTCACTCCTTGAAGTATGTAAAAGAGATGTGTTTATGTATTCAATGTGAATTGACTTCTTTATTTACCGACAGTTGTTACAGACCTTTACTTACTAACAACACGGAAGTTGATTTCCAACCCACTATCATGATTTACATTAATATGTTTCTGCTCTTGCACAGCCTCTAAGAGGTTGTTTGAAAAGTGGTTCGCTGTGTTTTTAAGCACCTATCGCTCCCCCCCAGATCCCCTTTTAAAGGATATCCATTACCCGGATCTTTCTCAACATTTACCAGAGTAATCACTCTCGTTTTTTCTAACCCTGATTCGTTCGTTGTTCATTCTCAATAAAAATGTAATTTTTGCGAGAAGAATAAGTGCCATTTTGGCAAGCCCGGTGAAAATCTCAGCGTCCAGAATGGATTGTAGGCAGGGTTTTCAGGATTGTAAAGAAAGATGTGACTAATGCATAGCTTTTAAGGGAGGGGGAAAAGACCTCTTGAAGCCCCCAATTTATGGGGAGATTTAGGGGGATATAAACATTTTGCTACCAACAAGAGGCCTTTTAAAACATCCTCTAAGAGAGTTGGTATCCTTGCTTAATAGGTAGATACCATACATATAGAGAGTTTTGCTTTCAGAAGTGTAGTAGATGGCCATTTTGATTACCCTTAAAACTTTATCTGGCGTTAGGCTGAGGTTCAGTGTGAATGATGCAGTATGTTATTCTGCGCTCGACTATAGAGTTATCTGCGAGAGGTGAGGAAGTTACGCAAATTTTTACACTTCTTTACAAGAAAATTTGCTTACGATCGCAACAATTGACTTACGACTACTTACGATCGCACTCTGCGATCGCACTCTCTTATGACTCTGAGAAGATAAAAATACTATTCGTCGAAATCATTACCACAGGCGAGCGCACCAATTCAATGAAAAGGAAAATACTGCTCCTTGGGGAGAAACGCTATCATCAACTAACATGAAAGAATATCTTGCTGTTACCAGGCTTCGCAAGCAAATTTATTGCCGTTGGCGCAAGCGAAGCTATAGCGCTTGCTTAACGCTGGTTGATAGAAGCTTTGCATTTCTACTACACTTTGATAACACGGGAAGCGAGTAGCCCCGAAGTATGAGTATCAAGAAATTAATTTCTTGATACTCATACGGCATTCATGTCGGGGAGAGGCTCAAGTAGCCCACTATGGAATGAAACTGATAAAAAAACAGGTGGAAGATAATGCCCATCGCAGCTTAATCTTTCCACCTTATGATTACCGAACACAACTAAGCAGTTAAAATTAACGCTTCTCAGTTCCCTGATTGCCAGCACCTTCAGTAATTTGGTCGCTGTCTCCAGATTCAGGAACCGCAGAGGGCTTACCTTTGCTTTGCACATCCATACCAGTGTGGCGTGCTTCTTCATCAATAGGAGTTTGGTATCCACCAGAAGCTTCTGGTACTTGAGCGTCGTTTTTTACTTTTTCATTCTCTGGATTAGCCATAACGTGACTCCGATTTATTTAACGTTGGCACTATTCTATGAAGCTTGGCAGTGCAAATTCTTCTGTCTCAGATGTCATTTTTGTCGGTTATTTTATCTGTCTATGGGATTAATTTTAACTTGGCTGCGAGATTTTTCTCTAAAGCTTAGGCTGTCAACCGTATTTATACTAATGTGAAAAGTTAAATTATTAACATTATTGTAATTGCGATCGCAATCACCAGTGATTTATAGATACATATAAAAACATATATAGCAGTCCTAAATGAAATATAAGAATAAGAGTGAAGACTGCTAATAGCTCATAGCTAATAGCTAATAGCTAATTGCTTTTTGACCATTAGCAATTAGCTATTAGCAATCCAAATTTTTTACAAATGATTTAGGATTGCTATATATATAAAGTAAGTATTTTAAGAAAGACAGTTTTAGCAATGCGAATTTTACTAGTTGAAGATGATGAAGTTTTAGTAAATATTTTATTGCAGTGTCTAACAAAACAACTTTATGTAGTAGATACAGCAAAAGATGGAAGAATTGGTTGGGAGTACGCAGTCGGCGCAAATTATGACCTCATCTTAATGGATGTAGAATTACCAAAGCTAGACGGTATCTCTTTATGTCAGAAACTGCGTTCTCAAGGTTGTTTGACACCAATTTTGTTAATGACAGCGAGAGAAGCAAGCAGCGATCGCATTCGCGGATTAGACGCAGGTGCGGATGATTATCTCATCAAACCCTTAAATTTAGAGGAACTCCAAGCAAGAGTCAGAGCGCTATTACGTCGGGGAGAAGTTCCTCATACCCCAGTACTAGAAGTAGGAGTCTTACAGCTCAATCCAAGTAGTTGTCAGGTAACCTATGCTGGAAAAGAACTCGTACTCACACCTAAAGAATACAGCTTGCTAGAGCTATTTATGCGAAATCCTTCGCGAGTCTTCAGTCGGGGAAACATTATCGAACATCTCTGGACTTTTGACGATCCTCCACAAGAAGAAACCGTCAAATCCCATATCAAAGGTTTGCGACAAAAACTAAAAGTAGCTGGAGCAGTTGATTGGATTGAAAACGTTTACGGCTTGGGCTATCGCATCAATCCAAAGGTTGTGGGGGGGGTAGAGGGGATAGGGGAGATGGGGGAGACAAGGGAGACAGGGGAGACAGAGATTGCGGTTCCTTGCTCCTTATCTCCTTCCGTCGAACAGCAATTTAACGAAGCAATGGGCGGTTTGTGGAAGCAGTATGAAGGGCTGATGGTGGAAAGGATGGAAGTTTTGCAGAAAGCCGCAGTTGCTGTTGCAGGTGGAACGCTTACAGTTGAGTTACACCAGTCAGCACAACAACAAGCCCACAAGCTTGCAGGTGTTCTGGGAATGTTTGAGCTAGAAACTGGTACTCAAATCGCAAGGCAAATTGAGGAATTGTTGGCGGAAAATAGTGAGTTGCTTTCACCCCAAAAACATCAACTGCGATCGCTCATCCAGCAGTTAACAGACTTATTAAATCTCAACCAACAACCCATCTCTCCTGTCTCTTCAATCCCCAATTCCCAATCTCCAAATCGCCTTCTACTCATCGACCCCAATACAAAATTTGGTTTGGAGTTACAACAACTAGCACAATCTGTAGGGATGGGATGGCAACAAGTAACAACTCTTAAGGAAGCGAAAACTTGGTTGCAGACAACATCACCAGACTTAGTAGTTCTCAGTATTGAGGAAGTAGGATGGCGGGATGAGAGTTTGGCATTGTTGCTAGACTTGGCAAAGCGAACTCCTCCCATACCATTTGTTGTACTTGCGACAGTAGATGCTTTAGTGGATAGAGTGACAGCAGCGCGTTCTGGAGCGCGAGGATTTTTAGTAAAACCAGTGACAGCAGAGCGAGTTTGGGATATCTCGTATCAAATATTACAACAGCATCAGTCTCAGGGGACAAATCTACTGGTTGTTGATGACGATCCAGTCATTCTAGCAACACTGCGTTCCATGCTGGAACCTTGGGGTATTTGGATGACCGGGTTAGAGAACCCACTTGATTTTTGGGAAGTGTTGCAAGCAACAAACCCCGATCTCCTGATATTAGATGTAGAGATGCCACATTTAAATGGTATAGAACTTTGCCAAGCTGTTCGCACTGACCTGAATTGGCAAGGATTACCAATTTTATTTTTAACGGCTCATCGAGATTTAGAAACGGTGCAACAAGTGTTTGCGGCTGGAGCAGATGATTATGTGGTTAAACCTGTTGTGGGTGCAGAACTTATGGCTAGAATTACCAATCGCCTGGAACGCGCTCGCCTGCTTCAGTCTTTTTCAAGCAAAGATCCGCTGACCGGGCTGGCAAATCAATTTCAGTCTAGCCGCGATCTCAATAACCTGATCGATCGCGCAAGAGTTAATTGCCATCTTGTTTGTCTGGTGTTACTGAGTGTAACAGAATTACATCAAATTAATATCCAGTACGGTCATGAAGCCGGAAACCAGGTAATACAACGGTGGAGCCGCTATTTACAATCTGCATTTCGAGGTGGCGAAGCGATCGGTTATTGGGGTCATGGAGAATTTGTAGTGGGGATATCTGGAATGACAAAAGAAGAAGCTAGCGATCGCCTCTGTGACATTTTGACAGATCTTCGCCAGCAAATATTTATAACACCAGAGGGAATTCGCTACCAAGCTATCTGCCATTTTGCGGTTGTTGAGTATCCTAATGATGGATTGACAGTGCGATCGCTTTATCAAGTTGCTAGTTTGAAAATAGGGGTTAGGAGCTAGGAAAGACTTGGAAGTTGATGCTGAAAAATTAATTCAATTCATTGAGAAAATTCCTCACACCCATCTTGCTTTAAAAAAAGAATTAACACGGTTGTGCATAACTTCTATTTTGACAAAATTCTGAAACTAGCGGCAGAGGTCAATCAAAAATACTGTTTTACCACCAACTGCATTGTGTTGTAGTATACGGCAGAACCGTATTGGGAACTACATTTTTTTGACCTTTAAATTCCCTTCCGTAATAACCGTCATCAAAACCGCGTGCAAATTCACCCCCAGCAGTACGAGATTTATACGCATTGCCTTTTCTAGAACTTTGTTGTCCTTGGCGGTATCCATCAGCATAAGCTTGAGGATGATAAGCGGGATCTTCGTCTACTTGCCATTGAGTGACAGGGTAGCAGTAGCTGATTGATTCTCTGTACCTGGGATAGCGATGATAACGGTAATAGCGTCCGTGGTCTGCTTCAGCCGCTTCATTGTTCAGTAAAAATCCAGTTGTAGTGGCTAAAGTTAATAGACTGGCAATAATAATTTTTTTCATTCTGACCTCCGTTGGAAGCCCTACGAGCACCAAACACAAAGTAAAGGGAGGAGTTTACAACTTTAAAGAACTCTCCTTATTTTTAAGATAGCGCTTATAGTTGTTCTGTAACATCACCTAAAAGTGTGGCTGGTTGGGTTTTATAGTAGTGAAATCCCCCTAAAGTTAAGGGAAGGATTTGAGAGAGTTTAAGACTTGTGACAGTGTATTCCGCATAATAAGTAAGTTTAGGCTGATGGTATATTTATAAGACTGAGGAAACAACTATGCCTGGTGGTCATGCCAATCACAAAGGAAGTGCTGATAAACCTAACGTTAATGCAAACGGTCAAATTAACTTATCAGCAGCCGATAAATCATCAGATCCTGAAGATATTTTGCAAGAAGGCGTTTTAACAACTGAGACAATCAGAACTGACGAATTTGTTGATTATCCTCCTGCTCTTGAGCGCCCCGATCGGAAACCTCAAAAAGACGAAGAGTAAACGCGATCGTGTACTGGAACTGCAAGAGCCCCGGCTTCTTTTAGGAGAAGTCGGGGATTTGAGCAACCGGAACATCATAATTTGGAAAAAATATCGGGCGATTGGAAATCACGGCTATACAAACTAAGCCCATGTAGGTGAACTTAGTTTGTATAGCTTTAGAATAGAATTCTGGAGGCAAATTACTGCACCAAAGTTAACTTTATCTGATGGAAAAGTATCCTAACAGCAATTTTAAGCTACTTTATTACTGAGAATCCTTAGTTTGAGTAGGTCATTGGCTGTCATGCTGCCATAAACATAAAATGTGTCCATCAGGTGCTACAAATCAAGAAAAAAAGCAAGACCTTTTCCTAGTATGCGGGCTCAAAGGTTTAGGGCAACATTGTGTCGCAGTCCTCAAAAAGTATGATGTTAAAGTCAGCGCCATTGACGATATAGAGCCCGAACATTGGGAAGTCTCAGAACTATCCAGCTTGCTGGAAAACTTGATCGTAGGAGACTGTCGCCAGCCAAGTGTTTTAGAGCAGGCAGGTATACGTCAGTGCCGTTCTATACTTTTAGTAACAAGAGATGAGCGGATGAATATAGAAGCTGCGTTTGCAGCACGGCGTATCAATCCGCAAGTTCGCCTGATTGTACGTTCTGACAAACAAAATTTTAACGAGCTCTTGTATGAAAATTTAGGAAATTTTGTTGCCTTTGAGCCTACCCATCTTTCGGCTCATGCCTTCGCTCTGACAGCCCTTGGATCTGAAGCTATTGGATATTTTACGGTTGAAGGGCAACTGTTGCGAGTTATAGAACATCAAGTAAAACCACAGGATAGCTGGTGCAAGGGCAAACCAGTCTATAGACTTAATTTAACAACTCGCTGTATCTTGAGTCACACACCCGTTTCATCTCACCCACCGAAACAATTTTATGACTGGAATCCAGAAGCAGAAGTACAGGTAGGAGACACACTGGTTTATATTGATGTTGCAAGCGAACTGACTTTATTTGAGCAACATACAACAAGATCTCGCAACCTTTGGTGGCAGTGGCAACATTTTCTCCAAGGCATCACGGCGAAGAATCTCAGGCAGAAAATCGTGCGATTTTGGCAATCTTACTACCAAAGTCAAAATCAAATCCGGCGAATTGCGACAATCTATGCAATTACCGTATTAGTCTTGTGGCTTGTTGGCATAATTCTTTACTGCTTGTATTATCCTCACATCACCCTCCAAGAAGCGTTTTATGCAACAGCCGTCTTACTTTTAGGAGGATACGGAGATTTATTTGGCAGTGTTAAGTTTGTATCTCAATTACAGGAATCAGATTCTATACCTTGGTGGTTGCGGTTGTTCAGTTTGGGATTGACGCTAACAGGTCAAGCTTTCGTAGGAGTCCTGTATGCACTGCTGACTGATGCTCTTGTGACTTCAAGATTCCAGTTTTTTAATTCCGCTCCTCCCATCCCACAACGCAACCATGTAGTGCTCATTGGCTTAAATTGTCTGGGACAGAGAGTGGCTGCTCTTTTGCAAGAACTCAACCAGCCGCTAGTGGGGATTCATCCCATCGCCCACGACAAACATATTTTACCAAAAAACTGGGTTTAAAGCCCCGTCCTTCAAGGACGGCTTTACATTATTTTATCTAGCAATATAGCAGATAAAATATGTTATAATCAGGACATGATAGTAAGAGAAGCCAAGCTAAAAAACGGAACCAAAGAGCAATACTTAGCCCTTGATGAGGCTATCAGAACAACGCAGTTTATTAGAAATAAAGCTGTACGGTTTTGGATGGACAATAAAGGAGTTAGTAAAGCTATTTTGTACAACTTATGCAAAGATTTGGCAGCAGAGTTTCCTTTCGCAAAGAAGTTAAACTCTGCTGCTAGACAAGCTAGTGCTGAACGGGCTTGGGCTGCTATCTCTACGTTTTATTCACGATGCAAAAAAGGTTCGGGGAAGAAAGGCTATCCAAAATTCAAAAAACATTGCCGCTCGGTAGAGTACAAAGTTTCGGGATGGAAGTTATCAAGTGATTGTAAATCAATCACCTTCACTGACGGCTTTGAGGCTGGAACTTTTTCTATATTTTGCAACAATGAAACTCAAGAAGACTTGCACAGATTAAAGATTAATCGGGTGCGAGTAATTAGAAAAGCAGACGGTTATTATGCTCAGTTTTGCTTTGATGCTGACCGCAAGGAAACAGGAAAATATACGGGTAACGTTGTTGGGTTAGATTTGGGGTTAAAGTTTTTCACCAAAGATCAACACGATAATGCCGTGATATATCCACAATTCTTGCGTTCGTCAGAAAAGCGATTAAAGAAAGCCCAACGCCGTCTGAGTAAGAAATTCGTCAAGGGTGCTAAACCCCAATCAAAAAACTATCACAGACAAAGGAAAAGACTGGGTAAAATCCATCTAAAAATTCAGAGGCAGCGTCAAGACTGGGCAATTAAGCAAGCTCGGTGCGTAGTCCACTCTAACGATGTGGTTGTCTATGAAGATTTAAAGATTGCCAATATGGTAAAAAATCATCAATTGGCTAAGTCCATTTCTGATGCTGGTTGGTATCAATTCACTCAATGGCTAGACTATTATGGCAAGATTTGGGACAAAGCAGTTGTGGCGGTGTCACCTAACTACACATCACAAGATTGTTCTAATTGCGGTCATAGAGTGAAAAAATCTCTCAGTACCAGAACGCATTCCTGTCCTAAGTGCAAAATTGAACTATGCCGAGATACCAATGCGGCTCTGAACATTTTGCAAAAAGGAATGAAGATACTCGGTACTGAGTGGCAACTAAACGGTACTTCTGGGCAAGAAGAATCCGCCTCTTGCGAGGGAAAGCATGGGGAGAAGACCGCCTCTACTATTGAAGGGAAACTCGATATAGCAAGTGGACTTCTGTGAACCATGAACTAGAATCACCGTGGCTTCAGCCCGGTGAGTATGTCAACTGATATGCCTCTGGTTGTTGGTAATATTACCGAAGCACTGGCTAAGGTGAATCTCCCTCATGCCAAAAGCATCGTTTTAGTGGGGGACGATAATATGGAAAATCTGGAAATTGCTCTGGTGGCTCATGCAATGAACCCCACCAGTCGCTTGATTATCCGCACTCAAGATCGCCAATTTTGTGACAATATAGCTCCTCTATTTCCCTATGCCCAAGTTCTGTGTGGTGCGGTGTTCTCTGCGGAAGTCTTTGCTTGTGCTGCTTTTGGAGAAAACGTTCTCAGTTTCTTTCACTTGAATGCTCAAATAGTTATGGTGACAGAATACAACATCGAAGAAGGCGATACCCTCAATGGGTTGCTTCTTTCTGAAATAGCTCACGGCTACGGTGTTGTTCCAATTCTCTACCAAAAGTATCGGCAAGAAAATTACTCGTTAATGCCTTGGGATGACGTGACGCTTTATGCAGGCGATCGCTTGATTGTTTTAGCGACAAGCAGTGGTTTGCAGCGAATTGAATGGGGTGAAATGCTTCCTCGCCTTTGGCAAGTGCAGGTTGAACAAGCTCTGACTCAAAATGCTATTGCTAGGGGTGCAGAGAAAATCAGTTTGATTGCGGGATGCAGTTCTACTCATGCTAGGCAATGGATCGATAATTTGCCCGGAGTGTTGCCAACACCACTTTATAAATATCAAGCTCAACGTCTTGTACGCGAGCTTAGAAAAGTGCAGGTTGTGGCAAGTGCAATCTTCAATGAGCAGCCATGAAATCGCTAACTTTAGTATCGATCGCAACCTTTATGCTATTTAGAGTATGCGTTTTCACTTAGTTTAGTAAGAGCTAGCCTTGAGCAGAACACTTTAGACTGACAAAATCTGAAAATCTATTGCTAGTAAACTTTGCAGACGTTGGAACTGAGAGCTAGCTAAGTAAAGCAAATCCCCCTTCCCAAGTAAGCGAGCAGCATCCGTTTGTTTGCCACCCAAAATAATTGCTGAATCCGCCTCACTTGCTGTTCGGAGTGCAACCCGTCCCGGTAAATTAGAACGGATAATGGGAGTAACTACTCCAGCTTCTGGGCGTTGAGTAGCAATAATCAGATGAATTCCAGCAGCCCGCGCCATTGCACCCAACCTTTTAATGCTTTGTTCTAATGCTGCACGAGATTCTTTTTCTGCCATAAAGTCAGCGTATTCATCGAAAATGCAGACGATACGAGGTAAAAACTGACGAGAACGTTGATTGTAAGTTTTTAGATTGGCACACCCAGCTTTTTCAAATCGCTGGTAACGCGATTCCATTTCTGCCACCAATTCATTCATAAGTTCGATCGCACGTTCGCTATCTTTAACAATCGGTGAATGCAACCACCGCATCTCCTCAAACTCTGGGAAGGTGACTCTTTTAGGATCGACAAGGGCAATCTGTAGGTATTCTGGGGAATGACGAACAATAAGACTGAGAAGGAGCGATCGCAAAAACTCACTCTTACCACTTCCTGTGGTACCACCAACTAAGAAATGACAGGTATTTGGATCGGACAAATCTGCTTCTACGAGTTGTCCATCTAAATTAACTCCGATCGCAATTTTCACAGGTGCTGAGAGCGTCGGTACAGTAGTCACAACAGGAGCAAAAAACACGTTTTCTCTCTGCTGTAAAAGTCTCTGCTGTAAAAGTTGATATTTCGTTAATGTAGAGACTAGCATGGCTAGTCTTCACCAAAAAACTGACTACTATATGTTGGTGTAAGTATTTTTACTATCTTACCCCCTAGTTTTGACCATAATTTCAAGTTTTCAAGAATGGGATTTCTCTTGACGCTATGCGGTACTACTTTATTAAGTATAAAATTATACTTAATAATATTAGTGAAACTTGGGAGTTTAAAAAATATACTTATGCCATAATGAAACAAGTATTAAAGTTTTGATAATTATTCTATTTTATACGAGGTAAAATAGATTGGCTTTTAATCCTGAACTTTGCCGTAATGAAAGTGAAGTCGAAAGCAAACTTATAGTCCAGTACTTGCTACCACAGCTAGGATATACTCCTGATACCTGGCATCAAGAAGTTACTGTAGGCAGTATCCGGCTGGATTTTTTAGCATTTGCTGTACAAGTAATCCCCTTTGTACTAGATGCTAACTCTCCATTAAGTGTTGTGATGGAGGCAAAACACCCTCAGCAAAACCTGAATAATCATGTCCCTCGGCTCAAGCATTATTTAATAACGCTAAACGTTGCATATGGATTATTAACTAATGGTAAGGATGTGAGAATATATCAAAATCATCAAAATAATATTCAACTAGTATTTCAATGTACGGGTAAAGAAGTTGAAAAAAATCTAGATAAAATTTCCAATTTAATAGGCAGAGATAACTTGAAACTAAGACAGACTCTAAATAGGGACGTAAAAATAACTGAATATAATTATATTTCTGAAACTAAGAGGCAAAAAATCATGAAAACTATTGCAGTTTATCATAACAAAGGTGGAGTAGGCAAAACAACTATTGCAGTCAATTTAGCAGCAACATTTAGAAAAAAAGGCAAAAAAGTTCTTCTAATAGATATAGATTCTCAAGCCAATTCTACTTTTGCTACAGGTTTAATTAAATTTCAGTTTGAAGAAGATGACGATTTAAGAGATAAAAACGTATACCATTTAATAGAATCAGGTGATTTTAACTTTATTCCCGATATTGTGCGTCAGTCTCAGTATTTTAATAATCCAGAATTAGATGTAATTCCATCTCATATAACATTAATTGAAGCTCAGGAAACACTTAATAAAATACTTGCCAGTAGAAAAAGACTAATTGCTAAACTAAAACGGGTAGAGCAAAATTATGATATTGTAATCATTGATACACCACCCTCTAGAGATTTGTATGCTGAAGTCGCCTTAATTACTGCTGATTATTTGATAATTCCTTCAGATCTAAAACCATTTGCTAATCAGGGGTTACCAACAGTAAAGAATTTTGTTAATCAAATAAATGAAAATAGAGAAGTTATAGGAAAGCCACCTATTCAGATATTGGGAGTATTAGCCTCTAAAATATCAACTAATTCAAAATACTTACAATATACTTTTCCCAGACAACGGAGTGTAATTACAGAAAGATATCAACTACCTCTTATGGAAGCTGTCATATATGATAGAACAGTACTATCAGAATGTTTAAATCAAAGTATAACAGTTGGAGATTTAGAGTATCCCGACCCAAAATCTGTTATTAAATATGGAGAAGAAGTTAAAACAGAAGCTCAAAAATCTGCCATGGAATTTGAGGTTTTAGCGAAAGAAGTTCTCCAAAAAATGGGAGTTAAATAATGATTAATTTTTCACTTGTAGATGTAAAAAGTATATCTTCTGATGTACCTAGATCGAATTTCTCGGAGGCTAATTTAGATACTCTAGCAGACATTATTATCGAAAGCGGAGGATTGATTAGACCTTTAATTATTAAAGCAACGGGAGCAGAAAGTTATAGTGTAGTTGATGGACATCTTGAATATCACGCTGCTGTCAGAGCAAAAGAAAAAAATCCTCGTAAAGGGGAAATGGTGAATGCATTTGTAATTTCTCCAAAAATAGAGGATACAGTTGTCAAGCAAGCTGAAGTTCTCAGAGATGACGAATCATCTGGAAAAATAGTGAAACCACCTATAGAAGCAACAAACTTAGAACAACGTTTTTCAAATCTAGAATTACGGGTTGAAAAACAGATGAATGAGTTAAAGTCAGAACTAGCTAAAGAACGACAAAGCGTAGACGATAAGTTAAAAGAAATTCAAAATTTGATTCCTCTACGACTCGACCCGCTCAACTTATTAAACACTTTAAGTCAGGAAGAGTTATCTATGAAATTACAACGTTCTAGAATTCCCAGTGCTGAAAAACTTGCCAAAGCTATCTTTGATGCTCGAAATAGTAAAAAGGCAAAGCATGAATTTGAAGATTACCGTGATGTGGTAAAATCTGTTAAAGGATTGGGTGATAAAACAATCGTGACTATCATTGATGAGTGGTCAAGAAGTTAGTTACTAGTAAAATGAAAAGAGGGCAATGTCCACCGTTCAAGGTTTGTGAGCAATGTTCACCCTACACTCATAGGTAATCTTCTAGGGGAAGAAATTAAGTTTTCTTGCCCAACGTCATGAAGTATTACTGCAGCTAGTCGTGCAAGTTCTGAATCTGCCATAAAGATGGGGATCGCGTTGCTGTTCCCATTGTTCGTGCTTGTAAGAGCAGTTGGGATTGTTCAAGTGTAAGCCGTTTGTCTCTACTCATGACTTTCTTCTGCAAAAACAGCTCTTAAACAAGGTTAGACATTAAGGATTGCCAATAATAGAAGTGCCCCATAACTTTCTCCTGTAAAAACAGCGCTTAACCAAGGTTATACGTCAGGGATTCGAGTAAAGATTCAGTATGCATTAGAGCAGGACTCAGTTTAGCGATCGCTCTTGAAAAACCAACTCCACAGCTTCTTTTGCTGTTTTCGACTCGTTCAAAATAAATTCATTAGGTCGTTCATACTCATGGAATATGGTTCTTCCGCCATTTTTACGGCATTAATAATTTTCGATTACGCAGTCTATTAAACTGTGTGTAAGGATTTTAGCTTTTCCGTGCCTGTTGACCTTCATCACTCAACTACCGAAATATGTATAAAAAAATATATACTAATAAAGAATCAGAACAGCAACAAAATGTAGAATCTGCGACTTCTTCAGTAAAATCAGATATTAAGAAGTCTGACGCTTGGAAAGCTTACCAGGCTTCTAAGAAGGAGCGTTTTGAGGTTTATCGTCGTCTTGTAGAGCTAGCCTTGAGCAGAACACTTTAGATTGACAAAATCTGAAAATCTATTGCTAGTAAACTTTGCAGACGTTGGAACTGAGAGCTAGCTAAGTAAAGCAAATCCCCTTTCCCAAGTAAGCGAGCAGCATCCGTTTGTTTGCCGCCCAAAATAATTGCTGAATCCGCCTCACTCGCGCTTCGGAGTGCAACTCGTTCCGGTAAATTAGAACGGATAATGGGAGTAACATTATCTTATTGCAAAGTGCTTTGTCCAAAGCGCGTTACCAATTCCTCACGGGAAGAGGTGAGCAAAAGGTTGGCGACTTCATCATCCGGCAATTGTGTCAGTGGCTCAACGATTAATGAAAGCTCCTCGTTAAGAACACCAAACCGACTCTTGAGCAAGCTTTGAATTAAATTCTTTGCCTTTTCGTGTTGTCCTTCTTGTCGTCCTTCTTGTCGTCCTTCTTGTCGTCCAATGCGCTCGATGCTGCTAATGTAGGGCATTTGATTTTCCTCCTCGAATTGTCTCAGTTCGTCCCGAAAGGTAACTTCCAATGGTTCCGGCAGGCGCATCATGCTATCCAGTACCAGGAATATATTGATAATATCTTGTCGGCTATACCCGCGTCTGTAAAGACCTTTGATCAAGCGTAGTTTCCATTGCAACCGCTCTGGGGCGGCTTGGATCGTAGCTTGGGTTTTGCGATGCGCCATCACTACCACAGCGAACGGGTTACTGCTCGCCTCCAGCGTTTCCCAGGTATAGTCTAACAATTTAATGATGGGAAACCGCAGTTGCATAGAGCAGCCCCAGCGCCCGTAACCATATTCCTGGGGTCGCCAGTTGGGTTGTTCGTCGCCCAGCACGGCTAAACTTACCACTTCTCGACCATAGCGGTCAAAAATTTTATAGTTATAGGTAAAGATTCGTTTTGCAAAACCGCTGTCCGTTTGACTTTGTATTTCGATATGCAGGAGAAGCCACGCTTCAGAGCCGTCTCTGAGCCAGACCTTAAGAAGCTTATCAACGAAGCGCGTGCCAATTTCAGCATCCCGAACAATCTGGGTAAACTCTTTGTCGAGGAATTCGTATCCCCGCTCCCATGCGATTTCCCGATGTGCTTCTGGGAAGAAGAAGGCAACAAATGCCTCAAAATACTGTTCAATCGCTACTTTCCACGATTCGTCGTAATTTGCAGGAATGTTGGTTTCTGGTTCCGTCATGCCGTTAGAGTCAATACAGTCCTAAATGTTACTAGGACGTTTTACCACAAGACTTCGCCACCTTCAACAAATCCACGCTATATTGCGTAAGGAAACTTTTCTAAAGCACGGTTAAAACGTATCTATCGATAGATGGCAAGAAAATCAATGATGTAACTGCTTGCAATCAGCTTAACACCATCAATAATGTCAATGTCACAGCCACAAGGGGCGGAAATACATTTTTGAGATGAATTGCTATAGATGATGTGTTACCTGAAAACACGTAGCGATCGCGGAAAGGTCAAAGACGAGCACATTCGCGTTAAGTTAACCTACACTCAGTACTGGTTTTAGACTAGCTAACAATATGCCTATCAATAAACCTCCCGCACCTGAAAACAGAGAAATAATTCCTTTAGATATACTCACAGTTTAACTATATTTTTTGACTTTACGCCTCTGAATTCATAACACAAGTCCGGATTTATACCAATTTTCTATGAAGATGCATACAATTAGCCTGCGAAGGCAGGCTTTGTTTGTATAGCCCCACATTTCCAATGTGAGGGCAATAATGTGCAACTTCACATAGAATTGGTATTAGACATTAGGTATCTATTATTTGGTTATCCAAAGTAAAATCGTGAGGATTCTTGAGAGTAAAGGTATTATTTTCTTTAATTAAATCACCCCTGCAAAGAATAGGTAATCGATCTTGATAGGCTTTAAGAGCCAAAATATAACTATGGTCGTTTAATTTCGTTTTTATTTTTCTTAGTTTATTAATTACAACACCAAGAAGTATAATTTCACCGCTTAATTTGTCTACTAATGGCTGTTCAATTTGCATGATAATTCCCTGAATAAGGGTATTTGGCACAGTGGTGATAAGTTCATTAATAATCTCTAGCTGAGAGCGATTTTCTACTAACGCTAAAGTTTCTGTTGCTTCGCTAATTCTAGTTGCGTAGTCTCCCAAATTTTTTCTACTGGGTAGCAATATTTCAAATTCACCTCGTTCTAGTTCTTGTTTCAGCCAAATCGTGGCATTATTCATAAACGACCCATCTTCATGCCATCCATGCGTTTGTAGATAATTTCTGAGTTCTTCGGGTTCTATATTTTGAAAAATTTCAATATCCCGCACAGTAACTTTCATGGTTGTACTCCTTGACTAAGCCCTTGCATAATTAATTGAAGGGTGCTGACTGTGAATTGGTTACTTCTGGGTCAGGTAATGGTGAGTAGAGAATTTTCATTCTAGAAATATGCAATTCCTTGTCAGGTTAATGATTGGAGCATAATAAGACACAAGCTCTATATATCCGCGTAATTGTGAACAAGTAATGCTTATTTAAGTTTCATGTCTATAGTATGGCTTGTAACTCATTGTATATTGAATTTTTTTAAACTACTGAGAAAAGTGTATATAAAATAGTACAATTAGATGACTCATGGTGCTAGTATGACTGTTGATTCCGGTTCAACTCTGCAAGATATTTTTAAAGCGATCGCATTTGACAGTAGCGAATCCTATGTACAACAAAAGGTGGTAGTACCTCTTTTGCATAGCCTCCTTTTTTAAGAGGGTTGGGAGATCTGCAACGCGTGAAAAACCCAAAATACTCTTGAGATTGCGTAAGAATCTTGTAGACTCAACTTAAAGAAACCTGGTTGTTGGGATTACTTTATCGGCGTTATAGGTTGGGAACCCCGCCTGCTTTATTTGAACTCACTACTACACAAACGAAGTCCGCAAGACAAGGAGTAACGAAAAATCAAGGTTCTGAAACCCACGTAGGTGGGTTTTGCCTTTATAGCCGCGATTTTAATCGCTAAGGCAAGTATTAAAATAAGACTTCTTAGACATCCTCGAATTTCACTAAAATACATAACACTTTTTGTCATTCAGTTGATTGAACACACCAACTTATACTGAGTTTAGTAAAAACTTTATAAACTTTATGCGGAAAATAACTATATTTAAATGAATCACGATATATCAAATCATCAATATATCCAGTATTTTCCGTGGGGAAGGCTGTTATGGGGCAACAAGTTTCGTCATTGGCTCAAAAGTTAGTTGTCGGCATTTTGCTAGCGCTATGTTGGACAACAACCGTGCTGGCTGAAAAGAACCCCGAGCTAACCCGTGCGGAAATTGACAAGCTGTTGCGTATGGGGATTGCAGAGTTGTTACTGAAAAACCAGTCTCCACGACGAGCCGCATTGAAAGATGTCATCGTTCCTCAAGATGCAATCAAGACAGGAACAAATTCTGAAGCCCAACTTCTTTTCAATGAAAAGACTGTGGCTAGGGTCGATGAAAGTACCACCTTCCGGTTTGAACCTGGGTTGCGTCGCTTTCAGGTTCCAAATCGCATCGCCTTAAATGAAATGATCTTTAAGCTTGAGAATGGCACGGCATTAATTTTGAGTCCACCAGGTAGTGTTGGTACTGAAGTTGCAACACCTCAAAGCCAAATCAGCATCCTAGCAGCACGCCCCGCAACCACATCTTCCTCAACTTCAAATCTGCCAGTACCAGCACAGATTCTCAGTCTCGCCGCTAACAAAAGCATCAAATTAAGTCAAAATAACAACGACACTGTTAAACCGCCATCACCCACGCCCAATCTCTTTCTACCAGCACAGAAGGGGAGCGCAGTTATGGTCGTACACAACGCTACAGATAACACCACACAAGTTTTTGCTCTTACGGACGGGGACATCAAAATATCCGATCGCCAGTTGAAAAAAACCGTTTCTCTCCTTGGCGGTCAAACAGTCGCAGTCAAAAATGGATTGGTGGGAAATGTTCAGGAATTCGACTTGCAGGGGTTTTATAAAATCATTGCACTAACTGCCGGTCTTGGAGCAGGGCAAGAAAACCTTGTAGCACAAGAATCTCCTCCCGTGCAGCAGACACTGCAAGCAGTTCGGATTGAAACGTTGGCAGCACTCAAGAATCAAGCTAAAAGAATAAAGGGATTTACTAGCACATTCTTAAGAGATGCACTTGGTGGAACAGAAGGTGACTTAAATCCCCGCCAACCAGCAACAGTTAGGATTAGAAACCCACAAGTTATTACTGGTATTTTTAGAAGAACTGGCAACAATACTGCTGAATTTATACCTGATAATAATCCCAACTCTCCAATTCCCATTGGAGTCGATTTTGACAAGCAAACCATCAACATCAATGGTAGTACAGGTATATCAAATTCTGCTGGTTTAAGTGGAAACAACGCGAGTGGTACAGTGATTGAGCGTAACGGTCAAGCTAGGCGCATAGAAGTTTTTGGTGTCAACGGTGAAGAACCAGCTGTGGGCGCTCCTTTTCGTGGAAGTTTAACTACTGGAGCAATTCGCGATCGCTAATTTCTAATTTTTCCTAATTATATAAATATAAGGTGTGGGGGTACGATTGTGGTCAGAAAAGATTTATTACTCCTATCAGGAGTTTCTCTATTTTTTTTATCTACACCAGTTCTAGCAGCCAATACAACTGAAGACGTAGAAAACAATAACAAATTCATTCAGGAAAATTTGCCAAAGCCTGATTCTTTTTCACCACAGCAAAATATTGTTCAAAGCACTGAGCCAGAACAATTTGAACCGAATTTTTCATTTCCCATAACTTCCGAGGATAAGATAAAGAATTTCACTGAAGTCGCTCAAAGTGGAGAAGAATCTAAAGTTCCAGACACAAGTAGCATGGAACGATTAACATCAGTATCGCAATTGTCAGATGTACAACCTAACGACTGGGCTTTTGCTGCTTTGCAATCCTTAGTAGAACGATATGGTGTCATTGCTGGTTATTCTGATGGCACTTTCAAAGGTAACCGTACCTTAACTCGTTATGAGTTTGCTGCTGGATTGAATGCAGTATTGGATAAAGTCAATGAATTACTTGCTGCTGGGTTAACAGAAAAAGTCAACAAAGAAGATTTAGAAAAGATACAACAGTTGCAAGCAGAATTTGCACCAGAACTAGTCACTTTACGAAGTCGTATAGATACTCTTGAAGCTCATACTGCAAACATACAAGCACAACAATTTTCAACTACAGCCCGCTTGGGAGGACAAGTTATCTTTGGACTAGCAACGGGGTCTGGAGGTGACCCACCAGGGAAAGGAGAAGCAAATACAATTCTCAGTCACTTGACACAATTACAACTTGTTTCTTCTTTCACCGGAAAAGACCTATTTCGTGTGGGGTTGGTTGCAGGTAATACGGCTAATGATGGTTTTGGGAATCCTGATGCATTTAACACCAACATGGCTAGGCTATCTTGGCAAGCAGATTATAACAACGATGTATCCTTGGATTCTCTAGAATACCGATTTGCGGGACTGGGCGATCGCGTCGTTTTCACCTTCAAGCCTGTTGGCTTTAGTTTAAGTAGTGTTCTCACCCCCAACTCTTCACCTTACGCAGATGCTGGTTTGGGAGCGCTTTCCCTGTTTGCTAGTTCAACTCCCGTTTTTAAAATTGGGAGTCTTGATGCTGGTTTGGGCTTTGACTGGTTAGTTTCCGATCGAATGCGCCTGCAATTGGCTTACGGTACTAGAAATAGCAACAGTAGTAGAGACGGTGTGTTTGGTGCAGACCACAGTGCTTTAGGAGTACAACTTTTGTACAAACCAACAAGCTCATTCGTTGCTGGTTTAGCTTATGTGAACGCTTATTCTAGTGACGGTCAATTAGACACCGGTACGGGTAGCAGCAATGCTGATACCTCTGGGGGAATCAACGAACCCTCTCAGATTCACGCTATCAACACAAGCATAAGATGGCAATTAACAGATCGACTTATTCTTGGTGCTTGGGGCGGTTTAATGGTAACAAACTCTTTAAAGTCAGATGCTGTTGTATTAAGTAGTACTTATTTGCTGTCTTTAGGGCTGTACGACCCCTTTGGTAGAAGAGGCGATTTGTTTGGATTTTTAGTCGGTCTACCCCCAAAGTTAAATGCTGGTTATTTAATTGAACAAGCTGATACTGGAAATTCCACTCACTATGAAGTGTTCTACCGCTTTCTTGTCAGCGAAAACATCGCAATTACTCCTGGCTTTTTTATCGTCACCGATCCCGGACATATTTCTGGAAACAACGACATTTTTGTAGGAGCTATTCGTACAACTTTTAACTTCTAAGATCCCTGCAAGGGAAACGCTACTGAAAAATGTGTGAGAGGGATGGAGCGGGATACCTTCAGAAGGCGATCGCTTTCTTCAACTTGCTTGTCTTGTCTGCTTCTTCTATCTGCCCAATAGTCCACAAATGTTTTAGGTGCGTGCTACAAAACTCAGAACGATAAATTCCACAATTGTCCCGAGAAGTTACCACACCCAGCCATCCTAGGTTGATTGTTTATCCCATCATTAACGATATCCAAACATTTGTTATTGCCTGTAAATTGTGTTTTTAGACGATAAAAACCTGGAGTCGCTGTAGCTTCTATGTTCCACAATTGTCCTGAGAAATTCCCACAGTCAGCCATCCTAGGCTGGTTGTTTATCCCATCATTAACGATATCCAAACATTTGTTATTGCCTGTAAATTGTGTTTTCAAACGAAAATAACCGGAATACTCTGTCGGTTCTACACTCCACAATTGCCCGGAGAAATTCCCACAGTCAGCCATAATAGGTTGATTGTTGACACCATCGTTAATGATATCCAAACATTTGTTACTTCCCGTAAATTGCGTTTTTAAACGATAAGTTGATTGAGCGGTTACCTTTTGTACTAAGGGTAAAGTTACAGTCACAGAAGTTACTGTAGCCAACAAAGCAATTTTAGCCAAGTGGTTGCCGATCGTTGTGTTCATTGATTTTCGTTCGCCAATTAGTGTTGACACAAAAAGTTTCTGTATAACAGCAAGGGATATACAGAAAGCTCATATAACGTGCAGATTTAGGTATTATACAGAGTTTTATCCTATAAATAACAAAAAATTAATTTATTTTTAGCTTTATTAGCCCATTTTGAACGATTCCGGTCAATCGGGCTTATAATTAAAAATCCAATCTTGAAATTCTTCACGACTCATCTGTGACTGCTCCTGCATTTGCCGATCCGCAGTCTCTGTGTCGGTTGCATAGTACCGCATTTCACCCAATGCGCTACGGGTTTGGATGAGATGCATGCGGGGGATACGGCGTTGTTCGTAGGTAGCCAAAGCTTCTTGAATGCTAGATGCTTGTCCCAAGCACGACGCTAATTCATAAGCGTCTTCAAACGTGCAATTTGCCCCCTGTCCCAAAGCAGGTGCCATTGGATGAGCAGCATCACCTAACAAAACCACTCTTCCTTGACTCCACGAATTAAGTGGTAAGCGATCGCAAATTGGTGCTTCCAAAATTTGCTCGGCTGGAGTTGCTTCCACGAGAGCTCGCAGCGATTCTCCCCAATCCGCTAATCGAGCGAGAACCCTAGATTTGACCTCAGCTACATTTTGGGAAAGAGTAAAATCTGGTAATAGCCTGCGATACAGCCACGAAATATACCCATTACCAACATTCAGCAGATACATAAATTCTTGATTACCTTGAACAAATCCGAGTTCACCTGGATTAAGGGCTTCTTGTTTGTAATTGATAACAGTACGCCAAGACATACTTCCTAAATAGCGGGGTTTGCCGTCTCCAATTAAAGATTCTCTAATCGCTGAGTTGATACCATCGGCTCCAATGAGTAAATCTGCACTCACCCGTTTCCCATTCTCAAAATATATTGACACGCAGCGATCGTCTTGTTCAAAACCGATGCAGCGATGGTCAAGATGAATGCTCTCAGATGGCAGTTTAGATGCAAGAATTTGCTGCAAATGCCACCACCAAACGGTAATAAATGGCCGACCGTATTTATCCTGATATCTACTTGCTGGATTAGTACGGATTGTTTCACCTTGAGTATTCTTTAAAAGGGTTTTGCTAACCTCACAACCAGAATTTTTGATAGTTTCTACTATCCCTGGTTCAATAGCATCTAGAAAATTTAAACCATTTGGTAGCAATCCCAAGCCACCACCAATAGGACGAAAATCTTGTGCTTTTTCATACACTTGAACATCACACCCCAACTTTCGGAGTGCGACAGCAACAGCCAAACCTCCAAGTCCAGCACCAATAACAGCTACTTTTTCTATCAATGGTTTAGACAACTTCTTAAATTTGAGTTTTTTCCTATGCGATCGCATGATACTCCATAATTCACTTCATGCGATCGCTTTCACTTCCACACGACATGAAGTGCGATACGGATGGTGCTGTTCAGCCAATTGCATAAATCTCCAACCCACAACATATAAATTCATAACTCAATCAACTTCGCCCCACATTAGGTAACGGAGCAAAAGATAACTTTATGAAAAATACAACTTGGTTTTTAGCTTTAGCAGTCTTTGCGATCGGTTTTTTTACAGCATCCGGTTCGGCCAACTCATCTTTAGTTGTTAGGGAATGGTTCTTTGGATTTTGGGATTGCAATATCGACGGGCGTCCCGCCAAAATGCAGTGGTATACGGTTAACGATCCGCAAACCACCTGCGACGGTGATATCTGCTCGAGTACGAGCGGTGTAAAAGTTGTAGGGCGTTTTAGCGATAATGGCACTCCTTGGGTTCCTCTGGCAAAGAGATGGTCCAGAAATTCAGAGCTTGCTATTCGCTATTTGGGCAACGAACAAGACAATTGGTATCTCAACTACAACAGCAGTACGCGCTCTGCTAATGGCTGGACGACCTGGCGGGGTAAACGCTACTCCCTACAATGCCGGAAGATTAACCAGTAGTAGCCAAACAACCGAACGCAGACGCCTTCCCATACTTCGTTGTCACCGAATAGCGATGCGGCAAAGCCGCCGATAAAGCGATCGCTCTTCACGCACCGTCTGTCAAATCTGATATACAAAATACCCCCACGACTTACGTGAGGGTTATGAGACTTGTTCTCTAACAACTACAGCATTTTGACGAACTCGGGGTAAAAAGTCCGCAAGTTGCGATCGTTTAGGCTGCGGAACAAAGACAGGTTGTAAAGAACTTTATTAATTTCCGCCTTCTTGGGTGCAAAGACATCATTTAAAAACCTTACCGTTCCCTTCAAACACAAAGTTTTCATCAAGATAGTACTTGTACCAGAAGTGATAACCTTGATTCGATGACTGAATTCTTGAAGTGCATCTTGCACCCGGTCTGATAAACCCCGATACTGCCTGGTTTAATCTTACATAGAGCGAGAATATGAGTGATAGTACCCCAATGGGTGCTTGTTACTCTTAAAAAAGACGATTCGATCGCAACACCAAACGATAAGCGCTTCGATTGCGGAGGAAAGCCGTATAGATTCCTACAATTGTAGGAGCAGTCTCAAATACGTGACAAAAACGATCGGTAAGCTTTGATAGTGCGATAGCATAAGCGCTAACGGCTGAAGCCGTATCGCTTAGGGGGAAACTGAGCGAGCGTGCTTATTGCTGAAGCACTGGTAGAGATAGAGGAAACTAGCATGAATATTGAAATCATTGAAGCCCGTCCACAAGATCGGTCGATTTTGAGTCATTTGATAGAACTTTACTTTTATGATTTTAGTGAGTTCATGGGGTGGGATGTTGGGAATGATGGTCGGTTCGGGGACAACGCTCTTAAAGGTTGTTGGACTGAGCCGTGGCGGCATCCGTTTCTTGTCAAGGTAGATGGCTCGATCGCAGGGTTTGTAATTGCCGACGGGCGCAGCCATTTTTCAGGAGACGAACACACGATGGACATGGGTGAATTCTTCATCCTACGCAAATACCGCCGACAAGGTATTGGCTATCGGGTAGCGACCGACATTTTCGATTTGTTTCCCAGTCAGTGGGAGGTACGACAGCTAGACTTGAATGTAGATGCACAAACATTTTGGCGCAAGGTTATCAACCGATACACCAATAACCAATTCTATGAGATTTCTTGGAATGATGAGCGTTATTGTGGTGTGGCTCAATTATTTAACAACACCATTAAAACCCCCAAGCAACTCATGAGCGTTTAGATATTATCCCTTAATGCCTACAGCATTTTGACGAACTCGGGGTAAAAAGTCCGTAAGTTGCGATCGTTTGGGCTGCGGAACAAAGACAAGTTGTAAAGAACTTTATTAATTTCCGCCTTCTTGGGTGCAAAGACATCATTTAAAAACCTTACCGTTCCCATTGCCATGAGTCCTTCAGCACTAGGACCGACCCAAAATCCACCAATGGGTTTGGTCAGGGGACGAAATTTCTTGGCCTCGTAATCAAACGCACGCCACCTGTAAGATAGCGTCACAACATCCGGTGTTTCATCGCCCTCTTTACCTTGCCAGCTCAAGAAGTCGATAGAGTCTGACATCTTGCCTTCAAACACAAAGTTTTCATCAAGATAGTACTTGTACCAAGAGAACATACACTGTTACTCCAACCCCTTCCACTTCCATTGGGTCTTTTACTTTGATTCGATGACTGAGTTTTTGAAGTGCATCTCGCACCTGGTATGATAAACCCTGATACTGCCTGGTTTAATGCTACACAATGGAGAAATGCGAGTGATAGTACCCCGATGGGTGCCTGTTACTGTTACAAAAGACAATTCGAGCGGTAGCGAACGATGAAGGAGTTCTCAGCAAGCTATTTGTAATTCTCACTACACTAGTCTACTGGTAAGAGTTATGCGATCGCTCGCACTTTAATCAATTAACAAACGTTTTTTAAATCAAGTCACAATCAGCCAACTTTTGAGTGCAGGTTGTGCGATTCTCAATTTCTGCATCATCTCAAGTAAGTGAGACTGCATATTCCTCAGAAAGACACATATAAATCGATATTGGTTTAGTGCAATAAGTTTTTCTGAGGAAACATGAGATATAAATACTTAATTGCTTCAATAGTAGCTATAGGAATAATGGCTATATCTGCTTATCCTTCAAACAAATACAATTCATTTTCATATATACAAAACATAGATAAAACACCTAAAATTGTGAACTTGAAACAAATGCAAGCTCGAAGACCTCTAAATTGTGATTGTGGAATTCCAACACGTCGAGAAAGCGGCGCTACCCGTATGAGACAATCTATATTAGTTAATTATTATAGCTAAGCTTTGCAAATATATAGCGATCGATTCAAATTATTCAATACCTACAAAATTTTATTTTAATTTTTATAAAGCAAAAAATCCTAATTCCTACTCCCATGGTTTAAAGATAATGAAACCGTGGGATTCTTATTTTGCCTGAAGTTTGTGGTTGGCGATCGCTTCGTTACAGCATAAGTAAATCGAGAAAAAATCAAACCATGTAACGAAACTTAAATATTCTAGATCTGTAGCAAGCCTAGCGGCGAAGGTATGCACCGCCACTACATTATTATTTCCACTGACTTACTTAGCAACAAAGCACTACTTGTTAAGCTGTCGTGCATATAATTTGGAGATTCTTAGATTGGGGAAAAATGAGTCAAACTCTCCCCCATTCTCCCTTTCCCCTCCTCTCCCTCTCGGTCAACATGAGAAAATGAAAGGCAGCACAGCTTATCCTGCAACGGGACTAACAGTTCCCATACGCGTCTTGCAACTGGATTGAGAAAAAGACCAGCGGGCGAAAAGCTGGGTATGTCCCCAAATGGCACCAATGTCGAAAAAATTTCAAAAGTGCCTTGTCCGGGATGCATAAACAATAGGAACCAGACATAGAAACAAATGAAGGGGTTAAACCAAACCCAAACAAACTGTACTACAACAAATCCAGATAGAGTTTTATGATAAACCGCATTCGCACAGCAATTGTAGGTATGAGCATCCTTGCAACTGCGCTAGTCTCCACAACAGCAACAGCGATACAACCCCAAGCGGAAGTTGTATCTCAAAACTGTACTGATGCCGTTCGCTTCGCAAAATATACCTTAGCCAGTTCACGCCCAGCGCAGCCCAGTTCCAACTTACCTATTGCAGCGCCACAAGAGGGTCCAACAGAAAAGAAAACTTGTGAAACCACTAATTCTCCTGGCACCAATAAACAGGGAGAAAATGGTACTAACCGTTGTACAACTTGCACTTACTCTTCTAATGGTCATGTCACGGTCAATTGTATTTTTATCAAAACTAAAAATCCAGGTTCACCTCAAAACTAAAGATCCTGTAAGTCTGCGTAAATAAACATAACTTCTGTTAGGGCTGTTAGTGATTGGTAGTAAGTAGTTACTGGGCTTTAAGGCTCTTAACAGAAGTTAATATATAGCAGTCTTAAATGAAATATAAAAATAAGAGTGAAGACTGCTAATAGCTAATTGCTTTTTGACCATTAGCTATTAGCCCTTCGGGTTCGCCCTTCGGGTTCGCCAGTCCCCTACGGCGGGAAACCCGCCTGCAGGGCTGGTCTCACCAGTCCCCTACGGCGGGAAACCCGCCTACAGGGCTGGTCTCACCATTAGCTATTAGCCATGAGCCATTCAATTTTTTAATAAATATTTTCTGATTGATATATCAATTAAATTCAAACAGCAAAAACAATGAATAAAAATATAAAAAAAGCTTTGTTGCTGATTGTTTTTACATTTTTAATTAATTATTCTTTGATAATTTTTTATTTAGCAATAGGTGGCAAATGGGTTATACCTGGTTCATTTATTGTGACAGGAGTTTATATGTTCGTACCCATGCTTGTTGCTATTATTATTCAAAAATTATTTTACAAGCAATCTTTAAAATCATTAGGGTTATCTTGGAATTTAAATACGTGGTTTTTAGTAGCTTGGTTACTACCTTTAATTATTGTATTTGCAACATTAGGCATCAGCTTACTATTTCCCGGCGTTAAATACTCTCCCAACCCGATCGCAGCATTAGAGCAATTCAAATCTGTAATACCTTCAGAAGAATTGCAACAAATCGAAAGTGATTTAGCTGCCGTGCCAGACAATGCTTTGATCTTCACAAGCATAGTACAAGGTTTAATTGCAGGTGTAACAATTAATGCAGTTTTTGCTTTTGGTGAAGAATTAGGTTGGCGAGGACTTTTACAAACAGAGCTAAATTTTATAGGTTTCTGGAAGTCATCTGCAATTATTGGTCTCACTTGGGGGGTATGGCACGCTCCACTCATTCTACAAGGACATAATTATCCCCAGCATCCTCAAATTGGTGTTTTTATGATGGTCGTCTTGACTTTATTGTTATCCCCTATATTCAGTTACATTACAATGAAATCGAAATCAGTAATTGCTGCTGCTATTATGCATGGCACTTTAAATGCAATTGCTGGGCTCCCCGTCTTATTGACTGAGGGAGGAAATGATTTGACAGTTGGTATGAGTGGTTTTGCGGGATTTATTGCGATCGCCATCGTCGTCATATGTCTTTTTACCTATGATTATTTCTTAGCTAAAGAGCCTTTAATGTCAAAGTGAAGATCTGTAAGCTGTTCTTGCATATAATTTGCACATTCTAAGATTGTGGGAAAATCAGTCAAACCCTCCCCTCTCAGTCAGCATGAGAAAATTAAAAATGGTAGTGCAAAATTCTAACTACTTGTACTGTTAGCCATGCGAGAAGGTAAAAAGCCAGAATAGCTTTCCTCTCGATGTTTATTGCGCTGTTCGATCTGTTTTTCTACAACTTTCAGACGGTCTTGCAAACCTTTAAGAACCGCAATCGCTCGCGGATCGTAAAAACTATTGACACCGAAATCTGTAAATGCTTTTACATCAAGCTTGACACCAGTTCCCTCTATGACGCTAATTTGTGCGAAGGTTGGTTCTATGCCAGGAAGAAAACTGGTTAAATTTTTCTCCAATTCTATCGTCCCTTTAACCGTAGGAATAGGCTGATAAATCGCTCCAGGCATATTAGGAACAAAAGACATATACTGATATTGAATCCACGCAATGGCTGAGTGTTGCGGACCTGCTGTGAAAATAATTTGTGTCAGCAAGTTAATCAACTGGTCGCGATCGCTCAACTGCTGAGGTAAGGAAGCTACACCAAAGCCTCTATCACTTACGGGTTTCCGTAAAGCTGTTAACCAATTTTGCAACTCGAAATCCTCTTGAATATCTTGAGAAGATTTGTAGTAAATGTCTATATACCGATTGACATACTCAAACAGAGCATCCCAAACGAGCAAACCGTCATCTCGATAGGGAAAATTTTTTAATATAGAGCGATCGCCTACACCACGCAGACGTAAATTGTTTGGGAGTGCATAGTTGCTAAAGTTGTCAAACATCTCGGAGACACCAAGATTAGCCAGATGAAGCGAGCTTTCAAGAGTACTTCCTAAAAGGATATCTACGTATCCTCCTGGATTAATCAACACTCGATCCCCAAAGGCATTGATTGCCATTGTAAACTCAAAATGCGGTTTCAATAGCACGTGTACTGGATGAAGATCGGGGAGTTCGCGTACAGTTGCTAGTGCAATTGGTTCCAGAGCAAGATGGGTTTGACCTAAGTGACGTACCAATGCATGAACGGAAAAGTCAGCCATTTGAGCGATTAGCTTGGCTAAAGTCCAGTCCACTCCATCCATAGGAGTACAAAGCAAACTTTTTTGGGGTATTTGTCCCAGTTGAATGGCAATGGGGATTAAACGCCAACCAGCCCGGTTGCGATCGGCGTAATAGAGAGCGATGGGAGCGCACAGATATTGGTTTTCTTTTGCCGTAACGCCATTGGCATTAAGTATTGCATAGTCGGTTACAAACAAACTGCCATTTGTGGTAGCACTTTCGAGGGTTTCACTGGCGTATCCCGTTCCTCTAGCAGCACTGAGAACGGTTTGAAAAATATCATTCGTTATCCCAAGTTTTTCTTGGAGATTATACTTGAGTGCCAAAACGTTGGTAATTTCCATGGGATTGGGACCCCAAAGTCTTTGTCCTGCAAATGTAGCATCGCTGCGAAAGGTTTTGGCAATATCTGGTAGGGGTAAGACTTTAAAAACATTTGTGTAGTCTTCTAGTGTTAGAAAGGGTTTGGGGTTTTGTAAAAATGCTTGTTGATTCTCTGTAATTTTCTGGCTTATGCTTGCTTGATTCTTGCTATATTCATCATCAAAAACCTCCTGGGTTGGTAAAGTTGCTACGCGAATAGAGTTTGGTAGTCGAGATGTTAATTTATATTCAGAGCGTGCAATCTCAAGCTGCTGTTGGCGTTCTTTTTGGGCTGCTAACGAATTTTTTTGAGGTAAAGTTGGGATTTGAGAATTCTTGGGAAGTTTGGGTTGAGTTTTGCTTGCTAGGAAACGTTCCAAGCCAAGCGCACACGTGAAACCTAGGATCGCTAACACGGTTCGACGCGGGAGAACGTACTGCTTGATTAATTGTTGGAGTTGTTGTTGTCGGTTAGGCGATCCCATGATAGTGTTTCTCCCAAAAATTTGACTCCTTACATCTGGCACCAAAGTATGAATACTGAATTTTTATGTATTCAATAGACATATATTTTTATCAATAACACGAAAAATCGGAGTTTATAGCCTGCGTAGGCAGGCTTTGTTTGTATAGCCTCATCCTTTTAGGGTGTAGGTGCAAGATATAAGACTCCAGACTAACACCAATAAAACGTGGTTGGCGAGGCTAAATACGGGGACTGTAAACTTTGTAGATTTTTACCATCAATCAAAGCCCCCCGTCCTAAACAGAGGGCTTTTATTTTAGCTAGCTAGAATAACCAAAACTTTGATTTTAAGGAACGGGAGGTAAAGGGAAGTTAGTATCGGTATAAGTCACTGGAAGAGTGACAACAATGGTTTGCTTTTGTTGAGTATTTTGTCCGGAACATTGCCCCCAAACATCAATAGAATCAGTAAGAGTTGTCTGTACAGTTTTTGTTTTATTATTATGAGAGTTAGGTTGAGCCCAAGTACCACCTAGAGCTTTATTTCCAGCATCTTCCAATTCTTCTAGAGAAAAAGGTTGTATAACAACATTTTGCGAGTAGGAGATAGCGTTAGTTGGTTTGTCAATTAAAACCGTTAATTGCTGAGCTTTTGGTTGAAAGGAAAGATGAGCTACCTTTTGTCCGGGAGGACAACTCATCTTTACACTAAACTTCATATCTAAATTCCCTGACTTATTCGCTAGCACGTGTTGACCGCAGTCTAAACCACAGCTACCATGCTTCATAGGAACATTGGCTTTGGCATTACCAATCTGCACTATAGTTGGCTGATAACTGGACTGAGGTGCTTTGAAATCTTTTAAATCTTTTGCCTGGGGAATTAAAGAAAGTGCAGATGCATGAGTAGAAATTGAGGCTATAGTTAAAGCTGTTAGTGTTAGGGAAGCGATTGTCGATCTCATATTTATCTATCCTAATGAATCTTGTTAGAGAAGAAAGTTTTTCTTTCCCCTTCACTTTCCCCATATGTTCGCCTCTATTGTTTTATGCATGTCAACTTTAGAGCATTGGTAAATGACTTCCTTGGTACTCGAAAAGCTTAAGCGATCGCTGTAATACCCATCACCCAGAGCGATCGCTCAATCTAAACTAGCTCAATGCTTTACAAATCTTGCGATCGCTCTCACTCACGTTTGGATTATTTTCAAGGTAATTCTTGAGCTTTTTGCATCCCTGCTGCACGAGATCGTCTAAGTCTAAATTCCAAAGCATCATGCCAGCATTCCCACCACTGACCAACAGTTTACCATCCGGACTGAAGCTGATGCTATTCACTTCACCTCTGTATCCCGATAGTGTTTTTAGCAACGTACCATTCATGGTGTTCCATAGCTTGATAGTACCATCAGCGCTACCAGAAGCAAGTATCTGACCGTTTGAACTGAAACTCAAACTTTTTACACCGTTTGTATGTCCTGTTAGCGTACTTATTAACCCACCATCTGTAACTTTCCACAGTTTGATGGTGTTGTCCCAACTTGCTGAAGCTAAGATTTTGCCATCTGGACTGAAACTCAGGTGTGCGATCGCTAAACTATGACCTTTCAAAGTTTTCACCAAAGTGCCATCTACACGCCAAAGTTTCACAGTATTATCATAGCTACCAGAGGCTAACATCTTACCATCCGGGCTAAAATCCACACTAGTTACCTCATCATTATGCCCTAACAGTGTTTTTAATAACTTGCCATCAGCAAGACGCCACAGCTTAATTGTTTTATCTGCACTTCCAGAAGCGATGATTTGATTATCTGGGCTGAAACTGATACTATTGACTCTTTTTTCATGCCCCGTTAATCTTTGAATGAACTGGTTATTTATTAAATTCCAAATCTTAATACTTTTATTGTCACCTGCTGTTGCTAAAGTTTTGCCATCAGGACTAAAGACCGCATCATAAATAATATCTTGTTTGGTCTTAAAAACTTTAACTAAAGATGCATTTACAATTTGCTTTTGCTGCCATAATTTGACTTCTCCATTCCATCCAGCAGAGGCAAAAACTTTTCCATCCGGGCTAAAACTTACACTATAAATACCTTCTTCTTGCGATATTATACTATTGTTTAAGTTCCAAAATCGAATTGTTTTATCATCACTGGCAGAAGCAAGAATTTTACCATCAGGGCTAAAATTCACATCTCTAACTTGTTCATCATGCCCTTTAATAGTTGCTAACAAAGTACCATCTATACTCCAAAGCTTAATAGTACCGTCAGCAGCAGCAGAAGCAACAATCCGACCATCTGGGCTAAAACTAATACCGTTGACTGGCTGAGTATGACCCTTTTGACCCCCCAGAGTTTGCCATAATTGACCGTCGAGCTTCCATAGATTTATAGTTCGATCGCCACTAGCAGAGGCGATGGTTTTACCATCAGGGCTAAATTTGACACGGGTAACTCGGTCTGTATGTCCGGAAAAAGTTCTCATTAACTGACCATCTGCTACATTCCACAGTTTGACAATGTTATCTTCCCCACCAGAAACAAGAAACTTTCCATCCGGACTAAAGCTAACACTATTCACCCAACCGTTATGGGCATTCCATGTCTTAATTAGCTTGCCATTCATGCGCCAGAGTTTCACAGTTTTATCTCGGCTTGCAGATGCAATTATAAAATCTCCTCTTTGTTTTACCTTTTGAGATTGAGACACCAGAGAAGTCGTGACATTAGGGCTAAAACTAACACTTGTAACGATATCGCTGTGTCCTGTCAAAATTTCAACTAACTTGCCATCAATAGAGTATATTTTGATAGTTCGATCGGTACTTGCAGAGGCGAGAAACTTCCCATCCGGACTAAAAGCGATACTCGTCACTCTATCTTGCTGCGCTGGGAAAGTAGAGATTAATTTGCCCTCAGCACTCCATATCTTTATAGTAGAGTCATCGCTAGCAGAGGCGAGAAGTTTACCCCCCGGACTAAAACTTACGGCGTTCACTTGTTGGGCGTGACTTTGCAAGCGGTTAATCTCTTGAGTTTGGTAAACTGCTTGCTGGAGAGTCGCCACAGTTGCTAGCTCGACATCTCGTGCAGGTGCAAAAACTTGCTTAAACTGTTCCCCAGCTTTCACGCTTGCGATTAATGCTTCCATCTGGCGATTGGATAACAGTAGCGCTTCAGACGATGCATTCAAAGCAGCAACTTCCCCAACCTGGGCTGCTTGTTGTTTGAAGTAAGCCAATCCACCAAAACCCGTTGCAGTCACTCCAAGTACGCCGATCGCAGCAACAGCCCTTTGAGCTTGTCGCAATCGCTTTTTCTGCTCGAGTTGTTGTCGCTGTCTTTCTTCCAGACAAGCCGCAATATACTGTTGGACATCGTGAGACAATTCATCCGTGTATTTGACATAGATATCTTCCGCCTCAGCCAGACGCACGCCCCGCAATAAAAAATCAGATTGTTCGTTATTGTGCTTCCACAAAACAGCCGCTTGCTCGATTTGACGTTGCAACCGCAATTTACTGCGATTTTCCTCCAGCCACCAACGCAATGTTGACCAGTGACGAATGAGAATTTCATGAGCAACTTCTACAGTCACTGCATTTGTAGGTAGAGACAAACCAGGTAATATTTCCCCCTCATCCCCCTTGTCTCCCTTGTCCCCCCTATCCCCCCTATCCCCCTCTTCCAAATCCATCACTACTAACTTCGCCGCAGTTAAAGCTTGCAATGTTCTGTCTACCAAAGGAGCGGGATATTTTTTTACAACCAAATCCGATTTCAACACCCTTCGCTTGGTATCTTCCGTACCCTCTCCTAATTGAGTCAGCGACAGAAAAATCCAGCGAGCGCAATCCCGTGCAAGGCGATCTAAACCATCGTAAACTGCTTGTGCTTTGTGTTCTAGCGCACCTTTAATCCCCCCAAGATGCTGCTGATACGCTGCTAAAGTTAGCTCACCCTCCTGGCGGTATTCCCACAACTGTTGCAGTACAAATTCTAAAAGCGGTAAATTTCCTACAGAATCGTTTAACTCTTGTAAAAGAATTTCTACAAGTCCAGATTCGACTTTTAGACCCACTTGTTCGGCGGGGTTGACAATAACACGGTGGTAGTCATCGCGATCCAATCGGGGAGGAACCAGTACACTTGAGTGTTGCAAAAGCAAAGCCAGTTCTGGTACTTCCAAACAGGGGGCGATGAAGTCTGCTCGCAAAGTAATCACTAATTTAAACCTGTCAGAAGCATATGCGATCGCACCCAACACAAGTTCTAGAAATCGCTTTCTCTCTTCATAAGAAGCCAGAGTGAAAAGTTCCTCAAACTGATCTATCACCAAAACTACCATTGGTTCCGGTCGGCTGCGTACCCAGTAAACAAAACCCTCTATCCCCTGGTACAGCAATCCTTCTAATATAAGCTTGGGAGACGAAGAGGTCATTTCTCCCGCGATTTCCCCTCGTCCCCCTATCCCCTTGTCCTCTTGTCCCGAAGCAGCCAATCGGCGCGATAAAGCCTCTAGAGGTTGTGCGCCCGGTCTCAAACTTTTGATCCACCAATTTTCGCTACCCGGTAATTGTTTACCCGAACGCAATTGAGTCATCAATCCCGCTTGTACGACAGAAGATTTCCCACTCCCAGAAGCTCCTACCACAGCTAGGAATGAATTGCGTGCTAAGTCATTAATTAACTGTTGGGTTAAGGTTTCTCTACCGTAAAAATACTGAACATCTTCTTCCCCAAACGCTTCTAAACCTTTGTAAGGGCAAATTCCTAAGTCCAATGCTACAGCTTTGCGATCGCTGCGCGTATCGGTAAAAGCTGGTATAATTTCGATAATACCTTGCGTACCTGACAGCCAAATGTGGAGTGGAAAAGCTCCTGCTAGGTAGACTTGCAATTGAGTAATCCAACCCGCTATTGATAAGCCACTTGGTTTAGAAGCTGTTGTTAAAGTATTGACCAGAGCATCTGCAAATTGTTCTAAATTGTAACGGGGCGAATTGGCTGCAATAATACATTGCGCTTTTTCAGAACCGACTTGTAAATCTTCAATCCATTCGTGTGGGGTAAAGCGATCGCTCTCCCCCGCCAAAAAGTCTAAAATGATAATCTGTTGGGCTGCTTGAGAGCGACGCAACTGCTGTCTCAACCAAGCACGGCTCAACCAAACATCTTCAGACAGTACTAAAGCCACTTCTCCTGTCGGAGTCTCCTCCAGTCGTCCGCGCAAATATAACAATACTGTTGCTGGTTTTTCAGCTTTCTGTTGTTTTTGGTTTGGTAAATACAAAAATTCTTGAATTGCTTCTCGAACCTCTTTGGCAGTTGCTTTCCCCTGTCGGGGTAAATACTCCAACTCAAAGCCACCAGCACTACGCAAAACTTTACAAAAAGCCAGTGTTATTTGACTACCGCTCAATCCTTCAACGACAAGTGCTTGCCTTATGGGACGCGGTTCTTCAATCGCCCCAATGGAACCAATAATCAGTTCTCCAACGCCTTCTACAATTCGTTTGGGAGTTTGTAAGGGATATTCCCGAAACAACTGCGTGTCCCCTTTGCCGCGTTTTTGCTGATTGATCAGGCGCAGTTGTTGGTTCGTTTTATCTATATATTGTAGGGTTTGGTGATAAACATAGCGATAAAGACCATCAGCAGAAATTGCTCCTTGTAAATCTGCTGCTTCACCTTGCAATCCGCGCATCAAATAATAAGTAAATACTCCATGCCCTAGTTCTGGAAACTCCCAAGATTGCTGATCGGTATCGCAAGAAAGCAGGGCATAAAATCCCTTACTCATGGCAGCGACTTTCTGCAAAACTTCCACCAGTTGACGCGTAGCATTCAGTAAAGGTTCTGCTACAGTTGCGCCCCTAAGTGTCATACCGCCACTATGACATGCATCGAGCCATACAAGCTGATTTTGTGCATTACATTTCCCCAATAATTGCAAAAGTTCCTGTATGGCTAAACCCGTATTGAGTATGTCATCTTTTTGAGTATTTGCCAAACATAGGAATGTTTGATGAGTGTTTGGCACGAATATCCCATGACCGGAGAAATAAAAGAGAATTGTGTCTTGTGGGCGAGCCGCAGTAGAGATTTCTTGAAGGCTAGCACGGACAGTTTCTAAGTAAGGTAATTGTGGGGCAAAATCATGGTAAATTTTTATTTCTTTTTGCGGAAAATGCTCGGTTGCTCCCACCAAAGCTTTCGCTAACCCCTGACAATCCACTGCTGAGTAATTCAAATTTGGGAGTCGCTCATCTTGGTAGTGGTTGACTCCCACCAATAGCAGCCAAAGTTTGGCAGCACTTGTTTGTTGAGTGTAAGTTGAGCGACTCGTACCAACTGCACGCGGACACATTTTATTCTATAGGTCTCCTATTCTATACGTAGCTAAAACGACTAAAAGGGGCAAGACTCCGAGCTACAAGACAATTCTTAATGTATTGCAGCTTAACTGAGAACCGCTATATTTCGGAACAAATTATAAGCTCTTTGTAGTAAAGTTTTGGGGAAGCGTCTTTGCTCGACCCATTTGTTCTTTAGGTCAGCTTGCGTATTTTTATGCACCCTCGAAATAACCTTGTTGAAATCTTTTCGACTTTTTTAGTATTTGCCGACGATCGCTTCTGTCGTTGGGTAACGGATGCTAAGCTCCGTCGTAGTATAGCAAATGCACTACAGCAAACTCCACAAGAAACGGACGAAGACGTTTGGATTGGCTTTTTTTACGATCGATTACACAAATCTTCATCAGCAAGACTTGCCAAAGAACATACTATCGCTTACTTACAAGAACCCTGCTACTGGACATCTCAAAAAATAGTTGCTAGCTTTGCCACAACCCAGTACAAGCTATCGGACTGTTTTCAAATAGCAATTACCCAAGTTGATAAAATCCTCAAAGGTTTTAACCCCAATAGCGGTTCTAGGTTAAAAAACTATGCCAGTACAGTCTTTGGGGCTGCTATTCGTGAAACTTTCAGACAGCGTCATGAAATAGATATTTGTACGGATTGGGGACTCTTAAGAAAAATTAGTAAAAAGCGTTTGGAAGAATCATTGCAAGCCGAGAGCTTACCTAAAGACAAGATTGTTGCTTACATGAGTGTCTGGAACTGTTTCAAGTTGCTTTACGTACCGAGTCAAGCTCATAGCAGCCGTCAATTATCGAAACCAGATAATCAAACTTGGGAAGCGATCGCTAAAGCTTACAACTCACAAACCCATCAGCAAGTTAATCCCCAAATGTTAGAAGCTTGGCTGCTTGCTTGCGCCAAAGCTGTACGTAGGTACCTTTATCCCAATGTTGCTTCTTTCAATGCTCCCATTAATTCAGAAGATTCTGGTGAGTGGTTAGATAATATACCAGCCGATGAACTAGACTCGCCCCTCGCTTATACGATCGCCCAAGAAGAACAACAGTTAAGAGTCTCCCAACAATCTGAGATTCATAACGTATTGAGAGAAGCGCTGACCCAATTAGATCCGCAAGCTAGAGAAATTTTGCAACTCTACTACGCTCAAGGATTGACTCAACAACAGATTGCCAAACAACTCCAAGTTCAGCAATATACTGTTTCGCGCCGATTGACCAAAACTAGAGAAACCTTGCTGAAGTCTTTAGCGAATTGGAGCCAAGAACACCTGCATATTTCTATTACACCAGACATACTTAAAACTACGAGCGCTGTAATGGAGGAATGGCTGCAATTTTACTACACCCAAAATAAAAATCAAAAAGCTGTTTAACCTTTTCTTGCTCTGTAAAAACACTTAATCCCTAAAATAATCGCCATGACTGGAAACCCCACTGTTTTTACCTTTACTTCACCGACTCACCTGATTTTGGAAGTACCAGAAAACGTTCAGAATCAGATTTGGCAAGAAAACACGTCTTTTTCCAATCAAACTTCTCGCTATCAAGCGTATATCAATCAAATTTGCCTTTTTGCTGTCTTAGCCTGGTTGCAAGAAGACTTAGCACCGCACGCAAAGCCTTGGCTGGGTAGTGCTGCTTTACCCAGTTTCTGGGAATTTGTCAGTGGAACTGCGATCGCCATCAATGAAACTCGGTTGATTTTGGTTCCCAGTGAAGAAATGGATATGAGTGAATTGCGAATCGCACAAGAATGGGTAGATATACCAAGTTGGGCTGGGGATTATTATCTAGCAGTACAAGTCGAACCAGAGGATGAATACGTAAAAGTTTGGGGCTACTGTACTCACGAACAACTCAAAAGAAAGGGGAGTTATGACGCCAGCGATCGCACTTATTCTTTAGAAGCAACAGAGATTGTTGAGGACATCAGTACTTTAGCAGTCGCATATCAACTTTGCCCGCAAGAAGTGACACGGAGTACCATCCAACCATTACCGACTTTATCACAAGAGCAAGCACAGAACCTCATTTCTCGTTTGGCAACAAGCGAGATTGTTTCACCAAGGATGGAAATCCCTTTTCAACTTTGGGGTGGATTAATGGAGCATGGGGGATGGCGCAAAAGCTTATACCACCGACGCTTGGGACTGCAAGAAGAGTGGTCGCTTCTCGCTTGGCTGGAAAACGGTATTTCTCAAGTGGGGGAAGCCCTTGGATGGGAAAGGTTCAATTTACAACACAGTGCAGCCGGAGCCAGAAGTACGGAAGAAGAAAGACAATTAGATACCTTCTTCTCTCGTCAGTTGTCCATCGCAGGTCAATCTTACGAACTGAGGATATCACCAAAACAACAAGAAGAGGCGATTGTTTGGCGCTTTGAGTTGCGTAATGCTGTGGAAGAATTGGCTATTCCTGGTGGTTTTACACTCAGACTTTTGACCGAAGATTTGCAGCCATTTCCCAATAATGAAGATGTAGCGACAACTACGGTCAAACAACTGTTTGTGGAAGTCGCTCTAGAACCACAAGAAGGTATAGTTTGGGAAATAACACCTTTTCCTGAAAACTATGAGCGAGAAATTCTGAGATTTTAAAAATTTTTTGATTCCTAGTATTGAAAATTGCTTTCTATTGCTATTCTGTTTGGATTTTTTATGCAAAAGTTTAGTAAGATTTAGTGTATCATTGCAGATTTTTGAGAAAATTAAGAATTTTTAGAAAAATTCAGGTCAGAATTGGTCATCTTTAAGCGTGGGATGGGTGCGCTTGCGGTTGCAGCCGAAGAGCGATGGCATACACAGCGCCTAAAATGAAAAAAATGTGCGTCTTTCATACATTACTAGCGGCGATTTTTGCGGCTAGTCGGAGGCTCACATCTTGCACCAAAGTATTAATACTAGATTTTTGCATTTTTAATAAACATATATTTTTATCAATAACACGAAAAATTGGAATTTCTAGCCTGCGTAGGCAGGCTTCGTTTGTATAGCCTCACCCTTATAGGGTGTAGGTGCAAGATATCGGTTAGGGGGGAGCGAACATTTATTGGTGCGTCTATATAATTATTATGCCAGTCATCTTCACACCATTGCCACACATTCCCGTGCATATCGTACAAACCAAAAGCGTTAGGGGGAAAAGAACTTACATCTGTGGTTTGATCTCGCAACTTTCCCTTTGGTGCAGCACCTAATATATAGTGTGTTTGAACTCGCACATCTAGCAGCACTTCGCGATCGCGATCGCCAAACAACAACAATGATGTTCTTGACCGACTTAGCACATCGTTGTTTAGTTTTCCGTATATTCAAACAGGAGTTCCTGAGAATGCTTGATATATTAGGATTGAAAAAAGATTATACCTAAACTTTCCGTATAATAAATAGCTAGGCAGCGAGAAAAAGCCGAACATCTCGATCGCGGTTAAGCGTTCATGGACGGCACGACAACTGTTTCACAATCTGCTGGGGTGTTAGTACACTTGTCTTGCAAGGGAGCAGTAAGCACATGGAAAAGATCGTTATCGTGAAATGGAGAATTAAGGAGTCGGAAACGTCTCGGGTCCTGAAATTGCTACCGGAACTGGCCGAGAAGACCAGATCGGAGGAAGGCAACATTGCCTACACAATTTATCAGTCGGAAAACGATCCTTGCGAACTCATTCTTTGCGAACACTACACCGACACCGCTGCCGCAGAATCTCACAGGCAATCGGAACACTATAAAAGAATCGTTGCAGAAGAGATAATCCCCTATCTTGAAGACCGCGAGGTGATATCGGTGAAGAAGCTTGTTTAAAGCTCTGTCCTAAACCGAACCAAACAATAAGGAGAAACTATGTCAAAGAAGATTCTTATTATCGTATCGAACGCATACACCATCGGTCCGAACAACCGAAGGACGGGAAATTTCCTGCCGGAGGTCGCACATCCTTATGCTGAATTCGACAGAGCAAAATACCAAATTGATTTCGCAAGTCTCACCGGAGATACACCGTTTTTGGATGCGCTCAATCTTGCTGACGATCCTGACAACCTAGCCTTTTTGGTAGGAAAAGGGTGGGCCGCAATGCAGAAAGCGAAGAAGCTCTCAAACGTGGACGTTAGCCAGTACGATGCCATCTTTATACCTGGCGGTTTGGCACCGATGGTCGATATGCCTGAGCATCCGCTCCTCAAAAAGGTTGTGAAAGAGACATACGAGCGGGGTGCTGTTGTTGGGGCCGTTTGTCATGGTCCAGTTTCGTTGCTGAACGTCAAGTTGAGCAACGGCACTCTCCTGCTCGCTGGGAAGAATATCAGTTCATTTACAAACGACGAAGAAGAAAACTACGCAAAAGATGATGTGCCTTTCGAGTTGGAAACGGCGCTCACCAAACAAGGCGCACTTTTCCACAAGACGGCACCCTGGCAAGCATTCAGCATTGCCGATGGAAATCTCGTTACCGGACAGAATCCTGCTTCTGCCAAAGGTGTCGCAGAGAAGATGATCGCGCTCTTGGAGTCTGCTTGAGGCAGCATCGTTAAGACGGTGCTCGGTCGCTGCATAAGGGTGACCGCCGAGAGGTAGAGTTGAGGGGAGAAAGAAATATTTGATTGTTATCTAATGTGCGTTCATCGCACCTATTCCTAATAAGAACGTTAACTGTAGGTATCTTCAAACGCACAAAGCGCCCTCCTTTTAGGAGAGCGCCTTTTATCTAGTCTTGATGCTTTTTAGTCGCGTACTGCTATGATTAGCCGTTGATAGCAGGAGCGCTTTGAGCAACAGGTGCAGCTTCAGTTGCAGCTAAGTCGAGAGGGAAGTTGTGAGCGTTGCGCTCGTGCATCACTTCCATACCGAGGTTAGCGCGGTTGAGGATGTCTGCCCAGGTGCCGATGGCGCGACCTTGAGAGTCAATCACGGATTGGTTGAAGTTGAAGCCGTTGAGGTTGAACGCCATGGTGCTGATGCCCAGTGCGGTGAACCAGATGCCTACTACTGGCCATGCTGCCAAGAAGAAGTGCAAACTGCGGCTGTTGTTGAATGATGCGTATTGGAAGATCAAGCGACCGAAGTAGCCGTGTGCTGCGACGATGTTGTAGGTCTCTTCTTCTTGTCCGAACTTGTAACCGTAGTTCTGTGACTCGGTTTCGGTTGTTTCACGTACCAAGGAAGAGGTGACCAGAGAACCGTGCATTGCACTGAACAGAGAACCACCGAATACACCTGCTACACCTAACTGGTGGAAGGGGTGCATGAGGATGTTGTGCTCTGCTTGGAACACCAACATGAAGTTGAAGGTTCCAGAGATTCCTAAAGGCATACCGTCAGAGAAAGAACCTTGACCGATGGGGTAGATCAAGAACACTGCGGTAGCTGCTGCTACAGGTGCGCTGAACGCTACGCAGATCCAAGGACGCATACCCAAGCGGTAGGACAATTCCCACTCACGACCCAAGTAGCAGAATACACCAATCAGGAAGTGGAAAATCACTAACTGGTATGGACCACCATTGTAGAGCCACTCATCTAAGGAAGCGGCTTCCCAGATGGGGTAGAAGTGAAGACCAATTGCGTTAGAAGAAGGAACAACTGCACCTGAGATGATGTTGTTGCCGTAGAGCAAAGAACCTGCAACAGGTTCGCGGATACCATCGATATCTACAGGAGGTGCTGCGATGAAGGCGATGATGAAGCAGATTGCCGCCGAGAGCAGTGTAGGGATCATCAGTACGCCGAACCAGCCGACATAAAGGCGGTTTTCGGTGGAGGTGATCCAGTTACAGAACTGCTCCCATACGTTGGCGCTTTGGCGCTGCTGTAAGGTTGCTGTCATGGTTTTATGATTGCGGTTGTTTTATATGAATGAATCAGGCTTTTTGTGCGCCTGTATCTTTAATTTACATCTGTTTACACAACTTTACAATACTCTTCTCTTTATTAGAAGTGATATAAAGTATTAGCTTGAGTTATGATTCGCGATCGGGCGATACCCACGCTCGCGTGGATAGCCATCTTTAAGATGGCATCAACCTCCTTATAATGTTCAAATCCCAAGCGAACAGTAAAGCTATGCAAGCAAAACTTTTGGAGCAATTTTCCTCCTCTGATGCTGAAGTCATCTTGGAACGCTTACCCGAACGAATTCGAGCTGCCCTAATTGCCCGTGCTACTGAAATTGAGTATCCAGTTGAAGCAGTCATTGAGATGGCGATCGCCAGCTTCCTCGATACGGAGGCATTAGGTTTTGCAGATTGTAAAGTAAGCCCAACTTATGAGAGTGCCTAGAACGATCGCTAAAACCGCCAGCCGAACCAGGGCGGCTCGTGAGAGTAGTTGAATTGCAAACAGATGGTTTCTCTTTACCTTAGCCATCACACAATACCTTAGCCAAAAAAGGAGTATGAAGAGAGAGGGCTGTCATGCGATCGCACTTTCTCAGTAAGTAGCATACAGTGATGAATCATAACTCAAGCTAATACTTTATATCACTTCTTACTTTTAAAAACCAATACAAAATGAATGTTGTGGGTCATCACGTCATTTTTTACCAAACATTTAAAGTAACGTGAGTTTGAATAAGAACCCAAGGGTAAAAGTGGCGGGCGTGACACGAGCCGCGCCATAATCTTTGAAAGCCTTTTTACTGTAGGGTTATAAAAAAATTGCTTTAGTACCCGAAAATCGCATAAAAACCTTATTGTTACCATTTGTCACAAGTTGAGCCTGTAATAGCATTTCACCAAATAATTGCTGTATACGAGCCCCCCAAACCCTTATTAGTAGAGGGGTTGGGGGGCTCGCATTTGTCTCAAAGATTTCGGGAATGGGTATAAGTAATCGCCAAGAATAGTAAAAATGAAAAATTTCCAAACATCCTCTTACAAGCAACTTTCCAACCCTTAAGAAGAAAGGGTAAATTTTCACTCTTGGATGCTCAGAATTTTCTGCTCCAAATAATGCTGAAGCAAACGATCGCTCTTAATAAATTTCCGTATTTCACTTACTTGCTCGCTGCTAATTTCAGTCGCTCCAGGGACAAAACATATTCCCAAAATACATATTTGCGGTGGGAGATATTTCCCGGTTAGTTTATAATTTAGTGTTGCCATAAGTTCACCATTTCTGTTCAAATAATAGAAAGCTACTCGTCTTCGTCTTTTGGCAGTCGCTCATTTGACAGAACCGTATTCTGCAAACACAGTATTCAGACTTTTTTCTGTCACTTTATAAAAAAGATTGCCTATATAAACTGACATACAAGGTCTCCGAAATTATAAATGTGTGGAGACTTAAGTTTCGGAGAAAAGTTTGCCAATACCAAAAACAACAAAGCCTGTTAATACTAAAAACAAAAGCTGTTAACCGAATTAACTCTCATCTACTATCATGGCATAGTGAATAACTTTACACACAGGTAACGAGAAAAACGTTATATAAAATAATATAAACAATTAAGAGCTAAGTATACATCCAGATAGAAACTTTGATGCGGTACGACGATAACCGCTCGCGTGTACGGGGAGAAGATATGTTGGACACAATGCTTTAAAGAGGAGTGTCTGAGCCAATAGATAGCAGAGTTCATCCAGATTAAAGTGATGTGTCTGGTGCAAACTCCCTGGTTTGGTAATGGTGTTGGCATAAATTTCACATGGCGGTTGAGGACATAGGAGCAATTCAAGGACGCAAGCCCAAGATGAGGTGAGCTTCTGTAAAGTTGGGAGCCCACCGCTCCTTGTGGGGTCGTTCACGAACGCAATCCAACTAGTACGGGAAATATTGAAAAACTCGTTTGCGATCGCTCTTGCAAAACCAACTCTACCCCTTCTTTTGCTGTCTTCGACTCGTTCAAAATAAATTCACTGGGTCTTTGATATTCATGGAATATTTTTTCAATGACACAAATATCTATTGGCTCCATAAAATTCAACATCCTGTGTAGGGGTAACATTTCTGTTTTATCAATATAGTTTTTTATTTTAGAGGTTTTAGAAACATACTCATCAATACCTATATTGGGTATTCCAAGAAGATCGGCAAGCATGACAGAGTGAAGCCTATTTCCAAAGTGAAAATCCATTTGGCTGAGAAGTTCCACAAAATCTTGTGGCTGGCTCCATGAGTGGATCTTGCAATTTCTATCAGGTAAGTAGTTCTTCAGTAATTTATGAAATTTATTATCGTTTTTTTCCACACCCACTTGAGCAGGTAATAAATGAATCACTGCATTAAACTTTTCAATCAATGGAAGTAGCTGTTGTGAATAGAACTCAGCCCTTCCTTCACCCCACCAGAAATTGCCTGTAAATGAAATATTTTGTATTTGATTTGCGCGATCGCTTTTAATCCACTTTTCATATCTGTCCGGATTTAAAAATGCTAAATAACCTCCTAAATAGGCTTTAATAGAATCCATTTTAGAAACAGCCAAGTTATAGGAATTTTTATCTCTTAAATACAAGATATCTGCATTTTTCAAAACCTTTGCTTTCGTTGTCAATTCTTCGATACTAAAAGATTCTAAACCTACACCCAAATAACAGAAGCGCTTACCTACCAATTTAGCAAATTGTTGCATCATCAGCAATTTATTAGAACTGTCTTTTAAGTTATAAGTACTACCGCCCCAAATTAAATAATCGCTTTGAAAAAGTATAAAAATTTTTTGAAGGATTGATAATTTACGAGTATTGCAAAAGACAACTTTAGTGTTTGTGCTTTCATAAGATGTATCTTCACAAAACACAAATATATTTTTAATAATTTCTTGACTGGCGAAAATTTCAATCAGTTCTTGGATAGATAAATCGTCCCCAATATTCTTAAATCCATAATAACCCAATAAAAGAATATTCATATGTTTTCTATAGAGAATAAAGAACGGGAATTTTCCGTTCCTCGTTCCCTATTCCCTGTCTCCTTTCTGTGTAATTTCTTCCTTTTTAATTGATATTTAAAGTTAGTAACATCGGGAGGAGTACGGAAGTATATTGCAAAGATTGGCTCGTTGATGACAACTTAAAAACGAGTAGATTTTGTCAAGACTCAGCTTGGAAAAATTTACGTACACTTAAGTAATAATATTTAGATTGATGTCAGGATTCTCCCAAACCTTGGTCTTTTTGACTTTTTTTGTAAGGACACTGTTGGCGATCGCGCAACCCTAGCCCCTAACCCGTCTTAACAAACCAAATGCTTGAGGACGTAACTTGACAGGTAAAACTGACAAAGTTAATCCAATCCATGCTTTAGCTGTAGAAAAAGATTGACCAGCCAACACTAACTTGCGTCCTTTTTGTGTTTCCCCCTTTTCAATTAACCGCAAACCTAATAACAATTGGGTTTCTGCAAGACGCTGTTGCCTAATTTTTTCTAATTTTTCAGTCTCAAATTTATAACTCTGCAAATACCGGATTTTATCGCTGAGATATGGAATTGCGCGATCGATACCTTGCTGTTGTGGGTGGAAACGATATTCCATTAATAACTCTGGTAGATAATAACCCTTTTTTCCTGCCAAAGCCAGCCTGACAAACAAATCGTTATCCTCGCAATTCTGCCAATTGGGTTGCATAAATCCCAACTCCTGTAAGGTAGCACGTCGAAATAAAGTGGCTCCTATTTGAAAACTTTGGTTAACAAACACAACTTCTAATAAATTATCGATCGCACCCTCTGACAAACTCGCCCTACCCCAAGAGCGAGAATTTTCTTGAGTTCTGGTTTCATCCCGCAAATTATTAATATCAATAATCCAATGATCTGTACCAACAAAATCTATACTCAAATCTTTATCGAGAATAGCAGCAGTCCGTGACAGAAATTCTGGAGTTAAGCGATCGTCATCATCAAATTTAATAAAATAGTCACCCGTTGCTGCATCAAAGCCAGAACGCATATTATTGCTTTTACCAATATTTTGCGAATGACGAATATACTTGATACGGCTGTCTGTGTACTGGGACATGAGGTTAGGTGTACCGTCTTGAGAACCGTCATCACACACAATTAATTCAAAGTCTTGGTAAGTTTGCTTGAGTACACTTTCAATAGCATGTGGTAATAGATTCATTCGATTAAAGGTTGGTATACAAACACTAATTTTAGACATATATTATATTCCGATAAAAAATTAGATAATTGATCTTTTTACTTTACTGACAGCTTTTTTGATATACCAATAAGTTTTTGACCAAACGCCAGGAAGTTTTAATTTTAATGGTTTGAGTTCTGGCTGTTTGAGAAAGCGGTAATGCAAAAACTCATCTTTATAACAAATCTCAACATCTTCTCCTTTACACAATCTAGAAAAATCATTGGAGGAGTAACTCATATAGTGAAGGCGATGAATTGCTTTTAACTCCTCTTGATTGTAAAGAACATTATTAATATTGACAAACTCATCTGCATTAGCACAGTTACCGGTTCTATCTTGACTGTTAGCACTGAGGGTATAGTTAAACATGGAGTATTTACAATCAATAGTCATGTAATTAAATAAAGCCGAACTCGACCACCAAAACTTGCTTTTAATCCATTCAATTTCCCGTTTTTCAATCAGACGTTCTTTGAAATCATTTAATTGTGTACTATCAAAGAGCTTTTGATGGGAACCAAAAAAACTATTGCAGTGAATTCTAGATCGTAATTGGTCTTCTGTAAAATGAGTGACACTAGAAATATCCTCTAATTTGATATCTATAACTTTTTTTGGCTTAGCATGTTCCCAATCATCAAAGACTAAGTCGTAGCTGTTTAATTTGGCAAACACATCATTTAAATGTTTCATTGCTAAACTATCAGCATCATAAAAAACAAATTTTTCAAATTTTCCATCAAATGCAGCCAACTTTCTATGAACAAATCCTTTATACCAGCCCGGACGGTTTAATTTAGATTCTTTAGCTCTTGGATGAGCATCCCACACTTGGTTGACAAAATCGTCCCATCGCTGAAGGGCTTCAGGATCGTCAAAAATGGTTACATTTTTTCTAGATTGAATTTCTTGCTTGACAAGCTCTAGTTTGTCATCATAAGGAATAATACAAATAGGTATATCCGGGCTAACATTGACTTCAATACTATTAAGTAATGCTACAAGTTGGTCGTAAGTTTTGTCATTAGCTAGAGTATAAATACCGATATTATTCATAATAAGACTTCATATAAATATAATAGTGTTGTAACAAGATAAAGTCTCTACATAAAAACATTTGCATTATCATTTTAATTTATCCAAAAACTAGGGTGCTTTAATAACTGACTTGTCAATATTAACAAAACTGATTTAAAAATAGGGTGTGTTGTCCTCTTACTAGCGACCTTTATACAACCTAACACTCTATGAAAATTGTAATGGTATCTTCTACTTTTCCCTATCCGCCAACACGTGGTGGAACTCAAGTAAGAACATATAATTTACTGAAATACCTCTGTCAACAGCATAATATCACCCTAGTCACTCAAAGAGAACCTGACGTTACAGAGACGGAAATAAAAGAATTGCGAGAGAGTGTTTCTCATCTTGTTCTTTTTAATCGCCCGCAAGACGTAAGTACATCCGGAGGAATACTGAAGAAAGCTCAACGTTTTGCTACTTTCCTCTCTAAAGGTACGCCACCTAGTGTTTTAAACCGTTACTCTCCTGAAATGAGCAATTGGATTGAAAGTTTTGTACAAACAGGAAAATGTGATGTCGTAACGTGCGAACACAGCGTGAATGAAATTTATGTGCGTCCCTATTTTCAAAAACAGATTAAAACAGTAGTTAACATTCACAGCTCTGTCTATGGGACTTGTCGCAACCAACTAGAAACTGGTATCTCAGAAAATAAACTAAGAGATAAACTCTATCTACCTCTTTTACGTCGCTACGAGCAAGGCTACTGCTCTAAATTCTCAGACATTGTGGTTACGACGGAAGAAGATAGGGTGCAAATGCAGGAGTTCAAGCCGAATTGCGATATTGCAGTGATTCCCAATGGAGTTGATTTAGATTCATTTCCTCAACGGACTACCGATCCGGGCGGACATCGCTTAATTTTCATAGGGGCGATGGATAATCTAGCAAATATTGATGCTGTTTGTTTCTTCAGCAATGAAGTTTTGCCAGAACTGCGAAAGATTTACTCAGATACAACTTTCGATATCGTTGGTTCTCGTCCCGCACCAGAAGTTTTAGCACTTAGAGATAAACCCGGAGTTACCGTTACCGGACGCGTACCTTCAATGGTAGATTATTTACATCAAGCAACTGTCTGCGTTATTCCCATGCGGACGGGATTTGGTATCAAAAATAAAACCTTAGAAGCAATGGCTGCAGGTACACCGATTGTTGCAGGCGATCGCGGTTTAGAAGGACTTGCTGTGGATCGAGTCGGTGTACCACTCAGAGCATTACGAGCCAATCAACCAGCTGAGTATATTAATGCCATCAGCCAACTCTTTGAAAACCCGCAGTTACGCTCGGAATTATCACAGAACGGCAGACAGCTCGTAGAAACAGATTTTACTTGGGATACTGCTGGTAAAAGATACGAACAAGTTCTGTTGACAGTGACCGCGAAGAGTTGACCGCTTAATGCTTTTGCCTTCGTAGTTCTGGCTTTTTAATTTGCGAAGGCAACATTAGCTATCAAATAAACGTCTCATGATGCACATAAGTGTCTACCAGGCAGAAACCTATATGCTAACTCATGATTTTCTAATTGATTTTATTCAGTCACGAGAGTTTTTATATCATTGAGTCTATAAGAATCAGTGTAACTTTTTTTAGGGAAAGATCTTGCTATTTGGAGACAAATAGTATACTCTTTTCGCCTATAATCTACGTAAAACTCCCGTGTTGTGAGAAATACCACTACTATGTCTGCCAAGAAAACAGACCCTTTAAAAATTTGGTTGATAGCGCTCGCCGCGACGTTTAGTTTATCACCAATCCTCATTTGCTTAGCATTTACCAAAATGGAGGGCTTGTCAACAGAACAAAAAATAGAAACTAGAACACAAGCAATATCAACAACTGCCACTTTCTTTCTGGGATTGGTAGTGATGATGAATGCTTACTTTGCCGCAAAACGTGTAGAAGCAAGCAGAGCAGGAGCGATCGCAGCAGAAAAAAGCAATGAAATTGAGATACAAAACACTCAACTAGCCAAAGAAAAGCTGATTGCAGAAAAATTTATGACTGCAATTACTCAACTCGGTCATGAAAGTGTTGCCACAAGAACAGGTGCGATTTATACCTTAGAAAGAGTGGCTCAAGATTGTCCCAAAGAATATTGGACAATTATGGAAATACTCACTGCTTTTGTGCGAGAGAATTCCGTCGAGCAATATCAACATGCAAGTTTTGAGAAAAGATTAAACATTCGTACAGATATTCAAGCAGCGCTTACTGTTATTGGCAGGCGCGAAGCAGAGAGAGATTTACCCAACCAAAGAATTGATTTGCGGAATGCTGACATAAAGAGGGCTGACCTGCACAAAGCTAACTTGCAACAAGCAAACCTGCGGGGAGCCGATTTAAGTGAAGCAGACTTGCGCGGTGCGGATTTGTCCGAAGCAGATTTGGAGAATGCAAAACTCTGCGGATCTGTGTTGTACGAAGCCAACCTGCAATCAACAAATTTGGAGGAAGCCAATCTTTCCGGGGCAAATTTAAATCGTGCTTGGGTATGTGGGGCAAACCTACGCTCAGCCTGTCTTTCAGGAACCAGTTTGCGTGGAGCAAACCTACAAGGAGCAAATTTATATAAAGCGAATTTGTGCGGCTCCAATTTAAAAGTTGCGAATTTACAAGGAGCAAAGCTATTTCTTGCGAATTTACAAGGGGCAAAACTTGGAAAAGCCAACTTACAGGGAACGGGATTGATTGGTGCGAACCTGCAACAAGCAAACTTGAATGGAGCGAACCTGCAACAAGCAAATTTGAATGCAGCCAAACTACAGCACGCAGAAGTCTTTTTTGCCAACCTCTCGGAAGCTAGTCTTCGCGAAGTTGACCTCTATGGCGCGAACCTTATGGGGACAAACTTACAAATGGCAATTCTGGATGAAGCAAATCTTTGCGGGGCAAACCTTCTAGGAGCCAATCTCAGTATGACAAACTTAAGTGATGTCAAACTTGAAGGAGCCATCCTTACAGGCGTTAAAAATTTAGAACCGCATCAGATTACAGTCGCTTCCGGTGATGTGACAACCCGCTTACCAGAAAATGTCGATCTACCAAATCATTGGACGCAAATCAGCTAATTCACAGCAGGTTAATACTTAACAAGCTGTGTCAAAATTTATTTGCACGGTATGTGCAACAGGGTGCGTCCCTCATTTCATGAATTCAAGGTATTGAAATTTATCATTTACATAATCTCACGTTAAGGCAGAAATCAAACAAGTTAACTATTGGTTTAGATTCAAAGGTACACTGCCAAACAGAGCATTCATAAAACTCCACTGGCTAAAGAGAACTTGCAAGACAAGAGTGCAGAAAATGCCGATAACGATCGCAGGAGAATTTTGAATTGATATTGCCTGACTTTTGAGTTTGGCAGTAATAGTACTCCCTAAGTTACTGATACTTAATAAATGTATAATTCTACTAGCCATGAACATCTGGATTGCAATTGTCCGAGCTAGTGCAACTTGTCCTGTCTTCTGAAATATCCATTCATACATTCCAAAAAGCAGTATGCCGTTGAACGCAGACACAATCAAAATCTGCCAGAAAATCTGCTGGGATTGCAAAGGTTTGTGACAACGGCGTGCATCTGGAAACATCATCTGACGGGATTTAGGTTCAAACGCCAAAGGGATAGCCAAAGCGGTTGAGTTAACTATGTTCAGCCACAGGATTTGTAGAGGTAAGAGTGCGATTTCTCGTAACATGAGAGCGCTGAGTAAAACTGCTATTAACTCTCCACCATTCATAGGTAGGATAAATGCGATCGCACGACGCAGATTCTGGTAGATTGTTCGTCCTTCCTCAATGGCTGCTTCAATAGAGGCAAAATTGTCATCTCCTAGCAGTACATCAGCCGTTTCTTTAGCAAGATCCGTTCCCGCATCACCCATTGCAATGCCAATGTTCGCCTGTCTTAAGGACGCAGCATCATTCACCTTATCTCCTGCAATTGCCACAATCTCACCCTCAGACTGCAACGCTTCCACAAGACGTAGCTTTTGAACGGGAGTTACCCGAGCAAAAACGACTCCCGCTCGTGCAGCTTGTGCGAGTTCCCTTGCATTCATACGTGCTAGCTGTTGTCCCTCAAATGCTAACAATTGATTTTTGTTTTGCAGCCCCAGTTTTTTGGCAATTGCTACCGCCGTAACGATATGGTCTTTGGTAATCATCTTTACCTGAATTCCCGCAGAATGGAAAGATCGGACGGCGGTAAACACTTCCTTTCGCAGTGGGTCAAATATGCCTTGCAATCCTATAAAAATGAGATCTGATTCTAGATGTTCGCGAGCTAGGGAGTTACAGTTATCTCCCATCAACTTTTTGGCAAATCCCAGCACCCGCAATCCCTGCTTTGCGAGCGTTTCGACTTCAAGCTCCACAGATACGCGGTTGAAGGGAATGAGATTTCCGTCAGAATCCAACATTTGCCGACATCTGTTGAGAATGACTTCCACCGAACCTTTTACATAAATCCTTTTTTCTGAAGAATCGGAAATAAAGGATGATATGTTTTTACGCTTGTCATTGATTTTTGTTCCATGTAAAGTTGCCATAGATTGGAAGTTAGATTCAAAAGGAATCACATCCAGCTTGGGCATGACTTCTGTAAGGCTAGATTGACTTAAACCAGCTTTGCGGGCAACAATAATTAACGCGCCTTCAGTGCGATCGCCGACCACAACCCATTGATTTTGTTTGGGTTCTAGGTGAGAGTTATTGCACAGCAAACCAGCCATCAAGCATTCGCGTAGGGCAATGTTGATTTTAGGATTGTGCTGTTTGAAGTTAAGGTCGTTCCCTGACTCACTTGTTTTTCCCAAGCCAAAATTCAAAAATCGTCCGCCAAAATGAACGGGTTGACGATTTCCAGTTTCCCAGATTGTCCCATTTGAGCTGTAACCCAAACCATCTACTACATACCTTTGCTCACCAGCCCAAATAAGTTGTACAGTCATCTGGTTTTCTGTCAGCGTTTCCGTGTCAGAACAGATGACAGTAGTACCGCTCAGTTTTTCCACCACAGGAAGTTTGCAAATAAGGACATGACGACGCGCCATTCGCGCCACCCCAATGGCTAGAGTGATGGTTAGTACTGCAGATAATCCTTGAGGAATAGCACTCACTACCAGCGCCACGACCACTTCAAACATCTCACTCCAAGAGCGTCCTTGTCCCAACCCCAATACAAAGGTTAAGCTTGCCAGTACCAGCACCATATAGAGCAAAATTTGGCTGTAGTAGTTAAACTTCCACATGAAAGGTGTACTCAAGCGAGTTTGTTGCTTTACGCAACGAGATACTTTCCCCAATTCGGTACTGTTCCCTGTGGCTACAACAATCCCCTTTCCTTGTCCGGAAATGACAAAGCTTCCCGCATAAGCCATGTTACAGCACTTAGCCAAAGGCGTATTTTCATTGAGAGAAATAGTGCTTTTTTGAACGGGCTCTAATTCACCAGTGAGAGAAAACTCATTTATTTGCAAGTTGTGCGTACTCGCAAGCCGCAGGTCAGCCGGAACCAGATCGCCTGCGTTCAAGAGTACTAAGTCACCCGGTATTAATTCTTGAGCGGGGATGCGAACTTTTTTGCCATCACGTATTACATTTGCTTTTTTTGCTACTGCTTCTACAACAGCAGCAATTGACCTTTCCGCACTCGATTCCTGTAGATCCAAAATCACAGCATTGAGGATTGCCATACCCCAAAATGCGATCGCATATGTCCGGAAACCAAGTATAGCTTCGATGGCTCCCAAGAGTACTAAAATATACAAATTAGGCTGAGAAAATTGCATTTTTAAGCGCAACCAAATGCTTTTACCTTGTTTGTTGGTAAATTCATTCAGCCCAACTTCAGTTTGTCGGCGTTCAACTTCAGCAGACGCCAAACCCGTTTCTATATTTGTATCAAGCAAAAAAGCAACTTCTCTAAAATGAACGTGATGCCATTGAGTGCGAGAAGATTGATAAGTATTTATAACTGATTTGTCTAGAGATATTGCCATACTCACCTCTTTAACAGTAACCAGTAACTGGTAACAAAAATAAAAAAAGATTCTTGCATTAACACAAGAATCGAGTGTGATGTTAGAGGAGTTAATTCTATGTTGTTAGGTTATTCAAAAAAAGTTGAAAATGTAGGGAGAAATCGGGTAAAAATCGGGTAGAATCAAAGCTGCTTGAGACGGTAACCCAGCCCGTGAACTGTCTCAATAAAATCATCTGGCGCACCAACTTCCCTAAGTTTTTGCCGCAAACTTTTGATGTGGGACTTTACCGTTTCCTCACTGGGTGGATCTTCTAGCGACCAGACTCGTTCAATAATTCCCGGTCTACTTAAGACTCGACGACCGCTAGAAACCAGTAGCTCCAGAATCGCATACTCCTTTGGAGTCAAATTGACAAACCGATCTTCATAGGTAACTTCGTAGGTACTCGGACTGATGCACAAATTCCCCCAAAAAAGTTTGGCTCCGACTCTAGAACTTCCTCGACGCAAGAGCGCCCGCACGCGAGCCATAAGTTCCCCGAGGTCAAAGGGCTTGACCATGTAGTCATCTGCTCCAGCATCCAGCCCTGCAATTTTATCTGCTACGGTATCGCGAGCGGTAAGCATGAGGATGGGAATGGAAAAGTTACACCCATCATCTGCGATCGCTCTAGCACCATGACGCACTTGTTGACAGAACCCAATTCCATCTAGTTTCGGTAAAGTTATATCTAGCAGAATTAAGTCATAATTTAGAGTTTGAACATAGTTCAATGCTGTTTCGCCATCCTGTACCACGTCCACCACATACTGACGGTTGGTTAGAGCCTCCGCTAGCATATCAGCAATTTGGGCATCATCTTCAACTACCAAAATACGCATTATTGAGAATTTAAGATTTTGGATTTCGGATTTTAAATTTTAGCAGGCATAAAACATGATGAAGTGGTCTTTTGAGGGAAAGTGGATTGCAGGTGGGTTTGGTCTCGCAATGGCAGTTATGGCTGTCATAAGTGGTATTTCTTACCAAAATGCAACTAGTTTAGAAAAAAGCACAGACAAAGTCAAACAAAGTCATGAAGTGCTAGAAACTCTAATTGGCATTACTGCCACCTTAAATGATGCTGACTCAGGGCGACGCGGTTATATTCTTTTGGGAGATAAGTCAGAGTTAAAGCGTTACTATCAGGCAACTCAAACAATCGAACTAAAACTTAAAAAATTGCAAAAATTGTTAGAAAACAATATCAAAAGTGACGAACAGATAACAAAGCTAGAAGCCCTTCTACAACAAAGAATTGCTATTGCCCAAAAGTCTATTGAACTTTACCAAAAAGGTAATTATTTTACACCAGATCAGACCACTCTCGCCGCTTCTAGCAAGCGCAATTTAACCGAACTGCAACAAATTATTGACCAAATGCAGCTTGAGGAAAAACAGGCACTAGAAGTGTGGGTGCAAGAATTTCAGTTCATCATTCAGTCTAGAATGCTAATTGAAATATTAGGAACTTTTTTCACTTTTGCTATTCTATTTGGGGTTTACAGCCAACTCTATCGACAAATGAATAAGCGCCAGCAAGCAGAAAATCTTAAAAACAAGCTAGCTCAAGAAAAAGAACTAGGTGAACTCAAGCTTCAGTTTTTCTCCATGGCTTCTCATGAATTTCGTACTCCTTTAAGCGTGATTTTAGGTTCGGCACAACTTTTGGAAGAAAGCCTTCAGTTAATCGTTGAAAAGCAGAAACTCAAAAATCTTTATCGCATTCAATCTTCAGCTAAATTAATGACTCAACTGCTCTCAGATATTCTAACTTTAGCAAGAGCAGAAGCGGGAAAGGTGGAGTACAAACCCGAACTCGTGGAAATGCAAACTTTTTGTCTTAATTTAATTGAGGATATGCAAATTATGAGTCCCTCTCAGTCTGTTATTAGGTTTGACAAACAAGGAAACTGCACTCACGCTAGAGTCGATGAAAAGTTACTTTACTCTATTCTGAGTAACCTACTTTCCAACGCTATTAAGTATTCTCCTCAAAGTAAAGATGTTTATTTTACTTTGAAATGCGAACCTGAAGCAGTGACATTTCAAGTGAGAGACTTTGGCATTGGTATTCCAAAAGAAATTCAACAAGAATTATACGAGCCTTTCAAGCGAGGCAGTAATGTGAAAGGAATTCTCGGTACGGGATTGGGGTTAGCCCTGGTGAAAAAATGTCTGGATTTGCACCAGGGAGAAATTTTTGTTGAGAGTGAGGTGGGAGTGGGAACTCAATTTACTGTCGTCATTCCACAAAATCAAATCAAAGTGTAAGGTCTAATTTTCAAGCGAGTTTGCTCAGGACAAAAGCAGCCAGAAATCCAAAGACGACGATGAGTCCAGCAAAATCATGTGCTTGCTCGAAAGCTTCTGGAATCATAGTGTCTGTAATCATTGCCAAAATAGCACCTGCAGCTATAGCAGTCGTTGCAGCAATAACTTCTGCCGAAAAGTGACTGAACAAAGCATAACCCAGAAGCGCTGCTATACCAGAGATCATGGCGATACCTCCCCACACGCCAAAGATGTAAGCCGTTGAACGTCCTGCTTTTTTCATACCGGCGGCACTCGAAAGTCCTTCAGGAACATTAGACAGAAACACAGCCGCCACCGTAACCCAACTGACAACTCCTCCGCCAATCATGCTCACACCAATTACGATAGATTCAGGAATGCCATCTAGTAATGCGCCTACGGCGATCGCCAGTCCGCTGCCACTGTTTTCCTCTTCCGATGGCTGTTGTTTGCCCGATCTCTTGCGATGCTTCGCACCTTGATGGGATAGAAACCATGTGGCAGCCGTATACACAACTGCACCACTTACAAATCCGAACGCTGTTGAGTCAAAGCCACCACGCTTATAAGCTTCATCCATCAGTTCAAACGCCAGTGCCGAAATAAGCACGCCAGCACCAAAAGCCATAACTGCGGCGATCGCCCGTTGAGGAATTTTGGCATAGTAACCTATCGCAGAACCCAAAAGCAGCGCTGAACCACCAACCAAACCCCAAAACCCTGCTTGCAACCAAAGTGGAAACATGAGATATACTAATTCACTGCCCTCAATTATTGACCTTGACATTGTTAATTATTTCAAAGGTGCCATAGCACAATGAAACTAGCGTCAACCGAAAGCAGTAATATTTTTACTCTTGAAAAAAAATAGAAATATTATCTAAAAATCAATCTCAAAACTTGTAGTTAAATCCCCTCAAAAGGCATATTCCTTCATAGAGTGAGCTACCGCTAAAATTCTCTAAGAGGCGATCTCAATATTTTCCAGTCGCCAGATGAATAATGTCATTTACAGATCGACATCCTCTCAATTGGTTGTTGCAGCAGTTTCAACTCAAGCCAGGTAAGCCCAATATTTCTTCTGGATTGCGTAGTCTTTTTATACTGAGTGTCCCTGTTGCAGTTGGAATCATAACTAGTCATGCTGCTGCAAGTGCGATCGCCACCATGGCAGCTTGGTTCGTTGGTATGGTAAATGTTGATGGAACCTACCGCCAAAGAGCAACTGCAATGATAGCAGCTACGATTGGGACCACTGTAGTGTTTCTCATAGCGAGTCTGGTAAGCAGTCATCTTTGGTTAGCTGTCCCAACGACATTCCTTGTAATCTTTGTAACGGGCTTAGCGGGTTTGTATGGTAGCGTAGCTGCATCCGTAGGTTCGATCGTTTCGATCGCGTTTGTCGTCTCGCTTGCTCGATTCGCTTCATTTTCCAACTGGTCTACTCTCATTCAACACTGTGCTCTGTGTCTGGCTGGTGGAACATGGACAACCGTATTGTCATTAGGACTGTGGGCGGTGCTTCCTGATGTATCTCCAATGCAGAAAGTCGCTGACTGCTATCTCTCGTTAAGTAAATTTGCAGGCTTGGCAAGCGAGAGAGCATTGAACCCAAAGGATCTTCAGGAATGGGCACAGCGATTTTTGCAAGCTCAAGATACCGTCATTCAAGATATGACATCTGCTCGTAGCATTTGGACAACGATGTGGACTGTACAAAAAGGAGCGAACCTACGGGAAAATCACCTACTCTTGTTGATTGAGGATGTCAATAAAATTGTCAATTCTGTTGCAGCACTAAGCGAACTGTTAGCAATTGCATCTGAAGGTCAATTATTTTCTCAATTACAGAAGGAAATTCAGCAAGGAATAGAACAGTTGGCACTTGCTCTGCAAATGCTATCAAAAGCGATCGCCAAAGGAAAAAACTTCGTTGACTTGGGGGATTTGGATCGGACGATTGAAGCGCTGGAATACCAGTGGCAAGTTCTCCGCACTCAAATCCGCAATCAAATCATAAAAGTTCAAACGGAAGAATATTCCGAGGTCGTCAATTTGAGGAAGATAACCGTCAGTCTGACAAACCTAGCACAGCAAATTCACACTGATGCAGAGCTTGTGACAGATTTAAGACAGGGAAAACCACTCAGCATTGCTCAAGGGGATATTTCTCCCCCAGCCCAATCAGAACGGACTTCAATTATTGACATCCTGCGAAATAACTTTACTTTTGATTCAGTTCTGTTTCGTCATGCGTTGCGCTTGGCATTGATAACAACATTTGCCGAATTACTTGCCTCTCTCTTGCAACTACCTAGAGGTTATTGGATAACGCTCACAGCGTTAGTTGCACTTAAGCCTAACTTTGGTGGAACGTCTGAGACAACAGTACAAAGAGTCATTGGTACTATTTTGGGTGGCATTATTGGGATGGCTCTCGTTTTACTCATTAAGAATCCATTGGCAATCGCAGTCTGTTTCTTGGTGCTCGTATTTGCTGCTATGTCTGTGCGAGCATTGAGCTACAGCTTATTTATCACACTGCTCACTCCTGCGATCGTAGTGCTACTTAACGTTATTAGTGCAGGTGGCTGGAAGGTTGGAGTACTGCGAATCTTTGATAGCCTAGTTGGAGGTGTCTTAGCACTGCTTGGAAGCTATTTACTTTTCCCAAGTTGGGAACGACAGCAACTTCCCGTACAACTAGAGAAAACAATTCGAGCCAATCTTGCCTACTTTCAACAGGTCATTGCTAACTATCTTCATCTGGAACGGAATGGATCTGCTAACTCTATCAATACGCTACGCTATCAAGCAGCACTAGAGAACATCAACGCGACCGCCGCTGCTGAACGATTGTTTAGCGAACCCCGTCACGTTCGGGGAGAAATTGAGCCTGTCATGACACTGATGATATACATTCGTGGCTTTTTCAGTTCAGTGACAACTCTGGCAGAACATCTGCGGGAATTTAGCGGTGAATACCAATTTACCGAACTCAAACGACTTGCTGATACTATTGTTCGAGTTTTGGAAAACTTAGCAGATGCCCTTGTGCAGAGACAACGACCCCAAGAGTTACCCGCACTGGATATCTATCTTGAAGCAATTCACGACCAAATTGCACAGCTACATGCAGCTCGTTTATCAGAAATCGCCAAAAATTCCAACACTTTAACTCCTACATTACAAGCCGTTCGAGAACAAACTCCTCTATCCATAGAACTGGATCGAATTGTTAATGAAATCAAGGTTATGCATTGTGTCATTACCCGTCTGCAACAATAATTGGGAAGTCCTCTTTGTCTTCCTTGTCTCCCTTGTCCCCCTTATCTGATACCGTTGGCGAAATATTGCTTAACATAAAAACGGCAGATTTTCCGTGTAATACATGGAAATGACAGATCTATCTTCTATACCTAGCGATAGAAAGAAAAAGGTTATATCACATGGTATATCTAATAAGGCTGCATTCGACCGTTCGTGCGTTATGCCTGTAATCGACCAATCAGAGCTAGCAGATCTTGTGCGTGAAACCCGAAAACGCCTGGGACTCTCGCAGGTCAAGTTTGCTGCAACGTTAGGAGTTTCTTTTCAAAGCGTGAACCGCTGGGAAAACGGACGGACAAAGCCCTTACCGCTCGCGTTGAAGCAGATTGAGCACTTGCTGTATGAGATGGGTGATTCTGGCAAGGATCTCTTAGTCAAGTACTTTTCAGAGTGAAGACGGAGACTGTATGACAGACCGTTTCCAAAATCACTCTGTTTTTTCCGAAGAGGAGCTATCTCAAAATAGCAGTGGGGCGATCGCCGAAGCCGATGTTCTGATGACTGCGGTGCTGATGGAGCGTCCAACAAGACAACCCGATTTAGTGGCAGAAAACCAAGCTTTGCGGACGCTGTCTCAACAACTGATGGAAGAGCCGCAGTCCCTGCTCAGAACGCTAGTGCAGATTGCCAAGGATCTGTGCCAAGCCGATACAGCCGGAGTTAGTCTTCTAGAGACTGTACCGGGTGGTACTTCTGTCTTTCGCTGGGTGGCGATCGCTGGGTCATTGAAATCCTTAGAGCAAACGACCACACCAGCCAACTTTAGTCCTTGTGGCACAACGATCCGTTGCGGTTGTCCGCAGCTCTACGCGTATCCCGAACGCTATTTTACCTATTTGTATCATCCCCAATTACCCATCGTTGAGGGATTGCTGTTTCCACTGTACGTGAACAATCAACCGCTCGGCACCATCTGGATTGTTTCTCATCACGAGCAGCGACAGTTCGATCGTGAAGACCAACGGTTAATGACCAGTCTTACGGGATTTACTGCCGCTGCGTTGCAGAGTATTCATCTGCGGCAGACGGCACAGGAAGCATTGCGGCGAGAGCAGGAAATCCGCACGCAGCAAGAACAAGCAGAAACGTCGTTGCGCCAAAGTGAGGCATTCAATCAGCAGATCCTAAACAGCAGCGATGACTGCATCAAAATATTGGATTTGTCAGGGCGGCTCTTATATATGAATCAAAGGGGGCAAGCGTCGATCGGCATTCAGGAGATGGACCCGTTCCTGAACACTGCTTGGGTTGAGTTCTGGCAAAAGGCTGACGACAGACAAGCAGCGTTAGATGCTCTTGATATGGCAAAAGCAGGTGGAGTGGGCAATTTCCAGGGCTATTGCCCCACTCTGGCTGGCGAACCAAAGTGGTGGGATGTCAAGCTGACTCCGATTCGGGGGGCAGAGGGGCAAGTTGAACGGTTGTTGTGCGTCTCACGGGACATCACTGAACGCAGGCGAATTGAAGAGGAAGGTCACAAAAATCAGGAGCGCTTATCCGCAATTTTTTCACAAGCCGCAGTAGGACTGTGTGAAATCTCACTTGAGGGTTATTTCCAGCGGGTCAACGACGAGCTTTGTAAGATGCTGGGGCGCTCGCGTGAGGAGATGCTGAGTGCAAGCGTACCTGATGTTACCCACCCAGATGATGTACTCAAAAGCCTCCAGGCTCTTGAACAACTGATTGAAACGGGCCAGCCAGTCTCGTTCGACAAGCGCTACCTGCGTCCAGATGGAACGATTGTCTGGGCAAACAGCAGCCTCAAGAGCCTCGACAACGAGCAGGGTCGTCCACGCAGTGTACTGGCAGTCACCGTCGATCTAAGCGGTCGTAAACGGACAGAAGAAATTTTGCGACGAACTGCCGAATTGGATGCCTTCCGTATCTCTCTGGCTGATGCCCTCCGCCCGCTCACCGATGCTTCAGAAATTCAAGCGATCGCCGCTCGCATTTTGGGTGAATCTTTGCAGGCAACTCGTGTCATTTACACTGAGATAGTGTCAGATGGTGAGGAGGTCATCGTTCATCGCAACTACACCAATGGTGTAGCTCAGTTGAGTGGACGATACCGTTTGGAAGACTACCGACGTAACCTAACCGTCGATCATCAGGCTGGACACCCCCTGGTTGTAACCGACATCCCCAATAATCCGAGATATACGGATGCCCAGAAGGCGAGATACCGCGAACTTGATATTGCCGCGCACATTGATGTGCCACTGATTAAAAACGATCGATTCGTCGCTCTGCTTGCAGTTCATCAATCCACGCCGCGTCAGTGGACCGAAACCGAGGTCAAACTAGTTGAAGAAACCGCAGAGCGAACCTGGGCAGCCGTTGAACGTGCTCATGCCGAAGCCGCCTTGCGCGATAGCGAAAACCGCTTCCGGATGGCGATTGAATCTGCCCAATTAGGTACCTGGGACTGGAATCTCGTCACCAATCAACTAATTTGGGATGAAGGGTGCAAAGCTATGTTTGGTTTACCCCCCGAAGCTAAAAGCAGCATTGAGGTCTTTTTTGCTGGGCTGCATCCTGACGATCGCGATCGACTAGAACAAGTGGTGCAATGGACTTTGAACCCAGCCAGCAGCGGTAAATATGACGTAGAGTATCGCACGCTCGGGATTCAGGATGGAGTTGAACGGTGGATTGCGGCAAGAGGGCAGGCTTACTTTGATGTGACTGGTAAACCACAGCGCTTCGTCGGCACAGTCCTCAATATCACTGAGCAAAAACGTATTGAGGCAGAACGAGAACAACTCCTTGCCCGCGAGCAAGCCGCACGCGCAGAAGCCGATCGCGTCAACCGGATCAAAGATGAATTTCTGGCGGTGTTGTCCCATGAATTGCGATCGCCCCTCAATCCGATTCTGGGTTGGTCTACTTTACTCCTGGGTAAAAAACTAGATGAAGCCAAGACTGCCCAAGCGCTAGCAACGATTCAACGCAACGCCAAGCTGCAATCTGAACTGATTGAAGACCTTTTGGATGTATCCCGGATTCTGCGCGGTAAACTTAGCCTGAATGTGGCTGTAGTTAATCTTGTTTCCATTATTGAGGCGGCAATGGAAACAGTACGGCTAGCAGCCCAAGCCAAATTAATTCAAGTAGAAGCAAGCTTTGCACCGGATGTGGGTCTGGTTTTGGGTGATTCCACTCGGTTGCAACAAGTGATTTGGAATCTCCTCTCAAATGCGGTGAAGTTCACGCCCAACGGGGGTCGGGTAAACATTCGATTAGAAAGTCTTGACTCCTATGCCCAGATTACAGTGAGTGATAACGGGCAGGGAATTGAGCCTGACTTTCTGCCCTATGTGTTTGACCACTTCCGTCAAGCGAATGCTGCAACCACGCGTCAGTTCGGTGGACTGGGGTTAGGGCTGGCTATCGTGCGGCACTTAGTTGAATTGCACGGGGGCACAGTTGGGGTTGAAAGTTTAGGGGTGGGAATGGGTGCAACCTTTACCGTCAGGCTTCCACTCATGCCGACACAGGCAACCGCCAATCAGAACAGTCGCTCGTCAGAGTCATCTTTTGATTTGAACGGTATTCAAGTTTTGGTTGTGGACGATGAATCGGATTCACGGGAATTTGTTGCCTTTGTGTTAGAGCAAGCTGGAGCAGACGTGATAACAGCAACGACTGCCGATGAAGCATTGAAAATGTTAATGCAATCGCAGCCGGATGTACTGCTCAGTGACATTGGGATGCCAGACACCGATGGCTATATGCTGATACAACAAGTGAGAGCGTTGCCAAAAGAGCAGGGCGGACAAGTAACAGCGATCGCCCTTACTGCCTACGCTGGGGATTTTAACCAACAACAGGCACTCTCTGCTGGGTTTCAACAGCATGTGTCAAAACCAGTGGAACCAGAGGTGTTAGTCAGGGCGATCGCCAGTTTGCTCAGTCATACTAAGTGTTGAGCAGAAAGCTTTCCATTGTATGAGTGAGGCAAGCAATCTACTCTCAGATATTTAATACCACAAGCGCAAAACAGCCTGTTGGTTTGCCACCGACTTCAGAACTTGAAATTTTACGCGCTCGCGTTTTGTCCCAACTGAAATTAGGTTATCTTGCATCTGGGTATAAAACTGCTCAGAAGGTTCTCAATCATTTCATGACTAAACTAATCGGTTCAGTTTAGCTGTTTGGGGAATTCGCCAACGGTATCCTTATCTCCCTTGTCCCCCTTATCCCCCTTATCCCCCCTGTTCGGCTCTCAAATAGGATTGCTATATTAAATCTTAATCTCCTCGTCTTCTTGTCCTCTTCGATCTTCGTCGCCCAACATTTTTAATAATTTTCGAGCAGCTAAAACGCCCACAACTCCAGCACCAATGAATTCTACTGCTTGTACCACTTTTTTCCCTACATCATGAGGGTCAAGGTGACGGTGAAAAATCTCTTCATCGAGCCATTCAGTCGTGGCTTTGAAATCATGGATTGGCGTTGGTAGTAATGTTAAATAAGTGCCTTGACGGATTAAGTGCGCGGGTTCACCTGCCACTTCAAAAACATTAAACAAGTTAGCTGCTGCATCATTTATTCCTAATTTTAAGAGAGTTCCGCGAATATTAACCTTAGCAGGTTTAAGTTCTTCTCCTAATGCTAAAGCTTTCAAATTACTAGCAATATTAGCTCCTTGTTGATAAGCGACTTGCGCTGTAGGCGGTAATGAATTATCCCCAACTCCTACACAATCACCACCTGCAAAAACTTCTGGAAAGTCTAGCAGTTGCATAGTGGAAGTCACTAGGGGACGTCCGTGACGATCCTGATGTTCTTTAGGAATTGGTAAGTTTTGAATCAAGGGATGAATGGAAGTGCCGGCTGTCCAGATTGTAGTGCTTGCTGGCAGTGTCTTAACTTGATTGTTGCTTTTATATTCAATTGCGTTAGGTTGAACAGCAGTAGCTTCTGCTCCGGTAAGGATTTCAATTGATAAGCTACGGTTTTGTAATTCTTTCTCGGCAATTACGCGCAGGGGATCGTTAATATCGCCTCCAAGGATTTTTTCACCGTGATTGAGTAAGAGCACCCGGATTTCATCAGGATTTCCTCCTAAAGCGCTATACCAGTGCGGGAGAAAATCAGCTAAGGTAGCTGCCATTTCCACGCCGGAAGCACCACCACCAACCACGACTGTTGTTAACAATGTCCGACGTTGTTCGGGATCGTCAGTTTGAACTGCTGTTTGCAAACAATCGCGTAAATGACGCTCGAGAGCGATCGCATCAGCTTGTGTCCAGAAAGGAAATGCGTACTCTTTCGCACCTTCAACTCCGTGGTATCCAGTCACGCTACCTAAAGCTAACACCAAGTTGCTGTAGTTGTAGGTGTTTCCTGAAGCTAATTTGACTTCCTGTTGATGCAAATCTATTGATTGAACTGTATCTTGTACAAAAATGATGCCACTCCCTTTCAGTAATTCTGAAAAACGCGGTACCACTTGAAAAGTATCCATTTCACCATCGAAATACTCATAAAGTAATGGTTTAAAACAAAAGCGTTCGTTTTTATCGATCAGAATAACAGAGCGAGGATAATGTTCGCGAGCGAGGTGTAAAGCTGTAAATAACCCTGTAAAACCACCGCCGACTATCACAGTTTGATACACTGGGCTGTTCATAAAATCATCTCCAAGAGATCAATTCTCTTTTATTGAAATTCATATTTGTCTTTCTCTCCCAAAGAAGCAGAGAAAGACTTTATAGAAACTCTACAGCAACAAAAAGAAAGCAATTAAAATGATGCTGAGAAAAAAAGCAAATCCAATAGCGTATTCAACTCTGCGGCTAAAAAATCCGACAGCAGCAACAACAGTAATGACCAACCCGATAATAGCAACGTACTGCGTTTTTTGTAACCCGTGTGCAATGAGTGGATCTTTGTTAACATCGGGCGGTGGAGTTTCTTGAATTGCTTTTTGAGATTCTAATTTTTGTGCTAATACGTACATAAATTCACCTTGGTAAATAATTTGAAGCTCTGAATATTTTATGCCTGCCACAGGTAGAGAAGTGAAAATAAAAAGACCCAAATAATATCAACAAAGTGCCAAAATAAAGTGGTGGCGCTTACACCAAAGTGACCTTTATTGTAATTACCGCGTCTAAAGGAGCGAACAAGCATAGTTATCTGTAGAAGAACACCAGTAAGAACGTGCAGACTGTGGAAACCTGTCAGCAAGTAAAATGTTGAACCTACCAGCCCCGTACTTAAACCAAAGTCAAGGTTGCTCCATTCAATTCCTTGAGCAATTAAGAAATAGGTTCCCATGGCGATTGTTATTAGCCACAGCCAGCGAAATTTGTTTAGTTTCCGACGCTTGAGAGCATTTTCTGCTGGTTGGATAACGAAACTGCTAGAAAGTAACACTACCGTATTAGCGATGGCAAAGGTAGACAATTCCGGACCAGAAACCCCAGATGGGAGCCAACTGTTTGAGTGTGTCAATCGCAGGGTAACGTATGTGAAAATCAAACTCAAAAAAACGATGCTTTCTGACAACAAGAACACGGTAAACCCAAACATTCCTTTGCCGTGATGGTCTTCAGCATTTCCACCACCACTTGGTAAAAAACGCTTCAGCCAATTTGGTAGATATTGTCGCCACCGCTCAAAACGGATAGGACTTTCATCTATATGAATAACGCGACGGTTCATTGTTCTTTTTTTCCACTCAATTCCAACTGCCCAATCTTTAAGGTTCTGACTCAAGAACATCAGTGGGTTCCACGACAGAATATTTTGGATCGCCATAGTCGTAAGGAGGTCTTTTCACAACAGGAATCTCTTCAAAATTATCTGGTGGTGGTGGCGAGGTTGTTGTCCATTCCAAGCCCGTAGCGTGCCAGGGATTATTCGTTGCCTTCTGTCCGTAGAGCCAGGAACCAACCATATTGGCAATAAAGGGCAGTATGGAGACTCCCAGCAAGAATCCTCCAAGACTGGCAATCTCGTTCCATCCTTGATACTGGGGGTCATAAGAAGAAATGCGCCGCCGCATTCCCTGTAAACCCAGTGGAAGCATGGGGAAGAAAGTCAGGTTAGCACCAATGAACGTCAACAAAAAGTGCAGCTTACCCCAGCCTTCAGCATACATCCGTCCAGTCATCTTAGGAAACCAAAAGTAAATGGCAGCAAATATTGCCATCGTGATGGTGTTAAAGACAATGTAGTGGAAGTGCCCCACGACAAAGTAGGTATTGTGGACGTGAATATCAAATGGCGCAGCTGCAAGCATAACACCAGTGACACCGCCAAGAAGAAACATAGCTGCACCTCCCATCGCAAATAGCATGGGTGTCTCTAAGTGCAGCTTACTCTTCCAAACTGTAGCCGTCCAGCCAAATGCCTTTACACCAGTGGGCACAGCAACCAACATTGAAGTGACCATGAAGAACATTCTCATCCAGCTAGGGGTCGCACTTGTAAACATATGATGCACCCAAACAAAAATACTGACTCCAGCAATTCCCAGCGTGGCGATCGCCAACGAGCGGTAGCCAAATAAAGGGTTGCGGGAAAAGGCAGGCAAAACCTCTGCAAAAATACCGAAGGCTGGTAGTGCCATGATATAAACTGCTGGGTGGGAGTAGAACCAGAATAAATGTTGGTAAATAATAGGATCGCCGTTTTCTAAAGGCTTGAAAAAAAGCGTTCCGAAAGATAGGTCAAATAATAGTAGTATTAATGCACCCGTCAGGGCAGGCAAATTAACCAGCTGCAACAACTGGGCACTCAGAGCTGACCAAACAAAGACAGGCATCCGGAAAAAGGTCATCCCTGGCGCACGCATCCAAAAAATGGTTGTCACAAAGTTAACAGCTCCCATAATCGAAGAGATGCCAATAAGTACTAAGCTCACAATCCAAATAAATTCACCGTTGATTGGCTGACCGGGAGGAATTTGCAGACTCACTGGTGGATAGGACCACCAGCCGGATTGTGCGGTGCCATTAGGCAGTAAGAAACTAGATAGTAATAAAATACCCCCTGGTGGAATCATCCAAAAAGAGATGGCATTGAGCAACGGAAATGCCATATCCCGCGCTCCAATCATGAGAGGTACCAAGTAGTTAGAAATACCCGCATTAAATGGGATAATCCATAAAAAAATCATGATTGTCCCGTGCAAGGTGAACAAGCCGTTGAACAGGGGGCGATCGACTACATTTGATTCAGGCGTAATCAGTTCGGCACGGATAACCATCGCCAACAGTCCGCCCACTAAGAAAAAAATGAAACTGGTTACTACATACTGAATTCCGATTACCTTATGATCGGTGCTGAAACTGAAGTATCGTCGCCAGTTATTAAGTGACTCATCTTGAGATATTTCAGACTCTCTATCCTCAGTCATATTTCCAGTAGAATTATGTGTCATTCATTACTTTCCTTTCAGTTGCAATAGGAGGTTGAGTCGGTGCAACAGTGTACCAGCCGCTCCTAAAGAATGTTTTTGGTGGTTGGGTATGCTCGGCGATCGCCTGCTCGTTGATGGTTGTTGGTTCGTGTTCTGCTCGGGCAAGCCATCGGTTATATTGCTCGAGGGATTCAACGTGTACGTTAGTCTTCATCAAAGCAAAATAAGTACCGCTGAATAGAGAATCTTTTAAATGGTACGTGCCCGTGCGAGTAGGTGTTAGCACGATCTCAATGTTGCGTCCGGGGACAATATACTGCTGCAAGCGGAACTCAGGGACGTAAAAACTGTGGAGCACTTCTCGGGCATGCAAGTTTAGACGGGTGCGGCGATTAACCGGGAGGTGCAATTCATGACTGGTCACATTGTTAGGGTAGCGGAAAGACCAATCCCACTGCTTTGCGAAAACATCAATAGTTTCCACATTGGGTTTGGGTTTATCATCGCTAGAGATGGCATAAGCTGGTTCAGATTCTAGAGGCACATGCAAATGTACAATTTGCTCTAAACCCAGAATATTTAATTGCTGATAAATATTGAACCCTTGAAAAGCGATCCACAACACCAGCACAGTTGGAGTTGCCGTCCACAGAATCTCCAGCCTGATATCACCTCTAGATGGGTGTCCTTCGCTGTAGTCATGCTTGGATGCTCGGAAGAAAAGTACCGAGTACACCATCATCCCCACAAGCCCAAGAATAATAAATGCGCCAATTGAGACTAAGAAGCTAAATAGACTATCGACCTTTTGGGCTTCTACTGTTGCCTCAAGTGGCATCCACGAATATGCTTGCTGCCCAATCCAATGGCTGACGCCGAGCAACACTGCAATATAAACAACTATTAATAGATATTCCAGAAACCTAACCATAATACTTACAGTGTTTCTCGTTTAACTATTTAAGCACCAAGTTTGGGTTGATACCCTGTTGAAGTAACTTAGCAGCGGTCACGTGAATGCCAAATTCCTCTCCCAATTGTGCCCCTAAAGTTCCATGGACATATAAAATACCCAGTATCGCGATACCTACCACCAAGTAACTCCACTGCACTTGCCTCGAAGTTTCCTTCCGCCAGTAGTAGCGTTGCAAACCTCTCCATACAGCCATTCCCACGATGATTCCCAACAGTAAGACACCACCCAAACCATGCAAAAGCATCGTCCAAGAAGCACTTAATCCCCAAGCACTCTCTCGATCGATAGTTGGGTTGGCTAGCAGCAACTCAAAAAAACCTGCAGCAACAGTGAAAAATGTGATAGTGGCTGCTCCTGCAAGATTGTACCAGCCAACATCAAAGAAACCAGAACGGATGGCAGCCAGACCTAAAAATTTGAAGATTGGTCGTTCTATGGCAAAAAGCGCTCCTGCTATATCAAATAATATCGCAATAATAAATAAACCTAAGGTCAGATGCACTAGTTTTGGATGCATGGGAATTTCGTAAGGCAACCCGTTAGCACCCAACTTCAACCCCAAAGTATCTATAAGTTGTGAGTTCATGTCGAAATTCCCCGCTTCATGGCTTCAACGACAGGCTCTACGTGCAACCCATACACCCAAAATAGCTTGCTCCCCAAATAGACTTGCAAGAAAACAAGGCAAATTAAAAAGGTTGCAACACCAAGGTAAGCAGGCGGTACCTTCAAGGGATTGCGATTGCGAATCACAAAACGCCAAGCTGCAATAGCGGCAACAATCGCCCCAAGCGCCCAACCCATAAGCGTGTGAAAATTGAGTGTTGGCTGAACTGCTTCATAGACTTGTGCCAGACCCGCTTCAAACTGTCCAAAAATTATTGCTACAAAAATCGCGATCGCCGCGACAAACATATTCCAGAACCCTACCTCAAACAAACGCACGTTGTGGCTAAAATAACCTGCCACATCGCACAAGAAGGAAAACAACACCATTGCAATTACGAAATGGACAATGATGGGGTGTAGGGGATCGGGGTACGGGAGATTTTGGCTATTAAGTGGTAGAGCGGGCATCGCTTTCTCCTTAAGATATCCAGATTCTGCGATCGCTTAATTTTGCTAAAAAAACAAAATTAATTATGAGATTTTTCTTATATATTTGCTTTTAAAAGTGCTCTCCAAAAAACTCTCTCATTTAGAAAGATTGCCTAACTAATAGAACAAAAACACTATCTTAAGGTTGATTTAGAAGAAAAATTAAAATTTATTTTTTGTTGCTTGCATTACATAATTATTGGATTTTATAAAAATTCATCAATGGAACAGCGATCGTGAGATCGATTTTTTATTTGGAAAACAAGTGCTGCTAGCTTCATGTTTTTAAGATTTCATACAATTATGAAAATAACATGAAATTTTTCTAACCCTTTGGACAGAAGTTGCTATTCAAGCTGCTGATGGCATCATTAGGAATTGCCACACAGCAACACTGGTTAGTAGTCGCGGCTCTATTGATTGGCTGTGTCTGCCTCGTTGAAATTGTAAATATTTGTGCTCTCCGTCCCGATCGTGCATGAACCATGCATCAGTTTGTTCCAATGGGAACCAAGGTAAGCTTTGGTTCATTTACAGGTCCGGTGGAGTGGCAGATCGATACTCTAACTCATATACTGACCTGTCACATCACCCTCCGTGTTGGGGAACGATCGCTTTTACCCTAGCAACTCAAGATGAGTCAGCCGAATCTTATCCTGACCCCAACGAAGCATTGACATCCACAATCGCCGGAGCGATCGCTAAACCTAAACCCGAACCACCCTTCTTACGGGAGCGATCGACTCGATAAAAGCGAGCGAAAATTTGCTGTTGATTTTCTAGTGCAATACCAACTCCTGTATCTTGAACTTTGATAAGGGCGTAAAACTCATTTTCTTCCAAAAAAACAATAACTTTTCCTCCACTAGGTGTGGATTGAATTGCATTAACAATTCAGTTAGAAATTAAGAGAATTAAGCTGACATTAACTTTACCTTTGCAAGAAATTAATATTTAAATAGTAAGCTGAATTCGGCAAAGTGATAGGGAACACCTTGAAGCGGTAGGAAAGTCCGGAGGTTTTCGTGCTTGGCTCTGAATCATAGCTGAATCTTAGATGTTACCTAATCCTAATAACGTCTCAATTCTGGTATTGAATCGCTAAGTTATATACGATCCTCGGCTTTTTGAAGAAGTTAGAAATCTGAAGAGTGTCCACCAAGTTTTAAGGCGGTGGGCATTGCCCGCCCTAATACCACACTGTTTCCCTGCTTTCACGTTATAGTTGTTAGGAGCATGAGAGTGTTAAATCACAGAACTTTTGAGCGGTTTCTTAATAGTAAAGTCAACAGACGTAATTTAATCCTAGGGGCGGGAGCATTAACTGGGTTCGCGATCGCCAATCAATTCCAACAAAGAGTACTTGCCCAAGTCAAATTTTCGAGTTACCCTTTTACACTTGGCGTAGCGTCTGGAGAACCCTATCCAACCAGCGTGATTCTGTGGACGCGTCTAGCGCCCGAACCCTTAAATGGGGGTGGAATGCCACAAGTTAACGTCCCAATTCACTGGGAAGTGGCAACCGACTCCAATATGAGAAATATAGTAGCAAAAGGTACCGAAATTGCTATTCCAGAACTGGCTCACTCAGTGCGAGTTGAGGTTAATCAACTCAAACCAGAAACCTGGTACTGGTATCGGTTCACATCTGGCACTGAGGAAAGCCCTATCGGTCGTACTCGCACAGCCCCAAGAAGAGAAAGCAATGTCAGTAAATTAGCCTTTGCTCTTGCCAATTGTCAGCAGTATCAAACAGGATACTACACGGCATATAAATACATGGCGCAAGAAGACTTGGACTTGGTAGTGCATGTAGGTGACTACATTTATGAAGGAGCGATCGCACCAAATGCAATCAGAAATTATACTAGTACTGAGATTTTCACTCTAGAAGATTATCGCAATCGTCATGCTCTGTATAAGACTGATGAAAATTTGCAAGCAGCTCATGCCGCGTTTCCTTGGATTGTCACTTGGGATGACCACGAAGTAGAAAATAACTACGCCAACGATATCTCCGAAATCGACAACGAACCAGACCAAGATCCGGCTGTCTTCCTACAACGACGAGCGTTTGCTTATCAAGCATACTACGAGCATATGCCGCTACGACCCTTCTCAAGACCATCGGGACCAGATATGCAACTTTACCGTCGGCTTGAGTTTGGTAAGCTAGCAACCTTCCACGTGCTAGATACCCGTCAGTACCGCACAGATCAGCCTTGTGGAGATGGTACCAAAGAACGTTGTCCAGAGGTTTTTGACTCCAACGCCACAATTACCGGTCAGCGTCAAGAAAATTGGCTCTACCGTGGTTTAGACCGCTCCCAGGCTCAATGGAACGTAATTGCTCAGCAGGTTATGGTAGCTCAGAGAGACTTGACACCCGGACCCGGTCAAACGTTCAGCATGGATAAGTGGGATGGGTACTACGCTTCTCAAAGACGACTGATGAATTTCTTGGAACAGCGCAAACCCTCCAATCCCATCGTGTTGACAGGAGATGTGCATAACAACTGGGCGATCGATCTAAAAGCTGACTTTGATAACCCAGAATCAGCAACAGTCGGAAGCGAATTCGTTGGTACCTCGATTACCTCTGGTGGCGATGGCGCAGACTCAAACCCAACAGTTGAAGCTTACTTACCCGACAATCCCCACATTAAGTTCTTCAACAACCAAAGGGGTTATGTTCGTTTTACAATCACTCCTGAACTTTGGACATCAGATTATAAAGTCTTGTCAAACGTGACAACCCCATTTGGCACACTCAGCAACCGTGCAACCTTTGTAGTTGAAAACGGTCGTCCTGGTATACAGTCAGCTTGACACTCCCCCGCTAATTGCTAACGCAATGTAGCGGGAGATTCTTGTTTCTCGGAAACACGCACGGCAGTTGCTCCACTTGGGGAAACCCCAAGACCGCACTGCCTCTTTTTGGCACAAGTACCAAAGAGTCTTACTGCTTCTCCACAAGCTTGAATTTCGGTATGTCCTACCGTATTTGTTGACAATATTCTTATCCCCTCTGTTCTCAAGTTCCGTGAGGCATTTTCATCCCTATCATGGGTTGTTTGGCAACTTGGACAAATCCACTCACGGATACTTAAAGGGAGCAAATCATTTTTGTGACCACAACATGAACAAAGCTTTGTACTGGGAAAGAATCTGTCAACTTGGATGAAGTTACCTTCTGCTCTCTCTAGTTTGTAGCTTATGAAATTAAGCAGCATTCCAAAACCAGCATCATGTATTGACTTGGCTAATTTGGTACGCGCTAATCCTTTAATACAAAGGTTCTCAGCTACTATGACTTGGTTGTCGTCAACTAACTTTCGTGAGAGTTTATGGAGAAAATCTTGTCTTGTGTTTGATATTTTTTCGTGAACTTTAGCGACTACTTTGATTGCCTTACGCCTATTGTTAGACCCCTTTACCTTACGAGATAAAGCTTTCTGCCTAATTCGCAGTCGCTTGGAGTATTTTCTCGTGGGTTTGATTGGGTCAACTTTGTAACAGGTTTCACCATCAAAGACAGTTACTAGACTATTTAGCCCAAGGTCGATTCCTGATATCTTCCCCTGCTTTGCAGTAGCTAACCTATCAGTCTCGAACAGTATCGCCGCAAAATATTTATCTGTACTTGTCTTAGAAACAGTTACGGATTTGATTTTGCCATTGACGCTTTTAGAGAAACTGGCTTTTACTAATCCAAGTTTGGGGAGCTTTAAATTACCACTTTTAATTGAGCAACTTTCAGGAAATCGAATTGACTGTTTAGAATGTTTGCTCTTGAATCTTGGAAATCCAGTGCGTTTTGCAAAAAAGTTTTTAAACGCAGATTCTAAATTCTTGAGTGACTGTTGTAGGACGGCAGCAGTTGGTTCTTGCAACCATTCATGATTAGCCAGTTTCTTCAACTGGGTAAGATCTTTAGCCATCTGACAGTAAGTCATGCCCTTACCCGTTTCTTCATATTGAGTATTAGTTTTATTGAGGTAGAAATTCCAAACAAAGCGGGAACATCCAAAGCTTTTAGCCAAAGATATTTCTTGCTCTTTGTTTGGGTAAATTCTGACCTTCAGTACGTCTAACATCAATAGATTTTTGAGAAACTTCTGGGAATATACTACTTAGCGCTATCTCCTGTCAATAGATGTACAATCATGGTTTTAGGTCTGTTTACAGACTTAACGCTCATATCGTTTTAGTTGTGAAGTACCGCAGAAAAGCTATTAACGCAGAAATCCTAAACAGGTTGAAAGAAATAATTACGGATACCCTCCAAAAGTGGGACTGTACTTTGCTGGAGTTTAATGGCGAGGCAGATCATGTACACTTATTAATTGATTACAAACCTGACAAACCACTCTCAACCCTGATTGGCAACATCAAAACAGTGAGCAGTAGATTAATTCCCAAAGAGTTTCCTTGGTTGGCTAAAAAATACTTTGACAACAAGCCTTACTTCTGGACTGGTGCGTATTTTGTAGCTAGTTGTGGAGGTGTCACGGTTGAGCAATTAAAGAATTACGTTGAGAACCTTTGAACTTCCAAAACAATGATTCGCACGGCGAACATTTTATATTGGTCGCAATTCATCTCCCGTTACAGTCGCAGACTTAACGGGAGATGAATTGCTCCATTAAGATAGCAATATGTTAGTAGGGGCGTTAATGCGATGCTTATACTTCGGGGCTACCAGGCATCCCGCGTATTCTAGGTGTGCCGACGGAGGAGGCATACGGCCGCCCTTACAATTAGGTCTACCTCACAGTTCTCACCCAATAAAACTTGTTTTGCTCCTGCTTGCTCGTTTGCCTTGATGGCGGTTATTGGTTGTTATCAACCTCATAGAGAAACGGTGAAAGTTCTCGATTTAACCAACCCGAACGGACAAATTCAGCATAAGTGTTTGCTTCAACTGCCAGAATTTCCGTTTTTAATTGCTCGTTAGTGAAGCTTTGCAAATTGGGGTATTCATTGTGTAAAGAGTCAATTTCTGCTTCCAATCGCTTGATTTCTTCTTTAACTAAAGTTTCTTGATAGCGGTAAAACTCCGGTTCAATTCCCGGTCGGTTATTAACTTGAGCTAGATACTGGAGTACGCGATTTAGAGCAGTCTGACGGGATATTAACTCTATATAATGCTGACGCAAAGGTAAATCTCCCAAAAGATGTAATTTTTGCAACAAAGGTTTAGTCGTTAACCCTTGGAATAGCAGAGTAAACAACACAACCCCAAAGACCGTAGCAATAATTTTTTCCCGCTCTTGAATGATTGTGGGTACGCTCAATGCCAAAGCGATGGATACAGAACCGCGCAAGCCACCCCACCAAAGAACAGTCTGGTCTGGTAAGGGAATTTTTGGTGCTTGTAAAAGATTACTTAACTTGCTAAGCAACAAGATTGCAATTGCCCGCATCAAAATCATTGCTCCCAATGTCACGGCAATAATAGTTATGTTCTCCTTCAGACTTGCAAACCGCACCTGATCCCCAATTAAGAGAAAGACAATCGAGTTGACAAAAAACGCTATAAACTCCCAAAACTCTGAAACAATCAACCGTGTACGTGGATTCATGCCAATGCGAGAGCCAAAGTTACCCAAAATTAAGCCTGCGGTCACAACTCCAATCACCCCAGATCCACCCAAATCTTCAGTCATTAGGTAAGTACCGTAGGCAGCAACTAAAGTTAAGGACTGTTCCACGAGTGGTAAATCAAAGCGTTGAGTTGCATAGGAAATACCAAAACCAATTAATCCTCCCACTGCCACACCAATACCCACAACTGCAAACATCTGTACCAAAATAGGTTGGAGTCCCAATTCCGCATTTCCCAGAGAGAGCCCTACCAAAAAAGTAAAAGCTACAACCGCCATCCCATCATTGAACAAGCTTTCACCTTCCATGAGTGTTGTCAGACGGTTGGGAACACCCAATTCTCGAAATAAAGCAGTCACTGAGACTGGATCGGTCGCAGAGAGACTAGCACCGATGAGTAGAGCAGTACTTAATGATAACCCAGCAAATTGATTTAAACCTATTGCCACGCCTGCAATCGCAATGACTACCCCAACGACTGCGTACAGACAAATTGGTAGCAAATCCCGCTTTAAGTCTGACCATTTTAAATTCCATGCTGCTTCAAACAATAAAGGCGGTAGAAAAATCAACAAAATCAATTCAGGAGAAAGATTCACCAACCGGATATCGGCAAAAGCCAATCCCAACCCTACAATCACTAGCAGTAAGGTGTAAGGTATTTGACGAAACCAACTAAAGATTTGCGGTAACGTTGCTACGCTTAAAGAAACCGCAAGCACTAAAAGAAACTGTGTCAGATTTGCTCTTAACACTTCTTCGCTCATTGCAGACTCAGCTATCATAGGAACATTTGAGGAAAAACTACTGTTTGCGATCGCGATACTTAAATTTCGATAATATTAACTACAGGTCAGGCTGCAATCAACCAAATTATATGTTCTAGAGGTGAATTATCTGAATTTATCTATGTTTCCTGGTAGTTTTACACTTTAAAAACAAACTTTTACAGCAAGTCACAAGAATGACCTGACAGCAAATTCTGCATTCTGGAGAAAAACGCCTTGGCAAATAACATTCGGGATCGTTTCAGAGATTGGAAACAGAAAGAAGTTAAGGCTGTCCAACTCGAAGAGCTACAAAAGTCATTGTTAGACGAATCAACTTTAGATTTGTCTTTCCTGACTTTGATAGTGAGTTCCTGTGCCATTGCCACCTTTGGTCTACTCTCTAACAGTGTCGCTGTCATCATTGGAGCTATGATTATTGCACCTCTAATGCTACCAATCCGGGGGCTAGCCTTTGGTGCTTTGCAAGGTAACGTTATCCTCTTCCGCAAAGGAACGATCGCTGTTGTGGTAGGAACACTCATAGCAATGGTGATTGCCTGTTGTTTGGGTTTGATTGTGCGGATGCCTAGTTACGGTAGCGAGATACTAGCACGTTCTGAACCAACACTGCTAGATTTAGGTGTAGCTGTGGCAGCTGGCAGTATTAGTGGCTACGCAAAGATTCAACCAAAAATTTCTGGGAGTTTGGCGGGAACAGCTATTGCCGTTGCACTGATGCCACCAGTGTGCGTCATTGGCTTGGGAATAGCACAGGCTGACTGGTCCCTCAGTTGGGGAGCTACTTTGCTTTACCTTACCAACCTCTTGGGCATAGCTTTATCTTGCATGGTGACCTTTCTAGTAGCAGGTTATACCTCATTAGTACAGGCAAGAAAACCCCTTATGTGGACTTTAGCTTTGACTGCAATCCTACTGGTTCCCCTAGGTGTGAGCTTTGCCCGTCTTGTGCGACAAGGGCAATTAGAAAATAGCGTTCGGCGAGCGCTGTTGAATAAAACTGTTACATTTCAGCGCTTGCAGTTGCTTGGCAGTAATACTAACTGGCTAACCAATCCCCCCCAAGTACGTCTGAGCGTGCGAGCTAAGAACCCGGTTACGCCTCGACAAGTACAGTTGTTAGAAGAATTTATTGAGCGCGAAATGGGACAACCTTTTACCTTAATATTTGAAGTTGGTCAGGTGGAAGAAGTGCGACGAGAGTCTCAGACAGATTAATTATGTCATATTTAACACCCCTTAATGGCAACAAACCCGCTCAAATTCCAATACAGCGCATCTTAATAGTGGAAGACGATCCAGTGATGCAATTGGGCTTGACACAGTTTTTTGAAGAATATCCTCAATTTCAAATTGTAGGAATAGCAGCTGATGGTTACACAGGAGTTGAAGTTGCAATCAAACTCCAACCTCATTTGGCAATCGTGGATATTGGTCTTCCTCAGTTAGATGGAATTGCCGCGACAAAGCAAATCAAAGCTAATCTACCGAATGTACGGGTAGTTATCCTGACTTCCCATAGTGATGAAACAGAAATGATTGCTGCTTTAGCCAGTGGTGCTGATGCATGCTGTATCAAGGGTACGAGCTTAGAGCAACTTTCGGTAGCCATAAGTGCTGCTCAAACAGGGGCTACTTATCTAGACCCTTTGATTGCTCGCAGAGTCATTGAACATCTCAAACCCCCAGCTGCTGTCAGTAAGATTGGTCAACTTTCATCGCGGGAATTAGAAGTCTTACAACTCATAGTTGATGGTCGAAGTAACCCGGAAATTGCCGCTGAACTTTATATGAGCATGAGTACCGTCAAAACTCATATCCGAAGTATCATGAACAAACTTGCTGTGAATGACCGAGTTCAGGCAGCTGTAGTAGCATTACGAAATGGACTGGTATAAAAAAACAATATTTACGCCTCCCTATTGTCTATTCTTCTTTGCAAGGTAGCGTGAACCAAAAAGTTGACCCAGCCCCCAATTTGCTGGTAACGCCAATCTGTCCGCCATGAGCTGTAATAATTTGCTGACACACGTACAGCCCAATACCCAGACCGGGCATGAAACGGGCTCTCTCACCGCGTGTATACAGTTCAAACACTCTAGTACACTGCTTTTGGCTCATTCCCACACCGTTATCCTGTACGCAACACAGTATTTTCTTACCTTGAATGCTTGCGTTTACAGTCAGAGTAATCGAGTGGGGATTGTGTTTAAGTGCATTGGAAATCAGGTTGCAAAATACCCGCTCTAGTTGTGTAGCATCAGCATTCACTAATGGTAAATCAGCTTGTACCAGATTGTTCACAATCACACGATTTTCCTGCAATAAAGGTTCTATATCATCTAGAACCGACGCCACTACAGTAGAGAGTTGCACTGGCATGGTATGAAGTGTCACTCCACGCACTTCCAAAGTGTAGGCTTCTTGTAATGAGTTAAGTAGATTAATTTGACGCGAGTTTCCTTCCAACAGACACTCTAGTGCTCTTGCCACACTGATATTTACCTGTGCGTCCGACTTCTTCAACAAGTTTTGCAAGACGATCGCATTGCCCATGAGTGGCGTGCGTAAATCATGAGAAATAGCATATAAAAAAACTTGCAATTCCCGGCGTGATTCAAATTCAGCTTGTTGCAAACGTTCATACATATATACACCTAGGTTACAGATGAAACAGAACCAAAATATCATCAATAGCCATCCCGCACTTACAAGCCCGGTGACAAGCCGAGGGTTTTCGGTGTAAGGAGTCAAGCCAAGTGCTGAGTTGACACCCACATAGTAAGCCAGCACCCCTAACTGTGACACCAAATGCAGCTGAGGACGTACTGGTATAATAACTGCCTGAGCCATAAACACCAGACGCCACATATCATCATTTCCCAAAGCAAAACCGTTCAGGGTTGCAATGACTTCTTGTAAAACTGTAGCGAACCAGGAGAGGCACAGAAAAATCATGCCGGGATAGCGATGTCCCCACTTAGTTCTATGGAGTGCAAACAAGGTGAGTAATAACGGTGCTACAGCCAAATCATGCATTATTGAGGAATCAAGCTGCTTCGCGATTAAAGAGATGAGTTCCTTGGAAAAATTTGCTGGTGCTTGAAAGTAGAACTTAAAATAAAGCTCTAAAAGCACACTACAGCACCAGATGGGGATTGCCACCCATAACAACAAGCCAACACGCCGCCACAGAAACTGGTTTCGCCAGACTTTGTATTCAGCCGACTCTTTGGGAGTCAACAAAAGCTTCAATCTCTTCCTAATTAAGTGAATTAGCGAATTCAGAGTTGCTTTGCCTGTTAATAGTAATTTGTTGGCTTGAGATGCCATAAACGACAATCGATGGTAATTTTTCTTCAGTTTATTATTCACACACCACTGTAGATATGAATCTTAAAAGATGAGTTAGTAATAGCCTCAAAATTACCATCTATTGAAATCTGACACTATCGTCCGAACGGTCATTTTATGTTGTCCCCTAGGTTTAACCAACCGACCGATGTGTAGTGTCATGGCCCAGTTTTACATTGAAGCCAGTCTATTAGCCGCGAATGTGACATGTACCTAATTATGCAAACGCCTGAACCCCGCTCTTTTTTTGGCGATAAATCTCATACATTATTTCAGATTGGCAAATTCCTGTTTATTAGTACGGTTAGTGCGGGTTTAGTTTGGCTTCCTCAACCATCTGCAGCCAGAAATCCGGGCTGTAATGTTTTTGGTTGTTGGGAAAAAGGTGGGGGTTGCAATGTTAGTGGTTGTTGGGAAAAAGGTGGGGGTTGCAACGTTAGTGGTTGTTGGGAAAAAGGTGGGGGTTGCAATGTTAGTGGCTGTTGGGAAAAAGGTGGGGGTTGCAATGTTAGTGGTTGTTGGGATTCAGCCGATGGCTACCGTCGCAGCGACAATGACTACTGGGACAATCGGCGTCACCGATATCATCGACGTCATTGGCGTTATCGGCGTTATCGGCGTTATCGCCACTACGACGATCGCTAAATCACATGAAGGATGGTAGCCTCAAAGTTCAAACAAGCATTGATGGACAGCGATCGCTATCGTTTGAACGGTCAATTTATTTTGTCCTCTTGGTTGAACTGACCAACCGATGTGTAGTGTCACGGCTGAGTTGTACATTAATGCCAGTCCTAAAACACCAATTCAATATTCAGAACTTTGACAATAAAACCCAATTTCTTCTAGTTTAGCCAACAAAACATTAGCCTTTCTAAGGGCTATTTCGGGTTTTTGGCATGAGTGAATTGGTGTGCTAAAAACTTCTTACAGTTTGCAAGTTGTGTAAGTGACATTCGTCTGACTTAAATTTCAACAACTTATAGAAAATATGAAACTTCTGCAAACAACGACTACATCAGTCGCTTTGGCAACCGCTTTTATTATTGGGATAGTAGGGAGGGTAGATGGAGCAACACTAGCTGGAAACAGTAGTTCTACGCTATCCCCAAGTGCAATGGTAAGTAGTGCATATACAAACACTGTTTCATCCGACTTAGCCACTCAATTGCAAGCGATACTAGACAAGACTGTACGAGAAACTGGTATCCCTGGCGCAGTTGTAGGAATAGTCAGTCCTCAAGGGACATGGTATGGCGCGAGTGGTGTCTCTAACCGGGAAACTGGAAAGGCAATGCAGCTAAATAACCTTTTCCACACTGGCAGCATTAGAAAGGCATTCATAGCAGCAACTGTACTCAAAGTACAAGAACAGGGCAAGCTCAGCCTAGACGATACTCTTGACAAATGGGTGCCTGAGATTGCAAAAGAAATTCCTGATGGCAACACCATCACGATTCGCCAACTTCTCAATGGGACTTCTGGCATTAAACCTGTGGAAGAAGACTTCGAGCAAGATATCATCAAAGACCCGTCGATACTTTTAACCAAAGATTGGCAACCAGAAGATACGCTAACTTACGTTTATGGCAAACCGCGCTTCACAGGTCAAAAATGCACGTCCGTATGGTGCTACCCGACCACTGGCGTTACCATTGCCCAGCAGATTGTGGAAAAAGCGACGGGTTCAACATTTAGCAGCGTTTTTCGCGACCGGGTTGTTGAACCCTTGGGATTGAACCATACTTTTTTAGGTGGAGTAGACGAAATTCCCGCTCAATTGGTTCGAGGTTACACGGATCTTAACGGGGATGGCAATCTCACTGATGTCACCGATTATGATTTAGCGTTTTCCAAAGCCCTTGGTGGGGTTGTCACCACCAATGCACAGGACCTCATGCGGTTTACTCAAGGATTGTTTGGCGGCGAATTGCTCAAAGGCGAATCCCTCAGTGAGATGCTCACCTTTGTTGATACTGGTCTTACCTTTAATCCTTATGGAGAAGAATTTAGATATCAATTTGGATTGGGTGTAGATAACTTTCCCAGTCCTTGGGGAGCAACGCTAGGTAAAGGTGGCACTAATGTTGGGAATGAAGCTGAGATGAGGTACTTCGCCGATAGGGGTATTGCTGCTGTAGCTTTAATAAACGGAACAAATATCAAAGGAGTGTCTATAAGCGACATCTTATACACTCACGTCAATACTTTGCTTGCGAACTCACAGGGAAACAATTCACAGTCGGTACCAGAGTCTAGTGCTACAGGGGGATTAATAGCGCTAGGTGCTGTGGGACTGTTGTTCGTGCGGCAGCGGCGATGAAGCATACGAACAGTCAAATGTTCTTCAAAGCGAGCTTATTTTTATACAGCAACACCTTGTTGTAACTAATGCAATATTGCATGTTAGGAATTTTTCACCATGAACGATCGCTCTCCATGGCGCAAACGCTGGTCTTTTGCTGCCATCTTTACCCTGGCTTTAGTACTGACAATTGCATTTTCTTTCAGTACTTACACTTACCAGCAGACTTTAGCACAAAACCCAACCAGTTACCCCAGGAACCAGGCACTGTATGTCACCGCCTCTGACGGAACAAAAATCGCGCTTGATGTATGGCTGCCACAAGATTTATCTGTCGGCTCCACAATTCCCACCCTCATACGAAGCACGCCTTACTACCGTGCGATGGAATTAGTGGATAAAAGTAAACAAAACGACCCAAACGCCACTGAAATAGACCCGTATTATCTTAACCCAGGATATACAGACTACTTCAACAATGCTGGTTACGCAGTCGTGCTAGTTGATGTCCGGGGGACGGGTGCCTCCTTTGGTAAGTTTGTCCCCAATCCATCCACATCGAAGAATGAAATTCAAGATTACAACGCAGTTGTTAACTGGATAGTAGCACAACCTTGGTCAAATCAAAAAGTTGGTGCTTTTGGTACCTCAGCTGAGGGTAGCACTGCTGAATTTTTGACGGTCACTAACAACCCAGCTGTGAAAGCGATCGCTCCCCGGTCGATGGACTTCGATTTCTATGCCCAGCAATACTTTCCTGGAGGCGTTTTGGTGGAAAAAAAAGCAAAGGAAGTCGCTGATGCAGGCAAACCTAGAATCGGTGTTTGCAGTTTGCCAGAAAACGAGCAAGAACCAACTTGCCAAGAATTTTTCAAGCTAGGCTTCAAGGGACCAAAACCTGTAGACGAAGACAAAGACAAACAATTGCTCAGATCTGCACTGCAAGAACGAGCTAATAGTATTGACTTTTTCCAAGCATTTCAAAAAATCACCTATCGTGATGACAAAATTGACGGATTAGACGGAACTGTAGAAGACTTCAGCATCTACAAATTTAAGGAAGACATTGAACGCTCTGACGTAGCAATTTATCATGGGGCCAGTTGGTTCGATGGGGGAACAGCAGAAGGTGTGTTAAACCATTTCATGGCGTACAAAAATCCCCAAAAAGCAATTCTTGGTCCCTGGACTCACGGAGCCTATGGTAACGCCAATCCTTTCGTCCCCTCCGATACGCCTGTCAACCCATCACGTGAAGAACAACTTGCGGATATGGTTAACTTCTTCGACGCCTATCTTAAGGACGATAACAATAAACCGAAGTTGAAACGAGAAATTAAGTACTACACAATGGGCGAGGAAAAATGGAAAACTACGACCGTTTGGCCTCCCAGAGGTGTCACTCGCCAACGCTTGTTCTTTGCAGAAAACAACGGTTTAACCAACAAACCGCCAGCAAGTAAGAGTGGCGAAGATAAGTATACCGTCAGCTTTGAAGCAACCACTGGTCCGGATAGCCGCTGGAACCAGAGTTTTGAGAAAATGGTTTTTCCCAACCGTACAGAAGAAGACAAAAAACTGCTGACTTACACCAGCGAACCACTCAAAAATGATGTGGAAATCACCGGTCATCCAGTCGTAACCCTTTACGCGACTTCTACTGCTAGCGATGGAGCTTTCTTCGTTTACCTGGAAGACGTAGACGAAAACGGCAATGTTACGTATATTACAGAAGGGCAATTGCGACCCATCCACCGCAAGGTGTCCACAGAACATCCTCCCTATGCCGTCTTTGGTCCTTACCATTCTTTCAAACGTCAAGATAGCTTGCCTTTTGAAGCAGGACAGTTAACTGAACTTCAGTTTCATCTCTTACCAACCTCGGTGCTATTCAAACAAGGACATCAAATTCGGGTGGCGATCGCCGGACACGATAAAGACTTATTCGCCCGCTATCCCGCAGTTGGGACCCCAGAAATCAGCTTACAACGAAATGCTGTCAGTGCTTCCTACATTGATTTACCAGTGATGCGAGGTAGACGAAGCTAGTGGTCTGTCCCAAAAGTTTTGACTGGTAATGCATTTCCAGTAGGGTGGGCAGTGCCCACCCTATATATTTAGGTAATATAGCTGGGGTTCGGGAGTAATCAACTATATTTTGTGGGGTAGACGTCCTCGTCCGCTGCCACACAAATGGACGCTGTCAATTTACCATTGCTTATGGCGAACTAAAGAATTTTTCCACACAACGGACAAAAATTTCCACTCCCATTGCTAATGCAGTTTCATCAAAATCAAACCGAGGATGGTGATGGGGATATGCCAAACCCTTATCAGGATTTGCAGAACCCAAGAAGAAATAGCACCCAGGAACCTCCCTCAAGAAGAAAGACATATCTTCTCCGCCCATGGTTTGGCATTCTGGAACGATACCTGCAGGAGTTTCTATGACTTGTTCCGCAACCGATCGCACAAATTCTGCCATCCCAGCATCATTAATAGTTGGGGGATAGTGCGAGTAGTATTCCAAATCATAACTTGCCCCATGACTTTGACAAATACCTGCAATAATCTGCTCGATACGTTGTTTAAAGAAACCCTCAAATGCAGGATTAAAATACCTAACAGTACCGCTCATTTTTGCCGTATCAGCTATCACATTCCACCTGGTACCGGCATGAAGCTCACCCACAGTCACCACTGCAGAATCAATAGGATTGACATTGCGAGCCACTATAGTTTGTAAGGCATTGACAATCTGGGCAGCAACGACAACTGAATCCACAGTTTGATGGGGCATAGCACCATGTCCGCCCTTACCCAAAATGGTACATTGAAAAATTTCTGTTGCTGCCATCAACGCACCAGCCCGGACACCTACAGTTCCCAAAGGCAAGTTATTCCATAAGTGTAGACCGATAATCGCATCCACATCGGGGTTTTTCAAAACCCCTGCGTCTATCATCGGCTTTGCACCTCCGGGTGATTCTTCTGCAGGCTGGAATATCATTTTGACAGTACCAGCAAAAGAGTCTCGGTTTTTGTGGAGATAATAAGCTGTACCCAAGGCAATGGTTGTATGTCCATCATGTCCGCAGGCATGCATAACTCCATCGTGCTGGGAACGGTACGGCACTTCATTCAGTTCTTGAATGGGTAAGGCATCCATATCCGCTCGAATAGCCAGAACTTTAGGGCTTGAGGATTGGGAAGATTCGTTCCCAACAACCAGTCCCTTATCCTCAGTTCCTTGTCCCTCTATAATCGCAACAATGCCAGTTTGAGCAATACCAGTTTGATGCTCGATACCCCATTCCTGCAACTTTTGGGAGATAAACTCATTCGTCAGTTTTTCTTGAAAACCTAGTTCTGGTTTTTGGTGTAAATACCGCCGCCACTCAACCAGTTGGGGTTGCAGGGAACGAATTGACAAGCGAACGCGGGATAAATCAACAGAGGTGGAGTTTGGGAGTGTAGAAATCATTGTTTACATTTTCTGAGTTGAAATGAATGATGAATGCTGAAACCTTCCATTCATACTTCATACTTCATAATTCATCATTCTTTCTAAATCTAAATCTGATGCTAGCTGTGCAAGCTTGTCCAGATCCGCTAAGTTCTCTACATATGGCAAACAACCTAAAACAGGTATGTTTGTCAGCGCTTGAATCAATTCTACAGGCGTTAGGTCAGTAATTTCTGTTTCTGTTTGGGGTTGAATGCAGTTGAGAATAATTCCTTTAAGATTGATGTGTGAAAGTTTTGCCAATGCCACGTTTGCAACAGCTTGCGCGATCGCACCCAATCTCACTGGTACTACCAATACTGTAGGTAGTCGCCAGTCACCTGCTATATCCGCTACCGTCAGTTCATCAGTAACGGGTGTACCCAATCCTCCAACACCCTCAACCAAAAGGAACTCACGACGCTGTTGCAAAGCTGTAAAAGCTTGCCATACAGTTGCTAAATCTACTGTTCGATTTTCTTTAACTGCAGCAATGGGAGGAGCAAGAGGTGCTTTAAAGTACAAAGGTGTAATCACTTCAAGAGATTGCTCCAAAGAAAATATTTTTTCATACCACTCGCGATCTCCCTCTCCCGACTGCATCAGTTTCATAATTCCCAAACTGCGGTGCGAGCAATATTTTTGCCAGTAAGCTGCTAAAGCTGTTGTCACAATAGTTTTACCGGCGTTTGTGTCAGTTCCTGCAATCAGTAGTGCTTTTAACGGCTGATTAGTCATTGGTCTACTATAAGGATTGAGTATGAAGGATGAAGCCACTTATAAATTAATTTATCTCGCCCACCGACTTAACCGATTTTGACTTATTTTGCTATCCTTCATCCTTAATCTCTATCACCGCTCGGGTAAAGTGGGCGGATTTTCTGTAGGTACGGGATTGGGTGTAATTTCCGGGGGTATGGGAGTGGGTGGATTTTCTGTAGGTACGGGATTGGGTGGGTTTTCTGTAGGTACGGGATTGGGTGGGTTTTCTGTGGGTAATGGTGCTGGAGTGGATGATGGATCTACAGGCAAAGGAGTTGGGGTTGGTTGTACGGAACTTTCTAATGTTACATTTAAATTGTAATCACTTTGGTCAAGCCCTGGAACAGGGATAACACGTATAGTATATCTACCACTAATAGGTACTTTTCCTTGATAAAATGAGACATCCTTAGCAGAATTATCAATTGGTTGGCGATTGGGACCTAAGATTGTCAGTAACACACCACCTTCTTTCGCAAGGGTTACACTCAACTGTTGACCTTCTTTAGCCCGAAAAGCATAAAAGGCTGTTTCCTGGGCTGCAAGAATCCCCTCCACGTTTGCGGTATTGGATGCATCAAAACTTAACTGTCTCCTGTAAACACCGGGTGCTTCGGTTTGGATTGGTGTTGGTGTTAGTGTTGGTGTTAGTGTTGGTATTGTTGTTGGTGTTGGTGTTGGTGTTGGTGTTGGTGTTGGTGTTCCCCCAGGAATGACTGGTGAGGGAAAAGTTTGTGGGGCTGTGGTTTGCTCTGGTGATGGTTCGGGTCGATCGCGGAGAGACCGCACAAATGCCCAAGAACCAAATCCTGCCAAAACAATAACGATAATAGTCATTCCTGCTATTGCTACAGGATTATCTAGAAGTGAATTGTGAGCAGGTGGTGGCGGAATAACGGGATCGGGTTTGTCTGGTGCTGGGGAAGATGGAGCGGGACGTTGGACAACGGCTACTGTTTGAACATTAGATAGGTCTGGCGTAGGAGGACTTGGATTGCCAACAACTCGCAACGCTTGCATCACATCCGCAGCACTTTGATAGCGATCGCTGGGTTTTCGGCTCAACATCCGATTCAGCACTTGCGCCAACTGAGGATTCACCTTCACCCAGCGTTCCCAAGTCCAACTGAGTTGGTTATCATCAAAAAGTTCTTGAGGTTCTTTTCCTGTCAGCAAAACAAGTGCTGTCACGGCGAGCGCATAGAGATCGCTGCTAGGGTACGCTCTACCCGTTTGCATTTGTTCGCTAGGGGCGTAACCAAATTTACCTACGCTCGTTGCTCTTATTGTGTTATCTGGAGAATTTAATCGAGTGGCTAGTTCTTTGACGACTCCAAAATCAATTAAAACAGGTAAGCGATCGCTATCCCTTAAAATAATATTATCTGGAGCAATATCCCTGTGAATAATGCCCTGTCTGTGAATGTGATCTAAAACAGGCAGTAAAGATTGTATAAGTTGCAACGCTTCTTGCTCTGTAAAGACTTTACCAGTTTTTTTGCGTTCATCAAGCAAAGTGCTATACGTTTTTCCTGCAACATAGTCTTGCACTAAGAACAGGCGCTGGTCTTGTTCAAATCTCTCCCGAAATTGTGGTACTTGAGGGTGCTGAATTTGATACAAGATTGCTGCTTCTCGCTGAAACAGTTCTTTGGCTTTCTCCCATGCATATCCCCCCGTTACGACCGGAATCAATTCCTTAATTGCACAAAGTTCGTTAAAACGTCTTTGGTCTTCTGCTAGATAAGTTCTACCGAATCCCCCTTGACCTAGAGTTTTTATTATCCGGTAACGGTTTTGCAGGATAGTGCCAGATGTAATCGGTGGTTGCATCGTCTAAATTGTGTGTAATAGCAATCCAAGGAGGAGCAGCCAGTAAAACAGACTCGCTAAACTCTATTTTCACACCTGCTCTGTGTACATCAGCGTGAAAAAGCAAAGGATTGAATGAGTTAGTGCTATCGTTTTACAAAGCTGTATAGATTGTATCTATTCTTGACAAGCAAGATGAGTCCGTTTTCCTTTTGCCCTCTGCCCCAGGCACTTTTTTTTAACAGTTTCACTAATAATGGCTAAAGGTAGTATCATTGTATATCTAGTCAGACCACAAATGACTAATGTTAAGTATTTTTGCTTGTTAATGTAGAATTGAGTAAAAAGTTGAACTGTAAACATTGGGTTACAACCAAAAATAAGGATGTTAGAGGCAAGAATTGTGTGTGTATTGGGCTTTCGTGTTTTGGGTCTTGCTAGTCAATATACAAAACTAAACTCTAGGTATGGTTTACATGCTTGATGTCAGTTAAGCTATCAATTGTTTGTCTATAAAAAAGCTGGAGAAATAGAGATATGTAGTTTTACTGAGGTATGTTGAAAATTTTTATGAAAGCTTCCAAAAAGCACGCATATGATTTTTTCCGGCTATTTGCGGTTAAATTTTTCAAATCTCTGATGATAGGATTGCCATGAATGCACATCGAGGATCTGCTGTGCTGAGTTCTACTGCCTTAAAAGTACAGCCGACTGCTACAGGCGTGACTGAAAATAATCGCTTGCGGCTGTTCTCTGGCTCTGCCAATGTAGCACTGTCTCAAGAAGTTGCCCGTTACCTGGGAATGGATTTGGGACCAATGATTCGCAAACGATTTGCGGATGGAGAAATTTATATCCAAATTCAAGAATCCATTCGAGGCTGTGATGTTTATCTCATCCAGCCCAGTTGTCATCCCGTCAATGACAATTTGATGGAACTGTTAATTATGATCGATGCTTGTCGTCGCGCATCCGCCAGACAAGTGACTGCGGTTATTCCCTACTATGGCTATGCCCGTGCTGACAGGAAAACTGCAGGAAGAGAGTCAATTACTGCCAAGCTAGTTGCCAATCTCATAACAGAGGCAGGTGCTAACCGAATTTTAGCAATGGATTTGCACTCCGCTCAGATTCAAGGCTACTTCGATATTCCACTGGATCACGTTTACGGTTCACCAGTACTGCTGGATTATTTAGCAAGCAAGCAACTGCCAGACCTTGTTGTTGTTTCCCCAGACGTTGGTGGTGTAGCACGAGCCAGGGCATTCGCTAAAAAGCTAAATGATGCTCCATTGGCAATTATAGACAAACGCCGTCAGGCTCATAACGTAGCCGAAGTTTTAAACGTGATCGGCGACGTTAAAGGTAAAACAGCAGTTTTAGTGGATGACATGATTGATACTGGTGGGACTATCTCTGAAGGAGCAAAACTCCTGCGTCAGGAAGGAGCTCGTCAAGTTTATGCATGTGCAACTCACGCCGTCTTCTCTCCACCTGCAGTTGAGCGCTTGTCAAGTGGTTTGTTTGAGGAAGTGATTATCACGAACACCATTCCCGTACCAGAGAGCAATCGATTTCCTCAGTTAGTCATGCTGTCAGTAGCTAACCTGCTGGGAGAAACTATCTGGCGCATTCATGAAGATAGTTCTGTCAGTAGTATGTTCCGCTAGTTAAGAAAAATCTGTCTTCACCATTACAATTAGAAGATTTACCAGTTTTTAAGGATGAAGTTTGACAAATTTCAAACCTCATCCTTTATTTATTGTCACCCAGTAAACCATAACCTGTTACCGTCACAGCCATCTGAAAATGATTGCGTGCTGTTTGCAGACCCTTACTAGCAAAAGCTTTGAAATCGGGGTCTTTTCCAACTGTTCTTTCTCGCTGGAATGTAGCTATAGCATCAAGGTGACGGTTTACTCCCATCTCGTTGATGTATGGTTCGTCGAAACTAGTCCCAGAAAGCTGCTGTAAATGGGCGGCGATTGTTTCATACTTGAAACCCAGTGTTGTGGGAGGTGCAATTGCCCTGCTATTTAATAATTGCAAGAGTTTCTCATGCGTCTTTGTATGCTCTTCAATCATCTGTTGCGCGAACTCTTTTACTTTGGGATTTGTAGACTTCTGTAAAGCCTGTTTCCCAAGTTCTATTTCTGCTGTTCCTCCCTGAAAAGCGTCGATAACAAACAGCCAATCTAAATTGTCAATCTTACTGCTCGATTGTTGAGAAAATTGACTCTGTGTAGCGACTGGTTCATTTGACGGGGGGGTAGGTTTATTGACTTGAGTTACACTGCAAGCCTCAAGAAATATAATAATTACAATTACAATACAGCCAGCGATCGTTTGATATGCTTTGCGTCTGAATGAGGTACACCCCGAACTAACCCTTACCTTACCAAGGGGAGCGACTGTGTTACGGAGAGCAGCGCGTTGCAAAGAGCAGTGTGTCCCGGTGGTTCCCCTCTTTGAAGTAAGTGGTATGAGGGTACGCAATAGCGCAGGTAGGGTATTTCTGCACTTCACCACGCCGCCATGTACCATAAATTTAAAAATTTTTTTAAAATTTAACATAAATATTAAGTCAGTAAAGTTATCCAACCATAACTCTTGCAGAAGAGACAGTATCATTTAAGACAAGATTTAGCTTTTTAACATCAGAATAATTTCCGGCTTGCAATAAAATGCCTAAACCACCAAAATCTCGATCCGTACAAAATTCCCATATACCACTATGGACTTGAATTGACGAAACTCTGTTATGCCAGCCATCGTCTATCTGTGACAGTCGAGGTGTATCACTTTCAATAGATATTGAAGCGCCACCAAAATTGACATCCTCAAACAATGTGACTGCAGCCATGACTTTTCCCCTTTTAAGTTACAGGTTCAACAATTTTGTGTGTGGTAAGTTCTTCGCTTCACGGCTTTGGACTGATGGAACCATAATACTTTTGCGATCGCCCCTCCAGCCTACGTTGTTTTAGGAAAAGTTTTTTCCAATTTTGGAATACTCCCCGTGCAAAGTACATAGGACTTATGCATTGACAAAATCTGATTATGTGGTCGGACTTATCAACTGCCCTTCTTTCTTTAATTAGGTGCAAGCAAGATCGACTTATGCATAAGTGAGATAGAAATGGGAAATTCTTGCTCGATTTGAACTATTGCAGAACTGCACATTTGCCTTTTCCAGGAGTAGGTCATACCCGTGCAGAAAATTAGGGTTATGCTTCGGTAAAATTTCTACTCCCACAATCGCCGACCGGAAGCTCCATTTAATTTACTATGAGTATCTTTTAACAAAGCAGGAATATCTAAATTTTCCGGACACCTAGGCAAACACTCACCACATTCCGTACAGCGACTAGCTTTCATCCCAGGAAACCAATGACCGGCATTTTCAAACATTCGATAGCGGTATTGCCCGAAATCTTTCATATCATATGCTACGGCGAGATTGCGTAACCGAAGCACTTCTGGTATGTTAATGTTCTCAGGACAAGGCAAACATTTATAGCATTGGCTGCATCTATCTGTTCCTAAAGCAGATTTTTGGTACTCTTCTAAGCGTTGAAAAGTCTCTATTTCTTCTAGTGTTAGCGGTTCATCGCGATCGCTAACGAGCAACGGTTCCTCTAACTCCTTTGAGTTTGAAGGTCCCACGGTGAGGGTGGTAATTCGGGTGTCGCTTAGCAAAAATCTGTAGTTTAACTCCATCGGTGAAAAGGGATGACACAAATCTTTCAACAGTTGAGGTGGCGTATACAGGCGTCCTCCCTTATCTGTAGGGGAAATAATAAATATCCCCATGTCTTTTTTATAAGCCTTCTCAATGGCTAAAGCATTGCGTTGGAAAAAATAGTAGTAATGCAGATTGACAAATTCAAAAAAATCTGTATCTATTGTGTTTAAAATAATTTCTACGGGTGCGTGAGTAGAAAAGCCAATATGCCGTACTCTACCATCATCCTTGGCTTCCCGTATTGCCTCCATGCAGCCCCCCTTGGTTTTTATCCAGTCGAGATGTTCCCAAGTGTTCAAGCCGTGAATTCCAAGGCAATCAAGATAGTCGAGATTCAACTTTTTGAGGGATTCATCAATATACCGACGCATTGTCTCAGCATCTGGTGTAGGTGGTATTTTTGTAGTAATATACACCTGAGAACGAGGAACTGGCAAACCAAGAGCGATTGCACCACCAAGATATTCCTCACTCTTACCGTAACCTCTAGCCGTCTCTAAATGATTTATCCCCAAGGTTATAGCTTTTTGGATAGTTTGCCATGCATTTTCAGGCGCAGACAGATAGCGCATTGTCCCCAAAGAAAAGACAGACAAGCACAGATTTGTTTTTCCAAAGCGTCGGTACTTCATGTTAATCATTTGGATTTTAGATTTCAGATAGGATACTCAGGACTAGTAAGTAATTGTGCTCAATAGGCTAACACCTAATCCAAAATCCAAAATCGAAAATCTCAAATCGCTAGGTTTCGCTACTACCAAAACGTTTAATCAAATCCTCCGGTCTAAGATTGGAGACAAATTCTCGAAATGCTTGTTGCTCGGCTTCATCAGCATCTCTATCTACAGGGATGGAAGCATCAGCTATGACTTCTTCCATAACCCAAATCGGAGTATTTGTACGTAAAGCGATCGCGATCGCATCACTTGGGCGTGCGTCAATTTCTTTTTTCACCTCACCTTGTTTGATGATGAGAGCTGCATAGAATGTGTCTTTCTGCAACGAATGAATAATAACGCGATCTAAAGTCATATTCCATGTCTCTAAAATGTTCACAATTAGGTCATGGGTTAAGGGTCTTGGAGGCTTTTGATTCTCCAGTGCGCCCATAATTGCTCTTGCCTGCTCCTGACCGATATAAATTGGTAGTGCGCGGCGATCTGAAGAATCCTTCAGAAGTACAATTGGGCTGCGGGTTATGGCATCTAATGCTATGCCAGCGACTTTCATCTCAATCATTGGCTAAGCCTCTAAAATCCTTTGCGTGTGAGAGAGGTATGTAACAAATCGTACTTTTCTTTGGGCAATAATGGGACAAATTTAAACATAACAGTTTATTCTCTATAATTGCTTCTATTAAACTCCTAAATGAGTGTGAATACCAGAGTAAGACGACTGGATCTAGATCGACTATAATCTACTTTCCCAAGTATGCCTTGTGATGAATATGAATGTATTAATAACTTGATACATTTTTTTGTTTGAATTTATACACATATGTTCTCAATTTGTGTGAGAATTACCAGATGATTTCATGCAAAAACTTCGCTTAAATAGAGTTAATTTAGCAAAACAGCCGTGTTTACAGGATTAATCCAGTCGTTAGGAACAATAAAACCTCAGGGGGGGCATTCTTGGCAGATTACTTCTGTCAAGCAGTTATCTAATGCCATTATGCAAGATTTAGCGCTTGGTGACAGTATTGCAGTAGACGGCATCTGCCTAACGGTAGAAGAAATTCTGAAAGATGGATTTATTGCTACTGCTTCACCAGAAACCCTGCGCCGCACTACCTTAGGACAAGAGCAAACACAACAGAGGTACGTTAACTTAGAAGCGTCATTACGCGTGGGAAGTAAGGTAGGCGGTCATTTTGTGATGGGACACGTGGACGGAATGGGTCAATTGTTAGCTGCCGAACAAACAGGCACCTCTTGGGAAATGACGTTAACAGCACCACAAGCGATCGCCCGCTATATCGTTCCCAAAGGTAGTATAGCAGTCAATGGCATTAGCCTCACCGTTGCCGATTATCAGCCAGACACAACGCAATTCACAGTCGCCGTCATTCCCGTAACTTATGCCGAAACCAATCTCCGATACTTAAACCCAGGCAGTTGGGTAAATTTAGAAGGGGATATTTTAGGTAAATACGTCGAAAAATTTCTTTCTCTTGGCAATCAAGACGCGCAACCAACCACCGACAATAAACTTGATGGCATTACGCCCTCCTTCTTAGCAGAACACGGGTATATGTAATTATGAATTATGAATTATGAATTATGAATTGAAAATTCAAACATTCATAATTCAGCATTCATAATTCATAATTTTTAGCTCCCTGGTTGCTGTGTAGCTTGAGCCGTTTGTAAAGATTGAACCAATAGACCCAGGGCGTACTCTAATTGGGCACCTGGGTTAGTCGCAACCCATCCTTGTGGTGTTAGCTGACGCACCTCAAAATGCAAGTGAGGACCCGTAGAGTTACCAGTACTACCAACTCGTCCAATCACAGTTCCCTGTTCCACCTGTTGACCGGGTCGAACAAGAATTTGTGACATGTGACCGTACAAAGTTTGTTGGGCGTTGTCGTGATTGAGTACAACTGTTAAACCATAACCACCCATGTAGTCAGCAATCTCCACCAAGCCAGATTGTGCTGCTACAACAGGTGTTCCCATCGCTGCACCCAAGTCTGTACCCGCATGAAAACGACGATCTCCTGTAATTGGGTGAGTTCGCCAACCAAACAGAGAAGTAATTGGGGCGGGGATAGAAAGAGGGAACATCAAACCCGAACCGTTATAGGGAACCCGACCTGCAGCATACACGCCACTGTAAGCAATTTGTGGCAACGTTGTTGCTAGTGGAATGTCATAAACCACAGTGCTTTCCCGAGGGGAAACATTTTCTGCAGTCACGGGTGGAAGCAAGGTACCACCATTTGGAGTAACAGGCGTAGAACTAACCGTCGTGCTAGGAGTGAAATCATTAGGGATAAAACGATTGCGCCTAACGGTGCTTTGCGGCACACTAGCCGAAGCCATTCTAGAAGAATTACGTAAGAAGTGGTTGCTTACCACGCCAGAGGTTACTCTTGGAGCGTTACGTACAAAAGAGCGGTTTGCCCTAGTTGTACTCCGCTCAAGAGAAGGTACGGTTGCTAAAGTGGCTCTTTGACTTCTACTGAGCCAACTTGGTGTCCCAGTGCGCCCGTGTAAAGCATTGGCAACAGAGGCTTTATCAGCAGAACGTTCGGTTATCACCACAGAATCTGGTGCTTCATATCTTTCTGTAGCACCAGCACTGTAATCGGTAGGGTCAATATAAGTATTGTTGTAATCTTTATCAGTAGATTGAACTCTAGCCGCAGAAGAATAACTTTGCCGGGAAACCTCTGGTTGGGATTTTGCGTCTCCTGCAACAGATACCCGCGATCGGGAAGTTTCTACTTGAGGCTTTTCTTCTCTGGTAATAGCAGGAGCAATCCGTGGAGTTTTTAACCTTGTTCTGAGTTGTCTGGCTGTTTCTGAAGGTACAGAAATCTCGACCTCAGGTCTTGACCTTCTTACAGAGACTACAGGTTCGGAAACATTTTGAGGTTTGGATTGTCTGATAACAACTGCGGGGTTAGAAGATTTTGACCGAGATAATCTTTGTCTGAGTCTAGCTCTGCGTTGAGAAAATTCCGGTTGCTCTCGAGATGCTTCTGGTGCGGGCGCACTTGAATTTTCTCCAGATCTACTTCTTCGGACTGGATTTGGTGCTGCTTGCGGTGTTTCAATAGTGGGAACAAGATTATCCACTGCAGATTCAGTTTGGGCAAAAACCAAACCGCCACTGCTTAGCAAACTCAGGCTACCCAGCAAACTAATACTTTGTGCGGGGAGTGTGGACGCAAAACGTTTTTTCGACAAGGGTCGTTGTTCCGATTTATCCCAACGGTCAAGGGCAGAGTTATTGCGCTGCGTCATGTGTTCTTTGGAATTGTGTGGTTGAGCTTAAGGAAAATTATGTCAATTGCTAAATGCTAATAGCTATTAGCTAATTGTTAATAGTGCCATTAGTCATTAGCCCTATCTCAGGAGCGGAGATGCTAAGCGCAAAGCGCACGCTCCGCGTTGCGAAGCTATGCCCGTAAGGGCTATACGCTATCAGGGCTGGACTCACCATTAGCCATTAGTCATCAGCCATTAGCCATCAGCCATTAGCCATCAGCCATTAGCCATTAGCCCTTAAAATTGTCATAACCCAAACTGATTGTACCGGGCTGGAAGTAAATTTCTCGTGATTTTACTGTTACAAATTCACTTTCTTCCATGCATACCCGAAGAGCACCCTCATGTGTCACGCCTACTATAGTGCCTGCAATATCATTATGATGTACCCGATCGCCCATATTGGTCAGTAACTCTAGATAGCGAGATATTAATATATTGGCTCCTTCTGCCAACAAACAATGTATCCCAGATTCTATTCCAATGAGAACAGTAGCAGCGAGAATTTCAAGAGTTGGAATTGATTGGGAATCATTCAACCTCTGCCAAGTTTTTAAATTAATTCCAGTTTCCGGGACTGGGTTTGCCCAATTTATGCCAACTCCAATGACAGCTTGCTCGATTTGTCCTTGCTGTACTTTCGTTTCCGTTAAAATACCACCTAGTTTGCGACTGTTTAAAACTAAATCGTTAGGCCATTTGATTTGGGTGGGAATACCGCTCTGTTGCAATTGTTTGGCAATTCCCCAAGCCGTAGCCAGAGTAAGTTGGTAACCATTTGTAACATTCAGCTTGGGTGCGAGCGCAATTGAAAGATACAATCCTCCATCATCAGAGATCCACTGGCGACCCCATTGACCCCTACCTGCTGTCTGTTGGGTAGCAATGACCGTGCATCCCGGTTTAGCCCCTTGATTCAGCAAATTCCACAAGATTTGATTGGTTGAAGACACTGTTTCAACAAGGTGTAGCGAAAACGGTAGGTTTGTGCCTTTTCGCCCTGCTTGTAGAGCAATTTCTAGCTTATGTTTATCTAGTTTCATATATTTTTGTCATTTATCATTGGTCTCCCTTGTCTCCGTTATCCCCAATCCCCAGTTCCGAGTTTGCGTTAGTATGGATTGAGTGATTTCTAATTTGTTTCTAGGTATAGTTAACAATGCACGCTTGGAACTGGCACACATGGGAAGGGCTACCATACCTAACCTGTAGTTTATTAGAACCTTGGTATCACGGCTTTTTTACCAAGCAGTTTTCACCTAGTTCTCCTTTTGAAATCACAAAGGCATTGCATCCAGAAGCATCAGTTTACCGCTTAAAACAGGTACACGGTAACGTTATTTTTTCGCCGCCAGAAATCGAAGATTGGTTGGCAAAATCCATAATAAATGACGGTGAAGACGATTCTACTTTTGCATCGGGAGACGGTTTAATTAGTACCGAGCCTTCACAAGCTGTATGGGTAGCTACGGCGGACTGTACGCCTGTACTGATTGCTGATGAGAAAACAGGACAGGTTGCTGCGGTTCATGCTGGTTGGCGTGGGACTGCGCTCAAGATAGTACCCCAAGCCATTAGTCGGTTGCAAGCACAAGGTAGTAAATTAGAAAATTTACGAATTGCCATGGGACCTGCGATCGCGGGAGAGGTTTACCAAGTTTCCGAACAAGTGGCAGCAGAAGTAGGAGCTAGTATTATACCATATAATGACGAAAAAGCAATTCTAGATGCACTGCAAGAGATACCGCTATCTCCCGTACTTCCAGATTTAGAACCAGGGCGAGTGCGATTGGATGTACGGCGAGTCAATACTTTACAGATGGAAACGTTAGGCATTAGTTTGGAACAAATAGCGATCGCACCTTATTGCACTTACCAAACTCCAGAGTATTTCTTTTCATATCGGCGAGAACACCAGAAAAAAGTGCAGTGGTCGGGGATTGTTAGTAAAAAGTCGTGAATAATCTGATACTTTTAACCCTGACATTTTTGGACATTAGAGACATCATACTTAACAGGAAAGTGAGCAAACCATCTACCTTTGTTGTCGGTAAGTTCTGTAGCCCCGTCAGTAAGAACACAAAACTTTTGTCCTTTCAATTCAGGTTTAGGAAGATGTTTAGTTGTTGACACCATCCAACGTCCATTTTTGTAAGCCGTTGGGTCAAATTGAATCGTTATCTTTTGGTCCCGAACACTACGAAACTTAGCTATCTTTAACCCAGCTTGTGGATGTGGTTTCTTATTTTTCCCTTTGCCTATTGTTTTAGGATTCTTTGCCGTTTCAGACCACGCTTTATATGCTTCCATTGATGCGTTGTCCAATATCTTGGACACGTTCAAACCCAAACACCATTGCGGTATTAATCCAGAAGCTTTAAGCATAGTCCTGAAACCTTGCTGACCACCTTTATTCCCAATCTTTTCATAACCTTGGTGTTGATTTAGATAAGCAATTAAAATGTTATAAACTTTGCGGACAGATGCGACCAACTTCTTCCAACTTCCCGCAAGTTCTTTATTTGGATATACCCGGTAACTCACTGTCTTCAGTAATTTGTTTTTTGTATTTTCCCAATCCATACAATCTACAACTGAAGACTTGGACGATGGCAAGGATATCCTCAACCATCTCTCATTCTGGGCTAAAGATCTCTAGTATGTCTGGATATTTATTGTCCTAGTGAAAACTCCTCTCAATGCTTCTGATAATCTTTAGGAGTCATCCCTGTTATTTTGCGAAAGTGTTTGGTCAAGTGGCTTTGATTGGCGAAACCACACATGAGAGCAATATCACAGATTGCTATTTGTCCGTTCCGTAACAACTGCTTTGCTTGTTCCACTCTTTGCTGAAGTACATATTGGTAAGGAGTTATACCCAAAGAATTTTTAAACAGCTGACAAAAGTAATACTGGCTGATACCTGCTAAGCTTGCTAATTCAGCTAATTTGATCTCTGAATTCAAATGGCTGTGAATGTGCTCAAGAACTTGACGCAACTTATATTTTGGCAATCCATCCGAATATTTAACTATTTGAGTATTTTTAACACAATACTTTTTGAGAAGATGAATAACTAGCATTGTTTTTAATTGCTCCACATACAAACTATCTCCAGTTATTTTTGACTCTAGCTCGTCTTTCAGAGAAAATAGTATACCGAGAATAAGTGGATCTTGCTGAGTAGCAAAGTGAGGAATTAATTCAATATTTTCCAAGCTAGAGATTTCCATCCCCAATCTTTTAACAAGCAAGGGGTCAACTGACACAAACATAAATTCAATGTTTTCTTCCCACAAACAGCGGTGAATTATATCAACTGGAATAATGGCAATAGTTCCTTGCGTTTGTTTTTCGCTTTTTCTCTTTCCATCGAGCCATCTTTCTGATGATATATTATCTAAAGCAACACTGATAGTATGCATTGTCAGACAATGCTCGCAGGTATCGTTATTAGGTTGTTGATGATGCTCAAAATATATCCCATCCCAACCTGAATGGTAACTGGCAATTAGAGGCGGGTTAGAAAAGATTTGTTCGGTAGCTCTTTCCTGTTTAAAGTCAACAAGCAAAGGCTTTTCTTGTTGTAATTGCTGGCTGTTGCTCATGGTTAAGCTAATCAAAACGATCGTCTGAAATGCGAGAGATAGAGGACAGCGATGTGGTAGAAGAAGCTAACTAAAGTCTAAAGTTATGAAGTGTAGGGCTTCTATCTGATTTTGAAATATACCTAGAGCGGTAATGCCCATCAAAATCCTTCTAGGGTAAGCATTACCAACCCTACAGTACTATTATGTGCTAGAAAAAGCCTACTAAAGTATGAAATATGTAGTAATACCATAAGTAAATTGAAAGGTTGGAAATTCAGGATGCTTTTGTTTTATTGATTTGTACAAATAAATCTTGTTATACATTTATGGATTGTAAGCTATAGAGACTTCTCTATGATTTTTTGCACAAATAAATTTTGTTGCGTGTATCCATTGATGTTAAAGAGAACAATATATCTCTTCATCCTTTATCTTTCATACTTCATCCTTCTTTCAAACCAATGGGCATATTAAAGGGTTTGGTATAACAAGTGCAATGATTTAAATCAAGCCGCTGACGATTGCTGAAGTGTAATTTGCAGGCGGGTACGTGCGATTTTACCTTCCCGTTCCAATCGAGCCAATGCTCGTGATAGAGTTTCGGGTGTTAGACCCAAATCAGCAGCAATTTCTTTAAGGGGGCGGTCAAAGCTGACAATGCTTTGCTCCTCGGACGCTGCTAAATAACGAAGATAACGTAACAATCTCTTGTGAGCGGCTCGAATGTCTCGCAATTCTATACGCAATTTCAAATCTTGGATTTTCTGTACTAGCATTGCTATGAAATCTTCAGCTAACTCAGGATTGGCGCGGATTGCTGATAATATAAGCTCTTTGGGATATGCGATCGCTCGAGAAGCCACTTCTGCAACTGCACTACAGGGGTAGGTCTGAGAAAACAAAGCAATTTCACCCAAACTATTACCAGGTTCCGCAACTTGGAAAGTCACAACTTTATCGTCGCTTGTATAGCGAACAAGTTGGATACGCCCTGTTTCTACAGTAAAGAAAAACGATGCTGGCTCTCCTTGTCGGAATAGGGTTTCTCCTTTTGATAAGTCATAATGCATTACAGCATTGCGTAAATCTTCTGGCAAACTCTTCAATTTCAACAGATCCATACAAACTCCTCTATTATTTGCAATTCGTTATTTAATAAGTAAAACGCTCTGTCAAAAAATATTTAGCCAGCTAAATAAAGTTTCAAAAAAAAGAACTTTTAGCTGAGGTTGTTGTGAACCTGTAAAAGCAACCGTCGCAGCAGCAGTTGCTCCTCTAGCGTTAAATTAGCCAAAATGCGCTCTTCTAAAAGATTCCAAGCAGTTTGGACTGGTTTTTGGAGCGCTCTTCCTGCGTCCGTCAAGTAAATCCGGCAAATTCGTGCATCTTCTTCATCCCTACGTCGTTGTAATAAACCAACTATTTCCATACGATTGAGCATTTTCGTGAGAGTTGGAGCTTCTACTTGCATCTTAAAAGCCAAATCGGATTGAATTAATCCGTCGTTTTCCCACAAATGGATCAGCAAAATTTCTTGCCCAATATGCAGCCCCATGTCACTCAAAACTTTACAAGCTTCGTTGCGGTGAGCTTTGCAAACTTGTACTATCAGGTAGCAAAGGGTTTCCTGCGTTGGTTTTTCAGCCATAGCAAAGAGTAAATTTAGCCAGCTAAGTAAAATTTAAAGTTTTTTGCTTTAGAATTGCAAGTTATGGTTGGTGTTGAAAACCGCACAAAAGTTTGCAAAATAAGAAGATTTTGAGCGATAACAGACAAGAGTTGCAGATTAAAGTACTGTCCTGTGTATTGCCCGTGCTGTGAGAAACCACATTTTTACGGCGAGTGAGTGGAAGATGATATGGGTGATGTAGCAGCCTTCTTGGTGAATGAAGCGTCCCGGTGGATGACCAGACTACGTAATTGTTGCTAATGGTGGGGCCAGAATGTCACTAATTTATCATTTTCCTACATTACAAACTGCGTTTTTATTTTAAGGAAAAATAAAAAAAGACAGAAAAAGTCTGAAAAGGTGTGTTTGTTTGAGCATGTTCTCAAAAAAGCTTTACATGGTACAAGCTTAAGCGTTAATTTTCTTGTAATTGTTTTTTTCGGTAAATTTTCAGATCTCTGACTTCTTTAAGTTGGGGCTCTAGCAGCTCCTCACAATTGATGAAAAAGACTGCTAGCTACTATAAAACGGTTCATAATATGAGAAAGCTTGTCAAAAATGTTACGGGAGCGCTCGCTTGCTCTTACCTCATACTTTCCCAGAATGCCGGACTAGCCGAAACAATTCCAACCCAAAACGGTTTTGAATCAAAACGAGTTCGCAACACGACCAAACCGACAGCAAAACCCATTACTCAGATAAAGCCAGTTGTCAGCCAATTACCTCAACGGGGAGAACCCCCACGTTCTGGCGCTTCTAATCCAGCCGACCGAGTGAACTCAGTTAGCCAACTCAGGGACGTACAACCCACTGATTGGGCTTTTCAAGCACTCCAATCTTTAGTGGAGCGTTATGGAGTCATAGCAGGCTACCCCAATGGTACATTTCGGGGAAACCGTGCCATGACACGCTATGAATTTGCAGCTGGGTTAAATGCTGCCTTGGCAAGGATTGACGAACTAATTGCAGCAAGTACAGCAGATTTAGTTTCCCGTGATGACCTAGCAACTTTGCAAAGACTCCAACAAGAGTTTTCTGCGGAATTAGCAACATTGCGGGGACGAGTCGATGCGTTGGAAGCAAAGACGGCGGAAATAGAGGCTAATCAATTCTCCACAACCACAAAATTAACCGGTCAAATCGTCGTAGGAGTGAACGCAGGTGGATTTGATGGAGACCGCATTATCGATGCCACAGGCCAAGTCCTTGCTACTGAAAATCCAAACCCCACAATATCATATCGAGCCGGTATAGATTTCAGTACAAGTTTTTTTGGTAATGACTTGTTACTTGTTCGTATTGACACGGGTAGTGGCACAACTATCAACACGGGTAGCGGTCCAGTTAGAGGCATTGACGATGCTGCAGGGTTTTTAGAGCCAACCTTTGGTAGCGTCCTTGACTTTTCTGTTGAACCACCCACTGACGCTGACATTGGAATCGCAAGAGTATCTTACACTTTTCAACCGTTCAAAGACCTTAGAGTTTCTATCGGACCCGATATTCGCACAACTGACTATGTCGATCGCAACAGCTACGCTTACCTGAGTTTCCGCGACTTTAGCACTCAAGCATTCACAAATAATTATCTTCTCTTCCCTATTAGCGGTCCCTCATCGGGTGCAGCAATTGATTGGAAACCCGGTGGCGGAGCAATCTCAGTCAGAGCATTGTACGCAGCTGCTGGTGCATCCCAACCAGGCAATTTGAACATACAGAACGTTGGTGATGTTCTCAGAGGGACAGCATCCTTTATTCCCCTACTGTATCCGGTTAATCCCAATCGTAACTTTGGGGATGCTGGCATATTTGGTGACACATATCAAGGTACAGTTGAACTAGAATATGCTCCTTCCAGAAAATTTGCTTTACGCCTTCAGTACAGTGGTGGTGAAGTCTTAGATAACCGCTACGACGTGTTCGGAGCTAATTTTGAGTTAGCACTTTCATCAAAATTTGCCATATTTGGTCGTTATGGCTATGGAAACTACGACGACACCTTCGTTGGCGATATCAAACCCAACTACTGGATGGCTGGAGTTGCTTTTCCAGACTTATTTACTAGGGGTGCTTTAGCTGGTATCGCTGCAGGACAACCGTTCATTGCTAATGAGATTGGCGATTCCACTCAAACCAACTTTGAAGCGTTTTATAACTTTCCCATCAGTTACAACATCCAAGTGACGCCTTTGATTCAAGTGATTACCAATCCTTCAAACCAAGAGTCAAACGGTACGATCGTCACGGGGACGTTGCGAACGGTTCTTTCTTTTTAGAAATGCGATCGAGAGCGTACTGCTTGTTCAAAGTGCATAAACAGAACAAACTTGCTCCTATATATAACTAAGCCCTCGGGCCACAACCATATAATACCGTTATACCCCCAAGCCTGGGGGTTTTATTTTGACCTTCCACAGAAGCATAAAGTGCAAAGCACCACCTATTTTCTATTTCTCGAGCATTGGGCGAGAGTTATTCTCCCTTATCCCCCTTGTCTGTCTACCCTCTAAATTTTTAAGTCACTCCCCAAGCATAAAAACATCTTGAAAAACTTGCTTATTCATACTCGTAATGACTACAATTAGATTAAACGTATTCGTTATGAGTACGAGTTATCAAAATTGCCCCGACTGCGGCAGTCCGTAAGTTAATAATTAAGAGAAGAGAAACAATGGACTTATCCAACTCTAACACCGCAAAGAATTTAGCCGACGCTTTTGCTGGAGAATCAATGGCGAATCGGAAATATCTCTTTTTTGCAGAAGTGACCCGTCAGTTAGGAATGACGGAATTGTCAAAACTGTTTCGAGAAACAGCAAATCAAGAGACAGAACACGCTTTTGCTCATTTCAGGTTAATGCATCCAGAACTAGTGGTGAATGATATCGCTTCCTTAACTGAAGAGGAGAAAAAAGCAATCGCCGCCCGTTGTTTGGAACTAGCGATCGAAGGTGAAACCTACGAATATACAATTATGTATCCGGGCTTCACAGAAGCAGCACGTGCAGATCGAGACACGAAAGCTGCAGTCGAATTTGAAGCGCAGCAGGTAGAGTCTCGCGAACACGCTCAAATATTCCGTAAAGCAGCACACAACTTTGGATTGCTGACACCCATTGAACAGCATCATGCCCGTCAGTATACAGAAGCATTGCAATCTTTAGATGGAGTTGCACCCGCACAGAAAGCAACCAGTGGCGAGCCAGCTACCCAGAAATGGATTTGCCGTCAGTGTTCAATGATTTACGATCCTGTAGTCGGCGATCCTGATTCAGGAATTGCACCCGGTACACCTTTTGAGGCAATTGCTGAAGATTGGGTTTGTCCAATTTGTGGCGCTACAAAGAAAACCTTCGTTCCCTATGAAGAAGTTGTTGCAGCTTAAATTCCCTGAAGAAAGGCACAGGGCATAGGGGAATTAGTAAAATGAAAAACCGGGGAACAACTTCACAATAAGTTGTTCCCTTCTGATTGAACGCACCCCAACCAAATTTTACGATTATGGTTGAGGAATCTTGCGCTGTGCAATTCTCGAATTACATAACTTTACCAGAAAAGCTGGCGTCCTCAGCCTGTCGTGGGAACTTTTGCCATCTACAAGGCTGCCTTCTTCACAGTATTTGTAGGTGGGGACTGCGCGAAACCTTTTTGTTCAAACGCCGTTATTCCACAAGCAGAGGAAACAAGCTATACCATGAAGAAGAAGTATTAACTTCTTAACTTCTACTGCTGATATAGCCGTACATGGACTGGAAAGAAATATCTGGTAACTGGGTTCTCATTCCGCGAAATCCTATTGGCATCGTTCACTTCCTTGGCGGTGCATTTGTCGCGACAGCACCTCACATTACCTATCGCTGGTTACTAGAACAACTGGCCACTAAAGGCTATGCTGTTATTGCTACGCCGTTTGTTAACACTTTGGATCATTATGCGATCGCAAAGTCTGTACTGCTAAATTTTGAACGCGCCTTAGAACGCTTACAAGATTCGTCAGCGATTCGCAAGCGCTACCTTCCCATTTATGGGATAGGACATAGCATGGGGTGTAAACTCCACTTGCTAATTGGCAGCCTCTTTGCTGTAGAACGTGCTGGTAATATCCTAATATCCTATAACAACTATGCCGCTAGAGATGCCATTCCCCTAGTCGAACAGTTCAACGCCATTCCCCTAGTCGAACAGTTCAACTTAGCTGCTGCTGTCGAGTTTACTCCTTCGCCTTTAGAAACAAATCAACTCGTACAAGAGCGATATGCAGTCCGTCGAAACCTGCTGGTAAAATTTAGCAACGATACCCTCGACCAATCGGCGGCTTTAACTGAACTCCTAAAACAGCGCTTTTCAGATATGGTGACAGTACAAACACTTACAGGAACTCACACGACCCCATTAGGGCAAGATATTAAATGGCAAACAGGTGAATCATTTTCGCCTTTTGATGCATTGGGACAGTGGTTTAGGCAAGAAGTATACCGTGACCTTCAAGCGTTGCAACGTACTGTCCTTTTGTGGCTAAATCCCCTATCACCTCCATAAACAGCAAATGGCGATCCGTAACCAGCGACCAATGACCAATGACTAATGTGTTTCAAATCTTAGTAGTTGATGATGACCCTGCAGTACAAATACTTCTGAAAAGAATGCTAGAAAGACAGGGTTACAGGGTGATAGTAGCCAACGACGGAGAGGAAGGAATTGTCAAGGCAGTTTCTTGCTGTCCTGCGCTTATTATTTGTGATTGGATAATGCCCGGTTTAAATGGAATTGAGGTTTGCAAACAAGTTAAGGCAAATCCCAAATTATCCACCACCTTTTTTATCTTACTAACTTCTTTAGATTCAGTGGCTGACCGTGTTAAGGGGTTAGATGCAGGTGCGGATGACTTTATCACAAAACCTATAGAACAAAATGAATTACAAGCCCGAGTTAGAGCAGGGTTGCGCTTGCATCAAGTCAGCCGGGATTTACAAATTCAAAAGCAAATTCTGGAGTCAGAATTGTCAGAGGCGGCAGAATACGTAAAATCTCTTCTGCCGCCTCCAATGATGCAACCCTTAAAAATAAATTTTCGGTTTATTCCCTCACGACAACTTGGAGGGGATTGCCTCGATTATTATTGGTTGGACCCTGATTATCTGGCAATTTATCTATTAGACACTGCAGGACATGGATTGCGAGCAGCTCTTCCCTCAATTTCCGTACTCAATTTATTGCGATCGCACGCCCTAAAAGGACTGAATTATTACCAACCTAGCGATGTATTGAGGGCATTGAATGACACCTTTCAAATGAACTATCAAAATGACAAGTACTTTACCATTTGGTATGGAGTTTACAACCGCGTTAAGCGACAGTTAACCTATGCTAGTGCCGGTCATCCACCTGCTGTTTTGATATCCAAAGACTCTTCAAAAACTAATGCAGTTAAAAGATTGAGAACTCCCGGTATGCCCGTTGGCATGTTTCCTCACGTAAAGTACGTTGATGGCATCTGTCAGATAGAAGAATCTAGTTGCCTTTACATTTTTAGTGATGGTGCTTATGAAATTACTCAATCTGATGGTACTGTTTGGACTTTAGATGCTTTTATTCAATTTCTTATCGACTTAGAGCACCGCTTTGATAATAACCTTGATTCTATACTCAATTACATCAATACTTTAAACTCCAAAGACGCTATTGATGATGACTTATCTATAATCCAAATTCAGTTTGATTAACTTCTAGACATAACAGCTTTATTAAATTCCTCTTCATTGGGGAATATTTCAAACACCTTATCCATACCAGTCAATTCAAATAAGATTCTAACTTGTTCGTTAATGGCACAGATAATCAATTTTTTATCGGCTGCACGCAGCGCTTTAAAGGCTAACACCAAAGCACCCAAACCAGAGCTATCCATAAATGTTACATTTTGGAAATCAAGCAATACGATTCTTGTGTTATTGTCTTGTTCCAAAACTTCGTTAATTACTTGTCTAAACTCTTGCCCTTGAGTAGAATCTAAAATTCCATTGGGTCGAATCACTTTCACAACTGGATTTGCCATAATATCTTGGATTTTGTAGTTATACTAATGATGTTTTGAGTTGGTCAGCACATTTCAATAGTAATTCATTTGAAAAATGACTGCCATAGAGAAAATGTAAGATATAAGTTATAAATGTAAATTAATCATGAATTGTTCGTTTTAATTTTTTATTCATATCCGGGTAAACTCTTGTTTTACCATACAAAGGAATTTTCAAATTAAAAAATATCTAACTTTTTCTTATCGGATGTTGCTCGCAGCCCGTTCTATCAATAGCGGGCGAAGATGCTCCCGATTTGCTTCAATGGAGGGCGTTGGAGCCCTCTCTAGGTATTAGCGAGATCCCCGCAATACAATCCCATCTATCCCACACGATGGATAATTTATATTTCTTGAAAATTCCTAATGACTCTATTATTGACCAAGCCGAAGCATAAGGGTACGCAGGAGTAGTACCCCTTAGTAAGGAAAAATACTCCATAACAACACCCTGTTTGTGCGTAAAAATCTGGTAGCTCATAGAAAGCTCCATAGCAGTAACTTTGCCAATTCCCTTAGCTGTAAACAAAGCATCGAAAAGTCGCTGTTGTATGTCTTTTGAAATTACCGAGTTATTATCAATAATCAAAATTTTTACATAATTTTCCTGAAAAAGTTCAGTAAAAATACGAATTTTGGGTATTGAGCATTGAAAATGAGGAATTGAGAGGGAAATCATTTTCCCGTACTCGATCGATCATCGATCGCTATTAAGCGGGCTAACCTTTGCTCTGTAAAACAGCTTCTCACCTTGACGATAACCTGTATATCGTACTTTGACTATTTCACCTGGTTGTGCGCTGCCTTCCATTAACTGATGCAATTGCGGATCGTAAGGTAATTCTACTCCCACAGGCGCGATCGCCTCCACACCCCATTGCTGTAAAAGTCTTTCCAAAGGCTTCTGTATCAGTGGCAATATATTAACCGCAGGTAATTGAGTATTTTCTCTAGCTTTGTGTGCAGCCGTAGGAAATTGCACTAATAAAGATTCGAGCAGTTGCAAACTCGACTGCTGGAATTCTTGTATCAAAACTTGCCGTTGCTGTTGAAGTTGCTCTTGTAGGCGCTCGTACTCTTTTCTTATCTCTGTGATTTGTTTTAATAATTCTTGACTTGGTGGATCTGCATCTTTCACCAAATCCACTTGAGAAAAAATTCTAATAAACTCATTTAAAGAAACTTTTAGCGCTTGTGACAACTTGAGCAACACATCCACCCGCATCTGCTCAACTCCCAACTGTCGCAAGCGCAAAATTTGCCGCTCTGAGACACCAGCAGTGCGACTCAGAGCTTTAAAGCTAGAAATGTCCACCCGTTGCATTAAGTCTTGCAACTTTTTAGTGCGATCGTTATCAGGCATTTTGGCTAATGGCTAATGGCTAATTGCTAATAGTTAATATCACCATTAGCTCTGTGTCTTTTATGCTTTGCCAATGGGTCGATCCTACTCTCCTAGGGAGATACTACGCATTGCCGCAGGCTTGTACCCTTTGGACTATACGCTAATTGCTATAAGTTCGGGCTAACCCTCCTATAACAATGAGCTTACCACGCACGCGGTTCAGTGGATTCACCAGTCTTCCATTAGCCATTAGCAATTAGCCATTAGCCATTAGCCATTAGCTATTAGCAATTAGCCATTAGCCATTAGCTATTAGCAATTAGCAATTAGCCATTAGCCATTAGCCATTAGCCATTAGCTAAGCCAAATGCATCTTGAGAACGCTTTTTGGGGCTTTGCGAACTCTGGCGATGATAGTTTCTTTACCCAAACGCTGGCATGCTTCATAGCGATGGCATCCAGAAAATCCGTAATATTTTCCCTCAACTTCTAAAACGTCTATCGGTTCTTGCTGTCCAATCTCTGCGATCGATTCCATCAAAGCTAAAACTTTCTCTGGATCGTTCTTTCTGGGTAGGGGTCGCTGTATTTGATTTAACGGAATTTCTTGAACTCTGACCATAATAAGTTTTGTTAGTAAATTTTCTTGCTTTTAAATAAATCATAGTCGTTATGACTTTAATTTGCAATGAATTGTTTCGATGAGAGCGGTAGTAGTATCATCAAAAAATTTGTGGTACAAACACGACTTTGTTGAAGAAATCTTATGGTATTGCAGAAGTGACATGAGGAACACTGGTGGTGAAATAGCAGTCTCCATGTAGAAAATACTAATTTTTCATCTTGACCTACGGATTTTGTAGGTACAGAATTAAGTATTTATTCTTATAATAAATGCAGCAAATAAGCCAATCGTTTGGGTAACAAAATCTATGGTATTGCCACAGTTTGGTACCAATGAAGTGTATTCTTTGTTTATCCGGAATAATCTTGCACGTTATTGTAAGATGTGCAAAGGAGGTGATAAATGTGGCAACCGGAATACCCAAGTGGTAATAACCTTTTTCCCAACTAATAATAGTTGCCAAGCAATCGCCCTTATCTGTTGTTTAACTACATAGTAGGTTCTTTAACAAACCTACCCCCTACCTGAAAAAATAGGGTAGTGACCGAACAAAATAAAACTTCCCAATTTTAAACGACGTAAGCTGACCAGCAACAATCCATCATTCATACTCAAACACAAATACCTCTAGATAGATCTGGCGGCAATACTAAAATTCATGAAAATTATCTTGCGTATTTCTTATACCGTACTTCCCTTGTTTTGTTTGCTGGGTTTAACAGGTGCATCAGGACCTGCGGGCAAAACAAAGGATGTAGAACTCAGGATAGGTATAGTGCAGCGCTTTGGTGATGAACCCACAGAAAAGCTGCTACTCGAACCTACCAAAGGCGATAGTCTGAAGCTAAAATTTCAGGACGGCAACAAACAGCAAATCGTTGTCACTAACAAACCGGTAAACCTAGAAGTCAAAATGCAACTCTTACCGGAAGCAGCAGTAGAGGAAAGAGTTGTGTTGGGAGTATACCGTACTTATGAGACTGCTGAAGATAGTGCTAGAAAGTGGCGAGAACGAGGCATAGAAGTGGAAATTGCCCAGCCGGATCGCTGGCAAGTTTGGGCAAAACGGTCTGTATACAACACGCCTTTACTCAGACGCTTGCTCCTACAAAATATACTGGCTGATGGTTATAAGACGGCATTTGTCGATACCCAAATTTTGCGGCAAATGCCTCTGTTAAGCTTGCAAGCAAATGGCAAAAGCTACACTCAGAAGAATATACAGATTACCAGCAACCAGAATTTAATTCGAGTTCGTGAAAGCCAAAAACCGGAGAATGCAAGGCTGTATGCTGGCAGGATGGAAGTTCAGTCTAATGCATACGGAAGTTATACGTTGGTTAACGAAGTGCCTTTAGAAACTTACTTGCGGGGAGTGGTACCCTACGAAATCGGTGCTTCATCACCAACCGCCGCTTTAGAAGCACAAGCAGTTATTGCGCGGACTTATGCCTTAAGAAACGTACACAGATTTGCAATAGATGGATATCAATTGTGCGCGGATACTCACTGTCAAGTTTATTATGGTTTGGATGGAGTCACAGCAAATACAGATCGAGCGATCGCAACAACACGAGGTATGGTACTTACCTATCAAAATCAGCTGGTCGATGCCCTCTATTCTTCCACAACTGGTGGCGTAACAGCATCTTTTAGTGATGTTTGGAATGGTGATGACCGTCCTTACCTGCAACCCGTGGTAGATGCTCCTAAGAGCAACCTATGGAATTTATCGGGGCAGAGTTTAGCTAATGAAAATAATTTCCAACAGTTTATCAATCTCAAGCAAGGATTTAACGAGAGTCAGAGGGACTTATTCCGATGGCAAAGGGAAACTAAACTAGAAGATATTGCCAAAGATTTGCAGAAATTTTTAAAAGTAAAGAAAAGCCCCTATGCAAAATTTAAAACTATTAAAGAGATGCAAGTCACAGAAAGAAGCAAGAGTGGGCGCATTCTTAAATTAGAAGTTGATACAAATATAGGCGCTTTTACACTACATAAAGACGAAGTGCGAAGTGCTTTTGCTGCGCCAGTCAGTACGTTTTTCTATCTCAAACCTCTTAACAAAGGACAACCGGGTCTTTGGGGATATGCTTTTATTGGTGGTGGGTTGGGACACGGAGTAGGGTTAAGCCAAACGGGGGCTCAAAATTTAGCCCGCCTCGGCTGGTCAAGCCCAAAAATTCTCCAGTTTTATTATCCTGGAACCAAAATGGAAGTTTTCAGCAATGCGATCGCACAAAACAACAAACCACCAGGATGATTGTACCAGGAAGGAGAACTTATTCCCAATCCCAATCTCCACGCCTCAAGTACTATGTGTCACACTAGTATTAGGTCAATAAAGCAGGAAGACAGTTAGCGCTGCGTTCCTGCTATGCAACGTAAATTTAGACTGATTGCCAAAGTAGGTGTATAAAGCAGACACAGCAAAGACAAAAAATTTTGTCTTTGCTGCTTTTTTCTTATGCTGCCTTTATAACACTCATCTAAAATTCACTCATTCAAAATGGTATGAAGAGGAGTCATCTCTAATAAATTTCTTCTTCTTGGTGAGTTAGGATTGTGACATCAGAGGTTGGGTAAGCAACACAAGTCAGTACGTATCCTGCTTCAATTTGGTCATCATCCAAGAATGATTGGTCAGACTGGTCAACAGTACCGGAAACAACTTTACCTGCACAAGTAGAGCAAGCACCAGCACGACAAGAGTAGGGCAAATCAAGACCTTTCTCTTCAGCCGCGTCGAGAATGTACTCGTCATCTGGTACATCAATAGTTGTGTTTAAACCTTCGGCTTCGTTGATAAGTGTCACTTTGTAAGTAGGCATTTGGTAATCCTCTCTTTTGTCAATGGCAGTATAAGTTATCCTAAAGCAAACAGCACGGCTAATCTTTACAGTTACCCACTATTACAAATTTGCTTCACTTTTGATACTAAGAGAAAACTAAGAGGATACAACTGGAATTTCAGCCCGATTAGTAATGAAATTTAGTTACCCGATTGCGATTAGTTTTACTTATATTTAATGGCAGTAGCTTACTAGCTAATTGGATGTGGGGAGAGCCAATGCCCAATGCCCACGCCCTAATTGTTATATGTCACACTAGTATTAGGTCAATAAAGCAGGAAGACAGTTAGCGCTGCGTTCCTGCTGTGCGACCTAAATTCAGATTGATTGCCAAAGTAGGTGTATGAAGCAGACACAGCAAAGACAAAAATCTTTTGTCTGTGCTGCTTTTTTATTATGCTGTCTTGACGACACTCATATAAAATCCACTCCTCCAAAACTGTATGAAGAGGAGTGACTTCTAGTAAAGTTCTTCTTCTTGATGAGTTTGGATGGTGACATCCGAGGTTGGGTAAGCAACGCAGGTGAGTACGTATCCTGCTTCAATCTGGTCATCATCTAAGAATGATTGGTCAGACTGGTCAACAGTACCGGTAACAAGTTTACCTGCACAAGTAGAGCAAGCACCAGCACGACAGGAGTAAGGCAGTTCAATACCTTGCTCTTCAGCAGCGTCGAGAATGTACTCGTCATCTTTTACATCAATAGTTGTGTTTATACCTTCGCCTTCGTTGACAAGTGTGACTTTGTAGGTAGGCATTTGGTAATCCTCTCTTTTGTAACGGCAGTATAAGTTATCTTAAAGCAAATAGAACGGCTTATCTTTACAGAGCAGCCGCTGTTACAAATTTGCTTCACTTTTGATACTACGAGAAAACTAAGAGGATGCAACTGGAATTTTAGCCCGATTAGTAATGAAATTTAGTTACCCGATCGTGATTAGTTTTACTTATATTAAGGAGCAGCAAATTGCTAGATAATTAGATAATTTTATGACTGCAAAAAAAATTGTAAATCCAAGTAAATTTCAGATTTGCGATCGCATTGTATTATACAATTACCTAGTTAAGGAAAAAATCTACAATGACAAATCAATTATTTCCTTAATTATACTGAGAAGGAAGATGAGTTAGTCATGTAAGTAAAATTAGAGCAAACCTCAGGATACTTTAGGTAGCCTCTAGCCATACCTAAGTATATTTTGGAAATAAACTGGAATTCTTCACAGCCAATTTATAAGAAAAATGGCTCAAAAGCTTGTGACTAAAGCTCGGTAAGTATCAATTAAGTAAAGTTATAATTTTTAGACAAAACTGGGAGTAGAAAAACGTACTTTGGGGAAAAATATAGGTGTAAGTACGATAGGGTAGATAGATTGGTGACTCCAATGTACAGTAACTCAGCATTTTTACAAGACAGTCCTGTACGAGTAGGTTTAGTTGGGACTGGGGCTGCGGCAAAGCTCAGGGCTGAGGCATTTTTACAAGATGAGCGTTCCCATTTAGTTGCCGTAGCTGGCAATACACCAGAAAAGACAGAAGCCTTTGCCAGAAACTATCAAGCACAAATGGTCAATTCTTGGCAACATCTCGTGCAGCAAGAAGATATAGACTTGGTGGTTATTTGTAGTGTTAATCGGGATCACGGAGCAGTTGTACGAGAAGCGTTAAAGAATGGCAAACACGTGGTAGTAGAATATCCACTGTCTTTTGATGTGGTAGAAGCTGAAGAATTAATTGCACTCTCAAAAACACAAAACAGGCTTTTACACGTCGAACACATTGAAATGTTAGGTGGGATACATCAAGCAGTAAAGCAATACTTACCAAAAATTGGTCAAGTATTTTTTGTCCGTTACAACACTATCAAACCCGAACATCCCGCACCTCGGAAATGGACGTACAATCACAACCTTTTTGGGTTTCCGTTGATAGGTGCTTTGTCCCGATTGCACCGTCTTATAGATTTATTTGGTGAAGTGGTGTCAGTCAATTGCCACAACCGATTTTGGGCAGTGGAAACAGATTATTATCAAAGCTGTTTCTGTGAAGCTCAACTTTCCTTTACAAGTGGATTGTTGGCTCACGTTATTTATGGTAAGGGTGAAACGCTATGGCAACCGGAACGCAAGTTTGAAGTTCATGGCGAAAATGGAGGACTTTTGTTTAATGAAGATACGGGCGTTCTGGTACAAGTAGGGGAAAGAAAACCTATAGAGGTTGGAACTCGACGGGGTTTGTTTGCTAAAGATACAACAATGGTTTTGGATCGTTTAATCAACGGTACTCCCTTGTATCTCACGCCAGAAGAAAGTTTATACACTCTCAAAGTTGCAGATGCAGCAAGGCGTTCTACCGAACAAGGAGTAACACAAATAATTCGTAATTAAAAAATTCCTAATTCGTAATTAAGAAATTCTTAATTACGAGTTAATAATGAATTACAACAGTTTTCATATAAATGAACCATACCCTCTGTAAAGGCGCAAGACTATCGCGCCCCTACTCTCTTTCTTGCTAGGATTTCCTATCTAAAACAATAGCCTGCTTCAGAGCCAATTTTTCTCTAGCTCGACGAGCTAATGGTTGTAGTTTAGTCAAGTTCCAGCCTGTAATTAAACTCATATCTTCTAAATTCATTCCCTTCATCAACATATCCACACACCACGTTTGTTGAGCTTGCTCAATAACGGGTTGTTGCCCTTCAGGGGTCAATAAACCTGCGGTTAAAATTTCCCAGCGATCGTGTATTTCTCTCTCGGAGATCGGTGCATTGCGATCGCTAAGAAATAATGCCAAGCAATCGTCTTTGCGGCTCTTAAGCCATAAAGTTAATGGATTGCGCGTGTAAGAACCATATCGCTTGCCTAAAATCCATTGATTAATTGGCACTTGTCGAATGGAGCCTTGAGTTATTTGTAAAAAGTGCTGCTTGACATCCGTGATTTGGTGGGAACGCTCTAAGTTGACAATTTCGACTGGAGATAAACCAGCCCCAAATAAAACGTACATGAGAGCATAATCTCGAAGACCGGATTTCTTTGCCTTTTGCAAAATACTGTGAACTAAATGAGTCGGTAAATCTACAACCTTCTCTGTTGGTAAAGAATCACAATTGGTTGAACTTGTAGAATTTGTAATTTGGTTTAAAAACAGCGTTACTAAATTTTCTAAAAATTCATCTCTATTATGCCAAAGTTGGTGAGATTCACTTGTAAATTCAACTACGGCATATCCTATTAACATACTGTTCAGTAAACTGGCTAGCTTTTCAGCAGGTAGGTGAGTGGACAACTTTTCCCGTTCCATTACTGTAGCTAAGTATTCAGCAACGTGGTGGTTGGCTTGAGTTAAGCCTTTTCCAATCGCCTCACGGTTTTCAACTGAGTAATGTCCAGCCTCACCAACTACAGAACGCACTAATTGTGGGACTTTGTCCAGAGTCTGCAACCGCTCTTCACAATAATCTCTCAGAGCTTGATAAACACTCGTCGTTTGGTTGGCTTGTATTTTTAACGATTCACCTAGCTGTTGAAACACTGGCGATTCGGTTAGGACTGCTAAAAGCAACCCATATTTGTTACCAAAATGCCGAAATAGTGTCACTTCGTTGACTTCCGCTAATTCTGCAACTGCTTTTGTTGTCGTTTCTGTGATTCCTTGAGTTGCAAACAAGAATCTAGCTGCATCGATCAGTCGCTGTCGGGTTGAAATAATTTGACCACTCATAGATGAAGAATGCAAGTGCTACTTGCATTTAAATTTTTTCTTTGCTAAGCTTGGAGATGTAAGTGGCACTTGCATCCTCTACTCCTACTTTAGCTCTCTCCCCTAGTTTTTACTGTACTTATATCAAAGGAACAATTCATGACTACAAACTCAGATGTGGCTGTCGATAAGCAGTCACTGGCTCTGAGCTGGACTAACGTGGCATTTTTCGGTACGATTCATGCCCTGGCAATGCTCGCTCCCTGGTATTTTTCTTGGTCTGCTTTAGCAATCACAATATTCTTGCACTGGTTATTTGGCAGTATTGGAATTTGCCTGGGCTATCACCGACTTTTGAGCCACCGCAGTTTTTCTGTACCAAAATGGTTGGAATATGCGATCGCCACATTGGGAGCTCTTGCCATGCAAGGAGGACCAACCTTTTGGATAGCAGGACATCGGCTGCACCACGCCCATACAGAGAACACAGACAAAGATCCTTACTCTTCCCGACGTGGTTTTTGGTGGAGCCACATGCTCTGGATATTGTATCCGCGATCCGAGTTTTTTGACCCCGAACATTACAAAAGATTCGCCCCAGAAATACAGCGCGATCCATATTATCGTTGGTTAGATCGTTACTTCTTACTGCTGCAAATACCTCTTGGTATCTTACTGTACGCTTTAGGAGGTTGGAGTTTTATTATTTTCGGAGTTTTTCTCAGAGCTGTTGTGCTTTGGCACACCACCTGGCTCATTAATTCTGCAACCCACATCAGAGGTTACCGCAATTTCCAATTAGATGACAATTCTCGAAATCTTTGGTGGGCAGCAATTTTAACTTATGGAGAAGGTTGGCATAACAATCATCACGCTCACCCAAATGTTGCAAAAGCTGGCTTGCATTGGTGGGAAATAGATATGACTTGGTGGGCAATTAAAGTTCTGCAAAATTTGGGATTAGCTACGAAAGTCAACCTATTTCCAAGATCCAAAGCAGGAATTTAGTCATTTAAGTTCCGATAATACAACCTCTACTCTTCTCTTCGTGCTCTTTGCGTCTTCTTGGTTAAAAAATGTTTTTGAACCGCAAAGACGCGAAGAAAGCAAAGGTTAGATGTCGAAGCTCGGGCAGAATTTTCCTAATTTTTGAGCCACCTTGACAGAGCTAGTACACGAAGGCAGAAGTACGATGGCAGAGGGCAGAAGGCGCAAAAGCTTTAACTGTAAGCTTTTTCTGTGTCACTAATGGTTGCTTTATTTACGCCGTGCTGTACTAGGTAGGGCTAAAGCCTACCATCTCACTTTAAACGTAGCCCATTATTCTAATGTTGGTGAGTAAGATTAGAAACGACGGTAAGGCGATCGCCATCTGTAATAGTGTGGATATGATGGGCGATCGTTAACAATTACAGGATTAATCACCGTTGAGTTTCTAATTTGAGGATTGACTAAAACAGGGTTAACAATCGTGGAGTCAATAATCTTGTGTCCTCCATAAGAGTATGGGTAATAACCCTGTGGGTATACGTTACTGTTGTATTTCGGTGGTAAACCTGTGGCGGGATTTACAGGTATAGGAGTTGAAATAGGGCTACCGTAAATATAATTACCAACAGTGGGGGCTTGAGGAACTACGTAAGTGTTACCACCATTGATGTCTACCCAATTTGCTGAAGCAGGAGCCGTTGTGAGTGCTACTACGGCTGCGATCGAGCCCAACCCAAGTAAACTTCGTTGCCAATACATAATTCTTAAGTGTTTTTTCTTAAATAAGAATATTTAATTAAGTATATCATTTTTTGACAATATTGATAATGATACGTAGTTTGTCAGTCCTGAATGCGTTCTTCTCGTATTTCATCAATGAAGGTTCTGCTGAACACTCAAGTCTGGTCTGCCAATAGCGATCGCCATATCGCCGCTCACCTTGTATACCCATTTGTCCGTGACTACCCGATATTTTGGTAACAATTTGGGAATCAAGTCTTTAGCTAGCGCCGCTATCAAGTGGTTGTGGAAATCTGACCAGTAATCTGATTGTTCGAGATAAGGGTTCATCCCAGGAAATGGGTTAGGCATATTTCAACTCACCGATCGCTGGTCACTATTTAAGATGCTAGCAAAACCTACATTGATATAGCTGATATAGCTATTGGCTGAAGAGCATCCCAGTCAGTAAAAAAATATGACTCCCAATGGTCGCCACTGTTGGCAAAATAAAGACAGTGCCGATTTTTTGTGTGCAAAGTGAGTTCTGAAAGTTTAGAAATAGCTAAAATTAGGTATCAAGCTGGGAGAATTGCTTTTGAAAAAGGGCAATATCGGGAAGCTGTCGAACAACTCTCAAAAGCAAGCGACCTTCTAGCCCCCAATTCTCGTCTTGCTGGGGAGGTGAAACTTTGGCTTGTCACGGCTTATGAAGCAGCTGGGCGCTCCGAAGAAGCACTTGACCTTTGCGAACAACTCAAGCGCCATCCCCACCTGGAAACCAGCAAGCAAGCGAAAGAATTACACTACATTCTCAAAGCGCCTAGGTTACAACGTCCGAAAGAATGGATGACTGAAATTCCCGATCTGGGTGCAATCGCTGATAATGAAACCAACACTCGATTCGCTGTCAAGCCTAGTTCTTCCCAAAGACAGATGCGTCCCGAGCCAGAATTTGTAGATCTCAGTCAGGTAAATACTAAAGACAATCGATTTATTTGGGTAGCTTTAATTGCGATCGGTTTAATCTTAGGTGGGCTGCTTTGGATGGGTTTGTCAGGTTAACTCGCAGGCAATTGAACGCTTCATCTCTGGGTAATATGCAGATTCTAGTGGCTTATATCACCGCTTCAGCTATGCCCCCATATATAGCTAAGGAGCGATGTATATACTATCAATCTTAAAGTTTGCTCGAGATTTGAGAGTAGAAAAGAGAAAGATTTTAAAATGGTCTTATGCCTTACAATTAAGTAAGGCGCATTTGTAAGGCTTATTCCTATGTCCATTGCGACAGTCACAATTAAAGGACAAGTTACTATTCCCAAGGAAATCCGAGATTACCTGAAACTAGATACTGGCAGCAAAATTGAATTTGTAGTCGATGAAAATGGTGATGTCAAGATTGTGCCACTGAATGTCCCAATTGAAGCGTTGTCTGGATTTTTGCATCGTCCTGGTATGACGGCTGCAACAATAGAGGACATGGAAGCAGCGATCGCGGAGGGTGCGCGTGATTGGACTTGATACGAATGTTCTAGTTCGCTATCTTACCAAAGATGACGTTAACCAATGGGAACAAGCGTCTCAAATCATTCAGGAAAATCAACCTTGTTTTATTGGCAATGTTGTCTTAAGCGAACTCGTGTGGGTTTTAAGAGGACGACCTTATCAATTTGGTAAAGATGAAATCATTACTACGTTAGAGATGATATTGCAAAGCTCGGGCTTTGAATTTGAAAACCGTTCCATAGTGTATCAAGCATTACAACGAACCAAACAGGGACGAGCTGATTTTTCGGACTATCTAATTGGAGCGATCGCTCAACATATGAGTTGTACTGAAACGGTAACTTTCGATCGAAAATTGCGAGGAGATAAAGGATTTCGTTGCCTAACCTAACTTATTGATTTTTGGAGAGCTTTATATTATGAGATGGTCTATATTTCAAAATTATAACCGCAGATGCACGGCAAAGCACGCAGGAAAAGGAGACAATTATCGGCGTTCATCAACGTTTACCGTCGGTTCAAAATCATTCATTGTATGGGCTGTGCTGTTGATATCCTTATTTCTCTCAGGGTGTGTGAAGTACGATCTAGGTGTTAACTTTGACAATTCAAATCATGGCGAATTGGTGCAGCACATAAAATTAGAAGAACGGCTGCTCAGTTTCAGTGGCGATTCTGTCTACGAATGGTTAAATAGCATAGAACGTCGCGCTCGGAAATTAGAAGGTAAAATACGACGGCTTTCCAAAGAGGAAATTTTTGTTTCCATCCCTTTCAGTAACGGTCAAGAATTACAAACCAAATTTAACGAATTTTTCCACCCTAATGGAACTCAAAAACCCGAAACAGGAACCAATGAGGCTAACGCAGAACTGCCAAAAATTGAATCAAATATACTTCTGTTTCAAAACAATTTCTTACTCTTAGTAAGGAATCGGTTGATTTACGATTTGGATTTGCGATCGCTAGGTTTAATTTCCAGCAAAGGAGCTGTGCTATCTAATCCCGGTTCCATTCTCGACTTAGAATTTGGCTTAAACACTCCTTGGGGTGCAAGGACTGTAGAAAAGACAGAGAATGCGATCGTTCCAGAAAAGAACGGCAATCAACTTGTGTGGAGACTTAAGCCTGGAGAATTAAACCATATAGAAGTCGTGTTTTGGCTTCCAAGCCCTCTTGGTTTTGGGACACTATTCATTATTGTATTCGTACTGGCAGGGGTTTACCTGAGATACAGTTTTATGCCCGACCCTAGAGTTCAGTTTGCTTCAAAAGGTTAATGGCTAATGGCTAATGGCTAATTGCTAATTGCTAATGGTGAGTTTAGTCCTGTAGGCGGTGAGACCATTGCTGTAGGCGGGTTTCCCGCCGCGCCCTGGCAACTGGCGTATAGCCCTTGCGGGCATAGCCTTCGGCATCGCGTAGCGTCTCCGTAAGGAGATACCCGGAGGGGTTTCCCGCGACCACCGGGACTGGCGTATAGCCCTTACGGGCATAGCCTGCGGCAACGCGGAGCATGCGCTTTGCGCTTAGCGTCTGTGCTCCTGAGATAGGGCTATCAGCTAATAGCTATTAGCTATTAGCTATTAGCTGATAGCACTCTATGGCGACAACCGTTCGATCTTCCAACTGCTATCATCTAAACGGGTATAGCGCAGGCGATCGTGCAGTCGATTGGGGCGTCCCTGCCAAAATTCAATTTCTACGGGGATTGCTCGAAAGCCACCCCAATGTTGGGGGCGGGGAACTTCTTGGTTTTGATATTTGGTTTGAAGTTCCTCTATTCGTTGTTCGAGGACTGCTCGATTTTCTATCACCTCACTTTGATTGGAAGCCCATGCACCCAAGCGACTGTTGAGAGGACGGCTGTAAAAATATTCATCTGACTCTTTGTCTGAAATTTTTTCCACACTTCCAGATATGCGGACTTGGCGTTCTAGTTCTGCCCACCAAAAAACAAGAGACGCTTGGGGATTTTCTGCTAGTTCCTGCCCTTTTTGGCTGTTGTAGTTTGTAAAGAATACAAAACCCCGATCGTCAAAACCTTTGAGCAATACCATTCTTGCAGATGGCTTCCCCTCTTGTGTCGTAGTTGCAAGAGTGACGGCATTTGGTTCTACAAGTTGGGCTGCTAATGTCTGGTCGAACCATCGTTTAAATTGTATAAAAGGATTGGGGTCAACTTCAGTCTCGCTCAAACCTTGCAAGGTATAATCCTTCCTAAGGTCAGCAATATTTCTATCCATTGTCATCTTCCTGTATTAAACGGTCGGGAATGGGAGTTAACAGTGAGAAGCGATCCGTTAACCAAAGTAAAAATAAGATGCGCCGTTCAGCCTCACTTCAACGTCTTTTAATATATGGTCTGAGCGGTCCAATTATCGCTCTCAATCTCTGGTTGTTGTATTTAATTTTTCGTTTATTTCAGCATCCCATCACTATTGTGAGCGTTGCAGCAATTTTGGCTTTTCTCCTGAACTATGCAGTCAAGTTCTTTGAACGTGCTGTCAACCGTCCTCAAGCGGTGACGATTGTGTTGCTGCTGACACTCACGCTTTTGATTGTTTTAGGTGTTACGCTCGTGCCAATAGTGATAGATCAAACTATTCAACTTTTAGATAGAATTCCAAATTGGTTGGCGACGAGTCAAGCCAATTTAGAGTCTTTTGAAGCTATAGCCAAAAAGCGACGTTTACCTTTAGATCTGAGAGTTGTTAGCAATCAAATCAATGCCAATATTCAAAGTATGGTTCAACAGCTTGCTTCTGCTGCTGTGGGATTCGCCGGGACAGTCTTGTCAGGATTGCTCGATGTGATATTGGTGGTTGTCTTGGCGTTCTATATGCTTCTGTATGGGGAACGCGTGTGGTTTGGCTTATTTAACCTTTTACCGGCTAATGTTCGAGTTCCATTAAGAACCTCTTTACAGCGTAACTTTCACTACTTTTTCCTCAGCCAACTTTTACTGGCAGTTTTTATGGGGGTCATTATGACTCCAATTTTCCTCATTCTCAAGGTTCCTTTTGCGCTGTTATTCGCTATAGTGATTGGCATATCGCAACTCATACCTTTTATTGGGGCAACATTGGGTATTGGTTTGGTCACGTTTTTAGTTTTGTTACAAAACTGGTGGTTGGCAGTGCAAGTGGCTGTTGCTGCGATCGTTGTACAGCAAATCAAAGATAATTTACTCAGTCCCAAGCTACTTGGTGATTTTATCGGAGTCAATCCTATATGGATTTTTGTTGCTATTTTAATGGGTTTTGAAATTGCTGGTTTGTTAGGAACACTTGTTGCAGTCCCCATTGCCGGAACTATCAAAGGAACTTTTGATGCCATTGTCAACAGTACACCAGTGACCGATAACCAGTGACAACAAGTCGTTTATTTTGGGCTCGTAAGGGGTATAAAAAAATAGTAGTATACTGGATTCCCAAAATGTTCTAACTATTAAACTCAAATCTAAACGAAGTATTCTCACAGCGTTTTACTCTCTATGTACGGCACTAACCTTTTTGACATCGTTTAGATGATAATTTATACGGTAACTCAACTGCCAAAATGGTATGTGTAATAATTTTCAGGGAAGCATCAAGCGATCGCAAAGGTAAAATTTGTTAATAATTTAGTGGTTAGTCGTTAGTAGTTGTAACCACTAACCGCTAACCCCCAACCACCAACCACCAATCATTCAATGGACGCTGCTGAGCTATTAGAAACAATTACGTTGCTCATTTACCAAGCTGAACAAGGGGAAATAGACCCTTGGGATGTCAAGGTGATTGAAGTGATCGATAGTTACTTAGAGCTCATGGCACCGGAAACTGCAACAAGAGGGTATGAAACTGATTTATCACAATCGGGTCAAGCTTTTTTGTCGGCATCAAAACTGGTCTTGTTCAAGGCAAATACTTTGATGCAGTTGCAAGCAGCAGTAGAGGAACAAGAAGCGACTGAAGAAGCTCTCTTGGAAAGCGAAGATGGAGCCACTTCTCACCACCAACGCTTGCCATTGGAACGTCATTTACGCCGTCGCCCTGCAGCTATGCCTCCACCGAAACGCCGTGTGACCTTGCAAGAACTTATAGAACAGTTGCAAGTTATGGCAAAACAGTTGCAGCTAGTGGAAAAAGCGAACAAGCCTGCTCGTACTCGACGCCAACCCAGCCTTCAATCCATGAAAGCTGCTTTAGAATTGGCTCACCAGGAAAATCTGACAGAAGTGGCTTCGGAACTCGAGCAAGTTTTACGCCTGAGGACTCCAGAATTAAATTTAGAGAAAAATTGGTTGAATTTAGAACAACTTGTGGAGTTATGGACCCTAGCAAAGCAACCGCAACAGAAGAATATCACAGAGCATTCCCACGAAAACCATATGGTTAGTGTTTTTTGGGCATTACTACTGCTTTGTGCTCAGTCTAAAGTGGAGCTTGTTCAGGAAGAATTTTACCAAGACCTGAAAATCAGGTTGCTCACTGATTCATCAAGCACTATGGATATACCTTTAAATTAAGGACATACAACATTGTCATATGAGGGTTCGCTATGATGTCTTCAGCAAACCTTAAAATCCAATTAAATTGGAAAAGTGACCAATGCAAATTATAAAGGATGAAGGATAAGGTCTGAAAGATGAAAAAATGTATAAAGTATCGAAGGTCTTAGCCGAGGTATAAAATTTTCATACTTGGCACCTTGGATTTTATGCTTTTTTTATACTTCATACTTTACACTTCATATTTGTTTCCCATGTCTATAATGCTCTGAGGTACTGCAGTTGCACTCAGTGCTTTTAGGAATGACAAAAAAGCGGAAATACACTGATGATGAAGTATCAAATGATAACAGTAAATCGGCTTGTGGTTGAGGAATAAGATATATGAAAGCGATGATTCTCGCAGCAGGTAAAGGTACTCGTGTCCGTCCGATTACCTACACAATTCCCAAACCAATGATTCCTATCTTGCAAAAGCCAGTGATGGAATTCTTGCTGGAACTTTTACGCCAGCATGGGTTTGACCAAATTATGGTTAATGTCAGCCATTTAGCAGATGAAATAGAAAGTTATTTCCGCGATGGTCAACGGTTTGGCGTACAAATTGCCTATTCTTTTGAAGGTCGCATTGTTGACGGTACTCTTGTAGGAGAAGCCGTTGGATCTGCTGGAGGAATGCGGAAAATTCAGGATTTCTACCCATTTTTCGACGATACCTTTGTCGTATTATGCGGTGATGCTTTGATTGACCTAGACTTAACAGCAGCCGTAAAGTGGCACAGAGAAAAGGGATCTATCGCCACCATCATTATGAAATCGGTTCCACAAGAAGAAGTTTCTAGCTATGGTGTCGTAGTTACAGATGAAGAAGGTCGGGTCAAGGCTTTCCAAGAAAAACCTAAGGTAGAAGAAGCTCTAAGCACGAATATTAACACGGGTATCTACATTTTTGAGCCAGAGATCTTTAATTATATTCCCTCGGGAGTAGAATATGACATTGGTAGCCAGCTCTTCCCAAAATTAGTTGAAGTGGGAGCTCCTTTCTACGCTATTCCAATGAACTTTGAATGGGTAGATATTGGTAAAGTTCCAGATTACTGGCGAGCCGTTCGCGGTGTACTGTCTGGAGAAATCAAAAATGTCCAAATTCCGGGGCATCAAGTCGCTCCTGGCATTTACACTGGCATGAATGTTGCTGTCAACTGGGATAAAGTGGATATCACGGGTCCAGTCTATATTGGCGGTATGACTCGAATTGAAGATGGTGCAAAAATCGTTGGTCCTACAATGATAGGTCCTAATTGCTGGGTGTGCAGTGGCGCAACAGTGGAAAATAGCGTCATCTTTGACTGGTCTCGATTGGGTCCGGGAGTCAGACTCGTTGATAAATTGGTATACGGTCGTTACTGTGTGGACAAGACTGGAGCTACGATAGACGTGCAAGCAGCAGCTTTAGATTGGCTGATTACTGATGCGCGTCAAGAGCCACCATCCCATACTCCAGCAGAACGACAAGCGATCGCTGAATTGTTAGGAACGAACGCTCCTGTAACTTGAATTGTTAGTGGTTAGTGGTCAGTGGTTAGTTATGTGTAAACCACTAACCACTAACCACTAATTCGCCAAGTAAGTATATCTTCGTAAACTCTGTTCGTAAGTTTGTAACAATTTTTGAGACTCTGCGAGAGTAATCCGATTTTCTATCAAAGCGTGCTCGCATCTCTGACGGATATTTTCCAGCATATCCTCAGAGTCATACTGTACGTAACTTACAACCTCGCTCATGGTGTCGCCTTTTACAACATGTTGGATTTGGTATCCCTTGGGTGTCAATTGAATGTGAACTGCGTTGGTATCACCAAAGAGGTTGTGTAAATTCCCCATAATTTCTTGGTAGGCTCCATTCAGGAACATACCCAAGTAGTATGAGTCTCCAGCCTTGAACTTGTGCAACTCCAAAACCGATTTGACATCTCGCAAGTCAATAAAACGATCTATTTTGCCATCGCTATCGCAGGTAAGGTCTGCGAGGATACCCCTTTGCGTTGGTTCTTCACCCAAGCGATGTATGGGCATAATTGGGAATAATTGGTCGATTGCCCAGCAATCTGGTGCGGATTGAAACACGGAAAGATTGACGTAGTAAATGGAAGCCATAATTTTTTCGAGGTCTTCCAACTCGTCGGGTACGTATTCCTGCTTGCGGGTGATCCCCAGAATTTTTTGACAGCAAGCCCAGTAGAGACGTTCTGCTTTGGCACGTTCTCTAAGACTTAAAATACCTAATTTAAAGCGGCTGATTGCTTCTTCTTTAAATTGGGTGGCATCGTGGTAAAACTCTTGATAGTTCTCTTCGTTTAACGATTGATAGGTTTCCCACATGTAGCTGATGATAGGCGACTCTCCTTCTTGGGGAGGCTCTGGTAGGTCACCGGGGACTTCGCTGGTACTGAGAACGTCAAAAATCAAAACAGATTGATGAGATGCGATCGCACGTCCGCTTTCACTAATCAGTGTTGGTACGGAAAGATTTTTCTCCGCACAGGTATCTTTTAATTCAGCAACTATGTCATTTGCATAATTCTGCATGTTATAGTTTTTTGAGGCGTAGAAGTTGGTTTGAGAACCGTCATAATCTACGCCCAAACCACCACCGACATCCAGGTATTTCATGTTTGCCCCTTGAGTAGCCAACTCTACGTAGATACGGCTGGCTTCTTGGATGGCATCTTTAATCACATGAATAGCAGAAATTTGCGAACCAATATGGAAATGAAGTAACTGCAAGGATTGCAACAAGTTAGCATCGCGTAACTTATCAACAGCTTGCATGATTTCTGGAATGGTCAGACCAAATTTAGCGCGATCTCCAGTGGAAGTTCCCCACCGTCCCATTCCTTGGGTGCTCAGTTTAGCTCTCACACCAACAATAGGTTCGATCCCCAACTGCTGGCTGACCTCAATAACGAGATCCACCTCTTCAACTTGTTCTAAAACGATGATCGGCGTTTGTCCGAGCCTTTGAGCCAGCATTGCCGTTTCGATGTATTCTCGGTCTTTGTAGCCATTGCAAACCAACAGTGCGCCTGGGGTATCCAATAGAGCCAAAGCAATCATTAACTCTGGCTTGGAACCGGCTTCTAAACCAAACTGATGGGGTTTACCAAACCGCACTAAATCTTCAATTAAATGCCGTTGCTGGTTGCACTTGACAGGAAATACACCACGGTAAACTCCAGGATAGTTATAACGAGCAATAGCTTTGGCGAAACAAGCGTTTAACCGTTCGATCCTGTCTTCCAAAATATCGGAAAACCGGATCAACAGGGGAAGCCCTAAATTACGCTGCTTGAGAGCATTAACCAGTTCGTATAAGTCCAGAGAACCACCGCGATCGCCCTTGGGGGAAACAGTGATGTGACCTGCAGCATTGATGGAAAAGTAGGGTTCACCCCAACCTTCTATCCGATAAAGTGCTTCGCTATCCTCTATTTTCCAGATGCGGGTTCCATCGGGATTGGTAGCCGTAGGTAGCAGTTTTTGTTGTTTTTGTGCTTTTATTTCGGCTTTGGTTGCATTAGAGGGAGGTTTCACCACCTCGTCTGATGTAGTCGTTAAATCACCACGCATTTCTTTCCTGACCTTTTTGTTTCACCCACGAGAATACAATGTATCGCATTCATCTCGAAGCGCACATGCATTTGGAGATACTTTCTGCGATAATTTCAGATTGTCCTTTGTCATTGGTCGAGTGTCATTTATTCTTGACTCAGTAAGAAGGTCAAATGACACTTGACTCATGACCCATAACCAATTTACTTAATTTGAGGAGATAGCTTTGGAACGCACATTCTTAGCAATTAAGCCCGATGGCGTGCAGCGCGGACTCATTGGTGAAATCATCCGTCGCTTTGAGACTAAAGGCTTTACCCTCGTTGGTTTAAAGTTTGTAAAACCTTCCCGAGAATTAGCCGAACAACATTACGACGTTCACAAAGAAAGACCTTTCTTTGGCAGCCTGGTGGAGTTTATCACTTCAGGCCCGGTTGTGGCGATGGTTTGGGAAGGAGAGGGCGTTGTCGCCGCAGCTAGAAAGGTGATTGGTGCAACAAATCCCTTAACAGCAGAACCAGGAACAATCCGAGGTGACTTCGGCATTAATATTGGTCGCAACCTCATCCACGGTTCCGATGCTATTGAAACAGCACAACGGGAAATTTCCCTGTGGTTTAAGGAAGAAGAATTGGTTGCTTGGCAACCTCATTTGACACCTTGGTTGCACGAGTAACCCTCGTTCCCAGGCTCCGCCTGGGAATGCATTCTACGAGGCTCCGCCTCACGTAAGCCATCACCCCCAACTCCTATAGGGATAGGGGGCTTGTTGAGCTTACAAGACAGATAATTGATTTTTTGGAAATCTCTTGTTTGTACAACTCAATAAACTGTCAGCCAATCCTTGAGTTTCATAGATAACGTAAAGTTTTCTACTCGTGCAGAATTTACCATTCTCTATGGTTATTGTTGCACTTCAGTCTTTTCTGGTTCCTTGACTGTAGTTTCAGTTTCAGCATCTAAAACTTTACGTTTGGAAAATCCCCAAGCCAAAATCAGGGCAATAGAAGTAATCATCACCCATTGTGGGGGTACAAAGGAGTCGTTCACAACTTTCAAAAACAAGCGCAAGCCCACCAAGGCTACTGTGATGTAACCAGCATCTTCCAAGTAGACGTATTCATTCAACCAACGAATAAACAGACCTGCCATAAAGCGTAGAGTCACAACACCGATGGTAGTTCCTGTGAGCACCAACCAAGTTTCATTAGATACAGCGATCGCGGTGGTTACGCTATCAAGAGAAAATGCCAAATCTGTCAGGGCAATAACGGGGATCGCTTGCCATAAGGAATTGAACCGAGGACCGTGGTGTTGGTTATCTTCGCCTTCTTCAGAAGTAAAATGTTGGAATACCAGCCACAGTAGATAGGCTGCTCCCAACAATTCAAACTGCCAGAACTGTTGTACCCAGGTAGCAGTTAGCAATAACGTAATTCGCAAAACATAAGCAACAACTAAGCCAATGTTCAGCGCCTGACGTTCGAGTTTCTGGTTCCCCAGTCCTTGAGCGATCGCTGCAAGAGCGATCGCGTTGTCTGCAGAGAGTACTGCCTCTAAAAAGATGAGGAGCAGCAACACTATAGATGCTTCTAAGCTAGGATGAAAGTTGAGATAGTCAAATATTTGGTCTAGCATTCCTGTTTTCTCAAGCAGCAAAAATTAAAAGTTAACAGCAAAAGAGGACTTAATATACAAAACGTAACAAAAAGCTACTCTCTCCAGCTTAACCTGTAGTTGGTGAATTCCGGTCAACTTGTACCGACATTATTCTATACTTTGAGTTGGATGGCAACTCAGTTCAAGTATTATTTAATACAGACTTTGCTCCAATTGCCCTCAGAATGGAATTCTGGGGCTACACAAACGAAGCCCGCCTGCGCGGGCTATTCTGTTTCTGCTGTCAATTATGATAGCGATCGCATTGCTGAATGTCTCTTTGCTACAAAGTAGATAGGCAGAAATAAACACGTTATATTACAAAATGTAAAGACACTTGAAACTTTAACCAATGACAAATGACAACCCTAACTAGTTAACTTTAATTGTAACGACCTACTTAGTTCAAGCTTATATTTAGGCACAACATTACTTAAAAATAACCAATGAAAGCAATTAAAATAATGGCAACTATTGATGAACACGGACAACTTACTTTAGATCGCCCCTTAGTAAGTGATAAAAACAGTCGCGTTGAAGTTATTGTCCTGATTCCAGAAGAAGTAGAAATCGAGGAAAATGATAAATCTAAGGAAGAGATTTTAGAAGATTTCCGTCAAGCTTGGCATGAGGCAATGACTGGACAAATAATTCCTGTTGCTCAACTTTGGGAAGGACTCGAGGATGTCTGAGCAATCCTTTATTCAAGTTGAAGCTGCGCCAATCTTCAACCGAAATCTACGTTCTCTCGCTAAGAAATATCGCAGCAGATGAAATTAGAAATATCATTACTGAGTACGAACAACGTACAATGGCAGAAGATAAAGAACCATAAACAACTGTTGAAAATTGCCAAACCAAGAGAAAAAGAACCTGGAGCCTGCTTTTTTTGAATCGCGATCGCTTTCTCTAAAGATTGACGCAACGCCAGTTTCTCAAACCCACGTAGGTGGGTTTCGCCTGTACAGCCGCGAATTCTATTCGCTAGCGAGATCTATTACTCTCTCAACTTTTTCAACTCTTCTGTTGTAAAGGGATTTTTACCTGCAATTAAGGTATTAATCCAACGTTGACGCTGTGATTTGTACTTGGAATTATCAGTCCACTTGATAAAGGCTTGGAAATCTGCAACAGATCCTTTGCTATTACCAGTGAGCGCTCTAGCTAGCCCTCGGCTATCAAGAATACCTCCATCTTTTGGTGAAAGGGCAACTGCTTTTTCACAAGCAAACATGACATCTTTAGCAAACCCCCGCAAGCTACCATCCCAACAAAGAGAATTCCATTCCTTGGCAGAAATAGTTAAAGCAGGATCGAGTGTTTGAGCATCTTTGTAAAAAGCGAGCGCTTCTTTGAATTTATCCTGCTTTACCAGCGCTTCTCCTCGTATAAGAAAAATCACTGCTTTTGGATTCTTTTCTATAGCTTTTGTTTTTGGATTCAGATCGAGATTAGGAGACAGTTTCTGTGCTTTTGTTAACTGAACTAATGCTGCCTCAATGTCACCTTCTTGGGCAAGTTCTCTGCCCTGAGAAACCATAATAATTGGTACCGCTTTTTCCTCTGAATCAAACGTTAATTTGGAATTCCACGCTTTAGCTTTATTAAACTTAGCCACTGCATCCTCAAAATTTCCCTCAGTTGCTAATGCCTCACCTTGTTCTACTAAAGTCGATGCGGCGGCAATCCGGAGAGGCTTTGTTTGACATACATGGAGTTCTGCCAATGTCTCAGGATACCGAGGTAAATAATATTTGAGCCAATCGCACCCCAACACAAGTAAATTTTCCAGATCCAAGTTCCACAATTTCACCGTCTTGTCCCAACTTGCAGAAGCAATCGTCTTGCCGTCGGGGCTGAAGCTGACGCTCACAACTGGAGCGGAATGCCCTTTGAAGGTTGTGAGTTCTCTGCCTGTGGTCTCCCAGAGTTTAACGGTGTTGTCCTTGCTTGCAGAAGCAATCGTCTTGCCGTCCGGGCTGAAGTTAACGCTTGAAATCCAACCTGAATGTCCTTTGAGGGTTTTGAGTTCTCTACCTGTGATATCCCAAAGTTTGATGGTGTTGTCCCAACTTGCAGAAGCAATCGTCTTGCCGTCGGGGCTGAAACTGACGCTATAAACTGGAGCGGAATGCCCTTTGAGGGTTTTGAGTTCTTTGCCTGTGGTATCCCACAATTTCACCGTCTTGTCCAAACTTGCAGAAGCAATCGTCTTGCCATCGGGGCTGAAACTGACGCTATAAACTGGAGCGGAATGCCCTTTGAGGGTTTTGAGTTCTTTGCCTGTGGTATCCCAGAGTTTGATGGTGTTGTCCTCACTTGCAGAAGCGATGGTCTTGCCATCGGGGCTGAAGCTGACGCTCACAATTGGAGCGGAATGCCCTTTGAGGGTCTTGAGTTCTCTACCTGTGGTATCCCAGAGTTTGACGGTGTTGTCCCTACTTGCAGAAGCAATCGTCTTGCCATCGGGGCTGAAGCTGACGCTATAAACTGGAGCGGAATGCCCTTTGAGGGTTTTGAGTTCTCTGCCTGCGGTATCCCAGAGTTTGACGGTATTGTCCCTACTTGTAGAAGCAATCGTCTTGCCATCGGGGCTGAAGCTGACGCTATAAACTGGAGCGGAA
>NZ_JBFPMW010000014.1:302011-302268 GCF_045999855.1 Tolypothrix campylonemoides VB511288_2
TGCCCTTTGAGGGTTTTGAGTTCTCTACCTGTGGTATCCCAGAGTTTGACGGTGTTGTCCCAACTTGCAGAAGCAATTGTCTTGCCGTCGGGGCTGAAGCTGATGCTCGAAATATAGGCAGAATGCTCTTTGAGGGTTTTGAGTTCTCTGCCTGTGATATCCCAAAGTTTGATGGTGTTGTCCCAACTTGCAGAAGCAATCGTCTTGCCGTCGGGGCTGAAGCTGACACTAAAAACTTCGGCGGAATGCCCTTTGAG
>NZ_JBFPMW010000015.1:0-37487 GCF_045999855.1 Tolypothrix campylonemoides VB511288_2
ACCCTGATAACTGACTCCCCTGGATAGCTTTTTAGCTACTAGGGGTCTTTTTTTTAGTGAGATAAATAACACCCTCTTTCGCAAGTTGTCCGGACACTCTGGTTATTCTTAGGACCAGAGTAGTGGTAGATGCACCCTGATAATTGACTGCCTAGTGGACTTTCGGCTACTAGGGCTTTTTTTTGGAGACGCACAATACCCAAATTTCTTCTAACTTTTCCGGATAACCCTGGTTAAGCCGAGAACATAATAAATGGTAGATGCAGCCTAAACAACTAACTCCCCTGTTTAGCTCGAGCGGCTGTTAGGGGTTTTTGACCTAAGCTATAAAAAACACCCAGTAACCCCAATTTAGAGCGGAACGCAGTAAATGGTAGATTTACCTTGCTCTTAGACTCCTCTGGTCAGCTATAAGCTTCTAAACTATACACATTATTTTTGGCACAAAAATCCGAAAAATTACATAAATTTTTGGCAAAGTTTCCGGAGTTCCCTGGTTAAGCTTAGAACATAGTACCTTGTTAGATTCACCATCATAACTCAATTCTTCAACTACCTAACAACTAGCAAAAAATTTTTAGATTTTTTATAGATCGAGAAATATACTTGTTCTCATTAAAGTACACGCCTGACTGCGAATCTTTCAGAAGACTCAATGAAAGTATTTCTTAATCTATGTACTGCCTGTAACTAAGCGATATTAGGTGTTTGAGCCACCATTTGCCAACAACATCCCAAAAGGAAGTCAGTGTCAGGTCTGTCGAACTCATAATTAAAGCTAGGGATTTTGAACTTTAGCAGAAAAGTGTTCTCCGTTCCCCGCAGAATTTTACAATTATTAATATTTTTTCTAAAATTCTTGACTTTGTATCCTGGTATGGTACTCTTTGGACAAAAAGTTTATCTTTTGCCAGTACATTGTAGAGTGATGGGCTTATGAGTTTAGCTGTGATTAAGTTTTCATCAGAAGACTGCGGCATTTGTCACAAGATGTCCTTTTACGACCAGAAAGTTGCTGAAGAACTGGGTCTGGAGTTTATTAGCGTGAAAATGCAAGATACAGCGACTTACCGCAAGTATCGAAAAATTTTGCTAACTCAATATCCTGATAAATCAGAAATGGGATGGCCTACCTACATTGTCTGTGATTCACCGGAAGGGGAATTTCAGATTATTGGAGAGGTAAAAGGGGGTCATCCCAAGGGAGAATTTAGAACTCGTTTGCAAGCAGTTCTAGATTCGGGTCAAGCTAATTAGGAATCAATTAGCTCAAAAGATTTAACTTCGAGAACGGGGCCAATCATCGCTGCAGTCATCACATCTTTGCGAATTTCCCCTGTAACTTTTGCGTGTTGTCCCGATTTCAGTAAATTTTTGTCAGCACCTCTGAGGATTTCATAGGTGGTTCCTTCATTAGTAACTAACGCCCAAGCGCCAGTTCCAATGTCGCGACGTTCAATACTGCCTGTAACTGTAATGCTCATTGGTTAATTGTTAGTTATTAGTGGTTGGTGGTTAGCGATCGGTATTGACTAACCACTATCTACTATCCACTAACTACTAACCACTAACCACTGACTTTAGGTAGTTTTAACTGCTAAACGTGCTAAACCAAAACATAGCAAGGCATTAACACTCAGGAAAAGACGCGCAACAATACCACTACCCATTCCCCATACTGCTGGGTCTATTGCTGCACTCACTGCCAAGCAAGCTGCGACACCGATTGATGTACCAATGGCAAACCACTTCCAGTCCCGGTGTCCTAGTAGTAGAGCTATCAGAATCAAGGGAATCAAGACACTTGCAAACAAAGGGTTAAGAGCATTTGTTCCTTGGAGGCTATTGCCTAACTCAGGGATAGAACTTCCCAATAAACGGAAAGGCCATTGAGGAAGGTCAAAGATATAAAGTCCCTTAAAGGGGAACAAACCAGAACTACCAGCAATTAAACCGAACGAAAGACTCCAACCCCAGCTGAATGGAAAGTAAACCCGTAAAAACCAAGCTAGGAGATAGGAACCAAGGACCATCAAAATCTTAGGTAACAGAGCTACAGCACCGCCATCAATCCAGAAACGGGGGTTGAGATAGCCGTTATCGCGCAACCAACGGAAGAAGTCTTGGAAACTAATTTGTCCGTGAGTGGCAAGTTTCACTGCTGCTTCTGCATTGAGTTGCCCAGCACCATAGTAGTTCAAACTATCATCTTCAATCGTTCTCACTGACTGCTGGAGAACCTCTGCAACTCGGTCTGGTTCTTTCACTCCGGCTGCTCTAATTAACGCAGCAACACCAGCAACGTGAGGGGCTGCCATACTGGTTCCTTGATATCCCCTAAATACAGCAGCACCATTGTCTGGATCGATTGTTTCTTGCAAAATCTTCCCAGCATCGCTACCACCAGGAGCGGAGATATCAACTCCAGCACCGTAGTTAGAGTATGGAGCTTTCTCGCCATCTGGACCGATCGCAGAAACACCAATAACATGGGGATAACGCGCCGGATAAGCCGCAGAATTCTCATTTTCATTACCAGCGGCTGCAATTATCACCACACCTTTGCTGTAGGCGTAATCAATTGCTTCCTTCATCAACTGGCTTTCTCCGCCACCGCCCAAACTCATGTTAATAACGTCTGCACCGTTGTCAGCAGCAAACTTAATCGCTTCAGCTATATCAGCTACGGTTCCGCCACCGTAAGCACTCAGAACCTTTAAAGGCATCAGTTTTGCTTCGTAGGCAATTCCTGCAACTCCATAGTTATTATTGGTGGCTTGAGCGATCGTACCAGCAACATGGGTGCCATGTCCGTTATCGTCATCGGCTTCTGCGCGATCGTTCACAAAATCGTACCCAGGGACAAATTTTGTTGCATCCAAGTCAGGCACGCGAGTTACACCAGTGTCAATCACTGCGACGGTAACGCCGTTACCTTTATTTTGACTCCACGCACCCTCTATACTGATATTGTGAAGGTTCCACTGCTTGCTGTACATTGGATCGTTAGGTCCGCTTACAGCTTTCTCCGTTGGAGCTTGCAGTACTGATAAGTCTTCAGTGCAATCAGCTTTCCCAGGTTGGGGAATTTTATAGATATAATTGGGCTCAATAAATTCCACCGCTTTCGCGAGTTGCGACTTTCTCAGTTGTTGGAGTCGCTGTTTATCACCCTTAATGATATACACATTCTCCTTGGCGGAAAATTTGTTATCAAGTTGAGGGGTGACGTGGTACTGTTCGGCTAGTGCTTGCAAATCCTGTTGCAAGACTTCCTGAGGAATATCTTCGCGAAAATTTAACAAAATTGTATTGAATTCACCATTGGCTGCCAATCCCTGAAAACCAAACAGGGCAACACCCAAACCAATGATAAACAAGCCAAATATTATAAGCTTTCTCATCTCAAACGAACACCGCTTCTTGCCAGGTTGCTCACTAACATAACTCAAACAAGACCGTTATTGGTGAATTTTGCATTAAAATTAAAATCCTTAAGCAAACCTCAGGAATTTTTAAAAATGGAACGCGGTCTTCTGTGGTTACCCCTATTAGTCGCATTCTTTTGGTTGGCTTGGCAAGGCTCGAAAGAGTATCAAAAAATTGAAGCCTACCGTACTTGGGCAGAGCAATTTGAAAAAGCTAAGTACGATATTTATTCAGTTTTAGGTCAAAAGGGTTCCCAAATAACTTGGGGCAAACCTACTCCAAAAGGTCCGGTTAAACTAGAAACATTTTCTTTGCTTGATGTCCAAGAAATCCATCTTCTAGTAGATGACAAATTCGTAGATTTAGTCAATATTCCAGAGAAGGGTCGTACTATTGAGTTAGAATTTGTTTTTAGCGATCGCTCTCAATCTGTGCGCGTACCTTTTACAGAGATTCCCCTAGCTGCACAATGGGGGAAGTATCTACAGTCATTGGTGAGTAGTTAGTAGTGAGTCCAGTCCCAGAAGGGGGTTTCCCACGCCCCCGGAACTGGCAAACCCAAAGGGTTAGTGGTAGCTTTTTACTACTAACTACTAACGACTAACCCTGATTATGGACACCAGCATATCACCCACAATACCCGTTGCTTTAACGATCGCTGGTTCTGATAGCGGTGGAGGTGCGGGTATTCAAGCCGATTTGCGAACTTTTGCTTTTCACTGCGTCCACGGTACAAGTGCTATCACCTGTGTTACAGCACAGAATACTTTAGGTGTTATGGGGGTGGAGGCAATACCGCCACAGGCTGTGGTCGCACAAATCAATGCAGTGTGTGATGATATTGGCGTGCAAGCAGCAAAGACGGGAATGTTACTGAATAAGGAAATTATTGCTGCTGTTGCAGAACTTGTGGAAGTTTTGCAAATTCCCAACTTGGTCGTCGATCCAGTTATGGTATCCCGTACAGGAGCTCAGTTACTAGATGATGATGCTGTAAAGAATCTCCGCAATCTTTTAATTCCTAAAGCAGCACTTGTAACACCAAATCGCTATGAAGCCCAAATTTTAAGTGGTTTTCCCATTAATTCCCTAGATGACATGAGGGCTGCATCTCAAATCATTCACCGCAATACAGGTGTGAAGGTCGTTTTAGTAAAGGGTGGCGGTATGCAAGGTAGTCTGTGTGGAGTAGATGTTTGGTTCGACGGACATCATATGGAAACTTTAACAACCAAACACGTTGAGACGAAAAATACTCACGGTACTGGTTGTACCCTTTCAGCAGCGATCGCCGCCAATTTGGCTCTTGGAAAGGACTTGATAACAGCAGTCAAGCAAGCAAAGGAGTATGTTACCACTGCACTGTCATACTCGCTGGCTATTGGCAAAGGTCAAGGTCCTGTGGGACACTTTTTTCCTTTATTAATTAAGTAGGGAATTGGGGACAACAGAGAGGGGACAAGGAGGACAAAGTAGACAAAAAGGAAGAAATTTCTACCTTGTCTTCCTTGTCTACCCACTCTCCCTTGTCCCCCTCGTCCCCAGTCCCCAATTTCCTTGTGTATTTAGTCACAAAACTGTACATTAAGATTCTTCTCCTTAAGGGCATTTTTCCATTACTCTTAAGCTTAGTTTCTGAGGCTGAGTATCTTCGATCGCAGTCTCTTATTGTTCAATTACATTAAATTGTGATAAGAATCCTCTAATGCGTGCAACGACAGGTTCCGTTAACAACACACCATCAAGTGCAACCACTCCAAGTTACTCCCCCTCTGTACCCCTTTCCGTGTACCGAGATTTGACTTCTGAGTTGCACGCTGTTCGGGCAAATCTAGATTCTCTTTCAGCCCAGAATCAACAACTCGTGCAAGAGAATGAGTTACTTCGACAGGAAATTTCTAAAGCTGTTGAGTCTATCTTGCATTTGCAAAAACTGGTTGATTCTCAGCCTAAAGTTAGTTACTATCAAGCTCCTCCACCATCTTCTCACGATTCAAAACCTCACGCAAAAAGACAGATGGCGCAACATAATGCCAAGAAGCAAGTTGTTCGCCCGCGTCCTCTTGTCGTTACAAATGAAGTAGAAGTTGATATTCCGACTCCACAATCCGTCTATGTAGAAGAGCAGGAAGCAAGCTATTATCTTCAGGATGAACCAGAACCTTCACAACTTAATAGCTGGTGGTTTATAGTAGCTATCTTGTTCATTATTGTTATGGGTTTTGGTGCTGGTTATTTAATTGTACGTCCCTTGCTGGGACAACATACTCGTTAAGAATGCTTTCATAACCCTAACTAATGACTGTGTTGTGTTAAATAATACCAATTTGAACCCAGAACGTAACAGAGAGTAGGGTGAGATGAATCCAGATCGGGCTTTCTCAATCCAAAATCTAGAGTCTAAAATCCAAAATGGTATAAGCTACAAACAAATAAAAATCGCTCGTCAAAGTCAGAGAATCTGCTTAGATAGAATACGTACAACTTTAGGAGAAAAAAATGAAGAAAGTTGAGGCTATTATTCGTCCCTTCAAGCTTGATGAGGTGAAAATTGCTTTGGTCAATGCTGGTATAGTTGGGATGACAGTTTCTGAAGTACGAGGTTTTGGACGGCAGAAGGGTCAAACCGAACGCTATCGGGGTTCTGAGTACACTGTAGAGTTTTTGCAAAAACTTAAAGTGGAAATTGTTGTTGAAGATAACCAGGTAGACATGGTTGTAGATAAAATTATTGCAGCTGCTCGTACTGGCGAAATTGGTGATGGTAAAATCTTTATCTCGCCAGTCGAACAAGTGGTGCGAATTCGTACTGGCGAAAAAAATACAGAAGCAGTATAAGGGGTTCGCTAACGGCTAATGGCTAATGGTGAGACTAGCCCTGTAGGCGGTGAGTCCAGTGCTGCAGGCGGGTTTCCCGCCGTAGGCAACTGGCGTATAGCCCTTGCGGGCATAGCCTGCGGCATCGCGGAGCGTCTCCGCTCCTGAGATACCCGAAGGGGTCTCCCGCCGTAGGGGACTAGCGTATAGCCCTTGCGGGCATAGCCTGCGGCATCGCGGAGCGTCTCCGCTCCTGAGATACCCGAAGGGCAATTAGCTATTAGCTATTAGCTATTAGCTATTAGCTATTGTCTCTAACTTTTGAAGTAAAGTATCAAACGCTTTACCTCTATGACTGATCGAACGCTTCATTTCTGGTGTCATCTCTGCATAGGTTAATTGCATCTGAGGAACATAAAAAACTGGATCGTAGCCGAAGCCACCAGTACCACGAGGTTCATAAAGAATTTCCCCGTGACATATGCCTTCTGTTTGTAAAGCAATAGTACCATCCGGACGGGCGATCGCAATGGCACAAACAAACTGAGCTTCCCGATTTGGTGTATCGCCTAATTCTCTCAATAATCTGGCAATGCGATCGCTATCGGTTGTTCCATAACGAGCAGAATACACTCCAGGCGCACCGTTTAAAGCGTCTACTTGCAAGCCAGAATCATCGGCTATTGCCCAATTTCCTGTGGCTTTTGCGACTTGAGATGCTTTTAAACAAGCATTGGCTGCAAATGTTTCTCCCGTTTCTTCTACTTCTAATTCTTGCGGTTTAAGGGTTAATTCCCAATTAGCATTAGCCAGGTAAGCTTGCATTTCGCGCAATTTTCCTGGATTTCCTGTTGCTACAACAAGTAATGTCATAAATGATGAATTATAAATGATGAATTATGAATTAAAAATTAGCACAATTCATCATTCATCATTCATCATTCATACTTTATTCCGCCCAATCTTTTGCCCAAGCAAGAGTTTGATGCACTTGTTCGAGGGTAGGGGCTTCGCAATACAGACGCAAAACTGGTTCGGTTCCGCTAAAACGAATCATTAACCAACTGTTATCGGCTAAGCGGAATTTGTAACCATCTATGGTTTGGCAATCAATAACTGATTTTCCGGCAATTTCCGTCAGAGGTTGGGTTTGTAGTTGTTCTAGAAGACGCGATCGCACTTCCATGCTAGACAATGGTAAATCGATGCGATCGTATGCGGAAGTAAAGCTGGTTTGTTCCTGTAGGTGACGGTAATAGTCACCCAGATCTAGCCCTGATTCCACAATGGCTTCTAGTACATACAATGCTGAAAGCAGTGCATCTCGTTCGGGAATGTGACTTCCGTAGCCAATTCCTCCGGACTCTTCTCCACCCAACAGCACCTCTGCTTCTAGCATTCTATCGGCAATGTACTTGTAACCTACTGGTGTTTCAAATACTGACAAATTATAAAGAGCCGCTAAGCGAGGAATCAAATCAGATCCACTTACGGTTTTGACGATTTCACCTTTAAAACTGCGTCTTAAAGTCAAATGGTCAATGAGTATGGGGACTAATACTTGCGAACTGAGAAAATTTCCTTCTCCATCTACGGCTGCAATGCGATCGCTGTCTCCATCAAATACCAAACCGACCGTTAAACTAGAGGGAGTGATTTCTCGATGATGGCGCATCACCTCAAACAAGTGTGAAAGGTATTTAGGCAGAGGTTCTGGCGCACCTCCTTCAAACAGAGGATCGCGATTGCTGTTAATCTCTTTTACTTCATTGCCAAGTAGCATTGCCAACCCACCTGCGGCGGCTCCATGCATCACGTCGCCAAATACCGTCAGTTTCCCTGAAGAAATCGCATCACGAATTTTAGTAATATTAACTTTGCCTTCTAACGCGTCACAGTAACTTTGCCAAGGATTAAAGTGTTCTATTTTACCTGGTTTTGATACTGGTGGTATTTCTTGAGTTAACAGTGCTTCTATTTGTTTTGTCACTTCAGGGGGTACAGAACCACCGAAGGCGCTTTTCACTTTTAAGCCCAAATATTTTCCAGGATTGTGACTTGCAGTAATTACCAATGCCCCTAACGCATTTTGTTGCTTTGCTGCCCAACTAAAAGCCGGGGTTGGAGCATAAGTGTCTGTCAGTAGCACATCGAACCCAGATGCTGATACAACCTCAGCAACTTTACGAGCAAAGTCTTCTGCCATAAAGCGTCTGTCGTGTCCCACAACGATTTTACGGCTACCTACTTTTTCTCCATATGTATCAAATAAAACTTTTGCAGCTATCGGCGCAACTAGAGCTACGCGTTCAAAGGTGAACTCATCTGCAATGACGCCACGCCAGCCATCTGTCCCAAACTTGATTGAGTTAGTTGCAACTCGCATCGAGGTATCCCAACTTCCTAACATCGGATTGTAACATTTACATAGGGCACCCGGTAGTAAACGAACACATTGTTTCAATAAATACAATGCATCACTAGACTGTTATGACACAAAGTGTACCAGATTTGTTCCCTATTGAGTAGCAATTGAGGAGTGAAAGATTACCCATTTCCCAATCCCCTGCTATGCAAAATTATCAGTTGCTTCGATCAAAGCACTGAGAATTCCCGGTTCAGTCATGGAATGTCCCGCATCAGGAACAACAATAAATTCTGCTTCCGGCCATGCACGATGCAATTCCCAAGCTGATATCATTGGACACACAACATCATATCGTCCTTGAACGATGACTGTCGGAATATGACGTATGCGATGGACATTTGCAAGCAAGCGATCGTCTGTTTCAAAAAATCCTTTATTAATAAAGTAATGACACTCAATTCGTGCAAACGCCTCTGCGAAAACACTCTCTCCAAACTTTGCCTTCAGTTCTGTATCTGGAAACAATCTGCTTGTACTGGCTTCCCAAATTGACCAAGCACGCGCTGCTTGCAATCGAGTATTCATATCTGGGCTGGTCAAGCGTTTGTAATAAGCTGTGAGTAAATCATCACGTTCATCAAATGGAATTGGTTTTAAATATTCTTCCCAAGCATCAGGAAAAATATAACTAGCCCCCTCTTGATAGAACCATTGCAATTCTTTTTGCCGCAGCATAAATATGCCACGCAAAATCAGCCCCGCACACTGACAGGGATGGGTTTGGCTGTAGGCTAATGCTAAAGCACTCCCCCAGCTACCACCAAACACAACCCACTTTTCGATATTTAAATGCGCTCTTAGTTTTTCAATATCACTCACTAAATCCCACGTTGTGTTTTCTCGTAGTTCTGCATGGGGAGTGCTTTGACCGCAACCCCGTTGGTCAAACATAATCAGACGCCATTTTTCTGGATTAAAATATTGTCGGTAGAAAGGCGGACATCCACCACCCGGTCCGCCATGTAGCAAAACAATAGGTTTACCTTGCGGGTTTCCTGACTCCTCAAAATGGATAGTATGCAAGTCAGAAACCTTAAGACTGCTTTCCTTGTAAGGTTCTATAGGTGGATATAGTTTTTTCATGCTGCTTGTGTTACCGCCTTTCATAATGCAATTATGCAGTTTAAAGCAGTTCAAGTACTAACATAAAGAAAAAAATCGGTTTCTTCATTTATCCAAGCTACAGGTTGATTGTAGAGTGCGGGTCAGCCCAATATTAACGTGAGTTCGACGGATTTGAAGCGCCAAAATCTTTGTGAATATTAAAGCCCGCCTACGCGGGCTTTGTTTGTATAGCCGAGGCAGCGAGCGCGTTGCGGTGAGCAGTGCGGTCTTGGGCTTTGCCCAAGAGGAGCAACTGCTCTGGGTTCCCACCGTTGTAGCGCCTGCCGTCCACATTTCTAATGTGAGGGAATTTTAAGTGCCACCTATAGAATTGGTTTAGGGTAAAAGGAGTTGGAAAACCGGATTTGGTATAAGTGAGAACTGCAATAACCTGCTCAAAACAAAGCCCCCTTCCTTAGTTTTAGGAAGAGGGCTTAGTTGTAAAAATCAACCTGGCACCGAGCTATTTTAGCAGGCGGCAACCCGCCAACTATCGTCGCCGCATCAATGTTTCACAACTGAGTTCGGGATGGAATCAGAGTGGGACCACTGAGCCATAGGCACCAGGAATGAATGATGAATGATGAATTATGAATGATGAACTTCATCAAAAGGAAGGCTCATCGTGGAATTCAAAACCCTGAAGACTGCACAGAAAAGCGAAACAAGTGTGAATTGTGAATTGAAGAAGATTGTCATCATTCATCATTCAGAATTCATCATTGAGATGAGGTCAAGACCTCGGTCTGTTAGGACAACTTGGCTAAGTACATTACTGCACGTACACCGACTGCCTATGAACAGGTGTTCTACCTGTGACCTTACCTACTTGTAGTAGTCAGAGCACTCATCTTGAGGTGGGCTTCCCACTTAGATGCTTTCAGCGGTTATCCGCTCCGCACTTGGCTACCCAGCGTCTACCACGGGCGTGATAACTGGTACACCAGCGGTGCGTTCCTCCCGGTCCTCTCGTACTAAGGAGGACTCCTCTCAATGCTCTTGCGCCTGCACCGGATATGGACCGAACTGTCTCACGACGTTCTGAACCCAGCTCACGTACCGCTTTAATGGGCGAACAGCCCAACCCTTGGGACGTACTTCCGCCCCAGGTTGCGATGAGCCGACATCGAGGTGCCAAACCTCCCCGTCGATGTGGACTCTTGGGGGAGATCAGCCTGTTATCCCTAGAGTAACTTTTATCCGTTGAGCGACGGCCATTCCATACTGCGCCGTCGGATCACTAAGACCGTGTTTCCACCCTGTTCGAGTTGTAGCTCTTACAGTCAAGCTCCCTTATTGCCTTTACACTCAACGCACGGTTTCCAAGCGTGCTGAGGGAACCTTTGTGCGCCTCCGTTACCTTTTAGGAGGCGACCGCCCCAGTCAAACTGCCCATCTGAAACTGTCTCCCGATTGGATAGACAATCGTGGGTTAGAATCCTAGCTTCGCCAGAGTGGTATCTCACCGTTGGCTCGGTATCCCCCACAAGGGATACTTCAGTGCCTCCCACCTATCCTGCGCAAGCCAAGCCCGGACCCAATTCCAGACTACAGTAAAGCTTCATAGGGTCTTTCTGTCCTGGTGCAGGTAGTCCGTATCTTCACAGACATTCCTATTTCGCCGAGTCTCTCTCTGAGACACCATCCAGATCGTTACGCCTTTCGTGCGGGTCGGAACTTACCCGACAAGGAATTTCGCTACCTTAGGACCGTTATAGTTACGGCCGCCGTTCACCGGGGCTTCAGTCGTCAGCTTTAGGGTTTCCCCCTGACCAACTTCCTTAACCTTCCGGCACTGGGCAGGCGTCAGCCCCCATACTTCCAATTGCTTGTTTGCGGAGACCTGTGTTTTTGGTAAACAGTCGCCTGGATCTCTTCACTGCGACCCACTTGCGTGGGCACCCCTTCTTCCGAAGTTACGGGGCCATTTTGCCGAGTTCCTTAGAGAGAGTTATCTCGCGCCCCTGAGTTTTCTCAACTTCCCCACCTGTGTCGGTTTCGAGTACGGGTTTGATGTTTTCATCACCAACGTAGCTTTTCTTGGCACTATCATTTACAACTCGGCATCCTTAGACACCTCCCAATCCATTCAGGGCGTTGCTATCTTTCATGCGTCTTACGTTGACTCCCACATCAAAGTGAGGGATTGTTCACCCTCTGTCCATCGACTACGCCTTTCGGCCTCGCCTTAGGTCCCGACTAACCCAGAGTGGACGAACCTGCCTCTGGAACCCTTGGGGTTTCGGGGCTAGGGATTCTTACCCTAGTTTGCGCTACTCAAGCCGACATTCTCACTTCCGTCTCGTCCACAGCTGCTTGCCGCTACTGCTTCTACCTACCACGGAACGCTCCCCTACCAGTTAACAATCTCATCACTTAGCATGCAACCTTCTGGAGCGGAGCGAGGGAGTGAAGGAGGGAGGGAGGGAGGGAGGAACTATTCTTCGTTCCCTCACTCTCTCACTCTCTCACTCTCTCCCTCTGTCTTCCAAAAGAGGCTGTATGCTAAATGATGGCTTGCTAAATCCACAGCTTCGGTACATCGCTTAGTCCCATTCATTTTCGGCGCAGGAGCGCTTGACCAGTGAGCTATTACGCACTCTTTCAAGGATGGCTGCTTCTAGGCAAACCTCCTGGTTGTCTTTGCACTCCCACCTCCTTTGCCACTTAGCGATGATTTCGGGACCTTAGCTGGTGGTCTGGGCTGTTTCCCTCTTGACGATGAAGCTTATCCCCCACCGTCTCACTGGTAACTCTCCACTGAGTATTCAGAGTTTATCTCGATTTGGTACCGGTCTCCCAGCCCGCACCGAAATAGTGCTTTACCCCTCAGTTTTTCCGTTACCGCTGCGCCTCAACACATTTCGGGGAGAACCAGCTAGCTCCGAGTTCGATTGGCATTTCACCCCTAACCACACCTCATCCGCCGATTTTTCAACATCGGTCGGTTCGGACCTCCACTTGGTGTTACCCAAGCTTCATCCTGGACATGGTTAGATCACCCGGGTTCGGGTCTATAAATACTGATAACGCGCCCTTTTCAGACTCGCTTTCGCTTTGGCTTCGTCAACAAACTTAACCTACCAGTACCTATAACTCGCCGGCTCATTCTTCAACAGGCACGCGGTCATCCGTTGAATCGGACTCCCACTGCTTGTAGGCTCACGGTTTCATGTTCTATTTCACTCCCCTCAACGGGGTTCTTTTCACCTTTCCCTCGCGGTACTTGTTCGCTATCGGTCACACAGTAGTATTTAGCCTTACGAGATGGTCCTCGCTGATTCACATGGGATTCCTCGTGCCCCATGCTACTCGGGATTCAGCTACTATCCTTAAGCTTTCGACTACAGGACTTTCACCTTCTTTGGTGCAGTATTTCGCTGCTTCGCCTAACCGCTAGATTCGATTTCGCTGTCCCACTACCCCAAAATGCATGCACTTTGGTTTAGGCTCTTCCCCTTTCGCTCACCACTACTGAGGGAATCTCTATTGATTTCTTTTCCTCCAGCTACTAAGATGTTTCAATTCACTGGGTTCGCTCTTTCGTTATTGGGTTGCCCCATTCGGACATCTCCGGCTCACTGCATGCTTCCTGCTCCCCGGAGCTTTTCGTTGGTAACCACGTCCTTCTTCGCCTCTGTGTGCCTAGGTATCCACCATGAGCCCTTCTTCTCTTGACCACTATTGCTGAATGCTAACTGCTCATCGCTAATTTCCATTAGCCATTAGCTATTAGCTTTTCGCTTTTAGTTACTTTCGCTTTTCTATGCAGTTTTCAAGGTTCTGGCTGGAACATTTCCAGCAGTCTTGTTCCCTTGCGGTTTCAAGTTGCTGAATTTCTTCTATTGATAAGTGCCCAAATCATCAATGCTTTGGCATTTTTTTCCGAACCCACACTAGTTTGAAAGCCAATTTTCTTTACCTCGCACGACCTAGGATGTCTAAAATTATGAATTCTGAATTATGAAGTGTGAATTTTCTACTTTTCATCATTCATCTAACATCATTCATAATTTAGTTGGTCTCCCTAAAAGGAGGTGATCCAGCCACACCTTCCGGTACGGCTACCTTGTTACGACTTCACCCCAGTCACCAGTCCTGCCTTCGGCATCCTCCTCCACGAATGGTTAGAGTAACGACTTCGGGCACTACCAGCTTCCATGGTGTGACGGGCGGTGTGTACAAGGCCCGGGAACGAATTCACTGCAGTATGCTGACCTGCAATTACTAGCGATTCCACCTTCACGCAGGCGAGTTGCAGCCTGCGATCTGAACTGAGCCGTGGTTTGTGAGATTTGCTTGCTATCACTAGCTTGCTGCCCTCTGTCCACAGCATTGTAGTACGTGTGTAGCCCAGGACGTAAGGGGCATGCTGACTTGACGTCATCCCCACCTTCCTCCGGTTTGTCACCGGCAGTCTTCTTAGAGTTCCCAACTTAATGATGGCAACTAAGTACGAGGGTTGCGCTCGTTGCGGGACTTAACCCAACATCTCACGACACGAGCTGACGACAGCCATGCACCACCTGTGTTCGCGCTCCCTAAGGCACTCCCAACTTTCATCGGGATTCGCGACATGTCAAGCCCTGGTAAGGTTCTTCGCGTTGCATCGAATTAAACCACATACTCCACCGCTTGTGCGGGCCCCCGTCAATTCCTTTGAGTTTCACACTTGCGTGCGTACTCCCCAGGCGGGATACTTAACGCGTTGGCTCCGGCACTACGCGGGTCGATACGCGTAACGCCTAGTATCCATCGTTTACGGCTAGGACTACTGGGGTATCTAATCCCATTCGCTCCCCTAGCTTTCGTCCCTCAGTGTCAGTTATGGTCCAGCAGAGCGCTTTCGCCACCGGTGTTCTTCCCGATCTCTACGCATTTCACCGCTACACCGGGAATTCCCTCTACCCCTACCATACTCCAGTCTCTCAGTTTCCACTGCCTTTATCTAGTTAAGCCAGACGCTTTGACAGCAGACTTGATAAACCACCTGCGGACGCTTTACGCCCAATCATTCCGGATAACGCTTGCATCCTCCGTATTACCGCGGCTGCTGGCACGGAGTTAGCCGATGCTTATTCCTCAGGTACCTTCAACTTATTATTCCCTGAGAAAAGAGGTTTACAACCCAAGAGCCTTCCTCCCTCACGCGGTATTGCTCCGTCAGGCTTTCGCCCATTGCGGAAAATTCCCCACTGCTGCCTCCCGTAGGAGTCTGGACCGTGTCTCAGTTCCAGTGTGGCTGATCGTCCTCTCAGACCAGCTACCGATCGCCGTCTTGGTGCGCTCTTACCACACCAACTAACTAATCGGACGCGAGCTCATCTCCAGGCAGCTAGCCTTTCACCCATGGGCACATCCGGTATTAGCAGCCGTTTCCAACTGTTGTCCCGGACCTGAAGCCAGATTCTCACGCGTTACTCACCCGTCCGCCACTATCTCCGAAGAGACCGTTCGACTTGCATGTGTTAAGCATACCGCCAGCGTTCATCCTGAGCCAGGATCAAACTCTCCGTTTTGAAGTGTTCTTGCTCCGACACACCCTAGTGCGTCCGAGCCTCTTGGCTTATTATTTTTCTTTTGTGAGCGGGTAACAAACCGCCACTTAATTTTTTGACGAGGTCTTTAATTGCTTGGCTTTCAAACTATTGCTTTATCTTGGTTCGGTTGTGCGGGCGTTTCTCTCTCGCTTCACACTTTATCTAAGGTAACAACCACATCTGACTTTGTCAAGGTTTTTTCAGAAGTTTTTTTGAACCTCTAGATAACTCTACTCCTAACCCTTATACAGCAACAGTTTCGAGACTTTCACAATTTTTAGGCTTTCAAACTTATATATATTGTGTCTTGGTTCGGCGTGCTCGGTAAGTGTTTTGCCGATAGCACAGCTTCAGTATAGCTGAACTATCCGCAGTGTAGGGAAAAAATTCGTTGCGTTTGAGCCAAAGAGTGTTCTCGATCGCATTTCGGCAGGATATCGGTAAGATTTTTCAGCACTCAAAAACTTGTCTATCGCTATTAACCCATAGATAGAGGCTACTTCTTAGTACTGGGTAGAAACTGGATACAAGCTTGGATATATGTAAAAAATTTAAAATTCACACCCGCAAGCTTGTTTTACCAAAGACAGTGCCACTACAAACTAGAGGCGCTATTGGCTGCGGCTACTGAGTTATTCATTAATTTTTATCATTCCCTTCAGAAATTGGTAGGAGGTTTTGTGCAACCCATTTACGATGAATCATTTGAGATGATTGTTGAAAATGCTGAAGAAAAACCCCAAGAGGAAGAATATTATCCTGTAAAACTCATAACAAGTCGGGGTTCAATTCATTGCCGCTACTATTTAGCTGAGAATGCCAAAACAGCAGTAATTTTAGTTGGAGGTGTAGGTGGTGATTGGGATACACCTGCTCGAGGTCTGTATCCTTTATTAGGGGAAATTCTTCGGAAAGAAGGAATAGCCTCTCTCCGAGTCCAATACCGCAATCCAACCGATTTAGTAGAATCTACCTTAGACGTTTTAGCGGGTCTTACCTATTTACAAGACAAAGGTGTTGAAGAATTTGCTTTGATCGGTCACTCTTTTGGGGGTGCAGTCGTTATCCAAGCAGCTGCTCAATCGGCAGATGTTCGCACTGTTGTCACTATTGCTACCCAAGCCTATGGTGCAGAACCAGCAAGTGAACTAGCAACCAGATGTTCGCTGCTTCTGTTGCATGGCACATCCGATCCAGTACTGCCTGCTTCGTGTTCGCAATATGTCTACCAAATTGCCAGAGAACCAAAGCGTGTAATATTATATCCAAATGGCGGACACGGTCTCGATGAAGTTGCTGATGAAGTGTACCTTGTAGTGCGGGATTGGATTGTTCAACAACTCAATCGTGCTACCGCAAATTTGTATTAACGGTTTTATAGATAAAAGGAAGCTTTGCACAACCGCAAACTTTTTTTATCTATTCGATAAGCAGTAATATTTTATCGTTGCCTACTCACAGCCCAGCACTGCTTATGAAAAATAAAAATATCATTCTGTTATCGATGCTGGTTTTTGTGCCAATTTCAATAGCAGCACAAGAGCTACATTTAAATCCATTAATCATTTTTGCGACTTCTGGGCTAGCAATTATTCCTTTAGCAGCATTAATCGCAAACTCCACTGAAGCGATCGCAACTGTCATTGGCTCAGCTTTAGGCGGTTTACTCAACGCCACCTTTGGCAATGCGACCGAGATGATTATTTCTATAGTCGCTCTCCGAGCTGGTTTAGTGGATGTGGTCAAAGCCAGTTTAACAGGAGCAATAATTGCAAATTTGCTTCTAGCAATGGGGCTAGCGATTCTTGTAGGTGGCTTACGTTATAACGAACAAACATTTCAACCTGCTGTTGCTCGCATCAACTCTTCGTCTTTAACACTGGCAGTCATAGTTGTGCTGACACCTGCTGCCATTCAATTTACGTCAGATGGTTTGCAAGCGTCAACTCTCAATAATTTTTCCTATGCAGCATCCATATTGCTACTGACCTTCTATTGTTTGATGCTACTGTTCTCAATGAAAACTCACAAATATTTGTATTTGGTAGAGGGAGCAGATGATGAACCTTTAGAATCTAGCGAACACAAAGTCAACATAGGATTACAAGTCGTTATACTGTTAACTTGTACGGTAGTTCTTGTTTTTGTTTCTGATATTTTAGTTGAAAGTCTTGGAAAAGCTATTTCTACTCTAGGGTTGACCAGTCTCTTTACAGGGGTGATTCTTATTCCCTTATTTGGAGGTTTTGTAGAATATATTACTTGTATCTCTTTTGCCGTTAAGAACAAAATGGAGTTAGCTGTTGCTGTAGCCATAGGGTCGAGTTTACAGATAGCACTGTTTGTAGCTCCTATCTTAGTTTTAGCTGGTTGGGTACTCGGTCAACCCATGAATTTAAGCTTTAATCCTTTTGAACTGGTAGCAGTTGCTATGGCTGTAGTTATTACCAATTCGATTAGTAATGATGGGCGAACTAACTGGTTAGAGGGAGTTTTGTTGCTCATAGCCTATGCCGTGTTAGGAACAGCATTTTACTTCCATCCTTGACGAGTTCCTATAAAAAATAAAGTATAGGAGACTGCTCATTCGGAATTGACTGAGTTACTCATTAGGAATAATGAGAAGCGCGAGCTGTTTACTCCTTAAGACAAATGAGGTGGCTGTGGAAGTAGTAGAATCTGACCCTGCTATTTCTACCTACTCAGATAGAAACATCCTCCTACAGATAGGCTCGAAAAAAACCATTCGTAGCAAATAATTAACAAGAGTTGAGAGTCAAAGTCATTCTACATATAAATTTATATCTGCGGTTGATTCTATGTACTTAGCACTCTGGCCCGGAAATGTTTATCCCTTAGGAGCAACTTGGGATGGGAAAGGCACAAATTTCGCCTTATTTTCAGAAAATGCAACAGGCGTTGAACTTTGTCTGTTTGATAGAGACGATCGAGAGACCCGCCTGACTTTAACGGAAGTCAGTAACTTCGTTTGGCACGGTTATGTACCGGGAGTAGGACCGGGACAAAGATATGGATATAGAGTGCATGGTCCCTACGCGCCACAGGAAGGACACCGCTTCAATCCTAACAAATTACTGATCGATCCCTATACAAAAGCTCTAGATGGTGATGTTGGCAATGGTCCAGAGATATTTGGTTACTCTTGGGACTCTGAAGAAGCAGACCTTTCGTTTTCAGATTTGGATAGCGCCCCTTTAATGCCAAAGTCTGTTGTTGTAGATCAAACTTTTGACTGGGAAGGCGATCAACTCTTGCGAACTCCTTGGCACGAAACTGTCATTTATGAAACCCATGTCAGGGGTTTTACCAAGCGCCATCCAGATATTCCAGAAGAAATGCGCGGTACTTATGCTGGTTTGGGTCATCCTGCTGCGATCGAGCATCTCCTCAGACTTGGGATTACAGCAGTCGAGCTCATGCCCGTGCATCACTTTCTATCACATCCCGGACATTTGGTGGGTAAAGGGCTAAAAAATTACTGGGGTTACGACTCCGTCAACTATTTTGCTCCTTATGCTGGCTACAGTGCTAGTGGAACTTTGGGAGAGCAAGTCACTGAGTTTAAGGAGATGGTCAAAGCACTGCATCGTGCAGGAATAGAAGTAATTTTAGATGTCGTCTACAACCATACAGGAGAAGGAAATCATTTAGGTCCCACACTCACACTACGGGGTATTGACAATGCCATCTATTATCGACTTGTAGAGAACGATCCGCGCTATTACATGGACTACACGGGTTGCGGAAATTCTCTCTACGTGCGACAACCGCAAGTCCTAAAACTCATTATGGATAGCTTGCGGTATTGGGTTTTGGAAATGCATGTAGATGGCTTCCGCTTTGACTTAGCTTCCGCTTTAGCACGAGAGTTGTACGAAGTCAACAGTCTGGCAGCTTTCTTTGATATCATTCATCAAGATCCCATATTAGCTGGTGTAAAGCTGATTGCTGAACCTTGGGATCTGGGAACAGGTGGTTATCAAGTTGGTCAATTCCCAGTTTTATGGTCTGAGTGGAATGGCAGATATCGCGACACAGTACGAGATTTTTGGCGCGGAATTGATGAAAGTTTAGGGCAATTTGCTTACTGTTTCACGGGTAGCCCGGACCTGTATGCACTGAACGGACGGCGACCCAATGCAAGTGTTAACTTTATTACAGCACACGATGGCTTTACCTTAAACGATCTTGTTAGCTATAACGACAAACATAACGAAGAGAATGGAGAGGGTAACTGTGATGGCGAAAGCCACAACCGTTCTTGGAACTGCGGGTATGAGGGTGAAACAGAAGACATAGAAGTGTTGCAATTGCGAGAACGTTTGAGACGAAACTTCTTAGCAACACTGATGCTGTCCCAAGGTATCCCAATGTTACTTGGGGGAGATGAAATGGGACGTACTCAAAAAGGCAATAACAATGCTTACTGCCAAGACAATGAGATTTCTTGGTTTGATTGGGATTTACCTCAAGGAAATGAGGATTTAGTTAATTTCGCCCGCGAACTTGTCTACTTCCGCAAACAACACCCAGTGTTTCGACGCCGTAAATGGTTTCAAGGCAGACCAATTTACGGAAAGGGTATTAGCGATATTGAGTGGTTCAACCCTGATGGCAGTGAAATGACTCAAGAACAATGGGATATTGGTTATGCCAAGTCAATTGCTGTGTACTTAGATGGCAACCAATTGCCCAGTGTTGGTCCTAAAGGAGAACGCATCAGCGATGATAGTTTTCTCCTGTTCTTTAACGCTCATTATGAAACCATTGAATTCACCCTACCACATGCGATGCAGCATAGGGAATGGTTAGTTGCGATCGATACAAAAGAACCTCGTTTCGTTCAAGAAGAAAGGCGTTATACGGGTAACCAAGCTGTTCCTGTTGTAGCGCGGTCAATGGTAGTACTACGTCGTTTAGGTTAGGGGCTAGAAGCTATGAAAATTGGCGCTCATTACTTGGGTGACAGTCGTTGTGAATTTAGAGTTTGGGCACCGAATGCAGAAACTGTAGCGGTAAAAATTGTCTCACCTCAAGAACGCATACTTCCCATGCAACAACAGGAAGGAGGCTACTGGCAGTTGACTGCTGCGGATGTTGACCCCGGCACGCAATACTTCTATCAATTAAATAACGGTGAAAGCAGACCCGATCCCGCGTCAAATTACCAGCCTTCGGGCGTACATACAGCTTCACAAGTTATTGACCATAACTTTACTTGGAATGACAGCGGTTGGTCTGGTATTCCTTTAGAAAATTTGATTATTTATGAGTTGCACGTTGGAACTTTCACCCAAGAAGGAACCTTTGAAGCAATTATTCCCCGACTCAAGGATTTAAAAGAGCTAGGGGTCAATGCAATTGAAATCATGCCCATCGCACAATTTCCCGGTGACAAACCCACAGATGATGGTTGTGCTTATCGAAACTGGGGCTATGATGGCGTTTATCCATTTGCGGTACAAACCTCTTATGGCGATCCGGAAGCATTGAAGCGATTGGTAGATGCTAGCCACCAACAGGGAGTGGCAGTGGTACTTGATGTGGTTTACAACCACTTCGGACCGGAAGGCAATTACATGAGTCACTTCGGTCCTTACTTTACCCATGCCTACCGCACCCCTTGGGGCGATGCCATGAATTTTGATGACGGTCACAGCCATAACGTGCGGAACTATTTTATTCAAAATGCCTTATACTGGCTGCGAGACTATCACATTGATATCTTGCGTTTAGATGCCGTTCATGCCATTTACGATTTAGGTGCCAAACATTTTTTAGAAGAACTGGCAGAAAATGTTGCTGCTCTTTCAACACAACAAAACCGAAAACTTTATCTGATTGCAGAAAGCGATTTAAACGATCCTCGAGTTGTTCGTCCTGTGGAAAACGGCGGATACGGACTGGACGCACAATGGAGCGATGACTTCCACCATGCCTTACACGCCTTACTAACAGGCGAAAAAACTGGATATTACGAAGATTTTGGCAAGTGCGAGCACTTGGCAAAAGCTTATCGAGATACTTTTGTGTATGACTGGAAGTACTCGCCCCATCGGAAACGCTTTCATGGTAATTCTGTACGCGATCGCTCTCCCAATCAATTTGTCGTTTGCATTCAAAATCACGACCAAGTCGGGAATAGAATGTTAGGTGAACGACTGTCCCATCTTGTCTCATTTGAAGCTTTGAAATTAGCAGCTGGTGCTCTTTTACTCTCGCCAAACATTCCCCTTTTATTTATGGGTGAAGAGTATGGAGAAGAAGCACCTTTTCTCTACTTTGTCAGTCACTCCGATCCCGATTTAATTAGAGCAGTCAGACAGGGGCGGAAACAAGAGTTTGCTGCTTTTCACGCTGAAGGCGAACCACCCGATCCAGAATCTTCTGAAACATTCCTTAAGTGCAAGCTAAATTGGGAAAAACGCAAAGAGGGAAAACATCAAGCTCTCTGGTCATTGCACCAACACCTCATTCAATTGCGAAATACAATTCCAGCTTTAGTAGAGCGAGAACGTCAAAATATGGAAGTTGACTTTCTTGAAGATAAAAAAGTGATTTGGTGGAGAAGATGGAGCCAGAACAATCAAATACTTTGCTTGATGAACTTTAATCAAAGCGATATTAACCTTGGCTCCGCCATGCTAGGAGATGGTTGGAAAAAGATTTTAGATTCTGCCGATGAAAAGTGGCAAGGTTCTGGCTCCCAACTACCAGAAGAACTTAGTAATGGCAAACAATTGGTTCTGCGCCCGCAAAGTTTTGCAGTTTATCAACTTTCTTAAGGTTATTAGTCACTCTCGTTTCCAGGCAGACCTGGGAACGAGAAAACGAGAAGAAACAAGAAAACGAGAAAAAATTTACGGGCGCAATACCGCCGCGCCCCTACCAACCACCAACCACTAACCACTAACCATTAAGATGAGAATTCCAACAGTCACTTATCGTATCCAATTTAATTCTGCTTTTGGTTTTGACTCAGCAAAGGCAATTACTAAATACATAGCCGATTTAGGAATCTCCGATCTTTATGCTTCTCCTATTTTTAAAGCAAGAGCGGGAAGCGGTCATGGATATGACGTTGTAGATCCGACTCAACTTAACCCAGAATTAGGAACAGAGGAAGCTTTTGAAGCCCTAGTCAAGGAATTACAACAACATAACATGGGTTGGTTGCAGGATATTGTTCCCAATCATATGGCTTATGACAGCCAAAATCAGTATTTGATGAATATTCTGGAAAACGGCCCTGATTCAACTTATGTTGATTACTTTGATATTGCCTGGAATTCTCCTTTTGCAAGTAGTAACGAACCTATCTTGGCTCCATTGCTAGGTAACTTTTTTGCCACTAGTTTGGAGAACGGTGAAATTCAGTTGAAATATGAAGAAAGCGGGTTAAATGTTAATTATTACAGTTTAAAACTCCCCCTCAAACTTGAATCTTATGCAAAATTTCTAACTCAAAATTTAGGAAAATTGGCAAAAAATTTGGGAAGAAACCATCCTGCCTTTGTAAGATTGCTTGGCATACTCTACATAGTAAAAAATATTCCTTCAGAGGTAACAGCACAGCAAAGACGAGATCAAGCCGCTTTTGTGAAAGGGCTGCTTTGGGAACTTTATTCAGATAATGAAGAAGTTAGAATATTTATTGACGAAAATCTACAACTTTTTAATGGCGAACCAGGAAAGCCAGAAAGTTTTAATCTTTTAGAAAGTTTACTTTCAGAGCAGTTTTTCCGCCTTACTTATTGGAAAGTTGGCGCTGAAGAAATGAATTACAGAAGATTTTTTACAGTCAATGAACTGATATCCATGAGAGTGGAAGATTTCAAAGTCTTTAAAAATACCCACGATTTAATTTGCAAGCTAGTGCATGAAGGTAAGTTTACTGGTTTGCGAATAGACCATATTGATGGTTTGTACGATCCAAAGCAATATTTGGATAGGTTAAGAGAAAAAACAGGTGATACATACATCACTGTGGAAAAGATTTTACAACAAGGAGAAGATTTACCGAGTAACTGGTCAGTGCAAGGAACCTCTGGCTATGATTACTTAAATTATCTCAATGGAATTTTCTGCCAGAGTGAAAGTGAAGAGAAATTTACTCAAATTTACTCTGAATTTACAGGCATTAAAACTGAATACGAGCAAATTATTCCAGATAAAAAGCATCTCATCATAGAGAGAAACTTAGCGGGTGATATTGATAACCTGGCTTTTCTCCTAAAAACGATCGCAGGTAATTACCGTTATGGTAGTGACTTTACAATCAATGGTTTAAAACGAGCACTTGCAGAAGTTTTATCTCGTTTTCCCATTTATCGGACTTATATCGATCGAGAAGGAATTTCAGACATCGATCGCTCCTATATACAACAAGTGATTGACGCTACCAAACCACATACACCCTTCTTACATAATGAATTAAACTTTATTGAGAAATTACTGTTGCTGGAATATGACGATTTTCTCACCCAAACAGAGAAAGACCAGTGGCTCTACTTTGTTATGAGAGTGCAACAGTATACAGGACCGTTGATGGCAAAAGGTGTTGAAGATACCGCTTTGTACGTCTACAATCGCTTTCTGTCCCTCAATGAAGTTGGTGGTGAGCCCGGTCATTTTGGCATCAGTCTTTCAGAATTTAATGAATTTAATCAGAAACGACAAGCTCGTTGGCCCCATGCAATGAGTACTACCTCAACCCACGATACCAAGCGGGGTGAAGATGTGAGAGCTAGGCTCAATGTCCTCTCAGAAATTCCAGAGGAATGGCAACAACAAGTGCGTACTTGGAGTGAAATCAATCGTTCGCATAAGAAAACTGTTAAGCGTTTTGCTATGCCAGATAAGAACGATGAGTATCTATTCTACCAAACCCTCGTGGGAGCTTTTCCATTTTTTGAACGCGAATATGGAGACTGTGTTGAACGTGTAAAAGATTATGTACTGAAAGCCATTAGAGAAGCAAAAGTTTACACGGCGTGGTTGCGGCAAAATAGCGCTTATGAAGATGCGTTCGTTGATTTCGTCAAATCTGTTTTAGAACTATCCGAAAACAATTCTTTTTTAAAGGAATTTACTCCTTTTCAACAGCGGGTTGCTTTCTACGGCATTTTTAACTCGCTCTCTCAAGTCTTGTTAAAAATCACCTCTCCCGGAATCCCAGATTTCTATCAAGGAACTGAATTGTGGGATTTCAGTCTTGTCGATCCCGATAACCGACGCCCGGTTGACTTTGAAATTCGACAATCTTATCTCAAAACTATTCAGGAACAAACTAAGACAGATGTTCTGAAATTGATAGAACAACTACTATCAACAAAAGAAGATGCTAGAATCAAACTGTTCCTAATTGTTCAAGCTTTAAAAGCAAGAACAGAGAATATAGATGTTTTCAATGCAGGGAATTATTTACCTTTAGAAGTGAGTGGTAAGTTCCAAGAGCATATAGTTGCTTTTGCTAGAAGTCAAGGTCACAAAACAATTATTACCATTGCTCCCCGCTTCTTCACTCGCTTGATTCAACCAGGTGAATACCCACTCGGACAACAAATTTGGCAAGATACTTCTCTCAAATTACCCTCAGGAACACCATCAACATGGAAAGACGCCATTACAGGTCAAACAGTTCAAGCCAGCGATACAGTACTTGTTGGTGAAACGCTAAAACATTTTCCCGTCGCATTACTCGTGAGCCAAAGCTGAAAATTTTGAATTTTCTTTAAGTGGGTTATGCCCACCCAACACTTCTTCGCGCTCTTTGTTTCTTTGCGGTTATTTTTAAACCAAGAAGAAACAAAGAGCGCGAATTTATAGAGAGTAGCTCAATTTCATAATAAAAAAAGTACCTAGAGGAGTTCCACACTAAGGCATTGGGGGCTGTTGTCAAATTTGTGGGAATTCCTCTAAGACCAGCTTAACACCCTTCAACATCTAACCGTTTTCATTTAAGACACACTTCTATCCCAAGAAAGAAGTCATTGTAAAATATATGTGTAATGCCCAACACAATAAGAAAAATTATCAACCAACTGTTTGTAAAACTTGAGGCATTTCTGGACTAGGCAGTTGTATTGCTTGCTCAACAATGTCAGCAGCTCGTTTCACACCCCCCGCTTTACGGATCGATTCTTTTAGTTTCAATGCATTGTCAATGTAAAAGCCTTCCGTAAGTACCCGTTGAATTGTTTGTCTCAACCTCAAACTACTCAAGCAAGATAAGGAAACTACTTCTCCGGTACCCGTCCATTTAATTCGAGCCGCATTCCCCGGTTGTTCGTAAGTAATTGGAATAGCTACCAAAGGAACTCCATGGCTGAGGGAATCAAGAACAGTGTTAAGACCCCCGTGGGTAATAGTTAAACTGGCTTTAGCAAGAACTTCCAGTTGAGGAGCATATTCTACAACTATTGGAGAACCAGGTAGTTTTTGAACTGTTTGTTTGTTAATTTTACTTCCAAAGGCGATCGCTAACTGCACGTCAAGTTCTTGACAAGCAGTCGCAATGCATTCAAAAATGTCTTGTTTGGTGTTTTGCATACTTCCAAGGGAAGCATAAATTAACGGTTGTCCGGTTAACTTTTCAAACGGAAAGGAAACCTGATGCGGTGATTGGTTGCGAAATGGGCTAATGTAATGAAAGTACTTTGGTAAATCTTTGCAGGGGAAATCAAAAGCAGCAGGTTGTTGGCTAATTTGGGCAAGTGTGGCTCGCGAAGCATATAACTTGCGATTCACTTGTAACTTCCACTTTTGGCGATATTCATTTAAAACTTGTAAAATTGGTTGAGAGCTGCGATCGAGTATTTGATAAGTCGCTTGATTGCGGAGCCTTGCCCACCAAGCGTTCTGGTAGTTCCAAGGAGTGAAAAAAGGGGGAACATCAGATCGGCGGTGAATGGCTTGAGCGCAACAGACAGAGATAAAAGGAATACCAAGGAACTCAGCAACGGCTTCACCCGCAGGTTCCAATTGATCTACAAGCAGTGCATCAATTCCCATTGCTTCAATAGCAGTCGGTGCATACTGACAAATGATAGAGGTAATACGCTGACAAAAATCTACTGAAAAACGTAAAGCTTCTATACCGCTTAATTTACCTAACTGTGCCAAAGTTTCAGCCAGTTCTCCTGGTTGATAAGTAGAATGTCCAATTGGATAAAAATTTAACCCTTCCGATCGCACTTTTAGCTCTGTATCGGGAAGTTGTAAAAAGGTAACACAATGCCCCCGTAATTGTAATTCTCTTCCTAAAGCTGCTAAAGGATTTAGGTGACCTGCAAAAGGCGGGCAAATAACGCCAAAGTGAGACATAAATAGTTTGGAGCCTGTAACTGGAATTAGATGAGTCCTTGGAAATTACAAATTATCAATTTGAATAACTTTTAACTGTTATGTCAAAACTCGTTCAATGAAAAATTGAATAACTGTTTCAGTTATATTGTTTCTGAATTTAGAAACTTAGAACCTCGCTCTAAAGGCTTGTTTGATACACATACAAAGCTACTTCTTATGGTGAAGTCTGTAAGGGTATATACAGAGTAGCTTCACGATTTTTCAACAATGACTGGATGGAAAAGGAAATTTTGAAACTGTTGAAAAATGAGGTGATTTGTCGCAAAAACAGACAAGACGCACGTAGGGAAGTAGTTTAATATAGTCTGGGCTGTTTTTTGCTACACAGGCACTTGCCTTTCGTGTGAACCCGATCGAGTATACCAAACAACATTGCCATAACAGGAGATTTTCTTTGTGAGTACTGATACAAATCTCTTTTCACCCATTCAATTAGGACCCATAACACTCCCCAATCGAATTGTTATGGCACCCATGACACGGTTGCGTGCTGGAGATGGGGGAGTACCAATTCCCGCCAACGCCACGTACTACAGCCAACGAGCATCTGCGGGATTAATTATTACAGAGTGTACGATGATTTCGCGCCAGAGCCAAGGGTATATGAACTGTCCGGGTATTTATTCTCCAGACCAAGTAGAAGGATGGCGATTGGTAACAGACACCGTACACAAGCAGGGAGGACGAATATTCTTACAACTTTGGCACTGCGGGCGTATTTCCCATCCCTCATTACAAGAAGAAGGAAAATTACCTGTTGCTCCAAGTGCAATACCAGCTGAAGGTCAACTGCATACTCCCAATGGGAAAGAATCAATGGTTGCACCCCATGCTTTAGAAATCCATGAAATTCAAGGAGTTATTGAAGATTTCCGCAAAGCAGCAGAGAATGCGCTTGCAGCCGGATTTGATGGTGTAGAGTTACATGGAGCTTTTGGTTATCTCATTGACCAGTTTCTCCAAGATGGTAGCAACCATCGTACTGATGAGTATGGCGGCTCAGTAGAGAATCGTGCCAGATTTCTTCTAGAAGTTGTTGAGGCTGTTGCTAGTGTCTGGGGAGGAAATCGAGTGGGAATTAAACTCTCACCCAGCAACACCTATTACAGCATGGTTGACTCCAACCCTAAAGCCACTTTTGGTTACACCATTGATGCACTCAACCGTTTTGGTTTAGCGTACATCCATCTCATGGAGCCTGAAGCAAAAGATTTAGCAACCCGTGATGTCTTATGCCCTGTTGCTCCAACTTTCCGCCCCATCTATCAAGGCACATTAATTGCGAATGGTGGTTTTACCAAAGAATCGGGAAATGCAATTTTAGCAGAAGGTAATGCAGATCTTGTCTCTTTTGGCAAACCATTCTTAGCAAATCCAGATCTACCGAAACGCTTTGAGTTAGATGTTCCATTGAACTCACCCAATCCTAAAACGTTTTACGGTCAAGGTAGCCATCAACCTGAGGTGGGTTACACTGATTATCCATTTCTTGGCGATCGCGCTGCTTAAAACTGGGTAGCTGATATCTTGCACCTACACAGTGGAAGTGTAAAGCTATACAAACAAAGCCTGCCTACGCAGGCTAAAATTTCTTATTTTTCGTCCTATGAATAAAAATATATGTTTATTAAAAACTTAAAATTCCAGTATTAATACGAGGGGTTGGGATGTGTTTCTTGAAAGGTAGAGAAATCAGAAATCGCCCTGCTTATTCTAGGTGTGAAAACTCGTGTAAGTCGCTAAGCTTCTAAAAAACTTATAACGATTTTGCACGAGTTCACAGGATGCTATTACAGTCAGTCTACCGCTATCACTGCTTGGGTAAAAAGTAAGATGTACTACGTTGCTTTTTTCCTCGATTATCGACCTCTTGTAGGAGAATCACTAGGGGTTTTTCTCAATAATGATTTTTCTGATGTTTGGCTCAATCAACGCGGTCAACAACACAGTCGCTTGCTTTCTATAGAACAAATACCACTACTTGAAGATGCTTATCCTCCAAGGCACTGCTATCCCCAACCGTGGTATGTTCATGGCTCAAGCTATTGTACAAATGTAACTGACAAATGGCCAGATCTCCCCTTACTGAATGGAACTTCATTAAAACGAGTTGACATATTATTTGACTGGTTCGCAAACAGTTTTTCTTGGGCTTTCTTTCCTTGGGGAGGAAGGGGATTTTGTTTTAGCTTTGCATTCGTCTCTCGAAATAATAATTTACGCGATCGGTTTATTGATACTGTTTCTCATGTCGTCAATACACAAAGTATTAGCGCAGCAATGCCAAATACAAATTATTTAGTTTCTAGCTACGATATAAAAACTAATGTTAGCTCATACGTGCAAGCGCTTGTATTTGTCATAAAGAAACCAGGAGAACGGTTATTGACTGTATATAATTGCGATGATAATTTACCGTGGCTTGTTACCGATCGCTATTACAATAATCCTGAGTTTGAATTAACTGACGATGAAAATAATGATGTTAGAGAAGTAAAATTTTTAGAATTTCTGACAAACGAAACTAATTTACCTTTAGAACTTCGTCGTCGAAGAGTAGGAGTGATTCAGCCAGTTAGTAGAGCAGTTTTTGGAACAATGTCCGAGACATTTCTAAGTTCAGAGGCTGAAACTTTAATTGCTGTACCTCAAAGTACAAACCTTGAGAAATTACAAAAAATACTAGAAAAAACAGAAGCCAATTCATTTATAAATTGTGACTTAAAATATCTGGAAAACATTTTTTGTGCAACTGAATGGTTTTATGGAATTGGTAGAGACTTTGGAGATGATAGATACTCAATATTTATAACTAAAAACAATGCACTAATAAACAAATTTGAGAAATTTGAAGCAGATGATGAATTTTGTTTAATTTCCTATTTTTAGCTAACAAAGGTGTAGGAAAGATGGAGCCAGACTTTCTTCTTTAATGGAAGTGAAAGACTCGCTTTCAATAACCCCCTTAAAGAGCTGCGATGATGTACATAAGTCTTCTAAAGTGCATTAAAAGCGGTTTTGATCCCCCCTAACCCCCCTTAAAAAAGGGGGGAACTGAATTCAATACTGCTCGGATAAGAATTTTTGTACGTTGGACAAACCCAACAAATACTTGTAGATGTTGGGTTTCGTTCCTCAAACGCCACCTCACTCAACGGGGGGCTTTGGGGTCCCCACGAAGTGGGGTTGGGGGGAAACCCTCCGAAGTTTGCTATTGGGGGAAACCCCCAATAGCAACTTCTCTCCGCACGTGAGTGGCTCCCCAACCTACGTGTTTTCGCATGTTTAGGCTTAACCGACAAGTATTGGAACTTAATTCCAGTTCTCCCTTTTCACGGTGTTGCATTTCTTTTCTAGAGATCCACAACCATCTATTTAAGAAGCATTAAAAAGCTGTTTTAATCTCGTTTGTACCCAAGCAATAAAGTTGTGATGTTGCTCGTTCATGTTTAATATTCCCAAATCTTGTAATTGTTGGCGCAAGCCAGAATATTCTTCTTGTTCCTTAGATAATTCTTGAGCTAATATTTCTGCTAATTTCGGACAAGTTTGTAAAAGTTTTTCAAAGTTACTTTTAGAAATCACAAATACACTCGTCTCGCCGATCGCACGAGCTGTTGCAAGATAAGGAACGCCCAGCATAATCGGAGTTTCTCCAAAAAATTCTCCAGTAGAATAAACCTTAATCCGTTTATCCAGACTAACAGAAAAAACTTCAATGGTACCTAAAAGAACTATATACACAGACGCAGCCATATCACCTTCATGAAACAAGATTTCTGAGGCTGATAACATTTTACGATAGCCTGCTTCAATAACTCTCCTTAAATAAAGATCTGGAGTCTGCTGGAAATAAGGAACTTCCTTAAGCAAATGCCGAATGGAAACAAATTGAGGTATCTTAGCAGTTGTAGACACATTTGTTTTTAAACCATTGTGAATTTCTGAATCAGTTTTTGAAGATGGTAAATCTAGATTGTGGAGCCACAAAGATCTTTGAGGAAATGGAATTTTAATACCTATTTGACGAAAGTTGTGTTCAATAATATAGTTTAAGGCGCTTCGTACTGAAATTCCTTCATCAATTCGACTCAGCCATACCCACAATTCAAAATTTAACGAACTATCTCCAAACCCTTTGAAAATGACCTTAGGTGGCGGCTCATACAAGACAGATGGCTCCATGTAGGCGGAATTTAACAACGTTTCTGCAACTATAATGGGATCGCTATCGTAGGCAACACCAACTTCTAGACGAATTTTTCCTGTAAAATTTTTATAGCTCCAATTGAGTACTTGATTTCCAACTAAGTTGCTATTAGGAACTACAATATCGCCACCATCAAAGGTGCGAATAATTGTGGAGCGTATTGCAATTTCCTTGATATATCCTGACACCCCATTAAATTCAATATAATCGCCAACTTGTAGCTTACCCTCAAGTAATAATGTCAGTCCGCTTACCAAATTTTTGGTTAAATCCTGAAGTCCAAAGCCAATTCCTACCCCTAATCCTCCGATCACGACTGAAAGAGAAGCTACATCAAGACCGTTGACAGACAGTACAATCAAAAAACCTAAAGCCCCAGCACTATAACTGATTAAAGTTGATATCGCTTCTCTATTCCCTTGGCTGAGTTTGAAGCGAATTAAGATGCGATCGCTAAGTAACCGTTTCAGCAGGTTTGTGACGACAAAAACGCCCAGTAACCCCAGAATCAGTTTTAGTATCCAAAATAGCGATATAGCTTCATTACCAGCCTTAAACAGAGGAGCGCTGACTAATTGGTTGAGATTCTCTAGAAATTGCATGAGAGGTATTCCATTTAAGACCGCAAGTGGTATTTTACAAAATCTGGGTTAGCGAAAGGTTAGGTTAGGTTAGCTAGGGAGACTGGGGAGACAAAGAAGAGATACAGCAATCCTATTTGAGATCCGAACAAGAGGGACAAGGAAGACAAGGAGGACAAGGAAGAGGTGTTTGTAACTCATTTAGGGCTGCGATATCTTTAAGTTATTAAAAACTGAGACTCAAAAATATTTAACCATTAAGAGTTAATATTTACTCAAGCAACACCAAATTTTATAAATTTAAATAACTTTAATCAAAATCATTGATTAACCAATGCCATTCCGTTACAATCTCTTTAGGTATTTTTAATACCAAGCGGTGGTCTTTTTCTAAAGGTAAGTAAAGTTTCAACGAGTTAAGGGTTTTTAACTTAAGTAGCACATCTGCGAATTGATACTCTCCTACATTAGGTGCAGGAGAAGACTCTATATAGATATCAGATGCAGTTAATAGCTGACCTTGTGTTGTTAATATCTCCAGTGGAAGCGGGTGAACAAATTGAACGGTACCGGGAAAACCGACTAACCTCAAATGTATGTCTTTTGGTTGACCTGGTTTGACGACTTTAAAAAGAACCACTTGCCAAGCATATCCCAACCCATCTTTTATAGATACCTGTGAGTGATAGCGTAAAACACCGGGCGCATCGTGATGCTGGCGAAGTAAGGCTATAGCTTCTGGAGTCAAAGTCCCAAAAGTAGCCAGTATTAGCACGAATAGTAACGAGCATCGCCACAACAGTCTGTTTAACAGGGTGGGTATCATAATTTTTTTGCCAAAGCCCGACCAAAGGAGTCACGAACCGTAAATGCAAGCAATGCAAGCAGATAAGGTTTGTTCAAAAAGTCTCTATTTTAGATAATATTCTTATTTGGGAGTCACCGTATTTACAGCAGTTTTCAAGTGACGTGAACCACAGTGTATTGTGGTACGGGCGAGGACGCTCGTCCTATATATTAAGTGGCGATCTAGAAGTACTTGAGCCCTGTAGGATAAAGATTGCTAACCAGATAAGGCTTTTGGACACCGCCTAAAGTCACTACTGTGGTCGTGGGGAAACCCGCATACGGGGGTAGCTCCCCTACATCTATTTCATAAATTAAATAATATTGTTATAGAAACATCTGAAGTGAGAACGCAGTCATTTTGAGAGATAAAGTAGAGCGATCGCCCGACTTTAATGAAAGAATTAGCTCTCTAAAATATTGACTTAACAAATCTCCACACTCTACAAAATCACTGGCAATTAAGGGATTTATTCTGAATGTGACTTTTTCTAACTTTCAGTTATGACTTAATATGACTTTTTCAGACTTTAATACCTGACTTATTCTGACTGTTTTTTTGCGATGAGATTTGGAAAACTAGAAAACAAGAATGTAGTACTTTTCAGCAAAGCAAATTCTAGTTCAAAACGTAAAACTTGTTGTGTTGTACAAGTTACCTAACTAAGTAAGTAGACTAAAAATTCTAGGAGAGCAAGTCATGATTATAGTGATGAAAACCGGGACACCTACACAAGAGATTCAGCAAATTATTCAAGATGTCAGCCAGTGGGATATAAAACCAGAAACAATAGAAAGTAACAACAAAGTTGTCATTGGTTTAGTTGGCGATACATCAAGTTTAAATATCGAGCAAGTCCAACAACTCAGTCCCTTTATCGAGCAAGTTTTACGGATCAACAAACCCTTTAAGCGAGCTTCCCTAGAATTTCGTCATGGAAAACCCAGCGAGGTTATTGTACCAACTCCTAGAGGACCCGTTGCGTTTGGTCAAGACCATCCTCTTGTTATCGTAGCTGGACCTTGTTCCGTTGAAAATGAAGAAATGATCGTAGAAACAGCCCTAGTTGTGAAAGCAGCAGGTGCTCAATTCCTACGCGGTGGAGCATACAAACCCCGTACTTCACCTTATGCTTTCCAAGGTCATGGAGAGAGTGCTTTGGGTTTGTTAGCTAAAGCAAGGGAAGCTACCGGACTGGGGATTATTACAGAAGTAATGGATACCGCCGATTTGGAAAAGGTTGCTGAAGTCGCAGATGTCATTCAAATTGGTGCTCGCAATATGCAGAATTTTCCCCTGCTAAGAAAAGTGGGACCTATTGGTAAACCCGTTCTTTTAAAGCGAGGACTGTCAGCCACTATTGAAGAATGGTTGATGGCGGCTGAGTATATTTTGGCTGCTGGTAACCCAAATGTGATTCTGTGCGAACGGGGTGTTCGTACCTTCGATCAGAAATACACTCGTAACGTTCTCGATCTTTCCGTACTTCCCGTGTTGCGTTCATTGACTCACCTACCCATCATGATTGACCCCAGCCATGCTACAGGTAAGTCAGAATTTGTACCTTCAATGGCAAAAGCTGCGATCGCAGCAGGAACAGATTCCTTAATGATTGAAGTTCACCCCAATCCAGCAAAAGCTTTATCAGATGGTCCTCAATCTCTAACATTTGAAGGCTTTGAGAAAATCATGCAAGAGATAACTCCTCTGGCTCAATTCTACGGTCGTTGGAACAGATTACCTTTTGCAGTAGCAACACCAGCAAACATGTCCAAAAGTTTTTCAACCCCCTATTTCTAATAAAGGACTCGAGACAAGGGGGACAAGGTAGAACTTTCTTCCCCCTCTTCCCCCTCTTCCCAATCCCCATTATTACCCATTGCCCAATCCCCAATCATTAGAGAGGAACAACCAGTGTATCTAGATATTCATTGCTACACAACTAACGGCGGAATTTTTGTATCGCGCTCTGTAACTAAGACTTCAATTGAAACTGGTATTGAAGAAGTTCTACTACGTCTTGATTCCCAACGTGGAGGTGTGCTGAAAAGTAGCTACGAGTATCCTGGACGTTACAAAAGATGGGAAATTGGTTTTGTCAACCCACCCCTAGAACTAGCAACTCGCGATAATTCCTTTACAATTACAGCACATAACGAGCGAGGAATGGTTTTGCTACCTTATTTAGCAGAACTCCTTGAGAATAATCCACACTTGCAAGAAGTTCGCCGAGAACACAATCGTGTTATTGGCTCTGTTCGACCAACACAACAGTTCTTTGCAGAAGAAGAAAGAAGCAAACAACCATCAGTCTTCAGTATTGTGCGAGAATTGTTACATGCATTCCACAGCCCAGAAGACGAACACTTAGGACTGTACGGAGCATTTGGCTATGACTTGGTTTTTCAATTTGAACAAATGGCAAAGCGCATAAAACGTGCTGACGACCAACGAGACTTAGTACTGTATTTACCTGATGAAATTGTCATTGTTGACCACTACTTACAAAGCGCATTTCGCTTGCAGTATGAATTTGTGACTCGTTATGGTAACACTCGCGGTTTACCTCGCACGGGTGAAACGATCGATTATCAAGGGAAACGCCTGACACCCAATAAAGCTTCCGATCATGAAAAAGGTGAGTATGAAAACCAAGTAGAGACAGCCCTTGATTACTTCCGCCGTGGTGATTTATTTGAAGTTGTACCCAGCCAAAGCTTCTTTCAAGCTTGCGAACAGCCTCCCACCGAACTTTTCCGAACATTGCAGCAAATTAACCCCAGCCCTTATGGATTCATTTTCAATCTTGGTGGAGAGTATTTGATTGGTGCTTCGCCTGAAATGTTTGTGCGCGTTGAAGGCAGACGTGTTGAAACCTGCCCGATTAGCGGTACGATCAAACGAGGAAAAGATGCAATTGATGATGCCGCTCAAATTCAAAAGCTTCTAAACTCTCGTAAAGACGAATCTGAATTAACAATGTGTACGGACGTGGATCGCAACGATAAATCGCGAATCTGCGAACCGGGTTCAGTTCGAGTCATTGCCCGTCGTCAAATTGAATTGTACAGTCATTTAATCCATACAGTCGATCACGTTGAAGGTATAGTGCGACCTGAATTTGATGCTTTAGATGCATTTCTCACTCATTTGTGGGCGGTGACAGTAACAGGCGCACCCAAACGATCCGCAATGCAGTTTCTCGAACAACACGAACGCAGTGCTAGACGCTGGTATGGTGGTGCGGTTGGATACTTAACTTTTAAAGGAGATTTAAACACCGGTTTAATTCTCAGAACCATGAGATATATGGACTCCATTGCAGAGGTAAGGGTGGGTGCAACAGTTCTTTATGACTCCGAGCCAGAAGCCGAAGCTCAAGAAACAATTACGAAAGCAGCTGCACTGTTCCAAACCCTCAACCAGAGCAAATACAGACGTTCTCATTCCTGCGATCGCGTCACCCCCGATTCCCCCCAAGCAAATCCTGGGATAGGTAAACACGTCCTACTGATCGACCATGAAGACTCTTTTGTCCACACCCTAGCAAATTACATTCGTCAAACGGGAGCAACAGTCACAACGTTGCGCCATGGTTTTTCAGAAACTGTGTTTGATATAGAACGCCCAGATCTTGTTGTCCTTTCTCCAGGACCGGGTAGACCGAGTGACTTCCGGTTAGCAGAGACAATTGCAGCTTGTAAAAAACGTCGAATTCCTATCTTTGGTGTTTGTTTGGGATTGCAAGGAATTGTAGAAGCACACGGTGGCGAACTAGGAATTCTTAACTATCCCCAACACGGAAAAGTTTCTAGCGTTTCTGTTGTTGCTTCAGACTCCATCACCTTTAAAGGCTTACCACAATCGTTTGAAGTCGGTAGATATCATTCCCTGTATGCTCTACCCGAACGATTACCTGAAGAATTAAAAGTGACAGCACTTTCCGATGATGGTGTGATTATGGGAATTGAGCACCGGGTATTGCCGATCGCCGCCGTTCAATTCCATCCAGAATCCATTATGACTATGGCATGCGGAGTTGGGCAAGAAATTATCAAGAATGTAGTTCATGCATTCACTTCAAAACCCTCTGCAGCCCTTGTTGCATGACAGTAACCCGCGACCAGTTAGTTAAATAGTGAGAAATAGACGTTTGCAGCATAAACTGACTGGTCATCAAGATTTCATCCTTTATCCTTCAGACTTTATTATTATGCTTCAGATAGAGAACCAAGCGATCGCGCGATCGGTCAAACCACAACACATCCTTGACGAGATTGTACGTTACAAACATCAAGAAGTTTCTAAAAGACACGAGCTATTACCCTTCACAAACTTACTCAACCAAATTGGAAATGCTCCTGCTGTTCGAGATTTTCTCTTAGCTCTACAAAACAGTTCCAAAAACCCTAGTTTAATTGCAGAAGTTAAAAAAGCTTCACCAAGCAAAGGAGTTATTTGTGCTGATTTCGACCCCGTGAAAATTGCACAAGCTTACGAACGAGGAGGTGCTTCTTGTCTGTCAGTGTTAACTGACGAAAAATTCTTCCAAGGTAGTTTTAAAAATTTACAGACTATCAGACAAAAAGTAACATTACCTTTGCTTTGTAAAGAATTTATCATTGACGCTTATCAAATTTATCTAGCACGTGTCAGTGGTGCAGATGCTATTCTACTGATTGCTGCTGTTTTATCAGATGAAACTCTTCAAGAGTTTGTAAATCTTGCTCGATATCTTGGGATGAGCGTTCTAATTGAAGTACATACTCTAACCGAACTTGATAGAGTTTTGTCACTATCCAATGTACAATTAGTAGGTATTAACAATCGTAACCTTGAAGATTTTACTGTTGATCTAGAAATCACCCAGCACTTATTAGCACAGCGCGGAGAAAAATTAAACAGCATGGGTATTACAGTTGTCAGTGAATCGGGATTGTATACATCTACCGATCTAGACCTAGTTGCTAAAGCAGGAGCTAGAGCCGTTCTAGTAGGAGAATCTTTAGTCAAGCAACCCAACATAGAACAAGCTGTCAAAAAACTGTTACAAGGTTAAAAATTACCTCTTCCTCCCCTCTTCTTCCTTCACAATTCATCATTCATAATTCATCATTCACCTTCCTCCCCTCTTCTTCCTTCA
>NZ_JBFPMW010000015.1:37702-284483 GCF_045999855.1 Tolypothrix campylonemoides VB511288_2
CATAATTCATCATTCACCTTCCTCCCCTCTTCTTCCTTCATAATTCATCATTCATAATTCATCATTCACCTTCCTCCCCTCTTCTTCCTTCATAATTCATCATTCATCATTCATAATTCACCATGACTTCTATTTCTCAACGTTTTGAATCTTTACGCAAAAATAACCAGTGTGCTCTCATTCCTTTTCTCACCGCTGGTGACCCCAATCTAGAAACCACAGCACAAGCCCTACAAATTTTAGACTCAAACGGTGCTGACATAATTGAATTAGGAGTTCCTTATTCAGATCCGCTAGCAGATGGACCAGTGATTCAAGCTGCTGCAACCCGTGCTTTAAAACAAGAAACTCGATTGGCTCAAGTTTTAGAAATGGCTCAAGGGCTCACTCCTAATTTGCGATCGCCCCTCATTTTATTCACTTACTACAATCCCATTTTAAATTTAGGTATTCAACCATTTCTCAAACAAATTTCTGCTGCAGGAATCAAAGGATTAGTCGTACCCGATTTACCTCTAGAAGAAGCCAGCGAACTGCTAAATTCTGCCAGTGAAGTTGGAATTGAAACTACATTACTCGTTACCCCAACCAGTTCCAAAGAACGCATAGAAGCCATTAGCAGTCAATCGCAAGGATTTATTTATTTAGTCAGTGTCACAGGTGTTACAGGAGTACGCTCTCAACTGCAAGGAAAAGTGAAAGACGTATTACAAGAAATACGAAATGTTACCAACAAACCCATCGGAGTCGGTTTCGGGATTTCAGGAACAGAACAAGCTCGCCAAGCCATTGACTGGGGTGCAGATGCAGTGATTGTAGGAAGTGCTTTTGTACAACGTTTAGCAGAAGGAACACCACAACAAGGACTGGAAGCTATTAAAAACTTCTGTCAAGAACTGAAAGCATCAATATCAGTTGTAAGAGCTTAATCAATAACTATTTTGAGCCATCTTCTCCCCGTGCGCTCTCTGCGGTTTTTGATTCACATTTTTTGGCACATTTTTTGGGGGAAGAGAGAATTCTCTTTAGATAAAACCAACACATCCACAATCAAATTTCAGGAGACTTCAATGTTAGCAAAAGAACAAGATATCGATAATATTGCTTCTTTCTTCACTCAACAACCCGATGCACTGGGAAGATTTGGTCGATTTGGCGGTAAATACGTACCGGAAACATTGATGTCTGCTCTCAGCGAGTTAGAAATTGCTTTTAAAAAATATCAAAACGACCCCCTCTTTCAAGAAGAACTTCAACCGCTTCTACGCGACTACGTTGGACGTGCGACACCTCTTTACTTTGCAGAACGGCTTACACAACACTATCAAAAATCTGATGGAACAGGACCGCAAATTTATCTCAAACGTGAAGACTTAAACCATACAGGAGCACATAAAATTAACAATGCTTTAGCGCAAGTGCTTTTAGCAAAGCGGATGGGTAAAAAGCGCATTGTTGCAGAAACAGGAGCAGGTCAGCATGGTGTTGCGACTGCTACAGTCTGCGCTCGTTTTGGTTTGCAGTGCGTAATTTACATGGGAATTCACGATATGGAAAGACAAGCGCTGAATGTCTTCCGTATGAAGTTGATGGGAGCAGAAGTACGAGGCGTAGCAGCAGGTACTGGAACCTTAAAAGATGCAACAAGCGAAGCGATTCGGGATTGGGTCACAAATGTAGAAACCACTCATTACATCTTAGGTTCTGTTGCTGGACCGCATCCTTACCCCATGATTGTCAGAGAATTTCAAGCAATTATTGGTAAAGAAACTCGCGTTCAATGTGAGGAAAAATGGGGAGGTCTTCCAGATATTGTTTTGGCTTGTGTCGGTGGTGGTTCTAATGCTATCGGGCTGTTCCATGAATTTTTGAAGGAACAATCTGTACGCATAATTGGCGTTGAAGCAGCAGGTGAGGGTGTTGATACTGAAAAACACGCAGCAACTTTAACAAAAGGTCGCATTGGTGTTTTGCATGGTGCAATGAGTTTTGTCCTGCAAGACGAAGATGGTCAAATTGTAGAAGCACATTCTATTAGTGCTGGTTTGGATTATCCCGGTGTGGGACCAGAACACAGTTATTTGAAAGATATAGGACGTGCTGAATATTACAGTGTTACGGACTCTCAAGCTTTAGCTGCGTTCCAACGTCTGTCTCAATTAGAAGGGATTATTCCAGCACTAGAAACATCTCATGCGATCGCATTTCTAGAAACTCTGTGTCCGCAATTAACAGGTAGTCCCCGAATTGTCATCAGCTGTTCCGGACGCGGCGATAAGGATGTACAGACAGTCGCCAAGTTTTTCAACCCTGCTTAATTCTAGAATAACGAGGAGCAAAGATTATGGTAACGGCACCCGCTCAAGTTGCAAAAAATTCTTCCAACTACGAACCCCCTAATTGGTCTGCTTTATTACAGCAATTACTAGATGGTCAATCCCTGTCAGTTTCTCAAGCTTCTGATTTGATGTACGGTTGGCTGACAGACGGTATTTCTCCCGCACTCTCGGGTGCAATTCTAGCAGCAATTCAGGCAAAGGGTGTATCTGCTGATGAATTGTTGGGTATGGTTAAGGTTTTATATACCCAATCTATCAAAGCAACACTGCGAGACAGCGTTGTCGGTAATTCACCACTTGTTGATACCTGTGGGACTGGTGGAGATGGAGCATCAACGTTTAATATTTCAACAGCTGTTGCTTTTACAGTTGCAGCCGCAGGAGTCAAAGTTGCCAAGCACGGGAATCGTTCCGCATCGGGGAAGACTGGATCGGCTGACGTGTTAGAAGCTTTGGGTTTAAATCTCAAAGCCAGCAGCAAGAGAACTCAAGAAGCTGTTGACGCAGTTGGCATTACTTTTCTCTTTGCACCAGATTGGCATCCCGCCCTTAAAGCGATCGCACCTTTGCGAAAAACTTTAAAAGTCCGCACAATTTTTAACCTCCTCGGTCCGCTGATTAACCCCTTGCGACCGACAGGACAAGTCATTGGTGTGAATAAACCCGCTTTGGTAGAAACTTTTGCTAAAGTTTTGTATCAATTGGGTACTCGTCGGGCTGTGGCGTTGTACGGTCGGGAAAAATTAGATGAAGCTGGGTTGGGAGATAAAACCGATTTAGCTATTGTCTCTGACAAACAAATGCACTTGCTAGAACTCGATCCGCGAGACTTGGGTCTTACTCCAGCCCCAATTAGCGAACTCAAGGGTGGAGATGTCCGAGAAAATGCAGAAATTCTCAAAGCTGTCCTTCAAGGGAAAGGGTCGCAAGCACAGCAAGATATCGTTGCTCTCAATACAGCTTTAGCTCTGTATGTTGGTGAAGCTGTACCCGATACTGGCGATTATTTTGAGACTTTGACTAACGGCGTTGCGATCGCTAAAGATATTCTTCAAAGCGGTCAGGCTTGGAATAAGTTAGAGCAACTTTCTCAATTTCTACAGTAATTTCAGTACTTGAAAGTTTTGGTAGGGGTGCAAGGTATTGCGCCCTTACATCTTTATTCAAAGAGGTTTAATACATCAATACCTTTGCCAATTTTTCAAAAGCCCTACAGACTGGAAGTCTGTGGCTACATAAACAAAGCCCACCTGCGTGGGCTAAAACCCAAAGCCCACCTGCGTGGGCTTTGTTTGTACAGCAGAGGCGGCGCGTTGCCCAGAGCAGCGCCGTGCGGGGGTTCCCCCCGTTGAAGCAACTGCCGTCCACATTTCTAATGTGGGGGCGTTTTGGCAAAGGTATTGATACATACAAAAGTTATTAAACCGCAGATGAACGCTGATGCTGGCTGATAAATCTGTACTTCGCCTGTGTTCAAGAATTAACCAAGGTTGAGATAATGTAGAGGTTTTAACCGTTTAGAGTATCTCTCAACGCTTTGATCGTCACGCTGCCACCCTCAACAGTTTCAATCTCAAGTTTAAACCCATACAGCAGACTCATTCCCACAAGTGGATCGGTTTCCGAGGCTGCTACATCCACAACTTGAGGCTGACTATCCCAAATAACGATCGCACGATACATTTCAAAGATTGCTTCGCTACCATCGCCCAAAGTTGCAACATCCCGAAATATCCAAGGTAAGCCAAGAGACTCGATTGTTGCGAGCGGAAGAGACAGAAAGCCTGTGAAACCTGTGTCAATCACTGCCTCTATCATCTGCTTTGGGGCATCGGCACGACCAAGTGCAACCCGAATCACGGCTTCACAACTCTGATTAACGAAACCGCGCATCATACTGTTTTTCTTAAACTCCGAGATCCAAAGCGGTAAACAGCACGATGTCCAATCCGGATTACCCATGGCTGAGCATCTGGATACCGCTCATAAAGCCGATCGGTAGCCGCGATCGTATTATCCGCAATTTCAAAGGCCCCGGTTTCGATATCGATAGCCACAATCTTGCCATGATTGCCTTCCTCGACTTGTTGACGTACTTGAGACTCATAAATCTCATTGCCACGGCGAGCAAACTCTTCTTTACTGTAACGAGGTTGTCGAATTGCCATAGCCTTGACTTTATTGCAATTGTACCCATTTATTTTAACTTGGCGATTGGCTTTATCAATTAAGTACGGAAGGCAGTCGCGAGGCAGCGCGTTGCGGTGAGTAGCGCCGTGCGGAGAGAAGTTGCTATTGGGGGAAACCCCCAATAGCAAACTTCGGAGGGTTCCCCCCGTTGAGGCGACTGCTCTGGGTTCCCCCCGTTGTAGCGCCTGCCGTCCACTTTTCTAGAGCGTCGGTACAGTATTCCCAAAAACCCGATTTCTTCAATTTGAGCTTACGAAATATCGAGCTTTTCGAGTCAGAGAAACCGGGTTTTTTGTCTTCATATTGATTACTGTACCGGCGCTCTAGAGTGAGGGCGTTTTGGCAAAGGTATTGACTATATGTAAGGGCGCAAGGCATTGCGTCCCTACTAGTGTGGTCTATTGACCTGAAAATGGCTGTAAAGTGTGAAATACTATAAACCATCGATTCTATATGCCAAAAAAAGATACTCAAATGTTATTGTTTCCTACTGAAGTTAAAGTGAGTCACGATATGAGGATGTCCAAGCTCACGTGATGCTTTAAAGTGTCCAATCTTCAGTTAATAACCCTGTCACTTTACTAAAGTCTCGATGGTTACGAGTTAACAAGATCAATCCACGAAATAGCGCGATCGCCGCAATCCGCGCATCCATCTTTGCCAGTTGAATCCGTTGTGACTGTAATCGATCGAATGTCGCTGCTGCACCCACATCGAACGAGACAAGGGGCAAAACTTTGAAGTCGCTAACGAGTCGTGTCATCATTTCATATCCTTTCACAACATCATCTAAGTTACGAGCACGATTGATATAAGCGTGACTACCTAGCGTCTGTTCGTGAAACGTCACAGTTGATACAGCAAAATCTGACAATGGGTAGTGAGTCATGCGTGTCGAAAGGTTACTGTAATCCTTCCCTACTTGACGCTGAAGAATGCTCAGATGATCTGTATCCAATAAATATTTCATAGCTCATCTTGCGCTTCAAGAAGAGACTCATTCCCTTGGCGAATCGCTCGTCCGTAAGCAAGCACTTCGTCAAAGGCTGGTTCATCTTTGAAAGACCCCGTAATTTGTTGCAGCCAATTTGTCTGTTGAGCAGTCGGAACTTGCTTCTGCAACTCAGCGATCGCTGCTTCTATTGCTGCAAGTCGTTCTTCTAAAGAAGTGTTAGGTGTCATTTGAGTTCCTCCTATGTCTAATTGCCATAGCCTTGACTTTGTTGCAATTGTACCCATTTATTTTAACTTGGCGATTGGCTTTAGCAGTTAAGTACAGAAGGCAGTCGCAATGAAAAAATTTCAAGACTTGACCCGCATAGTAACAACTGTTTGGAATCTTCACTTTTCAAAGCGAAAAGAGTTCAAAGCCAATAGTCCATATTTTCAACATTGCTTTCGCTAGAAAATTCTTCACTTTTTGCTGTAAAAGCATCAAAGTTAGAACAAAAATAACAATCAGGTGTTTCTAAATACTCTGTATTGGTCTGATGCCAAACACAGTTAGGAAACTCATAAACCCAATCAATTCCAGCATTTACATTCAAAAAACCACTGACTGTGCCATGAATTACACCGACTGCGGTACTAGCACAAATACTATTCAACCAAAATACGGCTGGATCGTTAACTCCTTCTAAATAACCTGCGCTTGCAACCATTTGATTGATTTGTACTGGTGCGGATTCTACAGCAGCTTTTTGCAGGTTGATAATATTGCCACACATCAAGCACCAACCGCCTCCTAAAGGAGGAATGGTGACGCGACAAAACATTCGCGGTTTGCGATCGCATTGATTCAGATCGATGTGAGTGCCAAGGCAAATAAGAGGATGCATATATTCTAATGCAAGTTCTTGGGCTATTTTGCGAGAAAGATGATTATCTGTTGCAACTACGATTAAATCGGATGTGGCTATAGCCGATCTAGCAACTTCATTGTCTATTGCTGTTGGTATTGTGGTTACACAGGAGCCTGTTTGATAGATTTTTTTGATTAAGTGTTTTACGCAATCAACTTTTTTCCATCGCTGTTCGACCATTTTTTGAGTAGCTCCTGGCATTCGATTGAGGTTGACTGCTTCTATGCGATCGCTGTCTATTAATATCCAATTCCTTACACCTAACCGCCCTAATAGTTCGGCAAAGATTGAACCTATTCCACCACATCCGATAAGACTTACTTTTAGTTCGCCAAGTTGTTTTTGACAGGTTTCGCCAAATACTTTTTGCCTGGAGAACATGAGATTGCGATCGTTGGATATAAGCTTTGTCATATCGATTGCACCATAATTCTGAATTGTTGATGCAATATTATGCTCTTGAAAGTTGTCTTCCAGAGAATTTGTGCTCTCCAAGTAATTAGTAGAAAATTTTATATCATAGGATTTTTTTCCTTTTCTGTCCCAGATACGAAATTTACTTTGTTCTAGTGATTGATTGAAGACACCTGAAATTAGCCGAGGCTTTTTAGGGAAATTCTTAGCCAGAAATCGAGCATAATCCGCTTCATAATAATTATCAACAGAAGAAAATTCAGGAATTATCTCCCCAACATGAGTATGAATATGAACGACATGCAAACCTTCTTTGAGATACTGTTTCAACAAGTAGAAATGAAATTGTTGTGTTAAAACTAATCCACTAACAGACTGCATCTCATAGCAATCGGGAGAAGGAACAACCCAAGCTTTAGGAATATAGCGAATTTTTCTTTTTGACACTTGATGGGGTTTACAAAAAAAGAAACCAATCACTTCTTCATTTGAATTCCGATAATCCAACATATTTTGACGAAACTCTTGCCACATTTTCGGCGGTATATGCAAAGAATACTCTACCAGGAGATTTTGATGTGTCATAAAATTTGACCCTCAGTACAATTTATTCTTTTTCATTTTCCTTTCATAATTCATAATTCCTCATTCATCGCTATTAATTGCATGACGTGCAGTTACAAAGAGTGTCGCGAGGTTATGTCCTCTATCAACTTGCTGAGTTGGCTTCCAGGAATTCAACCATACTTCTCGATTGAAGCCTCCTCCGAGTCCCACACAATACCAGTACCATCCTTCATCACTTAAGAAAGGCGCTCCATAATAGCTTTGTCTTGTAAAGTGATGATCTCCTTCTCCGGTTGTATTCCAAGGATAATTAAGATAACAACCGATAGGAGGTAATTCAGGATATTCTGGAGGCAATAAGAACAAAACGTCGGTATTAGAAACTGTAAACTTCTGGGAAGATAAAGGCATTCCTTTAACTAAAATAGCCGTGTATTTGACATTCTCAACTGTTTTAGTACCAACAACAATATTTTTTGCTGCTTTTTCCAAAAGTTTGAGTTCTTCGAGCAATCTTGAAGTTGGGCGAAACTCAAATTTATCTTGACTAATTGTAATTGTCATAACTTACCTACACAAAATTATAGTTGACTAACGTTGACTTATATGGGGCTTACGCCTACCCTTTAACAATTTTGGGTACAGTCCATACTTTTGAGCCTTCTTTCAGAGCTTCATTATTCTTCAAGGGTCTAGTTCCACCAAAACCTTCTTCCATAACATCGTCGTTACCAATTTCTGGAAGTTTTTTTCTCAGTTGTTCTACTGTAGTTCCTTGTGGTAAATCGACTAGTTTTCCATTGATGACTGCTCTCATATTGTCTCCTTTTTTTGTGAATGCTGTATTGCTGATAGTTTTAATCAAGAAATGGATAACTTGAAGTTTTTTGTAATATATAAAATACCCACTTGTGTTTGAGATTTTGGTTTATGAGGAGTGCCAAACCAGTACCACAAACAAAATAAGCCAAAGATACTACTACAAATGCTGACAATGATAAACTGGACAAACTGTCTGGAAATTGATTCTTCAAGAAGAATACATCTTTTATCTAATTGATTGAGATGATTTTTAATGGTGTTGAGTTCTTGTGCATATTTCTGCTCTTGTTGCTGGCTTAGATTCATCATTTGTGCCTCTAATGTTTGAACATTTTGTATAGTATTTGTCGTTTTCTGCTTGAGCGTATCCAGAGTTTCTAAGCAATCGTGTCCTTGAGTAATTAGTTTTCCATTAACTGTTGGCATGATATTCACTGGTCATTTGTCGTTTGTCATTGGCATTGATTTATGTTGGGTTGAGGAACGAAACCCAACCTACGTGGTTGCTGAAATTTAATCAAATATGCTGGTGTTACCAATTCTGTGAAAAGTTTGGCTGCTATTTTGAGGATTGAATGAATCAAAGACTTCAATTAAATCCACAATGCTATTAGCCGCATTTTTTAATTCGCTACCTAACGATTGTTCTACTGATGCAACTTCAACGCGCATTCCTCTTCTTCTCAATTTTTCTGCTAAATAAGCAAAATCAGAATCGCCTGTCACTAATACAACGATATCCGGCTTCACTTCTAAAGCTAATTCAATTGCGTCCATTGCCATAACGATATCAATATTACTTTCATAGTCTTCTCCTTTCACTTTTCCTTCTTTGGTAACGACTAAAAAACCATTATTTCTAGCCCAGTAAACAAACTTTTCTTTGGTTTTTCGCTGTTCTTCAAATCTTTCTCTGGCTGGAGGTAATCCTACGTAAATTACCATTTCTATCAATTCTCTACCTTCTTTAGGATCTGCGAGGTAGTGACAAATTTTTTGCCAGTCAATTTTCCTATTAAAGCTTTGTGCTGCTAAGTAAGTATTATCGCTATCTGCAAAAATCAGGACACGACGAGTTGTTAGCATAGGTTTTCCCTAACTGCTTTCGGCTTGGGTTTGATTTGTCTATGCTTTATTAAAGCCTATGCTTGGAAAGGCGAGTTTCCGAATAAAATAGTTTTACAAGAGGTTGAAACTAGGCACAACTAGCAAGCTATGCCATACAGTCAATTTACTATCCAACAAATAAAAAGTAACTTTGGGATTGTTATCTCCGAGCAATTTGGAATTTTTGCTGATATACCAGAGATAACTTATAGCGATTTTCTGGCTCAATCTCTTAAAGAATATTTACCTCTAGCATTAGCGATCGATACTAAAAAAGCACGTTCCGAACTAATTGTCATGCCTATTTTGGTAGAGATGAAAAGACAAATGGCATTACAAATTAGTATATTTTCTGGTAAAGACTTGACTGTAGATGTTACAAAAGGTTTAAATGGATTTTGTGATTTTTTAATTAGTCTTTCTTCAGAACAAATAATTATTGAAGCACCAGTTGTAACTTTAGTAGAAGCGAAAAATGATAATATTCAATCGGGTTTGGCACAATGTATGGCAGAAATGATAGGTGCTCAAATTTTTAATGAAATTAAAGAAAACCCAATTAGTGTAATTTATGGTGTAGTGACAACTGGTACAAACTGGAGATTTTTGCGATTGAAAGGCAATACTATAGAAATAGACTTTAATGAATATTTTATCAGTCAGGTGGGGAAAATACTCGGAATTTTGAAAAGTACAGTTACTGGTCAGTAACAACTATAAGCGATCGCTATAATCTTGTCATATTTGTTAACTTTCATCTTTATAAATCTTACTACGATGTCCAATTTTTACAACATTTACTAGTAAAACATTCTCAAATATATCGTATATAATACGATACTCGCATACTCTTATTCTATAAGTATTTTCTTTACCTTTAAGCTTTTTCACTCCACTGGGACGGGGTTCTATAGCTAAATTATCAATTTTAACTTGTATTCGTTCTTGAAGTTCTAGTGGTAATTTTTTAATTTGTTTTAACGCTCCTTTTAATATTTCAACTTTATAATTCACGCAACTTCCTTTTTTCTTTCGGTTTTCAGTTCTTTTTTAGCTTCTTCCCATGACACTGAACCTTCATTTTCTGCTTCTTTTTTAGCAAGCTCGTATGCTTTTAAATCTTCTTCCTCTTCTTCTTCTTCTATTTTTATCAAGAGAGTGTAAATTTCATCTAGAGTACTATCATAAGCTTGATTTATTAGTTCGTTGATATCTTTGATTAACTGTTCGCGTTCGCGTTCGGTTTTCATAATTAATACTCTTGGAGCTTGTCAACTCTATAGTATCCTATTTTATTTGTAAAATACCTGTTTGCTAGGAAACTCTTACCAAAAAAACTTTATTTATTCCAATTTGACCAAATTCGTCGGGTAATCGTCAAGATGACTTCTTAACTAGATCGAAATACCCTACTACAAATACTTATAGCAACTTTATTGTTTTTCAATTATACGCCTCCACATTGTTAGTTGAGACACCAAAAGCTAGACCAAAATCAAACCAATACAGTTTCCAATTATACGCCTCCACATTGTTAGTTGAGACACTTTAGCCAATACAGTAAGTGTGTTACAGCAAGTTTCCAATTATGCGCCTCCACATTGTTAGTGGAGACTTATTGCGTTGTTGGGCAATTGATACAACAACTGGTGTTTCCAATTATGCGCCTCCACATTGTTAGTGGAGACATTCTTCAAGCATACCTATCTGCTCAAGTACATCCGTTTCCAATTATGCGCCTCCACATTGTTAGTGGAGACCCCATGATTGAGCTTCTTCTACCGAATCAAAACTTTTCTGTTTCCAATTATGCGCCTCCACATTGTTAGTGGAGACAAAAGGCAGAGGAGGACAGGCAATTGTTCTGAGGTTTCCAATTATGCGCCTCCACATTGTTAGTGGAGACGAAGGTTTTGAAGATCATTATAATGAGTTACTTTATGTTTCCAATTATGCGCCTCCACATTGTTAGTGGAGACCTCTTTGCTTTTTCGATCGCTTCTTCTTTGCTGTCAAGTTTCCAATTATGCGCCTCCACATTGTTAGTGGAGACTTAATTGATATTAGCTATAGTTTTGTGGGAGTAATGTTTCCAATTATGCGCCTCCACATTGTTAGTGGAGACGTAGGTCGTGTCTAGGATTCGGCGGGTTTTGTTGGGTTTCCAATTATGCGCCTCCACATTGTTAGTGGAGACCCATCGCTTCTCAAGATGGCAATCCTTATAGAGTTTCCAATTATGCGCCTCCACATTGTTAGTGGAGACTTTGCTTTTAATTCTCCAAATCGCTTGCTTACTAACATAAGTTACCTCGTGTTTCCAATTATGCGCCTCCACATTGTTAGTGGAGACAGAGGCAGCGATCGCGAGTTGGGAAAAAGCTAGAAGTTTCCAATTATGCGCCTCCACATTGTTAGTGGAGACGCCACAAGGCTATTTACGTTCTAAGCCAAATTAGAAAAGTTTCCAATTATGCGCCTCCACATTGTTAGTGGAGACACTGCTTACCTCGGTTGCGCCCACTGTGGTGGGGAATTGTTTCCAATTATGCGCCTCCACATTGTTAGTGGAGACTATCTGAAAATGCAGAACCGCGCTCGTCTCAGGGAGTTTCCAATTATGCGCCTCCACATTGTTAGTGGAGACCAGCTACTTTGTAATATTTGTAGCCTGGGTCGTTTCCAATTATGCGCCTCCACATTGTTAGTGGAGACCAATGACTGGTAGGTAAGAATTTGTTTCTCCGTGAGTTTCCAATTATGCGCCTCCACATTGTTAGTGGAGACGTGATGGTGCAGAAAAAGACATTGGTTTTATTGGGTTTCCAATTATGCGCCTCCACATTGTTAGTGGAGACTCCAGTCATTCTTTTCCCTTCTCTTGACTTAAAAATGTTTCCAATTATGCGCCTCCACATTGTTAGTGGAGACCTCACGGTGTAGAGTGCTCGGCTTCTTATATTAAAAGTTTCCAATTATGCGCCTCCACATTGTTAGTGGAGACAATCCATTTGTCTTCCATACTCTTGTGTTTTGGCTAAGTTTCCAATTATGCGCCTCCACATTGTTAGTGGAGACGGCGGGAGTCTAGAGAGCTTGCAGAACAAGACTTTTGACTCCTATTTTCGCGGACCACATAAAAAAGTACCGTTTGAGCGATCGCTTGTCAGCACCTCCCATCATAAAAATCTCTGTAAAGCTAAGTATAGCAAGGGTTTTAGAGTTTCCGCGAACCCCCATCTTAACTAAAATGCTCCAAAGCTATGACTGATAAGTATTGGCAGGTTATATAACAAGCGTTCGATAAATACACCTCCTGGTTCGCGCAACTGCGGTGCTCAAGTGATATCGTTTGCGATCGCTTCTAATTCATCATACAAGTTCCTCTCATTATATTTGAGGCCCAAGCAGTCTATTTGATTAAGAAATTTTTCTTTTACAGCTTGCTGATATGCTGTCAGAACATCTGTGTAAGTTGATGTAGTTGAGTTTCCTAATAAGTATTGAATCACTTCTTGTTCGTTAAATCCTAACAAATTATGCATTAGTTGGTTACGGATATCGTAATCATATTGTTTTTTATTATCTTTTTCGATGCACATCCATTTGAGTAAATCCCAAGAGTTAAATTCTGGTCTAAGTTGATGAAGCCATTTAAATAATCCAGAATTACTATTCATCAAATCGAATTGTTTTTTTTGAAATTTCTTTTCAAAATTAGCAATTGGAAATGACAGTTGAGTTAATATCTCAATTTTGATATCAATAAGTGTTTGCTCGGTTCTATCCCAATCGGGTATACCTAAAACTGATTTAAGTTTTTTATCTAGATATGAGTCCCGATTATTTCTAATAAAAACTAATCCTGGTTGCTGCCACTTAACTAATTGTTGACTTATAAATATCTTTTTATTATGACTAATATTAAGAATTATTTTTTGATTGTTAATTTCCTTTGCAATCGCAGCTTTTAAGAAAGTCTCATGAGCCGCAGCTAATAAAGCAATACCTTGAAGGTAGTTCTTTTCCTTAAAAAAAATCTCAACTAAATTTAATGCATCAACAACACGCTGTATTGCTGGTTCTACATTAAACTCATGTCCTTTTGCCAAACTTTCACGAATATTAAATACACTAACCATGTTTTCCAAACGTGGTTTAACATTTTTATTGTCTACATAACCAATCTCCTGTAACATAGACAAAGCTACACCAGGTAGACCTTCGATTGTTAATTGTTTTGCCTTTTGAATTTGTATTCCCATCCAATAATTAGAAATCTCAACTAATTGAGGGTCAGAAGTTTGCTCACCCTCATCGTTAAAAAATATATTACTAGATAAAAACTTCACATTTTTAAAATTGCTTAAGCTAGCAAATTGTACCGCCGAAGATATTGCTGGAGTTCCTGCTTGATGACTAACATATATAGTGTCATTGGGATTATACTGAGGAAATTTATTTAATTCTTTTTTAAGATTTTCAAATTGTTCTTGAACTACCTTCAAAGTTTTATCCCAATTATCTAACCCTTGTTCTGACATTGGGTTTAAAGTCAAAAATTCTGGTTCAACGGGTGAAAAAATTTTATTTTGTCTAAAATATTCCTTAAATACAGATTTTAAAGTACAAGTATCTTGCCAAAAAGGAGATAATTCATTATTCGTTACTTTTTCATTCAATTCACCGGATTCATTAAGAAAGATATTTCTTTGGTCGGTCAACAATACGATAATAATAGATGGTTTCTCATTTGGATTTGCCGAAAAATATTGAGAAAAAGTATCTAACAATGGAAATGCTAAGTCACTATAATTGTTTTGTAAATAATTTTCATAAACTATGCCTAGTACCCTAGCAGGAACGAGATAAAGTTCGGAAGCTTTATCTTGCTGAATAGCTGCAAATTTATCACATTTTTTTATATCTTTTTCCTCGTCATACCTCACTTCTTCATAAAAGAGATTTTCCCAATTGTAATTTATCTTTAATTGCACATCACTATTCCCTGTAGTAATAATCCAAATTGACATTTTAATCCTCCTTTTACCAAATCTTTGTAAATCCACTATTATCTTTAAGAAAATTCAAAAATTTTGTTGTTTCTGAAGATTCATCGGAGAAAATAGTAAGTAACTCCACGTAACCATCTCCCCTCACAATCTCCTTATTGTCATTAATAACAAAACGTGGATACATTCGATGCCAAATACGTCCTGTATTTCCCATACTTCCCGCTAAAAGTGATTTTTTAATCGTATCCTCTCCTCTATAAGCATCATGAAACCAGAGAATAGCTTTACTTTCACCATTTTCAGCAAAACGTGCCCATACTTGCACTTTTGGCGAATACCAAGCTTCACGCCAGTGTACTATGTCACTATTTTGATCTACTTGATTATGAGGCTGATTTTTTGGAAGATTGTCTGGACGTTTTGGTGGAGGTTTGAGATGAGGACTTTGACTTTGATTGGATAAATTTATTGATGGACTTGTAGTTGTTTTTATGGGTGTACTCATGGGTGTCTTAAGGACCGTTGTTACATCACGATTTACTCTCTTATGTTGCGGTATCCAACTACAAATTATCTCTCGTATATCTTTAATATATCCAATAATATCTTCGAGTTGATTAACAGGATAATATGCTAACTTATCAAGAAATTGCCAGTGACAGCCAATCACTTTATCACTATGATTATTAAAATATTCTCTGTAAAATTCTTTGTGACAAACTCTGCGCCATGATTTACCAAAACCACCAAATAACATGGAAAATTTTATCAAAGTGTCAGCAGTTCTTAATAATTTTTCTTTCTCTGCACTCTCTATCTCAGGATGCATACAAAAAATATTTAAAATACCTTCTGACAGTTCATAATGTCCGGGATTATTTTGGGAAATAATTTGTGAAGGCTCAAAATCAAAATCTATTCCTAATAATCCGACAATTGAACCTGTTGAATCTTTATCTAGATTTTTGTCAGCAAATCCACCCCATAATTTTTGAGTAATTTGCTTTGCTGTTCCTTCGTCAGTTAATCCTCCTAATAAACGTAAGGTGTGACCGCGCAAAGCAGCTTTGAACATATTAGGACGAAATTCTGGGGTACGATTAACTAATTTTGATATTGCTCCTTGTCCTTTTAGCTTAACTTGTAATAATTGATTGGGATGATGACTCTGATTAATTTCTAGAGATCTAAAATAACCGTAACTAGCACTGACTCTAGAACCAAGCCCACAAGCTAATGCTCTTTCCCAAATTATTTTAAGTATGTTCCACTCTGATTCATCTAGCTCTATGGTACTGGAAATACCAAATCTTAATGTAGTTTTATAGAGGGATATCATGGAATTTGCATTAGTTGGTTTATTCCTATCGTCTTTAATGACTTGTTTTATTTCTTGACTGTGGATAATATCTACTAAGCTTTTTGTCCAGTTCATATTGACTGGATAAGCACCATGAAAGCGCAAAATCCCAGGTTCGCTACTACCATCTGCTAGCTTTTTACCGCAATATTTTTCTGCTTCTTTTTTCCCCTGTTCTTTCCCATAAAATTGCTTGCAAGCACGAATAAAAGCACCTTTCATACTTGCACCCGAGAAATAGGGAAATCCTTTAGCACCAATAATCGGACGTATGACACCCTCATCTTGTCCGCTATTGGAAACTAATCTCCATTTAATTGAATATGTCCATGTTTTTACATTAGAGCCAAATTCTGGAAATTTGAAGGTTGTACTTTCTGGGGGTTTTGCGTTTGGTTTTGGACGTGCTACAGCTTGATTGTTGTCCTGCTGTGAATTAGATACAGCTTGATGCTTTTGAGATTCTTCTTGAGGAAGTAAATCTTTAGGAAAAACATCCTTCCACTCATCAACCCATATCTCAACATCCTGACGCTTATCTTTAGTTGTATTTTTGCGTTTGTCAACAACTCGCTGAATTTGGCAACGTCCTCCAACTTGAGCGCGGAACATCATTGGTACATTTTCATCATTCATAAGTTATTTTCCTTTTTAATTTTTTTATAGAATTTTCTATGACTTCTCTTGCACTTTCTTATATCGCTGCGTCCACCAAACTAAACTGTCACAAAATTGAGTTAAAACAGCTAAAGTTATTCTCTGATGTTCTATCGGAAATTTTTCCCTATCCCAAAATTTAGCTGTCATTTTTTTAATATCTTCGGTTTTAAAGTTTTTGCCATCACGATCTATTTTTTCATTTGGTACTTCAATTCCTGCTTTCTTCATAATTTCTACTAATTCTTTCCAAGTTTCTAACCAAAATTCTCCTTTGATGTAATCCTCAGTATTTTTATCCTTACTCATTAATCGTAAATGCTCTCCCCAAAACCTTTCTAAGCCATAAGCAGCTGTGACACGCATTTTGTGAGATTCATTTAAAACTTCTTTATCGCGGTATTTAAGCACAATATTTTGTGCTTTTTCGTCTAATTGGTAAGAATTCCAAGTCATGATTTTTTCTCTTTAATATGTAGAATTGTTAAATGACAATGACCTAAACCTATAGATTCGAGTCCACCCAGATAAATTTCTCCACTTAATGCACCCTGAATTGGTTTCCAATCCCAATCTTTATCATGGAATTTAATAGCAATTGGAAAAGCTAAAATAGTGCCTTCTGGTAAGGCTTCTGTATTAAAAAACTGTCCTTTTTTTGCCCTCTTCATATCGTCTTCTAATGCAACTCGACTCTGGCGATATAAAGCCATATCGTGAATCATAGCTATATCATTATCATCCACGACAACTGCAGGTAAATTTTTATCCAAAGGGAACCAATCTGATAAATTTTCTGATTTTTTAATTTCTAAAAAACCGAGGTTAAAAAAGAGAAACTTTTTACCTTTTAATTTATTATCTTTCGACTCTAACGCTTTGTTCCATAATTCTTGAGAAGCTGTATATTCTTTAGGAATCTCGCTATCTTTTTTATTCAATCTAGCTATCCGGTTATACCTTTTGAGTAAACTAGGACAACTTACCCATATAATGGGTTGTCCCGGACAAAAAACAGGCAACCAAACAATGGAAGCGTGTTCTAATTTAATAACAGCTTCACTAGTACTATCTGGTTGTCCCTGTTCAGCTTTTTTCCCATACCAAAAATCTTCATCTAGTTCTGGAGGAATTGTTTCTCTTCGCTTTTCTAAATAACCACGATATTGACGCATATCGGCTCGCAAACGACCGCGAATTGAGCTACCATTAATAATGCCAGTTTGGGTAAATTGGTCGCGGAAGATAAGGTTTAAGTTACCGTTTTCTTCTCCAGCGGTTGCACCCACGTGAACTGGTGCTAGAGTCTCAATAATTCCACAAGCTTTTTGATACATTATTTATCTCTCCTATTTAGCTTTTAATTAAGCCTCTTGATATTTTGGTAAACCCGTAATTTCTACAGGTAAACATAAACCACAACCAATTTTTTTTAAGCTGTATCCCTCATTTGGAAACCAATCATCCTTAAATTGACTCCAAGACAAATTCAGAGGTTTTGGTAACACATATACGCTTCCGGCTGGAACTGCATAACGCCCTCTTCCCAATCTTCCAGCTGTACTGTATCGATAAGGTATGGCTTTATCAGTTAATAACTTAGTTTTAGCTTCTGGAAAATAAGATGACAAATCTGAATGTTGGGGAAAACGAAAAGAAAAGCGCGTTGAACCCCATATAGCAGGAGTAATTAAAGCAAATGCTTGTTTTATTGGTTGCTTGAAAAGTTCACATACTTCTTTCTTTTTTATTTCTTGGCATTCAATTTCAACAATATGATTTTCTCCACCAAAGCGGTACCATCCACTATCTAGTTCATGACTTGATAAATAAACTAAACAAGTATTTTCAGGCATTTGTACGGCACGTTCTAAAAACAAACCATCTTGAGATTTTGAATGTCGCTCGCTATCTTTCATGTGAGGATGGAGAAAAGATACATAATCCCAAGGATGAGTTGCACATTCCAGTTTTTTCTTACCCCAGGAAGTAATAGTTTGCCATGTAAAAGCTACTTCTAATTTATCTTCACAATCTTGATATTGTCTTTTGCGCTGCCAATTTTCATTTCGATCTAAAACCCACTCGTCTGTATATTTTTCCTTCTCTCCACCAATAATTCTATGCCAAGGAATTGGTACATAAAAATCTTGTTCGTATTTAGATTTAGCCCAAAATGCTCCTGCAGTATGTAAATGTTCGCTGAGTTCTTTATGAATTTGATTTTTCTCTCGCTCTGTTAAATTCTTTCCTGTTAGTTTAGCACTAAAAAATAACCCGGAAAGTGCTGCTGCACTCGGTGGAAATTTTTCCCCAGAATGACCAACTAAATTTTCTGGTGAAAGAAATGCACCTGCACTACCATATAGAAAACCTAGTGGTTTAATAATGATGAGGTATTTGAACATAAATGCCAACCAATTGTAATTAAATCTTCTATCCAATTAATCATCAATGAAGCTTTTTGAGCCGAACTTACATCATCACTTGCACCTACAAGTAATGTTTCATGGGCTATTAAGATTTCCCCAAAACCAGGAAAATAAATGTCAAAAAATTTTAGAAAATTTCGACGATTATCAAGAATTTTGCTTTGAATAGCAGTATGACTATCAATGTTCTTTCGATGACGGTTTTCTGTTAATCCAAAAGCATGGCGTGCTTTCAGTTGGGCTAAATCGCTAAAGATATGCGTCCAATTTGGTTCATAGTTGGTATCTCGACCTTTACATTCCCACTTTTGATAAGTGTTACCATTGAGATCGCGATAACTTTTGAGGATATGCAAATACTTCCAAGGACAAGTCCAATCCACATACTGTCCGCTGTTAAATACGATTCGGATTGTCACGCGATCGCGGTTTAATTTTTTGGCTTTCTGTTGTGCTTGACGACAATGTTGTAATACATCTCGCTGGGGAACACTCCCTGCAACCCAGACAAAACCTACACTAACATTAATTTTTCCTTCGTGTTCGTGCCATTTATCATTCAATGTCATTAACCATTCCAATGCAGCCAAGCCAGAATTGGGTTCTTCGGGTTTTTTACTATAAATTACACCTAAAAAATCATCACCACCCGCATAAATGACTCTTCCTAGTTTTTGTTTTGGTAAACAACTGTAAAAATCTTTACCCCAATTACGTAATTTTCTAGTAAATACCTTGATTTCTTCTTCTGCGTTTTCACTATTAGCGATTTTTTTCAATTTTTTCCCAACTTCATCCCCATCTCCCATAAACCAGCCTGTCCATTGTCCGGGTTGAGTTTCAGTTGGCTTGCGACGAATCTCTTTAAATCCTTTGGGTAATCTTCCAAAATAAGAATTTTTTTCACCAATTGCTATTCCTATATTTCTTCTCACATCCTCGCATGTCACAAGACGTTTAACTAATTCAGGAATACTCAATTGTTCGTTCAGTGCAACAAATTTACCTTCTGGTTGAACTTCTTCCTGGGAATTATCTTCTTCTAATTCCTTTGCTTCTGGTTCATCTTCTTGGGAATTTTCCTGATTTTCAGTTATGTCTGCTAGTGATTTATAAAACTTTCGGATATCATCAAACTCAGAGCGGTAGGTCAAATTTTTTGTGATTGGATTGCGATTTTTCCCCCCCAATCCCGGAAATGCAATTCCATCTGTACCCGTTAAACTGGAACTTTCACCAATCCAATTAATTGCAGTCCAAGCACGAGAAAGTTTGCGGGTTTCCAAATCCTCCATTGCAGATGCGATCGAATTTCCTATCCCCCAAAATATTTCCCAAGTATGCTTTCCCCAATGTGACCATTCACGTTCCCATTCATATTCATAATTAGGTAATTCTTTCTCAATCCAGGTACGACAGACTGAGAGAATATTTTGCCAAGCCGTTAATAATACCTCCCGTGCCATCTCTTCGGTAAAATGACCTTTAATTAGGATGCGGTTCGGCATTCCTTTTTGGACATTGATGTTTGCTGGAGAAATTACTTTCACGTCATCTTGGCTATGAGCTGCTAAAACTATCTGCTGACTGAGATAGGACAAAATCAACGATGCACCATACAAGTCCCTCAACTTCCGCGATTTTTCGATAAATCCTTGCACGGGTGCAAAGGTAATTGCCGTATAGATTGCTTCATCAGTCATACTCTGACTTTAAGGGGTAATAACTCAAGATGGAATATTTAGATACAGAAGAATCGTATAATGAGCAACTTGAAATTGCTGAAAAATACTGATTCTTTTTATCTATGTAACAATAAGTAAAGATGAAAAGTAACAAAGAACTGGTTTTCCTTTTACTCGTTAATCTTCAGCCTATTGCTCGTCATCTCAAGTGTTACAGAAATGACTGGAATTGCAGCAGTGCTTGATGCGAATGACGAAAATGTAAGTTTTCCCACCGTAAGGCTATTGACCGAGCGCTATCCTGAGAGCCCCTGCTGCAAGGTTTAGCTCAAATTGATCTGCGTTCTCTAATGCCCATTCGCCAGAGTTCTTGAGTCGTTTAAATGTCTTGGGCGGATCGTTTTGCAGCGCAGCCATTTCTGCTGCTGCAATCTCTCCTACAGCATCTATTTGTTCTGATGTGACTGCGTTTTGCTGCATTTTCTGTTTCAGGTCACCTAATTCCTGAGCCAAACTACTTAAATCGGAATCTGCTTTCGTATAACTTTCTTTTGCAGTGTTAAAAATTGACTGAACAGCTTCTTTATCGTTCATAACTTGAACAACTGCTGCTTTGAGATCCTCTTTTTTAACTTGTCCCGCACCTCTATTTTCAAGTAATGCTGCAAGTGCTTTCATATAAATATAGCCTGCTGCGATCAAAGCTGCATAAACTGTTGCGCTCATTAAAGCGTAGGAAGTCACTGTACCAGATCCAGGTAAGAACTTTAGAGCAGATCCGAGTTTAAAGACTGCTAGTACAGCATGGAGGAAATAGCTATAATTCCGAATTAACCCAATCGGTGGGGTGAATCTGAAAAGAAAATTCACCTTCAGATCGAGTTGTTTCCAATTATTCCGAATTAACCCAATCGGTGGGGCACAAAGCCTAAGCCTTGGGTAGATCCAGCGTCAACGAGAGTTTCCAATTATTCCGAATTAACCCAATCGGTGGGGTCTCGTGGTGCTGCTCGCTTCCTTACTGCCTGCTCAGGTTTCCAATTATTCCGAATTAACCCAATCGGTGGGGGAGCAAGGCAAGGATAAAGATAAAGATAAAAAGTAAAGTTTCCAATTATTCCGAATTAACCCAATCGGTGGGGCAACCCAACGGTTAAGGGTTGGGTATCTCAGTTAGTTTCCAATTATTCCGAATTAACCCAATCGGTGGGGCTTATCTGACATCCAAGTCTTAGGAATCTTAAAAGGTTTCCAATTATTCCGAATTAACCCAATCGGTGGGGCCGGACGATCAGAAAGCAGTAGCCACAGATACAGTTTCCAATTATTCCGAATTAACCCAATCGGTGGGGCTGCTCCAGGGATCGGGGTTGAGAACGGCGGATTTGAGTTTCCAATTATTCCGAATTAACCCAATCGGTGGGGCTTTTACAGGCAAGGCCACTACGAAGCTTATAGATAAAGCCGTTTCCAATTATTCCGAATTAACCCAATCGGTGGGGCTGGAGAAAAGCCACCGTGGCACTGTCTACCCAACAAGTTTCCAATTATTCCGAATTAACCCAATCGGTGGGGTAACGGAAATCTGGCATACGCCAGAGCCGCCGGGTTTCCAATTATTCCGAATTAACCCAATCGGTGGGGCAATAGCGGAGAGATCGTTACCTGGTGCTCCGCTGTTTCCAATTATTCCGAATTAACCCAATCGGTGGGGATTTTCCGACGGGAAAGGAGGTTATGTAGACCATATAGGTCCAGTTTCCAATTATTCCGAATTAACCCAATCGGTGGGGTCACTTGCGGTCTGAGTGCCGCAAGCTAGTTCCTTCACGTTTCCAATTATTCCGAATTAACCCAATCGGTGGGGTCAAATAAACCAAACTCACGCTTGGGCATACACGTTTCCAATTATTCCGAATTAACCCAATCGGTGGGGTTTTTCTGGCTAGCGGAGTCGAAAGTTGACTCCAAACGTTTCCAATTATTCCGAATTAACCCAATCGGTGGGGACAGCTTCGGGTCTGCAACCGAGCGGCCCAAGCTCGAAGTGTTTCCAATTATTCCGAATTAACCCAATCGGTGGGGTGCTGCGGCACAGCCCCGCTGCCGCAGCTTCTCAGTTCGTTTCCAATTATTCCGAATTAACCCAATCGGTGGGGGGGGAAAAGTAATCGTCAACATTTCAGAGAACGCAAGTTTCCAATTATTCCGAATTAACCCAATCGGTGGGGCGTACAAGTCTTGGATAAACATTACCGACATCGCGTTTCCAATTATTCCGAATTAACCCAATCGGTGGGGCCAATTAGCCATTGCGTCTAGCAGGCGCCCTCCTTGACGTTTCCAATTATTCCGAATTAACCCAATCGGTGGGGAGTTTATAAAACAAAAAAAATGTCTGACACTACATTCAAGTTTCCAATTATTCCGAATTAACCCAATCGGTGGGGAAATTATTCGGGAATTGCAAGAAAAGGAGTATGAGGTGTTTCCAATTATTCCGAATTAACCCAATCGGTGGGGAACTTATTGAGGTGACCGACACCAAGCCGGCTGTGAAGGTTTCCAATTATTCCGAATTAACCCAATCGGTGGGGGTATGCAATCAACATGAATGAATCAATAGAAAGCAAAGGTTTCCAATTATTCCGAATTAACCCAATCGGTGGGGGGTAAGAGCTAAACGCCCCGCGAGGCTCCTTGTTTCCAATTATTCCGAATTAACCCAATCGGTGGGGTTTTGCTTTTCATGGCTTGGTCGAAGCCGCCCAAAAGGTTTCCAATTATTCCGAATTAACCCAATCGGTGGGGGTAAGGGTAGGTAGGCTTAAGCGGATCATCTTTGATGTTTCCAATTATTCCGAATTAACCCAATCGGTGGGGTTTGGAGGTGGTGTAGACCAGATTCCTGCGGGAAGTTTCCAATTATTCCGAATTAACCCAATCGGTGGGGAAAAAAATGAACAACCCATATCCTGACGCAATGAGTTGTTTCCAATTATTCCGAATTAACCCAATCGGTGGGGTAGTAACGGAGGTACTGGCTTTCTGTCGGCGGATCTTCTTGTTTCCAATTATTCCGAATTAACCCAATCGGTGGGGAGTTCGTCTAGCAGCCCTTACCCAGTAAGGATTTCAGACTGCAAATCGACACACCTCTCAAAAACATTGTAAATCCTGTCGAAAATTTAGTAAAACACATACTTCAAACCCTTACATAGCAAGCAATCGACACACTTCAACGAAAAATATAGGGTTTGGGCGATTTGCCGGAGTGTGTAGATGAACTAGTAAAACTTCCTCTTCAATTTGCCTCAAACCTAGATAACGTAGTAGTTTGGCGGTGGTTGAGGTGATTCACCTCCAATAGTCAACACTCTCTCAACAGCTTCTTGAGATATCCAATAAAATCGGACATTATCTTCCACTGGCTTGACTAATTTTTTAACCTTTTCATATAGTTGTCGCATTTCGTCCAAACTTAAAAAACATTCAAATACAGAAAATTGAACTCTTCGTCCATACCCTTCTAAAAAATTGGATAATTTAGTTCGTCTCTTATCATTAGGAATATCATAAACAACAACAACTAGCATTGAAATACTTAGCAAGTATAAATTAATAAAAGTATAATCTATTTGACTAATACTGAATTCTCGTCTTGTATCCCCTTTATCATTTAGTCCGCGTAGGCGGTGAGTCCAGCGCTGTAGGCGGGTTTCCCGCCGTAGGCGACTGGCGAACCCGAAGGGACTTCGTTTGTATAGCCGCGATTACGAACATCGCTAGGCTAAAAAGGGGTTAGAAAACCGAATTTAGTATAAAAACTCCCAATCGATCGCTATTCAAAATAATTTGCAAAATTTCCAGCAAATTGCAACTTAATAAGGTACAGATTGTTGTAAGGGCGCAAGGAATTGCGCCCCTACCCATATACTTCATTTGCCTGCAAATACTGTATTAGCTTAGCCTATACTCATACCTCATAAATCCAACTTTATTTCCAATATGAGAGCGTTAAGCGCAACCTCATATAGAATTAGTATCAGGATTATTTGTTATCCATGCAATAATTAAGCAGGTCTTAAAAACGCTTCATAGGGAATTCCTAATAGTAAATGACGCTTATAGCGTCTGACTTGTAATTGAATTGCATGACGATAGGTAACTTGAGATTGCAAATCTGGATGAGATGTTTCCTCATTCATACGAACTTCAAACTGTTTTAGAAAAATTCGTCTAGAAGATTGATTTAAATACACTCCTCCCGTACTCGATAAGATATCGAAGTCTTGAATTTTAAATTCATAGTTATTGATGATTTTCAAAATTAAACTATCGACAATAACAGACCGAAATTCCTCCATCAAATCGAAAGCTAAATAAGGCTTTTGCCTTTCTCCATAGTGAAAGTTACCAATATAAGGAGAAAGCCCTTCAGCAATAATAAAACTTAGGACATTATTAAACAAAAGAGTATATCCAAAACTTAATAAAGAGTTGATTGGATCGGTAGGCGGTTGACGATTGCGAACAGAAAATCCAAAATTGGGATTGGTAATTAACTCGCCAAAGGCAGGAAAATACCGAGCAGCAGTAACTCCTTCATAACCGCGTAGAGAATCTAAATCATCAACTAAATTTAGAGCAGCAATATCTTGACCAATCCCATAGATCGCCTTATCAACTCCTGCAATTTTCCGCTTTCGGTTAAATCGCATTAATAGCTGCTTGGAATTGACTAATTTTCCGCAAACAATTGCTTTTGATACCTGAAGTTGAAATTCATCACTGTTTCGTTTTTCCATTTGCACTAAATGATTGTCGAGATTTGTTGACTCCTCACTTGCTAAATGTCCGTGATATTGACCCGATTGATTTAGAAATAATACAGATATTTTTTCTTGCAAGCAGGCGTTAATTACGGGAGTGGAGAGTTGAATATTGCCAAAAATCATAATTTGTTCGACTTCTCGAATTGGAATTTCGAGTTTTGGCTTTTCGCTGACATGGATCACAAAACGTTGGTAGTCTTTATAAATACTCGTTCCTTGTTCAATCAAATAAATTGCAGCCATGTCTCTATTCCATATATTCTTTTGTAAAGGACTGTATCGATCGCTGTTATCTTCTAAAACGACTTCGGTGTCTGTCTCTGACAGAAAGGGTTGATGTAGAAATGCAACATTGCGTTGCTGTTCTGGAAACTGTTGTTCTAAAAACTCTTCTGTTTCCGGCTCTGTTTCTATTTCTATTATCTGATGTTCCGGTGATAGGATAGTGGCAGTTTTTTTTTACGTTTATTTTGCCGTGACGGTTGTGCGTCTTCGTATTTCAATTTTGGTCGATTTGTATCGACTGGAAAAATAGCATTATCTAAGAAACCATGACCGAGAAAACAAAAACCTCGCTCAAAAGTTGTAATTTGAGTTTTCTCTTCATTAAGTGTCAAGCCCATGGAATCTAATAAACTCATAACCTCTCTTTGGGCTTGTAAAATTTCTGTTTGAGTACGAGCCAAAACGAGAAAATCATCAGCATAGCGCACGAGTTGCAGTTGACTTGCTGCGATCGCTTCGTCAAACTCATGTAAATAAATATTCGCTAATAAAGGTGAAATCACAGCACCTTGTGGAATTCCTTTTTGGGGTAAAACTAACCCTTCATTAGTTAAAACACCAACCGATATCCACGATTTTATCAAACATAAAATCCCTGGATGGTCGAGATACAAGCGAACTTGTTGTAATAACCTAGAATGCTCTATATTATCAAAAAACTTAGTAATATCCGCATCAAAAACCCAACTATAACCATCATCTCGCAAATCGGCTACTTTTTCAACCGCATTGAGATAAGATAAATTAGGACGATAAGCAAAACTCACAGGCGAAAACTTGACCTCCGCAATTGGAGCAAGTACATTTAATAATGCCTGTTGAACAATGCGATCGCGCACAGTGGGTATTTTTAATTCTCGCACGTTTCCATTTCGTTTGGGTATAACAACTTGTTTGCAAGGTTGGGGTTCGTAGCTACCATTAGCGACAGCATCGCGTAATTGATAAATATTCATTGCTTGATTGCGAGCGAAACCATCGATAGTTTCCCCATCCATACCCGCACATCCGCGTTTTTCTGCTACCTTTTCCCAAGCACGTTGAAAATTGTGCAAAGCGAGGAACTCGCTGATGATTCTTTCCATTGGAACAAATGTGATTTTGAATTTGACGAACCAGGTTTTAGTTTAGTGCGTCCTCGGAAAGGCGAGTTTCCAATGGAATGGTAAATTACAGCATCTTGAATTTTCAAGGCTAGTCATTTATCTCAATGGAGTCAAGCCATGAAATTTAAAAATGCTCGTGGGAATTTAGCAGTCATTGCAATTATGACTGTATTTTGTTTCAGTGTTTTCATTTATGGCTTATGTGCGAGTTACTATGGAATCCTTCTTTTTCAACAAGGTGCGTTCTGTTTTGTCCTTGGTTTGTTTTTCTTAATTTGTATTGGTTTACCAAGTCTTTACTGGGTTGTAACTACAACTTACAGATATTTCTCCGCAGTCCCCACGTATATCAATCAAAGAAATATACGGGTGATTAATCCATTTCTACTTGATGAGAAAGGACTATATTCAAAAGAGGAACAATGGTTGTGTAGCACTATTCGAGATCTTGCGATCGCAGAAAAAATACCCAAGCCTCCTGTAGTCGGAATTGAACTGTGCGATGATAACGCCAACGCCTATGCAGTAGGCGCAACCCGTTCCTACTCAATGGTCGTTGCAACAACAGGTTTAATGAAGCACTTGAATCGAGAACAAGTTGCAGCAGTGATGGCTCATGAAATCGGTCATATTGCTAACTTAGATACCATGGCAAAAACCTTACTATCAGCATCTTGGAGTGGAGTCATGATGGTGCTCTTTGCACCGATGCTGCTTGTGGTGTGGTACTTGGGAAGATTTGTGGCATTGTTAATGTTAGGTGCTGGTTTAATTTATGGCTTGTTTGGAAGTTGGCAAGAAGCAACGGGGTTTTTTACAGGTGTCATCATTTGGATTGTATTGATGTTATTACCATCCATGACCCAATTTTTGGTGACACTCTTAACTTTTTGGCACAGTCGGTGGAGAGAGTATCATGCCGATGCAGTTGCAGCAAGACTCACTAGCGTTGATGCAATGGTGTCAGCCTTAGCAACCCTAGATAGGCTTCCCTTTCAACCACCGAAAAAAGACAGAGAACAAATGTCAACTCTGTGGGTGCGAGTCCCAATGAAAGAAGAAACAGGGACTTTCCACTGGCTCAAACATACTCATCCACCAATTCACAAACGGATGGAAGCTTTGAGACGAGGAATTTATATTAAGTGAGACCATTTTGGATTGTAGATTTTGGAGCAACTTGCTTCAACGGGGGTTCCCTCATTGAAGCAAGTGGCGTGATGGTTGATTGAGAAAGCTGAGAGAGTGCGTTGCTTTGCCTGTGGTGAGAAGATGAGTTTATTTCAATGTGCAACTCACTCTACTTTCCTCATCTTGATAAAACTTATGAGTCTCGCGAACACTCTGAGCGATTCGTTCCCGTAATTCCATTGGTAATAGCACCTCGACATTTGCACCCCAAGCCAGTAAACGCATCATCACGTTATAATCGCGATCGCGATACATGACTGTGTAATATGCATCGTTAGGATATTTCTTCAAGATTCCATGTAAGAATTTTGCTTCCCCATTACTGTTTGCATACTTGCAAATAACTTCTGCAACCTTGTCTGGCGATTTTATTTTAGTAAATGTATCGTGACGAACGGTATTTTGGATGTAACGTTGGTGGTAATCGGCATTAAATCGAAGGAGCATTAAGCGAGAAGCATTATTAACATCAAAACCCCAAGTCTTGCTCATTTCTACTTCAACATCTTCTGGCTGAGGAAGTTGATTTTTTAAATATTTCTCTAATAATTGTGAAGGAATAATTCTATCCTGCCAATCAACAAACAATAATGATTTAATTCTTTCCAAACGATAATTATACCAATTCAACTCGCCACGTGGATTCACTCCATAAGCACAAAGATATTTTGCTCTTTGTATATAATAAATACATACGGGATACACCAAACACTTTTTAGCACCTAACCGAGCGCTTGCATAATGAAGTAGTATTGGTTTACTCTCTGGCTTACACCAATTCTCTTGTAGTTGTTCTTGTAAATTATCGACATGAACTTGAACGTCTTCTGGTAAAATATAGTCAATATGTAAAAATACACGTCGAGTTCCATAAACTTCTGTAGAAATCTTATCAGCGATAGGTGCTAATTTGGGGTCGAGAAAAGTTAACATATCCAATGCTTGAGCTAAGTCCGCGAGTTCGCTAGAACTTAACCCCGGAACAACGGTACTCGATTCTTCTGTCTTATCCGATACCTTTGTTGATAGCCATTCAGGTAATTTTTCAACTCTATAGATAATATTATGTTTGTGAAGTAAAGAATTTCCGCATTTAAGACACTGTTTGGCTATCAGACAGTTTATGTCCGCTTGCAGTGTTTTTCTAACTTTGGCAAATAAGCGATCGCGAATAACTTTAGTAATTGTTGCTTCAGATATATAAATATGTTTCTGTAAATTTGTCAACCAATCATCAACATTAAAATTATAAAATCGCAACCAATCTACAGTTGTTTTATAACAAGGACATAGTTGATGATGTAGTCTTAATATTTCATCATTTTTCTCTAATAAATTTCCTAATGGATGTCCCGATTGAAATGAAGATTGTAATTTTAATAAGTCTTGATTAAAAAAATCTTGACTCCATTGATGAAATGTGAAACCGCTTGTTTGAATGCAGTTCAAATCGTCACTTTCTTCCCCATATAACCAATTAATTAAAACCCATCGTCGCATTGATGTAATTAAGTTTTGGCTTTGATTGAGGGAACCATCAACCAATCGTTGAAGCACGAAGAAGTGAGGAAACAATTGGAGTTTAGACATTGTAGAGCCTCGATATTTGGTATTCTCCAAAATCTTGATTCTTTTTATCTATGTAACACTAGGTAACCAGACTTCATTAGCTTGTAATACTCAGTATTGCAGAAGCGATCGCAATTAGCTTCTGCGTAAAGATTGCTACGTACAATCATAAACTTCAGTAATTTGCGTACCAATTTCTCTTACTTTATTAACTAATTCTGGTGGTTCTATAACTTTTACGTTTCCCCCAAAACCTACAATCCACCGCCAGAGATCGAAATCATCCAAAGACCATTTTGGTAATATGACTTGAAAACGATTGGGAAATCGTTTATCTCCTGTTTTCTCTTGAAAACAAAATATTGATGGGGGAAGATTTAATCTCCCCTTGGACTCCGGACAGGTCATTTTTATTTGTGCAAACCGCTTTGTTCCCTCAACAACAAACTTATATATTGCGTCATTGAACCAAAGTTCTACTGTCACGCAAACTAGGGAACGCTTCTTTTTATCTTGCTTGAGAAACTGGCGTTGGTCAGCAACACTGTAACCTAAAAATAATCCCGCACTGGCTTTTAATAAGGTTTGCAATCGCTGTAAAGATTCTTCTTGTTCTTGTCGCGATCGCGCTTGGTTCTGTGGCTGACCCAAAAACAGACGATCCAACCTCTCAAATCTGAGTAATCCGGGTTCTTTTCCACCAACACACTCATAACCCAAGTACCAAGCAAGGTTGTGAAAAACAATTTGCAAGGGATAGACTAAGAAAAAGCTTTTTTCATCTCCCGCATAGCGCCCGCCATCTATGAAACGATTTAATTCAAGCAATTGACCCCTTGCGATCGCATCCTCTAATTGTGACTGCAACTGCTTGTTTGCCAATGCATCATTGTGTAAATACTGGTTGTTAATAATAGAATGGTGAGCAATAGACCGGACTGGATAGACATTTTCACTGAAATTCAGCAATTTAGTCTGTATCATTCGTTGCTTGAATTGCTCGTAGAAATCTAATAGCACTGGGTCATCAAGACTTTTAGCTTGTGATTGAAGCATTTCAAAAACCCGCATTAATTCTTGTTTGGAAAGAATTCCCGTACCGGAAAAATAACCATTTCGCAGAGGAAAATCAGGTAAGATTTTATAGGGTTTGAGAATTTTCTCTATATCTTTGCGGAGAGTTGCCAAACCATCTCCGTAAATGATTCCGGCTTGCACAAGCGCCTTTGCTAAGGTTGACAAACTTCCACCACTTGTATCGCGAAGGAAGGGATTGTGGAGTATAAACTGAATAATTCCAATCAATCGCTTGAAGGGTTCGGTATCGGAGTAGGGATGAGTGGATGTTATCGGTAAGCCGTCAGGAGAACTTTCTACTGTTAAGGGTTCATTATAGGTAATAACTCCATGCTCTCCGAGCCACTGTAGATCGGCTGCGATCGCATCTTCACAAGCATAAATTTGACTGCGCTTTTTTGCCAAGAGCGCAGCTATTTCAGCAATATCGCTGTTGAAATCCGGTACGCAACCAAAAATAGACTCCAGCACGCTGGGATTGGTTGCACGCAAATTACCAATACCGGGATACTCAACAATTAGGGAAATAAGATGCATTAAACGGTCAAAATCCAGTAACTTGCTGTAGCGATGGAAAACGATGTTAGCGTGTTGCGTTCGGTTCTTTTGGTTAATAATACGGCGCTGCAGTTGGAGACGCTGTTGAAGATATTTTTGAAAAGTTCGAGTATTGGGTGGAAATTTCGTCGTATCAATTTTCTCAACAACTGCAAAACCTTCTGCAGCTAGGGGTGGAAAGTTATGCAGGGATTTGAACATACTTTCAATAATCTCTTGAGGGACAACGCGATCGCGCTGTTGATTCCGGTCGATGCATATATTGAGAGGTGTGTCTAGATACCATGCTACCCAGGTAGGATTTTGTAGAGGCTCTATCATTGAAACCTTTTGCAAAAAATCCATCCGGAAACTGCGTTTGCAGTTTGTTGCATCATAAATGACACCTTTTTGAGATTGTAGGGCTGCAGAGATTTGCGCGATCGCCTCTGTTTCAACTTCACTCCATACACCTTGTGTAACAGGATCGCCGTAGAGTTGAGAACGAATTCCATCAGTGGAGACAATAATGTAACCATCGTTATTTGCGAGTTCAACCGCTAAGGTTGATTTCCCGCTCCCTGGAACACCAATGAGGAAGTGACAGAGGGGCATACTTAAAATTGTAAAATTTGAGGATGAGTCTATCCTAGAGGTGCAAAAGAGTTTTAGTCTAGAGTTCTCGTGCGAATAACAAATCCTTGCAGTAGTTTTTTAGCAAAAGATCTACAGCCTGATTGTCTTGTGGAACAAACATCCTCACCCCGTAAAAATATAAATTTCATAAATGAAGAGAGCGATCGCATGACTCAATCGCCGAGCGCTATCGCTCTACTTTTACCGGAGCAGAAGTCATAGTATTGACTTGCTCTCCAATTTGGTAGATAACAACTGCTTTGACTTTATCTGTACCTACATATCCTGTTTTATTTTTTAAATGGAATGCTTGCTCGGAATTTTCTAACGGACGCATTGTAATTTTTTGTGGGGAATAGCTAAAGTTTTGAGATTGCCCATTACTCACATTGACAATTTTAATTTTTTGAATAGTAATTTGATAATTAGCTTCTTGAGGATTTTCTAACCGGAGAAAAACAGAAGCAAATCCAATGTCGCGGTTGGGGGTTGGCTGTTGTCCAACTGGTAGTCTTTTTTCTTCCCTAGCCAATAGATTCACTTGTGTAATTTGTACGCTCTGAGATTGTTTGGGTTTTTCAGCAGCCATAACAAAGGATGAATTATATATGGGAGATGTGAGAAGTAAATTGACAAAAAACTGGTTAAAATATGCTATGACAAACATGCATGATATTTGGAAGAGCGAGACTTTCATAAGGAGCATCCCAATTTGGATAAAACACGTTTGCGATTGAAATCGCGACTATAGACACTAAGTCCCTCCGGGTTCGCCCTCCTCGCCAGTCGTCAGGGCGCGGGAAACCCCTCCGGATTCTCCAAGAAAAACATCGGGCGATTGAAATCGCGACTATACATACAAAGCCCGCCTGCGCGGGCTTGGTTTGTATAGCCCCAGAATTCTATTCTGACGGAATTTGCAAAAACGGGATGCACCCTTCATAACAGAAGCTTGCTCTTAAGTTGTGTAACTCCAACTTGCAAAACTAGCTTTTAACTCATTAAAAGAAAGTTGTACAGTACCAGGCTTAAATTTACCTTCATAGTAACCTCCATTCATTCCCCAAGGGTTGTAGAGGGTAAACTTTTGAGTCAAAGAGTCGTAATTTGTGACAACATACACGTGATTGGGAACAATATTAGATGCAACTCCAGAAACATAAGAACTTACACCCATAAGGTTACCCGTTTTGTAAGCATTAACCATAGAGTTGAAGTCTAAAGAACTAGAACTTGTATTACGTCCCGTAACGTGAGTCACTACTTTGTTATCTGCGCCATACTCAATACCTAGATAGGAATTAGTATTACTTTGCTCGATCCATCCAGACTCGTTGATTTGAGCATAAGCTTTTTCTGCTAGAGCCACCCATAATTCATTAGATGAATCATTATAGTAACCACCATTAGACTTGGTTTGTTGAGCATAAGCAAAAGTCCCCGATGAAGTTATTGGTAAAAACTTATCTACCGTTACATAGTCAGCAACTCCATTTTTATAAAAGCGCACGGTGTATGTACTGTCACCATTGTCTGTAAACATACTCTGAATTTTACTAGGTGAATGTAAAGCAACTTCTGCTAAACCAGCCATAAAGTAGCAGTTAGCAAGCCCACCTTGGTTCACATCCTGATAACTCACGCCATTTTGGAATAAAAAACCACTCGCTTGTTGGTAAGTGTAATTTACAGGAATTGTTGGGCGATCGCTACCCAAAAACCACTTACCGATAAGCTTTTCCATTTGGTTACCCGTGCTACCAGCAAATAAATTGTCAAGATTTTGACCTTGATATTTTGTGTTAGCAACGTTAGTATTGACAACCTTATCAGACAGAACACGAACATAGTCTGGCATATTAAAGCGATCGGCATTGCTTACAAGTACCCGTAAGTCTTTCAATTCAATAGCATTAATGACATTATCATCTTTAGCATTGCGGAAAATTTCTATCATATCGTTGCGACTGAATTGATTGTCAGCAGCTAGCGCTCTTGCTTTTGTTATCAATTGTGGATCGCTCAAATTTTGACTAAACCAATCAGTGGTTTGAGTAGAGCTATTACTGTTACCAAAATCATTATTAAGTTGAGTAAAATAACTTGTCAAACCAAACTCATTGCTAGGTTGAGGCGATAAACGAGTATCCCAAGTCATTTGAGTATATCTAGGCTCTACACTATTAAATTTAGAGCCTGTGATATCTTCACCTCTGTTAACTAAAACATTAGAATTGGAGCTTTCAATCAATGGTGTATATTCATCTATTGAGAAACTGTCGAGCATTAAATTAGAGCTGTAACAACTACCAAAACTCAATCGGTTTACATCATTAGAGCCAGACAGACCTGCGAAATTCTCATAAGTTTGCGTGCTAGCAGTCAGACCTAAACCTGTATTTAGTATGTGCTCTGTACCATCAAACTCAAACATACACGGACACTCCTGTATTGCTAGTGATTTGAAAGGTTTTAAGTCATTAGCAGAAATACTTTTTAACAGCATTTTCACCTAACTAAATCACACGGTTTGTGAGGGTGCAATGATTTGCGCCCCCACCAGTGCGTTCTTTAAAAATGGCTGTAAGTACTTCTTAGAGAATTTATCCTGACAAAAACTAGACTACAGGCTCCAATGCAGTAGCGTTACTCATTTTATGCGAATGAGAAATTTTGGTGGATTGTGGTGAATGATACAGTATTACAGAGTTGAAGATAGAAAACTGGGTTCTCAACTTGCGTCATTACCGAGGGGAAATTCATTGCAATCTCTGTGAAACAAGAATCCCATGGCTTGATATCATCAAAACAAGCTTAGCAATGTTTTGATAGCCATGGGAGTGTCAATCCATTCCTGAATATAAAAATGTTCGTACAACATTAAGCTGTTCAGCGCGAATAATTTTCCTGCAATTGCGAATTAGTTCGCTCGGTAAAAGCTTTTAACTCAATAGCATCGTGACTGCAAAAGAGACGCACGTTACTACTGCGATCGAGAGATAATGCTCGCAACCGTTTTTGATTGTCAAGTCGAGCCTTACGGTCTACCTCCATTAACCATTGATAAGCACGCAAACCGGGCGTGCATTGTGGTTTGGGGTTTCTCATTTCATCTCGATAAAAGTAGGCATCTCCTGCATGTAAAAGCCAACCTTCGGATGTTTTGATAGCAATACCAGCATGACCTTGCGTGTGACCTGCTAGGGGAATGAGAAGAATCTCTGGTGGTAGCCCATCAAGGTCGCGTACTGCATCAAAACCAAACCAAGGTTCCCCTTTTGCCGAATAATACCTCCATTGTTTGACTTCATCCCACTGACCGGGACAATAGCGCTGCGATGCAATAAAGCCTCGGCGTTCTCGCGCTGCTTCAATCTCGGGAAGCATCACATGCACCGTAGCTTCTGGAAAATCTTCCAACCCACCCGCATGGTCGAAATCAAGGTGAGTCAGCACTATGTGGCGCACATCGCGGGCGTGAAAGCCAAGTTGCTCAATAGCTGCGATCGCCGTGTATTTTTCTTTAAACTGAATGCGGTTCAAATTCATGAAGAACGGGCTGAGTCTTGATAATGGTGCTTGAATATCGCGCTGACCGAAGCCAGTATCGATAAGAACAAGTCCCCGATCCGTTTCGACAAGCAAGCAGTGACAAACAAGACTGGCTGTGAGCCCGCGACTAAAACCATCAAAAAGCGCTCCGCCAATCGGACACATACAACCGCAATTAAGATGATGAATACGCATAAATGATTCCCCGCTCGTATCAATCTCTCTTAAAAACGAAAAAGCGTGGAGAATCACCATACTTAGGGGGAGTATTTTCAATCTTTATTATTTTCTTTTAAGCACGTTAATTTGTTACCAGTTACTGGGAACTATAGAACTGCAAGTTTTAATGGTTGTTGGACTATGACCTTCAAAATTCTGAGCTTAGATGGTGGTGGAATCCGTGGTATAGCTTCGGTACAGATGCTACAAGAGGTGGAACGTAATATTAGAGATACTTACGGCTTAGAGTTACACCAGTACTTTGACATGATTGCTGGGACTTCCACTGGTTCGATTATTGCTGCAGGACTGGCGAAAGGCTTAACCACAGAAGACCTTCTTAAACTATACCAAGACAATGCCGCGCAAATCTTTCCTTACTCGAAAACAAAATTGGGAAAAACTTGGCGAAAGATCAAAAATATATTCTCACCCAAATATTCCCACGATGGGCTGGATCGAGCGCTTTCAAAACCAGATGCTTTGGGTGATACAAAGATTTGCCAAATTGTCCACCCTCTGTTACTGATTCTTGCCTATGATATGCGTTACCGCAACACTACCTTTTTTACCAATTTCCATCCCGATTTGGGCTTACGCTGGTATGATGAACTTCCACTCAAAGATATCTGTATTAGTTCCGCATCAGCGCCTACTTTCTTCCCGCCACGTGAATTAAAAGCATACGATAAAAAGACATTTGGTGACTGGTCGTTCCCCCACATTGATGGTGGGGTTTGTGCTAATAATCCATCTTTGGCAGCAATCAGTCAAGCTTTAAAGCTCAGCCGCCATCCTAAACTCTCTATGGAGGAGAAGAAGAAATATAACTTAGAGAATCTCAAACTAGAGGATATTTCTGTACTTTCTATCGGAACAGGTAAAAGTGGAAACCCATATGAATATGAACAAATCAAAAAATGGACTTCATTGGGTTGGGTTGCACGACTTGTAGATGTATTTATGGAACCGACAGGTGAAATAAATGCTACCATCTGCCAAAACCTTATTGGAGGTTTTGAGTCAGGACGTTACCTCCGACTGGATTTTGATTTGAATGAACGATACAAACATGTTCCAAAGAACGAGGAAGATTATAGAAAAGCTCGTTCTCTCATAGGAAAAAAAGCAGAACGGAAAAATAAGTATTTGCTTAAAATGATTGAACAACAAAAAGATGACCCTCTCAAGCAGAAGATCAATACAAGCGTTACAGAAGATATGGATGACTCTACCGAGGATAATATCTCTACTTTGATTGCAGCAGCTCAAGCCTTCATTGAATATGGTCTGATTTATGATTCTAGAGTATACGGCGAAGGACCTGAGGTCAAAGTAGCAATTAAAAAGTTTGTTGCCAACAATCCCGCCGCTTGCAGTACCGCAAACCAAATAAAGGAACTATCAACTATTTAGTCGTTAATTGCGACACATAACTCATAATGAACTACCTATACTCCCGCGCTTGGTGAGTGTAGGCTTCTAGTATTCCTGAGAACTACTGGGCGTGTTTTCACGCGTGTTAGATTCCCCCAACCCCCCAATCGAAACAGCAACAATGTACTCGAGAAGACTTGTGTACACTACTGCAGGATCGAAAGGGGGGCTAAGATACTCAAAAGTCTTACAGAAAATAAACTAGCTACCTGATATCAACTACCCATCCTTGAGCTTCCACGATTTGAGAAAAATTGACAAAATCTAATTTTTGTGTGTTCTTCTATTTTTTTCCAACCCGTAAATAAATATTTATTAACTTGACTAAATACTAGTAAATACCGGAGAATAAGCGATACTTATAGACTTCTCATCCTTTGGGTAAGGGGATAAACCATGAGTAACGCAACTCTTAAACTCAAGAAAGTCAGGAATGAGATTAGCGGGACGGTGTTCTCGCTACCGTACTACGTGGCTCGCGATAAAGGTTACTTTGCCGACGAAGGCATAGATATCGAGTTTATCAAACGTGGCTCTGGCGATCGCAAGCCAGAGATCTCCTTAATCGACGATCATCGTTTGGTCAGTTCTTTTGGTGCTTTATCGTTATTTGAACGGGGCGAGAGCACCCTCTATCGAGCCTGTGAGTGGGGACAGGTGCGACGCACTTACGACAGTTCTCGTGGAGGTCAGGTAGTAGCTAAGCGTGCTGCTATTGCAAGTCAGGCGATCGTCGTGCGACCTGATTCACCGTACAACATCCCACAAGACCTAGCTAACGTCCCTATCGGTGTCAACTTTCATCATGGCTCCCACTACATCGCCATTCAAATTCTTGAAGGTTTCCTTTCTAAAGAAGAAATCAAAGTGGTTCATATCGAGGGCGGCGGTGCAGACAAGCACTTTAACCGCTTTGTAGCTCTGCGTGACGGTCTTGTTGATGCAGTTGCGGTCATGGAGCCGTGGATTACGGTAGCAGAAAAACTGGGCTATAAGATTATTGCCGAAGCACACTACGTTGGTTTGGAAATTGGCAGCCCCGAACTGGATAAAGAAACTTTTGAGGCAATCAATAAGGCAATTCGTCGAGCAGTGAAGGATTTACAGGATGATCCGCTCCCCTACGTACAGTACTTGATCGACGATGTCTCTGAGGATATTGTCAAGCTCGAACCGTCGGACTTCCGCCGCAATCGATTGCGCTATGCAGACCCAGCACCCTACCCTGAAGCAGATTTTCGCCGCACTTACAACTGGATGGTGAATTGGGGACTGATTGAGCCTGACGCTAGCTTCGAGCAAATTGTTGATAACAGAGTTATCAAACTTTGATGAGCGAGCCATAGAGCAAAAGCGCAAACATGGGTTCATCCAACTAGGAAGAACCCATAGTTTTAACTGCCTTCTTTCAAGGTAAGGAGCGAGCACTGTTTCACTAACCTAAAACAACCTAATCTTGAATCAGCTAATGAACACGCGCAGAAATTTTTTAAAATATGCTTCCCTGGGAGCAACAACAGCTTTAACTGCAACGATCTGGGATAGCATCAGTCAGCCAGCCGCTAGCCAAGGAACGATTAAAGTCAAACTGGGAGCAGTAACTGGTATTAACTCCATCGATGTTTGGATTCCTGAAGATTTAGGTTTTTTCGATGCTGCTGGCTTAAATGCAGAGGTGATTCAGTTTCAAAGTGGAGCAAAAATGCGAGACGCGCTGATTGCGGGGGAAATTGATTTCGCTGCTCAAGCACCTTTGCATGTTTATTTCTCTCGGCTGAAGGGAGTTCCTCTTAACGTCGTAGCCAATCGCCGCAATCTTGTTGATACTTCTTTAGTCGTGCGCTCCGATTTGCGTTCTAAAATTAAGGCAGTCTCTGACCTTAAGGGAAAACGGTTTTCAGCCGGTGAGATTGGTACTTGGAGTTGGGCGGTATCGGTTAAATATTTGCGTCAAAACGGTTTAACAGAAAAGGATGTAGAGTACGTTCAAAGTACAACCACTTCTACTTATACCCTACTCAAAAGCGGTCAAGTGGATGCAGCTATTGCTGGCGCTCCCGACCTGCACAGACTACTTAAGGAAGGAACGGTTTTTCAACTGCTGAATGCTCTCGATCCCAGCGTGCATAAGAAATATTTTGGTGCTGCTGAAGCAATGACTCGTGCTTGGCTGAGCCACGAACGCATTACTTCCCAAAAGCCTGATGCAGTTAAGAGATTGATTGGAGCAGTAAACCGTACTTTCTCATATATGCATCAAAACTCACCCGAACAAATTATTAAAGTGGTTGGAAAACGTTTTGACAATAGCAACTTAGATGCTATTCTTACCGGGCTTCGTACCGAACTCAAGCGCTCCGTTCCTAAGAATGCCTCTATCAGTCAGACAGCATATCTTGCAGATCAAAAAGTATTTTTAGATACGGGAATTATTAAAAAATTAGTTCCGTATTCTCAAGGAGTATTTGATACTTACTCGGGTCGTCGTGCTTGAGGAGAATAGTGTAAATATGTCAACCCCTATCATCGATACCCAACGTCTCTCCATTTCTTATTGGAGCCAGAATAAGCGGATTGAAGCATTGCAAGATATTAGCTTGACTATCAATGCTGGTGAATTTGTGACACTCATTGGACCTAGTGGCTGCGGAAAAAGCACGTTACTGAATGCGATCGCGGGGTTAATTGGTCCCGGTACGCATATAGAAGGGACTTTCAATACCAGTCATATCAAACAAATTGGTTACTTATTTCAAAAGCAAACCTTACTACCCTGGCGCACGGTACTGGATAATGTCACGGCTCCTCTAGAAATCCGTGGTGTACCTCGGACTGAAGGACGAAAAAAAGCCCTGACATTGCTAGCAAAATATGGATTAAACGGTTTTGAGCACAGTTTTCCCAGAGAACTATCGGGCGGGATGCAGCAACGGGTGTTGCTAATCCGAACGCTCATATATGAACCTGATGTAGTGTTACTTGACGAACCTCTCAGCAGTCTTGATGCTCAAACGCGTGCTCTGTTACAAGATGAATTCCTCCGATTGTGGCGGGATACGGGACGTACTTTTGTTCTGGTCACTCACGATCTTGATGAAGCGATCGCGCTTTCGCAACGAGTGTTTTTGTTAAGCGCCCGCCCTGGCAGAATTGTGAAGGAATTTCAGATTGATTTGCCCGTGGAACGTTCTGCGATCGCAATTCGTACCGATCCAAAATTTCAACAAATCCAGCGCGAGATGTGGTCAGAATTAACCACACAGGTATTAGAACAGCAAGATCGAGGATTCGCACTCTTTAAAACATAAATGAAAATAACATGAGAACGATCCGCAATAGAACCATTAGTACCAGACAATCCCCTCTTTCCTCTACTCATCAAAAGACAAACCTTCCGGGTTCTAGTCGAAAAAGAATCACTTGGACGCAACGTATACAGCAACTTGCTTTACAGCTAACGCCTCTAGTTGCGATCGTGTTTGTTTGGGAAATCGGAGCCGGAGCATTTGGCATACCCAAGTTTATTGAACCAGCACTAGTCGGCAAGCCAAGCTCTATTCTCCAAGAAGTGAGACAATTATTTTCTAACGGTACTATCTTTAAACATATCTTTGTCACCTTTCAAGAAGCAATGAGCGGGCTCGCTCTGGCAATGACTGGTGGTATTAGTCTGGGAATTGTATTAGCTTACTCTCCGCAAGGAGCGCGGATAACTCTTCCATATGTCCAAGTATTTAATTCTCTACCTCGTATTGCCTTAGCTCCCTTTTTCATTATTTGGTTTGGTATTGGATTGCTCTCCAAAGTCTTGCTTGCAGCTTTAGCCGCTTTTTTCCCCATCTTTTTTACAACGTATCAAGGGCTTCAAAGCATCGATCGCGAGTTAGTTGCTGCTTTCCAAGTCATGGGTGCCAATCGATGGCAGATGTTGCACATGGTGATACTGCCTTCAGTTCTCAGTTGGGTTATTGCAGGAATTCGCACGAGTTTGGGGATGGCTTTAGTAGGGGCGCTTGTAGCTGAGTACATCGGTTCAACTCAGGGGTTAGGCTATCTGTTAATGGCAGCACAGGGAACTTTAAATGTTGATAAAGCTTGGGCAATACTGGTAGTCTTGGCATTCATTAGCGTTTTACTGGATTGGGGCGTTCGCGCTTTAGAATCCCATATCTTACGCTGGCGATCTAACCCTAGGTAACTAACTGCTTTTATGAGAGAATTGGGTATACCAATATAAAACATTCTCTCACATTTCATAAATTATTAACTTAGGAAAAATATGCAATTAACGGCATCTTCCGTACCTCAAGGATTTAGTACATTTGTAACTAACTTGGGCATAAGAGATACTAGTGAGGATTTTTTATTTATTAAATCGGATGTTGAAAGTGTTGCTGATGGAGTCTTTACTCAAAGTCTTTTTGCTGGTCCAAGCGTGACAATTAGCCGCGAACACTTAAAAGATTCAAAAGCACAAGGAATTATTGTTATCTCCAAAAATGCCAACGTTGCTAATGGTGTTGTTGGCAAAACGGATGCAGAAGAAGTCATCAAACTTGTGTCTGCGGAAACCGAAGTTCCAGCAAATAATATTTTGATAGCTTCTACAGGTGTTATTGGGAGACGATACCCAATGGAAAAAATTCGAGCAGGATTATCAGGGATAGGAAACAAATTAACTCCTGCTGATTTTCATTTAGCTTCTCGCGCTATTATGACCACCGATAAGACACCTAAGTTGGTAACACGGCAAGTTGGGCATGCAAAGCTAGTCGGAATTGCCAAAGGTGTTGGCATGATTGAGCCCAATATGGCAACGCTGCTTGCTTTCTTTTTTACAGATGCAGCTATTTCTCCAGATGTACTGCGTTCTATTTTTCGACCCACTATAGATAAAACTTTTAATTGTCTGAGTGTAGATACTGATACTTCTACTAGCGATACTGCTATCATTCTTGCCAATGGTTTGGCTGGAGAAGTGAGGGAACATGAATTTTCCCATGCATTATATGAACTGGCTCGTGAGTTAACCTTAATGGTGGCGCAAGATGCAGAAGGCGGTACTAAAGTTATTGAAGTGACGGTAGATTCAGCGATCGATTACGCACAAGCTAAACGAGTTGCCAAAGCAATTGTAAACTCGCCTTTAGTCAAAACTGCGGTGTATGGAGCCGATCCCAATTGGGGAAGAGTGGCTATGGCTATGGGGAAATGTGAAAGCGATCGCGAAATAAATCAGGAAAAAGTTGTGATTAGCTTTGATGATATTCAAGTTTATCCTAATAGTTCAAATGAGGAAAATCTCGAACAGTTGCGACAAATTATGGCAAAGGATAAAGTGAATATCCATGTCAGCCTTAATATTGGTGAAGCGTCTGCAACTGTTTGGGGGTGTGACCTATCAGAAGGTTATGTAGACACTAATTCTAAATATTCAACTTAGATAATTTTGCTCCGAATCCTATATTACTTAAAAACAATAGAATACAATACTGCAAGGGCTCTCGAACTTTTGTACGTTGGACAACCCCAACAGATACCTGTAAATGTTGGGTTTCGTTCCTCAAACGCCACATCGCTCAAGGGGGGGAACCCTCCGAAGTTTGCTATTGGGGAGTCAGTCCGGTCTTGGGGAGACAGTGCGTTGCGGAGGTTTCCTCCGTTGGAGCACCTGTCGTCTTTGCCCAAGTGAAGCATCTGACGTGGAAACCCCCAAGCCCTTACGGGTTCGCCAGTCCCCTCGTGCCGTAAACCTGCTTTCAGGGCTGGACTCACCGCAACTTCTCTCCCCACGCGAGTGGCTCCCCAACCTACGTGTTTTCGCATTGTTAGGCTTAATCGACAAGTATTGCAATTACAATCACCTCCTTGTCTTCCTTGTTTGGATCTCAAATAGGATTGTTATATATCTCACTTGAAAATTAATTATTGATTGCTATCTAAATCCTCTGCTAATCTAATCTCGTGTTGAACTGGTAAACCAGTAAGAAAAGCCCGGTTTTCACTAATATGAGGTACTTTCAGTTGACCATCTGGAATTCCTTTTTGTAGTTGACGCTGGCGGAGGGTAGCAAAACTACCTGGAGCTAAAATTCGGAGTCGGGGAGGTGGTACTTGATCCCGGCGGTTGACTTCGTAGGAAATATGAATTTCTTTTAGCTTGCTGTCAAAGCTGGCTAGGAAGGCTTGGGGGTTGTGGAGTGTATGACTGGAGGTAAGTTCAATGTTTACTAAATAGTAAGGTGGAAAATCATTTTCGCACAAGGTGATACAAAAATCTTCTAAAGCTACGCTGAAATCTCTTTGCAAAGCTTGCATCACTTGCGTCACGTGAAATTCGGTTGTCTTCTCGTTTATTGCAGAAAGCAGTCCACCTTGACGGTAGCGGAAGACAATCAGGGGTGTTTGTTCGTAAAATCCAAGAACTTCCACAATGTCACCAATATCGTAACGGTAAAAACCACTGTAATTGGTTACTAGAATGCGATATCGCTCTCCAGTTTTTACCTCATTAGCTAGCAAGGTTTTAGGATGCTCTGCTTCCCACTGGTCTTCTGGTATAAATTCAAAAAAGCCAGTCTCAATTGCTAAGATACTGCTGTCATCATTAGTATCGTGGTAAATACCAAAAATAGCTTCTGAAGTAGAATAACCCGCGCCAAATTGTGGTGTATCTCCAAAATAGGTGGGAAATCTTTCAAAATAAAAGTTTGATGTTCCTCCACGTGCAGCAATAATAAATGATAAATTGGGCCAAGCAAGTTTGGGGACTATTCGTCCAGAGGATTTCCAGATTGCTCTTAATTGTGCGGCTCGCTTGGGATTTGCTAACCATCCCTTCTCTAACTTTACTCGCAGTTCTGGGTCAATTTTTAACCAACTTGCGATCGCTCCAGTCTCTATATCTCGGATTAACTCTTCCGCATAGCGTTCTAAATAGCTGCAATTCCGCAATATAAGCATGGGAAAGCTTTCCGCCATCCCCCGCATGGACTCGTCTCGCAAGGCGAATAGCAAACAAACATAATGACGGGCTAAGCTATCAGCTACCTCTAAGGTCTCATAAGGGTTAGCAAATAGCTGCTTGCAAATCAACTTACTCATGCGAAGGTTTACTTCACCCGCTGTCCCATACTCAATACCGCCTGCGGTACGTCCTTGCAGCTGTACTGACTTGGTTACCATTAATTTGCCAAACTTTAGCCCTCTTGCTGACAGCGCCTCACTTAAAAAGCCAATGCTAATCCAATAAGCCCTTTCCAAGGATTTCTTAGTTTCCCGAGTGACGGGAACGAGTTTCTTTTTTCCAGTCGAACCACTGCTTTGAATCAGGTGAGCAACGGGTTCGGCTGTGAGAATGTTTGCTTCACCTTTTGCTATACGCGTAGTATACGGTTCATAACTGCTATAAGGTAGAATGGGAACCTGCTCTCGAAAGCGATCGATAGTTTTGATGTCTCTGAGCCCGTATTCCCGACCTAGTACAGTATCTTGATGTGCTAGCAGCAGGTTGCGTAAAAAATTCTCCTGCACTGCACCGATCTGACGAGTTTTTCTTACAAAATTGGCTTTTGATTGTCTGGCTGCGGTACTTAAAAGTGAAAAAAAGAAATTTGCCATTGAGGTTTTGTAAAAGTCATGTTAATTACAGAGCTTTTTGTGAAAGAATTACTTTGTCTCACTCTATCCACAGGTGCTGATTTTACCTTACAAAGCTTTGTTATGCTGAAACTAGTACATGAAGGCAGAAGTACGGAGACAGAAGGTAGAAGGAGTAAAAGCTTTTGTGCCAGCTTTTGGTCTGTTACTAATGGTTGCCCGATTTACGCGATCGTTGTACTAGTTTTATGAGTCGATTTCTCTAAAACTAATTGTACATCGCATACAACCCCCGTATAGTATGCTATGGAATGTCTCTGTATTCTGTTCTGGGGATACTCTGTGGCAACAGAAACCAAAAAGTTGAAGCTAACGGGAGCTATTTTGGTCTTTTATATGTCTATTTCTGCATCCTAGTATGTTAACTAGTACCTAAGTAACTCAGACATAGATGACTAACATTTCCTTTTCCAAACAGGCTCCCACACTATTAGTACTATTAGCCGCAGGCTGTCTCACTAGCATGACGGGTGGTATTGTAGCACCTGTTTTTCCAGAAATTGTAGAACAACTGCGGATCGATCCGGGATGGGCTGGAACTTTAGTCAGCGTACATACTTTGATGACAGCCCTCTCCAGTCCAGTGCTGGGTATTTTGGCAGACCGGATCGGAAAACTGAGAGTCTTGATTTTCTCTCTGGTTTGCTACGGGTTGTTTGGTACCGCAGGAGGTCTAATGCAAAGCTTTGACTCTTTGCTTTGGACGCGAGCTCTGTTGGGTGTAAGTAATGGTGGCATTGCGGCTGCAAGTATCGGTCTGCTAGGAGGAATGTATGAAGGAGAATCGCGATCGCGGGTTATGGGTTACGCTACTAGTGCGCTCGCAACTGCTAGCATCATCTTTCCTCTTTTAGGCGGATGGGTAGGCTCTGTCCACTGGCGGTTTGCTTTCTGTCTTTACGTCTTGGCACTACCTGTAGCGCTAGCAGCTAGTTTAATTTTACGAAAAAGAAAATTTCAACAGGCAAAGACTCTTGACTTAACTAACACCCAAAATCTCACTACAAGTCTGTTAAAGCCCAGTGTCCTCATGCTCTTTCTAGGACTGGGACTTGCTTCAGCTATGTTCTATGTCGTGATTGTTTATGCTCCTCTTTATTTCAAAGTTGCCATTGGAGCTAATACAGTCCTCAATGGTGCGATTCTCGCTTCTAGAGCTATCGGTGCAGCGATCGTATCCGCAGTCGGTGCTAGTTTGCTAGCCAAGAAATTGGGAGTTACCCGAGCTATTGGAGTGGGGTTTGGGTTGATGGCGCTGACATTAATCGCAATTCCCCATCTAGAACACGTTCAATTAGCTTTGTTCACTGCACTTTTATTTGGAATGGGATTTGGCATCGTTATGCCCAATCTTTACAGCATCTTATCTGATTTATCCCCAGTAAATCAGCGTTCTGGTATATTGGCGATCGGTACTGGCGTTTCTTCATTAGGACAATTTCTATCCCCCGTTTTTTTAGGACCAGTATGGAAAAGCAGTGGTGCAGTCGTGTTTTACGTAGCAGGTGTTGTAGGGCTAGTCATTACTTTTCTCAGTTTCTTAAGCAAAAAAAACATGAACAGCGATCGCTCATAGGTCATATAAAGTAAATTTTAAATCGCCAAATGTATTGTGTAAGGTGGGCAATGCCAACCAAATCGCTCCTCTTGGTTGGTATTGCTGAATCCAACATTGAACCCTTATTGTTAGGTTTGGTTCTTCTACCCAACAAACCTCTATCCAACATTGAACCCTTATTGTTGGGTTTCGTTCCTCAACCCAACCTACTAACTACCGTTTCAAACTGTTTTTCCCAAGTATTGTGATTGGATTTTGCTTCTCTAACTAAAGGTGATAGAGACAATATTTGATTCACAAGCCAATTGACAGCAGAGAGGGGAAACCGTAGCGGTCTGGCAATGTCTAGAAATAATACCACCCGGTATCCTTCTGTATCGTTCCACACTTCATGGGGAAATGTATCATCAAATAACAAGCTTTTTCCCTCTTCCCAGTAAGCTATTCGATCGCTAATACGAATTCGACAGGCAGATTTTGGTTCTGGTACTATCAATCCCAAATGATATCGAATTAACCCTTTATGCTTGCCTCTGTGTTCGGGAATATGCTTCCCTGGAGCTAGAATCGAAAAAAATGCTGATTTCAAACCGGGAATTTGCTGCAATAGTTTCCACGTTTCGGGACACCGTTCGCAATTCTTTTTTGCTGTGAAGCCAAAGGCATAAAAATAATACGTCTTCCAGCGATCGTCGGGGCTTATGCGTTGTTGGCGAGGCATAATGTCTTGAAAGTTTGGCAACGCATGGGTGTGTTGGAGAACTTGCTCTAATTCCTTGCGAATTACTAACCAATTTGTTTCTAGCTTATTAGCCCAAGGAAATTGCTCTTTATCAAAAAAAATGGAATCTCCAACTAAAGAATATGCAGACACTAAACTCTCTAGTCTTTTGACAATGGGAGATTTAACAACTTCGCTTACAAAATCTTTCATGAGCTTGCTTCTTTAACCAGTCGCTGTTAAGATATCCAATTTAACCAACCACTCCAATTTTGCACAATTGCTGCAAATTCTGCATAACCCGCAGCTTTAGGATGAGCACCATCATTAGCTTTTGCCTCTTCTATCCAGATGTGTGATTTTTCTAAAATAGGAAAAATATCTAAATATGGTACATCTAATTCTTGACAAACCAAAGCAAATTGCTTAGATAAATTTGCGACTCTCTGATTTCTCCCATTTTGTTCTTCATCACCGATAGGTGGAGGTCCAATCATTAAAACAGGGTATAATTCTTTCGCTTCACTTAAGATAGTACGGGTATTTTCTATAGATTGTGCCACCTCAACACGCAGTTTACCGTTTTCAATTCCCGTATCATTAACGCCGAAAGAAAAGACAACTCTACCGTTGTATTCTCTCGGTAAACGATATGAAACTTCTCTTAACCACCGTTCTCTTAGTTCTGTACTGGTTTCGCGCCTCACCCCTAAATTATAGTAGGTAATATCGTGACCTTTTTTACTAGCATTAACACATATCCTACCAGCCCAGCCAAGATGTTCGGGATCGCCAGTACCGTTAACAAATGATTCACCAAGAAAACAGATTCTGAATTCTAGTAATTTTTTTGACATGGAAAGCTTGATTTTAGATCTGACTAAAAACAGTGGTAAAGATGTATGAAATTTTTAACTTTGTGAAAGTTTAGCTTGAAAATCAGGGGTTCGGGAACAGGGGTGAGAAGTTTGGGTAGAGAGATTTTTATACAAAAATAAGAACTTGGTTACAAATGTTTGAGTGCAATCGCTTTTTTCTTTGGCTAGATGAAAAAATAGTTATAGCAGTCTAGTTGAGAAACTAGTTATGACTCGGAATGAGAATCTTCCTCAAATAAAAGTCAATTCGTGTTCCTTACAATGCATTACGAGATACTGGGGCAAAGTGGAAGTCATTGAAAAAGGTAAGAACTATCGGATCAATCGAATAGAAATCAAGCCCAAACACAGTATCAAACAACAAATTCACTATCACCGATGCGAACATTGGGTTGTTGTTTCAGGTATTGCCAAGGTTACCTGTGGTCATGAAGAAATCTTATTGAACAGGAATGAATCTACTTTTGTTCCCTCTGCAACGTTGCATCGAGTAGAAAATCCAGGGTTTATTCCACTCATTATCTTGGAGATTCAAAATGGGGAGTATTTAGGTGAGGATGATACGGAACGAGCTTTAGACTTAACAAAAGTTTAATTTGCTACTCGTAGTCTGTCACCTTTATTAATCAGGAGCTGCAAGATCCCCCACTTCTTCAAGAATACAGTTGGTTAATCGGGGGTCCCTCAATCAGTACTTTTTCGTTCCCTCCTAAGCATATGAATGCAGTTGGCGAGGCGATCGCTGTCTCGCGGAATTCGATTGAAACCGGAGGCGGAGCCTAATACAGGTTGGTGTAAATAAAGCAACCATTAGTCATAAACAAAAAGCTGACAATCAAAACTTTCGAGCCTTGCGCCACGCCAGCTGCTGTAGCCTGTGGAACCATGCACGGCGATCGCTTATGGGAAGAAACCTCCATGAGCGATTGCCTCGCCACCACAATGGCTTCTCTGACAAGCGGACTTCTGCCTTTATGTACTCGGGTATTGACTTTGTGCATTTTTTGAGGGAAAAAGTTCGTGCAGTTTTTTTGAGCAACTCCACGAGCCATAAGGGGTTTCTAAATCAAAAAATATCCAATTTTCTTTTGTGGTGCGGGCATCCATGCCCGTCCTACAAGATTTGGATCGGGGATTTCCAAGAAATCAATGACCCTGCTGATAGGGCGTAACTTAGCAGTCAATCTATTATATTTTTTTAATTTTCTTAAGAAACCATTCCAATTAAATTAGGTAATTGTCGTCATTTAAATGACCGGGAAATCAGGATTATATGCAGAAGCAAGGTGTTTCACTCGCAGAGGCAGCAAGGCGTTTGGGTGTGAGTCAGAGTACTTTGTATGTGGCTGTGCAAAAAAGACAGCTTTCTTCTTTTACAAGAAATAGGAGAACTCTAATTTCTACGGGAGCTTTAAGAGATTATCAAGTCAGGCAACGTTCTATCACTGATTACAGACTTTAGTGCTAGAAGGGTTGAAATAGTAAGTCAGGCGGGTTTTTTGCCACTTTTTCAAATCATCCTATTTTTCAAATTCCCATGTAGCAACCTTTCTAAGCTTTTTTCGTCGAACTCACATTAAATTGCAGGTGAAAATTGTTTGACTGTGAGAGGTTTTTGACCACGCTCCTATAGTGGAATGATTTCCCTTCATTGGAAATCGGGGATTGGGATTATGCAATGGGATTTTTTCCCTTCATTGGTATGAAATTATTCCATTGTATTTTAAGTTTTTTATAATGAGCTTTGAAGGTGATAAAACGTGCTCCCACCTCTTTATAAGTTACACGAAGTTGTTTTGATTGCGCCTTCAGTTCCTTTGACCTAGCAAGCATCTTATGAAGAGCATCATAGTTTAAAGAATTTACTCTTGTACTTAATTTGTCTGTTTGGCTCAACTCATCTGGGTTAACTTTTAAACCATAGATAGCAGTCAGTAGCTCAGCTAGAGAAGCCCTGGCGGATTTTTTGCTTGTTAAAAGTGTAGACGCCAGTTTCTTAGCATCTTCAAATTTTAAGTGTGCATACAACTGTGTACTAAATGCAGTCATTAACTCACGGTTTGTCTCCACCAATTCTGACGATACCTCTTGTAGCTGCTGCTCAACATTAAGTAGAAGTAATTGTAGACTATCCACCAATTCATGCAAAAACTCTACTTCTTCACGCAAAGACTCTATCTCCTTGGAATCATCAGAGTTTTCATAGATAATTGATGAATCTTTATTATAATTAATTTGACATTCACTGAGTTTTAAATTATCAGTTAATTGTTCAATATCGAACTCTTCTTGAAAACTACTTAGAAATTTATCTATTTTTTGCAATTGCTGTTCAATTATTTCGATGAGTTCTTGACTCTGTTGTTCGGGCTTAAAAGTCACCAGTTTTCTCCAGTTTTGACAAGTTACTTTAGCATTAAACGTAACATTTCTCCTTTTTTCTGTCTGTACGCTACCAATCTAATCCTCCTCTCCCACATCAAACTCAGAAAAATATTTGAAAATAATAATTATTTTTAAATAGGTTGCTTGCTCTTTGAGCAAGGCATTCCCAGACCGATCCATTGGCTCGAGGTGGGGGTCCGATCGCGCGATCGCCAACGACATCCTTTCCGTATTCGGCTGAACGTCAACATTAACACTAAACTTTGCAACGAGTACGTAAGATACAAATTAGGGAGCGATCGCGTGGTTACAGTTTTTGATACGCAAGCTTCTGCTTACGCAAGCTCCTTACACAATAGTGATTGTTGTCTGGTAGAGAGACTTAACTATTATGGCTCAGGCTGAAAACACTGCTCAATTAACCGTAAATCCGTCTTCCTCCCATGCTGGTATGAGATACTGGGGTAGAGTTGAGGTCATAGAAGAAGGAGAATATTACCGAATTAGCCGTGTAGAAATTAAACCCAAGCACAGTATCAAACCACAAATTCATTACCATCGCAGCGAACATTGGGTTGTTGTTTCAGGTATTGCAAAGGTTACTTGTAATAACCAAGAAATATTACTCAATTGTAATGAGTCCACTTTTGTACCTCCTGCAACGCTTCACAAGGTGGAAAACCCTGGATCTATTCCACTGATTATTCTAGAAATTCAAAACGGAGAGTATTTGGGTGAAGATGATACCGAACGCCCTATGGATTTAACTTTAGTTCAACCTTTAACAGAAAGTTAATTTTTCTAATTGTGTGTAGAGACGCGCTGAATGAAAGCGTCTCTACAAAGAAACTAACTGGATATTACAAAGAAAGGCAGCCTTGCTGGAGGCAGCTATGCTGAAGGGATTCTGTCTCCTGTCCTCTGAAATAAAAATGCGCGTTGTGGGAGTAGCGCCCACTAAAAAAAAGATGTTTTTCCAAGATGCGTAGCACGAGGAAAAACGGCGTCCTTGTTTCAATCCCCTGTCTTGAGGCAGGGGTCCTTCTGCCCTCTGCCCTCGTACTTCTGCCTTCTGAATTACGTAGATGAAATGGGGAGGCTGCAATTTATTGCGCGATCGCGCCCTTGCTTTTTAGCTTGATAAAGTGCTCTATCGGCTATTGTGACTAACTCCTCAGGTAGAGTATCTGGTGTTGGTATCAAACAACTAACTCCCAAACTTAATGTTACATAACCTTCATTCGGGGATTGAGGCGATGGTAATTTAAGTTGTTGTATTTCTGCACGCACAAGTTCCGCTACTTGCATTGCTCCTGCTAAAGTGGTGTTGGGAAGAAGAATTGCAAATTCATCTCCACCATAACGAGCAACTAAGTCAGCAGGACGTTTTATACAACGACCGATCGTGCTGGCAACGGTTTGCAAACAGTTGTCTCCGGCTAGATGACCAAGTGCATCGTTATAGCCTTTAAAATTATCAATATCACAGAGAATTAACGATAAAGGTAACTGTTCTCTTTGAAGCCTTCGCCATTCTTGTTCTAGAGCTTGGTCTAATTTGCGACGATTGGCTACATGAGTTAATCCATCTAAATGAGCAAGGCGTTCTAATTCTTTATTTGCTTGTTGTAGTTGTTGATAGAGCAGTGATTGCTGAATTGCGATCGCCAATTGGTCAGTGACAACTCCAATAAGTTGTAAGTCTGATTCCGTCCAAGGAGATGATTGATGTCTGACAATACAAAGGCTTCCCCAAATCCGCTCGTTTAAATAAATAGGAATGGGTAAGCAAATTTTGGAATAGTGTTGGATCAAATTTAAACTATCACTTGCTTGATTCAATTTATCCAAACAAAAGGTTTGTAACTGTTCGAGTTGTGCGGCTAAAAAATTTTCTATAGGAAAAAACTCTTGTCTTTGTGCAGTTAGGGAAAATGTTGGAGGTAAATATTGTTCTACGAGTTCCCAAGTTTCTTGGTTGGGCGAATACTGCATGATCCCAACCCAATGAGCTTCGACTAAAGTACCGATAGCTGCCACAGTTGTAGAAAAGATAGCAGGTAAATCTAAAGAATTACGGATTGCTTGAATCATTCGATTTAGAGTTTGCTCGCGCTGGTATTGAGATCGCAATGCTGCTTCTGTTTGTTGGCGCTGTAAAATCTCTCTTTCTAACTGCTGTTTTTGAGAAAGAATCATAATTTGATTGTTAACTCGTGCCAAAATTTCTTGAACTTGAAATGGTTTGGTCACATAATCTGCTGCTCCAACCTGAAATGCTTTAGCTTTATCTAAGCCTTCACTTAAGCCGCTGAGAAAAATAATTGGAATATCTCTAGTTTGTGGATCTATTTTCAACTTTTGACAAACTTCATATCCACTCATATCTGGCATAAGAATATCCAGCAAAATCAAGTCTGGCGGTGAGATTAAGGCTACTTCAAGCGCTGCTTGACCGCTTGTTACAGGTCTAATTTTATAACCATTTTTTCCCAGGATTTTAAATAGTAATCCTAAATTAGACGGTGTATCATCTACTACCAAAATTTCTGCTCTTAAAGTATTTTTCTTTGTATAACTCATTGGCTAAGATGACAAAACTATAAAAACAATTTATTCATATTTCTACTTTTGCTTTATAAAAGTTAAAACAACCATCGTATTTATGACGAAAAAATTCTCAAGCAATTAAATCTACATTATTGTGTTTAAAATCCGGAATTTTGTACTTGTAGTCATGTTGTTTCTTTTTTCAGCACAAATACTGAAGAAAAAAATAAAGACAGATTGACCATATTCCGGATAGTTATGGAACTTTGTATAGGTAAAGTTAAAAATTGATTAACTTAAGAAAGTATAAAAGATAAAGGATGAAGAATGGAAATTTTCAGGTTTCCCTGAATTTACTGACAAAAAAATCAAGAGATATCCTTGATTTTTTAACTACTCAATTGAAAGTAACTTCATCTTTTCAATAACAAAATATACGAAAATTTTAAGTATTATTCCACCCTTAGCTTGTATGCAAACTATCTCAATATGGTTCAGATAAGGCTCAATCCCCCCTAGCCCCCTTAAAAAGGGGGGAATTGGAATCCACTTTCCCTGTTATCCGGGTGTTTCATATTTTTTCTAGAGATCTGTACACCACCGTAGCCTTTTTAAGGTAGGCTCTTTAAGGATGAGATATTGTTAACTGAACCGTATTGCAAACTATCTCTACTTTAAATGAAAATTGCATCATCAATGAGGCGCTCTCCAGTCGGATCGAATGGACGGTTAATTAACTTTCCACCGCTCGCGATTAACTTGGATCTCTCAAATTAGGGCTTGAGATTTAATGACTCGTTGTATGTGCGTAAACTTTTGGTCAAGCAATCTACAGCAGATTGCAACAAGTGTAAGGTACAGATTGTTGTAGGGGCGCAAGACCGCCGCACCCCTACCGATGGACTTCATTTACCTGAAAAATGCTGTTTAAATTTTGACTTCTGAAACCAATGTAGGTTGCGACTTATTCGGTAAGACATTTCGCAGAATGTCAATAAGTGACTGGCTGCGTGGTTCTTGAACAAAAAGCAAAGGTAGTAGAGCAATTAATCGCAAAACAGCTGAAAGAGCAAACAGTCCGGGTAAACCCCCAATAATATTTAGCCCAGCTATAAAGCCACCAACAGTTGAACCCAAACCTCCACTGACACCAGCAACGGCTGCAGCAATGGCAAAATACTGAGAAGGACGATCTAAAGGAGCGACTGACATTTGAATATTGCTGCTGCACAACTCAATTGCTGCTATGGAACCACCAGTTAGCAAATGGATTGTTGGTAACAATATCCATACAGAAACTGAATCAGCACCAGCAAACAACCAAAATATTGGTGTCACTGCCATCAAAATACCAACTAATAGTAGAAGCGGACGATTCCCCATTCTGTCAGCTAGCTTCCCCCACAGTACCAACAAGATTAAGTTTGCGCCAGCTGCTAAACTGGTGTAAAGCGTAACCGTACTTAAATCCAAAGCTAAATCTCTCATCATATAAAGATTAAAGAACGGTGTGCTCAGGTTGACTGCAAACGTCCACAAACCCAAGTACAATAATAATTTGATAAAGTTGATATCTTTAAAGATACTTGCCTTTTTAGGTTGGTTTTTCTGTTGCTCGGGCAAAGTTCTAGTATGAGTGACTTGTGGATTGACATCTTGCATCCAAAACTGACACACTAAACTTGCTATTCCAACGACGACTCCACACAACAACATCACACCAAAACCTTGAATTGTGCCACCAGGCCAATTGGATATGCCAAATCCAAGCAGTGGTACGCACAAGAGGTTTGTTAGGCTTGCCGTACTATTGCGAAAACCAAAATATCTGCCCCTTAATTGTTGGGGAACTAAAGCAGCCATCCAGCTAAACCAGGCTGAAGAACCTAAAGCTCCTAAAACGTTAGCGATAAAAATTATACTTAATGTCCAGGTAACCAACTGATGTTGATGGTTGTTGGAAGAACCCACCCACGCGATCCCTAACAATAGAGTCAGCCATAACAGTCTGGATGGACCAAAAATGGCTAGCACATACCAATGACGGCTCTTGGTACGGTCTGCAATAAATGCTCCTAATGGTTGTAAAAAGTTGACGAGCATGGGAATTGAAGACAGCAAACCAATTTCCACTGGTGTTGCCCCTAATTCAAGTAGAAAGTTTACCAGCAAAACACCACTAGTAATGTTAGTAAAAATACTGGCTAAGATGCCATCTATGGTGGATGCCTTCAGGCTGGTTCTTATGGCTTGTTTAGAAATTTTTGCGCTCGCATCGGTTTTGGGTGCTCGTACCGAGCCAGGAAGAGGTTCCAGTGCTTCTAAAGTAGGAGAAGATAAATTGTTCACTATAAATTAAGTTATTAAGCTACGAAATTAGATGGGTAAGGACAGACCATATGAGTGCTAGAGCTTCTCAACTGAACACTAGCGTGACCGCTACAGCTAATGTAACGATCGCAAGTAGGATACGTTTCTCAATCTACCGAAACATAAAGCAAAAATAAAATTGCACCTAAGGATGAAATACTGTTTCCGATGGTTGAAGTTTGTTAAGCTTTTTTATGCAAATGAGATTCTAATGCGCCATTGAGAACCAAAATGGAATTTTGAAACGAAGACGCAAATAATCTTTACACTTGTGGTTCAAAGAAAGTTATAGCGCAACTCGAACAACGCACGCGATCGCTACATTTTGACTCTTTACCACCAGAGAATGTTGCATCTTTTTTATTTTTATGATGGTTAATTTGTACGTTCGTAACTCCTAATTATCAAACTCGTGTAAAGACACAATTTTGCATAATTTTTATATAACAGAGTGATATTTATGCATAAGTTACCTTTACCTAACACTATCTAAATATACAGGTAAATAAATAGTTTAAGCAGTTCTTCATAACTTCTAATTATGTCCAAGCACGAGTTTCAGCGTAATTTTGCCGTTATTATCGGGATTAACGATTATTCAAATGGTATACCGCCTTTAGAAACGGCTGTCCCTGATGCTCGCGAACTTGCTAGGATTCTAGAAGATTACAAATATAGGGTGCGGTTGCTTTTAAACCAAGATGCTTCTTTAGAAGGACTCGACAAACTACTTGCTGCTTTTCACGCACGGGAGATAGTGTTTCCTGAAGAAACGATCGCTCTCAATGAGAATGACAGAATTGTATTTTACTTTGCCGGACACGGTCTTGCTTTGGATGCATTGGAAAATAAAGAAGGTCCAGCTGGCTATCTTATACCAGCTCGAGCTCGATCCGGTAATATCAATACCTACCTGGAAATGCAGAAGTTACACGATGCTCTGCTTGCTCTCCCTTGCAGACATTTGTTAGTTATTCTCGATTGCTGCTTTGCGGGAGCGTTTCGTTGGTCAAGTCACAGAAATGCCATGCGTTTGCCAGTTGTCTACCAAGAACGTTACGATCGCTTCATTCAAGACCGAGCTTGGCAAGTCTTAGCATCTGCGGCTCAAGATCAGAAAGCTTTAGATTTTGTTACCTCTCGTGGAACGATAGAACATCACTCTCCTTTTGCAGCAGCACTGTTTCAAGCGTTACGAGGTGATGCCGATCTTTCTTTACCAGTTCAGGATGGTAGACCCACAGGCGATGGGGTCATTACAGCAACAGAACTCTACTTTTATCTGCGGGAGAAATTGGAGACAACAACTCAAAAACTCCACAGCCGCCAAACTCCTGGTTTATATCACTTAGCAAAACATGACAAAGGGGAATACATTTTTCTAGTTCCCGGTCAGAAATTGAACTTACCATCTGCTCCTAAATTAGATTTCAAAAATAATCCTTACCGAGGGCTAGAATCTTTTGATGAAGCTCACAGTGAGTTGTTTTTTGGCAGAAAGCAATTGACTCAACAATTGAGCCAGGTTGTTGGCGCTCGTCAATTAACGGTAGTATTGGGAGCCTCAGGATCTGGTAAATCCAGCCTTGTGAAAGCCGGATTATTTCCTCGTTTGCGTCAATCTACGACTCATTCGTGGCATATTCTCGACCCAATTCGCCCCGGTAGTCGCCCAATAACTGCACTTTCTCAAGTACAAAAACAGATTTCAACCACCAAAGATCGGCAATTGTCACTGCTTGCTGCTGTAAATACGTGGTGCAATACCAATCCTCAAAAGAAACTACTGCTTGTGCTCGACCAATTGGAAGAATTGGTCACTATGTGTCAGAACGATAAGGAGCGATCGCATTTTTTGAGAGAACTCGAACAAGCACTGACCCAACCGCAGTTTCACATTGTTATAACGCTGCGTTTGGACTTTGAACCACAATTTTTAACCTCTGCTTTTCCCGGACGTTGGATGGATGCTCGGTTCACGATCCCACTCATGACTCAAAACGAGCTTCGAGAAACGATCGAAAAACCAGCAGCAGAAAAAGTGCTTTATTTTGAACCCCCACAATTAGTAGAGCAATTTATTAATGAAGTTGTACAAATGCCAGGAGCACTTCCGCTCCTTTCTTTTACTCTGAGCGAACTTTATTTAAAATATTTGAACCGTCGGGGCGACAATCGAGCTTTGACAGAAGAAGATTATCAGGATTTGGGAGGAGTTGCAGGCTCCCTGACCCGTAGAGCTACCCAAGAGTATGAAAGTTTAGTAAAAATGGACTTAAATTACGACTACACCATTCGTAAGGTCATGTTGCGAATGGTGACTGTCGATGGCGGTGCTTTGGCTCGCAGACGGGTACCTTTGCGCGAATTTGAGTATCCCAATGCTGAAGATAACAAGCGAGTTGAGCAAATTATTCAACGTTTTACCGATGCTCGATTGATTGTCAGTGGAAAAGAAATCAATGGGGAGCCCTACATAGAACCAGCTCACGATGCTTTGGTATTGGGGTGGAATTTATTACAAAAGTGGAAAGACGACAAGCAACAAAATGAGAGTGTCGTGCTGCGCCAGCGTCTGACACTTGCTGCAAATGATTGGTACAACAGCGATCGCAGTGACCTTAAATCCAATTATCTGTGGAACGATGACCCCCGTATTGCTGTGTTAGAAAAAGTTCTGGAATACCCTCCTCAGAAAAACTGGCTGAATCAGCTAGAAACAGAATTTGTGAAAAAGAGCCTTCAAAAAAGACAAGATGAACTTAAGGAAACTAAGGAGAATTTGCGAATCTCACAAGAACGACAGCAAATTGCTCAGGCTCGCCTATTAGCAACTCAAGCACAATTAATACAAAAAGAGGATATTAGTTTACTGCATTTAAGTATTTTACTGGCTGTTGAGTCTATGAAACGCTTCAACAAGTTGGAAATGAGGTATCTTTTAGCAGATCAAACTCTACGCCAGGGATTGACTTTACTCCCACGTTCTATTGCTCGTATTAATAATCACAGCCAGCAGAACTATACTTGTTCAAATTCATTAGCCTTTTGTTCTGACGGCAAACATCTGGCGATCGCTAATGATGCCATAAGACTCTTAGAAATCAAGAGCGGTCAACAAGTCACCAGTTTGGAGTATGAAAAAGATTTAACAGTTGCTACCTTAAGCCCGGACGGCAACTATGCTGCTACTTGTTGTCAAGATGGAGTTGTCAAGATTTGGAAGTTAAAAGATCGACAATTAATTGCACAAATAGTTCGTGCTGAACCCGTACAACATATTATTTTTAGCCCCAAGAGCCAATATATAATTATTGTGAGCGGTGGTTTTAGAGGTGTATGGCAATTGACCGATTCATTAGAAGTCATACCTGTGGGATTACCATTGGTAAAATTACCAGCTTTTTGTAGCGGTCAAGCTCCGATCTGTTTCAGTCCAGATGGTAATTATTTAGCTGAATTTGTTGAAGAGAGTCCGGGTTCTGAAGAAGGCAGAAGACAGGTTTGGAAACTTTCTAGCAGGCGGCGAATTATCAACGAAACGGTGAATTTATCTTCACCATCTAGCTCTGAAGTTAATTTGGCTGTTCGCGAAAATATTGATGATATGGCATTTAGTTTGGACAGTCATTTTTTTGCTGCAACGGTGACTCTAACTGTAGTTAAAGTGTGGAGAATACCTAGTGGTAGAGAAGAGATGACCGTGGAGCACAATACATGGATTAATACTATTGCAGTGAACTTCAACGGTCAGTATATAGCGGTTGGAGACAGAAAAGGAGAAGCAATTGTTTGGGCAGTACCTTACGGTTATCAAGTCACACATATAAAAGACAACCCGACAACTTGGTTGGGTCGTGTTGTTTTTAGTCCCGATGGAAATTATTTGGCCACTATGGGTCAGGGATTTAACAAAATTGCTAGAGTGTATCACGTTTTTTGCGGTCAAGAAGTAGCACGCCTGCTCCACGAGAACTATGTTGTCAATATCGGCTTTAGTCCAGATGGTAAATATATCGCGACTCAGGAAGATAGCAATCCAGAAAAAGGGCATAGCGATACTGTACGTCTGTGGAAAATTGTTGATGATTTTGATGGCATAATTGCGATTGAGATTGATATGGAGAACTTTATAAATAGCATCACCATAAGTTCTCGCGGTAAATATTTGGGAATGACTTGCAGTCAGGTTCAAGGTTTACAAGTTTATGATATGGCTCGCTATCAAAAGGTAAGCTTTATCAGTCATGAAGGAGCGCATTATGCTACCTTCAGTACAGATGAAAAATTGGTAGCTACTGTTGGTGAGGATAAAACAGTAAGACTTTGGGAACTAGCAAGTGGTGAAGAATTGCTAGCAATGGAACACAACGCACATATTATTGCGATCGCCTTTAGTCAAGACGCAAAGTTATTAACGACATTAGTTCACTTAACAACTATATACAGAGACAATATTGAAGTTTTCATTTGTGACGTTATTGTTTGGGATATCACAACTTATCAACAAGTTTATAAATTGGAAAATAGTAAAGTTATCAGCATAAGCCCGGATGGAAAATATTTAGTCATTCTTCCTAAAAATTCAAAATTTCCCGATAAAACTTTGTCGATAGTAAAAGTTTTAGAAAGAGAAGAAGTGACACGTATAAAACTCGATAATGATGGCTTAAGCGAATTTATCCTAAGTACAGATGGAAAATATTTAGCTGGTTTTGGTGGATTTTATGGCTCTGACACATCCGTAGACAGTGATGGGTTTATACAAGTGTGGGACTTATCTGGTGAAGAAGTTTTACCTATTATAAAACTGGGTCGCTCCGTGACAAAAGTAGTTTTCAGCCCAGGGAGCCGCTTTTTAGCAGCAGCTGTTGGTGGTGATACTGTCAGAATCTGGGATTTGATAAGCAAACACGAAGTGTCACGTATTGAAGTTTACGGCGGTATAAATCATATTATTTTTAGCTGGGATAGCGAACACTTAGTGACTGTTAACTGTTTGAACAAAGTTCAGGTCTGGAATTTACAACCAGAAGTTTTGATTGAAGAGGTTTGCAGTCGCTTGACTTGCAATTTAGCTTTAGAAGAGTGGGACTTGTATTTGGGGAATGAACCTTATCAAAAAATTTGCCCCAATCTTCCATAAATTGAAAATAGTATTTAACTGTTGAACGCCCCGCCTTGTAAAACTAAAACGGAACAAGGGGCGTTGTGTAAGACATGACTGCTGACACTCCCAAATAAAACCTCGGTAATACCCCTGAAACCTCTCCGACCGAGTACAATCAGATCTGCCTTCCAGCTTTGCGCTAAATTACAAATTGATTTTCCCGGATCTCCCACTCGGCATACGGATTCTACAGTAACTCCTTGCTCCTGTGCCTTTTCCTTGTATGCTAGAAGCAGTTCTTCACCTTCTTGAGTTTTCTCTTTAATCTCACTAGGAAAAGTGAGTTTTGAGCCAAAATCCACACAGTTGAAGATCATCAAGCTAGCTGACTCTTTTTTAGCTAATTCTAAAGCTTCCTCAAATACCACCTGTGTTTCCGGTGCTGCATCAAGAGCCACCAAAATTTTTTTAAAACCCACAGACAACCTCCTGTGCGATCGCTGACCTTTATATCTGTCATTCTCCTACAAAAGCGCCTCTAACACGATTGTACGAAAAGGATGATATAGGAATGGAACAGCCGAGCGGCTATTTTTTCTTTAAAACGACCTCAAAATTGAAAGAAGCAATACAACGCTCGTTTACGTAAATTTCTATAGTATGTTTACCAGTCGGATCGCCGGGAGTTACAGTCCAAAAGTTTTCAATCACTCCTTTTTTTGCTTCCTGTATGCGTTTTGTAACTGCTTCTGTACCGTTTGTTGATAGTGAAAAGTCTTCTCCGCTATTTGTACTCCAGGTTTCTGGTGCTTTAGGTAATTTGATAACTTCACGCCATGTAACAACGCCTTGATAGTTTTTCAGATGAATTCGCCACCCGTATTTGTTACCTTCTTTTAGTATCACTTTATTTGTAGGTATAAAAGTTGCTTTATGACTGCTGACATCTCTTAAAACTCCAAATTCAGCTTTATTGACAGTAATAGATTTAACATTTGCTGTCTGCGAGTGTACTAGATCGCTAACTGTAAAAGAAGTGATGCTCCAGGGAATTAATCCGCAAGTTGCTAGTACAAAAACGTAAGACCAATGTTTTCTAAGCATGATTTTTTTGTGAGATCGTGCTAACTATTGATAAATAAAAATTTTCCTTTTTTTTGATAAAACGACAACACTTTATAGATATTTTATACAAATTGCTATGGGTCATCTGTTATTCTCCCTCATTCCCCTCATCCCCCTCATCCCCGGTCAATAATTACTTTCTTTCCTGCATACTTCTAACAATTTTGGTCACCATTTTTCTTGTGCTAAATCTTACACTTGCAGCTAATATCTTATTTTTTATTCCCGTCACAACAACAGTTTTCCCTTCCATTAAAGCAGCATAGCCAATTTTGGCTACAGTTTCTGAATCCATAATTTTCTGACCGTTCACTATCTTTGAATCTTCCATGACCGCTCTTTTCTGAAAACCAGATGCGGTTGGACCGGGACAAAGTGCTGTGACTGTAACACCAGTTCCCTCTAATTCGTTAGCGATCGCTTCAGAAAAAGATAAAACATAAGCTTTTGTTGCAAAATACACCGCCATTAAAGGACCTGGCTGAAATGCTGCTGTTGAAGCAACATTTAGGACTTTGCCATAACCTTGCTTAACCATATCTTTAAGAAAGAGCTTTGTTAAATGGGTGAGAGATACCACATTCACTTGCATCATTTGCAGTTCGCTATCGAGGTCAGTTTCATTAAACAAACCGTAGGTAGCAAATCCAGCGTTATTGACTAAAATATCTACAGTAATATTTTCTTGTTGTAATTCTTGAAAAATTTGGTCTGGAGAAGTGGGTTCCGACAAATCTTTAGTAATGACTTTTACTGCAATGCTGTGTTTTTGCTGTAAGTCTTGTGCAATTTGAGACAGCTTTTCGTCACTGCGTGCTATTAGCACGAGATTGTAACCTTCTTGAGCAAATAACTTCGCAAATTCATAACCTATTCCACTAGAAGCTCCAGTAATGAGTGCGGTTTGCTTCTGGTTATTTTGATTTTTTGTTTTCATAACTTTCCTGTTAAAGGGAACTCTATCTTTTGCCTTACAATTCTAAGCTATTGAGAATAGCAACATGGGCAATACTCAATTTTCAAGACTCATTTCATATTGGCACTTTGGCATCATTGAAAATTCTAGAATTAGTATTGTATAGATCAAGTGCAAGAGTGTCGAAAGACATCGTACCCCGGTAAAATACCGGGGATTTTTATAAAATTTCAGAAACTTTACAGTTTAATACAATAATTGATACAATTATTGTCCCTGAGGGAGAATTTAAAGTATTTCCCCTCCGGTTAGCCCTATGAAGAAATTAATTAGAGGTCTGCGCGAATTTAAAGCCAGCTACTATTGCAGATACCAAGAGCTGTTCAAGCAACTCAGTCACGGTCAAAAGCCCAGGGTATTATTTATTACCTGTTCTGATTCGCGTGTCGATCCAAACCTGATTACCCAAGCAGGGTTAGGTGAATTGTTTGTCATTCGCAATGCTGGTAATATTATTCCCCCATATGGTGCAACCAATGGTGGAGAAGGTGCGACCATTGAATACGCTGTTCAAGCACTAGATATTAAACAGATTATTGTCTGCGGTCATTCCCATTGCGGTGCAATGAAAGGGCTAATGAAGTTAGACAAGTTGCGTGAGGAAATGCCTCTCGTGCATGATTGGTTGAAGTATGCAGAAGCAACCCGACGCTTGGTAAAAGACCATTACAATCATTACGAAGGGGAAGAATTACTAGAAATTATCATCGCCGAAAATGTACTGACTCAAATTGAGAATTTACGGACATACCCAGTTATTCGTTCCAAGCTCTATCAAGGACAATTAAGTATTTATGCTTGGATTTATCAGATAGAGACAGGTGAAGTTTTGGCATACGATGCGGAAAATCACGCTTATGTCCTCCCTCAAGCTCAACTTCCTCCAACAGAGGTAGATGAGTCCATACTTCTTCCCCTTCCAGCTTGTGAGGTGTGCGAGCCTTCCTTTGAAACAGTGGCAAAAGAGGTTCCATCAATCCAGGAAATTGAGATAGGTCACCATCATCGGTTCCCAATGACTTCTCTTTCTCAAGAACAGCTAGAGCGAATTTATCGAGGCTCAAAGTCGTGAAGAAGGCAGATGGCAGATGGCAGATGGCAGAAGGGATGCAATATGGTAGCGGCTTCAACCCACTACGCGGCTTCCGCTCAACGGGGGGAACCCAGAGCAGTTGCTCCTCTTGGGTAAAGACCACAGGTGCTATCTCCTGCACGGACGCTGCGCGAACAACCGGGGGAACCCCGGCAACGCACTGTCTCCCCAAGACCGCACTGCTCTCCGCACGCAGCTGGCTCACCAATTGCTAGCCACGCCTCTCGGAGATTATGGTGGAGGGAGCGTTACCCATTCTCTCGTTCCCAACCTCTAGCTGGGAACGAGGTCACTCAGAGGTTGTCTGGTCTATCCTTCACCAACAACACTGGGGAAGTTGTCAGGCTCTTCTGCTTGACGATTACAACAATTTCAACTGAGTATCTTTATTGTTGCTTAAGGCAAAGTCTTGCTCTTGAGTCAGTGATTCGGGTGTCACTTCTACATCATTTGCTAACAAATTGTGTGCTGCATCTAACATAAGTTCTGCTATATCTTTGAGATCGTTACGGTTGTCCAGGTACGTTTTTAACGCATCTATTGGGTCAATACTGTTACTTGCACTTAACTCTGGAATACGGGGACGAGCCAATTGACTGATCAACTCTGGCTGGATGCTGTAGGTATGAGATGCACTGAGAGCGCGGTGCAGTTCAGAAGTATCAATTAAATCTAGTTGTTCGGAACGCAGTTTGTAAATCAGTCGTACAACAGCATCCTGGATGTTATGTTTTGCGATCGCTTTCACAATGGCTGCTTGCGGATCTTCTATCTTGGAGACATCAATTTCAATAGTCTGAAAAGTTCGTGCGCTTAGAGGGCAAAATTCCCACTCAGTATCACCTCGCTCGATCTCCAACATCACATAACCTTTTTCTTCCTTTTCTTCACTAAAATCTACTCTTTCGATGCTTCCTGGATAAACAACAGGGGGATCGTTAGATTTATTAAGATTTTGATGGCGGTGTACGTGACCCAAGGCGACATAATCAAAGCAAGGTCGTGCTAGTAAAGAGACAGGAAGTGTAAAGCCTTTTCCTACTGCTAAATAGCGTTCTGCTCCCAAAGATGCATTATCCGCCATTAAATGACCCAACAGAATACTTGGTACATTGGGGTCGAGGCGGCGAATTTCTGCTTCTAGTACGACCTCAAGACGTTCGATCAGCAGGTGGTTAATTTCTACTAAAGATAAACCTTCAGTCTCTTGACGAGTCATTAAAGTTGAGCGAGTCAGCCAAGGAAGGGTCAGAATTTGTATTAATCCATTACGAGTTGTGATGCGATGGGTTGTTAAGCGATCGCCTACAACAACTCCCGGTACACCTAAAGTACGATAGATACAAAGACTAGCGCCCCCGAGTCCTTGAGAATGTTGGTCGTGATTTCCTACAAGTAAAACTGTAGGGATCTTCGCATCCGCAAGGCGACGAAACTGAGAAGCAAATGCTTCTTGTACGTATGGAGCGGGAGTTGCGTCAGGAAAAGCATCACCTCCAAAAATGACTAAATCAACGGGTTCTGACAATGCTCTGTTAATGCATTGGGACAGAGAGTTGACAAAATCCTCCAATCGCGTGTTCAATCCGGTTTCGGGATTAATTTTTCCGTGGGAAAAGCCACTTCCCATATGGATATCGGAGAGATGAAGAATTTTTATCATAATGGGTTATTTGTCAAATTAACTTTCATTGTACTGACTTTACTTATGTAAAGTATTAAAAATTCAAAATCAAAAAAATGGTTGGTTATCAACAAATTGTTCATTGCAAACTTCTTATTTAAGAATTATATATAAGTAAGAAGCAGTCATTGCTTTCTGATTTGTCACTTTTAGGCAGGTATAATGAAAACATCTCACCGCCAACCAAGAAAGGCTTTCTTCCCTATCTTCTAACCCAAGACTATTGAAAGTACTCATATAGCAATCCTATTGAATTGATGAAATACATATATGGTGGTTAATACTCGCCAATTAAGGCTTTTAGTTAGCCATGCCGCACCGACAGGGCTTAAAGTTTTTCACGAATGATTTAGGACGGCTATAAACAAGTTTTAGTTTGAATTTTTTTAACTAAAACCATTGAAAAAGTACTTAAACATACATAAATTCTCCGGAACTGCAAATAACATTGGGTATACAAGTAGATAGACGCAAAGTCTCATGCCCATTTTCATCCGTCCTGTTGTACGTTCATGACCGCTACTTAAGAGTTTGCCTTTCATTAACAGATGTATGCATTTGTAGATTAGTTGAGAAATTTCCTTATCTGTAATTTTTTTTGTATCTTTGGCAACAAAGTTTTTAGAAAAAATTATCCCCATCGGGTGAGGTTATACTTGACATATTTCTGCGATTATGCATTCAATAGCTAAAGAAACTAAGGAGTTTGCTATGTACAAACAAATGTGCTGGTTATCACAGTCTGGCGAAAGCGGGGAAAAGGTTCTGCATTTGCAGACTGCACCCAATCAGCCTTGGCGTCCTTACACCGCATTTCCACAATTTTCTGTCCCCGATTATCAAATACCAGGAGGTTCTAAAGGTTGGGCAACTTATCAAAAATTGTTAAAAGCAGGTTGGACATTAGTACCTAGCGCACGCGCTAATGAATTTAGCTCCAAATCTATTGAAGTTAAAAGTTAGAATTTTTTACTTTATTTAATAGCCTTTTGCGGAACCTTCTCCGCGCGGATCGGCTGCGCCTTCTAAAGTTCCATCAGGTGCAACTAAAATTGTGTTGATATTTCCCCAAGGCGCAGTCTGCTGAATCTTATGTCCCCGTCTTTGCAATTCTGTGATGGTAAGAGCATCTAAACCCAAAGGTTCTACTCTCAATCGATCTGGCAACCACTGATGATGTATGCGTGGTGCAGCTACAGCAGAACCTGCATCCATGTTGTATTCCAGTACATTAAGAATAACTTGCAATACTTGAGTAATAATGGTGCTACCACCAGGCGCACCGACTGCCATCCGAAGGCGACCGTTTTCGGTAACGATAGTGGGGGTCATACTGGATAAAGGAATTTTTCTCGGTGCGATCGCGTTGGCTTCATTACCAACAAGTCCAAAAGCATTGGGAACTCCAGGTGCAGCAGCGAAATCATCCATTTCATCATTTAGCAAAATACCCGTTTTAGGCACTACAACTCCAGAACCAAAACCATAGTTAACCGTGAAGGTTAGGCTAACTGTATTGCGTTGTTCATCTACAACCGTCAAATGAGTTGTTTCCGGGGACTCGTAGAATTTTGGATTTAGGATTTTAGATTGTGGCTTTGTGTTGACAATTGTAGGTCTTGAAGATTGATTGACTTGTTGTAACGTTTGAAAGTCTGCAGGTTTTACTTCCGTAGACGGTTTAGCTCGTTGCATATCTATTTCTTGGCGGCGTTTTCTAGCATAAGCATTGCCAATTAGTTCTGCTACAGGAACTTTTACAAAATCTGGATCGCCTAAATGTAAAGAACGATCTGCATAAGCTATTTTCATCGCCTCTACCATTAAATGTAATGCATTTGGGTGATGCCATCCTAAGGATTTCAAATCCGTATCACTAAGAATATTTAAAATCTCTAATAAATGAACGCCTCCTGAAGAAGGTGGTGGCATTGAACACACTCTAGCGTTGCGGAAATTACCACAGATAGGAGTACGCCAAGTTGTTCTATAAGATTTCAAGTCTTCTAAAGTTATAAGACCCCCGTTTTTTGCCATGTCAGCAGCAATGGTGCGGGCAATATTCCCGGTGTAAAAGCTTTGGGGATTTTTCGCAATTTCTTCTAAAGTTTTGCTTAAATCTTGCTGTACTAGCTTTTCACCTGGTTGATAAAATTCTCCATTGCGAGTGAAAATAGCTCGTGCTGCCCGATTGTTGAGAATAATTTGTTTGCGGTCTTCATACACTTTCAAAGAACGCCAAGTCACCCGATCGCTGAGAACAAATCCATCTTTTGCAAGAGCGATCGCGGGTTTTAACACCTCTTGCCAAGGGAGTTTACCATAGCGGCGATGAACTTCATACATTCCTGCCACAGTTCCCGGTGTTGCAACAGCCAGGTACCCGTCAATACTGACATTGGGACGTACTTTGCCTTCTGCATCCAAGTACATAGTTTTAGTGGCTTTGATAGGCGCACGTTCCCGAAAATCTAAAGCTTTAATTTCACCAGTCTTTGACTCGCGTAATAGTAAAAAACCGCCACCCCCAATTCCAGCAGAGAAAGGTTCTACGACAGAAATCACAAAAGTAGTAGCAACTGCTGCATCAACTGCATTTCCACCCTTACGTAACATATTCACTCCCGCTTCACTCGCCAAAGGATGAGCAGAAACGACCATTGCCTTTTTTGTTCGTAGCGGTGGAATAACTGTAGCAAGTCCTGTTTGAGCGTAAAATATAGTACTCAGTGAAAAAGCAACACATGCGACTCGGTTGCCTTGATGAAAAATAGGGTTTGTCATAATGGGAGTTTAAGCTAAAAGTCAGCGATCGCATATAATAGTTCAGTGTCAGCGCACCGGCAGGTAGTCAATCAATTGTTACGTGTCTTATCTCCCTCCCCGCCTCTGCGTTCTCTACGTCCAGAAATGTTTTTCCTTGGTAATCCCAAAATTAACGTGACTACCCAAGAGGAAAAAATTAATACTTTATTATTTCAGTGCAAGCGTACTGAAAGTTTTCATACCTTAGATAGATTTAGATAATATATCTAAATCGGGGTGTTTTAAATTAGTTATAGTCTAAACGAACCTCTCGTTGACCAAAGGTAAGGTGGTACAAGCCTTAAAAACCATATAAGGAAACAACGAGAAATTACCTCATTACTTACAGGGCTTACAAAACCTCATCTGGATTTTGGGGATTTTACGTGTTGCAGCTTTCTCCAACCCCCCTTAAACAAGCAGGCTATTGGGTAAGTCCTAACTTAAATCCCTACTCTCAAGTACGAGGATTCACGGATCGCTGGTCACTGTAAGGTTAATAAATAGCTCAGTCATATGGTTGCGGAACAGTTAACAACTAAAGAAAACGATAATTTAGATTTAAGACAGCTATTGAAAATACTCTCAGCTGTGAAAAAAGGGGACTTTTCTGCTCGTATGCCCATAGATCGGACGGGTATAGCAGGGAAAATAGCTGACGCTCTCAATGAGGTGATCGAACAAAACGAGCGGTTAACAGAAGAACTACAACGCATTAGTAATATTGTTGGTAAAGAAGGTAAAATTACCGAGCGAGCGACTCTTGGGAATGTACGGGGTTCCTGGTCAGCTTGTGTTGATTCTGTCAACACTCTCATCACGGATTTAGTTCAGCCAACGGCAGAAACAGCACGCGTGATCCGGGCTGTAGCGAATGGTGACTTATCCCAAACGATTGCACCAGAAATTGAAGGTAGACCCCTCAAAGGAGAGTTTTTACAAACCGCTCAAATGGTTAATACCATGGTGGGGCAGTTAAACTCTTTTGCTTCTGAGGTAACGCGGGTAGCCCGTGAGGTCGGTACTGAAGGGAAATTGGGGGTACAAGCAGAAGTTCCGGGGGTGGCTGGAACTTGGAAGGACTTAACCGATAGTGTGAATTTAATGGCAGGTAATTTGACTGCCCAAGTCCGTAATATTGCTGAAGTGACGACAGCAGTGGCAAATGGTGACCTGTCTAAGAAAATTACTGTTGATGTCAAAGGAGAAATTTTAGAACTCAAGAACACCATCAATACGATGGTAGACCAACTTAATTCCTTTGCTTCTGAGGTGACGCGAGTCGCACGAGAGGTGGGTATTGAAGGAAAACTCGGTGTTCTTGCAGAAGTCAAAGGTGTTGCGGGGACTTGGAAAGATTTAACAGAGTCGGTCAATATGATGGCGGGGAACTTAACCGCCCAAGTACGTAATATTGCGGAAGTGACAACGGCGGTAGCAAACGGTGACCTGTCTAAGAAAATCACTGTTAACGTGAAAGGGGAAATTTTAGAGTTGAAGAACACGGTCAACATCATGGTGGACCAACTCAACTCTTTTGCGTCGGAGGTAACCAGGGTTGCAAGGGAAGTCGGTGCTGAAGGAAAATTAGGAGGGCAAGCTCAAGTCCCTGGGGTTGCAGGGACATGGAAGGACTTGACCGACAGCGTGAATTTCATGGCAGGAAGTTTAACCGCCCAGGTACGTAATATTGCGGAAGTGACAACGGCGGTGGCAAATGGTGACTTGTCGAAGAAAATTACTGTGGATGTGAAAGGCGAAATTTTAGAACTGAAGAACACCATCAACACGATGGTGGATCAGTTAAATTCCTTTGCATCGGAGGTCACCAGGGTTGCGCGAGAAGTTGGTACGGAAGGGAAACTGGGGGTACAAGCAGAAGTCCAAGGGGTTGCGGGAACTTGGAAGGATTTGACGGATAGCGTCAACATGATGGCTGGAAATTTAACGGGGCAAGTCCGTAATATCGCGGAGGTGGCAACTGCGATCGCAAACGGGGACTTGTCGAAGAAAATTACTGTAGATGTTAAAGGGGAGATTTTTGAACTGAAAAACACCATCAACATTATGGTGGATCAGTTAAGTTCCTTTGCATCGGAGGTCACCAGGGTGGCTCGTGAAGTGGGTTCGGAAGGCAAACTCGGCGTACAAGCAGATGTGAGGGGTGTTGCGGGAACCTGGAAGGACTTGACCGACAGCGTCAACTTCATGGCGGGAAGCTTAACAGCCCAAGTGCGGAACATTGCAGAAGTGACAACAGCAGTGGCAAACGGCGACCTTTCTAAGAAAATCACTGTGGATGTCAGAGGGGAAATTCTAGAGTTGAAGAATACCATCAACACAATGGTGGATCAACTCAACTCCTTTGCAGGTGAAGTCACGAGGGTCGCCCGTGAGGTGGGTGCTGAAGGAAAATTGGGCGTACAAGCTGAGGTAAAGGGCGTTGCGGGAACTTGGAAAGATTTGACCGACAGCGTCAACTTTATGGCAGGTAATTTGACAGCCCAAGTCCGTAACATTGCGGAAGTGACAACGGCAGTGGCAAACGGCGACCTGTCGAAGAAAATCACTGTGGATGTAAAAGGGGAAATTTTGGAGTTGAAGAACACCATTAACATCATGGTGGATCAACTCAGTTCCTTTGCATCGGAGGTAACAAGGGTTGCACGAGAGGTGGGTACCGAAGGTAAACTCGGCGTACAAGCGGAAGTAAAAGGAGTTGCAGGCACTTGGAAAGACCTCACGGGTGCGGTGAACATGATGGCAGGAAACCTCACCGACCAAGTGCGAAATATTGCAGAAGTGGCAACCGCGATCGCAAACGGCGACCTTTCTAAGAAAATTACAGTACAGGTCAAAGGCGAGATATTGGAACTCAAGAACACCATGAACATCATGGTGGATCAGTTAAATTCCTTTGCATCTGAGGTCACCAGGGTGGCGCGAGAAGTCGGTTCTGAAGGGAAGTTGGGCGTACAAGCAGATGTGAGGGGAGTCGCCGGAACCTGGAAGGACTTGACCGACAGCGTCAACTTTATGGCAGGAAGCTTAACAGCCCAAGTCCGGAACATCGCCGCCGTGACGACAGCCGTAGCAAACGGGGACTTATCTAAGAAAATTACCGTTGATGTCAAAGGTGAGATATTAGAACTCAAGAACACCATCAACACAATGGTGGATCAGTTAAACTCCTTTGCATCTGAGGTCACCAGGGTGGCGCGAGAGGTCGGTACGGAAGGGAAACTCGGCGTGCAAGCCCAAGTACCGGGAGTTGCAGGAACCTGGAAGGATTTGACCGATTCAGTAAACTCAATGGCTGGAAGTTTAACTTCCCAAGTGAGAAACATTGCGGAAGTCACAACAGCAGTGGCAAACGGGGACTTATCTAAGAAAATTACCGTTGATGTCAAAGGTGAAATTTTAGAACTCAAGAACACCATCAACACAATGGTGGATCAGTTAAACTCCTTTGCATCTGAGGTCACCAGGGTGGCGCGAGAGGTCGGTACGGAAGGGAAACTCGGCGTGCAAGCTTACGTGAAAGGCGTTGCGGGAACGTGGAAAGACTTAACCGACAATGTGAACTTGATGGCGGGTAACCTGACAGCCCAGGTAAGAAACATTGCGGAAGTCACCAAAGCAGTGGCAAATGGGGACTTATCGAAGAAAATTACCGTTGATGTGAGAGGTGAAATTCTCGATTTGAAGAACACCATCAACACAATGGTTGACCAGTTGAGTTCCTTTGCGTCTGAGGTCACTAGGGTAGCTCGTGAAGTGGGTACGGAAGGGAAACTCGGAGGTCAAGCACAAGTCACGGGTGTTGCGGGAACTTGGAAAGACTTGACCGATAATGTGAACTCAATGGCGGGGAACTTAACAGCACAAGTGCGAGGGATTGCTCGAGTTGTGACAGCCGTTGCGAACGGTGACTTGAAGCGCAAACTGATGTTAGATGCTAAGGGGGAAATTGAAACCCTAGCAGAAACCATCAACGAGATGATTGACACCCTAGCCACCTTTGCCAATCAGGTGACGACCGTAGCCCGTGAGGTGGGGATTGAAGGAAAATTGGGAGGTCAAGCGAAAGTCCCCGGTGCGGCTGGTACGTGGAAAGATTTGACAGATAACGTCAATGAACTGGCTGCAACTCTAACAACTCAGTTAAGAGCGATCGCAGAAGTCGCAACCGCAGTTACAAAAGGTGACTTAACACGTTCGATTTCTGTAGAAGCATTGGGTGAAGTCGCCATCTTGAAGGACAACATCAACCAGATGATTGCTAACCTGCGAGAAACAACCCAGAAGAACACCGAACAAGACTGGTTGAAGACAAACCTTGCCAAGTTCACCCGCATGCTACAGGGTCAGCGCGACTTAGAGACGGTTTCCAAGTTAATTCTCTCAGAGCTGGCACCACTGGTGGGAGCATCTCACGGCGTCTTCTATATTATGGAAAGTTTGGAAGACAATCCATTCTTAAAGCTATTAAGCAGTTATGCTTACAGAGAACGCAAGCACCTTGCCAACCGCTTCCTCCTGGGTGAAGGCTTGGTAGGACAGTGCGCTTTGGAAAAAGAACGCATTCTGCTGACAGAAATACCCTTCGACTATATTAAGATTGGTTCCGGGTTGGGAGAAGCAGCGCCGCTCAATGTTGTGGTTTTACCGGTTCTCTTTGAAGGACAAGTCACAGCCGTGATCGAACTCGCATCATTCCGACGCTTTAGTGAAATTCACCTGACTTTCTTTGACCAACTGACCGAAAGTATTGCAATTGTATTAAATACCATTGCAGCTAGTATGCGGACAGAAGAATTACTCAAGCAATCGCAGTCCCTAGCACAGGAGCTACAAGCACAGCAAAACGAACTCAGGGAAACAAACAAGCGATTGGAACAACAAGCCCTCACTCTAAAAGCTTCCGAAGAATTGCTGAAGAAACAGCAAGAAGAGTTACAACAAACCAATGCCGAACTCGAAGAAAAAGCAGAGCTGCTAGCGTTGCAGAACAAAGAAGTTGAACGGAAAAATCAAGAAATTGAATACGCACGGCGTTCTTTGGAAGAAAAAGCAGAACAACTCGCCCTTTCCTCAAAATATAAGTCCGAGTTTTTGGCAAATATGTCCCATGAATTGCGGACGCCACTCAATAGCTTGTTAATTTTGGCGAAGCTTTTATCAGATAATGTTGGGGGCAATTTAACTGATAAACAAGTCGAATACAGCCGGACAATTTTCTCCTCTGGAAATGACTTGTTAGCGTTAATCAATGACATTCTCGATTTGGCAAAAATTGAATCCGGGACTATGTCAATTGATATAGACCAAATGTTGTTTACAGAATTGCACCAACATATTGAGCGTACCTTCAGACAAATTGCTGCTGATAAAAATCTCAGTTTTTACATCGAACTGGCTGCTGACCTTCCCAGAAGCATTCATACAGACGCCAAGCGCTTGCAGCAAGTGTTAAAAAACCTACTAGCCAATGCGTTCAAGTTTACCGAACGTGGAGAAATACGCTTGCGGATGTTTGTCGCAACTCAAGGATGGACTCACGATCACGAAACTTTAAATCGCGCCCAGACTGTTATAGGCTTTGCTGTTAGCGATACGGGTATTGGCATTGCTAATGAGAAGCAAAAGATTATTTTTGAGGCATTTCAACAAGCTGATGGAACTACCAGCCGTAAATACGGTGGTACGGGATTGGGCTTGTCAATTAGCCGAGAAATTACCCGTTTGTTGGGTGGGGAAATTAAACTGGTGAGCCGCTTGGGTGAGGGAAGTACCTTTACCCTGTACTTACCCCAAGCGAGAGGATACGAGGATACGTTAATACGGCGACATGGAGAAACGATTTCTTTACCGTCTCTCCCTGGAACGAGCGGTCGCTCTCATTCCTCAGCCCAGAGCGATTCATCCCAAAATTCCCCAACCCCATCTCCGACAGTCCAACCCTCATCTCCTACAACCGCACAGCCACTATCTGCCAATTCTTCTGCCCCTTGGGAACTTCCACACATCCCCACTCCTACGTCTACTTTGTCCTCCAGTCTCAACTCTCATTCATTTCCACCCGCCAATTCTCCAATTGCCAATGCCCTAATTGACGACCGGGGCAATATTGAAGAGGGCGATCGCTTACTGCTGATTATTGAAGATGACTTGAATTTTGGGCGGATTCTGTTAGACTTGGCACGGCAACAAGGATTTAAGTGTATCGTGGCTTCCAACGGTAGTACGGGATTGTCTTTAGCACAGCAATTTCAGCCTGCTGCTATCATTTTGGATATCCGCTTACCGGGAATGGATGGTTGGACGGTACTCGATCGCTTAAAGCATGACCTCAAAACCCGTCATATTCCCGTACATATAATGACGGTCGAGGAAGGACGGCAACGCGGTTTGCAATTAGGTGCAATTGCTTACTTACAAAAGCCCGTCAGCAGCGAAGCGTTGCATCGTGCATTAAACAAGATAAAAGGTTTCGTCGAACGTCGAGTTAAGAGTTTGTTGGTAGTAGAAGATGATGATACTCAACGCCATAGTATTGTAGAATTGATTGGTAACAGTGATGTTGCTACAACTGCTGTTAAAACAGGCACTCAAGCCTTAGAGGCTGTACGCAACAAAAATTTTGATTGCCTTGTTCTCGATTTGGGCTTACCCGATATGACTGGGTTTGAACTCATCGAAAAAATCAAGCAACACCCCAATGGAGAAGCGCTCCCAATTATTGTTTATACAGCAAGAGAATTAACTCGGGCGGAGGAAACTCAGCTTCGGCGTTTGGCAGAGACAATTATTGTCAAAGATGTACGTTCTCCAGAACGTCTTTTGGATGAAACTGCTTTGTTCTTGCATAGAGTTCAAGCTGAATTGCCAGCACCAACGCAACAAATACTGGAAAAATTGCAAAGTTCCGATCCCGTACTTGTTACTAAAAAAGTTCTGATTATAGATGACGATGTACGCAACATTTTTGCTCTTACCAGTATGTTAGAACGCTATCAAATGCAGGTTCTTTATGCTGAAAATGGTAAAGATGGCATCGATCTTTTACAGAGGACACCAGATATTGATGTCGTGTTAATGGATGTCATGATGCCTGGAATGGATGGTTACGAAACAACTCGCTTGATTCGCCAAGACAGTAAATTTAAATCTTTACCCATTGTGGCACTCACTGCTAAAGCAATGCAGGGTGACAGAGAAAAATGCATTGAAGCTGGCGCATCAGATTACATCACCAAACCAGTCGATACCGAGCAATTGCTCTCACTCCTGCGCGTATGGTTGTATCGGTAACAGTGACTCGTTCTTCTCCTTCCCATGCTCTGCATGGGAATGCCTTATTAAGAAGCTCCGCCTCTGTACTATAGTCAAGATAGTCGTGTTGGAAGGGTTGGGTTGGCATTGCCAACCCAACCCTTCTACTACAGTCAAGGCTGCAACCCCGCAGACTGCACGCACCGAACCCCTAGCCACTCATTCGGCGAATGCTGCAAATTACTCAAGTCGTATTCAGGCGTAGATTAATCAGCACCATTGCCCTGCCAATTATCCTACCGTTGTTATTGTCAGGAATCTCAATATGGCAAATAACGCGTTTGCTTTCCGCTATGGACTGGGTTGACCATACCGACCAAGTGATTGCTCAAGCAAATCGCACTCAAAAACTCCTACTAGATTTAGAAACAGGAGTACGGGGTTTTCAAACTACAGGGGAACGCGAATTTTTAGAACCGTACCAGCAAGCTCGTTCTTATATCAACACTGCTTTTGATGAGTTAACGTATTTGGTTTCCGACAATTCTTTGCAACTTCAACGCTTAAGTCAACTGCGATCGCAGTATACAGCATGGTTCAGTTCTATTTCTCAAGCGATCGCTCGTAAAGAACGGGGTAATGTTGAACCTCTATCAGAACTTAGGGGTCGAAAGCTGAAAATGGACAAGATGCGGCTCTATTTTAATGAATTTATCGCAACCGAAGAGCAATTGCGCGATCGACGTGCCGAAGCAGTACAAACGACCACTCAGCGCGTCATCCTGAGCAGTGTTGTCTTATCAGTTAGTCTTGGTAGCTTCCTGGCTTACTACACTTGGAGGTACATTTTGAGTGTTTCTCAAAATTATGAGAGCGCTCTTTCAACAGCACGGGAACAAACAGAAAGTGCTCAACGCTCTGCTCAACGACTCGCTGCTTTACACACTATCGATCGAGCAATTTTAGAAGCTGAGTCAATAGAATCACTTATACGAAATGCCTTGATTCAAATGCATAAGTTAATTCCTTACGAACAGGCATTTGTTGCTCTTTTTAATTTTGAGAAAGGCACAAGCGATATTCTTGCTGGCATCATCTTACGTCAAGACTTAGAACCTTTCAATTGCGCTCCATTGCCCCTCGCTGACTTTGGTTACGAACCGAGCTTTTACCAGAATCCTAACTCTATTAAAAATTTAGTTGCCCATCAATCTTGTGATTCTATTTTAGCACACTTGCCTCTTGGGGGAATTCACAGTTGTCTTCGCATTCCCCTATTTGTTAAAGAAACATTGCTGGGGGAACTTAACCTTGCAGCAACTCAAACCAACGCTTTTGATGACGAAGCCCGAGAAATTGGGGGTGAAGTAGCAGCCCAGTTAGCTATTGCCATCCAACAATCCCTGTTACGCGACCAACTTCAACGCTATGCCTTAAAGTTAGAAGAGCGAGTGACCGAACGTACCACAGAGCTACAAGAAACCAACCAAGAACTCGAATCATTCACCTACTCAGTTTCTCACGATTTGCGATCGCCACTGCGTACAATGCAAGGTTTTGCTCAGGCATTACAAGAAGATTATGGCGACCAAATAGATTCAATGGGACAAGAATATATCCAGTTTATTACTGATGGTGCCATACATATGGACACCTTAATTTCCGATCTCCTGGCATACAGCCGCCTCAGTCGCGCCCAGATCCAACTTCAGCCTGTCGAGTTAAATAATGTTATTGAAGAAGCACAAAAACAGATCGCTACGCAAATGGCAGAAAAGAAAGCTGAAATTACAATTAATACTTCTCTCCCGTCAGTTATAGCTCATCGTTCTACACTCATTCAAGTCGTGACAAATTTACTCAGTAATGCTATCAAATTTGTAAAGCCAGGAGTACAGCCAAAAATTCAGATTTCGGCTCAAGAAAAACAAAATTTTGTAGAACTATCATTTGCAGACAACGGTATTGGTATTGCACCTGAGTATCAGGAGCGCGTTTTTCGGGTGTTTGAAAGGCTACACAGTACTGAAGAGTATCCGGGTACGGGTATTGGTTTGGCAATTGTCCGTAAAGGAATAGAGCGCATGGGCGGTCAAGTTGTTCTAGAATCAAAAGTTGGAGCAGGCAGCCGTTTCATTATAACTCTGCCTAAATCAGTAACCAGCGATCGGCGAGCGGTGTAAAAAAATGAAAACTTACGATTGGATTGTTGTTGGTGCTGGTATTGCGGGTGCTGCACTTGCTTATGAACTTGTTAAAAAGGGCTACGCAGTGCTGTTGTTGGAACAACAGGCAATTCCACAAAATGCAACAAGGTATAGTTATGGTGGAATCGCTTTTTGGGCTGGTACAACTCCTCTAACCAAACAATTATGTGCTGAAGGTATTGCACTCCATCAAAATCTATCACAAGAATTAGACTTTGATACTGAATTTCGAGAATTAGATTTACTTTTAACAATTCCTGCTGACACCAATCCACAAGAGGTTGCAGTATCTTACACTCGGTTTGACATTCCTCCAACGTTACTCAGCGTTAAAGAAGCTTGTGAATTAGAACCTTTATTGAACCCAAATGCGATCGCAGGTGCTTTAACTGTCAAACACGGTCACATTCACCCAGAAAAAACAGCCCAAGCTTACACAACAGCTTTTTTGCGTGCTGGGGGTGAAATGAAGATCGAACAAGTTATAAACCTCTACCCCCATTCGCTAACTCCCCCACCCTCTGATTTCTTAAGATTTACGGAAGTACAGACCACTACAGAAACGTACTATAGTGCTAACACTGTTGTTTGTGCGGGTGGTCTCAGCCGACAATTATTTCAGGCATCTAACGTTTCCATTAAGCTGTATTTCACTCATGCGGAAATGCTTGAAACTCCACCTATTGATAGTATCCAACTGCGGACTTTAGTTATGCCCGCAAATTTCAACCGATTTCAGTTGGAGACTGAATCTTCTAAAAATGATAGTGTGTGGACACAACCCGATTCTGAAGTTGTACCGCCTATTCTCGATACAGGGGCTATTCAATTTAAAGATGGGAGCTTCCGATTTGGTCAGATCAGTCGCGCATTAACAAACCCCTTCGCTCAGATTGATTCGACAGAAAGCGAAGCAACGATACGACAGGGGTTGAAAGAAATATTGCCAATTTTGGGGGACTTACCAGGAACTTGGCATCGCTGTTTGGTGTCATTCAGTCATGATGCACTTCCTGTAGTCGGTCGTATTTCAGGGCACGAAGGGATTTACGCTTTTTCTGGCTTCAGCAATCCCCTCGCGATCGTACCGACTTTAGCTCGGCGTTTTGCTAATTGGGTATCTGGAGAAAAAGACGAAATCATTCTTAAATTGTGTCCCCAACGCTTGTAAAATTATTGCAAATGACAGCTATAATAAAAACTAATACATCACTTGCATAATAGTATCAAGCTTTACAGATAGTATATTCTAGCATTCATGGCTGTGAATGTAAACCCTATTTACACCATTAGCTGGCACAATTTCTTGTTCTTCCAAAACGGCTTTAACGGCATCAGATGCAGCGAGAGCTTTAACTCCTGCTGCAGATATTTCGATAGGAATGGAACCCAATGCATCGGGTCTTTCTGCTAATTCCTTACCGCCAAAATCTTGGATAATTTTCTTAATGTAACTTAGCGCTTGAGCCGCTGAGTTACGAATTCCTTCTATTGTGGCTCGCCGTTCGGCTCTAGTTAAGCGCGAGTTAACTGGGTTGTCACAACGATCGTCCAGTTTTAAAAAAACTATCACGCTTACCTTTTGCTGGGGGGCTAGGTGACCCAGCCGACAGGCAAACTCAGAACTGATTTTATTTTTCTTTAAAGTTGTGTTGTTTGAGTACATGATGCACTTTCCTGGAGACCATCAACTAAGAGCGTTTAATGCTTCCACGGGCTGCACAACTCCCCATCCCCAACGATTGTCGGGACGGCGATCGTTTCCGCCTGGGTGTTGTGCTGTCTCCTTCAGTGCAGTCATAATATCCGTGACAGGTGCCGTTGGCTTAGCTGCCATTAACAACGCTGCCGCACCCGCAATATGTGGGGTTGCCATAGAAGTGCCATCCATATAGTTATACTCGTAGGTTCCGTTTGGTGTTTTCGTCGGTGGTATGCAAGAGTAGACTTGAGCACCTGGTGCAACAACGTCTGGCTTTGTTACCAAACCATTTGATTCATCTCCAGGAAACACAAGGCTTGCTCCGCTACTAAAGAAAGCGACATCAACCCTGTCGTTTGGCAGTTTTTCTATTGCACCCACACTGAAGGCATTGTATGCATTACCAGGTGAGCTAGTATTACCGTGGTTTTCGTTGCCGATCGCTACTACTGGTAAAATACCATACTGATTCACAAGGATGTCAAGTACCTCAGCGAAGAGAGGTTCGTAATAGCTAAGACCTAAAGACATATTTATAATATCAGCCCCTCTTTCGATAGCCCAAGAAATACCTTCCAATAAAGTTCTCAAAGTGGTATCCCCAATTAGCACACCAGCCACCAATAAATTCGCTTGTGGTGCAACGCCAATAGATAAACCTCTAGCAGTTTGTCCGCCTGCGATCGTTCCACAAACATGAGTTCCATGCTGTCCGCAATCAAAAGCTGGGGATGCATTAATTCGCCTCCCAAGGGGATCGATGACAACAAATTCTTTGACTCGTTTCTGGAGTGCTGGGTGAGCTGCATAAACGCCCGTATCTAAAACAGCGACGTTAATGTTTTCACCAGTCGTCTTTTCCCATAACCTGGGAATATCCAATTGTCTGAGACCCCAGGTGAAGTTTTCTTTACTCTCCTCAGCGAATAACTCAGAATATTCAATTTTTCGGGGCTGAATCAGGTGAATTTTTTGATTTGGCAAAATAGCAACAACATTAGGTTGTTCTACCAAAGCCTCCAACGTTTTGGGAGTCACTTCAACCGTTGCGACTGGCAATGCACCAGAACCAATGGTAGAAAACGCTAGAGGTTCGTCGTGATACCCTTTATCAAAAGTAGCTTCTTGGTAATCATCAAAGATTTCCGCCGCTACTTGAATGGTTGCTTGCTGTTGAACCTGAACCAACCGCTTTTTTAGTTCGCGCAAACGCCCTCTTGGTGGTAAGCCTTCACTGGGTGGCGCTTCGTAGATTACAATTGCATCCCGTTTGTCATCTTCTCCCATTTCAGCAAGAAAAGGTTCAAAAGCTGGTGAAATTTTGTTTTCTGGATTCATTGCGATCTACCTCTTACTCAATTAAGTGTTGTTAGCTTAGTGGTTGTCTATAGTAAAACTGCGGATTTTTTACTCGTCTTCAGTATTAATTGACGGCAAATCAATTAACCTTATTTGAAATCCTGCTAAAGTAATGATATTTATGTTTTTGTTTGGTAGAGCAATTGCCAAGCAACGGATAGGTACCTCGATCGAGGGACGAATTTATCGTTATAAAAGTCCCCACACGCTTTTAAAAATAGCAAAATTTTAACTTACTATAAACTTTTTACGTACTGTTTGACGTTCTTCTAAAAAGTATGGTAAGTAATTTTGCCCAAGAACCTGAAATAGGAAAATAATTTATTATATAATTCTACCTTATATCATTTTTAATTAATAGACCAATAGAATTATGTATTGTTCAAATCCTCAAGATACTACTGTTGGGGAAAATATACTTTACATATACTTCATATATTATTCGTTAAAAATACACATTAATCTTAAGTCTTTGTAAAGATGGGAACTTTTTAAATTATAGATTTTATATTCTAGATTTTGGATTGGGAATAAGTTTTTCTTCCCAGTTCTCCCAAGTTCTGCAGTTCCTAATCCCCAATTCCCATTTTTACAATTTCTGCAATTTCCCGTAAAAGATTGTTCTGTTCTTGTTGAATTTCCTCTAAGCGAATAGAAATATCTGTCAATCTTTGCTGCTTATCCTTAGGAATGAGTTGAGTCTGATGCGGTAGTAAAGATTGTATATTCGCATCACTCATTTGAGTACTTGTAACTTGTTTTGCACCGGAATCAACAATTTTACCAAATGATTGAAGACCCATTTTGACAAGAAATTGAAGCCCTCTTAATGGAAGTTGTAAAAGTGACAGACTTGCTGCTTCAATAAATCGGCTTATGGCTTTTACAGAACTACTGAGGATAGAAAAAGTGAAAAGCAGGATAACTACACTAATAATTGGGTGATGAGCCCCAGCATCGAGAAGTTTTACCAGCCTGAAAAGTATGGGGTGTTGCTCAAACCAATGATTTAGGGATGAAGAGAGAGCAGTTTGAACTGTTTGCGAGGTTGTATTCTTTATTTGCTCTGCAGACTGTAGAGTCTGTTCTAAATTGAAAGTTGGTAATGGGGGAAAGGACATGGAAGACATGGGGGATGAGGGAGACAAGGGGGATGCTCGATGGCGATCGCCTCTACAAGCATGGTGAAAAACCCGCTTGATGGAAACCGTCAGGTCAAAGGGTAAAGCGCGGATTGTACAAAAGTCGTGATAGTCACATCATTAATGCAGATTGCAATGGTAGTGCTAACATCATGAGAAAAGTAGCCTCACAGCTAGGACTGAACCTAGCCAAGGTGGGTAGGGGAGCCTTGACACTCCCAAGACGAGTTGATTTGTTTAACGGATTAAGTAAATCATATCGTAAACGTTGTGTAGCACGGCTTCAGCCTGGGTAACTACATCAGTTTAGAATTCCCTGTGTTTCAACTAGGGGAGATGTCAACCTATGCCAAGAATCCCTAACATGAAATGTTACAGACAGATAATGAATTCGCATGAATTTTCGGACTGATGTATGATGAGTGTGTAAGGTTTTTATAAAAGCAATACTCCGGGGGTCAGTTAAGTTACTGCAAAGCTATGGCTCAAGTACTAATGAGTACACTGCACAGCAGTCACTGTACTGTGATTTAAGTCACAACTAACTCATACTTATGACGTCGATCGTAATGGCTCTTAGGTAGGAGGAATTGGGTTTGCTTAAATTGTTACAAATAAAACGAGTTCGAGCCAAATCTGGCATTGAGCCACCTATAAGATAAGTGCCTTCTCTCCACCCATTATGAAGCAGGCATAAACGCAGAGTGCATCTACCTTTACCTTTTGGTAAAGCCTAATTCTCATGGGAGGTTAAATTTAAGAAAATGTTTTGTAAAAAAACTAACCAATATCGCCGCTCTGTGCTGACACCGAACCTAAAGCACAAATTTGTAGAAACTTTATTTGACAGATTGCTAAATCCCTGTTAGTAAAGCACTTTACTTTAAACTCGATTATAGATACTAAGATGCTGGCCTGCTTTTTGTCAAGTCAAAAACAGGATCGAACTTAGATTTAATTAGATAGTAGGGGAAAGTAAATTCCCTGACAACAGGCGTCTACCAACTCGCCCCAGTCTGTTTGCACAATAAAAATGTAAGTCTTATGAATACGCTCGCTCATTTATTAAGTCTATGTGCTCTTTCCGTGTCTGCGTTAACTGCTATGTCTGCTGTCAGTATTGCACAGACTGCACCAACACCTAGCACCGAGACACAGCCAACTAATACAAATACTACACCAACACCTAACACCCAAACAAAACCAACCAATACAAATACTACACCAATACCTAGCACCGAGACACAGCCAACTAATACAAATACTACACCAACACCTAACACCCAAATAAAACCAACCAATACAAATACTACAAACGCACAACAGATTTGCTCGTATAACACTGTTGAAGGTTTGTTACCTCCACCATCCAATCAGCAGCAAAATTCTTCGCTGTCCTATCTAGCAGAGCAAGGTTTTGTGCAAAATGCTGAGGGTGCTTGGGTGTGTTATGCCAATGACGAACAAAAACCAGGGCGCTACTACACACTTTTTAAAGTACAACAAATCAACGGAGCGCTGATCGCTACGTCTTTTCTAGACCAAGGGACTCCGATCCAAGAACAAGGAGATCGTACCGTTGAATTGTTTATGAAGCTCATTCAAAATCATACAAAAGCCAATACACAAAACCAGCAAAGTATACAAAGATACTTGTCATCCTTCGTCTCCTTAGTTGAGCAAGGTAAAGTACAACCTTCACGGCGAGGTTATCTCTTTGACCAACCCAGTCGCGGACTTGTTTTATACCATCCTGTAACGGGAGGAGATCTCCAAGGTACGGGAATCACCATAAATATTAACTCTCCCCAGAACTTAGTTGCTTCTCCTGCGTCATAACACTTACGCACTGAGTTTTTTTATTAAAACCGTATCAAGACCACAGACCATACCAAGCGAGAATGGAGGTTAGGCTTGTTTAAATCCCGTATCGTAAAAACCGCAATTGCATTCACATCCTATCTAGCAGCGACCGTCACTGCTCCACACCAAGCATTAGCGCAGCTGAATGTAGGGCGTTATGGAATCCAACCAGGGCTAGAGCCAAATTATCTTCAATACCAATTGTCCGGGCGGGATTTGACCCAACTGCGCGGTATCCCCGCTTGTCATGTAGGCTTTGGTGCGGGCTGTGATAAGTCTGCAGCAATACTCCAACAAATAGTAGAATCCAACAACGGGCCAACATACCAAGAGTTAATTATCCGCGCTGCTGGGGGGCAAGCAAACTTCCAAAATTTTGCCTCCTATTACGGCAACAATCCCAATCTCTCATTAGTACCTTTGTCCTCATTCTGGGCTAATGATGACCCACATATTCTAGATGGATATAGATATACCCTTGGACAGCCAGTTAATAGAACACCCGTACAAGGTTTGGGGGAAGTAACGAAAAACTTCTACTGGTCGCCAGAGAGAAGTGGAACCTCCGAAAGCTTGCGCGACGGATTGCTGGATTTGAAATACTCCTACGGACGTTTGCTTTTAGAAGAAGTCGCGAAAATTCCTAATGCCCAGCAACAAATCCAGGCTTTAAATCTCCCATCAGATGTTAAACAATTTTATACACGTCAACTTACTCAAGGGGTAAGTTCATTAAGGAGTGGAAATCAGGCACAACTTCAAAACAACCTTCTTGAAGTACTGTCAATGCCATTCAATCACAGTAACGCAGAGTACAATCGTCCTCCGCTTGGTATTCCTGAAGAGTATGCTTCACTTACTGGGATCGCTCTACCAGGGGAGTCTTTTATTGCTGTCGGACCAACAGATTTACCAGTTGGAGAAGTTGCTGAGCTAGGTTCTCCTTTTTTGGTTGAAGGAAACGTTGTATCGCAAGTCCCCAGTGGTCAACGTGCTAGTGGGTTCCCCTTCTGGGTACTTGGTGCCATACCCCTAGCCCTGTTACCTTTTGCCTTTGGTGGCGGTGGTGGAGATGATGACTCAAATACAGAAAATGTACCACCTTCAGTGACACCTCCAGTTGGAGAACAGCCTCCTAGCGAACAACCGCCTGTGACACCTCCAGTTGGAGAACAGCCTCCCGGAGAACAACCGCCTGTGACACCTCCAGTTGGAGAACAACCTCCCGGAGAACAACCACCTGTGACGCCTCCAGTTGGAGAACAGCCTCCCGGAGAACAACCGCCTGTGACACCTCCAGTTGGAGAACAACCTCCCGGAGAACAACCACCTGTGACGCCTCCCGGAGAACAACCACCCGGAGAACAACCACCTGTGACGCCTCCAGTTGGAGAACAGCCTCCCGGAGAACAACCACCTGTGACGCCTCCAGTCAAGATACCCGAGTCCTCAACATTGACACCCCTGTTGGTACTCACACTGGTAATGTCTTTATTTGGTTATAAAAAGTGGTATGTACGCAGAGGATAAACTACCTTAAATAATTTCGTTTCAGCGAACTAACAGCTTTCAATTCCAGGATGGACACTGCTTGGCAAAAACACCAAATTCCTCTTTCGATCGGCTCCGGTGGTGTACACATCTTTAGAGAGCTCCCTAAAACACCCGATAAATTAGGGGACTTGAAAATTTTCCCCCCCTTTTTAAGCTAAGGTGGTGTACACATCTTTAGAGAGCTCCTTAAAACTCCCAATAAATTGGGAGACTTGAAAAATTTTCCCCCTTTTTAAGGGGGGAACTTCATTCCAATTCTCCCTTTTCACGATGTTTCATCTCTTTTCTAGAGATCTGTACACCACCGTAGCTGGGGTTGGGGGAGATGGGGGAATCTGTAAAACTTTAATCCATCACTAAAAACTTTTCAGATATCCCCAAGATTGCGATATCTATCCTAAAGACAAGATGCTTGCATTTCAATAAATGTTGAATCCTTTTTTATTTTAAATATTGATTGTTACAGTATTCTTGAGTAGGTGTTACAGAAACCACTTCTACTTCTACTGACTTTCCCGAATCTGGGTTAATAAGAAATTCACTAGCTCCCACATGGGGTTTTTGAGGATTTCCCCAATCATAGGTGTAACCCAAACCCGTCCAAGGGTAATGTTCGCCATTACCTTCATAGGAACTTTTGTAGATCTTTTGCAAAACAGAATTACTATCAGGTACGGGGACAGGTAATACCTTACAGGTGGAGTCACCGATTTCTGGATCGATACAGGGTCTGCTTAAATCTTCAGCCTTGACCCACATTTCTACAAAATGTGTTTTATTAGCGTATTTATTTAAAACCAAGCCTAAATATTGCTGCAATCTTAGCGAAAGCATGATGTTTCCTGGAATATTTATACCTAAACCTTTACAGGTATGGCAAAATTCTTTGACTTGATTGGCTGCTGTTAACCAAGTCTGATTGTCAATTTGTTTTAAACCGGGCTTCCAATCTGCGTTAGGGTTTTGTAGATATTTCCAACTCACCATTAGAAATTCTGTTGTGCCATTATTTATTCTTGTCTTGATTTTAGAATTACTGGTTGTCAATCCCCAAAGATTATCTACCACTTTTTCTTGGCTTGGTCTTTTTGCATCTTCAATAGAGTCATCTAATTTCTTTTTAAGGAACTTATAGCTTTCTGGCTTATTTTTTTTTAAATACTCGCTGACATCAAGGTTACTGTTTGATTGCGCTAATAATCCCCTAACTAAGATGGATTTGTCTCCTTGAGAAGTATCTTTAGCTAATAAATTAGAAGCACTCAATACCAAACAAGCTCCTATTAAGGCTACTAAAAATTGACTGTTTCGTGGTCTCATTGCTATATTAATAATTGTGTCAAAAACTTGCAGACTCAGTTGCGTCGCGATCGCATCTTAGCTGAGAGCGTGTATGAGACTTCTAAAATATTTATAAAAATTTTAAGTCCTGTAGTATTGTCAAGTCAGCCTTGACCTATCAGCCTAAGATTTTCCGATGTGGTCATCCTATTTGAGATCCAAACAAGGGGGAGCGGGGAGACAAGGAAGAGGTGTTTGTAACTCTTACACGGAGTGCTATATCAAGTTCGTAGTAGCAATGCATGGGAAGATAGTTTCTACGTTTCCCCAAATTCACTAGTTATTTCTTGCAAAATTGCATCAATATCTGTTTTTTTCAACAAGACTCCATCTACTTCTTCAAAGATTCTAATAGCTTCTTGAAATGAATCTTCAGAATCATATTGATCCTCAAAATATTCTCCATTTTTATAACCGTAAATAATTAAATTAGAATCTATTTTTTTTATAAAGTTTTGAGGATAAATAATATCTTTTACACTTTCAAAGTAACCCTTAAGATATTCATAAAAATAATTTAAAAAGCAATTGATTTCTTGACGGGAAAATTCAAATTCAAAAGGCTCTCGCAATCTTTGAGTCTCGTAACCATATATACTATTTTCTATAATTCTATAAAGACTAAAATAAACAGATCCTCTACGGTCATAAATACTCATTAAGTAATACAAACGCCCTATCTGTTTCTTGACTACCAGTAATATAGGAAAACAAAAAGATCCTTTCCAATCATCAAATAAATTACTACTCTCTCCAAAAATCCATTCTAAAATGATAAATGTTTCTGCTAAATTTAGCCTGTCTTCCCTAGTGCGATCGCTAAGATAAAGCTCGAGATAAAAGCGAAAATCATCGGCTATTGGGAGACTATTTTCTCTTAATTTTTCATACTCTGACTTATCTAACCTCCAAAGCTGATACTTAATACCAGCATGCTGTAGATCGAGCTTGCATCTCTTTTTAACTTGCTTAATGACTTGCCTCATAAGTTATCCTGATATTGGGAGCGACCTTTCGGTCATAATTGAAGAAAGCAGAAGTACGAAGGCAGAGGGCAGAAGGTTCCATTTAGAAGGGGATTCAGACCCCTCCTAAATGGTAGCGACTGAACGGAGTTCAGTCGGGGTCTTAAACCCTTGTTCCCTTTGGTCACTCGCAGAGAGCGGAGCCAGTATTCTCGAATGCCTCCTGCAAAGCTGCCCTCTGCCTTTCTTGATAAAATTTGCGACTGCACAAGTAAAACCTATTTAGGTGGATTTGAAAATTTCCAACCGTTATTTTTCCCTTCTTTTATAGTATATTGGTACTAGAAAAGAAAACAATACACCAGACATTTTTTATAGGTAGACAGCAGAATATATATCCCACCCATTGGTTCACCGAGACGAGACGAGCGTTTGTGTGGTAGCAAATTTTATTCGCCCAAAATTTATGCTCCGACAAAAGAAACAGCTTACTCTTGAAGAACAAGCCTTAATGCCAGTTATCCGAAATGAATGGATAAGAATCGCTTTGGATACTTCACCTACAAATAAACAACAAGCGGAAACTGCGATCGCATTAGCTTATGAATCTGTAGAACTAGAACCGCCCCAATAAATTCTATGGTTTGATAACCCAGTGGTAGCAGTTTCTTGGATAGCTTTAAATAAAAATTTCGTAGGGCGTTTCGTTGACTATCTCGCCCTGAAGTTTCAGCAAGCTTTAAACCTTGCCATTGAGCAACTGATTGCTCCCGTTCTTTTAGAAGAGTTAAGACTTGGATATTTTCACAAGCTCGACGAACAATTAACAGGCATCGTTGATATCTTATATACGACGCAAGAAATTGTTGGGGAAGCCCTGTTGGATCGTTTTGGTGACGATTGCGATACGCTTTGGACACGCTATATTGAAGATGCAACTGAGTGTTATGCTCGGGGGGTTGACTTTGCTAGCTGTGCTTACTACTCTTACCTAGATGCTATTGGCATTAACTACCCCATGCTCGCTTGGTGGTTAACTGCCAAACATTGTGGCTTTTGGTGGGCTTTTAAAGATGTTGCTGTTATCACTCCCAAACCTTCAGCTATTTATCTAAATACAGAAGGCAGATTATGTGCTAAAGGAATGCCTGCTGTTGTTTATTGCGGATTTAGAATATACAGCGATGGGGGGATAAACCATTGGGAAATCGATCCCGAAGGCTTTGACCTGCAAAGCTAACCTTACCAATGCAAAAGCAGCCCAACCAACACAAAGCTTTGACGTTTGGGCTGAAATTGCTGCCTTGGGTTGAAGTTAATAGTTAGTAGTTAGCTGTTCCACTAACGACTAACAACTAACAACTAACAATCTAGGAAGCTGATTCTCTGGTTGCTGCGCTAGAACCTAATTTCTTTGGCAACCCGGAGGATTCACCACGATTGGAAGACTCGCGACGTCCGCCACCTGTCCGCAGTTTGGGCTTGGGAGTCCGTTTGTCTCCTTCTTGGTTACCACCTTCTCCCCAGGACGAGCGATGTCGGTCGCGATCGCCGCCACCTTCTCCACGACGGTTTGACCGCAGTCTGGGTTTGGGGGTTGGAGGTACGAGATCTTCTTCTGGAATATCTTCTGTTTGCAACCAAGCAGGACGAGTTTGGTCGTAGGTAATTTGCAACGCTGCTGCTGCGATCGCTTGAGGATCGTATTTTTCGCTCAGCTCGTTAACAATTGGTAAGAATGAAGCCAACCGTTCGCCAGCGAGTGCTTCACGCACTTGAACTTGTAGCTTGTCTAACTGTTTTGCTTCAATTTGCGCCCTTGTGGGGATTGACAAAACTTGCCAATTTTGCTTAATGTGACGTTCAAAGAGTTGCTGTTTGCGACGTTCAAAAGGCTGTACTAAAGTAATCGCTGTTCCTTCTTTTCCTGCGCGTCCTGTACGACCAATTCTATGAACGTAAGTTTCTACGCTATCAGGTAAGTCGAAGTTGATCACGTGAGACAACTGGTCAACATCCAAACCTCGTGCTGCAATATCTGTTGCTACCACCCACCGGACTTGGCGATTGCGGAATCTAGTTAACAACCGTTCCCGCGCCTGCTGTGACAAGTCGCCATGATATTCATCTACACTGTGACCGGCTGACTGAAGTTGGTTGGTGAGTTCAGCCGCAGTCCGTCTGGTGCGGACGAAGATCAAAGCTGTTTCTGGATCTTCCATTTCCAGGATTGGCTGTAAAGCTTTTGCTTTTGTCCAATGACGGGGAACAACATAAGCCACCTGATTAATTTTATTAGGCGCAGCTTTCGGTTGCTCAACAGTTATTGTCACTGGAGAATTCAAAAATCTGTTCACCAACTGACGGATCGATGGTGGCATTGTTGCTGAGAACAAAGCTGTTTGACGTTCTTCTGGCGCTTGCGACAGAATTTTCTCAACATCATCAATAAAGCCCATGCTCAACATTTCATCGGCTTCATCCAATACCATCCACTTGACTCGATCCAGTTTTAGACTGCCTCTGTCAAGCAAATCTATGACTCGACCTGGGGTACCCACAACAATATGAACACCACGCTTGAGTTGTAAAATTTGACGGTCAATAGATTGACCCCCATAGATAGCTAGAGCTTTCAGTCCTTGGGTGCCAATAAATTCACTGATAGCATCGTGAACTTGAATGGCCAATTCACGTGTTGGCGTCAATACCAGAGCCTGCACCGCTTTTTGATTGATATCAATTCTTTCTAGAATTGGTAGTGAAAATGCAGCCGTTTTTCCCGTACCTGTTTGAGATTGACCGACAACATCACGACCTGACAAAAGATGTGGAATTGCTTGTGATTGAATGTTAGTTGGTGCGCTAAAACCCAATTTTTCTAACTGCTCAATGCGTTCGGTGGAAAGCCCTAAATCTAGAAACGAAAGGTTCATTAATTCTCCTATTAAATTGATTGGTGCTAATTGCTAAGTGCTAATTGCTAATAGTTAATAGTGAATGCTCTTTACCATTAGCTATTAGCTATTAGTTATTAGCTATTAGTTATTGACAATGTGACCGTAAAGGTCATAAGCATCAGCATTTTGGATAGTAACTGGTACGATAGACCCTAACCGGGCATTTCCTTTAACAAACACCTGCCCATCGACTTCCGGTGCAAATCTACCAGAACGACCCGCTAATTCTCCTGTTTGAGGATGTTCTTGCTCAATCAGAACATCCACAACCTTGCCAATTTCCTGCTGATTTTTCTTGAGAGAAATTGGCTGTTGAAGTTCCATCACCGCGTTTCGTCGCTCATCCATGATTTCTTGAGAAATCTGATTTGGTAAGTTGTAGGCGGGTGTTCCTTCTTCTGGCGAAAAAGTAAAGACCCCTACATGATCGAATTCATGGCGTTTAACGAATTGCAACAGATGCTCAAAATGCTCATCACTTTCACCTGGAAACCCAACGATAAACGTTGTTCGCAGCACAGCTTCCGGTAGTTCATCCTTGATACGTTCAATAATCGCATCATTTACTCTTCCTTGCCAAGGACGATTCATGGCGCGGAGAATTTCTGGATGGGAGTGTTGTAAAGGTAAATCCAGGTAGGGTAAGACATTATTGTTTTGTTTAATTACCGCTATCACATCGGGAGTCAGACCTGTGGGATAAGCATAGTGCATGCGTATCCACGGAACATTAACCTTCCCCAAAGCTCGAAGTAGTTCAGCTAACTTCGGCTTGCCATAAATATCTGTACCGTAATTGGTGGTAATTTGGGAAATCAGAATAATTTCCTGTACCCCTTGACTGGCTAACTGCTCAGCCTCGGTAACTATTGATTCTATAGAACGAGAACGTTGGTTTCCGCGTAGATGAGGAATAATGCAAAACGCGCAGCGATAATCACACCCTTCCGCAACTCGTAGATAAGCTACGCCCTCGGTTGTGGTACGGTAACGGGGTGTTGTTTCATCAGCAATATAGGTCGGTTGTTCGCTAACGAACTTAACCCGATGACCTTGTTCTACTTTCTGAATCACATCGACTATCTTATGATAATCTCCCGTTCCCACCACTGCTACGGCTTCTGGCAACTCTTCCAATAACTGTTCTTGAAAGTGCTGCGCCATACAGCCTGTGATAACGATTTTTTTATCTGCTTCTGCCAATTCTACTAGAGTTCTGACAGATTCTTCTCGTGCTGCTTCAATAAAACTACACGTATTAACTATAACGTATTCTGCTAACTCTTCATTAGTATCTACGCTGTATCCTGCTTCAACAAGCAGTCCTAACATATGCTCTGTATCAATTCTGTTTTTCTCGCATCCTAGGTGAGAAATTGCTATTGTTGGCTTGTCACCCATATCATAAAAGAGCCTTGAGGTTTTCCTTTTATATCGTTAGTTTTTTGTCAAGCGCTAGTTTCTGACTGCCTCGCACTTGCCTTTGTGTCAAGTCATTACACACACTAGATCCTTTGATCATACCTACCGAACAGCAGCAATGACCCTAAAATCTGGAGTTCATGCTATGATATCTTCAACAAACTGTTTTCCGGAGAAAAATAAACAGTCTTTAGAAAATTTTGACAATATCGCTCAATCTTTCTTAACAAATGCCCTCTGGTATTTTACATTACCGCAACGCGCCTATAATTTAGTTTACCTGTTGGGGAGCCGCCCCCTACTTTAATCTTGGTGAGAACGACAACCAATCTGCTCGATCTCGCCGCAACCAAGTATGTGTGGCTTGTTTCGAGAAGTCGCTACCCAAAGGAAAACAGCGCGTAACTACGCCATTATAACGGTAATGCGACCTCATGTGTTGAGGTTAAGCCTGCAATTTTAACAAGCAGACAGTTTTCCCTAAGGGAAGCTACCTCGCCTTTGATGAGTGGCAAACTCCTCTGTATACAGCTATTATCTTAACATATCTTAGAGAACGTTTAACGCTAAGTTACATCTTGGGACAGAAGAAATATTATTTTTTTTTAAGGGAGTGAGTGGGAACAGCAGCCGGGGAGCCGTACAGGGCGAAACGGGCTATATCCTTTTCTAGACTCTTTTAGGTATATTGACATAAAATTGGCATGACGCCCAATCAGTGTGGCGTAGAAATGCTCGGATAGAAGAAATCTATCACAGACGTACTACAAAGCGATCGCAAAAACTTTTCAGATGATTTGCTGGAAAATACACCGCAGAGTTCCCCTTATCCAAGGTTATCCATTTATGGGTAGAGTGGGGAAAGTTTTTAGGAGCGGTTAAGAACGTGGACTTATATCAGCTATTTAAAACCCGAACACCGATTATTGGCGTAGTTCACCTACTACCGTTACCTACTTCACCCCGTTGGGGAGGTAGCCTCAAAGCAGTGATTGACCGTGCCGAACAAGAAGCAACAGCTCTTGCTAGTGGAGGAGTTGACGGTATCATTGTGGAAAACTTTTTTGATGCCCCTTTTACAAAACATCAAGTCGATCCGGCTGTTGTCAGCGCCATGAGTGTGGTGACACAACGAGTACAAAGTTTGGTAACGGTACCTGTGGGCATTAATGTTTTGCGGAATGACGGCAGAAGTGCAATGGCGATCGCCACTTGTGTAAAAGCGCAGTTTATCCGGGTGAACGTGCTAACAGGTGTGATGGCAACCGATCAAGGTATTATTGAGGGAGATGCTTACCAACTCCTACGTTATCGACGGGAGTTGGGTAGCGATGTCAAAATTTTCGCCGATGTACTAGTTAAACATGCCCATCCGTTAAGTTCGGTGAATCTCACAGTTGCTGTTGAGGATACTATTGAACGCGGTTTGGCAGATGCTGTCATTTTGTCTGGTTGGTCTACGGGTAGCCCGACCAACTTAAAAGATTTGGAATTAGCCAGTGCTGTTGCCAATGGAACGCCCGTATTCATAGGCAGTGGAGCATCCTGGGAAAATATTGCTACACTGTTACAGGCAGCAGATGGTGTCATTGTTTCCAGTTCTCTCAAACGCCACGGTCGCCGCGAACAACCAATAGACCCGAATCGGGTAAGTCAGTTTGTGGAGGCTGCTCGCAAAGGCTGGAACTCCAAAGGAGAATCTCAATCTATTTCCTCAGTTAGTCGTTAGTAGTTAGTGGTGAGTTCAGTCCTACAGGCGAGTTTCTCGCGTCTTTGGATCTGGCGAAACCTAAGGGTTAGTGGCTCTATTAACTACTAACCGCTAACCCTTCGGTTTCACCAATCGCTAGGGCGTGGGAAACCCCTCCCTTGTATCTTCTTACGGAGACGCTACACGTTGCGAAGCTATGCCTGCACGGCTATACGCCCTTCAGGTATCTCAGGAGCACAGACACTATATGCAAGGCACACGCTCCGCGATGCCGTAGGCTATGCCCGTAAGGGCTATACGCGATGCGAAGCTATGCCCGCAACGGCTTACGCCAGTTCCGGTGGTCGCGGGAAACCAGCCTAAAGGGCTGGACTCACCAGTTGCCATAGGCGGGAAACCCGCCTGTGGCAATGAGCGTACCACGCACAAGGGAACGCACTGGTCTCACCACCTTCAGCGCTGGTCTCAGCACCAACCATTAACCACTTACGTTTTATGAATCGCCGCCGTTCTACTCCCTGGATTCACAGATGGTCGCGTGTACTAATAGGAGCGATCGCAATTCTTGGTGCAATCACAACAGCTTATTTAACTGTCGTAAAATTTACACAAGGAAGTACTGCCTGTCCCACCAAAAGTTGTGATTTAGTTCTCTCAAGCGAGTATGCTACAGTTTTTGGTCTACCCTTAGCCTTGTTTGGTTTTATTGCTTATGCTGGTATGACAACTTTTGCCCTAGCACCACTTGCATTCGACCCAGTACAAAAGAAAGACATCCGCACTAAGTTAGAAAATACAACTTGGTTGTTATTATTAGCAGGTGCGATCGCAATGTCTGTGTTCAGTGGCTACTTGATGTACCTGCTGTTTTTCAAAATCCAAGCAGTTTGCATTTACTGCCTCGGATCGGCATTGTTTTCTATTAGTATGTTAATCCTGACCATCATTGGTCGTAATTGGGAAGATCTCGGTCAAATTTTCTTCACAGCCATTGTCGTTGGCATGGTCACCTTAATTGGAACTTTAGGCATTTATGCTAATGTCAATAATCCTGTGGCAAATGCCAATTCAAATACTCCCACGTTATCACCAACAGGTCAACCCAAACTTGGCGTTGGTTGGGAAATTACCACGACTTCTGGTGAAGCAGAAATTCAGTTAGCACGTCACCTGACTAAAATAGGAACTAAGGAATTCGTGGCTTGGTGGTGTCCCCACTGTCACGAACAAAAGCAACTCTTTGGTAAAGAGGCGTACAAAGAAATTAGTAGAGTAGAGTGCGATCCCCAAGGTCAAACAGATCCCCGTCCAGATCTGTGTCAAGCTGCAGGGATTCAAGGTTATCCTACTTGGCAAATCAATGGGAAGCTTTATCCCAACGTACAATCATTAGAGAAATTAGCTCAAATTTCTGGATACCAAGGTCCTCGAAATTTTAAAAACTTTCCCCAAGCTTTTCAGAAGTAGCTGAATGAAGGCTAAAGTATCAGGGATAAGGTGTTAAGGATGAAGGAATTTCAGTAAGACTGAAGGATCGACTTTTTTACACTTCATCCTTATTTTGGTAATAGTAATGGATAAGCAGGTAAGCGAGCGTCTGTTCGGGTCTTTGTTAGCCGTGGAACAAAGACTTTATAGGGTAGGAAAGAAATCACTGACAGCTCTTAGCGTGACAGCATTTCTCTTATTGCTACGCTCTGTTGGATTCTTACAATCCTCAGAGTGGACAGCATTGGACTATTTTTTTCAAATGCGTCCGCCAGAATCATTACCAGAACGCATTACTATTGTAGAGATCGACGAACCTTCTCTGAGATCCATTAAGTCGTGGCCAATTCCAGATAAAGATATAGCCCAACTCATACAGAAGATACAACGTCACCGACCTCGGGCTATTGGCTTGGATGTCTACCGCGATTTCCCTGTGGAACCGGGTCATCAAGAATTAGTAAATACGTTTAAATCAGTACCAAATTTAGTCGGTATTGAACTCTTGTCAAACGATGACAAAAAGAACGGAGTTGCACCCCCCCCAACACTCAATAAGTACAACCAAGTCGGTTTTAACAATGTTCTGTTTGATGCTGATGGAAAAGTTCGTCGCAACATTTTATACTGGCACGTTAACAATAAGCCACACCTAAGTTTTTCCCTAAAATTGGCTTTACTTTACTTAAGGCAAGAAGGTATTACTCCCAAAGAAGCAAAAATTAACCCTCAGTATTTACAATTGGGCCATGCAACATTCAAACGTTTCCGATCTAATGACGGTGGCTACGTAAAAGCAGACGATCGCGGCTACCAAATTATATCAAACTTTCCCAAAACTAAATGCAAAAATTCTCGAAAAAATGATTGTCATTTTCCTACAGTATCAATGCTTGATGTCTTAGCCGATCGAGCGCCAGGAAGCTTGTTCAGAGACCGCATTGTACTGATTGGTACAACAGCAGCCAGTATCTCTGATTCAGCTTTAATTCCGTATTCTAGCCGTTTAATAGGTACAGTAAAGCCCGTCGCTGGTGTAGAACTACAAGCTTATTTTATCAGCGAGTTACTTTCGGCAACACAAGATAGCAGACCTTTACTCAAAGTGTGGTCTGATTTTGTCGAATACACATGGATTTTCGCTTGGGCTTACGTTGGCTTTATCATTAAATTGCGAATACAACGTACAAGCATAAGCTTCTTAACTATCCTATTTTCAGCAGTTGCACTTACAGGCACTGCTTATCTTGCTTTGTTCTTTGGTTGGTGGATACCATTAGTACCTGGATTGTTTGCTTTATGTGGTTCAGCGATCGCCATTACTTACCAGATGGCGCATCGTCAAGAAGAGTTAAAACGTTCTAAAGAGTTTTTGCATCAAGTCATCAACGCAATACCAGACCCTATCTTCGTCAAAAATGAAAAATACCAGTGGATTGTCCTAAACGAAGCATACTGTGAATTTATTGGTTATCCCAAAGAGGCATTATTAGAAAAGTCTGACTACGACTTTTTCCCCAAACATGAAGCTGATGTTTTTCGAGCCTGTGATGATTTAATCTTTCACAACCATCAGCCTCAAGAGAGCGAAGAAGAATTTACAGATGCTGGTGGGAATACCCACACGATCGCCACCAAGCGCTCTCTTCACAAAGATGCTGCTGGCAATTTCTTTTTAGTGGGAGTGATTCGAGACATTACCAAGCGCAAGCTCATTGAAGAAGAACTGCGACGGTCGGCTACAGAATTATTCCGTATTAACCAAGAATTAAAAGTAAAACAAGACCATTTGCGTTACATGGCCTATCATGACCCTCTGACAGGTCTGCCAAATCGCAAGTTTTTTCTCGAACAGCTTCACGAGTCTTTGGAGTGGGCGCAAAACAACAACTTACTGCTGGGGTTACTCTTTATCGATCTAGATGGTTTCAAGCACATCAATGACACCTTAGGGCATGAAATGGGAGATCGAGTTTTAGTGACTGTAGCCCAAAGGTTAAATAACTCCCTACGCAGTGGCGATACTGTAGCCCGTTTGGGAGGAGACGAATTCATCATCATTGTCAGAGCAATTCCAAAAGTTCAGGCTGCAGAGAGAGTTGCTGAAAAGATCTTGACCACTCTGACCGAACCAATTGTTTTAGAAGGCAACATAACACATATTTCTGCCAGTATAGGTATCAGCATTTACCCAAGAGACAGCTACGATAGCGAAACATTGATCGGACAAGCAGACACCGCCATGTATCGTGCCAAGCTTCTCGGAAAAAATCGCTATGAATTTGTGTAGATACACTGAATCCAGAGTAAAAATATAAGCAACAATCTAGGCTAACTTTAGCAGCGTAAGCTAGGCATCAAACTTGGGAATGTTTTTGCAGTTGTACTTCTAAGTTATAACTCACCCTTTAGGGGGATGTAAATAAGTGTACTTAAGTAATAGAAATTAATTGAGAAACATAAAAATAAAAATTACCTCATTACTCAAGTGCGAGCTGTAAGCACCAGTCAATGGGTTAAGTGTTTCCAAGCACAGAGTTTCCTAAATTCGTAGCATTGAGCTTCGCAGTTTCACTTTAGCGATAGATTGCAACTGCGAAAGGTTAAGGTTATTTCTAATTTGTTACGAACTTGTGCGATCCTAATACTAAGTACAAAAAGTTAACTTTTCATAAAGTTGGAGATTTGAGTCTAATTGAGAGTATCAATTAAGGCTAGAGCGATTATAAAACGAGGGATATACGGAGACTTATGAGAACTAGCTTAAGATTCGCAAGCATTATTATGCTTCTTATCGGAGCGCATTTGACAATTCCTAAAATTGTTCAAACAGCAGGAGCATTTAATACACCCTCAATTCCGGGCTCTCACAAGGTAGATAGCGATTACTTTATGGACATCGCTTCAGAAGCTCGTGTTTCACAAGATGCTATATACAAATCCGTATCAGACAACAGTTACGAACCACCAAATTATGGAGGTCCGGACAGCGAGCACGGTAGCGGAACTAGATAGAGGATTTCCACAATCTATTAGACTGTAAAAGCGTGTGTACCTGCCAATTGGGGTCTGAGTGGGGATAATCGCAACGGTAATGTCCTCCGCGACTTTCAGTTCTAAAGGCAGCACTTTTAAGAATTAGATAAGCAATATCAAGCAGGTTGTTAGTTTCTGCCCACAATCTAATTTGCCGTTCGACATCAGGTAGATTTAATGTAGCTGATTGTGTCGGCTGTAAAGATTTTAAGAATTGAGAGATCGACAACGTAGCAATTTCCCTTTGCCAAGATTCAACAGTGGCGATCGCAGCTTCCATCCCAGACTGTTCCCGACATATACCAGCATTCTCCCATACCAAACGCGGTATTTTTTGTCGCAGTTCTTCCAAATATTCTTGCTGAGAAGCCCATTCGCTTTGTGAAAGGGTAAAAGATAAAGGCTGAGGAATCGAATGAGTTTCTTGAAGTGCATCCTTGACCCTTTTGACTTCATCCTTCAAATCACCCATTTGGGCTCCAAAAACTATACATTCCAAAAGGGAATTACTAGCAAGACGATTTGCTCCATGTACGCCCGTGCTTGCTGTTTCTCCCACTGCATACAAACCCGGAATATTGGTTCGGTTTGCCAGATCCGTAACAATACCACCCATCCAATAATGAGCCGCAGGAGCAACCGGTACGGGTTCCGAGAAAACATCAATACCCCAATGCTTGCAAACTTTGATGATATTGGGGAAACGATGGCGAATCTTTTCAGCAGGAATTGGGCGCATATCCAACCACACACTAGCCGTTGCTAAATCAGCTGAAGTGCGTTGCAAGTGAGTAAAAATTGCACGACTGACAACATCTCTGGGAGCGAGTTCACCCGATGGGTGATACTCAAATGCAAAACGGTGTCCTTCACCGTCAATTAGATGTGCTCCTTCACCACGCACGGCTTCGCTAATAAGAAAGCGTCCGGGTTTGGTAAGGGCTGTGGGATGAAACTGAACAAACTCTAAATCTCGAAGAATAGCCCCAACTCGCCACGCCATTGCTACCCCATCTCCCGTGCTAACAGCGGGATTTGTGGTTTGAGCAAAAACTTGACCACCACCACCTGTGGCTAAAACCACAGCAGATGCTTTCACCCAGGTGACTGTACCTTGATAAAAAAGACTAATTCCCTGACACCGTTTTGTTTCAGGGTTCAGCCATAAATGCAAAGCCAAAGCTTGTTGAATAACCTGAATGTTATCTCGTTGTAGAACTTGATTTGTCAGAGTTGTAATGACTTCCCTACCTGTGGTATCTGCGGAATGGAGAACGCGATTGCGGGAATGAGCAGCTTCCAAAGTTAAAGCGAGTTCGTTACCATGACGATCGAACGCAACACCCAATTCGATCAGCGATTGAATGCAGCTAGGAGCTTTGTTAGCAAGAAATTCCACAGCTTCTAAATCGCACAAACCCACACCCGCCCGTATGGTATCTTCAACATGAAAAGAAGGAGAATCTTGGGGTGCGATCGCAGCAGCAATACCTCCTTGCGCCCAATCACTCGCAGACAGAGAGAGTGTTTCTTTAGTAATTAAACCTATTTTCAAATCGGCGGGTATACAAAGTGCTGTATACAATCCAGCAGCACCAGCACCGACTACTATGACATCAAATTCGCTCTTTAAGTTGGTCGTCACAAATAAAGTCATTAATTAAAAGATAGTCACCAATGACTGGTGAGTGGGTTCCAGTCAGGGAGGAGTAGAAGAACGGGGAGTTGAGAGAAAGTTGGGTGGGTTTAGATCCCCGTTCAATGTTCGCGGTTCGTACCCACCCAACTGAGTTCTCAGTTCCCAGTTCCTATGTTTTATCTGTAGATACCGTTGTTATAACGGTCATCTCCCTCTGTGAATACAGCCTCCGTCTCAGTCACAGTGAAATTATCAAAGTTAGCCTGTAGGATTTGTTTTTGACGTTCGCTCAATCCCTCAATACTCAAGATATCCTCTACCTTTTGATAAGGAGCATTTTTGATAATTTTCCTTGCAAGGGTAGGATATAAACCTGGATACTTTTGGAAAGCTCGCACGTTGGTATTATTCAGATCGATTTTTTTACCATACACATCTGCCAACTTTGCATCTGCGCGGTTGCGTAAACTCTGAGCCCCCTCAACTGCAAAAACTGGAGCGGAATGAAAAGCAAGACCGTTAAAACTAGCGGCTTGGGCTATTTTTGGCATTCCCAACCATCCCCAGCATCCCAATAACAAGCTAAAAACAGTTAATAAACGCACCAATCCTTTCACGATTTTTTTACCTCTTTCCATCCAATGACATAAAAGCTTTAAGCAAGTAGCATTTCATTTTTCATTTGTCAATAGCCATTCGCCTCAAATGAGAGCGCAAAGGACTAAGAATAAAAACTGATTGCTAATGGCTTAATCAACACAGCACTATCAGAAACTAATATACAGCTCATTAACACCCACAATACTTGTGGCTACTAGTACTTAACCTCAGATCCCCGACTTCTTGAAGAAGTCGGGGATCTGGACTCAATTTTCCCAAAAATTTTTTATTGTATGCAAAGTTAGTATTGGTGACCGATTCAGCTCTCATGCAAGAACAGCCGCAACCAGAAACAAGCAATCTACCAAGATAGTACTTAATACGGCTCCGCTAAAAGCGTACCAATGCCTTTGCTTTTGAGGTAAAGGCAAAATACCAACTGATAGCAGCACTAAAGCCAGAGCAATTGCCCATACTTGTCCCCAAGGAGTTTTAACCTGGGCTAGAGCACTCTGTAGAATTGGCGACACATCCGCAGGTTCTACCTGCATAATTTGACGCCAAAAAGGTATTAAGTCTACCAAATAAAAGTATATATCTGTTAAGACCGTACCGAATAGAGAACCTAAGTAAAAAAAGTTTCCTACTTTACCCCAATTCCGACTCAAACACCATATTGCGAAGGGCAAACCGATAGACTCTACAGGCAAATGCCACAGGGGTTCCCAACGCAACCAACCCCAGTAGATTGAGCCTGCTAACCAGCTCCAACTAAACCCTAATAAAAGATCGCCCCAAACATATGTTGCGGGACGTGACATTAATTTAAGACTCAGCCAAACCCAACCGCCCGTTAAAGCAAAGCTCAGCCAAGGTAGCATTCGTACTAATGGTGCTTCGATAAAAACTGGCACAGACACTAAGAAGACTGCAGCCACAAAGACTAAGGGTGCTGGTTGTGTGACAACTTTCCACAATAACGGAATATCAGCGTTTGTATTTTGCTGGGCGGCTTGAACTGAGGCAGTAGAAGCAGCGTAGGATGACAAAGTATTATTAACCAATGTTTTTAATAATTTTTACTTAACTTTATTTTACTTAAGATACCACAACATTTTATCCCCCCTAGGGGCATTCAAATTGTAACTTATAGGAAAGATGAAATGTAGATGACAAAGAATGAATGTGAACTTAATCAAGCGTGAGGTTGGCAAAGCCCAGCCAAAACACTGACCAGTGATTGGTCAGTGTTAACTAAAGGTGATACGCTGGATTATCGGATATACTCTTGAGTTTCATTCTGTAGCTGCTGCCTAATGACAATCACGATTGCACTCAATACCGAGCACATTAACTCCTTAGATCTCTCCCCCGCCGTGTCAGTCATTGAGAAACTAGTGCAAGAGGGAGCGATCGCTCCTCAAGAGCAGCAGTTGTGCTTTGAGATTGACTACCCACTAGAACAAGGAGATCCAAGGGAACTGTCTGAGATTCCCGAACTTCGTTTGTGGTTTATCCGATTGGATGCTCGCTATCCTTGGTTACCGTTTTTACTAGATTGGAAAGCCGGAGAATTAGTGCGTTACACCGCTATGCTCGTACCGCATCAATTTAGTCGCAGAGAAGGTATTCAATATAATCCTGAAGCATTAGAAATTTTTCTCATGCACAAACTGTTTTTTTTAACTGATTGGTTGAGACAACAAGGGATTCCCAGTAAAGCCCGTTTGCAGTCTATGGCTCAACTCTTGGGTTATGAGCTAGACGATGCTTTATTTGAATTGTTTTAAAATGCTAATGGCTAATGGCTAATAGCTAATAGCTAATAGCTAATTGCTAATTGCTAATGGTAGGAGCACAATTAGCCATTAATCCTCGCTTGTATCTCAGGAGCACAGACGCTATATGCAAGGCACACGTTCCGCATTGCCTTCTGCTATGCCCGTAAGGGCTATACGCTAGTCCCAATGGTTGGGAAACCCGCGCCCTACGGGCTGGACTCACCATCAGCCGTTAACCATTAGCCATTAGCCATTAGCATACCCAATCAAAGTCAATGCTTTATGAAAAGCATATTCAACAGCTTTAGATTGGCTGGGTAATGCTGACTGCCAAATTCTATAGTCGTTGTATTCTAGAATCAAATTTGCCATATCATCGCTCTTTATCTTGGTTAATACCTCGTATTGAGCTAACTCAAAATCCCGCAGAGTACCACCTTGTTCTAAGATTTTTTTTGCTGCTTCAATAAAGCCGTTTAACACAGCTTTCATGTACTCCATACCTGTATGTTCTGCAAAAACTGATGACAACTGGAACGCCTTCTGCTCTTCTAAGAGAAGATTGGCGATCGCTTTACCTTCAGGAGTCTTCCACTGTTTAGGTAATTGTATCTCCAAATATTCGTCTTGAAGGGAATGGTATTTAAGATACTCGTCAATATCAACAGTTTCTTGAACCAGTTTTTGTCCTGTCAAGAGTTGTAACACAGGTGTTGCACTTGTACTGATAGAGAGATCGAGAAAAGCCCGTTCTTCATCTTCGGGACATTCATAGACAAGATAAGTCCAAATTCCCGAATCAGCAAATTCAGCCGCTTTAGCGGCTTGATAGAAAGTTATTGTTCCGTCTTCCTCAGACTCGAAACACACATTTTTTATATCTTGGGTATTTTCTAAATGCATGAGTCTTCTAAACACACCAGTGATATGTGATGGTTGGCTCTCTACTTGGATGTAACGCTTACCACTACTGATGTAGCTATGTAACCGAATCGCCATTTTGTTTTTCCTTTGAAAATTTTCCTCGCATTCTGTTTCGATGCACCACCCTGAAAGCAAGAGGTAAGTTTAGGAACACACATCTGTAGCGTACTTAAGATTGAGGGCGCAAAATCTTTGCTAAGAAGCCGAGATTCCCCAAAGCATATCTGAAAAGTCTTTGGGGATCGTATCAATTCACCTTCAAACAGCAATCTGTATTTAATTATACTGTCTTTTTTCTGCCATCAGCCTCTTGCCTCCTGCTTTTCTTCTTAAACTAAGAGTTACCATTAGCTATTCGGCTTTAAAAATAGTTAGCCAGGAAAATTTACAGCTAAAGACTCGTGTAGAGAAGCTGAGATAAATGTTTTCTAGCTTACATATATGAATAGCTGCTCTAAATAAATTTACCGAAAATTTTTCACTTCAGCCAACTTTTTACCAAAAATATTTTTCTATAGAAGCTTAATACTATACGGCTTCCGTACCTTTTTGTAAAATAAAACAATAAAATCCGCTCTAACTAAAGGCGGATTTTAGATAACAAAAAATATCAAGCTTTACGGGTAGCCGAGCCTCAACCGCCCCAAATTTTCTCTAACACCACTGAGGGAGAAATATCCTCCATTTTCCCGGTTGGAGATTTAATGGCAAGGAACTTTTCACTCTTAGGCAGTAGCTTAGAAGGATCTGTGGAACCAAATAAGGCAATGGTATAAGTTTGAACAGCTACACTTAAGTGCATTGGCGCACTATCAGTACACAGCATTAAATTCGATCCAGCAATCATAGCGGCTAGCTTGCCAACGTCGTCAGGAGAACTGATTTTAATGTCAGGTGCGGACTCTTTCAGACGGCGCACAAACTGTTCGTCTTCCGGACCTCGGATAACAACCACAGGCATATTGGGTTGCTTTTGTTGGAAATCCCGAACAATTTTCTGCCAGTTCTCAACAGGGTAAATTTTATCAAAACCTTTGACTTGAGATAATTCGCTTGCACCTCCATGAATCAAAACGTAGCCAGTGTCCTTGACTCCGAGCCGTTGTTGTTCTGCATTAGCCCAATCAATATCTTGTTTTGGGACATTAACTGACAATTCCGGGCATGGAGTTTTAATGTTTAAGCCTTGTAACAAATCATGGTACATACAAGCGGCATACTGCCCTGTTTTGAGAGTCACTGGATTGGTGAGAAAAGCAGACCCTTTGCCGTGATAACCAACACGGGTAGGAATTCCAGTCAACCAAAGCAAAAGACCCACCAACCAGCTTTGCCCGAGAGCAATAGCGACATCGTATTCGCGATCGCGAATAGTACCAACCAAGTTACCCCAATCTGCCAGACTGTTACGGTCCTTGAAATCAAAAGCCAGGACATCATTAACTGATTTACTGACTCGGTAAGCAGTCTTTGACCGAGGTTCGACGACGACATCTATCTGAGCTTTTGGCAAATTCCGCTTTAGATCGTCTAAAGTCGGAAAGAAGAGAATTTGATCGCCAATTCCGCCAGGAACAAGGGCTACTATTTGCATAATATATTTTGACGCTCATTCGCTCCTTATTTTAGGAGAATATAGGGATTTAGGATTGCTAATAGCTAATGGCTAACTGCTAATTGTTTTATAAGCTATTAGCCATCAGCCCTCCCTTGTATCTCAGGAGCACAGACGCTATGTGCCTTGCACACTCCGCGATGCCTTTGGGCTATGCCCGTAAGGGCTATACGCGATGCGAAGCTATGCCCGCAGGGCTATACGGGGTCGCCCTCCCTTGTTCGCCAGTCGCCAGGGCGTGGGAAACCCGCCTGAGCGGGCTAGTCTCACCATTAGCCATTAGCCATTAGCCATTAGCTATTAGCATTAGCCAGTATAAACGAGGAATCTTGTGCATTTATTAATTCCATCTGCGGGTTCGGGAAAAAGAATGGGGAGTCACCGTAACAAACTCCTTCTGATGGTGCAGTCACATCCTATAATTGCTTGGACTCTCCTAGCGGCAGAGGCTGCAGAGAAAATTGAGTGGATGGGAATTATCTCCCAGCCCAATGATTGGCAAGACTTTAAAACGATTATTGCCAACTTAAAGCTGACTAAACCAGTGGAACTGATTCAAGGAGGTACCACCCGTCAAGAATCAGTTCACAATGGGTTACTGGCGTTGCCAAGCTCTGCAAAACAAGTTTTGATTCACGATGGAGCTAGATGTCTTGCAACGCCAGACCTATTTAATAGGTGTGCTGAAGCAATCCGCCATTGCCCTGGTTTGATTGCTGCTGTACCAGTTAAAGACACCATTAAGGTTGTTGCGACCAATGGCATAATTCAAAGCACTCCTAACCGCGAGCAACTGTGGGCAGCACAAACTCCCCAAGGTTTTGATGTTAATTTATTAAAACAGTGTCATGCTGAAGGTGTACGTCAAGGTTGGGAGGTCACTGACGATGCTGCTTTGTTTGAGAAGTGTGGCATGGAAGTCAGGATTGTTCAAGGAGAAGAAACCAATTTGAAACTGACAACTCCACAGGATTTGGCAATTGCGGAATTCATTCTTAAAACTAGGCAGCAGGAGAGCTGAAGTAGGTTATAACAATATTTTGGGTAAACTGAGATACAATATTTCGGGCTTAGTGAAAAAGTCTTGACTTGTGCTAAATATTATGGTAATTTCCCAAACACTTGTTGTTCGTCACGTGTACTTTGTCATTTGTCACTTGTCCGATGTAAATGACTGATGACCAATGACCAATGACCAATGACTAATGACTAACAAATATTGACCGATGAATGCAGCGACGAAAATAGAAGCAATTCTCTATTTAAAGGGTAAGCCCCTCTCTATCAGCGAACTTGCCGAGTATGCCGCCTGCGATCGCGCTACAGTAGAAGAAGGCATAATCGATCTCATTGACGAATATGCCCGACGAGATAGCGCCCTAGAAATCGTAGAAAGCCCAGATGGTTATAGTTTGCAACTGCGATCTGATTTTCACGATTTGGTGCAAACTCTCATTCCCGTAGAATTGGGAGTAGGGGCATTGCGGACTTTAGCGGCAATAGCCTTACACAGCCCAATCCTTCAAAGTGACTTGATAAATTTACGGGGTTCGGGCGCATATCAACAAGTTCAAGAACTGGTTGAACTCGGTTTTGTGAAAAAACGCCGAGATAGCGAGTCGCGCTCTTACTCCTTACAAGTGACTTCAAAATTTCACCAGTATTTTCAAATTGAGCAACTTCCCCAACCATTCTCTAACGGTCAAGAGCAAAGACAACTAGAGCTAGAACTGCAAGCAGAACCTTAAATAAATGGAGTTCTAACCTCAGAATGAATGCTAGTACTCCTGACAGAGGGCTGTCCTTTCTAGTATGGTTTAGAGTAGAATAAGCAACTCAGCTAAAAAATTTGCCAATGGTGTTTGATCCAAACTTTTTGAATGACTACCCTGAGGAACACCCCAGCCAACTTCTGAATGAGGGCTTAGAGGATAATCCCAATAAGTTGCTCAAGTATTTGCAGCATCAGCCGCCTGAAGTTTTAGCACGTGTCGCCCAGTCGGTCAGTCCTGAAATTAAACAAATCATTTCACAAAACGTCCAAGGGCTCGTTGGGATGTTACCATCCGAAAATTTCAACGTGCAAATTACAACAGACAGGGACAATCTGGCTGGGCTGTTAGCATCTGCGATGATGACTGGATATTTCCTCCGTCAAATGGAACAGAGGATGCAATTAGATCATTTATCGAACGGTCATTAGTCAGGTGGTTCGGTAACCCCTTGACCGATGACCGATAACTGCTAACGGGGATAAGTACCCAATTGTACTTTCAGAGTTTGATTCTTAGAGTCGCGGTTGACCTCTATTTCTAAAATGTCGCCGACAGCGCTCGATTCTACCTGTCTCTGTAACTGAGCGGCTGTTTTGACTGATTTGCCGTTGATCTTTTGAATCATATCCCCAGGGCGAAGCCCTCCCTTTTGTGCTGGAGAGTTTTCTACAATGCCCTTAATTGCAACACCGACGTTTTGTTTAATGTTTAAGTTGTACTCTTGATTGAGCTGCTGTTGTTTGGCGGGAGTTAAATCCACCATTTCAATTCCCAAGAAAGGATGTTGCACTCGTCCTTTTGTAAAAAGTTCATTCGCAATGCGAGCAGCAGTTTCGATGGGAATGGCAAAACCCAATCCTTGAGCGTCGGCGCGAATAGCAGTATTTACACCGATGACTTCCCCTTGAGAATTTAATAGAGGTCCACCTGAATTACCTGGGTTAATCGCCGCATCAGTTTGGATGAAGCTTACTCGCTTGTCAGGAACACCAACTTGAGCGCTGGTACGATCTGTGGCACTGATAATGCCAATGGTAACTGTATTATCTAACCCTAGAGGATTGCCAATAGCGATCGCCCATTGCCCTGGTATTAAATTTTGTGAATGACCTAATGTCACTGTGGGTAGCTCGTTTGCCGAAATTTTGACAACAGCTACATCTGTCACGCTATCAACGCCAATCACCTTCCCTTCATAAGTTCGACCGTCCTTGAGAGTGACTTGTACGGTATCTGTGTCTGAGACTACGTGAGCATTCGTTAGAATTCGTCCGTTCTTGCTCAAGATAAATCCAGACCCGGTACCCCGTTCTATTCGCTGGCTGGGGAATGGTTGTTCTTCCTCTCCAAAAAATCGCCGCAGGAGAGGATTTTTTAAAGCGTTTGAGATGGGGTTAGCAACTTTGCGAGTTGCATTAATTCGCACCACCGCAGGTCCAGTTCTTTGAACGGCAGATGCAATAAAATTCACGTTATCACCATTAGGAATCCCAACTTGTGTTCCAATAGGATTTGAAACAGAGGTCTCTGAGGGCAGAGAAACTGTAACATTTCTTAACTCACGAAATAAGCGATTTTGTGATGGGAGGTATAGACTACCTAGTAAGCCCGCAGCACCGCCAATACATAGTAGAGATAAATAAATAGTCAGTTGCTTTAAGGATAATTTCATAAATAGTTAGTAGTTAGTGGTTAGTGGTTGGGAATTCGTGGTTGGGAGTTAGTGGTTAGTGGTTGGAGGTGACTTACGAACAACTAACCCTAACCAACAACAACCTTTCACAAACTTTTGCCGTCTAAAATCTAGAGTTGAGTGCCTCCTTTATATACATGAATTTTCCTTATCGTCTACTGTTTTTCAGTACAATAATCGCTAACATTTTTGGAGCAGTGTATACACACTCAAACCCCTTGCTAGCTCAAACACAAGGGACAGGTTGCCAAACTCCAGCATTAGAACGCTTTAGACGGCACACCGTTGCTGTAGGTGAAACTTTGGCAAGTATAGCTCAACGCTACAATCTCACCCCAACAACTATTATTGCCATGAATCCTGCTCTACAAAACAGCAAGTTGACTGTTGGAAGTGAAATTCAAATTCCTCCCTATAACGGAATTGTAGTTGAAGTCCCTCGCGGGCAAACTTGGAGACAAATCGCACTCAAATATAAAATTCGTCCGGACGCACTTTTTGAGGTGAACGGTTGTCAGAAAAATCCCAAAGTTGTGTTTGTACCAGAGAAGCGATCGCCAGGTTCGGTTGTAACGGATAGTCCCAATTCCACTGCAACTCCAACTAAATTAGTTGGTTATCCACTACCAGCAGCTGCTAAAGTGCTAGTTTCTTATGGTTGGCAAACAAATCCTACCAATGGTGAAGTGTTCTTTCATAGTGGTATAGATTTGTCAGCAGAAACAGGAACTCCCGTACAAGCGATCGGTGATGGAACTGTTGCTTTTGCCAAAGAACAAGGTACTTATGGAAATTTGGTCATTATCAATCATGGTGGTGGGTTGCAAAGCCGTTACGCCCATCTTGATAGCATTAAGGTTTCTGTCGGTCAGCCCGTGAAAAAAGGAGATTTAGTGGGGACTGTAGGTACAACTGGAACGCCCACCATCAACCAATCTCACCTTCATTTTGAAGTCCGTTCCAGTTCTTCTTTGGGTTGGACGGCTCAAGATCCACGGGGGTATTTACAGCAATAAAAGCAGAAAGCCCACACGCTTCAGTAGTGGGATGAATGCGTAGCACCTTGTCTTTGTTCCCAGGCTTAGCTTGGGAATGTCTTCCTACACCTAAGTGCTTGAAGGTCAGGTATTTCAACCAAATTAAAAAGTAGCATCAGTTGATTTAATGCGATGCATTCCAGCAGCAGCAAATCGTTCAAATGCTGCGTCGGCTGCTTCGGTATAATCTACTATATTAGGAACGACAACAGGGGAAGTACAATCTTCCAGCAAGTAAACTTTTTTCGCTAGACTAGAATCTATTTGCTGAATTTCTGTTAATAAATCCGCAATCGTCCAAGCAACACAATGACTTTTAGCTTGACCGGCAATAACGATCGCATCAAATTTTAACAATTGCTGAACTAGGCGAGTATTTTTTTGAGCAATAGGACGTTTGTCAAAACCGTCTAAAACTTCCGGGCTTAAAACTGAGTAATTTTCTGTTAAAGGATTATTGCCTTTTAGTTCAAACTGGGTTTGGCTGTTACGAGCAATACAGTGGAAAAAAATTGCCTCTTCTACAGATGAAACTAAAGCATGACCGATACCACCTAACATGGAGTGATAAGACCAAACTGTTAGTGGATATTTACCACCTTGGCTTAACTGTTGAACGTAGTGATAGGCGTGTTTTTCCAGTAACTCATATTCGTATCCAAGGCTGTAAGCAACACTAGGGTTGACTTTCCAATTCCCTTTTTCTATATCGGCTGGAGTGATACTAGTAGCAGTGGGGATGGGATGTTCACCTGCTTGGTTAACCCAGAAAATGGGATGGAAAATTTGCATTGCTGTATGAGTATCTATAGTAGGTGCAATTGTTGCGATCGCACCTAAATTTCGATAAATAAACTCACACAAACGGATATTATCATCAATAGCTCCTCTACCGGATTTGCCTCCTACAAATAATTCAAAATCAGGCAGGCAAAAAGTATTTTGTACATCTATTAATAGTAGGCAAACACGATTTTTGTCTTCAGAAGCTGGTTGGATATTATGTTTTTTTGCCCAATCTCTAGCTTCTTCAGCACGTTGTTGGTAGGGAACTCGCCAAACTTCACCAACTTTTTGGGGATTAAAGTGAGATGGAATTGGAAATTGGGTTGATGTTGAGGTGCTCATGATAAATTTAGATTTTTGTTTTTTTATCACCTGAATTGTCAAGCTATTTTATAATGCGTGCTAAATACAACTACACTCCTTTAACTTAGTTCTTTACTCTTTTACATGAGACTGAAACACAGATTAACTGAAAAATTTATTATTACGGATTTTACTAACTATATCTCTAAAAAATGCTTACTTAATAAAGCTCAATACTAACGCAGTGACAACGCAGGTGTCGAGAAGCTATACTCACAAAGTCTCGTATCATAATTTTACTATTAAATCAATATACAGAATTGTAAAAAAACAAAATATAGATTCAGTTGTAGAAATTAAACTGAAATGGATGAAGTACGCTAGATTTCCAACTTCTTAAAGCAGTCAGAGATCTCAGCAAACTTAATTTTTCTTAAAAAATCAATTTGTATTATGGTTAAACTACCAGGGTTTCAAGTGTTAGCCCAAATATATGAAAGTAGTAATTCTCTAGTTTACCGTGGTATCCGAGAAGCAGATCGTCAACCTGCGATCTTAAAACTGCTGAAAGAAGACTATCCAACCCCTGCAGAACTGGTGCGCTACCGACAGGAATATGAAATCACTCGCTATTTGAATTTAGAGGGAGTGATTAAGTCTTACGACTTACAAAAGTATCAAAACACCTTAATCATATTATTAGAAGATTTTGGTGGTGACTCTTTAGATAAACTATTAGGAAAAAGCTTACTAACTGTCGAGGAATTTCTCAAATTAAGTATAAGAATTAGTGAAATTTTGGAGAAAATTCATCAAAGCAATATTATTCACAAAGATATTAATCCATCGAATATTGTTTTTAATTTTAAAACAGGAGAATTAAAAATAATAGATTTTGGCTTGTCTACTATCTTAACACGTGATAGCGCTGATATTCAAAATACCAATGCTTTAGAAGGAACCTTAGCTTATATTTCTCCCGAACAAACAGGTAGAATGAATCGTGCAATTGATTACCGAAGCGATTTTTATTCCTTAGGTGCTACCTTTTATGAAATGCTAACCAATCAATTGCCTTTTCCAACTGAGGATGCAATGGAATTGGTACATTGCCATATTGCCAAACAACCAGTACCAGTCCATGTTGTAAATCCACAAGTTCCTGTTGTAGTCTCAAACATTATTATGAGGCTCATGGCAAAAACAGCAGAAGAAAGATACCAAAGTGCTTATGGTATTCAAGCTGATTTAGAAGTTTGCCTCCATCAATTACAACATCAACAGAATATAATTGATTTTGATTTATGCAGTCAGGATATTTCCGATAAATTTCAAATCTCCCAAAAATTATATGGGAGAGAAGAACAAATCAAGACTTTATTAACCGCTTTTGAGCGAGTTAGCCTGGGGCAAAAAGAATTTATGCTAGTTTCCGGTTACTCTGGGATTGGAAAATCAGCATTAGTACAAGAAATTTACAAACCAATAACTAAGTATAAAGGTTATTTTATTTCTGGAAAATTTGACCAACTTCATGGCAATATTCCTTATAGTTCTGTGGTTAATGCATTCACTCAATTAGTCAGAAAATTGCTTGCAGAAACTGAGACCCAATTACAACAGTGGCGAGATAAACTCCTTAGAAGTCTGGGGAGTAATGCACGGGTCATTGTTGATGTGATTCCGGAAATTGAACTCATTATTGGTGAACAACCTGCATTGCCAGAATTAGCTCCTACAGAAGCTCAAAACCGCTTTCATTTGGTTTTTCAAAATTTTTTAGGAGTGTTTTGTCAAAAAGAACATCCCTTGGTAATTTTTTTAGATGATTTACAGTGGGCAGATTTAGCTACTTTAAAATTAATCCAGTCAATGATGACAGATAAAGAGAATAAATATCTGTTTTTAATTGGAGCGTATCGGGACAATGAAGTCAGTACAACTCATCCTTTAATAAGGACTTTATCAGAAATACAAACCGCTGAAGTCTGTGTAAGTTCTGTCTTTTTGTCACCTTTAGATTTAAATCATATCAATCAATTAATTGCTGAAACGCTCAACATGGCTTGTGAGAAGACAAAGCCCTTAGCAGAATTAGTACTGGAAAAAACTCAAGGTAATCCTTTCTTTCTAAATGAGTTTCTCAAATCTCTATACACAGAAGGGCTGTTATATTTTAATTTTTCAGTACGGAAGTGGCAATGGGATATTCAGCAAATTCGAGCGAGAGATATTACTGGTAATGTCGTGGAACTGATGGCTAACAAAATTCAAAAACTACCAGAAAACACACAAAAAATTTTAAAATTAGCTGCTTGTATTGGCAACTATTTCGATTTAAATACTTTGTCAATAGCAGATAAAAATTTAACAAAAGAAACGGGGCAACATCTACGATCGGCGATAGAAGATGGTTTAGTTATACCCCTGAATTATGATTATAAATTTCTGCAAATAGACTGTAGCTTAGATAACTTAAGCATTGCTTGCAGATTTGTACACGATCGCGTCCAACAAGCTGCCTATTCTCTCATTTCAGATAATGATAAGCCATACATTCATCTACAAATCGGGCAAGTGCTACTTAATAATACACCATTAAAACAGCAAGAAGAGAAAATTTTTGATATTGTGAATCAATTGAATTTAGGTAGCAAGTTGTTAGATAATCAAGAACAACGAGATGAATTAGCAAAATTCAATTTAATAGCCGGTCAGAAAGCAAAAGCATCAGCTGCTTTTCAGGCTGCGTTTACTTATTTGACATATGGCTTAGAACTATTAGCACCAGATAGATGGCAAAAACAGTACAAAATGACATTAGATTTGTACGCAGAAGCCGCAGAAACTGCTTACTTAAGCGGTCATTTTGAGGAAATGGAAGAATTAAGTGCTACCGTGCTGCAATATGCTGAAGTTTTATTGGATAAAGTCAAAGCTTATGAAGTTAAAATCGCCGCTTACACAGCACAAGGGAAGCTAATAGAAGCGATCGATATTGGTATAACTATTCTCAACCTCCTAGGAATGCGCTTACCAAGAAAAGCTACTCAAGTTCATATTATGTTTTCTTTATTGGAAACAAAATTTGTTTTGCTGGGTAAACGAGTAGAGGATTTAATTGATTTGCCACCCATGACGGCTTCTGACAAGAAAGCTGCTATTTCTATTTTTTGCAAACTTTTTGCTACTGCTTATATTGCAGCCTCAAATTTATTAATAATTTTTATTTTAAAAGCAATTATTTTATTAGTAAAATATGGCAATGTTGAAATATCCGCTTATATATATGCTTGTTACGGTACCATTCTATGTGGAGCTTTAGGAGACATTGATACAGGGTATCGTTTTGGTGAATTATCTTTAAAATTGTTGGATTTATATAATGCCCGTCAGGTTAAATCGAGTGTATTCTTATCTGTTTATAGTTTTATTAAACCTTGGCGAGAACACGGTAAGCGTTCATTAGAACCTTTAAAGGAGGGCTATATTAGCGGGATAGAGAATGGAAATTTTGAATATGCTGCTTATTGCGCTAAAATGTACTCCAATTATTGCTGTTTTCTCGGTCAAGAATTAGCTGTCACTGAACGAGAAATTTACTACTATACTAATGCTATTAAAAAATACAAGCAAGAACGGAGCGTTGATAATATCAATATTCAACGACAAATGGCTTTAAATCTACTAGGTCAGTCTGAAAATCCCTGCTATTTAATCGGTGAAAGTTACAATGAATTAGAAAGTCTGGCTTTAGCTATTGAAGCAAGAGACTATAGCAAAGCCTTTGATGTCTTTAGCCATAAGTTAGTATTGAATTACTTGTTCGGAGAATACGAACAAGCTATAAACAGTGCCATGATGGCAGAAAAATATTTAGAGGGAGGATTGGGAGCACTAGCTGTTCCTACAATCTATTTTTATGATTCTTTAGCTCGATTGGCTGTTTATCCTTATAGGGATAAAAAACAAAAACATCTTTTGCATCAAAGGATCAAAGCCAATTATAAAAAATTGCAAAAATGGGCGAAATATGCGCCAATGAATATTTTACATAAGTTATCTTTACTAGAAGCAGAATGGCACAGAGTGCAAGGTCAAGACTGCAAGGCAATGAACTCTTACGAACAAGCTATTACCTTAGCTAGAAAAAATGAATATCTTAATGAAGAAGCACTTTGTTATGAATTAGCAGCTAAGTTTTACCTTACACAAGGCAAAGAAAAAATCGCTCAAGTTTATATGCAGGATGCTCGTTACTGCTATTTATGCTGGGGTGCATTGGCAAAAGTTCAAGATTTAGATAACCACTATTTAGATTTATTGAAAAAACCGTTTTGGGACAGGCGATCGCAAAGCTATGAACTGAGAGTATCTACACCACGAGCCATTTCAGAAAGAAATCATTCCTCCAGCCTGGATTTGGCTACAATTATGAAAGCATCTCAAACTCTTTCTGAAGAAATTGTTTTGGAGAAATTATTGGCTAAGTTGATGCAGACTGTCATCAAAAATGCCGGAGCGCAAAAAGGATTGTTAATTTTGGAAAATCAAGTTCATTGGCTAGTTCAAGTTGTAGAGAACTTAGATTGCACTCCAGTTGTCTTGCAGTCAATTGCACTAGAAAATTGCGGAATCATTCCTCTATCTATTATTAATTATGTCAATCGTACTAAAGAAAATATAGTTTTACACGACGCAACTTGTGAAGGTCAATTTACTTCAGATCCTTATATAAATAACTATAAACCGCAATCCGTTTTATGTGCTCCACTCATTCATCAAGGCAGACTGACGAGTATAGTTTATTTGGAAAATAATCTCACCCCTGGTGCTTTTACTTCCGAACGATTGGAAATTGTTAAATTGCTCTGTTCCCAAGCCGCTATTTCTATCGAAAATGCCCAACTCTATGCAGAAAAAGAGAAATACGCATATACCCTAGAACACAAAGTGGCAGAACGGACACGTGAATTGGAAAAAGCCAATCAAGAGTTGCAGCGCCTCGCTTTATTAGATGGTTTAACTCAAGTTGCTAACCGCCGCCGCTTTAATGAATGCTTATCTCAAGAATGGAATCGCCTGTCAAGGGAAAAACAACCTTTGTCTTTGATTTTGTGCGATGTAGATTACTTCAAACGTTATAACGATTTCTACGGACATCAAAAAGGCGATGAATGTTTGCAACAAGTGGCAAAAGCTATGACTTATGCTGTCAGGCGTCCCGCCGATCTCGTAGCGCGTTACGGTGGGGAAGAGTTTGCAGTCATTCTTCCCAACACCGATCTTGAGGGTGCTCTCAAAGTTGCTGAAGCGCTAAGGATAGAAATTCAAAATCTCAAAATACCTCACGCCCAGTCAGAAGTAAGCCCTTGCGTTAGTTTAAGCCTGGGAGTCACCTGCATGATTCCAGCACCGACATTTTCTCTAGAAGAATTGATAGCTAAAGCTGATGAAGCCCTTTATGCTGCTAAACAGCGAGGAAGAAATTGTGCTTGTGCGAAATAGCGCCTCCAAGAAACTGGATTTTTTAAGAGCTTGGGGGACTCAAGAACCCCAAGAAATTTTTTCTCCAAATCCATCACAAAATTTGCCCCTCCTATGGCAATCTGAGAAGCAGAGTCTTTTTAAATTTGATACCCTCGCTACAAAAATCACTTCTATTAACTTATGCAAACCTTGCCAATACTTACAGAGTCCAACACAGTTCCGAGTCAACCCACCTTTGATACCACGATAAAACGGCGCAAAACCCGCCCTGTAAAAGTTGGCAATGTCACCATTGGCGGTGGTCACCCAGTTGTCGTGCAGTCAATGATTAACGAAGATACTCTAGATATAGATGGTTCTGTGGCTGCGATTCGTCGCCTGCATGAAATTGGCTGTGAAATCGTGCGCGTAACTGTCCCGAGCATAGCTCACGCTAAAGCGCTGTCTGAGATTAAACAAAAGTTAATCAAAACATACCAAGATGTACCGATTGTTGCGGACGTACATCATAATGGGATGAAGATTGCCCTGGAAGTTGCCCAACATATAGAGAAGGTACGCATTAATCCAGGTTTGTATGTTTTTGAAAAACCAAACCCCAACAGAACCGAGTACACCCCTACGGAATTTGACGAAATCGGAGAAAAAATCCGTGAAACTCTAGCACCACTGGTAATTTCTCTCCGCGATCAAAACAAAGCCATGAGAATTGGGGTGAATCACGGTTCTTTGGCTGAGAGAATGTTGTTTACCTATGGCGATACTCCTGAAGGTATGGTGCAATCAGCCATAGAATTTATACGCATTTGTGAATCTTTAGATTTTCATAACATTGTTATTTCCATGAAAGCCTCACGCGTACCAGTCATGGTAGCCGCTTACCGTCTCATGGCAAAGCGGATGGATGAACTGGGTATGGATTACCCCCTTCATTTAGGTGTCACGGAAGCAGGAGATGGGGAATACGGACGCATTAAATCGACAGCTGGCATTGCGACACTTTTAGCTGATGGTATTGGCGATACAATTCGTGTATCCCTCACAGAAGCACCAGAAAAAGAAATTCCTGTCTGCTATAGTATTTTGCAAGCTCTGGGATTGCGGAAGACTATGGTGGAGTACGTCGCTTGTCCTTCTTGCGGGCGTACACTGTTTAATTTGGAAGAAGTGCTCCATCAAGTGCGGGAAGCAACCAAACATCTCACCGGGTTAGACATAGCAGTTATGGGCTGTATTGTCAATGGACCCGGAGAAATGGCTGATGCTGACTACGGTTATGTCGGTAAAACACCCGGTTATATTTCTCTCTATAGAGGGAGAGAAGAAATCAAGAAAGTTCCTGAAGATAAAGGAGTAGAAGAATTGATTAACTTAATAAAGGCTGATGGACGCTGGGTAGATCCTTAAAGTTTTCAACAATTTTTGTACTGGCGATCGCCTCGGTCGCCGGATTGCAAAGGATTTTTCTGAAATAAACAATTATGTTCACTCTGTACAGAGGAACCCTGTGTTAGATTGAGCATACTGAAATATACAAAATTTTCCGTCTGGCGCAGCTGTCATTATGGTGATTACAAGAAGTGGGCTTGTTTTGGGAGCTACGGCGGTGACATTAGCTACAATCGCAGTCACTAGCCTCGGCATTCACTCGCAGGGACAGGCTTTATTTAAAGAAAGTCCAAAAGAATTAGTAGATGAAGTTTGGCAAATTATTCAACGCCAATATGTAGACGGTACGTTCAATCAGGTAGATTGGCAAGCTGTTCGTAAGGAGTACTTAAACAAGTCATATACCAATAAGCAAGAAGCTTACAAGTCCATCCGGGAAATGCTCAAGAAGCTCGACGATCCATACACCCGGTTTATGGACCCAGAGGAATTCAAAAATATGCAGGTGGATACCTCTGGAGAACTGACAGGTATTGGTATCCAAATTGGTATGGATGAGAAAACCAAAAAACTGACTGTCATTGCTCCAATTGAAGATACACCAGCAGCTAAAGCAGGTATCTTAGCAAAAGACATTATTACCAAAATTAACGGCAAAAGTACAGAGGGCATGGATACCAATGAAGCCGTATCCTTGATCCGAGGCGAACCGGGAACAGCCGTCAATCTAACAGTTCTGCGGAATAACCAGCCAAAAGAGTTTAAAATTACACGGGCGAAAATTGAAATCCATCCTGTAGAAGCGAGTACTAAACAAACACCAGTGGGTAATGTTGGTTATATCCGTCTGAAGCAGTTCAGCGCCAACGCCGCTAAAGAAATGCAACAAGCAATCAGGACTTTAGAAAACAAACAAGTCGCTGGATATATTCTAGATTTGCGGAATAATCCTGGTGGTTTGCTCTTCTCAAGCGTAGAAATTGCTCGCATGTGGTTGAATAATGGCACAATCGTCTCTACTAAAGACCGCTATGCAGAAGTAGAACGAGAAACGGCTAACGGACGTGCTTTAACTAACAAACCATTGGTGATTTTGGTAGACAAAGGTTCAGCGAGTGCAAGTGAAATTCTTTCAGGCGCTTTGCAAGATAACAAGCGTGCTGTACTAGTTGGTAGTCAAACCTTTGGTAAAGGCTTGGTACAATCCGTTCGTCCTCTTGATGATGGCTCGGGAATTGCTGTCACGATCGCCAAGTATTTTACCCCCAGTGGAAAGGATATTAATAAGGCGGGGATTCATCCAGACGTAGTCGTGGATTTAAATGATAAACAGCGACAGGACTTGTGGCTTGGCGAACGTGAAAAAGTAGCAACTCTACAAGACCCTCAGTTTGCTAAAGCTGTGGAAGTGTTAGGTAAAGAAATTGCTCAGAAAGGGAATCCTCGAGCAGGAACGTGAGAATTATGAATTATGAATTATGAATTATGAAGTTTTCTCATTCATAATTCATAATTCATAATTTCTAGACTGGTTGACATTTCCCCGCTCGAATAAGTCCTACGCGACGAGCGATCGCTTCTCCTTGAGATTCAAACGGTCCCCATCGTTCGATAATTTCTAACTTGTTTTCTTCATTGGCTTGGCTACTGGGGAGTATTTCGCAATGACCCTCAGTACGCTTGACTATATACCAAGTCTGTGTATCTTGACTCATACTGGCTGGGAAAATTAGGTCAAATGAAAAATTATCCGGTCATTTTGTTCTTGCTTAAATTATCCCATCTTGTGGTTCTTTGCATCGTATCCGCAGATAAAACAAGGATGGGCAGTATACAAAGTACCACAAGAAGTCAATTTTGAGACATTTTTATTGGGAAGTCTTCTATTGCTGGTTGTGAGCTAACGGGAGCTTAATGATGAAAGTTGCTCCTTGTCCAATACCGGGACTCGAGACTTGTATTGTTCCATTGTGTAACTCTATTAAATGACGGGCGATCGCTAACCCCAACCCCAAACCATCTCTGTAACGAGCGCCTTTGGCTTGTTGGTAGCGCTCGAACACGTAAGGGAGAAAATCCTCACTAATACCGCAACCCGTATCGCTTATTGTAATATGAGCGAAACTATCAACCCGCTCCAATTGCATTTTTATTCTGCCTCCATTAGGAGTAAATTTAATAGCATTAGAAAGTAAATTGCCTAAAACTTGCTGTAAGCGCTTGGGATCGCCTGAAATAGTCTCAATGGAATTGTCAAGTATTGATTCCAAACATAAAGTTTTATCGTAAGCGAGGGGGTAAGCAGTTTCCAGGGCGGCTTGAATGACATCCACCAAATTGACTTCACTCACTTGAAGTTTCAATTGCCCTTGAATAATACGCGTGATATCCTGCAAATCTTCGAGCAATTTTTCTTGAAACTTAGCACTCTGCTCGATAGATTCCAACCCACGCGCAAACGCAGCTTCATCTAACTTCAGATTACGCAACAGATGAGTCCAACCCAAAATGCCATTTAAGGGAGTTCGTAAGTCGTGCGTTACCATTGCCACAAACTCATCTTTTGCACGGTTAGCGGCTTCAGCCTGCTCGAGAAGTGTCGCTTGTTGGATAGCAATTCCTACCTGAGTTGCCAATTGCTTTAGTAAATCAATTTCAAATTGATGCCACTGTCGGGGCGCTTCACAGTGATGGGCAATCAGCAACCCCCACAATTGCTCTTTTTGAAGCACGGGAACGACCAAGTTAGCCCTAACTTGAAACCGCGCTAGTAGCTCTACATGACACGGGTCAATTCCTGAGTTATAGATATCCGTTTTTGCAACCACCAGTCCCAGACGATAGGGTTCGACCCAGCTATCTCGAAAACAGGGATCGAAAATGTTAGTTGATACAATTGAAGGCCAGTTGGAACTGACAGATTCCATAACTACAGTACCACTACCGTCAGGTTCCAAACGAAAAAGAAGCACGCGATCGGTTTGAAGAAACTGGCGCACTTCATCGACAGTTGTCTTGAAAATTTCTTCAAGCTTGAGAGATTGGCGAATGTGTTGGGCAATCTTTGTGACGAGTTGTTCCCTTAACAACTGCTGTTTCAGCGCAACTTCTGCCCGTTTGTGTCTGGTAATATCAAGTGCTGTACCTAAAATCTGCTGCACCGAACCTTGAGAATTCCTTTTAAATACAGTTTCTTGACTGCAAAACCATCGCCATTCCCCGTTGGCATGGCGCATTCGATACTCAAATTCTACAATCTTGCCATCTTCAACTAAGTCAAAATCTTGAAAGTGTTTGGAGACTCGAAGCAAATCCTCAGGGTGCATCAACTCCTCAAGCACTCTGGCTCCCATGGCTTGAAGTTGTTGGGGCGTGTAACCAAGAACTTCAGTCGTTTGACGATTGATATAAATATTGTTCTGTTCCACAATATCTTGAATATATAAAATACCAGGAGTTGTATTCGTAATCTCTTGAAGCAACTTCTGGCTTTCCCGTAACCGGGTATATTCCATAGCATCATTTAAGGCAAACAGTAAATCCTTCGCAGTCATTTGCTCCTTTACCAAATAATTCCACACACCCCTGTTCATCGCTTGAATAACAATCGATGCATTTCCCCGTCCAGCAAGCACGATCGCTGGTGGAACGTTTCCTTGTGTCTGTTGTTTGAGTTGTGCTAAAAATTCCAGCCCGTTCATGTCAGGCAACATATAGTTGACTAAGATGGTATCGGGATTGAACTGCTGACACAACATCAATCCTCCTGTTCCTGATTCTTCTTCCAAAATCTTGTAGCCGCAATCACGGTCTTGTAGCAAATAACGACGATAAACCTCCCTATCTTCCGCACAATCATCAATAATCAAAACTGTTCTTTGTTCCATAATTGTAGTTTTTGTTACTTTCTTACCTAATTACGCAAATGGAACGCTGCTATAATTACTACCATAAAGTACTCTACAGATTTAAGCACCAGAAATTGTTTGTTTTCCAATCCTTTCCCCAAACTTTCTGAATGTTAAACTTTTACCAATAATTTTACTTTCTTCAACAAACTGGCAAATAACTTCAAAAGCTGACAAATTAGGAAAATTTTGCCATGAGCCAAACGAGAAGCTCCATGTTCGTCAGGTTCTTCTAGAATTGCCTCAAACTGTTGCCAGTTCATATTATGAAATAGCATTCTCTTTTCTGGCAGAACACTTAATTGTCGTAATTGAAGCGTTACCATTAATACACTGTAAAATTTAAGATTAAAGTTAGGATCGGCTAGTACAAGCTTATCTTAGCAGTTAAAAAAGGTTCTGCTATATACTGAAATAGGTTATAACAATAGTTATTCTTTATGAGAGTAACAGGGATCTTTCAAAAGCCGTATGTGGAGATGGAGAGAAAATGGCGACTAGATTAAAGAAAGCCCAGTATCTCTAGACTTGGTCGTTTATGCTCTTTTAAATGAAACCTCACCTGAAGGTTATAGTTCAAAGCTTTCCAGTTTTTACACCGAATTATCCGCGCCGAGGTAGCCCCTAAATTCTATTTATGGGGGCTAGGCGCGGGCGACTTTAGTCGCAGTCAAGTTTCTTTTTGGTTTTGAATATACATTTTGATACTGTCTAAAGTCGCACCTCCTACAGTGGATACAAAGTACGAATTAGTCCATAACGAGGGCAGTCGGCTTTTTAATTCTGGAAATTCCAAACGCAAATATCTAGATGTTGCCCCTTTAAATCTCTTCACTACTCGGTGTACTCCAAACTGAGGGTCAACATCTATCAATAAATGCACATGGTCGGGCATTATCTCCATTTCTAATATTTCAACTTTAATGTCAATAACTATTTGAGCGAGTAATTCTTTAAGTCTGGATGCAACAGCATTAACCAGCACTTTCCGCCTGTACTTGGGGCAGAAAATCACATGATATTTGCACGAGTAAACAATATTATTGCTTGATTTAAATTTTTCAGTCATTTTCCGAAATAGTAGTTTACTATATTGTATCTATATGATAGAGTAAAGATAACTAATAAACAACGCTCGGGAGGTGATTTAATTTGGCAGTAAGAACATCTAGTTTCGTTACAGAAATACCATTGATAACGACATCTAAAGACTTGAGCGTTCTCGCAGCCAGATTAGAGGCAGGGCGACAGTTGTATAATGCTGTTTTATCTGAAGGTTTAGCCAGACTAGAATTAGTACGTAATTCTGAAATATATCAACAAGCTAAACTCATCCCAAAATCCAACAAAAAAGAACGTTCCACAGCGTTTCAAAAAGCTCGTGAAGCTTACAGGTTTAGCGATTACGATTTACAAGCTTTCGCTAATAAAACAGCCATTGCAAGTATTTGGATTAAATCGCACCTTGATGCTAATACTATTCAGAAGATAGCTACCAGAGCATTTAAGGCTGTAGAGCGAATGATGTACGGGTTAGCTAAAAAGGTTCGGTTTAAGCAGAAAGGACAGTTTGCTTCATTAGAAGGTAAAACCAATAAACAGGGTATTCGTTGGACTGGTAACGCTGTTGAATGGTCTACATTGAAGTTAAAAGCCATCATTACTAACGACCCTGTAATATTGCATGGTTTATCATCAAAGATTAAATATGTTCGCTTAGTGCGTCGCATTCTTAATCAAAAAAATTATTGGTTTGCTCAATTAGTTTGTGAGGGACTACCTTATCAAAAGCCTAAAAATATTATTAGTGATGGTACTATTGGTATTGACTTAGGCGTTTCAACTGTTGCAATTGTTGGGGACAAAAAAACTATCTGGACTTCTTTTGCAGACGAACTAGAATCAAAGCAAAAGAAGATTAGAAAGTTACAGCGCAAAATGGATAGGCAACGCCGCGCCAATAATCCTAATAATTTCAACAGTAACGGTACTGTCAAGAAAGGTTCAAAACGTTGGCATAAATCAAACAGATATAAAAAGAAGAATAACAAAAAACGTGAAACAGAACGTAAACAAGCAGCGCATCGTCAGTCTTTACATGGTAGGTTAGTCAACCAAACTTTAGCCATCGGTAAACATATCAAAATCGAGAAGGTATCCGTCAAGGCATGGCAGAAAAATTATGGTAAATCCATAGGGTTTAAATCCCCATCAAGCTTTCAATCAGAACTAGTACGCAAAGCTGAGAATGCTGGTGGAACAGTTCTAATGTTTTCGACAAGGTATACCGCACTTTCTCAAACTTGTTTGTGTGGTAACAAACAGAAAAAATCATTATCGCAACGTGTTCATCATTGCTCAGTCTGTGGGTTAACGATGCAACGTGATATTTTATCTGCTTACCTGAGTCGTCACGTTGACCCAAAAACAGAAACTTTGTCAATCCAATCAGCCAGAGATAGCTGGCTAGGGATGGAGAAATCCCTACTGGACGGTTGGCAAGATGGGTCAAATCAACGTGCGAGAACTGCGACTAGTTCAAAGTCACCTATTAGCAATAATGGGTCAGAGCGCGTGTTCAGTAACCTAATAGCTTGCGAGGAGTCGGAACCTTTGAGGGTAAACGAAACTCGCGTAGTGAGTTAGAACCCCCTGCATTTATGCATGGGGTATCTCAGGAACGCGGACTTAATAAAAAGTCCACGTAGGTGGACTTTGTTTGTATAGCCCCAGAATTCTATTCTGAGGGCATTTTGCCAAAACGAGATGCTCTCCTTCAAATTTATCAATAACGAAGTTTTTTATCGGAAGTGTCTTGACATAAATGCAATACTGTTCAATGAATTGGAGAAAATAATCTTTAGATTTATTAGATATATTAAAGACGCGCCATGGCGCGTCTCTATAAAAGCTGTTACCAGGCACTTTTGTCCTCTTCAAAGAGCGTTGCCTGTTTATTGACTAATCTTTGAAAAAAATAAGGAGACGCAGAAATTTTTCTATTCTATCTGCGTCCATTTGCATGAAGGGTGCGGTCAGATATTATTTACCATTTCCTCCATGACCATTACTATTTGTAAGAATGCGCTCGGCTAACTTATCAGGAACCTCCTGAAGATGGTCAAACTCCCAATGAAAAGAACCAACACCAAGAGTCAGCGATCGCAATTCCACAATAAAGTTTTGCATCTCAGCCTGCGGTAAGTATGCCACCACACTATCCCAACCGTGCCAATTGCTAATCCCCTCATAGCCCAAAATCTGACCCCGTCTACCAGTCACGAGTTGCAAGACTTTAGCAGTAAATTCATTAGGAGTCTTAACCTCCACACGAACAATAGGTTCTAAGAGAGTCGGTTCGCACTTAGGTATTCCTGTTTGCATAGCAAGACGAGCCGCTTGCTTAAACGCTTGTTCGGAACTATCAACAGTATGATAAGAACCATTTGTCAAAGTCACTGATACATCCACCATAGGGAAACCCAAAGGACCGTGTGATAAAAACTCACGTACCCCAATTTCCACGCCAGGGATATATTGTTTGGGAACAACACCACCAACAATGGTTTCCTTAAAGTTAAAACCTTCGCCCCGTGCTAGTGGTTGGATATCCAGATAAACATCCCCAAACTGTCCGTGACCGCCACTTTGGTGTTTGTAGCGACCGTGTACCGATGTAGCAGGTTTGCGGATTGTTTCTTTGTAAGGCACTTGCGGTAAGTGCGTGGTCATCGGTAAATTATACTTACGGCGCAACCGATCTAAGGCAACTTGCAAATGAATTTCGCCTTGACCCCAAAGAATAACTTCATGGGTATCGCCATGCTGTTCCCAAGCTAGAGAACAATCTTCTTCTAAAAGTTTAGTAATTGCACTGCTCAGCTTTACTTCATCATTGCGCTTTTCAGGAGTAATAGCGAGGGCATAAACTGGTTCGAGGAGATCGGCTCTAGGTAATGCTGTTACGGATTGCGATTCGCAAGAAATAGTATCGCCCGTCTTAATACCCTCCAAACGGCTGATAGCTATAATCTCACCTGCACTAGCTTCATTTACCTGCACCTGCTGTTGTCCCATAAGGCGATAAAGACCACCAGCACGAACGCCATTCAGTACGATTCCGTCAGTTAATTTACCCTGCCAAACCCGTGTTAAGGATATTTTACCGCCTTGGGGAGTGTAGTAAGTTTTGAGAACCTGCGCTATGGGAGACTGACTCGATTGACCCTTTAAGCGACGTTCTGCTGTAACTTCCGGTTCGGGGGCTTCCTTAACTAAAGCTTGTAAAAGCGGGCGCACGCCATAATCTTGTTCTGCAACGCCAAAGAAAACGGGAACGACTAAATCTGCTCCTAATTCCAGTTTTAGGTCTTTGAGTATTTCTTCTTGAGGCGGTTCGATGTCTTCTAAAAGTTCTTCTAGTAAATGGTCATCAAAATTGGCTAGGGCTTCGAGCATTTCTGCTCGTGCAATATGTTCTTCCTCTTTCAGTTCTTCCGGGAATGGAATGGGGTCTGCTGGAGCACCGGGATGGTATTTGTACGCTTCTTCACTTACTAAATCAATAAAGCCAATCAGTTCTTCCCCCTGCATGATGGGATATTGATGTGCTACTAGGGGACGACTGGAAACGGCTTTAAGAGAGTGTAGCGTGTCTAGAACGTTAATATTTGCCCGATCCATTTTGTTAACAAAGACGATATGGGGAATTTCCCAATCGTCAAGAAATTTAAACAGTGGTGCAAGAGTTAAGACTCGGTCTGTGATGGGTTCGCAAACAACAATTGCTGCATCTACTCCCATTAAAGCGTTGTAAGTTTCTTGAGCAAATTCTACACTTCCAGGACAGTCTACAAATGTGAAACGAATATCGCTATACTCAGTGCAAGCAGTGCTAACTTCCACACTCATTTGCCGATCGCGTGATTCAGCAGCACTATCTCCTACAGTGTTGCCATCCTTAACGCTGCCCTTGCGCGAAATTGCCCCTGTCACAAACAACAAACTTTCCAGCAACGTAGTTTTTCCACTTAAATATGGACCAACAATTGCCACATTCCGCGAACCCGATTTGACTTTTTCGTTCATAAATCCTCCCTAGCAGCTAATGGTTTCTAGCCGCGTTATTCTAAGTAATTAAGGGTTCAAAAGTCGTTTCTTCAAAAGATTATGCGGTCTTTAATTTGAGATTATCTCCTCTTTAAGAGGCTTGGATTAAAATCGTATTCTCTTGTAATCTTTTACAGAATAAAAGTTAAGTGTTACAAACAATAATGTATTAAATTAAACTTATATGAATCAAGCTGTTTGAAGACCAAAAATTGTAAAGTAAATGTAACAAAAGTGTTGAGAAAAAGAAACATTATGTGGGTATTATTCTATAGATATCGTCTTCCTGCGCTAGTAAGTTTTATGCTAGTCGTTGAAAGCCTTGTCTCCCCCTCTCCTTCCCGCTCCATCCCCCCATCCCCCCATCCCCCTCTCCCCCTACTCGCACAATACGTTGACAGTGGTGCTACAGAGTATTTAGACCAAGGATTGCAGGCGATAAAAGTGGGGAGAGTTGCAGATGCGATCGCATTATTTCGCAAAGCCACCGAACTCGATCCTAATTTAGCTCCAGCACACTACAACTTGGGGCTAGCACTGCGACAAGTAGGACAATTACAACCTGCAGCAGATTCATTTTACAAAGCCACACAAGCAGACCCCAAATTTGCTTTAGCTTACGCCAACTTAGGTGGATCGCTTTTAGAAGGATACAATCTGCAACAAGCAGGAGATTACTTGCGACGGGCTATAGAAATCGATCCCAAACTGGGGATAGCACACTACAACTTAGGATTGGTGTACGAGCAACAGAGAAATTGGGAAAAAGCCATACCATCCTTTAGAAAAGCAATGGAATATAGTCCCAATGCACCCGAACCAGCTTACCATTTAGGGCTGTGCTACTTACAACAAGGTAAAACAGATAAGGCAAAAGAAGTGTTTCGCAAAGCAGTTAAAATTAACCCCAAATATTCAGAAGCTCATTACAATCTTGGAACGATTTTATTTAGTCAAAGTAAGTTTAAAGATGCATTAGAAGCATTTAGAAAAGCAGCTGAAGGAAACTCAAACTATGCAAATGCTTATTATGGAGCGGGGTTAGCCTTTATACAATTAAGACAATACCCCGATGCAGTCAAAGTCTTGCAATATGCCAGAGATTTATACAAGTCTCAAGGAAATTCACAGTGGGCAAACCAAACATCACAATTGTTGCAACAAACACAAAATTTAAACAATCCGCAAAATTTTAATTATCAACCGCGCTAAGTGGAAAGAATAAAGTGTAAAGTATAAAGGATGAAGTAAAGTTCTCAAAGTAGAGATTTGGGAACAGCAACAATTATGGATCGCTACAAATGCTGTCTCATCAAAAGTGTAGATTTTAGATTTTGAGTTGGGAAAATCTTGTTCGGGCTTAACATCAACTAAAAATCAGTCTAATTTTCGTTTCCAATTTGTATCGTTCAAGAACAAAATCAGGGGCTTATATCCGTAAAGATGAAGAATGAAGGAGAAATTTTTCATCCTTTGTTTTTCATCCTTTATCCTTTCTCCAAGTAGTATGTCATGCTCATGAAAAAGCGCCTCAAGAGCCAGTTCTTATTCTCCAATCGCTGGATTGACCGACAGTGGATAGTTCGCAATATGGAAGCTTTCCAAGATCTAATTGTGATTGTCCTGTGTTTGGGTTTATTTGCCGTTATGCTCGTTCAGTTATGGGGAATAGCGATCGCCCTCACGCAGTCAATTGATTATAAACACGTAACAGCCAAAATACTGTTCATCTTGATTTTGGTTGAGTTGTTCCGATTGCTCATGGTTTATTTGCAAGAGCATAGTATTTCAGTTGGAGTTGCAGTAGAAGTTACAATCGTGTCTTTACTGCGAGAAGTTGTCGTTCATGGTGCATTGGAAATTTCTTGGATTCAAGCTGCAGCTATTTGTTGTTTATTGCTAATTTTAGGCGGACTTTTGGTAGTGTGCGCTAAAACACCGCATATGGATTGCATGAGTGCTAACACTAAGGTGTGTCCTATTAAACATTACGAGGATAAGCACCACGACGGTGAATTTCATTCACGACGGTATGAGGAAATTGCTAAAATTCAGTAACCAGTAGTTAGTGACCAGCCATTGGTCACTCTTCACTTGGTCACTCTTCACTAATAGGTATTCTTGTAGACAGATGAAGACCTTCCTTGAGGCAAGTAGAAGGGAAGAAGAAACCGAAAGGAGGGCAAATCTCATGGTTCAAACAGCAGGAAACAATAGTCAAACCCAGAGTCCCGTAAGCAACCTAGAATACGACTTTCTCACCGTTTTGCAAAACAAAGCCGAAGCCATCAAGGCTTATGATGCTTACATTAACGATGCAAAGCAAGCAGGTTCTCAGCCTTGTGTAGAACTATTCCAGAAGTTGCGTCAGGCTGATGTCGAGCACGCACAAGAAATCCGCCATCACCTTCAGCAAGTGATGCAGAACGGTAAGATGTAATACCAAATCCGCTTCTCTAACCCCTTTTAGCCCTAGCGATGTTCGTAATCGCGACTATACAAACGAAGTCCCTCCGGGTTCGCCAGTCGCCTACGGCGGGAAACCCGCCTGCAGCGCTGGACTCACCGCCTACGCGGACTAAATCATAAGAGGGGTTTAAAACGCGGATTTAGTATAAGCTATTGCGCTCTGAATTTACACAGTAGGGTGGGCGAGGACGCCTACCTCATCAAATAGAAAATGTTCTGAGTGTGTACTTGATTGATGGGTTATGCATCACAAATTTTGCCCATAAAAGCAACCCACTCGCAGCTTTTGCAATCTCGTTCCCAGGCTCCGCCTGGGAATGCATTTTTAGAGGCTTCGCCTCAATACTGCTCGGTTTAGCGTGGAAATACGAAAATAGGTAGGTTGGGGAGCCACTCACGTGCGGAGAGAAGTTGCGGCTTGGGGGTTTCCCCCAATAGCAAACTTCGGAGGGTTCCCCCCGTTGAGTGACGTGGCGTTTGAGGAACGAAACCCAACATTTACAGGCATTTGTTGAGTTTCTCGACGGCGATCCAAAGCCAGAAAAATTCTCAGCCCTTGTAGTATTGGGCTCCGCCTCATTGATATCTTTAGTAGAGATATCAAGTGTCACAGCAATTTTCTTTGAGCTTGTAGAAATAAATTTTACTTAAAGAGACGCAGAGGATGCAGAGGGAGAAGTGTTTCTAGAATTGCCATAAGTAGGTCAGTATTAAAAATTATCGTCATGACAAGGCAGATGGCAGAGGGCAGATGGCAGAAGGGAAGAGGTTTTTAGGCAACTTTACTTTTCGTTACATACTTCGGTTTTTTTGCGCCTTTCTACTTATCCTCAAATTAGTGATAGTATTTTTGTTCTATTTTGTTTTTTATAGTGTTATCAATTTGTACCTTATGCTTCAAACAATTCAAGCTAGAAACGTTACTCTGCACGATTTAACAACCAAGTTTAGACTTCAGCTAGTTAAAGACGAGCAATTGTTCCGGGAATGGCAAGATAATTTGCCAGAAATTACCGAACTAGAAAAGCAGCGACTTGATGGAGTTAGAGAGAGTTATTCCAATTTGCTTGAATACCCTCCCATGCTTGAAAATACAGTGAAAATGGTGGCGTTATCTCCTCTGTTAGAATTAGCAGGCTTTTATTTACCTCCCTTTCATATCAGGTCGGAAAAATCTATAGAAATTTCTGCTGAAGATGAAGGCGTCATTGTTAAAGGAGACATTGATGTATTAGTTCTATTTGAACAAATATGGGTAGCTGCAATTGAGTCCAAGCAGGCGCATTTCTCTCTAGATGCAGCCAGAGCACAGCTACTAGCTTATATGCTGGCTGAGTTGCAACCAGATAAACCAACGTTTGGATTAATTACAAATGGTGCTAATTTTCGATTTATTAAATTAGTAAAGGGAATAAACCCTCAATACGCTTTATCCAAACTTTTTGATATTTTTAATCCAGGAAATAATTTATATCAAGTTTTGAGCGTGTTGAAAAGTTTGGGACAATTTTACAGGAAGCAGTAACCAAGGTCATGAAAAGTGACATAAAGATAAAGCTATAGTTTTATCCACTCATTTCAGCTGAGTCCTTCAATGGCTCAATTTCTTGCTTTGCTAATACAGAAATTTCTCTGCTAATAATTTGGTTACATATATCCACACACTCATTACAAATACAAATAGTAACATCTCCTAGTGGTGGACCTGCAATGAGAAGATTAACCTGTTCTCTACTTTTCTTACAAAATGAACAGCAAAGTTCTGACTTGATTTGAGCACTGGTGTTATCGGTCATTATCTTAGACTCCTTAAATGAAATAGATTGGATTTGCCCTTGAAGAGGTAGCAATCGTTCTCTAAGTTGATGGCGAGCTTTGTGCAAACGCCCCTTAACTGCATTGACTGAAATATTTAAGCGCACTGCTACTTCTTGCAGGCTCAGTTGTTCGTGATAAAACAGCAAAGTTGCTTGACGATTACTGTGAGACAGAGTATCGATGGCTTCTAGTAACGCAATGCGGAGTTCTTTATGTTCCGCAACTTGTTCGGGAGCAGCTTTCTCATCAATCAAAAATGGTGCATCAGCTAAATCTCCCACCATTGCTTCTAGAGAAAACACGATTACCTTTCGACGGCGCAATTCGTTGCGGCAAATATTCAGCACAATGCCATACAGCCAACTTTTAAAACGCTTTGGCTGATGCAGTTTCTTCAAGGAAAGATAAGCTTGCAGCATGGCTTCTTGCACGAGATCGCTAGCCAAATCCTTATTGCCAAGCATTTGCTCCGCAATGCGTTGTGCCATCGGCTGATAACGCAACACAAGCCGACCAAATGCAGCTTTATCTCCCTGTCGTGCTAAAAAAATTAATTCTGGATCGCTTTGCTCTGACACGCCTGCTTGCTCAACAACTCTACTTAATAGTGGCAAAGTCAACAGCAAAGGTTACTTGTTACAACATTCCATATTGCCAGTAATTTTGTACTATTTAATTCTTTAATTGCCCACTTAACAATGTGTGACTCTACAGGATGCAGAATATGAGAATAATTTTATGTTATTTCCGAACACACCGAATTATCCGCGCCGAGGTAGCCCCTAAATTCTATTTATGGGGGCTAGGCGCGGGCGACTTTAGTCGCAGTCAAGTTTCTTTTTGGTTTTGAATATACATTTTGATACTGTCTAAAGTCGCACCTCCTACAGTGGATACAAAGTACGAATTAGTCCATAACGAGGGCAGTCGGCTTTTTAATTCTGGAAATTCCAAACGCAAATATCTAGATGTTGCCCCTTTAAATCTCTTCACTACTCGGTGTACTCCAAACTGAGGGTCAACATCTATCAATAAATGCACATGGTCGGGCATTATCTCCATTTCTAATATTTCAACTTTAATGTCAAGAGCTATTTGAGCGAGTAATTCTTTAAGTCTGGATGCAACAGCATTAACCAGCACTTTCCGCCTGTACTTGGGGCAGAAAATCACATGATATTTGCACGAGTAAACAATATTATTGCTTGATTTAAATTTTTCAGTCATTTTCCGAAATAGTAGTTTACTATATTGTATCTATATGATAGAGTAAAGATAACTAATAAACAACGCTCGGGAGGTGATTTAATTTGGCAGTAAGAACATCTAGTTTCGTTACAGAAATACCATTGATAACGACATCTAAAGACTTGAGCGTTCTCGCAGCCAGATTAGAGGCAGGGCGACAGTTGTATAATGCTGTTTTATCTGAAGGTTTAGCCAGACTAGAATTAGTACGTAATTCTGAAATATATCAACAAGCTAAACTCATCCCAAAATCCAACAAAAAAGAACGTTCCACAGCGTTTCAAAAAGCTCGTGAAGCTTACAGGTTTAGCGATTACGATTTACAAGCTTTCGCTAATAAAACAGCCATTGCAAGTATTTGGATTAAATCGCACCTTGATGCTAATACTATTCAGAAGATAGCTACCAGAGCATTTAAGGCTGTAGAGCGAATGATGTACGGGTTAGCTAAAAAGGTTCGGTTTAAGCAGAAAGGACAGTTTGCTTCATTAGAAGGTAAAACCAATAAACAGGGTATTCGTTGGACTGGTAACGCTGTTGAATGGTCTACATTGAAGTTAAAAGCCATCATTACTAACGACCCTGTAATATTGCATGGTTTATCATCAAAGATTAAATATGTTCGCTTAGTGCGTCGCATTCTTAATCAAAAAAATTATTGGTTTGCTCAATTAGTTTGTGAGGGACTACCTTATCAAAAGCCTAAAAATATTATTAGTGATGGTACTATTGGTATTGACTTAGGCGTTTCAACTGTTGCAATTGTTGGGGACAAAAAAACTATCTGGACTTCTTTTGCAGACGAACTAGAATCAAAGCAAAAGAAGATTAGAAAGTTACAGCGCAAAATGGATAGGCAACGCCGCGCCAATAATCCTAATAATTTCAACAGTAACGGTACTGTCAAGAAAGGTTCAAAACGTTGGCATAAATCAAACAGATATAAAAAGAAGAATAACAAAAAACGTGAAACAGAACGTAAACAAGCAGCGCATCGTCAGTCTTTACATGGTAGGTTAGTCAACCAAACTTTAGCCATCGGTAAACATATCAAAATCGAGAAGGTATCCGTCAAGGCATGGCAGAAAAATTATGGTAAATCCATAGGGTTTAAATCCCCATCAAGCTTTCAATCAGAACTAGTACGCAAAGCTGAGAATGCTGGTGGAACAGTTCTAATGTTTTCGACAAGGTATACCGCACTTTCTCAAACTTGTTTGTGTGGTAACAAACAGAAAAAATCATTATCGCAACGTGTTCATCATTGCTCAGTCTGTGGGTTAACGATGCAACGTGATATTTTATCTGCTTACCTGAGTCGTCACGTTGACCCAAAAACAGAAACTTTGTCAATCCAATCAGCCAGAGATAGCTGGCTAGGGATGGAGAAATCCCTACTGGACGGTTGGCAAGATGGGTCAAATCAACGTGCGAGAACTGCGACTAGTTCAAAGTCACCTATTAGCAATAATGGGTCAGAGCGCGTGTTCAGTAACCTAATAGCTTGCGAGGAGTCGGAACCTTTGAGGGTAAACGAAACTCGCGTAGTGAGTTAGAACCTCCTGCATTTATGCATGGGGTATCTCAGACCTGCATTAAATACTGTGTCAGTGTATGAGCATCTACGCCTAACTCTGTTCGCTCTTGTGCTGCTAGAATCCCTGCTTGAGCATGCCACCAAGCCGCAGTTGCAGTAATATCCTCCACGGGAATATTTTTAGAAGAAGCTTGAGCTAGCAATCCACTCAGTAACCCGGTGAGTACATCTCTCCTCTTGCTAAAGCAGGGGTGCTTTCGGGATTGAGCCAAACTGTACCTTGGGGATTGGCGATCGCAGCCTTGGCAAAAATTCTTCATCATCCATAATTCAACCCTCGATTGATTGGGAGATTAAAATAGAAATGATAGCAAGCAACATCTTGCATTACCTTGATTACTTACATGATGTAGATTATTTAGCTGCAATTGTTAACTCGGTATCTGACACAGAACTATCCAATATCATCAATAAACTTTTGCAATCAGGGGATAATGAAATTGTTAGTTCGACTTGTCTCTTCATTCAAGATTTGCTGCTTTTTGGTTCTCGACATCCTAATTGTCAGAAGTTTGTAAAAGGTTATCCAGAGTCTTCAATTGTTAAAACTCTTGAACAGCTTCTTTTTTCTCCAAACCATTTTATTCGTCAGCGAGCAGTGTATACGTTAGGTAAGACTTGCAGCCATAGCAGTATCGCGGCGTTAAATCAAGCTTTCAGCGTATTTCGAGACATCGATCCAATCCTGTTACCTAGACTAATCGGTGAAATGGGTTGGCTCGGAACCGAAAATTTCTGGGCACTTCTTGACTCGATGATGAGTAGCCAAATTTACATGACTCGATGGGCCGTTATCGATGTGCTATCTGAATTTGTTGGTGATGATGCACGCGTACAGGATGAACTATTTCAATGCAAATTAAGGTATATTGAGCAATTACGACAAGATTCAAATATTCTCATTCAGTCAGAGGCGGAGTATGAGTATCAATTGTTAAAGTTTCGTAGCTCGACATACGATTTACCGAGAGCAGAGCGCAAAAAGAAACGGAAAGACTTAGAACGGCAGTATAAACCAGCATTTTTTTTTACTAGTATATCGAATGCGTTCACAAATCACTTGTGTGCCAAGGGGTTAACGCAATATTCTATAGCTGAACTTGAAGCATTTATTTTGGATATGACTCAAGCATTTTCAGTATCGTAAGGTTGTGTAGATCGAATTGGGTGTCTGCCTGGGGCAAACGTATTAAAATGAGTATTTATCGGAAGTTGATATGACCTCTAAAAGCAACACTTGTATTAAATACTGTGTCAGTGTGTGAGCATCTACACCTAACTCTGTTCGCTCTTGTGCTGCTAGAATTCCTGCTTGAGCATGCCACCAAGCCGCAGTTGCAGTAATATCTTCTACGGGAATATTTTTAGAAGAAGCTTGAGCTAGCAATCCACCGAGTAACCCGGTTAATACATCCCCACTCCCTCCTCTTGCTAAAGCAGGGGTACTTTCGGGATTGAGCCAAACTGTACCTTGGGGATTGGCGATCGCAGTTCTCGCTCCTTTTAACAACACGACTGCATGACTTTGCGCGGCTGCTTCTCTGACTGCCTTCACTCTATCTTGATTGGCATCGGAAAGATCGGGAAATAACCGCTTAAATTCACCAGCATGGGGAGTGAGTACTGTAGGTGCTTGCCGTTTTTGTAATGTAGGAATGGTTCCCATATCGGCTAAGATATTTAAGCCATCGGCATCCAGAACCAGAGGGACTGTGCTCTCCAACACTTGTTGTAAAATTGGGTTGGCATCTCGTGTTAAACCGGGACCGCAAGCAATAGCATTAAATTTACTGAGGTCAGTATTTTCTGGTAGCTGAAGTTGCGCTATCGCTCCCGACTCAGTTTCCGGACATCCAATAATCAGTGCTTCTGGTAACTGTGCCACCATTATAGACTTGAGAGATTCCGGTACCGCAATGGAAAGCATCCCCACACCACTTGCTCTTCCTCCTAACCCCGTGAGTAATGCTCCTCCAGAATAGCGACGCGAACCGCAAATCAGGAGTAAATGTCCTTCCTTGTACTTATGGGTAACTGGTGGACGGGGTAAAGGGAGAGTGGAAAGCGCGGTTGTTTTTACAATCCGTTTTATACCTAACGATTTGCCTAATATGGCGTGTATGTCAGCCAACGGAATATCAAAATCTATTAATTCTGCTTTGCCAACACAGTCTAAAGCTTGATCTTGCAATAAACCAAGTTTCCATAAACCCAAACACAGTGTATGGGTTGCACGTACCGCCGTTCCCAACACTTCCCCAGTATCTGTATGCAAGCCGGAAGGGAGATCGATCGCGATAACGGGTTTGTGCCATTCATTGAGCTGGTTGATAGCTGTAGCAATGGGATCGGAGATTGCTCTTTCCAAGCCAAATCCAAATAATCCATCAATAAATAGGTGACAATCTGCCAGTAGCTCAATTGATTCGTAGCAAATAATACCTATACTTTGAGCGTACTGCAAGTGTTGTGAAGTTAATTCTTTCCGTTTGGAGAAAGGACAATAAATGCCAACTTCATAACCGCGAAAATACAACTCGCGAGCAACAACTAGAGCATCACCGCCGTTATGACCGGGACCGACGAGAATTCCAATGCGGAATGAGGGGGAGTGGGGGAAATAGGTGGTATCTTCTGCCAATTTTGTTTGGATGCGATCGGCAATTAATCCCGCCACTTTTTCCATCAAAGCGGCTACAGGCATTCCCCCAGCAAAGATACGGTTTTCGATATCCCGCATTTGTTGTGCGGTAACGACTACCTGTGAAATGAGTTCTTGTCTGCCCATGAATTTTGGATTTTAGATTCTAGATTTTAGATTAATCCAAAATCCAAAATCCAAAATCCAAAATCCAAAATTGTTACTTGCCATAATAAACTCTGGTATTAGAAAAATCTCGAATTCGCTGACCTCGCAGATATTTGTTTAAATCTTCCGCTTCTGCACGTTGCTCAAACGGTCCAACTCTTACATGGGGTCCGCGTGGCTCATTTCTAGCTTCAACACATTCCCCATACTTAACTGTTCTTTTCACTTGTCTTTCCAACTCAGGTAGGTTAGAAGAAAGGGCAGGCACTACTACATAGTAAGATTTATCAACATAACCCCTACATCTACCTGGGTAGGGTCTATCTGGGTAAGGTCTGTCACCAACAGTCTGTCCGTTGGAAAGGTCGATAGCCACAACACCACTTAAACCATAGGATACTAGCCTGTTAGTTAGCCTTCGCATACGAGATTCGCCACACTCATACCCTGCTTGAATGGCATTCCCATAATAGAAAGCATCGCTGACGACTTGCCGAACTCGACTGAGCCCGTTCCTTCTATCCACCAATATACGATAGCACCCTCTATTATCTGGATACCTCCGATCTTGTTCCTGAGGTGCGTTGTATTCTTGATAGTTCCCAGGAGGTGGGGGAGGTAGTTCTTCAAACTGAGCTTTTGCAGAAGTCAATGGTAACAGCACTGCTACCCACCCTCCCAAAAGCAAAGACAGACAATGAATGCTGAAAAAGGTTATGCCCCTATTTGGTATTGGTTTTGACATACTTATTGGTAAGTAATCCAGAAAAAGTATAAAGTTATGAAGAATAAAGTATCAAAAATAAAGCGTTTTTAGGTACGCATACTGTCTTTTGCAAGCGAAAACAACTGAGACAGTAGAAATTTTAAGTGTTATATCCCTATTATCGGTAAAATACTTCACATTTTATCCTTTATCCTTCATACTTTATCCTTTCAACAGGTGGGCGAGAGAGCGTCAAATTTGGTACGCTGGAGTTACCGCTTTGCATATCGTGAGTCAGCTGTCAAAAGTTTGACACAAGGTGCAAAACTCTATCTATTTGGAAGCGGTCAATAGCGATCGCAATGTATAACGGAGATGAACAAAGTCGTAGTAGGTCTTTCAGGCGGAGTTGATAGTTCCACCGCCGCAGCCATTCTGCACGCTCGGGGCTATGAAGTGATTGGTCTGACCCTTTGGTTAATGAAAGGGAAAGGTCAATGTTGCTCTGAGGGTATGATAGACGCGGCTTATATTTGCGAACAGCTAGGCGTTCCCCATCACGTTGTTGATATTCGGGATGTCTTTCAAACAAATATTGTCGATTTCTTGGTAACCGGTTACAGCGCAGGTATTACGCCTTTACCTTGCTCGCAGTGCAATAAGACAGTGAAGTTTGGACCCATGTTGCAGTACGCTCGCGAAAATTTGGGATGCGATCGCATTGCCACAGGTCATTATGCTCGCATTCAGTACGATGAAGCAACGGGGCGTTACCAACTGTTGCGAGCGGTAGACCGCAACAAAGACCAGTCCTATTTTCTTTATGACTTGTCGCAAGATTTACTAGCAGGTTCCGTGTTTCCTCTGGGCGAAATGCTCAAAGCAGATACCCGTCGCGTTGCAGCAGACCACGGTTTGAAAACAGCAGATAAGCCAGAAAGTCAAGACCTGTGTTTGGTAGAAAGCAACGGTTCCATGCGAGCATTTCTTGACAAATACCTTGCACCCAAGAAAGGGGATATTGTAGATACCGCAGGGAAAGTTCTGGGACAACATGAAGGTATCCATCACTACACAATCGGACAGCGAAAAGGCTTGGGGATTGCAGCCCCCGAACCACTGTATGTCATCTCTCTAGACGCAGTGAATAACCGGGTTGTTGTAGGCGATCGCACAAAAGCGACTCAGCCAGAATGTACGGTAGCTCAAGTCAATTGGGTATCCATAGCCGAACCATCCAGCCCCATTCGAGCCGAAGCACAAGTTCGCTATCGGTCAACACCCGTACCAGTTACAGTGATTCCTTTAGAAAACTCTCGTGTCCGCATAGTTTTTGATGAACCCCAGTTCAGCATTACCCCCGGACAAGCCGCTGTTTGGTATGACGGAGAAAAGGTTTTGGGTGGTGGGATTATCGAACAGTTTAACTAGAGTGGTTAGTGGTTAGTAGGATCGCAATGCCTTGCGCCCCTATTAACCACTAACCAACCACCATGTCAAACTTAGTCAGTGGAGAAACAAATTGATTATTCTGTGTACCCATAACTGTGGAGGTGTAGGAAAAAGAGTTAAGTATGCCTTTGGAAAATGAAAAAATTCACCAAAAAATTCCAGCAAGTACTTCATTAGCGCAACAATCTTTACAAGAGAGTTTTCAAGACAATCAGCCAACAGATGTTTCAACAACGCAGGTCGAAAATGCCTATGTAGAGCGGGTCATTGCAGAGGCGGTTCAGCAGGAGCAAGAAATTGACAACCCAACACAATTTACTGTGAATCTCGGCGAATCTCAAGAGAAGATAGCTAAGGAAATTCGCCAAGCCTTAGGATTGAGTTTTGAAGTAACTTTAAACTCTGCTATCAAGTATGCTCTTTTTTATGCAAACAGTTTGGGAGTATCTATTAGCAATCTTGAAGAGTATCCTCGTAATCTAGCTGCACAGTCAATCAAAATGAAAGTGACGCCTGACACTTGGTATAAACTCAAGGCATTTAATGCAACAGACCAAATTTCAGAATGTATTGTAATAGGTCTTCAACTATTGTATAAGCAATTAATAAATATTAAAATTAATAATGAGCATTCATGACAGACCAGTGGGTAACGAGAAAACTAATAGAAGCAATTATTAGCCTCGATCCATCAACTAAGGGAGAACTAGGTCGGCGTGCAGCAGCTCATTTAGGACTAAAACCAGGCCCATCTGGTAAAGACGGCGGTATTGATGGGGTTGGATTTTATCAAGGATGCAAAATATATTTCCAATCTAAATTGGAAAGCCAATCTTTAGATGCAGATTATGCCGATAACTTATACGCAAAGCTTGTACGTCACTAAGCAGATGTAGGTATTGTTTTATCGGGAAGTGGTTATACAAAGGGATTTGAGCCAAGACTGAAAGAGTTTCAGCAAATCCACTCTAACGTTTATCAAATCAAGTGGTTTAAAATACACTTGTTGGACCTAAGCGATTACTTTGATGAAACTTCAGAGTTTAATAAAGCAGCACAAGACTTACCACTATTGCGCGACTTATACCAATTCTATGTGAAGTTGCACATTATTGCCCTCACATTAAAAATGTGGGGCTATACAAACAAAGCCTGCCTTCGCAGGCTAATTGTATGCATCTTCATAGAAAATTGGTATTAAGTATCGAAAAGTGGATTGATTGATATCGTATCAGTTCATCAATGTCGCCAAAAACTTATAATAAACATTCATGACAAATAAGTAGGTTCCGAGAAAACCTACAGAAGCAGCGTTCGGGTTGCGATCGCTCATGATTATATGACAAAACAGCGTCAGAAAAAACCTTGAAAAAATATGACAAAACATACCAATCAACCCCAAGAATTTGATGCTGTGTTGGGAGGACAAGCACCACCACCGACAAGTAGTGTGATTCTGGGTGGAATAGAAGGCTTACGAAGACGTTTCGCTACTTTGACTGGGGAACAAAAAACAAGTACTCTCGCTGATGCTCTTCAGTATGGAGAAGCTGGAATCGATTTGTTAGTGGAAGCATTAAACGATGAGGCTTTCACCGTTAGAGCAACTGCTTATAAGCTTTTACATGAGTTAACATCTATAAAAGCTAAACAAGCTGTTAACAATGGCATTCTTTTAAAGAAGGGAGATAAAGTTTACTGCGTTTATTCTTCAGCAATTTCTTATGGAGACGATTGGTTTTATATAGGAGATTATATTACCGATTCTAATCAGGAAGAGTTAGAAACCGATGCTTACTACGAAGATGAGAAGCCTAAGCTCATCTCACGTCATCTTTTTCAAGAAGATGCTGAATTGGAGGCAAAAATATTACATCAAAGAAGAATGTTGGAAGTTGATTTTTCTACATTATATGTGAATAATTATAATTTAAATTTCAATATTCAAAAATGGTGTGGACTAAATCAAGTATCTTTAGACAATTTTCCAGAATATGAAGAACCATGGGAATTGGAGAACCAAGTTTTAAAAAAATTACAAAATGAAAAAAATATAGAATTACTGGCACAACTTTATGAATTGTTGGGTTATACTCAGCGATTGGTATTTGTTCATGAGGAAGTTGTCAAAGAAGAATGCAATTTCGATTTTAGAGGAAAGAATTTTAAGGAAGTTTTTTAATGTTAGGTCTTAGTATTACAGCTATTGGAATGAGGTCTATTGACGAGTGTATGGAAATTTTTCAAACACTCGCTCATCTATTAAAATTAGAGTTTTTGGAAATAGCCATAGGAAGCATTTGTCCAGTGGATTTTCATTATTTATCAGTTCCACTCATTTTGCATAATTCTTGTCTTTATAAAGAAGGCATGCGTTTGAGATTAGAAATACTCAATCCGAGAACTTGGCAACCCTACTCGGAATTTATTGCTAATTCTGATGTTAGAGCAGTATCCATTCATCCAACGCTACAACGCGATTGTACGAAGCAAGAATTGGAAAAAGCTTTATTTAAACTTCAAAAAACTTTAAATGTTCCAGTTTATTTAGAAGTCATGCCTTCAAGCGAGTATTGGTGTTCTAGTTTGCCAACACTAGTAGAATATCCATTGTTACTGGATGTCTCTCATGTACTTATTTGGTTTCAAGGTAACCAAAGTTTAACTAAAGAAACTTGCTTAGAAATTCTCAATTCTTATGAAGTAGGTGAAATTCATTTAAGCCATAATAATGGGTTTTCTGATGCTCACGATTTAATTCCTTCAAAGGTTTGGTTCCATAATTTGATAGAACCTTGGAGCCAAAAATATTTTGTAACATATGAAAGTTTACCTCAAGTTTTTTATCTTTATGAAAGACTGGATAAACAAAAGACTGGGAAGAATAAGAAAATCAGAGAGATTATATAGATTAACAATTTTTTAGGTATTTTTTATGTCCTTCTGTCGTGTTTTTCTGATAATGCACTAAGAGGTCATTTATAAAGCTGAATGCAACATCAAACCTTTATTGTTGGGTTTCGTTCTTCAACCCAACCTACCTCTGAATGTAACATTGAACCCTCATTGTTGGGTTTCGTTCCTCAACCCAACCTACTTCTTCTTAATGTTTACTTTATAAATCATCTCTAAATTCTTCTGACTCTTTATGTTAAGCATAATTGAGGGGGAGCATCCCAATTTGGAAAAATACTGGAGCGATTGAAAATCGCGTCTATGCAAACTAAGTCCGCGAAGGCGGACTTAATAAAAAGTCCACGTAGGTGGACTTTGTTTGTATAGCCCCAGAATTCTATTCTGAGGGCAATTGGCACTCTTTGGGATGCTCCTTTTCGATCCCCCCTAGCCCTCTTTAAAAAGGGGAGAAGTTAATTTCAATCCCCCCCTTTTCATGATGTTTCATCTCTTATCTAAAGATCTATGTACACTGTAGTTATAAAGGGGGCTAGGATACTCAAAAAGCCCACCTAACGATCACAGGCGAGACGTCTGTCCTACACCGCTAACCACTAAACAACTAACTAATGACCCTCGAAGAAATTGACCAGTTGCTAGCCGACTGGAAAGTGAAGATTGACATTATCGGTCAAAATCTTATTGATTTACACAGTCTTTCTACTTACCAGATCCTTGCTGGAGTTTCTGGATTTCCTAAAGCAAACCTCACAGGCGTTACCCAAACACGCGTCACTTCAGCATTAAGCGCAATGAACGATTTGTTTGGATATTTTGATTTAATTGTAAATGTCGTTAATAAAGCGAATCAACTGCGTTCCTCAGTCTCTCGATTTTTGGTGTCGCCACAAAAACTGGAAGAAATAGAGAACATACTGACAGCACCGTCCATTGAATTGTCTGTTGTACAAATTCCTCTAGCAGAAAGAAGTCTTTTAAGTGCTCCTGTGACAACTGACTCTATCGCCCCCCAAGAGTTACTGCGTCTGATGACAAATGCCTTTGATAATGCTAAAGAAGTTGTATTAGCTGTTGATTTAGCGTGGGCGCGTTTGGAACCCATGCTAACTCAAGCACAAGCAGAGATTGAGAAACTGCAAGCGCTAGCTGTTTCATTAGGTGTAGAGCCCTTGACAGAACTTTCCGCAGTGAGTCAAAAAATTCACTTGTTGCGTGGCTGCGTGGAAAGCGATCCTTTAGGAGTGACAGACGATTTCACAAGAGATCTTCAACCACAAATCACACGGGTAAAAACGACTCTAGAACAATTAGCACAACAGCACCAGTTTCTCGCAGAGAGTTTTGCTCGCGCTCATCAGTTGCGATCGCAGTTAATCAAACTTCACCATCAAGCTGTAGAGGCTCATAAGGAAAGTACTTTAAAAGTTGTCGATCGTTCTGAAGTGCAAATTCCTTTGGAAGATAAGCAGATAGAAGCGCTTGTGTCTTGGCTGAGTACACTGGAAACTAAATTTGCTGAAGGACTGGTAAATCCAGTGCGTGTTGGTCTGGAAAATTGGATCGCCAAGGTGAAGGAATATATTGCAGTCACTGAAAAAGTCTATGCAGCAAACAGAGCACCTTTAGACATGAGATCTGAATTGCGCGGGCGGTTGGATGCACTTAAAGCCAAAGCACTAGCGCGGGGATTAGCAGAAGATACTATTTTGAATCAACTCGCTTTGCAGGCTCAGCAACTTTTATACTCCCGACCAACACCTTTAGATGAAGCAGCCCAGTTAGTATCTCAATATGAAAAACACTTAAATAATGGGGTTAATAGGGTTATCAATTTCAAAAATTTGAGTTAGAAAAGATTCAAGCGATCGAGTGAATAGGCGAGGAAAGTTCTCGATGAACGGCGAAAGTTGCAAACGCAACGGGTGTACTGGCAGTATTGAAGATGGATATTGTGATGTCTGTGGGCTTGCGCCAGTGGAGCCACTGCAATCCATATCTCTTCATGACAGCATTCGCAAACAAACACAGCCAACTCAGCACAGCTCAATTACAACAGGAACGGGTTCATCGCCTCTGACCAACCGTTCCAAAGGTTCGCGGCGTACTAGCAATACCTCCAGTAGGAGCAGTCGCAAGCAGCTTGGTGCTGGACTTGTCTCTGTACCCGAATTACCTTCAACGGAACCGGAAAAAGCAATCATGGCGGAAGCCATGGTTCCCGACCACAAACGCGTTTGCTCTCATTGCAATAATTCTCTGCGAAGAGAGAAAGGCTTTTGCCCCAAGTGCGGACAAAAGTATTCTTTTATTGCGACTCTCAAACCGGGTGATGTGGTAGCCGGACAGTATGAGGTCAAAGGCGCAATCGCTTTTGGTGGTCTGGGTTGGATTTACTTGGGTTTTGACAAAATATTATCTCGTTATGTCGTACTGAAAGGGTTGCTAAATACTGAAGATGCAGCCAGTGCAGTTGTAGCAGTGGCTGAACGAAAGTTTTTGGCAGCTGTAAAACACGCCAACATTGTTGGTATTTATAACTTTGTCAACTATGACAGTGAAGGCTTTATTGTCATGGAGTATGTTGGTGGCAAAACACTGAAGGAGATTCGCAAAGAAAGGGGACCGTTACCAGTTGCAGAAGCGATCGCCTACATCCATCGGATTTTAGGTGCTTTTGCGTATCTACATTCACTAGGTTTAGTCTACTGCGACTTTAAACCAGATAACGTGATGCTAGAAGGACACGATGTCAAGTTAATAGACTTAGGTGGTGTCCGTCGTATTGATGACATTCATGGAGACATTTACGGTACTGTTGGCTATAGTGCGCCAGAAGCGGGTGAAGGACCAACAGTTGTGTCAGATTTATTTACCATTGGTAGGACACTTGCAGTTCTCCTCACCAGCATCTCGGGTTTCACAAAAGAACATCTCTACACTCTCCCCAGCCCTCAAGAAGAACCGCTCTTTGCCCAACAAGAATCGTTATATCGGTTTTTACTGAAAGCGACTGCACAGAACCCTGATGAGCGCTTTCAATCAGCAGATGAAATGGCAGATCAATTGCTGGGCGTACTTCGAGAAGTTGTTGCAACCGAAACAAAGATTCCACGTCCAGCCTCCAGTAACGTTTTTGGGGGCGATATGCTTTCACTGATAAACACGGGTGAGTTAAGCCCTATTAAAGCCGACCATCACCAGTTACCAATGCCAATGCTAGATTCTACGGAACCAGGATTCAACGCAGTCCTGAATGCGGGAGCGTTTGCCGATCCTAAAATGAGAGTCACTAGCTTAACACAAGCCGTTCAACAGTTCCCCAATTCAAAGGAACCATTGCTGCGTTTAGCAAACAGCCTCATTGACACTGGTAATTATGACAAAGTTGAACAAGTGTTGGCGCAAGTAGAAGAAAAAGACCCTTGGGACTGGAGAGTGTTGTGGTACAAAGGACGCAGTTTAATGGCGCAAGGCAAAGCACAAGAAGCGCAAGCAGCTTTTGACCAAGTTTACTTTGACTTACCCGGAGAACTTGCACCCAAATTGGGGTTAGCTTTAGCGGCTGAAAGTGCAGGTAATTTCCAGCTAGCAACTCACATGTACGATTTAGTCTCTCGTACCGACCCCAGTTATACCGCCGCCGCCTTTGGCTTAGCACGTTGCTTGTGCGCTACAGCAAACAGAAAAGAAGCAGTGTCGGCGTTAGAACGAGTTCCACAAACCTCCAACTTACATACACGGGCGCGAGTAGAAATTGCACGAACACTGATTGATGCGTCTCATTCTCCTCCAGGAAGCAAAGAACTCCAAGAAGCTTCAGCAGCAATTGAAGCACTAACTCTCAGTGGTATAGAACGCTGTCAACTGACAAAGCAAGTTTTAGAAACCGCTTTACATTTACTCACTTCTCAAGCAGTTTCACAAGACTTATCCATCAAAATTTTAGGACAAACACTTCAAGAACTTTATTTACGAAAAGGATTAGAAAAAGCACTGCGAGACATGGCGCACCTCTCAACAGGAGAAGAAAAAATTCGCCTAGTTGATGAAGCAAATCGTGTACGACCGAGAACGTTATTTTAAAAAGAGCTAATGGCTAATGGAACACAATTAGCAATTAGCCATTAGCAGTTAGCAATTAGCCCTTCGGGTATCTCCTTACGGAGACGCTTCGCGAACGCCAGTCCCCTACGGCGGGAAACCCGCCTTCAGGGCTGGACTCACCATTAGCCATTAACAAACTATGCAATGTTTCAAATGTGGTAGCAAGCTCCAGGTTGGCGATCGCTTTTGTGAAGAATGCGGTACCCCCGCTATCCCAAAAGCGACAGGGGGATGTGAAAAATGCGGTGCTTCAGTCGAAGAAATCGATCCAGATGGCTTTTGTTCTCAATGTGGTTTTCGTCAGGAAATAAAGCCGACGGATAACTTTGAGATTGTGATTTCTCCTAACTTTGCAGGAATTTCACACCGAGGACTAAAACATCAACGTAATGAAGATTATATTGCCTGTGCGAAGGTTGAAAATACGAATACTTATATTCTGGTTGTTTGTGATGGAGTTTCTAGTTCTGCTTCACCCGATTTAGCTGCTAAAGTTGCTGTAGAAAGTGCGTGTAGAGCTTTGGAAAGAAGGGTTGGAGGGGTAGATTCACAACAAGCAATAAAATTGGCAATTGCTGAAGCCATGAGAGCGGTATCCGAAATTTCATACAGTGTAACTACAGATGTCGATCCACCATCAACCACAATAGTTGCTGCTGTTGTTGTTGACAATACAGCCACAATTGCTTGGTTGGGAGATAGCCGCGCCTACTGGATTGCTTCTGATGGTTCGCGACAGCTAACGATAGATCATTCCTGGTTTAATGATGTTGTTTTGTCAGGAGAAATGACCGAATCTGAAGCCAAACAATCTTCCCAGGTTCATGCTATTACTCGTTGGGTGGGTGCAGATGCGGGTCATGTTGAACCTTCTATTGTCAATTTTGAAATTCCTGGTTCCGGGTATCTACTTTTGTGTACTGATGGCTTATGGAATTACACACCTCAAGTTTCAGACTTAAACAGACTTATGAACTCAAATGAAGATGCTATTACACTAGCCCAGAAGCTAGTAGAGTTTGCTTGTTTGCGTGGAGGACATGACAATATTACCGTTGCTGTGTTGTCTTTTTAACGTAAAAAGTGAAAGCTAATGTATGGGAAGTGAGAAGATGACAGAAAGTAGCAATAGACCTGGAAAATCTGAGGCTGTTTTAGGAGGACAAACCTCATTTCCAACAGATGGTATTGTTCTGGGGGGAATTGAAGGTTTACAAAAACGTTTTGCTGGTGTGACTGGTGAAGAAAGAGCAGCTTATCTTGCTAATGCACTTCAGTATGAAGATACAGGCGTAGATTTTTTGATAGAAGCGATGAACGATGAAGAATTCATTGTAAGAGCAACAGCTTACAAACTCTTGCACAGTTCAAATTCTACCAAAGCTCAACAAGCCATTAACAACGGTATTCTTTTAAAAAAGGGAGATAAAGTTTACTGTGTTTACGAGTCAACGCTTAGTTACAATGATGAATTCTATTATATTGAATATTGCCTCGATTCATTTAACCCAGAAACTGAAGAATACTGTGAAGTTCATGGAGAAAAAAATCCTTTATTTATTTCACGGCATCTTTTTCAAGAAAATGCTGAATCTGAGGTAATTACCGTACATCAAATAAAGATATTAAAAGTTAATATTTTTACACTTGTATTGGGAAATTATCACATTACTTTTAATCCTTGGGATTGGTGTAAAAATAATGGAATTTCTTTAAAAACAAAATACAATGAAAATCATTGGGAATTTCAGAGGCGAGTTTTTCAAAAGCTACAGAAAGATAATAATTTAGAATTACTCAGTCAATTTTGGAATTTAATGGGATTTAGCCAAAAAATGGCGTTTTTTCGGGAGGAAGTTATTCAAGAAAATCAATATTTTGATTTTAGGGGAAATAATTTTAAGGAAGTTTTTTAATATGAGAAAACTGAATCGTAGGGAGCATATTGTTTTGGTAAATTATCCACGGAATAGAATTCTATGGCTGTACAAACAAAGTCCACCTACACGAAATTTATATTTGGAAAATTCAGAAAACCCAGACAATGTCTAAACTAGTCAAAAAATCAATTAAATAATAACAAAACTATGACCACTCAATTTAAAGCTGAAGTATTTCAAAACCAATATTTACCCCAAGGGGCGAAAGAAGTTCATGCAATTATGACTGTTAGCTCTGAAGGTAGTGAAGGAGTCGCTGCACCATCTACGGGAAACAGAGTCTTTGGAATCATATGCGATACCTCTGGCTCAATGGGAGGTGATAAAATTCATGCAGTAAGAGAGGCGATGGTTAAAATCGTAAACTTACTTCCTGGAAATTCATATTTTTTCATTATCAGTGGTACGGATGATGTTCGTATAACTGTTCCCATATTGAAAGCAACTTCTGAAAATAAAGAAAAAGCGATCGCAGCCATAAAAAAAGTCCGTGCTGATGGTGGTACTATCATTTCTTCATGGCTCAATGAAGCTTTAAAACAATTCCAAAAAATGCCCCATGCTTTGCGTCAAGCACTGCTTCTAACGGATGGACAAAACGATGAATCAGACGAACAAAAACTCAGAGCGGTTCTCAATAAGTGTGAAGGCGTTTTTCAGTGTGATTGTCGGGGTGTGGGTACCACTTGGCGTGTTAAACAACTCCAAGAAATATCTGGAAAATTATTAGGGACTACGGACATTATCCCCAAAGCAGAAATGATTGAAGCTGACTTTCGGGCAATTTTAGAGAAAGCTATGAGCAAGAACGTCAGTGACGTAGCTTTGCGTTTGTGGACTCCTCAAAGTGCCAAAATACTGTTCTGCAAGCAAGTCAGCCCCGACATTGTCGATTTAACCCACCGCGCAACTGTTGTAAAACCTCAAGTTTGTGACTATCCAACTGGTGCTTGGAGCAATGGAGAGTCCCGCGATTACCACTTCTGCATTCAAGTACAACCGGGAAATGTAGGTGATGAGATGTTAGCAGGTAGAGCTAGTTTAATTTATACAGATAATGGCGTGGAAACAAAAATTGCTGAGGCTCGTATTCTAGCATTATGGACAGACGATGATGCCAAATCTACCAAAATTGACAGACGTGTAGCTCATTATACCGGACAAGCAGAACTAGCCCAATCCATACAAGAGGGATTAGAAGCACGCGATCGCGGAAATATTGAAGTAGCTACAGCCAAGCTAGGAAAAGCCGTACAACTCGCCCATGAATCGGGTAACGAAGCCACAGCCAAGCTTCTGAAAAAAGTCGTTGATATCGAAGATGCTGCAACAGGAACAGTGCGGTTAAAGCGAGAAGTTGCTAAAGAAGACACGATGATGTTGGAAACTCGCTCCACCAAAACAACTCGCATTCCCAAATCTTAAGAGAGAAAAATTTTAAACCCACCATGTCCACCTATCAATGTCCAAAAGGACACGCTTCAACCGAATCAGATTATTGTTCGGACTGCGGTACTAAAATTCTCGGAATAACCCAAAGCGCAGTCACGGTAATAACTCCAAAACAGGAGGTACTTCAAACAACACCACCTGCGATCGCCTTTGGCTCAAGCCATACCCGGCTTATCGCTTGTCCCGATTGCACAGCCCCACACGACCCCAGTAGCGGTAACTTCTGCGAGATTTGCGGTTATAACTTTATAACCAAAGCTCATGGAGAAATACCAATAGCAGCAACAACAAATTTGACCAAAGAAGTTACAGATGATGTACCTGCAAAACCCATAGAACAACCATCCGCTTCAACATCCGGTGCTGAAATTACCGCCACTATCGATCCCTCATTGCAAAGCCCAGAAAGCCCAGCACCACCAAACCAACCCCCCATAACCTACCAGCTAGACAAAGACAGCAATCTCATTGGTCGTTCCAGCGAGCTTCGGGGAGTTTACCCAGAAATAGCCCTTGATTTTGATAGCGCCGTTTCCCACCGCCATGCACTCCTCAATCGCAATCCCGATGGCACATTTATCTTGCGCGACATTGGTTCCACCAATGGTACCAAATTAAACGGCGTAGAAATCAACCCAATGGTAGATGTACCGATAAAAGATGGTGATGAAATCACCCTCGGACACTGGACTCGAATTAAGTTTAGGGGGTAGGGGAATGGGGACAAGGAGGACAAGGTAGACAAGGTAGAAGTTTCTCCCCAGTCTACCCCCTTCTCCCCGGTCTACCCCCTTCTCCCCGGTCTACCCCCTCTCCCTCTACAGTTTTATGACAAGCACGACACCCTCCTTCAGCCAAAAAATCAAACTCACCACGCCCCGACTTCTAAAAACAGGTTTGTACGCCACTTGGGTAACCAGTTTCTTAGTTGCGATCGCCACCATTTCTGGTATTCAACAACAGCGCCAAATGATTCAAACAATTGGTAAAGACGCAGCACCAAGCGTCCTTCTCGCCCAGAGGATTCAAGATAGCTTACTGGGTATGGATGCTAATGCTGTTAACGAACTGCTTGTCAAGCCTGGGGCTAACCCTCGTGCTACTGAATATTACGAAGAAAGGCGCAAAGCTTTCGCCGAACGAATAATTGCTGCTGCTGAGAACATTACTTATGGCAAAGCAGAACGCGAACCTATTAAGACGATGCAACTGTTGCTGGGGGATTATATAGCCAAAATTCAACGAGCAAGAGACTTTAACGAACGTGGGGATTTAAACGGGGTACTAACGGCTTATCGAGAAGCAGCAGAAATTATGGATAACAAGCTGCTACCAGAAGCCGAAAAACTAAAAAAGGTAAACGCAAAAAAACTTGATGAAACTTACGACCTGCAACAAATTGCATCCTTTTACTTTCTATTCCTGACAATCGTTCCCGCGCTACTTCTCGTTAGCGTACTTATAGCAATTCAACTGTTTCTGCACTGGAGAATGCGACGCATTCTCAATCCCTGGCTGATCGCCGCAACAGCGATCGCAATTTTCTTTTTAGTGCATACAACCCAAACATTTCTCGCAATCTCCCACCATCTAAAGATTGCCACAAAAGATTCTTTTGAATCGCTGCGCTTACTGAGAGAAGCCCGTGCTTTGGTTTACAGTAGTAATGCTGATGAAAGCCGCTATTTGTTAGATAAAGCAAATGCTGTCAAACATGAGAAGGCATTTTTGAGCAAATCAACTATAATTGCTCAGCCGTTACATGGTGAGACGTTGGAGACAGTTGCAGTTGCAGGGTTCTTAGCAAACAATCAAAAGCCTCGTTTAGCCGGTTTATTAGGCGAGGCTTTTAACGATATCACATTTGCTGGTGAGAGAGAAGCAGCTGTGGCGACTTTGTTAACTTTCGATCGCTATCTCAAAATCGATCGCCAAATACGCCTGTTAGAACAAAGTGGAAAACACCAAGAAGCGATCGCTTTGTGTACGGGTTATGAGAAAGGTCAGTCAAACTGGGCGTTTGAGGAATTCAAGAAAGCCCACAATAAAATGCAAGATATCAACCAAGAAGCTTTCAACAAAGCAGTTGAGCAGGGGTTCAAGGATATAGAAGGCTTTGAAATTTCCGCTGCTGTTGCAGCCATCCTTATCTCAGTTTTGACACTTTTTGGATTGCTACTACGTATACAAGAATATCGGTAATTAACGCTCCGCGACCAACTACTAACAACTAACCCCCAACCCTTAACGAGTGTTCCATGATTTGGTAACTTAATTAAATAGCTAAAAAAAAATGTAGTTATTACACAGAAGGCACAACCTTGAGTTATCATCTTGATGCTATTGCCCCCCACGGCGGACAGTTAGTGAATCGCATCGCTACACCCGAACAAAGGCAAGAATTTCTCTCGAAAGCTGACTTTTTACCGCGAGTACAACTGGATGAACGGGCGGTTTCCGATCTCCAGATGATAGCGATTGGTGGTTTTAGTCCACTCACTGGTTTTATGAACCAGGAGGATTACGATCGCGTTGTTACAGAAATGCGGTTAGCTAACGGTAATGTTTGGGCAATTCCCGTAACCCTATCAGTAGAAGAAGAAGTCGCAAACTCCTTGAAAGAAGGTGGATTAATTCGCTTGGATAATCCCGCAGGTGAGTTTATTGGTGTGTTAGAACTCACACAGAAGTACCGCTACGATAAGAGCCGCGAAGCGATTAACGTTTACCGTACCGACGATTCCAAACATCCTGGCGTACAGGTGTTATACAATCAAGGACCAATACACCTTGCGGGTGATGTTTGGTTGCTGCAACGCGATCCCCATCCTTTCTTCCCAAACTATCAAATCGATCCCGCAACGTCGCGACAAATGTTTAGGGAAAAGGGTTGGAAAACTATTGTTGGCTTCCAAACTCGCAATCCCATCCACCGCGCTCACGAGTACATTCAAAAGTGCGCTCTGGAAATCGTAGATGGTTTGTTTTTGCACCCCTTAGTGGGTGCAACAAAAGAAGACGATATCCCAGCTGATGTGCGGATGCGATGCTATGAAATTTTGCTGGATGGATACTACCCTAAAGACAGGGTCATTCTGGCAATTAATCCCTCAGCAATGCGCTATGCTGGTCCTAGAGAAGCAATTTTCCATGCCTTAATTCGCAAAAACTATGGCTGCACTCACTTTATTGTGGGTCGCGATCATGCTGGAGTAGGAAACTACTACGGAACTTATGATGCTCAATACATTTTTGATGAGTTTCAACCAGCAGAATTGGGCATTGTACCGATGAAGTTTGAACACGCTTTCTACTGCACGCGCACTCAGCAAATGGCGACAAGTAAAACAAGTCCAAGTAGCCCTGAAGAGCGCATTCACTTATCGGGAACAAAAGTGAGGGAAATGCTGCGTCGCGGAGAGTTACCCCCACCAGAATTTTCTCGTCCAGAAGTGGCTGCAGAATTGGCAAGAGCAATGCGAGTGCCATTACCAGTCTAAGGCACATTCGGTACAAAGAATCAAGTATAAACTTTTACTTTACACTACAGACCTCAGCCCTTAAGCTGATAGTGAATCCAGTGCTAAAAGAAATTTTTTTCGTACAAGCATCTGGCAAACTAAAAGGGCGAACGGACTGAGGGCTGATAGCTAATTATGAAGCGGCGGACGTTTTTACAAAGGTTTGGCTCCATACTCGCGGTAATGGGTGTCACTGACAACGAGTGGTTGACCTTGGGAAACCGCTATTCTCAAGCTTTGGCACAACCAAAACAGCGCAAGTTGGCGTTATTGGTAGGCATTAATCAGTACCCACAATTTTCATCACCACTGACGGGTTGTTTGACAGATGTAGAACTACAAAAGGAACTGTTGATTCACCGCTTTGGTTTTCAACCGTCAGATGTTCTTTGCTTGACGGACGCTAAAGCAACTAGGGAAGATATTGAACTCGCTTTTTCAGAACATATTATCAAGCAAGTTCAGCCCGATGATGCGGTTGTATTTCACTTTAGCGGTTATGGCAGTCGCGTTCATCTCGAAAGTTCTCAAGATACCCTGCAAAACGCTCTGATTCCCGTTCAGGAAAAAGATGAGAGTACACAAGATAATAAAAATGTAAACTATATATTAGAGGAAACATTGCTGTTATTAGTGCGATCGCTACCCACGCATCGTGCAACAGCAGTTTTGGATACTAGTTACTATGTTCCCCAAACATCGCTACCTACGGGGTTAAAAACTCGCAGCCGTCCGGTTCTAGAGGATGCTGTTGTGATAGCAAAGGAACTTCAGTTACACAAACAACTGAAGGAGAAGGTTCCTACGCCTTCCTCTGGGGTTGTACTGAAAGCAACCTCTCATTCCAAACAAGTAGCACGAGAGATACAATTATCTGGATTTAGTGCGGGATTATTTACATACGCCCTCACGCAGTATCTATGGGAAACTACCCCAGCGACAACAGTTCAAGTTTGCATCTCTCATGTGGTAGGTTCTTTACAGCAGATGGGTAGTACCAAACAGCAACCTGCAATACTAGCTGAGAAAACGGATAAAAATAATCCACAAGCACGTGCATTTGTTACCAATCATTTTCTTCCCGATTCAAACTTAGGGGCGGAAGGAGTGATAATGGGAATTGAAGAAGATGGGAAAACTCTTCATCTGTGGTTGGGAGGCTTACCCTTAAACGTATTGGAGTACTTGGGATCTAATTCTCGCCTCACTCTCGTTCCATCGACACCCAACTCCCAAATCGTACTGCGATCGCGCTCTGCACTAACAGCAAAAGCGCAAATTGTCAATACTGAGAGCGAACCAAAAGTCGGACAACTCATTCAAGAAGCAGTGCGGGTATTACCTAAGAATGTTGGTTTAACAGTTGCTCTTGACACCAAACTCGAAAGAATAGAAAGAGTCGATGCGACAAGCGCGTTTTCAACAGTATCTCGCGTTTCTACTGTGGTAGCAGGAGAACAACTCGCTGACTGCGTGTTTGGAAAACTCCCAGAATCAAAGAGTAAAGAACCAGCCCCAACTAACCTAACAGTAGTTTCTCTCAGCCGCTATGGTTTATTCTCTCCAGGTAGCGAACAGATTCCCAGTACCTTTGGGGAAGCAGGAGAAGCCGTAAAATTAGCAGCCTTACGGTTAGTGCCAAAACTGCAAACCCTACTAGCGGCAAAACTATGGCGACTCACCGTAAATGAGGGTTCATCACTATTGGGTGTGAAAGCAACATTGGAGATGCTTGGCGCTTTAGCACCGCGAACGTTAATGCAACGAGAAACCTTGCGAACTCAAAATACAGAAGCATCCAGTAAAAAGACATTTAGCCCTGAAACTGGGGATATACCTACTGTGACCATTGGTAACAGGATACAATATAGGGTGGAAAACACAAGCGATCGCCCAGTGTATTTAATGCTGTTGGGACTTAGTAGTAGTAAAACAGCGATCGCGTTATTTCCATGGTATAAAGTGGCTGAAACCGAAGTGTCAGAAGGTCAACCACATCTCGTAGATTTAGTGATTCCGCCTGGAGAAACCCGCGTTTTCCCGCAAACTACTTCCGGTTTTGAATGGGTCGTACAAGCACCCGCATCTTTAGCTGAAACCCAACTTATTTTTAGTACTGCACCCTTTACTCAAACTCTAGCTGCTCTAGAAACTGACAAAAACCCGAAAGCAGAACAGCAACGCATTCAGCCTACTATGAACCCTCTAGAAGTTGCACAAGCTTTGCTGCAAGATTTGCACAATGCCAGTGCAGTCAGCGATATGAATGGTACAGCTTCTGATTCTTATGTACTGGATGTCAATCATTGGGCAAGTTTCAGTTTCGTTTATCAAGTGGTTTAGCGATCGCCGTTGGTTGAGAGTAGTACTTTAGCGCATACTCAATTTTTTGCGTTCCCAGGTAGAGCCTGGGAACGGGAGGGATTCGGGAGATCGAGTCTTATCTGAATCTTATCGAGCTAAAAGTTTCAAATACCTGCTACTTTTTTTTCACGCTTATATGGTCGTCGCCAAGATGAAACTTTAAGAGTGTCATAGGTATAGCCATACTTTTTGTAATTTAAAGTATCAGCCGGTGTAACAATATCATCTGAAGAAAAACTAGGCAGTAGAGATAATAAATCTCCAGGACCCCAGTTAGCAGGAGTTGATTCGCCTCCATCCCATGGCCACAATCGGTCATTGAGATTTTCTCCGTATTTGTTACCAGAGGCAGGATAGTAAGCGCTACCCGCATGACCTTTTTCTTGCCACTCAGCCCAAAGGCGATCGACGTTGGAATGAATCAGCCAAAATACCGGATCGTTGATAGAACCAGCAAGGTCAGCCATTGTGCCTAGAGGATCGGGACGACCTACAGCAGGGTCAAACGTAGCTCCACCAACAAAGCTATGGAAATAGTTATGTTGAAAAACTCCGGGCGTTGGTTGTCCTGTAGAACTGGGTTTAATAAAACCTTCTAAAGCTTGGCGAAAAGTTTTATAGTCGTTAATGGGAAAGAGCTGCTCTACATCTTCTTGAGGAACGGGGTAATTGTTTGTGGGAGGAACTTGTAAAAACCGCAAGATTGTGTTGCCAAATGTTTCTCCTGATGGTTTAAAGTGCAAGTCTGGATTTAAAACCCATCCGCTTGCTAGAGAGAAAGGTCCAGATACAACTGGTCCCCCTTGCACCTCTACCAAATTTGGCACGCCAGAACCCGAATCTGAACCGTTTGGTTGTGTCGAGCCATCAGATGCGCCATTGGCAGAACCGTTTGAAGATGTAGGTGAACCTCCTGAAGCATTCCCTAAATCTAGAGGTATGCTGAGCGTTACCCCTTGACCGTTCGGTCCCATAAAGTCATCTTGAAAGATAACTGATAATGCTTGAGCATTTGTCCAATCCCAGTAAGGAAGCGTTACATCGGGGTTTACCGATTGCAAAGCTTGTTCAAATCTGTGTATAAACTCGCGATGCCAGGGTAAGAAGAGGTCACTTTCATGAGCACCGTCATGTCCGGCTGCAGGACCTCGAGCACCGTCAAACATTAAACCCATGGCTGCAACATGCACTGCGACAAATTGGTCGTAGATACTTAGCTGACTACCTTCTGGAAAGGTATGCTTTAGTGTCTGTAGGGCATTGACAAATGCATGTTTCTCTTCTGAAGTCAAATCAACAACGTTCTTTCTCACTTTTTGAGTGACTGCCTGCGTGTGAGCAAGATGAAGACTGTCGGAATATATGCTAGCAGAACTATTCTGCTTAACATCAAGTGCTGCGAGTGTCTTATTGATACTCACGTGCTCGTGCTTGTGGGGCTCTGCATTATAAGAAATTGCTGGGGTTCCAAATACGATCGTAACTGCAACCAGCCCAGAAAGAATAAGTGTTCTGATAGTTTTGCGAGAGATTTTCATAGTCTGTACGCGATGTTTGTCAAACTCCAAGACTTTTGAGAGACTTAGAAAAGAACAGCAGGGAATAAGTATATAAATTTACACATTACAGACTTGTCTACAATAGAAAATCTTTAGCAAAACCCTTCTATTCTTTAGCAAGTAAGGTAAAAGCGAGCGTTGACCGTACTCTGGTTTTTCAGCAAAGAAGGAATAAAAAATTACCACCGACCGGGGATTTCTGATTGTGGATCGCTGTTAAAAATATTTTTTCAGCAACAACTCCAATTTTTCCTTTGTAGCTGCTGGTGCTTTTGCCAAATTCGTTAAAATTGCATACTTCAACGCTGTGTGTGCATCGCTGGGTGGTGGGTTGTCGCTCAAACGTTTGACTGTTTCTTGAATCACCTTTTGAGCATTGAGAGCATTTCTCTGTAAATTACCAACTACCATCTCTACGGTTACGCTATCATGGTCGGGGTGCCAACAATCGTAATCTGTCGCTAGCGCTAGGGTTGCATAGGCAATTTCTGCTTCTCTGGCTAACTTTGCCTCTGGTAAATTTGTCATCCCAATGACCGTTGCACCCCAGCTACGATAAAGATTTGATTCTGCCTTTGTTGAAAATGCGGGACCTTCCATACATACATAGGTACCACCACGATGTAAGGTGATATCGGGAAGATTTAAATCAGCGATCGCACTTGCTAAAACTCCTGCCAAATTCTTACAAATTGGATCGCCAAAAGCGATGTGAGCAACAATTCCTTCCCCAAAAAACGTTGAAACTCGATTTTTTGTTCTATCGATAAACTGATCGGGAACCACCATATCTAGAGGTTTGACTTCCTCCTTTAAAGAACCAACGGCTGAAGCAGAAATTAGATACTCTACGCCGATTTGCTTCATTGCATAGATATTGGCGCGAAATGGTAACTCTGAGGGTAATAACGTATGATTGCGTCCGTGGCGTGCTAAAAAAGCTACTGGAGTTGCATCCAATGTTCCCAGTATTAGAGCATCAGATGGCGAGCCAAAAGGCGTTTGAATGTGTACTTCTTCCACGTCTTTCAGGGCATCCATCTTGTATAAACCGCTGCCACCAATAATTCCAATACGAGCCTTTGTCATTATTTTAACCAAATTTGTCATTTGTCATGAGTCATCGGTCAATCGTCATTTGTTAAGTAAGCCAGCACAAACGATTGTAATTAGTATGTAGTTGGGCTTTAGCGCTAAAGCTCAACTATGTACAGCATCTTTCGTTAGATAGTTCTGTTTTTTATGACCAGCTTGCTAAAGTTAAACAAAGGACAAGTAAACCATGACTGCCAAAAATATTTTCTCACTTTCCTACCAATCCCTACCGATTCTCTAAATTAAAGCTACACATTAACTTTCAGAAATTCCCTCAATCGATCGGGGGGCTAGGGCGTGTTTTCAAACTATAACCATAGAATAATGGAGGCGATGCAGAAGCCGCCGCTGCGTGCTCGTTATCATAGCTGTAGAATTTGCAGCAAGTTTTTTATATCGGGTAGCAATGCGGCGAAATTGCTTAAGTCGGTTGATAGCACGTTCAACAATATTGCTTTGACGCTAGATTTCAATGGCTTTAGAGCCTCGACTTTGTTGCTAACAATTTGGAGCAACGGTATTAGATAAACTATGACATTGTGATGTGCGATCGCTTAGTAGCATCATCAGGGCGCAAGGTCGCTGCGCCCTGATGATGTTAATTTCTGATTTGGGATAATTTATTTTTTGGTGTTTTCTTCTAAAACTTCCAAACCATACGCTTTTTCCAAGCAATGCTTTAATTGTTCTGCCAGCACTTGTACATCAGGCTCGTCAAACAGAGAAAGGTGAGAGCCGGGAAGATAATGAACATCTATTCCTCCAGCTACGACATCGCCCCAACCAAATAGCGGATCGTAGATTTCGCCGACAGCATCAGTTCGATTTGCATCCTCAGTCCGCACTAGAGTCATTGAACCGGGGTATGTTTGATAAGTATAGTTGCATAAAGCTTGGTAATTAGCACCTAAAACATCTAAGTGCTTGTCACCCTCAGGTAATATATCCGCCTGTTCCAAAAAACGCTTATATTTATCTCGGATCAGGTATGTACCCCATTCACGCCAACCAATAAGCTTTTTCTGAAGGTACACAGGTCCTTGTTGTACAAAATTTTTTATGTGCTCCCAAATTCTTAAGATGAAAGGCAATCGCTTTTCTGTACCCGGACGACAGGTATCAATCATAATCAGAAGACCTACTTTCTCACCTTGCTTGTAAAGTTGCTGTACCATCTCAAAAGCAACCATACCTCCAAAGGAGTATCCGGCTATATAATAAGGTCCTTGTGGTTGAATGGTTTGTATTTCGTTGATGTAGTGCTTCGCCATGTCTTCAACCCGAGTATAAAAACTTTGTTCTCCATCAAGCCCTACTGGTTGTAGCCCATATACGGGTTGATCCTGTCCCAGATGAATAGCTAAAGGGCGATAACACAAAATTTCTCCACCAAGAGGGTGGATACAGAATAAAGGAGGCTTAAATCCATTGGGCTGAATTTCTACAAGGGAAGACCAAAGGATTTTTGACTGGTTTGGAACTGTGTTTGATGACGAAAACCCATAACTATCGATTAACTCCTCTTGTTGAGAGACAGTTTTAGCAAGAGCTTCTACAGTACCAGAGGGGAAGAGGCTGGCTAGAGGAAGCTTTTTACCGAATCTCTGCTCGATACTTGAGAACAAACGTACTGCTAGTAAAGAAGTTCCTCCTAACTCAAAAAAGTTATCGTTAATTCCTACCTGAGGTACATTCAATACCTGTTGCCAAATGCTGATGAGTTCTTCTTCTATCGCGGTTCTGGGTGCAACATATTTAGCAGGAGTCCCTAAATCCTCAACCGAGAGCCCTTTCAAATCAATTTTGCCTGTATTTGTTAATGGCATTTCTTGGAGTTGGTGAAAATCGCAGCGACTGCGCGTTCCAAAGCGATCGCGCACATCCAACTCTTGTAAACTGGCAATGGAAACGCGATCGCCTGGGGCTGTGAAATAGGCGGATAATTTCTGCACGCGATGGCATTTTGTCTGTATATAGCGTCGGACATGAGGGTTGGTTCCATTTAATCCAACAAGGAGATGAGCTGGCTGGTGGTGCAAGCTAACCAGAAACGAATTCAATCCCTGCTCTTTGGACATGACTGCACGACCTCGGGCAAGACGTGAATCCCGATTTTCATAACCACGGCTGATGCCAAGCCCAGCCCATGTACTTGAACCAAAGCAATAACTTTGTAACCCACTCTTATATCTCTGGTAGTGCCAAAAGCCATCTAAGAAACTATTAGCTGCGGCATAGGCACCCACGTTAAAGACCCCGAAAAAACTAATTACAGAAGAAAAGCTGATGAAGACACCGTTTGGTTGGGTCTTGAGAAGTTGATGTAGTACCCAGGTACCTGAAACTTTCGGACGAAGTGCTGTAGCCAAACTATCCCGCGTTTCCTCAATTAACAAACGCTCTTGAGCAATACCTGCTAGATGAATGACTCCATCCAACTCGCATTGCCATTCGGACTTAACCCGGTCAACCACCAACTGTAAGTGCATCAAGTCGCAAATATCTACGGCTTCGTAACGAACCTGTCCTCCAAGCTGTTCCAAGGATAAGTAAGCTTTAATGCGTGTGGAGACGGTATCTTCTTGCCTTAAGTGTTCTTCCCATGTGCTTCTTTCTGGTAGAGGAGTTCTGCCTACTAATAAGAGTTTAGCTTCGTGTTGTTGTAACAAATATTTGGCAATCTCTACACCAATCTCCCCTAAACCTCCACTAAGCAAATACATTCCGCCACGCTTAAAAGGTAACTCCCGCTTTGGCGCTTGTTGTGGGTCAACTTTCTCCAAACCAGGGACTAAACGTTGTCCGTTTCGGTAGGCTACTTCTCGTTCTCTTTGAATAACCTGAAGTTCTCGAAGAACACAAGTGGCATTAGCATCAATGTTTTCTGTAGGTAAATCAATATGACGGCAGTCTAACCAAGGCATTTCCTGTGGAATTGTTTTGATCAAACCAAGTAACGGTGTTTTCTCGCAAGCAATTTCGTCTTCTATTCTGATGGGTTGTGTATAGCTAGAAATCACAGACAAGCGTACTTTCGTTTGAGAGCCTTGGACTTGCGAGAGTGCTTGAACTAAGAACAGCAAACTGTAAGCTCCGCTTTCTTGTGCTTGCTCTAATGCTTCTAAACTGGAGACATCTCCCTCATACTCACCATAAGTCCACAAGTGTAGAATTCGATCGATTTGAAGATTTGCTTCTTTAAGATTCTCGAAGATCTGCCGATAACAATCGGGATTTGTAGGATCGATAACATAGTAGTTATCTCTAAGCCTAGCAAAATTCAAACTGGGCTCAACACACACGTATGGTACTTCCATCTGCTCCAATTTTGCACATATTTGCACACCCAATCCCAACCGATCGAGGAAGAGCAAACACAGACCTGTCTTTGAGTGAGGAGTTAAAGTAACTGCTTCTTTGCGATGCCAAACCTTTTTGTAAAACCAGTCTGGAAGGGTGTTGGTATTGCCAGTCAGGATGTCGATTTGTTTGATAATTTCGTTAAAGTCACCTGCTTCAAAGCGTTGTTTCAGTTGCGATCGCTGAATCTTCCCAATAGCAGTTTTGGGAATAGCCTTCTTCTCAACCGGAATCAAATAGGCTGGATCTACCCCAATCTCTCGAACAACGTTTTTCCGGATCTCCTTTAGCAGTTCTGCTAATTGGTTGTTATCCGTTAGACGAGTATGGAAAAAAATAACTAATCGATCGGTATCGCTTTGGGGATCTCGGACTGCACAAGCAGCAGTATAAGAAACCTCCACTGAGTTAACTGCTTCAACGACCGCTTCTATTTCATGGCTGTAGTGATTGAGACCGTTGACAATAATGATATCTTTCTGGCGACCGGTAATAGTTAAACGCCCTTGATGAAGAAATCCTAAATCTCCTGTCCTCAGCCATCCATCTTCAGTAAATGCTTCTCGGTTAAGTTCGGGATTCTTATAGTATCCGCAAGCAATCATCGATCCATAAATTTGCAGACGACCAATTGTACCCTCAGTAACGACCTGCTCTCGATCGTCCACAATACGCATCTTAAAACCAGGGATAGGTGCGCCCACTTCTACAAAAGTTTGGTCATCTGACAAGTCCAACAAATACCGATGAGAGAATGTAACACCTGCACAGGTTTCTGTCATACCCCAAGCCGAATGCATGGCTTGGGATGACAACCCGTGAGGAGCTAGCAGATCTAAAAACCTTTTTGCTGTTTTGGGTACGATCGCCTCAGCGACTGACAACACAGACTTCACTCCAGATAAATCCCAACTCCGTTGTTGAATAACATCTGCCCTAGCATTAATGAGTCCCAATGCAAAGTTAGGAGCCCAAGCGAATGTCACCCGATACTGCTCGATCCAATCCAACCATCTCAGTGGATCTTCTAACATGACCTCAGCAGGAGCATGGATCTGCTGCGAGCCTACATAGATATCTCGAATAGAACAGCGTACAAGGCTTCCTACATGGTCTAGGTTTAGCCAGTTCAATGAAACATCTTCGCGTTGGAAATTATTCATTTGTGCGCTAGCAGAAACATTACTCAAAATGTTACTGTGATTTAACATTACACCCTTGGGAAAACCCGTACTGCCAGAAGTAAGGATGAGTACTGCCAAATCATCGGGTTGGGCATCATACCAATGTTTGTCCGGTTGGCACAAGCGCAAGCGATCGATAGTTTCAACTTGGAAGTTTGTCAAATCCAGAAGGTTAGGCAGCAAACCTATTGCTGGAGCTAGTTCTGCACTAGTAAGAACGAGCGGTTGCTCCAACATTTGCCAAGCATTGTGTAGCTTTTGAACAGTACTGTTGACTGACTCATACGTTGGAGCAGTTGATATTGGTACGGGTACAAAGCCTCCCAAAATGCAACCCCAGAAAGCAGGGATAAAGTCCCAATTGTGGTTTAACTGGAAAATCACTTTATCTTGAGGCTTTAAACCTAACTTGCGTAATCCTGCTAAAATTCGCTCTGCCTCATCCAATAAATCTTCATAACACTGTACAATTTCAGAGCCATCAGCCTGTAGATAGATAATTCCTTTTTTTGGTACCTGAGATGCGGTTCTTTGCAAAGCCTTTGATAGGGTGGTTGGAAGCCCCGCGTCCTCCTGTGAAGGCTCCCCACAACTTATAGCTAATGCTTTCGATCCCCACTCTTCTTTTAACCCCAAAGCCTTTTCAACAGACGGGGTAGTAGGTAAAAGCTTTACACCCAGTATCTCTGAATCTATACTTTCTTCTTCACTCGTACCTTTGTATTCAGGTAGCACGTCTGATAGATGTAATGGAGGAATTTTTTCTACGTGCTCTTGAACCACAACCGCTACTTGTTCAACTTTTGGCACAGACAGCAGTTGCTCTTCCCAACGTTGCGCTAAGTCAGGGTCGATGACTTCCATCTCGATTAAAGCCTGCTCGTCCACCAGCCCCTGTTTATTGAGTGGTAGGGTAGATACTGGAACGCAAGCACTAATAGTTATACCAGCAGGTAGCACGGCTTGCAGGTGAGACTGTAACTGCTCCAACGAGAGTGTCCCTGCCAAAACTATATAAGCGACTAGCTCTGTTGCGGAAGTTTTTCCTTTCCGAACCCGTACCACACAGTCGTCAATCAACGGATAATCCAGCAAAGCTGCTTCCACGATTTGCAGTTCTATAATACCGTTACGATGTTCTTTCATAGCGATCGTGCTTCTAGCTAGTTATCGTTTAAAATCTACTTTTTCGGTTCGTTGCGAAGATGCTCTTTGCTTTTTTCTGGGGAGCATCCTAATGAGTGCAGATTGTCCTCAGAATGAAATTCTGAAACTATATAAACGCTCGTCCACCTACGTGGACTATAACGTATAGCCTGCGTAGCACACCCTTAGTTTATTTAGCCGTGATTTCCGAGCGCAAGCGTGTTTTTTCCAAATAGGGATGCTCCCTTTTTCTGTGGCTCAACTACAGTGCATTTATTCTTAATTCCCGAACATCTAATGTTTCATTATAGGTAATAAAACCCAGCAATATATCTAAGAATTTTCTTAATTTTCCAGTCACGTGTTATCTCGGTCCACTAGCTTGATGGAAGACCAAATTCCCCCACCAACTGCATCTGAGTGAAAAACGATAATTTTTTGCAATTCTGCATTAGCGAATTTCAAGGAATATAAATTTAGCATCACTTCAAGCCCTTTTGATTAAGAAAATTCTCTTTTTAACTTACTATATTTACTCTACAAGACTTGATTTTTATTTCTTAAAGTTATTTCATTCTTCATGAATAACTCTTCATACTTGGTGCAACTCCCTCAAATGGGATACGGCTGAAGCCGTTAAGCCTTCTTATCGCCATTGCTGCTAATGTCTAAGTATCAACACCAAAAGTTCCTGGAACAAGGGAACACCAAAAATAAATTACCCCAAATCAGAAATTAACGTGCAGGGGAGCAGCGGACTTGCGCCCTTACGATGGGATGATTTTTTAATTGGAAGTCTTCTTAATTTTGTTGAGCGAGTGATAACCAGTTATGAACAAATACCTTGAAGGTAAAATAGCATTGGTAACGGGGGCAACGCGAGGTCTGGGCAAAGGAATTGCTGTTGGACTGGGTGAAGCAGGCGCTACTGTATATATCACAGGTCGTACTTTAGAATCCAACGATGGTTCTGGAAGTCTCCGGGAAACTGAGTCAGCCGTGAGAGCAGCTGGTGGAATTTGCATACCCATTCCTGTAGACCACAGCTCTGATGAGCAAGTGCGTTTGCTGTTCGAGCGCATCCAAGATGAGCAAGGAAAGCTTGATGTGTTGGTGAATAACGTTTATTCAGGAGTTCAAGCATTAACAGATGCTTATGGAAAACCTTTTTGGGAGTGCGAACCGAATTTTTGGGATGCTTGCAACAATGTTGGACTGCGTAGCCACTATGTAGCGAGTGTTTTTGCGGCTCGGATGATGACGCAGTACCAGCAGGGATTGATTTGCACCATTTCTTCTTGGGGCGGTTTGTCTTATATTTTTGGGGTGCCATATACTGTGGGAAAGGCTGCTTGCGATCGCTTAGCAGCAGATATGGCAATTGAATTGAAACCACAGAATATTACCTCACTTTCCATTTGGCCGGGAATTGTTGGTACCGAACATATCACTCGTTTAGCCGCTCAGATGAAGGAAAATGAGGCAGCAGACCAACAAAGTGCTGTCTTTAAGGAGGGATACAATTGGGAAACTCCTTTGCTTACAGGACGGGTAATTGCCGCTCTTACAGCAGACCCAACTTTAATGCGTCGCACGGGAAAAGTGCAAATTGTTGCTGAACTAGCTCAATATTATGGATTGGTAGACCAAAATGGCGATCGCCCTGTATCGTTGCGATCGCTCAGGTTTCTCATTCCCTTTGCCATACCCGCACTGCGAAAATATTCATGGCTGGTGCCCAATCTCAATATACCTTGGTCGCTATTACTATTAATTACTGCAAGCTCGCCAAAAGTTTAACTTTAACTCGAGCAAGCAGAGTTGTATATATTGTGGAGGCTAACACTTCAATTCCCCGAATTTAGGGCTCCACCAACCTTTTTGGGTAGTAAAAAAAGCCACATCTTTATGTTTCTGGTCATTTCGAGATTTGGGGTCAGAACAGCGGAGCATTTTTTTACTTTGCCCTTCTTTTACATAGCTATACTCCTCTAAAGGTTTTTTACATACCGGACAGGGATATTCTGTGATTTGTGCAGGGGGCTTTTGGGGGCTTTCGCCTGTGGTTGCTTTTGAGCGTGGTGCTTCCCATGTTTTGCTATACTCACTCCAAAAAAGAACGACATCTTCACACCCACTCACGCATTTCAGAAAGTATTTCTTCTTAACTTTACTGCTCTTGATTTTGGCTAAGTGATTCTTGCACTGAGGACAACGAGTTCTGGAAGTCTCAAATTTACTTTTATCAACAGAGGGCGCTTTTACTCCATTCGATGAACTCACAACTACAGTTTTTGCTTTTACCAGTGCAGGTGCAAAGTAATTCTGGTTCCAATTTGTTAGGTAGTTCTGCCATGGCTGTTTCCCAGACGCTATCGCATCTAGAGCATCTTCCATCTTTGCAGTAAATTCTGTTTGTAGCAAATCGGGTAATGCTTTTAATAAAAAAGCGTCCACTTCCAAACCCAAGGCAGTTGGTTGTAAACTATCTTTTGTTAACTGCACGTAATCTCGTTTCTTGAGGGTAGCAATTGTGGGAGAATAGGTACTCGGACGACCAATCCCTTTGCGTTCCATCAGTTGGACTAATTTTGGTTCGCTGTAGCGTGGTGGTGGTTGCGTTTGCTTTTTCTCGTGTCCTGCATTTTCTAAAGTTAGAATTTGTCCCTCGTGTAAGGTTGGCAAAAGGGTATCTTTGCTGAGGTTTGACCAGTATCGGGCGTAACCTAGAAATTCAACAACTTGTCCTCTTGCTTGCCATAAAATTTCACCAGACTGAACGATTATCAAGGTTTTACGCAATTGCGCGGGACGACATTGGGATGCGATCGCACGTTTCCAAATCATTACGTACAGGTTAAACTCATCTGCAGGCAGTTCTACTCGCAACTCGGCTGAAGGACGAAACACGTTAGTCGGGCGGATTGCTTCATGAGCCTCTTGAGCCGTTTTGTTACTCCGATGTCTGGCAGTTTTCGGCGGTACATTTTGCGGATCGTTTTCCTCCAACCATTTTCGAGCATCGGCGCAAAACTCAGGGCTGAGCATCACTGAGTCCGTCCGCATATATGTAATTAACCCCGCCTCATACAACTTTTGAGCTAAAACCATAGTCCGGTCAGGAGCAAATCGCAGCCTTGAACCCGCCGCTTGTTGGAGGGTAGAAGTGATAAACGGTGGAGGTGGTTGGCGGTTGGCAATCTTACCTTCAAATTTAACGACTTGGTGTGGATGACGCCGCGCCTCTTCTACCAAACGATCTGCTTCGGCTTCAGAAAGAACGCGAGTTGACTCTGGGGCATTTTTGGTGTTACTTGCTGCATCGTCGTGTGCTTCCGTTTCCGGTTCTGAAGACTCGGCGCGTTCGCCCACTTTTCCTTTATAAAAAGCGCGGAAGCCCTCAGCATAATCTACCCACACACTCCAATAATCTTGAGGAACAAAAGACTGAATTTCCCTTTCGCGCTGGCAAATCAAGTGTAAAGTTGCGCTTTGGACTCTACCAACACTTTTTGCTCCATTATTCAAAGCCCAGACTAACGGGCTACCCTTGTAACCAACTAACTTATCCAGACAATCTCGGCACAATCCCGCCCCTATTAAATCTAGGTCAAGTTCTCTAGGATGGGCAATGGCACTCCGAACCGCAGACTCAGTAATTTCTGTATACACAACCCGTTTTGGGTTTTTGAGTCCCAAGGCTTCTTTAAGATGCCAAGCAATAGTTTCTCCCTCTCTATCTGGATCTGTCGCTAAGACAACTTCTTGAACCTGCTTGACAGCCGCCTTTAGCTGTTGAATCGTTTCCCGTGCTTGTTGGTCGCGAGGTATGTAACGACATTGTACGCTGTTGCCTTCCATCACAAATCCCAAAGAATCCTCACCTTCATTGCTGAGTTCGCGAATGTGACCGCAACTAGCACGCACGATCCAATCGCTTCCCAGGATTTGACTGAGTTTTTTGACTTTACCGGGGGACTCAACCACTAGAAGGCGTTTGGGCATAGCACCTTACCTTTTGATGTCATCTAAACAGAGGGATGCTTTGTTTTTTATAGTACACTTGTTTTGAACGTCTTGCACTCTTCATAGTGCGCTCCACCTATAATAGAAGAACTTAAAGCCAAGCCTGACAACAGTTATGCTGTCACCTGAAATCCCTGTTGCCTTACCAAGCACCAATCAACTAGCTTGCTCAGATGATACACCTGTGGATAACGAAGACCAAAATTTCTTGCCCAATGTTTTACTGTTTTTGCTGAACTCAATTTGGGCAAAGCGTCTGGATTGGTTTTTTGGTGTAGATATGGCAATATATCACACCACAGGAGTCAATTCTAGAGTGCCTGTGGTACCTGATGGCTTTTTGAGCTTGGGAGTGGAACGTAAAAAGGGGGGGAAATCTCGCAGAAGTTATGCAGTTTGGGAAGAAAAGGAGATAGTTCCCATTTTGACTTTGGAGATAGTATCCCAAACACCAGGGGGTGAATACGATGAGAAACTAGATATCTACGCTAAACTTGGTGTGTTGTACTATGTGATTTATAACCCAGAATATTGGCAACGCGACCAACATCAACCGTTTGAAGTGTATAAGTTGATAGATGGTAATTATCAATTGCAAATTGGTGAACCTTATTGGATGCCAGAAGTAGGTTTGGGGATTGGACGATACCAAGCTACCGTTGCTGGTATTCAACAACAACTATTGTCTTGGTATGACAAAAAAGGCGATCGCTATTTAACAGCAGAAGAACGAGCAGAACAGTTAGCGCAGTATTTACGTTCAATTGGCGTCGATCCCGATTCTCTACCAAGTCAGTAAAAAGCCCATTTGAGCCAGCAAGTTTGTGTGTTGGTGCGTGAATTTCAGTAAGTAAATTGGTTTACATGAGAAAAATTCTATAGCGATGAAATAGGATTGCTAATAATTGAGAACTGCTATAGATTTTCAAATTCAACTTTATCATAAAGATCCATAAGACTGATTTCAAAAGAAATAGAATTTAGAGACAATGTTTCATTAAGTTCATCATATTCAAGAAAAGACCAGCGTTTATTATCTGTTTTAAAAAAATGTTCTATATGGACTTTATATTGGTCAATTAACAAATATTCCTGAAAAGTTGGAATAGTACGATAAGCTAAAAATTTCTCATCTTTGTCATAACTTCTAGTTGCGGCTGATAAGACTTCAGCAATGATGAATGGATTAATAAGAGTATCTCGTCTTCCTTCTTGTAATTGCAATTCGCCCCGAACTACCATAACATCAGGATAGGTGTAAATTCGTTTTTTAGGAATCCACAACCGTTGATCGGTGACAAAAACTCGATAGGGTTGACGTTTGAGAGCAAAATTTAGTGCAGCATAGAAGTTTCCTGCAATTTGATTGTGATTTGGTGTCCCACCAGTCATAGGAATAATTTCACCGTTAATGTATTCATGACGTTGTTCTGAGTTAAGCTCTAATTCTAAATATTCTTCGCTTGTATAGTTTTTTTTCTCGTTAGCTTGCATTACCATTGGTTTGAATCCTCAAGCTTCAAGTTAGTAGTTATATCATTTTACAAAAATGATGATAAAAATTGATAATGGAGAGACGCTTCAAACAGCACGTCTCTACATACCGATTCAGCCACACTCGTTATTTATGAGGTTTCTGTGGAAAATCAAAGTCTTGCAAATCCTAAACCCTTCTTGCTCCAACCATCAAGTTATCAGGTTTGGGCACAGGCAATTGCTCGATTTCTCTATCAAGGTGGATATGGGACTATCCAATTCTTTATCCCTTTAATTTTTGTCAATCAGTTGAATTTTTCAGCAACAGTGGTTGGGTTTGCGGTAGGCTGTGGGGCGCTTGCTGGAGTCGTAGGGCATTTCTTGGGAGGTTATTTAGCTGATTCTCCCGCATATGGTCGCAAACGAACACTGTTATTTTCGGCTTTGTTGTCAATTTTAGCAGCGATCGCATTAGCATTGCTTCCCAATTTATCCATGCTGATTGTCGTAAATTTGCTGATGGGGTTGAGCGCCGGATGTTATTGGACAGCAGCTGATGCTGCAGTTATTGATGTCACTCCTCCAAAAGAACATCAAAAAGCATTTGCCATTCTGGTACTGGCAGATAGTATTGGCAGTGGTTTGGGAATCTTGAGTGGTGGGCTCGTACTTTCTACAGTCACGCAACCGCAAACGCTCTTTTTAATGGCAGGGTTGATTCTCTTGGTGTTTTTGGTAACAATCCAAGTTGCGATCGCCGACTCTCATCAAGAGGCGAACGAACATTCCAATCCACTCCAAGGATTTAGTTTGGCATTAAAAGATAGCTCCCTGCAAGTCTTTATGTTAGTTAATGTTCTTTTTACAACTTATATTGCTTTGGTTAGCACTACATTACCGCTGTATTTTACAAACTTTGTTTTTATTGGGATTTCACAGACGAATTCAGATGCAGGCTCGTCATTAGTCAGTGTGGCAAATCTCTTTACTTGGTGCTATGTCGGCATTGGTTCGGTGTTGCAATTACCGCTAGTACAACTATTAACTTCACTGTTGAATGTTCGAGTTCTTACAATCTCAATGTTGTTATGGAGTGCTGGATTCATTTTAGTTTGGGCAACTCATCTGATGCCATCAATTGCCATCTTTGGAACTATTGCTGCATTTTCTGTCTTGTCCATTGCAAGTGCCATCTACAAACCATTTGCACCAGCACTAATAGCTGAGTTAGCGCCGCAATCATTGCGAGCAGTTTATCTTGCTATCGGCTATCAATGTTGGTCAATTGGCTATTTTGTCGGTCCAATTTTAGGCGGATGGGCAATGGATCGTTCCCCAGCGATCGCTCACGGTTTATGGATTGCAATTTCTATCAGTAGCGTGTTCGGTTTATTCATGCTGCACATTCTCCGACTGAAGAAGTTTTCTCTTGACTCGCCTTAATTGAGATTGGCGATCGTAACGGGAGCATCCCAATTTGCAAAAAACACGTTGGCGATTGAAATCGCCGCTATACAAGCTAAGTCCCTCCGGGTTCGCCAGTCGCCTACGGCGGGAAACCCGCCTGCAGCGCCGGACTCACCACCTACGTGGACTTAATAAGAAGTCCTTGTCTTGCGGTGAGTCCGAAGGGACGAGCGTTTATATAGCCTGAGAATTCTATTCTGAAGGCAATTGGCACTCTTTGGGATGCTCCCGCTCGTAACTATGCTCAAAAACCGAGCGATCGGCGAACAGGCTAACACTCTTTGATGCTAGTTAACTATACAATACAGGTGCGATCGCAGCAGCAGGTAACCAGGGTAAATTGTTGGTGAGATAGTATAACCAAATGGATCGAGGCTTTTTTTCACTTGGCTAAAATAAGACTTCAATAGCCATTAACAATTAGCCATTAGCCATTAGCCATTAGCAATTAGCCATTAGCCATTAGCCAATCAGGTCTTTGTGCAATCAACACTTCTGCTGCTTGACTGTCCAAAGGTTTAGAAAACCAATAACCCTGTCCGTATTCACAGCCCAGTCTTCTCAATTCAGCCAGCTGTTCAACCGTTTCGATTCCTTCCGCAATAACATTCATTGATAAATTGTGTGCCAATGCCAAAATAGTGCGGACAATCTCAGTATCCTGATTTTGAACCCCAATCCTCTGAGTAAAGGAGCGATCGATCTTCAAAAGATGAACGGGAAACTGGTGCAGATAACTTAATGAAGAATACCCCGTCCCAAAATCATCAATGCAAAGCTGTATGTTACGATCGCTCAATTGCTGCAACACATCCCTTGTCACTTCTGAATAAGTCATTAAAGTGCTTTCTGTAATTTCCAGCTTTAAACTGTCTCCCCGAAGATCCATGTGACTTAAAACCCGATCGATACGTTCAATCAAATCTGATTGCGAGAGCTGCTTCACCGAAAGGTTAACGCTCATTGTCAGAGGTAAGCGATCGCTAAATTGCAATTGCCAAACGCGCAACTGACGACATGCTTCTAGCAACACCCATTCCCCAATAGGAACAATCAGCCCTGTTTCTTCTGCTAAGGGAACAAATTCAGAAGGCGAAATCAACCCCTTCTCCGGATGCAACCATCGCACCAGCGCTTCAAACCCTTCCAATCTCCCAGTTTGCAGCGATACAATCGGTTGATAATAAACTTGCAATTGTTGGTGTTGGATCGCCCATCGCAAATCTGTCTCTAGCTGTAGCAGCAATGTGGCTCTATCTTGCATACTCGTATTAAAAATAACATAACAAGATTTCCCGCCTGCTTTTGCTTGATACATTGCAATATCCGCAGCACGCAGCAATTCTTCCGCACGATTGTACCCCGTCACACTAGAAACAATCCCAATACTGACGGTATTGAAAACCTTATAACCATTTAAATCAAACGGTACATTGAGCGCTAACTGAATGCGATCGGCAATCAGGGCTTCATCTTCTGGAGAATCTAATAAAATAATAAATTCATCCCCTCCCAATCTCGCAATTATATCCATCGGGCTGAGGCAAGATTTTAACCTTCGAGCAATAGCAACTAAAAGCTCATCTCCAACCATATGCCCCAAACTATCATTAATTACCTTAAAACGATCTACATCCAAAAACAACACGGCAAATCGATAATCCCGGTGCTTCTGCGTTCGCCGAATAGCTTGCTCCAATCGTTCGGTAAATAGCAGCCGATTGGGTAATCCAGTCAAGGTATCGTGGAGGGCATCATAAACCAGTTTATCCTCCATTTGCTTTCTTTCTGTAATATCGCGAAAAAAGATAGATAAGCCTTCATCATCAGGATAAACATTGACTTCCAACCACTTCTTGCTAGGTGGATAAAACTCTTCAAATTGAATGTGGTTTTTATTCTTCATAGCTTCATGATATCGCTGGTAAAACACGGTATTTATAACGATTGGATAAGTCTTCCAAAAGTTTTGTCCCAAAAGTTCCTCACCAGCTTTTCCCAATTGCCGTTCGGCTTGTTGATTGACATAGACAATCTGCCATTGCCGATTCACAGCAATAAATCCATCTGTAATTCGCTCTAAAATTCGAGAAGTTTGTTCTGTTTTCAGTTGTAGAAATTGGTTGAGTTCTTCCCTATTTCTGAGTAACCGTGCGTTCTCAATTGCGATCGCCATCTGTGTAGACAATAAATTCAATAATTCCACTCGTTCTGGTTTAAACGCAGCCGTGGCTAAGTTATTCTCCAAATAAAGCACGCCAGATAATTTCCCCTGATTGACCATTGGAGTGCAGAGAATAGATTTGGGCTGTTGTTGGCGAATATAAGGATCGGATGCAAATTGATTGTCGCGAGTTGCATTGTCTAGAACTATGCTGTTTTGAGTGCGAGCAACATAATTGACAATAGCAACACAAACATTTTGGCACTTTTGAATGGGAACGGGCTGTCCTATATAAATTGTCTCGCCATCCGCCATACCTGTTGCTTCCATTAACAGCTGACCATCTGTTTCTAAAATCAACCTTCCTATCTGTGCTCCAGCATTTTCAATCGCTACCTTCATAAGAGTTGATAACAGACGGGTGAGAACAAGCTCGCTTGCAATTGCTTGAGACGCTTTCATGACAGTTTCCAAATCTAGCGTCTCGGAACGGCTACTTGTGGAATCGGTCACAGAAATTTTGGCACTGGTTTCTAAAGGTTGCTCGAAGAATTCTGGAAACTTTGTCTCCAAATCTCTAACTTTTGCCATAGCCCCCCATCTGAGATAGCGGTAACGGGCTTCCTGTATGCAGGTTTTAGCAAACACAACCTTTCCTCTAGCCGAATAAACCATAGCAGAGCGCTCGTAAGCAATAGCCGCCTCTTGAGTGTACTCGTGTTCGTCTGCAAGGGTAATGGCGCGATCGTATAACTCCATTGCTTGAAACTCTTCACCCAATACGCGATGCTGTTCTGCTTGCATCAAAAAAAATTTGTGCTGGTAGTTCATGGGAGCATGTCGCGCCCATCGTTCCATTTGTTCGAGATCCAATTTCACTTTGCTCAGAATCTCAATCTGCTCCGGAGGTGATGCTTCAGCATAAATCGCCAATCGGGCTAACGCATCATAAAAGTGGAAGAATGCAATGCTGACTTGTCCTGCAACTCCATCAAGATAAGCTGCTGCTAAATCCGCATTTTCCACTGCTTGCTGTGGTAGGTTAAACCAGCAGCAAAGCATAAGTTTATTTAGATAGAGTAGAAACAAAACTTGGCGATCGTTTGCTTGTTGCAATAAAGGTAGCGATTGTACTTCATTGTAAGCATTCCCTATTAAGAGATGGGTATGGGAAGAACCTGCTGTTAAGTTCAACATCGCTTGTTTGAACATTGCGATCGCATGAGCGTTTCTTGTTTGCTTTAGAGATGTTAAGTCATAAATATAATTGGATGCCAATTGTTCTATTTCAGCGAGAAACACCCCAGCAAAGAAAGCTTGATCGCAATGATGAAGCGCCGTATAACCAGCAAATTCAAAGTCTCCGTTCTCGATACCTGCTTGATAGCAGTCTTGTAAAGGACTCAGAGTTGCTCTCAGATGAGTTTTCCAATAGCGGGTTCCCGCATGGACGGGTAGGAGCGTTCTACAACGAATTGGTTTGTAGTTCAGCTTTTCCAACAATGCTAGAGCCAAATCACTAAATTGACAGCCTGCTTCAATATCAACTCCACAAAGAATTAAACCGTATACAGCGTAAGGAAAAGGAGAAATCTCTGCATTTCCGTACTCAATCGATAGATTGACTTGCTTAATGACAATCAATGGGAATAATTCAGGGGTGCTAACGTGTGCTGCAGGAATAGCACTAGATAACACTCGCATGGCTGCAAGGACTCTAGCTTCCGTCATTTGGGGTAAATTGATTAATGATTCAATAGAGACATCAGCCAATCGAGCGATAGTTTCTGTAAGCGCCTTTTCAACATCTGCTTGAGTTGCTGGTGTTGGAAAGTTTACTTCTAACAAAGATAGTATCTCTAAAGCGATCCTAAGCGCTTCTATTGGATATCCCTGTACGAGTAGGGCTTGAATTTTAACTTCGTAAACTCGTACTTTATGCAATACCGTTCGTGCTTGCTGTAGTGTCTTTTGAGCTAACTGTTCCATGCGCTCAAATTCACTATTAAGAAAAGCAACTTCAGTTGCTGCTTGGTACAATTCTAGTGTGAGATTGTACTGTTGTTGCCAACTGTCTTCTGCTAGCAACCTTAATCCCATTCGCAAGTAACTAAATGCTGAATCATAAGCAGCAGAGGCTTTCGCTTTTTCTCCTACCATCAAATTGAGTTGCGCCAGTTTGTTTCTGTCCTGCTGCTGCTCGATCAATTCTTGCCCTAAATTCAGTTGATTGACAATATCAAAATATCTTTGCTCTTGCTGTTGGGAATCGCTATTAAAAAGCAACAATTGTCCAATTTGGTAATGAATCTTTTGGCGATCGCTTGCTGGTATAAGTGAGTAGACGGCTTGCTGAATTCTATCGTGTACGAACTTACATTCAACAACTGCCTGTTCTTGAATACCCAGTACAAGCAACTTATAATTATTGTTGAGAGGCATCACCAGACCCATAGCAACAGCGTCTTGAAGTACGATCGCCGTTTCTTGAGACGAGCGATGGTAAACCATTGCCAAAATATCTATTTCAAACTGATTGCCAATACAAGCTGCTAATTTTAAAATATTTTGAGTTTCGGATTTAAGTTGTTGAATTTTCAGAGCCAATAGTTCTATTACATTGCTTGTAATCTCTCTAGTTTTTATCTGCTCGATATTCCACTGCCATTTGCATAACTGCATGTTAAATTGCAAAAGATTTTCTGTATTCAGAGTTTTCAGAAACTCCTTGACAAAGAAAGGATTGCCACCTGTTTTATCTATGACAAGTTGAGCAAGAGGTTGAGCTTCTGCCGTAGTGCAGCTTAATGTTTCAGAAATCAGCATTGTCACATGATATAGTTCCAGTGGAGAAAGGACAATTTGCCGAATAGATCCTCCACTACGGCTAATTTCCTCTACGGTTACCAGTAAAGGATGGGCTGCACTGACCTCATTATCGCGGTAAGCCCCAATGGCAAATAGATGAGTGCTATCTGTTGCTGTTAGTAAGAGTTGTAGTAATTTTAAACTGGCTAGATCTGCCCACTGCAAATCATCTAAAAACAGTACCAACGGATGTTCGGGCTGAGCAAATACGCGAATAAAACTTTGAAAAACAAGGTTGAAACGGTTTTGTGCTTCTGCTGAACCCAACTCAGGGACTTCTGGCTGTCTACCAATAATCAGCTCTATCTCAGGAATAACATCTATAATGACTTGAGCGTTGGGAAGCAACGCTCCCAAAAGCTTTTCGCGCCACTGACATAACTGTTCTTCCTGCTCTGATAACAGTTGTCGCACGAGATCGGCAAAAGCATTCACGATCGCAAAGTAAGGGATATTCCTCTGGTACTGCTCGAACTTTCCCGCAATAAAATAACTCTGTTGCTGGGTTACGGACTTATAAAGTTCCTGCACGAGAGCAGATTTGCCAATCCCGGAGTAGCCAGATACCAGCACCATCTGGGTTTTGTTAGGGGATGCGATCGAAGGCTGAGAACTCTCGCTCATCTCCTTTTGCACAATTTGCTCAAATGTCGCAATTAGCATGGTAATTTCTTGCTCTCTACCATAAAGCTTTTGCGGAATTTGCAGCGCAGTTGATATATCTGTGCTAGCAAGCGGGAAAGGTTGGATAGTACCAGAATTCTGAAGTTGTCTCAGGCATTCTTCTAAATCTGTTTTAATACCTTTAGCACTTTGGTATCTTTCCTCTGCCATTTTTGCCATAAGTTTGAGAATGATTTGAGATATGGCAAGTGGAATTTCTGGTTTGCGCTTGTGGGGTGGTATTGGTTGTTTGGCAAGATGACAGTGTACTAACTCCAGCAAGTTGGTGGTATTGAAGGGTCTTTGCTGGGTAAACAATTCGTAGAGAGTGACACCTAAAGAGTAAAAATCGCTGCGGTAGTCGAGGGATCTGTTCATTCTACCCGTTTGCTCCGGGGACATATAGGCCAAAGTCCCCTCTAAAATGTGGGGACTGGTAAGGATGGGATTTTCGCGAGCAAAAATAGTAGAAATGCCAAAGTCAATAATTTTTAACTGTCCCGTAACCGGATTGAAAACAATATTTGAGAGATTTATATCTTTATGGATGACATTCTGTAGGTGAATTTCACCTAGTATTTCAGTGATTTGGATGCCGAGTTTAATAGCTGTTTCTATGGAAAATTGTTGGTGCTTCATCAATAAATTCAAAGCTTCCCCACCAAAATCCTCTACAGTCATTACCAAACTATGCCGATATTGTTCCAGGCTATAAGCTCTGACTGTACCCTCCAAGGTTAGGTGGCGGGTAATCTCGTACTCTAGTTTAAAACGAGCAATTTCCTCAGGAGGCGGGTACTCTTGCTTGAGTATTTTGAGGATAACGGGAAATCGATCCGAAAGCCTGCATCCTCGATAAACTAATGATTTGCTACTTTCGTAAAGTTTTTTTGTAATTTCATAACCTGCGATCACTATCATCGAAGATTTGTAATGTTATGTGTATACCGTCCACAAACAAGATCGTTAACAAGTCATGTCATTAATATTACATTAATTCTTCATACAAAATCGATAGAGTAAAATCGCGTACTGTCATGCTTTAGTTAGAAATTTTTGGGAAAGTTGGAAAAATACAGCAGTTTTTTATAAAAAAATTCAAAATCCCCAGAATGATGTTTTAAATCGGGCTGATACTTGAACCTATTTTGCTAACAGACGAATCACAGCTATCCAAATTGGGATACTCCTCTGTGCTAGTAATACTTCGAGATACTCTAAAATTTGTTGCTTAATATTAATCGCTATCATCAACAATACCTTTGCCAAAACGCCTTCACTCTAGAAAAGTGAACGACAGGCGCTACAACGGGGGGCTTTGGGGTCCTCACGAAGTGGGGTTGGGGGAAACCCAGAGCAGTTGCTTCAACGGGGGGAACCCAGAGCAGTCGCCTCAAAGGGGGGAACCCAGAGCAGTTGCATCAACGGGGAGAACCCCCCTTCGGGTTCACCAGTCCCCTGTAGAGGGAAACCCTCCTATGGCGCATTCGCGCCACGCTACGCTATCAGGGCTAGATTCACCGCAACGCACTGCCTCGGCTATACAAACAAAGCTCCCCTGTGCGGGCTTTAGGTTTTAGCCCACGCAGGTGGGCTTTCTTTATGTAGCCACAGACTTCCAGTCTGTAGGGCTTTTGAGAAATTGGCAAAGGTATCGATCGAGTATTAATTTTTGTGGTGAGCTACTCGACATCTAATTTTTCAGAGCGAGTTAAGCCAGCCAAAGGTTTCAAGCTGATGCAAGTAAAATATGGAATAGCTTATCTCTAATTTTTGACATTTATTTTAGCGTATTTGGGTCAATTCCTTGCTGTTGTAATCTTGCTAAAATATTTTGCAATTGTTCTTCTGGTGTTGGATATTTATTACCATCTTCATCATACCAGTAAAGCCATTCACGCGTTCTTCCTTGATAAATTCCTCTTTCACGCCCGATACCTAAATCAATTTCTGGCATCCAAATTTTATCTCCAGGTTGTAAGATATATTCACCATCAACTAAACGGTATACTTCTAAACGTTGGCGTCTGCGTCTTAGTCGTGTAGGAGCATAAATAACATAATACAATATTCCTAATTGAGCGTAATCCGTTTTTTTCTTTTCGTACTCACCGTTATAGGTTTGGGAAACAATTTCTAAAGCTAATATAGGAGCAATATTATCTTCTTCCCATAACACATAACTAGAACGTCCATTTTCACCTACAAATCGTTCTACACCTAAACTTAAAAAACCATCGGGAACAATAGCATCTTCTGAGGGTGCATAATAAATTCCCATGTTTATGCCAAAAAACCAATCTTCACGATTTTGCCAAATTGTTGCTAATATGGCTAATAATAAGTTAGGAATTAAGATTTGCAGCTCGCTATCCACGGGTTTGTCGTTTGAATCAGGTAATTCGGCGGATGAAGGTAGGCAATGTAAGGGATTGTATTTATACATAATAAGATGATGGGTGTTTAATTTCGATCGGAGCCTCCTTCCGTTTCTAAGAGAGGGGGAGTATTTTATTCCCCTCCCCGCATCGGGAAGGAGTTAGGAGATGGGTTCTTGATTCCCAAATAAATCTAAACTCATCTGTCCATAATTTAACAGTAACTCAGTTTGCATATAGCTAACTTTGGCTTTAATTTCATCCATCACTAACCATAAATCTAACAAAGTTTTTTCTTCAGGTATACGCTTTTTCTCATCACCGATTTGCGGTACAACTTTTAACGCAACTTCAAATGTCCGCATCTACAAATCGTTACTGACTAAGCCAGTATTTTTCAGGTTTCTAACAAAAGTTAAAAATTATACATTTGTCTGAGTTTTTCTCTTGCGCCCTTGTTGCAGAAGTATTTGCTTATTTTTGGTGAGACGCTGGATGTTAGTTTTGACAAGCTCCTTATCCATTCAAAACAAAACCCCCAAAAACCTAGTGTTTGCGGGGGTTGTTTGAGTAATGCCAGGAACCAGATTTGAACTGGTGACACGAGGATTTTCAGTCCTCTGCTCTACCAACTGAGCTATCCCGGCAAATTTCTTTCGTGTTTTTGTTTATTTCCACGATTATTAATAGTAGCGAAGGCTCAATGATTTGACAAGTACTTTTGGAAAAAATTATGCGGTAGATTTTTTCTTAAACTGAACCAAGCTGAAAACCGCTAAAAATAGCACAAATTGTACGAGTACGATACTGGGTCCGGAAGCAAAGTTGAACAAACCCGATACCATAATCCCGCCAAAGCTACTAGTGGAACCGACAATCACGGACAAAATGAGAAACCAGTTAAAGTGATGGCTCATTAATTTGGCTGTTGAGGCGGGAATCACTAAGAAAGCGTTCACGAGTAAAACGCCGACCGCTTTAATTGCTACAGCAACAGCCAGTGATAGCAGGACTACAAAACAATAACGATACAATTGTACTGGAACCCCTTGAACCTTTGCTACCGCAGGATTAAGAGTTAATAGAATTTGCTGCTGCAAAGTTAATAAGAGAAATGCACTACCTCCTATAAGGACAAGCAGAGTTAAAACTAGGTCAGTAATGTCAATCGCTAAGATATCGCCGAACAGTATGCTCATTAAATTGCCACGATACCCTTTAATTAGACTAGTCAACAGCACTCCAAGGGCTAACGCACCGGAAAGGACAATACTGAGGACACTATCGCTAGCCAAATCTGTTTGATCGATGAAGTAAAGAACAACCAACCCAAACAGTAAAGTAAAGGGTAGTAACATCCAGGTGGGATTTAACTGTAGCAGTACACCTAACGCCACACCCACTAAAGCAGCATGACCTACCGCATGGCTAAAGAAGGACAATTGGCGCAAGGTGACAAAACTACCAAGCAAACCGCCAAGTATTCCCATCAACACCGCACCTGCGATCGCTCGTTGCATGAAGGGAAACTGTAGTAAATTCACCAAGTCATTCAAATTTGTCATTGGGCATTTCTAAAGTTATGTGTAGCTTCAAAAATTCATAATTCATAATTCATAATTCATAATTCGTAATTCAGTCATGGTTGTGTCGGTAGCGGCTAAAGCCGGGACCGTAAGTTGCTAAAAGATTTTGTGGTGAAAGAGCGACTTCTGGGACTCCCGTACAAACAATGGTTTGGTTCAAACAAATAACGCGATCGCAGTAATGGCTGACCATATCAATATCATGGGAGACTTGCAAAACCGTCCAACCTTCTTCTTGTTTGAGTTCATTAAGCAACGTATAAAAATCTGCTGCACCTTGAATATCCACTCCAGCAAAAGCCTCATCCAGAACCAAGAGTTTGCGGGGTACAACCAAACAATATGCCAACAACACACGTTTAAATTGACCGCCACTGAGAGTTCCAATGGCTTGATGGCGCAGGTGGTACGCATCAGTTCGGCGCAGAGCTTCCGAGACTGCTGCGGATTTTTCCTTTTTTCGGCGACTTATACCTCCGACATTGAAGAAATTGGAACAAGAACTAGAAACCCATCCCAATTCTACGAGTTCACCTACAGAAATAGGAAAGCTGCGATCGAAAATAAAATTTTGCGGCATGTAAGCCAACTGGTGGCGCAAATTTCCCAAACGAGCTATGGGACGACCAAATATTTCAATGCTACCTGCACTTCTAGGAATTAAATCTAAAATACCTTGCACCAGCGTACTTTTACCGGCACCATTTGGTCCCACTATAGCTGTATTTGTTCCCTTGTGTATTTCCAAAGAAACATCCCGAACAGCTAGATAGCTACCCTGATAAACCGTCAATCCCTCTACTTTTAAAATAGGAAAATCATTAATCATTCGTCATTTGTTGTTAACCGGAAACAATCATAGATTCTCATTATGAGTTATAAATTATGAAATTATGATGAAATGTACCCTGTAGTACGCGTAATTTCTGACTCATTATTTATAACACCTACTGACAGGCAGATTTTAAAGTTTCTAAATTAGCTCGCATTCCTTGAAAATAGTACTGAGGATCTATTTCTCCCGTTTCCAATGAATCCAAAGGACGCAAAGTCAAATTCAAATCTTTAGAAAGACTCGTTAACAATTTGTTATCCGATCCTGGTTCGCCAAACAACGCTTTCACTTTATACTGCTTGACCGCTTTTACTGCGTTTTGTACGTCTGTTGGTGAGAGTTGGTCTTCTGGAATTTCCACAACAGCAACTTGCTTTAGATTGTAGCGTTTAGCTAAGTACGAGTAAGCATCATGGAAAGTGACAAAGGTACAATTGGGAGTCTTTTGTAAAGTTTGCTGAAATTCACCGTTCAAACTCTCTAATTGCTTGATATATGCTGCTGCATTCGCTTCATAAGTTGCTTTACGAGCAGGGTCAGCAGCAATAAGACCATCCCGAATATTTTCAACTTGCTGTTTTGCCAAAACGGGATCTAACCATACATGAGGGTTTCCTTCTGCATGGTCGTGATTGTGTTCTTCTTGAGCACTATGAGTTTTCACAACAGGTGAAATTTCATCGAGAGCTTGAACTCCTTTGCTAGCATCCACTTGAATAAGTTTGGAATTTTGGGCATTCTCGATCGTGCTATCCAGAAATCCCTCTAACCCCATGCCATTTTTTACCAATACATTAGCCGTAGCAATTTCCTTGACATTCTCTGGTGTTGCCTGGTATTCATGGACTTCTGTACCGGGTGGCACTAATATCTTGACATCTGCTGCATCTCCAGCAACTGCCTGAGTAAACCAATAAATCGGTAAAAAGGTAGCTACAACTTTGATTTTGTTTGATTGTGGTGATGGAGTCGATGCTGTTTCCCGTGTTTGTGGAGGCTGTTCGGAATTGGTTACCTGCCTTGTGTCGGAGCCATTACACCCAAGACTTAAAAATACCATTAAGAAAGCAATTATACTAAAAAAGCTTTTTTTCGGACTATTCTGAGGCTGATACACTTTTTTCTCCTTCGCACAGTTATTTACAAGATTTCTTGTTATTTATTGACATACAGATTGTACTGCAAAACATAATGATACTCATTATTAAACCAAAAAACTGGTACAGCGTAGCGGAAATAACCATACCATTAGTATTGAGACAAAAGTCTCATTCATAGGCGTTTGAGCCTTCTGCCCTCTGCCTTCTTCTGCCTTCATATACTAGAGCGTGCATGGTAGCAATGTTTGTAATAACCTATGTGGAAAATCAGGAATTAGGTATTGGAGATTACCTGACCGATTTTTATCCCTCTTCATGTAAGTAATTCATGACGACAGCTTATTTGAGAGGCTTTTTCATATAAACTAATACCAATTTGAAAAAACACGGTTAATTATGCGAGATTAAGTCTCAACACCACTTTCTCAATCCAAAACCAAAATGGTATAAATTTTCCAAGCTTGAGATGTGGGTTTTAATCGAAAATGTGTGTGAGGAAGAGATGACAAAATTTTGGAAATGGTTGCTGGCTAGCCCAGTCTTTTTGAGCATAATGCTAGTCATGAATGCCACTGTCGTTGCGGGGGAAACACCAAGCAATGAGAATCTCAACGTAACTGACAATCGCCCTAAAGACAAAACAATGGCACAGGTGACGTCAGTTTCTCAGCTATCAGACGTACAGCCAACAGACTGGGCTTTCCAAGCGCTGCAATCGTTGGTAGAAAGATACGGTTGTATTGCTGGATATCCAAATGGGACTTATAGAGGCAATCGGGCGCTAACAAGATACGAATTTGCGGCTGGTTTAAATGCTTGTCTCGATCGCGTCAACGAACTCATTGCCACCGCTACATCCGAGTTAGTCACCAAACAAGATTTAGCCACATTACAAAAACTGCAAGAGGAATTTGCGGCTGAACTGGCGACGCTTCGCGGGCGTGTAGATGCACTTGAAGCAAAAACTGCTGAGTTGGAAGCCAATCAATTTTCCACCACGACGAAACTGCAAGGAGAAGCTGTCGCAGCCATCACTGATGTCTTTGGAGGCAATACAGTCAACGATGTAGACGTTAGGGATAACAATACAACCTTTGGGGCGCGCTTACGCGTGGAGTTGGTCACTAGCTTCACGGGAAACGACACTTTGTTTACCAGACTTCAAGCAAATAATATTGTCAACCCCGAACTTGGGACACCAGAAGGTAGCCTCTTCTTTGCAGGTGAAGACGGTAACAGCGATGTCTTGCTAGATGCGCTCTGGTACAAATTCCCCCTGACTAAAAGCACAGAGGTGATTGCTCTTGCTAACGCAGGTGCAGCAGATGACATCACGGATACGATCAACATCTTTGATGGAGATGGTTCTCTAGGTGCTTTATCGACCTTTGGTACGCGGAACGCAATTTATTACCAGGTAGAAGGCGCGGGTTTGGGTATCACCCAACGGTTTGGGGATGCTGTATCTGTCTCTTTAGGATATTTAGGCAATTCACCAAACGATCCATCCCTTGGTAATGGTATATTTAACGGTCCCTCCAGTGCTCTAGCACAACTGACTATTAAACCAAGCGATCGCTTTAGTTTTGCTTTCACCTACATTAATGCTTACAACCAGGAATTAGGCGCAGGAAGTACTCGCGCAAATCCAATCTCATTCTTCAACTCCAACTTTGACTTTGACTTAGATGGAGAATCAGACGAGTTAAATGTACCCTTCTCCAGTAATTCCTACGGTTTTCAAGCATCCATTGGCTTAAGCGAGAAATTTGTCTTAGGAGGTTGGGTTGGATACACAAATGCTCGCAACTTGTCCACAGAAGGAGGAAGAATCGATCGAGGAGATTTAGATATTTGGACTTGGGCTGTGACCCTAGGATTTCCCGATCTTGGCAAAAAAGGCAACTTAGCTGGTATCATTTTTGGTATGGAACCAAAAGTCACGGGTTCCAGCATCAACGAAATCTCCAAAGATAGAGATACTTCCTATCACATTGAAGCCTTCTACCAATATCAAGTTACTGAAAACATAGCCATCACCCCAGGAGTGATTTGGCTGACAGCACCAGACCATAACAATAACAACGACGATGTTGTAATTGGTGCTATTAGAACAACGTTGAGTTTTTAATCACATATAAAAAGACCAGCCTACCACAGCTGGTCTCATAAATATCTCTTGCGTTGTCTTGTTTCCTGAGTTAAACCCAAACTGCGCGTTCTCAAAGCGCACCGGGAAACTTTTCTTCACAATATTGTAACAGCCAACACAGATTTTTAATGGAAATTTATCAAAAAAACAACACATTTATAAAAAAATAGCCTCTATCTTTAAGAAGAATTTAAGCATATCTTTGTAAAAATAAATCAACTTTTTAAATCAAAATAATTTATTATTTTTCATTACTCTACTTGTCACTAGGTATTGAGCGTCAATGACTCTCCCTTTTCTCCCTTGTCCCGGTTGTTCCTCCAATCACTGTTCGCTGTTCGCTAACTGCGGTCGTCCCCAAATAACGCGTTCCTGCTTGTAGATAGCAATGCCAGGTTTTGCTCCCTTGGGCTTGTAGACATACTTTGGTTGAGTATAAACTATTGGCACTTGGTCGCTTTGACGGCTGCGACTGTAGTATGCTGCTAGGTTGGCAACGTACTGTAAATCGCTTTCCTCTGGAACTGCACCGGCTTCCAAACGCAAAAGCAGGTGACTCCCCGGAATTTCTTGTGCGTGAAACCATAAATCGTAGTCATTCGCAACTCGAAAAGTTAACTGGTCGTTTTGACGATTGTTGCGACCGATTAAAACTTCAAAACCACTAGGGGTGCGGAAATGATGAAAGTTGATGTTAGCGGATTCTGTAGAACTGCGACGGCGATACCCTGAGTCTTCTAAATATTGCTGCTGAATCAGTTCCTCGCGAATTTCCTCTAAAGCTTGTAAATCTTCTGATGTTTGGTAGCTGTCTATTTGAGAAATCGCTGCGTCTACTTGCTCCAAATACTCAATCTCTGCCTTAACTTCTATCAATAGCGGTTCCACAGCAGTACGGGCGCGTTTGAGTTTTTGGTGCTGTTTGTACAAATTTTGAGCATTTTGCACTGCATTTTTGTCCGGTTCTAAGGAAATCTTGATAGGTTTACCAGTTTCAAAGTCAGGTAAGACAATCTCCTTCATTCCCACTTGCCATTCATGCAAGTGCGCCATTAACAAATCGGCTTTTTGCCTGTACTCATCTGCTTGTTCGGATTGCTGTAAGCGGTGCTCAAACGCAGCAGCCTTGACTCGCAATTTTTCTAAAGTGTTGTTGAGTTTTTGATTCAACTGATGCCGCAGCTGAGAAAATGTCTGTAAATTGAATTGGTCAGTATAATAGCGATTGAGTAGCTCTTGAATATCTTCAGCTGGTTTCAATGCACCCCAACCCAGGACGTTGTATCCTCCTGCTGTCCAAACAGGTTCGTATTTCTCGCTCTCCAATCTTTGTAACCATTCGCACCATCGCTGAAACAGACGCTGCCAATCCTCTGATTTTAGGGTATCGGTTGTACTCTCCGGATCTATACCGGATACCTGTAACATTGACTGTATAAGCGAAGGAGAAACGCCACGGTAGTTTTTGAGTAACTGCTTTTTGATAGCTCCTGGTATTAAACTGACTCTTTCTTGCCAGCGTTCCTGAGATTCTGTCAAACTGGGTACGGTAGCAGTGAGTCGGGGTGGTTTTTCATAGGATTGTCCTGTAAGAATCGGGCGGACGCTGGATTGTTGTTGGTTAACTTGGTGGGCAACAGTAATTATTGTGTTACTAGCATCGGTAAGAATAACGTTACTGTACTTACCCATGATTTCAACATACACGTGATATAAAGCGCTTTCGCCCGGACGACGAGCAAACTGTAAATCAACAGCACGTTCCCAGGGGTCGATTATGTCTATGGAGACTAATGCCAATCCACCTAACTGATGTATCAGTTGTTGGCTGAAGGTAAAAGTATCTGGGATTCTTGGTGGTGGATCTCCGATGTGAAGGCGGGCGGCTTGGGGATGCCAAGAAATTTCCAGCCAACTCCGTTGTTTGATCGTGCGGAGTGCGATCGCAATAGTGTAGCTGTTGCGCTGATAAACTTGCTCTATGCGAGATGGTAGCCAGTTAGCGCGGATATCGCTACAAACAGCAGTAAGAGTCGTAAAGTCAAAAGTTTGCACAACGATTCCCCGTTTCACCAATTGTCAGCTACCAGTTATCACTTGTTAGCGCTCTGTTCGCTGATGGAGTCTTAAAATGTCCGTGTAAAGAAAATATAACTTTACTATAATAGCAAAAACTTTAGTAGCTGATGAAAAAAGTTCATAACCTATCATAACAAACTCTCTTCCCCAAGCCCTACTCTCTTTTTCAAGCTACCTTGCAATTCCTACCGTAATAGTGTGAGTTTAACTATATAATTTGCGAGATTATTTATATTTTTGGGAATACTAGCTGATATGAATCTTGGAAGTCTTGGCTCAAATGTCTGTACATATAAACAAAATTTTTAGTATTCCTGGCTATAGCATCTTGGAAAAAATTTATGCAGGCAGTAAAACTCTAGTTTGCCGGGGTATTAGAGAACATGACCAAAAACCAGTGATTATTAAAGCGATGCAGAGCAAACATCCAAGTTTTACTCAAATTGCTCAGTTTCGCAATCAATATGCGATCGCAGTTAGTCTTCAGTTTTCAGGTATTGTCCAAACCTATAGCTTAGAAAATTTTGATAACAGCTATGCTTTGGTCATGGAAGATTTCGGTGGTGTTTCTTTGCGGGATTACTTAGATCGTTTTAAGGAATCAAATACCATATCTCTACAAGAGTTTTTCCATATTGCTGTTCAAATAGCTTCTACTCTCCACCAACTGCACCGAAACCACGTAATTCATAAAGATATTAAACCTGCAAATATCCTGATTAATCCCAACACCTTTGAGGTGAAGTTAGCAGATTTTAGTATTGCCTCCCTACTTCCAAAAGAAATTCAATACCCGCTCGCTCCCAATATTTTAGAAGGTACATTAGCTTATATTTCCCCCGAACAAACCGGAAGGATGAACCGAGGAATCGACTACCGTAGCGATTTTTATTCTCTTGGAGTTACATTTTTTGAACTCCTCACTGGACAGTATTCACTGCAAAATCAAATTCAAGAAATAGATCTAGATTTTCTGAAAGAAGACTTACCCAAAATTCTTCATTTCATGAAACTTGGCACCAACCGTATCAAGAATATCGTGTTAGGTCTGCGTAACTTTTCTCGCTTAGATGAAGCCGAAATGAAGCCAGTTGATATTCATGAGGAAATCAACAGTACTTTAATGATATTACATCATAAACTTAAAGCCAAAGTAGAGCGACCGGAAATTAAAGTTATAAAAGAATACGGAAAACTCCCCCAGGTTGAATGTTATGTCAATCAAATGAACCAAGTTTTTATGAATATACTGGTAAATGCAATTGATGCTTTGGAACTAGGAACAGGGAACTCGAAACTAGGGATTAGAAAGATAAGCTCCCTAACTCTCTATTTTAAATCTTTAATCCCCACAATTATTATTCGTACATTGATTGTAGAAAAACATATTGTAGAGATTCTGATTGCTGACAACGGTTCTGGAATAGCTCCGGAAGTTATACAAAAAATCTTCGATCCGTTTTTTACAACTAAGCCAATAGGAAGTGGAACTGGTTTGGGGTTATCAATCAGTTACCAAATTGTAGTAGAAAAACATAAGGGTAGTTTAACTTGCAATTCCCTACTAGGTCAGGGAACTGAATTTATTATTAAAATCCCAATTAAGCAGAATAAAGCTTGTAACCAAATAATTCGTAATTCGTAATAAAAAGTACAACTACGAATTACGAATTGGAACGAAACGAGTTTACCACTCGTTAAGCTGCTGGCTTTTTGCGGCTGTAACCCAAACCTGCAAATGCGACCAATGCGATCGCGCCAATTGTACCGGGTTCGGGTACGCTGGTCTTAGACGAACCCCCTACCTTAAATTGGTATGCTAGTTGAGAATTCTTTGGTGGAGTTGTACCAGCCCAAAATAATGTTGTCTGACCTGTCAGCACAAAAGGATCGCTAATGTCGCTAATTCTTAGGTAATCCACATCTGAAGCAAGACCCAAAGAAGAAGAATTTAGAGATCCAAGGCTTGTACCATTCAGCACCAAGTCACTCAAACTAACAACACTATTCTGTGAAGCAAAGGTACGGATGAAAATATCGCTCACCGGACCATTAAAAGCCGTGCTGGACAAAGTCTGACCGCCAACAATATATTTAACGCTGTTACCCGTGTATTCCAGACTGAAGTTTACTGGCTGGTTGTTAACCCAAGCATACTGTTGTTGCTCAACAGGCTGACCGCCTTGCTGAATATCGTCATTAATACTAAGTTCATAAGTAGCAAGACCTCCAAGATCTCCAATTCGACCTTCAGCAACAAACTTTTCAGAAAATTGCCCTTGCTTGATGAGATTTTCAAAATCCGTATCTGTGAAATTAGGGTTTTGGCTGAGTGTTAGGGCTTTTGCTGGGTTTGGCACTGTACACAGTCCAAGGGTCAATAGACCAAAAATCAAGAGCAGTTTCCGTTGAATCATTTGCTTGCCTCAATAAAAAATAGGGTTTCCTAGAAATTACTGATGACTACATCTGTCCTCACCGCTTTTACATAAAACTTTAACAGAACTTCTTAATACTGGTACAAATGCTGGAAACCTTTACTAAAAACTTAATTCTTTCATGAAAATATGAAAATTTTTCTATTTCAAAAACACGGCTTCTTAAAGAAACCGTGTTGGTAAATTTCAAGTTGATTGTGCTTCAGCTATTAACTAACTGCTTTTACGTCGTTTGTAACCTATCCCCGCAAATGCTGCTAATGCGATCGCACCAAGTGTACCGGGTTCAGGTACGCTTGTTGTTTTTGGAGAATTCCCAACTTTAATTTGATAGGCGAGATTCGACTGACTGAGCATTCCACCTTCCCAGCTCATAGCCACTTTACCAGTCAGTTTAAACCCTGCAGATATTTTACTAAGTTGGATATAGTCTGTGTCACTACTAGTGGCTGTACCAAAAGAGGATAAATTACCAATTGCCTTACCTTGACTGTTTGCCGATTCATAAAACAGAAGGTCAGTCAGTTGAACCGCGTTATTTTTATTATTTTTACTGATTTTATCTTGCTGTGCAAAAGTGCGAAGGAATATATCGGTGACTGGACCGCTAAAACTATTTGTTTTTAAGGTTTTTTCGCCAACTTTATATGTTACTTCGCTTCCTGTATATTCCAGACTAAAGTCTACAAAGCTATTGTTCTGCCAAGTACGACCGTCTTTAACTACAGGGGTAAAACTGATTTTGGTATCTCTAAGAATATCAATTTCATGAATTCCCTCACTTGGGTTATTATCGCCAATTCGACCTTCAGCTACAAATAATTCCGTAAATTGACCTTGTTGTCTCAAGTTTTCAAAATCCGAATCTTTAAAACCAGTTTTGTTAACTAATTCAAAAGCACTGGCTGAATTGGGTGCTAACAATAAACCTAGTGTAGCTAATCCCAGTAAAATCAGAGATTTTTTGTCATTAATAGATTGGGGCAAGAAAAACATAGTATTTTCCTAAATCAGTCTCATTTTTAAACTTTTTTCGGTGTTTGCAAGTAAATTAAATCCACCGAAAACATTGTTTCAATAAGTAGATTGCACCCTTTTTTAATACCAGATACTAACTTCAGAATCTATATGCTGAAGTTGCAAACAACCAGTTACTGCTTGGTCGCTCTTTTCTTTTGTGTTATTGAAAAATGATTAAAACTCAGCTAAAGTGAGATTTGTTCAACTTTCTACTTACCCAGACTAAAGCATCATTTCTTGAAACGTCTATACAAAAAAATTCTTTTTTACCAAAAATTTAATCAAGGGAATATTTTAAAGTTTGTTCGGTAAAAATTACGATATTTGGAACAATTAAACCTTTGAGAGTTAATGATAAAATTACTAGCTAGTTTTATGTGCAATCAGCTCTTTAACAGTAAAAATACGTAAGCTTGATGAAGACAAAATCGACCTTACTCCAAACCCCGCTCCTGAGATAGGGTTAATAGCTTTTTGACCATTAGCCATTAGCCATTAGCCATTAGCTATTAGCAAACCAATTTCTTTACAAAATTGGGATGCTCCCGTGTGAAGTATGTTGAACGTCACGTTTTGTTAAGTATTACTCCTCCAAAGTGAGGACTGTACGATGATTTGCACTCAAAAGTCTCTAGTCGAGAGGAACTGATTTGTTCATAACTCTCGACTAGAGACTTTTGGTTCTTTTATGCTGGCAATTAGCGATACGCCTTTAGGCGTTAAGCGAAACTTATCGCTAACTCACTAAAATTGCTTCTTGTGGTGATTTTTCAGAAGTTCCTTTCAGAGTGTTTTCAAGATGTGCTTGCAGAATTTGAGTGTAAAGCTGACTCAGTTGAGATGCAACTCCATCCCAACTAAATTTGGTTTCTACTCGCTGTCTACCTCCTTGACCCCATTTATCTCGCAACTGTGGATTTCCAAGGATTTTATCAATCGCTGCAGAGAAGGCTCCTGCATCTTGTGGTGTTGCTAATAAACCAGTTTGTTCTGGTACAACGGTAAATTGCAGTCCCCCAACATCACTAGCAACTACTGGTGTACCACTAGCCATGGCTTCAATCGCTACCAGTCCAAAAGGTTCATAATGACTGGGTACAACGCACACATCAGCAGCCGCGTAATAGTATGGCAGAATTTCTTGACTGAGGCGACCTGGGAAGGTGGTGAAATCACTCATACCTAACTCAGCAACAATGCTCTCAATGCGATCGCGTTCTATTCCATCACTATGACCGGGACGGCTTCCTCCACCTACAATCAGTTGAAGCTTGTCGGATGAGCGAAACTGAGATTGACCCACCGCACGCACCAAAGTTTCTATCCCTTTGCGCGGATCGAAACGACCTACATACAGCACTAGTTTGGCTTCAGGGTCAATACCCAATACAGCTCTTGCTACTTGTCGGTCAACACAACCAAACCTCCCAATGTCAGTACCGCAGGGAATAATATCAACACTCCCTTTTGTAGAAACAAGAGTTCGCATATGTTCTTTCTCTTGCGGGCTCGTCGCTACAATGCGTTCTGCTGTCTCCAAAACTTGTTTCTCCACTGCTAACCGAGTACTGGCTATCAGAGGAATCGTTTCTATTGTGTTGTACTTAACCACTCCTAAAGAGTGGTAGGTATGAACCTGTTTGCTCCCTTGGAGCTCCTTCAACTGCATCCCGACCCAACTGGAGAGCCAATAATTTGTATGAACCAGAGGATACACGTAATTGTTGTCTTGTTGGAATTTTAGGAAGTTATCCACAAATTCTGGCAAGTATCCAAACAGATTATCTCGTGGCACAAATTCAACAGCTCCAGCCTCTAGTCGAATTGTTCGACAATTGGGGCTGTGTTGAACTATTGTGTCTTGCTCTGTACTAATTTTGCGGGTAAACATATCAACTTGCCACCCCAATCTAGCCAGTGCTTCTCCCACTTGGCATACGTAAACGTTCTGTCCTCCAGCCTCTTCTTTCCCAATTTCAATCGCCGGATCACCGTGGACTGAAATTAAGGCGATGCGTTGCTCAGTTCTAGAGTTCATAGTTTGTTGGTGTTTTTTCTTACGAAAGGTTTCTGGCATATCTGAGTTCGCTCCTAGCCTTCAACCTCGTTTATAGAATTTTTATTATTCTTCATTTTATTTTAAGATGCAATACATTTTTATACATCTACTCACAGAAGTAGAATTTTTTTTTTACGTATTTCCATTTAAATTCTTTATACTTCAACCGCTATATTTTTAGCTAATACAGTCAATAAGTAATTCAAATAGATGTAATTGAAATTACATCTATTAATTTCCTTCTAAACTTTATGCCATGAGTACAGAGCTTTTTCTTAAGCAAAAATTACCAAAAAATAGTATTTTAAAGCACCTAATATGACAATAGATTTACCGCATTTTTTAGAGAAAATGTCAATATATCTTTATGAGAGAATTGTTGTGTCTTACTTTAGAATTTTTCCAAACAACTGTTAAGCGATCGCAATTTGTCTAAATTGATACTGTTTCTTAAGTCGCAAAAAAATGATTTTCTTTTCAAGAAAAGTATAATGTTACACTTTATTTTTTGCACGAATAGTTTACCTTAACATTTGCTAAGGTCATTGTTAGATGACATTTAAGCAAGAAGTGGCAAAAGTATAAATTATTTTTCTGAAAAGTGAATCAATAGAAATAAGCCTGTGGAATTGCAATGAGTTTCTTCCCTCACTCTTAAGATCTTCCAATGAGGGTAGAGTGTATACACAAGCCCGCGATTTTCCCTATAGTGAATTTAATGTGAGTTCCACCGACTTTCCCTCTCCTACCTTATGCGTACAGTAGCTTCAAAAGGAGGAGCTAAGCAAAAGTCCTAACAGTGATGAAGCGAATCGGAACCTTACGAGCATGGAAGAACTCACAACAAGTTTTACCAACCTTTTTGGAAGAATATCTTAAAATATCAGTCTTTTACCACTTTCAGACGTAATATGTCTTGTAAATCCGGCGATAGAGCTTGCAGCACGAATGCCTTTTTCCACCTTGACTCACTAGCAGTCAGAACAAAAAATAAACGGATGACCCAAATTAAGTTGAGTTAGTGCGATCTGCGCCTCGCAGCAGTGCTTCGCTACCGCGACTGTTGAAAGAATACTGTCAACCCTCTACTGCTTTATAGCCAGCAGCACACCCTTGAGTATAAACTCTACCCATAGAGCAAGCACAATAGCCCTGCATTGAAAACTTGCAAAACAAGCTGCGTCTGAGTAGCTACTTGGATTGGACGCTAGGTTCAGAACGCAAGCCTATTCGCAATAGACAAAGTACAGCCAGCGATCGCTGTTTTTTCAACAATTACGCTAGCGAAGCGCTACTGCGAAGCGCAGATCGCACGTGAGTTGGGTAAAAGATTCCCAAAGCTAAACAGCTAAGGGACTTCATACAAATTAAAAACCAAAATCTGATTTTTAATTTGCCTGTAGGGAGAACTAACTGGTAGTTTGTGCAGCCAGCATTTGCTTGAGTTTCTCCAACTGATTAGCCCAGCGAGGATCTGGACGAATCGTGTCATCTGAGTTTCCAGATGTAGTAGGAATATTCTCTTTAGAGCCACCGCCACGACGGGATTTCTTGGAGCTTTTTTCTCTACGGTTACCACCTTCTTTTTGTATGGGAGCTGCATGGCTGCTTCCACCTTGACTTGGTGCTTTAGTCGCAGTTGGTTGATCCTCGCCACCTTCTTCTCCACCTTTAGTACGAGGTAGAGCTTTTTCGAGTTTGATAGCAGATTCTTTGAACAAGAAACCATTGTATTTTTCAATAATTTGGTCTGCTTGCTCGTCATTATTTACCGTCAGAAAACCAAAACCGCGACACTTACCAGTTTTGCGATCTTTGATCAGCTTAGTTGTGACAGCATCACCTTCCGCTGCAAATACTGCTTGTAATTCTTGACGATCTATTTCTTCTTTTGGCAAATTGCCTATGTATAGGCGAACGGACATGAAACATACCTCCAGATTTAACATTTGAATGAACGCGACCAGGCAAAAAACAGGGGCTGGTGTGCGAATGGTGAAGTAATACTATCCACTAACATTGCCACAAACCAACCTTTTTACTCCAAACTATTAAGCAATACAATACAGTTTTTCACCAAGATCAAGCTTCTTTAATACGAGAGCGCACACAACGCCAATAACACCTTTCGTCTAAAAATTTTGAATTTTACAGAGTATAGCTGCCACTGGACTTCTTCGTTAACTTTTTATTCCGAAGAATGCAACACCATCCCCTACATTATCACGGTATTCTACACGTAGCTAGTTCAAAATAGACATTTCCAGCGATTGCATAATCGCATAGTAACATAAATTACACTTTGTTTTCTACTATTTTGTGTTTTTGAAACAAAAACCAGCCATTGGCTGGCTGATTTTGTGCTGTGTTGGGAAAAAAAGGGAATAGATTGGCGCTTTACAGCCACACAGGTAACCAAGCAGGGACGCTAAGTTTGCCAATTGCAACTGTTATTGTAAATAAATGTAACATTTCTCCAGTTATTTTGCAACTTTTCTTTACACTTTTCGACGATAGACTAGCATCGGTCATTGATGAGCCCTGCGCTATGGGCGACTGGGGAAAACTGAATATTAACCCTTGAAGAGCACGTAAACTCCCCAAACGTTCAAAGCAATAGCTAGGATTATAGAGCCAATTGGGTGATAGCTATTGACAGTTTTGCCACTTTGAGTTCTCAAAGTATGAATATCTATCCAAGGTAATGCTCCCTTTCTCAGCCAACCTGTGACGGTAATCTGACGACCTATTAGATCTTGGGTATGAAGTTCTTCCCCGACTTGGGGAAGGTGATGTAATTTTACGAGACTTGTGCTCGTTTGCAGTATTAAATCTTGCCCCAAAAAGTTACTATTACCCCGACGCCCTAAAAGCTTACCAACAAGATGTACGGGAGTACTATCAACAGGAAGACTTGCGGGGTTAGCAAGCAAAACCGGGAGTCGATCGCCAGTTTGTGCGTTGACAGATGCGATATCGGGAAAAAAACTATTTATCCGCACTATGATGCCAATCCCAATACAAATTAGCAAACAACCTGTCACATAAGAAGTATTGTCATATATCCACTTTAAATTTAAAAACTTGAGAGCAAAAGCCATTTGCCAGACTATCCAAATCAAAAGAGCAAAGACAATACCTACTGGAATCCCCAAAAAAGGCGCAATTTGAAAAAGAAAGGATTGGCGCTTGACCCTTAAAGGCTTTTGGTTTTCCATATTTAATTCTGTTTCCAAACGCCACAGACGAGCAATTGATATCAAATGTTGTAAGCGATCGCCTATCAAAGGATGAGTTTTGTTAAAAATAAACCACCACCGATAGGGGTTAAGAGTATCCCACATTAACATCGATTCAAAAGTTGTGTGAGGAGCAATACTCCCCAAACAAATACTTTGTTGATAGCCAACTGGTGCTATTATGTTCAAGCTTTCTAATTGCCAACAAGTCTGTTCTTTTTTTTGAATATCGCTAGCAATTCCCAGAGCAATTTTAAGTAATCCACGGACAAGACCATTAGGGTTACCAGTGATTTCAGCAGCAAGGCGATCGCTATAGTAATGACGAAGTTGAGATAACCATAAAGAAGTTCCAGTTAACAAACACCAAATTCCATAGGCGAAGCTTGCTACATAAGCCAAAGCGATCTGCAAAAGTTTAATTTCCCTCTTATCTCCCCAAATCACAATTTGTCCGTAGAGAAGGTAGAAAGGAATTGTCACTAGTAATACCAAAGACATGACAACAAAGTCCCAATACGCAATATGTCCGAGGGTGCGTGCGTAGACAGCAGCAATTTCATCCTCAGCTAATTGCTCTAAAAACCCCTGACTGACGACAATTCGAGCAGTCCTCGGTAAATTTCCATACGTTATTACTATGGGAGCAGATAGAGGTAAAATCCCCAGTTTTGGAAACAACCAACCGTGCTGTTGACAGTACCGTTGCAGTACCCGAACAGCTTCCGGGCTGTATTTATTTAATGCATCCTTGTTAAATTCTCGCTGGTCATAAAAGTTTGTTAAAAGCCTATCAAGCAACCAAGGTGATAAACCAATTAAAACAAATAGGGTTAAGAGTAACAAAAATGTCGGATCTGCGTATAAAAGTTGTATTGGTTCAAGATACGGTAAATTCATTAACGCATTGTTGATAAATTGCATCGCAAATATCAACAATTGCCGCACTATCCAAAACAGAGCAATAAATGTTCCAGCTTGTAGAAACCAAAAGGGAATTAAATTCAGCTTGTGCAAAGGTCGCCAAGACTTCGCTCTTGGTGACTGTTTCCAGTAGATCGTAAGTGGTTTTGTTGGTTCCCTAGTCGCTACAGGAGGAGGGACTGCGGGAGAGGAGGAGAGGGGGAGAGAAGGGGAGGGGGAGAGAGGGAGAGGGGGAGAAAATTCTACCTTGTCTACATTGTCCCCTTGTCCTTTACTGGATTTTGTCAGCTGTTTTAGAGTACGTTGCGCCCACTCTCGTACTTGAGGATTGTGACTTTGAGTGAGAGTTTCACAAAGAGTTCGTGCTTCTGGGGTATTTCCACTGCGCGTGTGTGCTACAACCAATCCTACCTGCGCTTGTAAGCCAGCATTGCTGTTACCTTCCCTCGCTGCGACTGCTTTCAATGTCGCGATCGCACTCTGATAATTTCCTTGCTTAAGGATGTTTAAACCAGCCTCCAAAGAAGGTTCAGATTGTGAAGGCATAAAATTTACTCACTCTAGTCTTATCGTAAGATACCCAGATTAAGACTCTATTTTAACGCTGGTGAGAAAATTATTTTTTGCTAATGGCTAATTGCTAATTGCTAATAGTTGTTTTCATTATCCATCAGCCATCAGCCATCAACCATCAGCCATCAGCCATCAGCCATTAGCCATTAGCCATCAACCATCAGCCATTAGCCATCAACCATCAGCCATCAGCCATCAGCCATTAGCCATTAGCCATCAGCCATCAGCCATCAGCCATTAGCCATTAGCCACTTGCTGTGTAGAAAAGACTGGTGCGATCGCGCTCAGTTTTAAATTAGGATGGTCTTCTAGCAATTGATGGCAATTCCATTCATTACGAAACAGTAATACCGGGCGTCCAAAGCTATCTTTGACTGTTGTTGTGTTAAACAAGCGTCCTATCGTGTTTAGCGCTTCCCAACCACCCTCTACCCATCGCGCAACTGAGTAAGGTAGTAACTCCAACAAAGTTTCTACTCCATACTCGTTTTGCAAGCGGAATTGCACAACTTCAAATTGCAGTTGACCGACTGCGGCTAAAATTGGGTCGCGCTTAGCCTCGTCTACTGAGTACATGATTTGTACAGCCCCTTCTTCCCGCAACTCGGAAACACCTTTTTGAAATTGTTTAAATTTAGAAGGGTTTGGATTGCGGAGAGTCGCAAATAATTCTGGGGAGAAATACGGAATACCTTCATATTCCAATTTTTGCCCGGTATAAATTGTATCTCCTATGGCAAACACGCCGGGATTGTTCAAGCCAATAACATCCCCTGCATAGGCAAAATCAATGGATTCTCTTTCTTGTGCAAATAATTTTTGCGGGCGGGACAAGCGGATAGTTTTGCCAGTACGTGCGTGATTAACGGTCATGTCTTTTTCAAATTTACCCGTACAAACACGGATGAAGGCAACGCGATCGCGATGTTTCGGGTCCATATTTGCTTGCAGTTTAAAAACAAATCCAGTAAATTCCGGATAAGTGGGCGGAATATCACCTGCTGTACTGTTATGCGAACCCGGTCTTAGGGCATACTCTAGGAAGGAATTGAGGAATAGTTGTACCCCAAAATTGGTCATGGCACTACCAAAGAAGACAGGTGTCATTTTTCCTTTGTGTACCAATTCCAAATCTAATTCCGGTCCTACCCCTTCTAACAGTTCTAAATCGTTTTTGAGTTGGTAATAGAGGTCTTGTTCTAAGAGTTCCTCAATTCTTGGATCGCCTAAATCAACTACGGTATCTATAGCTTCACGGCTACCGTGGGCGCTTCTCTCAAATAAGTGAATTTGTTGTTGCTGGCGGTCAAAAACACCTTTGAAGCGATCGCCCATACCAATGGGCCAGTTCACAGCATAAGTCTGCAAGCCCAATTCTTGCTCGATTTCGTCCAATAGTTCCAATGCTTCTCTTCCAGGACGGTCAAGTTTGTTCACAAATGTGAAGATAGGGATACCTCGCATCTTGCACACTTCAAACAACTTCCTCGTTTGTGGTTCCAAACCTTTCGCTGCGTCAATCAGCATGACTGCATTATCTGCTGCAGCTAGAGTGCGGTAAGTATCTTCACTAAAATCTTGGTGTCCGGGAGTATCTAATAAATTAATTTGGCAATTCCGGTATTCAAACTGTAAAACTGTAGAGGTGATGGAAATACCCCGTTGTTGTTCCATTGCCATCCAGTCTGATGTTGCTTTGCGCTGTGCTCGCCTTGCTTTGACTGCGCCTGCTTCGTGAATAGCACCCCCGTACAGCAAAAGTTTTTCGGTTAGTGTTGTTTTCCCGGCATCGGGGTGGGAGATAATTGCAAAGTTACGGCGACTTTCGACTGCTGTCTGCAGTTCGGGCATGAGTTCAGTTGACATATCTGTTCAATGCTTGTAATTTAACTTAACTTAACTTTTTCCAACTTTAGCGAGTGTTTTAATATTAAGACAACAATGCTTGTGATAGGGTCTTATATAAGTGTTGAGCAATGAGTTCTGGTTACTGGGTAGAATTTATACATAAAAACATCAAAACTCATTGCTTGTCCCTCAACGTTAATATCAAGTCTACTCACTATTTGTCACTAGAACTCAAACCTCAACACTTTATCATTTGTAGTTATATGGGAGTGACAAATGTACGACACGGATACGCGAAAGGTTTTATCAGCACTGTGTCATGGAGCAATTTTCTTCAACTTTCTCTTTGTTTCAATCGGTCTGCCTATTATCATCCTGTTCGCTACTCAAGATCCTGTTGTTAAGGAAAATGCCAAAGAAGCTATCAATTTCCACCTTAATGTATGGTTGTATGGAATTATAATTGGAGCTTTGGTTGTTGCCAGCTTTGGGTTACTGGGTTTTGTTGGATTCTTGTGGTTTTTAGTTCATTGGGGACTAACAATTTGGGCGCTTTTCCATGTTCTAAGCAATTCTGAAACAGCTTTCCGTTATCCCTTCATCTTCCGAATTGTGTAACAGTGACCGCCTTAGCTGCGAATAACGATCGGTTAATTCCCCAATCATTTTCACGACTCGTACCATATGTGTACCCGGTCTTGTGTGTAAGTAAATTCTATCGGTTTTGAAATCTGTTTGGGGTTGGCAATGCCAACCCTAATGTATCCTTATTGCCTTTTAGGTAACTTGCAAACCAAGGGCTGCTAACGGATAAAAAATAACTATTAATTTTTAATAAGTTTTTTAGTTAAGAAATTCAGGGAACTTTTAATATTTAAGCCTTAGGACCTAGCTGTAAAATACAAAATTGCCCCACAACGTCATCAGCAGTAGGGCAGAGGAAGTTAAGCGCTTTTTGTAGTGTCACTGACTACAGAACGTTTTAACCTTGCCTTTGTGACGCTTTGTTTTGTGTCCATTATCCATTAAATTTTTAGTTCGGGTTTACAAAATTTTATGTTTCCAACTCATCGTCCTCGCCGTTTGCGTGCTCATTCACAACTGCGCCGCATGGTACGTGAAACCGTACTAACCACAAACGATCTGATTTACCCCCTATTTGCCGTACCTGGGGAAGGTATTGCTCATGAAGTAAAATCTATGCCCGGTGTCTTCCAACTTTCGATAGATAAAATTGTGGAAGAAGCAAAAGAGGTTTACGATCTGGGCATCCCTGCCATCATTTTGTTTGGAATTCCTGCAGATAAAGACGTAGATGCCACAGGTGCATGGCATGATTGCGGAATAGTACAAAAAGCGGCTACAGCCGTTAAAGAAGTAGTACCAGATTTGATCGTTGTTGCTGACACCTGTTTGTGCGAGTATACAAGTCACGGTCACTGCGGTTATTTGCAAGTGGGCGATTTGACAGGACGGGTTTTAAATGACCCGACTTTAGAATTACTCAAGAAAACGGCAGTTTCTCAAGCAAAGGCTGGTGCGGATATCATTGCTCCTTCTGGAATGATGGATGGCTTTGTACAAGCAATTCGCAGTGGTTTGGATGAAGCGGGATTCCAAGACACACCAATTCTGTCCTATGCTGCTAAGTACGCTTCGGCTTATTACGGTCCTTTCCGCGATGCAGCAGATTCTGCTCCACAGTTTGGCGATCGCAGAACTTATCAAATGGACCCCGGTAACGCCCGTGAAGCCCTCAAGGAAATTGACCTAGATATCGCTGAAGGTGCTGATATGCTTATGGTGAAACCCGCTTTGGCATACATGGATATTATTTGGAGAGTCAAGGAAGCTAGCAACTTACCTGTTGCTGCTTATAACGTCTCTGGCGAGTATTCCATGGTGAAAGCAGCTGCACTCAATGGTTGGATTGACGAACAGCGTGTGGTTATGGAGACTTTAATCGGTTTCAAGCGTGCTGGTGCTGACTTGATACTGACTTACCATGCTAAAGATGCTGCACGGTGGTTGCAACAATAGCAAATAATAGCAGTCAACTAAGCAACGCATTTGGTAACGGATGAGATAACGGATATCGGATGGGCAAATCGGCTTATAGATTGCTCATACGCATGACTGTTACAAATCCGTTGCCATATTTGTTTCAAGGGTTCACGGAATAGTGATGTTCCTGCTAGAAGGTAAAATTTTTCGATTGAGAGTGCTGGAGTATGCGATTATTCTTTATATAAAGAGATAAATTCCGCTCTTTTAACGTCTTGGGCAAGCATACACATAGAATCGCCCGTTTGCCAGATACGCAACTAATAGATTATAAAATAATATAGTTAATAAATAATCTTTGTTGGCTTTAATAGGTCAACTGATTTACTAAATAAGTACTTAGTAAAAAAGGGAGCATTGGGGTATGGATATGCAAGTCCTGAGAGAGCGTGCGGGACTTAGTCGTGCAGAGGTTGCCTTCAGGCTTGCAATCAGTGAAACGAGCGTCCGCAATTGGGAAGCAGGACGTACAGAACCCACGATGACACCAAAAAAATATCTAGAAGCTCTGCGGCTATTCAAATGCACGCCTGAAGAACTCGCCGGTGCTAGTGAAAAATCTATTAATCAGCGACACAAGCGCAAACCAGGAAGACCGAGAAGGTTTCCAGAAAATTCAATGAGTCAAGTCAATCAAGTGTCTGATACACCTAGCTTGATATACAGCGACCAGTGAGAAGGAGACAACGCGGACAAGGTGGAATAATTTATGACTGGCGATTGATGACAAATAACAAATGACTAACTCGTGTGTTTGCTCACCAATATAGGAGCAGATGCACGATAAGATTCTAAAGACAATGTTTCAATAAAAGTCCAATGGCAGAAACACTATTCTTCAACGCTTTACGAGAAGCCATTGATGAAGAAATGGCTCGTGATTCAACTGTATTTGTTCTTGGGGAAGATGTCGGTCACTACGGCGGTTCCTACAAAGTTACCAAGGACTTATACCAAAAGTATGGGGAACTCAGGCTTTTAGATACTCCCATAGCCGAAAACAGCTTTACTGGCTTGGCTGTGGGTGCAGCAATGACTGGGTTGCGACCGATTGTTGAAGGTATGAACATGGGCTTTTTGCTGCTCGCTTTCAACCAAATCGCTAACAACGCCGGGATGTTGCGTTATACCTCTGGTGGTAACTTTAAAATCCCAATGGTCATTCGCGGACCCGGTGGTGTGGGAAGACAGTTGGGGGCGGAACACTCGCAACGTTTAGAAGCTTACTTCCAAGCAGTTCCTGGGTTGAAAATTGTAGCCTGCTCCACACCATACAACGCTAAAGGGCTTTTAAAATCCGCAATTCGCGATGATAACCCCGTGTTATTTTTTGAACACGTTCTGCTTTATAACTTGAAAGAGGATTTGCCAGACCAAGAATATTTTCTGCCTTTGGATAAAGCAGAAGTTGTGCGTCGCGGAAAGGATGTTACAATACTGACCTATTCGCGGATGCGCCATCACGTGATGCAAGCAGTAAAAACTTTAGAAAAAGAAGGTTATGACCCGGAAGTGATCGATTTGATATCACTTAAACCACTAGATTTTGATACTATTGGTGCATCTGTAAGAAAAACACATCGCGTGATTATTGTGGAAGAGTGCATGAGAACAGGAGGCGTTGCAGCAGAGTTAATCGCCTCGATTAATGACCGTCTATTTGATGAATTAGATGCACCTGTACTGCGACTTTCTTCTCAAGATATTCCCACGCCATACAACGGGACTTTAGAAAGGTTGACAATTGTTCAACCAGAACAAATCGTTGAAGCTGTCGAGAAAATGGTAGCGGTACGCGTTTAAGAGGAGGATTGGGAATTGGGAACTGGAAATTGGGTTAGTATAAAATGACTCAAATCCTAATACCCAATTCCTAATCGCCATTTGCTCTCAAACAACGCTATCATAGCCTTTGTCGCAGCGAGTGAGAGTATGCAAAGACAGCGATCGCTACTATTCTTGATATCTATTATGGTTGTTGCCGCTATTGCGGTGATAGCACTTATTCCCGTACCTTTAGGGTTAGACTTGCGCGGAGGTTCGCAGCTAACAATTGAGGTGAAAACAACACCAGAAATTCAGCAAATTACTGAAAGAGAATTGGCTGCTGTAAAAAGTGTTGTTGAAGGTCGTATCAACGGTCTGGGGGTTTCCGAACCCGTGATTCAAACGGTAGGTACGAATAAAATTTTAGTGCAGCTACCTGGCGTGAACGACCCAGAACAAGCAGAACGAGTGCTGGGAGGTACAGCACAGCTAGAGTTTCGCACCCAAAAGCCCAAGACCGAAGCTCAACTCTTTGCCCTTCAAAGTTCTAGATTTCAATTGAAAGCAAAGCAAGATGAACTGAGAAAGAGCAAAGACAAAGCTGCTATTGACAAAAATCAACAAGAATTAAAAAATAACACGAGTGCAATTGCAGAATTATTTGAAAGTACAAAGCCACCTTTAACTGGGAAATACCTTAAAGATGCTTACGGCGAACCCACTCAAGGCAATGATTGGAATGTTGCCATTCGCTTCGATCCTCAAGGTGGAGAATTATTTGCCGATCTGACGAAAAAACTGGCAGGTACCGGACGCAGTATTGGTATTTTCTTAGACAATGAACTTATTAGCGCTCCTACTGTAGGACCGGAATTTGCTACAGCTGGTATTACTGGCGGTGCGGCTGTAATTACAGGTCGGTTTACCCCGCAACAAGCGAATGATTTGGGGGTACAACTGCGTGGTGGTTCGTTACCAGTACCCGTAGAAATTGGTGAAATCCGAACTGTTGGAGCAACCTTGGGTAAAGACAGTATACAAAGCAGTATTTATGCTGGTATTGGTGGTTTGTCGTTAGTATTAATATTTATGATAGTGTACTACCGACTGCCCGGAGTCATCGCGGACATATCACTATTAATATATTCTCTTTTAAGTTGGGCAGCTTTTGCGCTGTTAGGAGTCACACTAACATTGCCAGGTATTGCCGGCTTTATCCTCAGTATTGGTATGGCAGTTGATGCCAATGTCCTAATTTTTGAGCGAACTCGAGAAGAATTGCGGGCTGGTAAATCTTTGTATCGTTCTGTAGAATCCGGTTTTTATCGTGCATTCTCCAGTATCTTAGATAGTAACGTCACGACATGGATTGCTTGTGCAGCACTGTTTTGGTTGGGCTCTGGCTTGGTTAAAGGCTTTGCCCTAACTCTGGCTTTAGGAGTGGCGGTCAGTATGTTCACAGCAATCACCTGCAGTCGCACATTCATGTTTTTGGCAATTTCTTTCCCCTCATTGCGGAAACCGGAACTTTTTTGTCCGAACCTGCCAGTGACGAATAAGGCAGAGGTGGCTCAATGAAACTCAGTATTAACAAATCAAGAGGGCTTTGGTGGATTGTTTCTTCCGTCATTATTCTTGCCGGTATCATCTCAATGGTGATTTCTTGGCAGCAACTTGGTTCTCCCCTGCGTCCGAGTCTCGATTTTGTTGGTGGTACGCGCTTGCAGTTTGAACGGGATTGCTCTCAAACCACTAACTGCGCTACACCTATTGATATTAATGTGGTTCGGGACGTTGCAAAAGCCCAAGGTTTGGGTGATAGCAGTATCCAAGTTATTGCTGATAAGGAAACGGGTAAAGACAATGGTGTTCTCATTCGGACAAAAACTTTAACGCCCGAACAACGGACTCAGTTACAGAATGCTATCAGCGAGAAAATTGGTGCTTTCGATCCGCAGAAGAATCAAATTGACACGGTCGGTCCTACTATTGGTCAAGAACTGTTTAGATCCGGTATTATCGCTCTGGTAGTATCTTTCCTCGGTATTATCATCTACATGGCTGTACGCTTCCAATGGGACTATGCCGTGTTTGCGATCGTGGCTTTATTTCATGACGTGCTAATTACGGTCGGGATTTTCTCAATTTTAGGTTTGGTTGCAGGTACGGAAGCTGATAGCCTTTTTATCGTTGCTCTACTGACAATTACAGGTTTTTCAGTTAACGATACTGTGGTGATTTACGATCGCATTCGCGAAACCCTCAAAATTAATCCCAACCTTTCCTTTGCAGCAATTGTGGATGATGCAGTCAATCAAACCTTAGCAAGATCTATCAATACAACACTCACCGTACTGCTCACATTACTTGCTATCTTTCTTTTTGGGGGAGAAACACTTCACAATTTTGCTTTAGCACTCATCATTGGTTTTACAGCAGGAGCTTATTCCAGCATTTTCATTGCCAGTACTCTTCTGTGCTGGTGGCGAGAACGCAATGGCGAATCAGCACTCACCAATCCTACTGACTCAGTCGATGCTTCAGCTGATAGTTAGTGGTTAGTGGTTAGTCTAACCCCTGTAGGCGGTGAGACCAGTGCTGCAGGCAGGTCTCCCGCGCCCTGGCGACTGGCAAACCCGTATAGCCCTTACGGGCATAGTCCAAAGGCATCGCGGAGCGTGTGCCTTGCACATAGCGTCTGTGCTCCTAAGACACAAGGGAGGGGGTTCCCAATCTAGGGGACTAGCGTATAGCCGTTACAGGTATAGCTTTGCATCGCGAAGTGTGTCGCAAAGCGCGACGAGAGCGTCTGTGCTCCTGAAATACAACGGAGGGTTAGTGGTTAGTAGCCACTAACAACCAACAACCAACAACAACTAACAACTAACAACCAAGAAATGGACAATAGCGATCCCGGTTTTGCTCAACAAGTGCTAAAATTACACCAGCTTCAGGTCACTGCTAGATGGTTGTTTGTTAGCTTTTTATGGCTAACTCTCGCACCTGTTTGTTTGTGGAATTTGCGTGAAGAACTGCTCCTGTGGCGGCAGTACTTTACTTGGATTGCAGTGCGATATGGTCTTTATTATCATCCATTATCGACTTTAGGTTTATCTTTCTGTATTGGCATGACCTTGGCTGTCTTGATTTGGCAAAGTCGAAATATCTTGTTTGGAATGCCTGAGGATGAAAAGCAACGTCTGGAAAAACAGGTTTTCCAAATTCGCCAACAGGGTCCGAGCCATCCACTCTGGAAATGGGTTTGCAGCTAAAATCTATTTATTAATTTTTTTAAAGTATTCTTAAGATATAATTTTACCGATCTCTACCAAAATGAGATAGAAGATAAAAAAGATACCTATACTATCGGTAAAATTCATGAATTCCACTCAGATTCGATTTAGCGATCGCAAGTCTGAAATTGACATTTTCCAGCTACAGCAACTGTTAGATATCGCAGCTTTTTGGGCAAAAGGTCGCAGCATTGAAGATTTAGCTACGGCCATCGAAAATAGTGACCCCGTCATTTCTGTTTGGAACGGAGAAAGACTCATTGGCTTTACAAGAGCGACTTCAGATGGTGTATACCGTGCGACTATTTGGGATGTAGTTATACATCCAGAGTACCGTAGTATTGGACTGGGAAGTAAATTAGTGGAAACGATTTTGAGTCATCCGCGCATGAATCGAGTTGAGAAAGTCTATTTGATGACAACCCACCAGCAACGTTTCTATGAAAGAATAGGTTTTCAACAGAACACAACCACTACAATGGTCTTGCATAACCGAGCTAATCTGGCTTCTCTTTCTATGACTGAAGTTCAATTTCAGGAATTACGCGGGGGATAGAGACTTGTAGCCTTGTATAGCTATCTAAGGGTTTCCAATCTGCGGGAGAGGTAGAAACTTCTAACTTTCCTGCCATCGCTTCTACCAGTGTTTGATTGAGTAGTAGTTTCATTCCTGGCGACAGAGAAGACTTAAGTTCCTCGTGTTTGGAAAATTTCTCGTCAGTTGCAATTAAATCGACTTGTTCTTGTACGGGAACAGCATGAGTTGGTACATCCAGCCAAATGCAAACGAGATCGTCTGTAGGAGAACCCCCAACAGAAATGCGGAGACTACCTTCCTCCATTTGGGCAATACAGCTTTCTACCAAATTCACTAAAACGTAACGCAACCAGTATGGGTCTGCTAAAACATAAATTTCCGGATCTGGTGGGGATATAAGTAAGGGATAATTGCGATTCTCCGCCAGCATATAAGTGACTTCATGAAGGTGCTGTAAAATATCAACGAGTGATAAAGGCTGAATATTTAATTTATTTGTGCCATATTCTGTTCTAGCAACGTTAAGAATTTCATCTATTAGCTTTAGCAACTTCAGTGCTCTCTCATGAGCTTGGGAAATAAATTCTCTCTCTTCTTCCGGATTTTCACAAAGGTTGGACAAAATTAACTGATGCAATCCAATTAATCCGTTGAGAGGCGATCGCAAAACGTGGGTTGTTCTTGCCAAAAATCCTGCTTTAAACTGGCTCATTTCCCGCGCCATGTAATATGCCATCTGCATTTGCTTGATTTGTTGTAAAAGTTCTAGCGCATTTTGATTGCCAGGATCTGATACCACAGATGAACTAGACGTTGGATCTCGCCTTGCTAACAATCCGCGAATCGCGAACCCCAGTGCTACTCCTATTGCTAAATATACCCAGTTACTCCAATTCATAATCACCCGAACGGTAAACAGCAATCCGTGACCGGCGAACAGCAATCAGTGACATATAGCGTAGAAACCCCTGAAATTAATGAAAAAACACCGATCGTTGTTTAACTGCTTACCGATCGCCAGTCGCGGATTTTAAAATTCTATCTTTATAGCACCTTGCCGTAAGACCTGCCAATTTTCTCCAGTCCATTTAACGACAGTAGAAGGTAGACCCGTTCCTTTTACTTCCGTATCGTATTCTGTTGCTGCCAGACATAGAAGCTCGGGAAACTGAGCTTCTATTTCGCTGACCGTAAGTAAAGGAGGCTGACCTGATAAATTGATACTCGTCGTGGCAAGCGGACCTGTTTGCGCCAAAATTTTACGGGCGATCGCACTATCTGGAACCCGCACTCCTACTGTAACAGAATTACTTAATTGATTCGTGTACTGACTAAAATTTTCATTGCTGCTGGAGATCGTGACTTTTGGTACGCGTTCTGAAGCTGGCAGTACCAAAGTAAGTGCCCCAGGCCAATACTTCTTTGCCACTTCGTGCCAAACTTGATACTCTTCATCCCTACCCTGAGTAAATGCCCAAATGTCCTCCGTGCGAGCAGCCATTAATATTAAAGGTTTCTCTCGACTGCGTTGCTTTGCCGCGTAAATTAACGAGCTTTTTTCAGGGAGGCATGCCAAAGCAGGAACTGTATCTGTTGGAAAGCTTACAAGTTTTCCGGCACGTGCGCCAGATATGAGAGCATCTAGGGAAACAATTGTCATCTGAATTATGAATGATAAATTATGAATTATAAAATTTTCGCTCATTCATAATTCATAATTCATAATTCATAATTTTTAAAGGCAAGAGCGAATCTTTGGATACCAGCCAAATCCTTATAAATTTCAATGTTGCGATACTTACCACAGTTTTGCAACATTTCTCGGACAGCATCGGCTTGTCCTGCCATCATCTCAATCAGCCAGATTCCACCAGATTGCAAATAGGTGGGCGAAACTTCTACTAAATGGCGGATACTGTCTAAGCCGTCAAGACCACCGTCTAAAGCCAGATGTGGTTCGTGGTCGGTCACTTCGGGTTGCAGAGTAGGGATGGTACTAGTGGGTATGTATGGTGGGTTCGATACCATTCCACTAAACTGACCTCTAAGAGATTCCAAGGGATTCCACCAAGAACCTTGATAAAATCGAATGCATTCCTCAAAACCCAAGCTTCGAGCATTTGCTATTGCGACTTCTAATGCTTCAGGGCTGAAATCAACAGCATGAATTGTTGCGTTCTTAAACGTATCTGCCAGCCCTATGGCAATCGCTCCACTACCGGTTCCTAAATCAGCCCAATGCCCTCGTTGAAGGTGAGGCAGATTGGCTGTAGCTGTTATCGCCAAATCTATCAAGCATTCTGTTTCTGGTCTGGGAATCAAAACCGAATTTGACACTGCAATTTTAAACTTTCGCCAAGGAGTTACTCCAGCAATATACTGCACTGGAAGACGATCCTCTAATCGCTTTTGCCACAGGTTGTCTAAATCTTCCAGTGATAACTTTAGGGGAATTTGCGGTTTGTCTTTGAAGGATTCCAAAAGCAGTGCCAAACGATCTAACCCAGCGATCTCTTGAAGCAACCAATCGACTTCAGCACTAGGGACACCAGAGGCAGCGGCCATTTTTAGTGCCGTGTTACGCCACTGCCAAAGCTGTAACCCAGTAACGACTGACTGTTTATCCGCCATGCCTCAAATTAAGATGAAAATCAGTTGTTATTTTTTAGGTGCCGGTGCTGCTGCTGGTTTAGTTGTTCCTTGCTTGGTGACTACGTATTGCATACTATCAGAAGAGGGAACTATAGCAACTTGGCTGAGCCATGCATCATTTTTCTCCCGTAAAGTTTTAATTACGTTGTCTATATCCACAACCTGAATATCAGCTTTGGGAACTTGTGCTTTTACTTGTTCCAATAAACCCTGTGCGTCTTTCTTACTTAAAAACAAAGGAATCATTTCCTTATTGTCAGCTTTCCGTTTGACGGATACGTATCCTTTCTCTGGAGATCTCACAATAAAAACAGGTACACTGGGGAACTGCTGAACGTTTTTACCGCTTTGACGCAATAATGTCATTGCACCTTCCAAGTCTTGTTTTCCTGGTTGAAAAGCAAATACAGGGCGGTCTGGTTTGTTAGCACCATCGCGCAGTCTTTGATAAATTAATCCAAGCGGTACTGGTGTCACTTGCAAGCTTTTGACTATTTCTGCCATTTTCGGATCGGAGCCTTTTGCATTTCGCAGCTGGTTGACAAAAGCTTGTGCTTCTTGACCGTTCATAAAAACGTCTGTCACAGCAACGTCTTTTTTCGGTGCATTTTGTCCGTTTTGAGCGTTAGCTGGAACTGTGCGAGTTAATGGTACGCCTTTGTTGTTAGTAATCAAAAATACGGGAACTGGATCTAATTTTTCTTTGATTTGCTGTTCTGTTAATGCAAGCACTGGAACAGCTCCACTCAAAATTGTTGCCAGTAGAGTACTCCCTACTAATGTTACTGTTGTGCTCCAACGAACAAGTGATTTCATAACTAACTTCTCCTCGCAGTAAATGTTTCTCAATAAATTTGATAAAAGATGAAGGGTAAAAGATCAAGGATGAAGGCTAAAGGATAGAATTTCATGCTTCGTACTTCATACTTCATACTTCATACCGAACAGTTTCCTCTTTCGCCAAGGTGCCAAATGCCATTTTATTGGCTTTTCCTAAAAAAGGGACGCTAATAAATAGTAAATCGTTCCTATTGCAAATAGTGGAAAAATGTCACAATCATTACACAATATGAATACTTTTTCAAGTAGGCTTGGCTGCAACTGAGTTTAACCAGTAAAGGTTAAGTAGAAATAATGTATCTTTCTGGAAAAATATGCATCTCTATGTAAGTCAATTTACACAAATGTTGGAACTATTCAAGCAAATTCAATTTTAATTTTTGATGATTTGCACAAAAAACCCCAGCTTTTTGAAAAAACTGGGGTTTTTTAACGACTCTATCAGTCGGGATGACAGGATTTGAACCTGCGGCATCCTGCTCCCAAAGCAGGCGCGCTACCAAGCTGCGCTACATCCCGACAAAAAACATTTGCCATGCTTTTGCTTATTCCAGCATCATGGCTGTCTAACCTTAACCATTATAGCTAAATTAACTGGAATTGGCTAGTTCTTTTTTTAAAATTTAGTGAGGATACCAAAACATACCTTTGATGCCTTCCGGATCGGGCATAAAACCTAAAGTCCGATAAAAATCAACAACGTGAGGATCGGCAAAAAGAGTCACATTACTAATTTCTTCACTCCTTAATTTTTTCAGTACGTATTTCATCAGAGCTTTGCCACATCCTTTGCCTTGAAACTCCGGATGAACTACGACATCCCAAATCGTGGCGTTAAACGCGTGGTCTGAAGTAGCACGGGCAAAACCTATAAGTCGTCTTTTGTTTCCTCGCACCTGCCACATGGTGGCCACCAGAAAACTGTGCTCAATCGCTTTTTTCACTTTTCTCAGGGGACGTCGCGACCAACCGACAGAATCACAGAGTTCTTCTAGTTCATACAGGTCGATGTCTCGTTCAGTGCTGAACACGATGCGAGCCTCTTGCGAAGAAGTTTCACTCTTGCCACCGGGACTAGAATTACCCGTAGCGTCTGTGCTCATCTCCTCAAAGGGGTTTGTTTTAGATGTTGCGGCTGTATCTGATGTACTAAACCAAGTTTTCCAAAAACCCATGCCAACGTGGTTCGGGTAGTATAACTAAATTGGTCTCTACTGAAAAAGTGATGATTCACCTTTACCTGCAAACTACCAATCTTTCTCCTTCCACTTACACTCATAAATTATGTATTTTTAGGATCTTGAATAGCAGTAGCTAGCAAGTGCGTGTTTCACACTAATCTCTTTCAACTTTAGCATTATGTTGTGGGGCTAAGGAGAAATTACTGAAAATGCAAGAATGAACAATGAGCACTGGGCAACGGGCAATAGGCACTGGGTAACGGGTAATGGGCAATATAGAGTAGCAACGAAAAAAATAGGAATTGAATTATTTTTAACCATACCTGATGTTATTTTTAACCATACCCTCCGCCCCCTACCCCTAGCCCCTGCTTCCTCTGCCCCCTATCCCATACCACCACCTCCTGCCCAAATCTCAATTATGGCTTCTGGCTTAAAATCTTCTACACTAGAACTTCTAAAACGCTTTAACCGAGCGTTCCCTCAGTTTTACGAACAATTTGTGAGCAGCGAGATTCAGTTACAAAATTTGCGGCTTGCTTACCGCTTGTATAAAAGCAGACGTGCTGTCATAGAGTTAAAACCTGAGGGTAGCAAAAGTGCCTTACATTTTGCTTACCGCAACCAGTCTTTTCTACTCAGCGATATTTTTGGTGTACTAGCTGCTTACGGATTAACTATTCATGGTCTGAGTTTATACGGTCAAATCCGACCGCCAATGTTGGTTTTTATCAAACTGTTAGTCTCTCGGGGTAGCAAAGCGCTTACCGAAAAAACGTCAGAGAATGTGTGCCGTGCCATCAGAGAAGCATTAGGTGGGCGGTTTGAGGTAGAAGAAATGCTGGCCGTGGAATTTAATTTAGATACTGGTTTAGAACAAGTACAAACCGAGTTCTATGTCGATCCAGTCTTTCATCTTCCTGCTTTAGTGATTGAAGCTGATAACCAACCTGGCTTATTTTATAAAGTTATGTACGCTATTTGGCAGGAAGACCTTTTGGTAGTCAATGCTAATTTACTTGTTTGGCGGGGGCGCACGCGTTTGATTCTCTACTTGCTCGGACCCAATGAAAGTTTAATCCCAGAATATTTAGGTCACAAAATTGCTGAAGGCGTGCGCCAGAGGTTGATGGGTAGGTGAGGGACTCGCGACAGAGGCTTGGGGACAAGCAAGACAGAGGAAACAAGGGAGAAAGTACTCATAACCATTCTCTCACCCCTCATCCCTCATCCCCAATTCCCAATTCCCAATTGAAACGGATACCATAGAGATATGGCAACCATCGAAATCCTGGGCGTTCCACACGCATACGAGCTAACTGCTCCTACATCCTACCCTCACACTCTTGTTTTTATCCACGGATGGCTCAATAGCCGTGGGTACTGGCAACCTGTCATCTCTCGATTGGCAGATACTTTCCAATGCCTTTGTTACGATTTAAGGGGTTTTGGTGAATCCCAGTCTAAATTAAAGACTAATTATAGCCAGGACCTAGCTTATTTGAATCTGACCTCTAAATCTACGGGTAATATTTTTAATCCCTTCGATTCTTTTTACAGCCCTGCAGCGTATGCTCAAGATTTAGTCGGTCTTTTACAACAATTGAATATTTCTAGCGCTTGGCTCATTGGTCATTCTTTGGGAGGCACTATTGCCCTTTGGACGGCATCTGAAATGCCTGAGTGTGTTAAGGGAGTTATCTGTATTAATTCAGGTGGTGGTATTTATCTTAAAGAAGCTTTTGAACAGTTCCGCTCAGCAGGTCAAAAGTTTTTACAAGTCCGTCCTCGCTGGCTCGGTCAATTGCCTTTAATTGATTTGCTATTTACAAGGGCAAATGTAGCACGTCCTTTGGATCGGTATTGGGCACGCCAACGAGTCATTGATTTTGTTGCTGCAGATCCAGAAGCTGCTTTGGGATCGCTTCTAGATTCTACAACAGAAGAAGAGGTTAATCGCTTACCTCAACTGGTTTCCCAATTAAATCAACCGGTCTACTTTCTGACTGGGGAAGAAGACAAGGTGATGGAACCCAAATATGTCCGCCATCTAGCTAGTTTCCACCAGCTGTTTCAATATAGTGGAGACAACGTCATTGAAATTCCCCATTGCGGTCATCTCGCTATGTTGGAACAGCCGGATGCTGTTGCTACTCACATTCACTCTTTAATCAAAACTCAAACTTCAACAGTCAGTAGCGAGCAGTCAATGGTTAATGGCTAATGGCTAATGGCTAATGGCTAATAGCTAGTGGCTAACATCATTGATACAGATCCATAACTTGCGTGAGTGCTAGTCGGGACTGGACGTTTAATGTTAGGGCTGAGGTATGACCCCTGTTGAGATGGTCAGCCGCCGCACACCCAATCATTGCGGCGTTGTCTGTACAAAATTTGAGAGGGGGAAATAGCACGCGCAGTTGATGAGTTTCTGCGGCTTGTTGTAAATGCTTTCTCAAACCACTGTTAGCCGCTACGCCTCCTCCAATGGCTATCGTGGATAGATCGTAGTCTAACGCACAAGCAATAGTTCTCTTGGTTAGCGATCGCGCTACTGTTTCCTGAAAGCTAGCGGCTACATCTGCTGCGGGTATTGGCTGCGAGTCTTTCTCAAACTGCTGTACGAGTCTCAACACTGCGGTCTTTAAACCACTAAAACTGGCATCATAAGGGTGATATCCGCCGCTTGGGAGGGACACTTTCCCTTCGGGAAGTGTAAATGCCTTTGGATTTCCTTCTTTCGCCAATTTATCGATAACGGGACCTCCCGGATACCCCAAGTGCATTAAACGTGCAACTTTATCGAAGGCTTCACCTGCTGCATCATCGCGTGTTTCGCCTAAGGTTTCATACTTACCACAATCGCGAACATAAATCAAGCTTGTGTGTCCGCCAGAAACCAACAAACTTAAAAAGGGTGGCTCTAATGTGGGTTCACTTAAGTAAGTAGCATAAATGTGACCTTCAAGGTGATGGACTCCTAAAAATGGTTTATTATGTACCATTGCTAGGGTTTTGGCAGCAGTTAACCCAACTAATAGTGCGCCTACGAGTCCTGGGGCGCAGGTAGCGGCGATCCCATCGATTTTATCCCAATCAAGTTGCGCTTGTTCCAAAGCTTGGGCGATTGCGTCATTGATTGTATCCAAATGTTGGCGGGATGCGACTTCTGGCACGACCCCACCATACTGCTGATGCACTGGGATTTGAGAAGCAATAATACTACTACAAACTTGACGATTTTTAACAATTGCTACTGCAGTTTCATCACAGCTGGTTTCGATTGCTAAAACAGTTGCCATTGTGGAATAAGGGTTAGAGAGTAGGGATTGGGGCAGTTCTCTTCGGGGATCGAGGGCATTGGGAACTGGGGATTAGGAGATTTCTTTAGCCCCGAGCCACCCGCTTGTGACCTCTCATCCCATTGAGAAGCTTTAACTTTTATTTACTTCAACTTTACTCGGTTCACGCTCAAGAGTATGATGACTTGCTAGTGATGACTTGCTAACTTTGCAAATCAAGGTTGTACAAGCCGCTTCGTTTTGTACAGAAAATTCTTGTTTCGTAATAAAAGGAAACAACTCCATGCGATGCTTGTTTGCTCTGGTTTTAGCGATTTGTGTTTGGTTCAACTTTACTCCTAAAGCGCTCGCCTTAGGGGCTGGTTTGGTTCCTTGCAAAGAATCGCCCGCGTTTTTAGAACGGGTAGACTCTGCCCGCGCTACTAATTTTGACCCTGCATCAGGGGAAAAGCGCTTTGAGCGTTATTCTCAAGCCCTGTGCGGTCCTGAAGGTCTTCCTCACCTGATTGTGGATGGTCGTTTGGATCGTGCTGGAGATTTTCTCATTCCTAGCATTCTCTTCCTCTACATTGCTGGTTGGATTGGTTGGGTAGGTCGTACCTATCTACAGAAAAATAAAGCAGAAGGTGGAGATGTGGAATGGCGGGAAGTCAAGATTGAGGTGCCTAAAGCACTACCAATCATGCTCTCTGGGTTTACTTGGCCTGTAGCTGCACTGCAAGAATTCCTTTCAGGTCAATTAACAGCCAAGGATGAAGAAATTCCCATTTCACCACGTTAGTAGTTAGTGGTTGGTGATTAGTGGTTAGTGGTTGGTAGAACCACTTGTCTGCTAGTCATCAGTAACGACTAACTAAGTAATTCTCAATCAATTGACTTACTGGGAGAACATTTCATGCAAAATAATTTTCTTGGATATCTTTCATTGGCACCAGTTTTATTATTTGCCAATTTGATTTTTACTGCTGTTTTGTTGATCGTGTTTAACTACTTCTTCCCTGACCTCCTTTTTCATCCCATGCCGTAGTAGGCGATAACAATTAGAAGTTAGAAGTTAGAAGTTAAGAGTTAGATATTGAACCTAGAGTTTTTAGAATTTAGCATCTTGCCCTGCCTAAATTTCATCAAAAGAAGAAATTTTCTTTAAAAACTCATAGTTTCTAAAGCCTAACTTGTAGCTTTTAGCTTCTAAACTTCTATAGAAATCATAAATAGTTGATGAAAAATTTTAATGGCTGTGGGGTGAGTAATGCCCGTTAAGCTCTAAAGTACGTCCAAGCAACTACGTATATTTCAAAAATTAAATCACAATCTCGTATATTTAAATTAAAGAATTGTGATAAAAAATTCAGAACCTTAAAATTGTGTAAGGTGTAAGTGTTTGAGCATTAAAAAAAACAAATTAATTTTTATAAAGTTAGATAGTAAAAATGAAATTTAGCTAAGATTAACAATTATTATTAACTTGAAAATAAAGCCATCATTTTATTTAGAGGCAAACATAAAGTATGGCAGATATAGCACAAGCCGTAGATGCATCAAAAAATCGTCCAAGCGATGCTAGAAATCGCGAGGTAGTTTTTCCTGAATGGCGCGATCCTCAGAGAGGCAACTTGGAAACACCAATCAATGCTTCTCCTTTAACCAAGTGGTATATCAGCAACTTACCTGCATACCGTGCTGGAATCACTCCTTTCAGACGGGGGTTAGAAATTGGTATGGCTCATGGTTACTGGATCTTTGGTCCTTTTGCCAAATTGGGTCCTCTGCGCGATACCGCTAATGCTAACCTAGCTGGTTTACTAGCAACTCTGGGTTTGATTGTGATTGCAACGGGTTCTTTATCTCTATATGCCAACAGCAATCCCCCTCAGCCCCACGTTACTGTTACCACACCCAATCCTCCTGATGCTTTTAAATCGGGAGAAGGCTGGAACAACTTTGCTAGTGCTTTCTTAATTGGTGGTATTGGTGGCGCGGTTGTCGCTTACTTGTTGACTAGTAACTTAGGCCTTATTCAAGGTCTGTTTGGTTAATAGTTAATAGTTAGTGGCTAGTGGTTGGTGGTTAAAAACTAACAACTAACAACTAACCACTAACTACTAACCAAAAATAGCCGCTTCTACAGCTTTTATTGCGGTTTCTAGGTCGTCATTTACGATCTGAATATCAAATTCATTCGCAGCGCTAATCTCTTCTTTAGCACGGCGCAAACGACGAGCGATCGCCTCTTCTGAATCTTGAGCGCGACCGCGTATCCTTTTTTCTAACTCCTCTATTGAGGGCGGCAAAATAAAAATGCTGCGAGCGCCTTTAAAAGAAGCCCGAACTTGTCGTGCTCCTTCTAACTCAATTTCTAATACGACAGATTTACCAGAGCGAGTTTGGTTAATTACGGTTTCACGAGGAGTGCCGTAATAATTCCCAGCATATTCTGCCCACTCCAGTAATTCGCCAGCAGCAACTAATTTTTCAAACTCACCACGGCTGATGAAGTTATAGTGTTTTCCGTCTATTTCTCCAGGACGAGGAAGACGCGTCGTCACGGATACGGAATAATGCAGATCCGAATGACGTTGTAGGAGACTTCGCAATAAAGTACCTTTACCTACTCCACTCGGACCAGTCAAAATAATCAGCCTGCCAACAGGCGGGCATTCTTTGGTAGTAGCACCACTTCTGGTGGATAGAACTTGCATCATCCGCTTAACCTGTGAATTGATCGATAAACCTAGCTCAAGAGTCATTAGTCTTTCATGGGCTGGCTGGGTGACTATCAACTAACGTAATTTGTAGTCTTAGTGACATAGAACTAGTTTAATCCACATGGTACTGTTGATGTTGCCAAAATAGGGTAGGGTTACTGACCCTTCATTTGTTAATTATCAACAGTTTGGTGTTCGCGAGTAATCACGAAGCGATTTGCTACGGTTTCCGGTTGAATTGCCGAAAGAATAACGTGACTTGAATCAGTAATAATAACAGCCCTAGTACGCCGCCCATACGTTGCATCTACGAGTTGGCCCCGATCGCGTGCATCTGTGATGATTCGTTTGATTGGAGCAGACTCCGGACTAACTATGGCAACGACTCGGTTGGCAGACACAATATTGCCGAAACCGATGTTGATTAACTGAATGTCCATAACAAAACTGACGCCAAACGTGGTGTGAGAAGCTTAATTTGAACTATTTTCCATGTTATCCATAAAAAACAGGAGTTACAACGAATAAATTAAAGACAATTCAAGTTTTTAACGAAGAAACGCTTTTTTTAGCTATTTCTGCCCGAACATCCTTAAAAATCTATCTATAGATATAGGTAAACTGTACTGAGTCAAGCTAATAACTTGACTTCTTATGTAAGACCTATGTAGAAAATGAGGAGTAGGAAAGGGGAATTTTCACGATGGATGATAAAAATTTTGATTGCTATTGTCCCAACTAGCAAAGTTATGATATGTATCAATATCTTTAAATGTGTCAGATGACTTTTCAAGAACTACAAGTAGGCCATTACTTTCGCATACCTGGTATAAGTGCTGAGTGTACGTATCGTAAAGTGAATGATTCTCAGTGCAGTCAAAACGCTCTGTTACAACCAATTCGATCTGAAACGGTGGTTGTACTTCTAACACCTGTAGAGGTTAAGAGATATTTTGCGGCTAAGCAAGAATTTCTGAAAAGTTTGATGAATTAAATTCTGGAGTCGAAGACTCCTGTAGACATTTCCATCCAAAGTATGGGAACGAGACAGTGAACAAATGAGAAAAAAAGTGGTGGGCAATGCCCACCCTACTATTACTTAGGTGTTTTATTTAATTCCCGCCATCTTTGTTGCAGTCGATTTAAGTCAGGCGGATAGCCACCATAACGCCAACTTACGTAAGCTTGGCAAATTTCATCAATAACTTCCGCAATTCCAGAAGAGTGATGGTCGTATGATAGGCGAGCAAACTCCAATGGTGTTTGTGCTGGATGTTTACCCAAACCTTTCTGGGTAGCCCACTTGAGCATTTGTTGATAGAGGCTTTCCATGGGCGGTAATTTACTCAGTCTCAAACGATACCGCCACTGTCTCCACAAACGCCATGCCATCCAGCTACAAAAGGCGAATGCTGTTCCTATTGTTAATCCCGCGATCGCCCCAGCCCAACCTTGGCTGAATAATGAGATAAACCAAGACAACGCTTTGGAAATCCAATTAAATATTGTTCCAAATATGGTGTTGAAAAAACCTTTGAGTGGAGTTGGTAACCATCCAGCCACCCAGTTCCAAAATTGATGGAGAACGCCAAATGTTTCTGTGTCTTCCACAGAAGGGGGAATCAGTGGATGATTTGGGATGGGGTCAAAAGCGAACCAGCCATATCTGGGGAAGTAAACTTCCGTCATCGCAAAAGCATCGGTGTTGCGAACAACGTACATTCCCGTAAATGGATTAAATTCTCCCGGACTGAATCCCGCTACTAACCTCGCTGGTATACCAATGGAACGCAGCATGACTGTCAGTACTGTAGAAAAGTGATCTGGGTAACCTCCTTTGTTTTTGAACAAGAAAGTTTCTACCAAGTCTTCCTTTTCACTTAGGTAGGGTAACTCAAAGGGATTATTTGGAAAATTATAGTGTTGCTTTAAATACTGAGCCAAGTACAGGGCTATTTCATAAGGGGATTCCAAAGCCTTTTGGGATTTGCCCACCCGCTCTAGATTGTAGTTGGCTAATATTCCTTCTGTGTGTTTTCTGATTTTTTCGGCAATTCCATCGGGTATTTGTAGGTAGTACTTTTTAAAACTCTCAGGATAGTTGGTGGAAGTTGTTCTCAACAAAGTGCGATCGCGCAGGGGGACTTCTGAAACCACGGTGTAAGTTAGACCTTCTGATAGTTCAACGGGTGCTCGCAACCCGCCTTCTTTATCTACCGCGACTACTGGTGTCGGAAAGTAGATTTCTTTCGGATGAGCCATTGCCGGAATTAAGTTGGGCAAATCCGATACCACCGTGTATGTTTGTACTACATCTTTACTTTGACCGCTAAAGATGGCTCTAGGCAGAAAAATTTGAAAAGACCACGGAGGACGCTTGACTGTTTCAACTTGCTCTGTGCGAGAAATTTCCCATCCTTTTCCCGTGTAGCGGTCGAAACCCAAAACTCTCCAAAAACCAGGGCTTTGCGATCGCACTCGCATCACAACTTTGGGTTTCATCTCTCCCCGCAGGTTTTGGTTTATTTGGCTGCTAAAACCGTAATAAAAACTATCATTTAGTTTTCCCGGAGCACCGGGTTGATTTTCTCCCAATCCACCCGAAGCCGCACCTTGATTTTTAGGGTCATTACCCCGGCGCACGTAGCCTGGGTTAACAATACTGCGCCCGGTAAACTCTCCTTTAACATTAATGGGAGCGCTGACTGGGAACATACGCAGTTGATAGCCGGGTACTCTGGGTAAAACAGCAAAAATTCCCAGTCCTGCTACCACAATAATTAAAAAATTCAAGAAAAGAAATTTCCAATTTAAAAGAGAAGAAGCTTCCTGTTGTTCCCTGGTTGAACCAGGGAACGGAACCGATTTTTGAAACCCCAGCCGAGAACGGTAGTCAAGTACTAAAGTCGGCAAAGCAATTGCCAAAAATAACAGCAGCACTGGCGCAAATGCTAGAGTTTGACTCAGTGTTGCGGCGACACCAAGCAAAATCAACCCGATGACAATTGAATAACCTAAGTCTTTGCGACGGGGCATATCAAAGCTATGAAGTACTTGGAGTTGAATTAATAACTCCGCCAAAGCCAAACGCGTGTCATTTAGCTCCCCAAATAATCTTCCAAAGAAAGCACCCAGTGCTGCCAACATTCCTATGGCGATACAAAACTTCACCGAGACGTTACGTTCTCGGCGACGGTGGTAACTCCAAATCGCACCGACGACTGATAGGGGTACTGCCCAAAAACTAAATTTAGTCTCTGCAGCAATATCCGTAGCGATAATCCCAACAATTACCAACGCTAGCACTAGCACCCGTAAGGTAATTGTATTTTCTACTTCCACCAATGGCGTCTCCTGCATGCTTTGCCGCAAGAGATGGACAAGAGGTAGACGCCAATTCATCCTGGATTTGTTAATCATTTAAAAGCAAGAAAGCAGTCTATGGGTATGTAATCAAAGCGGCAATCTTGGACGCTACAAATAACCAGCGAGCGGTCAAACCGTATCTCCTCTTCGTGTCTTCCTCATAGCAGCTTTCTGTAGACGCCCTAATGACGCTTTAAGTTGAAAAGAGAATTGCTCAAAACCAGGATTTTCATTTCGTCACAATGGCGTTTTATTAATTTCAGGTGCTAGCGATGGCAAAAGCGATTTACGCCGTGGGAACAATTACAAAAACAAGCGGTCTGGTGTCTATTTCTTTTAACTCGACTTCTAGGGTATAAGTCTGGTTGAGTTGTATGTCATTTAATTCGACACTGACACATCCCGGACTTGAAGACTCTACCATTGCTTGAGAGGCTTCTCCCTGAAGATTTAAAACTCCCGCTCCAGGTAACTCGCTTTGAACCCGTAGCTTGTTAATTTGTCCTTGGGTTTGGTATTCCACCCTTAAGGTAAGAACACCTGCGCTAGTTAACCATTGTCTTTCTACAACTGGATCGGTGGATGAAATAGGTAGCGTCAAATTTTCTAACAGCTGTTTTGCTGCCATTAATGACAGTGCCATTTGTTGGCGGGGCTGTAAATCTGAGTAGCTACTTTCTAAATTTGGCATAGTCTCTATAGCATCCACAGCAGATCTATAGGGGCTTCTCAGCACCAATCCGGCTATGTCATTTACGATCTCAGGCTCTGTAGGGAATAGGTTTTCCACCGCTTGAACCAGTTTAGTCCCCAATGGTAATGAAGACGACACTAATCCTTGGCACTTTTCCAGTAACATCTGGAAAACTCTTTCCGGTAACAGAATCGGCAAATTCAGCTTGACTTGCTGTGCCGCCCACCCCCAAACCGGAACTAAATCAACTGACGGTTTGTCTACATAATCGGGGTAGTCTGTCAGTTGGTTTTCCCAAGGGAAGAGCGGCGGATGATTTTCAATTTGAAGTTGTAACCGACGTTTAAGGACGGCTTGGAAACGTTCTTGCACAGTAGGAATTTCTCCCAGTTGAAAGGTTTGGGGTAATTGTCTCGATCGAAAATCGCCACCGTTGGTAGCGGCGGCTGTTTCATCTAGATTGTTTACCCCCTTAACGTCCTCACAATCTGCCAAGTTTCCTTCTTCAGTTGTTTGGGGTTCGCCCAATAACCAAGCAAGCAACTGGTTTTGTAAGGATTCTGAGTCACTATTCATGAGTAGATGCACCCGATCCGGATATTAAAGAGTTACGAATTTCCCAAGCATGCTCAAGAATTTTAAACCACCGTTTTTGCAATTGTGCCATTGATAACCCTAAAGTTTTGGCAATCTTTTCATCAGGTATTCCCTGTTGTTTCAACTCTAATAGAGACCTTTGCTTATCGTCCAGTTTTGCTGTATAAATTTGCCACTGTTGTGGTGTCAATCCTAAGTTAGTGCGTAAATCGGCTTCTAGCCATTCATGAACTAATTCCCAGCGATGCAGCAGTGCAAACCGAATTAAGTGGTACTTAAAACGTTGTTGTAAATAATCCCGCTGTCTCGGTGTTAACCCTAGGATAGACTCTATTTCCTGTGCTGATAAGTCTTGCAGGCGGAGGGAAAAGTAATCAGCACAGTCTGATTGTTGTTTTTCTTCTAGGTAGTTCATCAATTCTGTCACAACGACAGAACGCAAAGTATCTTCTTGGGGTTCTGGTTCTGGCTGTGTTGCCATTGCACTTCGCAACTGCTGCACGGCTGGGTCTTCCCAAGAACCATCGCCTTCATTCCCGCTTCCCTCTGCGGCTTGTTCTATGTCAACACAAGTTTCTGGTGGTTGTTGTTGGGAAAATGTTTGTGCTCGAAGAATAATAAGTTGTTGCTGGCGTCCTGGTAAGGGAATCCTCCTTTTGGCATAGCGTTCTGTGAATGCCATATACTCTGCCAATTCCAACAGAGTTTGCGGACGATAGGTAGCACTCAGTTGGTTTTCTCGTCGGAAAGCGTTTAAGGATTCTAAGTAAAAACTCTGTAAGAAATCTTCAATGACAACGAGCCTTCCTTGATAGCTCAATTGCCTTTGAGGGGGATTTATGTAGCGATAAATAATCGCACTTAGGGTGCTGTGTAATTCTACCCTACCTCGATTAGAACCCAACTCGTAGTATCTGAGACACTGTTGCAGCCTGTGTTTGGCTAGAGCGATCGCGGAGTTTTCCACAGCGCCGGCGGCTTGGATGCGTTTGCTCTCACTGCAAATTCTGTTAACTTCGGCTGCTATTCGTGTTGACACATCACGACAGTTGTGCTCCGAAGCTTTCGTTGATTGCTGAAGCTCCTTAAATAGGAGTTGATATATCGCCTCCACGCCGATAGAACTTACTCCCTGAATTGTTACGGTTGCGGCTGAATTCATAATCAAGTTTTAAAAAGACCCTAACATACTTGAGTACAACCTGTAAGCCTGCTTTTATGTGGTCAAGAAATTTTATGAACAATTTACAACCTCGAACAGTAGACAATGAGCTATGGTCACTGGTCAGGTGGTCACTGAGTTCGCTTTCATAGATGTTATGAACACCACCACTTGCAGTTTACAGGTGATTATGGATTTACAAGCACAAATTCAATTGCTGATTGACAATGCACCCAAAGATGGTGTAACACCGCAACTTGTCACAGCAATCGCTCCTGTCCTTAGCGCGATCGCCCAGAAATTACGCCGTTCCCAATACTACATAGTCCAAAATTTGGATGGAAGCTGGGTTTTGACTACATTAAGCAACCGCGCAAATCCACAGTTAGAAAAGCGCGTAATTTATGCTTTTCCTACATTACAGGATGTCCCTAGCAAATCAAATGCTGGGCTTGACCCTCAATTGGTAGCTACACCCGTCCCTGTCACTCACATTCTGTTCCAACTGGTAGCAATGGAACCCGTAGATAGTATAGTTTTTTTTGAAACTTCTGACATTAACAGTAATGGAGTAGAAATCAGGCGAAGTGACCTGGAAAACCTAATTCAGCAGAAGCTTCAACAGAACAGAAAGAATATGCAAATTCCTCCGGACATTGCATAAATTTTATCAGCTATCAGGTATTAGCATGTATACTCTCATGCTAAACCAATGACTTGGTCTATGTATATGATTTGGTTATTAAGTCTTGAAAATTGAGGATGAGGGACACCGGAATTGGGAGATGGAGACGAGGACTTAGGGTTGAGGATTTTTCCCAATTCCCTTGTTTTCATTGTCTCCCTTGTCCTCCTTGTCTTCCTTGTCCCCAATCCCAGTTATGTCCCTAATAAAGGCGGCTCAACACGTAATCAGCCATCTTAATCAACGCTTGGCGGCAATCAGAGGGAGGTAGGTCTGCTATGTGCTCTACTGCTGAGTGAGCATGATGGGCTGCCAATTCCCTGGCTCGCTGTAGACCCTGACTATCTTCAATCAAGGAGAGGGCTTGGTCTAAATCTCCTTCTTGGGCAAACTCTCTTTCTATCAAAACTTCCAAGTATGGTTGTTCTTCTAACGCAAATAAAACAGGTGCTGTTAAATTACCACTTTTTAAATCTGAAGAAGCTGGTTTGCCCAAAGTATCTGCCGAACTTGTGAAATCTAAAATGTCATCCACAATCTGGAACGCCAAACCAATGTGACGCCCGTAATGATACAAATGCTCGGTAACTTCTTGAGAAACTTCGCTCAAAACCCCTGCAGCTTTAGCACTATTGGCAATTAAAGAAGCAGTTTTGTAATAACTCTTATTCAAATAAGTCTCAATAGTGATACTGCTATCAAATCGACTTAATCCCTGCTGGATTTCACCAGTTGCCAGATCCATAATGACTTGCGACAGCAGTTTCACCACTTCTAGGTTGTCCAAGTTGGCTAGATACCAAGAAGATTGAGCAAACAAAAAATCTCCTGCTAAAATAGCAATTCTGTTACCAAACAAACTGTGAACTGTAGGAACATTACGTCGCATTTCTGATTCATCAACCACATCGTCGTGTACCAAGCTAGCTGTATGAATCATTTCTGTAATCTCAGCTAGGCGACGATGGCGAGGCGTAATGTCTTGGCGGAGCATGGTTGCCCGCGAGATCAGTAAAACAATGGCTGGTCTGATACGCTTTCCCCCAGCTCCAAATAAGTGTTCGGCGGCTGCACAAAGGATGGGGTGACCGTTTCCAACTAGCTGTTTCAAATTGTCTGCTAGTAAAAGCAGGTCAGCTTCCACTGGGGAAAAAAGGGAGGTGGCTGGGGTCATGGATGGGCAGACTCTGGCTTTAATTTACGAAAGTTTACATATCTTCTACTCATTTTAAGATAATCTAGTCGTTTTTTGAGATAGAGGCATAGAACGATAAAGAAATTGAACTTCAGTCTCCGGTCTTCAGTCTCTGTAAAATGCGTTGCAAGCAATTGCTCGTGGGAAATTGTATTGTTACAATTCTTAAAGTAATAACGTCCGGTAAAAAAACTCAGGTAAAAGATTTTCGTATGTTGTCGTATGGAGCAAAGCATACTGAAGAAAATTTGAGTATATCTTCGCACTCATGAGCTATTTTTAATACTTTTTTAAGAAATTTTAGAAATCTTTTAAATTAGACAAAAAGCCTGTTTTTTATCAAAAATTTAATTTTCAGTAAATTTACTATAACGTTTTTGTTAGTAATATAGACAACAAGGTTAAATTCAGTTATGATTATATAATATTAACTTTTTATACTTCTACTTACTGTAAGTAACAAATGATATATCGGAAGCGTATGTAACTCAACCTAGAAAATTTTAAATTTAGCAGAAAAAATGGCTAAAAAGTCAGGTTGGTTGTGTTACGCTAAAATCTAGGGATTTTAAATTATTGAGAGATTCACCATCCGGGCGAGAAAATCACCAAGAGGTGTTTTCCTCTACTGGTGTTGTGAGTGAATAAAGTATCGTGGGCTTTGACCAAGGGAATTATTCGTTGGTTGAGTCCCTCGTGTCCAAAACCTCAAGGTTAAAGCCATGCGCTTCCTTTAGGGGAAACGTCATAGTTCATGAGCACAGAAAAAGTACTTGCTGTGCAAGTACGTTCATCAAGTGCATACAAAATAACGCAGACTGGGTAGACTGCTGAAACAACAGATTTTGTTTGCTTTTTAGTAAACCAATTATTTGTTGCTGTAGGTATAGTCTGCAAAAAATTCCTTACAAGTTGATTGCTCGGAGAGCATTAAGCTCTACCGACAAGTTTGTTACGTAGAAAAATAAGCCACTACAAGTGTAGTTTGTGGCTGTAATTCTACACCTATTTATTTAAGTTTATAACCTTTGGACACACGACCCGGTAGAGAAGATGATTTACGGAAAAATGCCTATGATGATTTTTATATTAGCTTCTGGTTATCTGTTAGCAGTCTACCTTTTGTTGGCACTAGCAAAACGAACCGGAAACAAGACAGTTAATGTGGACTCTTCACGAGTTTCTCAAACAACCAAAGAGGACGTAACACTAAGGTCAAATGTGACTGAAGCTACTAGCCTACACTAGTTAAGACTCAAGAGTCAAGAGAGAGGCTGGGGACTGTGGCATAAGTTGTCTGTACTTCTTCCGTGTGTCCCCTAACCCCTAACCCCTAACTTCCAACTCGCAACCCTTCAGCCCAACAGACTGCTTCAACAGTTGGGGTATACCCGAGCCATTGCAAGCAGGACTGAGCGAACTGTTGCGGGCAGCCACTGACAGCAAAACGCGTCGGTACTGGTGAATGGGTATTTTTCAAACCCATCACATCGAGTTCTCGAGCACACGCCGCAACAACGTGTACGGCAGGATCGACTAATTGTATTTGGGATGGAAGAAGCGATCGCAAGACTGGTGCGAGATGGGGATAGTGAGTGCAACCGTAGACTAAGGTGTCAATCTGATGGTGTATAAGTGGTTCGAGGTATAAGCGTGCCACATCTGTAGTGTAGGGATCTTGAACGCGATTTTGTTCAATAAGGGGCACAAACTCCGGACAACCTACTTGCCAGACTTGAACTTGGGGATTTACTTCTAGGATAGCACGTCGATATGCATTACTTTTGGCAGTTGCCGGAGTGGCAATTACCCCTATACGTTTGCCACACTCTACTGCTGCTTTTGCCCCAGGGAGGATAATTCCTAAAACGGGAAAAGGATATTCGTCCTGAACTTCCTCTAAAGCTAAAGCAGAGCTAGTATTACATGCCATAACAACCATCTTCACTCGTTGTTGTTGCATCCAATCTAAGATGTCACGTACATACTGTACGATTTCACCAGGTGTGCGAATACCATAAGGAAGTCGAGCCGTATCCCCGAAATAAATAATTGATTCATTAGGGAGTTGCTTGTAGAGTTGTCGCAGTACCGTTAAACCACCTACACCACTATCAAAAATGCCAATTGAGGCACGTTGGGGTTCGTTATCAAAATGAGAATAGCTGAGCACAGGCAAAAAATATTAATTTATGTTTTGCGATTAAATATACAATGGCTAATGGCTAATGGCTAATGGCTAATGGCTAACCTTGTATTTCCTTACGGAGACGCTAAGCGCAAACCGCACGCTCCGCGATGCCGCAGCAGGCTATGCCCGTCAGGGCTATACGTCAGTCGCTAGGGCGCTGGTTTCCTAAGCCCTACGGGCTAGACTCACCATCAGCCCAGCCATTAGCCATTAGCTATTAGCCCTCCCTTGTTCGCCCTTCGGGTTCGCCAGTCCCCAGGGCGCGGGAAACCCGCCTGCAGGGCTGGTCTCACCAGTCCCCAGGGCGCGGGAAACCCGCCTTCAGGGCTGGTCTCACCATTAGCCATTAGCCCTTCATCACTATCTTTGTCGCAAGTACCGAAGTATACCTTGAGCGATCGCATCCGCCATGCGATTTTGGTATTCGGAACTTCCCAACCTGGGATTATCCTCTACACCAGTCATATAACCAGTTTCCACTAAAATCGAAGGCATAGAACTTTTTCTCAAAACATAAAATCGAGCTTTCCGTACTCCTCTGTTTTTAAGGCTTGGAATGCTTTCAAGAATAGTATTATGGACGACACGAGCGAGATCGTAACCGCTGTCATAGTAATACGTTTCTAAACCATTAACATCAGGACGACCGTCAATAGAATTGGAGTGAACGCTAACAAATAAATCGGCATTAGATCTATCTGCTATGTCTACCCGTCCTTGAAGTTCCACAAAGTAGTCAGAATTGCGCGTCAGTACAACCTGTACCCCGTTTTGCTCCAGAACCGATGCTACCCTTTGGCTGATAGGTAGAACCACGTTCTTTTCCAGCAATCCGCCAAGACCGGGAGCACCAGAATCTTTACCACCATGTCCTGGGTCAACAACAATCACAACGCGCCCATTGGGTGCTCTTCGTCGTGCTTGTGGTTGTGTACCGTAATTTGGATTAATTGTCATCGGTCCATTAGACATGGGTTGTGGATACGATGGTCTTGCTAAAGGAGGCAAAGAAAAGGGAGAAGTTATTGAACGAGTACGCTGTAATTGTACGGACAAAACTCGTTCTGTCAGTTGATTGAGTTGTCCAATTCGCACTCCGGGTGCTGGTTGAACGTATACAACAACTGTACGGGAATCTTTCTGTTGCAGTCGGATGCGGAGAATGGGACTGCTTGCGTCCAAATTTGGACCTTGAACTGGAGTTGCTAATCTAGCATTAGGTATCGTGATTCGGAAAAAACCCGAAGATCTTTCCCAGTTACTATCAATAGAAGCTAAAGTACCATCAGCTTTAATAAATAGTTGTGCGCCAGCACTACCTAATTCTATAGATTCAATTGTAGAAAGTGAGTCGTTGGCTCTTTCGTAAGAACGTGGGTTATTGTCTGAGTAACGACTGGGGTTGCTATCATCATTGTTCCTAAAGTTATTGTCTGAGTAACGATTTGAGTTGCTATCTTCACCACCCCTACCGTTGTTCTCTAGTACTCTCACGCCATTACTGTTTGGCAAAATTACCAAACTTCCATTAGAGTTAACGTTTGTACCCCAGTCCGGACCATCTTTCTCTACCCATAACGTCATCCGGACACCTGGTGGCTCAGTTCTAAGTTCGGTAAATTCTACGTGTCTAACACCGTGTTTGTTAACAGTTACATCCCGCATTGCAAAATCCGATGATAAAGCAGCGCTAGAAATATCAATATTAATAGCACTCTTGTCCTTGCTGCGGAACATCTTCACCTTGGGAACGCTACCACTGGTACGGACAAACAACCCATCGCCCGTAACACGTAAGTTCTCAATTTGAGCGATACCATCAGCAAGATTGCTGTTATTAGCACGACTGCTAATAATTGTTCGTCTTGCAAGTGGCGCGACGTTCGTACTGGGGATAGGTTCGCTGTAGACATTAGCATTTGATTCCTGTCTTTGTACTGTGTTGGGGTTAGGCTTGACAACACTATACACATTTAATGAAGAAGGAACTCCTTGTTCGGCTTCTGGCGTCGGTAATTGTACGAACCAACTACTGGGAGTTCTCCCCTCAAATTTCACTTGCTTTGGGTCAAGGGTATAACCCGGACTGAGTTCTACAACAAGGCGAGTTGTGTGTTCGTCTAATTGTCCTATACGGATAAGGCGAATAGCACCATTGACTTGCTGTACGAGCTGTCGGCGTCCCAATTCTACACCAGGCAAATCGATCACCAGGCGAGTGGGGTTAAAGACGAGTTGCGCCTGGGGTTGAACAGGTCCTTCAGTACGGAACTCCAATCGGTTTTGATTGACATCATATCGCCAGGATTGCAGTTTTGCTGCTTGCGCTGGCGACGAAGCTACGAACAAAGCACTTGTTGCAATAGCACCAGGTAACAGCCAGTTGATTTTCACAGTTTTTCTCCAGATTCGTATTTATAAGAGCTGTCAAAATGCCAAAGCTTTGGCAAGGACTCACACCGTCACCGCTCAGTATTAGAAGAAAGTCACTTTAGAAGTAAAGCTTGCGCTTGATTCTTGGCGGATGAAGTTTATAAGGATGAAGGATAAAGAATGAAAAAAGTAGTATAACTCGGTACAAATTCTCGATTTTTTGGTGGAATTTACTCATATTTCATACTTCACACTTCATATACTTGATACGGTTGACTGATATGGTACGGACTCACAGACCCCACTTAACGTATAACTAAAAAAATATAGATGCTTGGGTTGAGCTAGCGAAAACCCCTATCAGTCACTAGAAATTATGGAAAATGTTACCATTACAAAGTTTATCTCAAAGGGTCAATTACCTATTTCTTCTTTTTATAGTCCTATCTTTAAGGTGACAAAGGCAAGAAGTTATGGGATTTTTTGGCAATCCAGGGTCTTATAACCGTACTCATATCCATCACCATCAGGTAAGTTAAGTGTGATGTCACACATTATTCCCAGTTTGAAGTCTAAATAAACACTTTTTCCACAATATATTTAAAAGAATATGGGCTGTTGCCTGCAATCGTGCTAGGGTAACAGCCCAATGAGAACTTATTCTTAGACAAAGTAGAGAGTTTCTAGATTCTGTTATCTCTGCCTGAGGTACTCAACAATACCATTAGCGATCGCCTCTGCCATTTGATTTTGGTACAACCGATTACCTAGCTTAGCAGCATCCTCACGACCGGTTAAATAACCAGTTTCCACAAGAATCGAAGGCATAGAACTTTTTCTAAGGACATAGAATCTTGCTTTCCGGACTCCTCGGTCTCTGACATTGACACTGCGGAGAATACTGTTGTGAACAACTTTAGCTAGACCTAAACCGCTATCGTAATAATATGTTTCCAAACCACTCACATCTGGACGACCGGCTCCTGCTGAGTTAGCATGGATACTAACAAACACATCAGCATTTACCTTTTCTGCCATGTCAACCCGTCCTTGGAGAGTTACAAAGTAGTCCGAATTTCGGGTCAATACTGCTTGTACGCCTTTTTGCTGCAACAGTTCTGCTATTCTCGAGCTGATGGGTAAAATAACGTCCTTCTCTTGAATCCCACCAATACCTAATGCTCCTGGATCTTGACCGCCATGTCCGGGGTCAACAACAATAATAACTTTTCCTTTGGGGACGCGAGGACTTTGAACGGGAGAGGGAATCGATCTCGGTGGTAGGGGTTGTGGGTTGGTGCGCGAGATAGGTGGTAAATTTACGGGAGGCAATACTGTACGGGTGCGTTCGAGTTCCAGAGATAGCTGTCGATCGTTGGAGCGATCGATCTGTCCAAATTGCACGCCTGATGCGGGTTGAACGAGTACAACCACTGTCCTTTGGTCTTGCTGTTGCAAGCGAACTCGCAAAATGGGGCTGCTAGCACTAAAGCTTGGACCTTTGACGGAAGGAGCTAACTTAGCATTGGGAATAGTAATTCGGTAGAAACCAGATGACCTATCCCAACCCGTGCTGGCGGATGATAAAGTCCGATCGCCTCTAATTAGCAGTTGCGTACCAACAACATCTACCGACTGAATTGTCGCAATGGAGTCGTTGCTTGATAGCGCTGGCAAAGGGATGGATTGACTCTCTCTTGGAGAAGTTAAGTTACTTGAATTATTTTCTCTCGAGGAGTTAGTCGCAAAACGATTGGGTAACAGTACCAAACCACTACTACTACCAACATTATTAGTAGTGACCCGCCAGTCCGGGCTATCTCGATCGACTCGTAAGGTCAATCTCACAGTTGGTCTGGTTGTTCGCAGTTGGTTAAATTCAATGCGGTTTATCCCATACTGGTTAGCTTTGGAATCCTGCTGTGAAAAATTTGACGCGAGGGTAGCGCTGGGGATATCAACAAAAATAGTAGAGCGATCGCGACTGCGAATAATTTGAAATTTGGGTATTTCTCCATTTGTACGGACAAATAAACCATCCCCTGTAACTTGCAAGCTCTGAATTTGAGTTGTAGCTTCAGGGATAGTCACAACCTGCTTTGAAAACTCTGGTTTGTTTTCTTGCGCGTCTACCGTGACAACGCTATAAACGTTATTCACAGATGAAGCGTTTCTAGGAGGTGAAACATTTCTTGAAGCTGCGATTTTAACTTCCTCGCTTTCGTTTGAGGTTCCTATTTGCTCAGTTTGCGGCGTTGGTAATTGTACTATCCAGCGACTGGCAGTTTTTCCCTCAAATTTCACTTGCTTTGGATCGAGAGTATAACCCGGACTCAATTCGACAACAACACGAGTTATTGCTTTATCAAATTGACCGATCCGAACAGAGCGAACAGCACCACCCACTGACTGAGTTAACTGCGGACGCCCAAATTCTATTCCTGGCAAATCGATAACCAAGCGCGTGGGGTTAAAAACTAGCTGCGCCTGAGGTTGAACAGCACCTTCGGTATTGATTTCCAATCTATTTTGATTGGCATCAAAACGCCAAGACTGTAACTTTGCTGCTTCCGCAGGCGCAGCCAGCATACATAATGAAGTAGTTACAAAGGTACCAGGTAGTAACCAGTGCATTTTCACAGTGTTTTCTCCTGATTCGCATTCATAGAGCCGATAAAATTTCAAAGTGTTGGCACATCCTCACACCATCACTGCCCACACCTTGGTTTTGATGCTCAAAGCATCAAATCCTTACTAGGAATTGGAATAGTGGCGTCGAATCTAGCATACCTATCCTATTTGCTATGCCGTTATGACATTAAAAAAGTCCATGTTTCTAAAGCACTCTTACTACACTAACTAATGAGATAACCAGCATTTTCAACAGCAGTCAATCCCTATAGGTAACACTTGAATCGACAAGGGATTATCGAGTTGTGTCATTTTTGGTATAAGATGCACCAACTGCCAACTGTTGGCTGCTATTTTCCAATGTGGTATTGACTTTTAAGTCCTACTGTATTAAAGGCAAGAAAATATCTAGGGTTGAACTAGAGAGCAGGAGATATGAAAGGACAAAAAAACATACCTAAAGCCAATTCTTTTTAGAAAAAACTTCTAAAAATTCCATCTCTGGAGACGTAAATTTGGAAATATAAGTTCCATTGCTGTGGGTGCTATATAAGAAACAGTCTTTACAAAGATCTAAGTACAGACACGGTGGTAAGAGCTTAAGGTTAGGGGTTGGGGATTAGGGAAAAAAGTACTTTCTACCTTGTCCCCCTTGTCTCCCTTATCCCTACTCCCCACTCCCTATTCCCTACTCCCTTTCATCTGGAGAAGAAACTTTAGCATCTGATGATCCAATTACAAGAGAATTGCTACCAGAACCGTCAAAAATTAAATTTTCTGTGTCGGCTGTTGTATGAGTTGGTTCTGGAAATACAAATCTTAACAGAGGTGGGGCTAAAAAGGTTGTCAGAATAACCATCATAATAATTGCTGCCTCTAAAGGTTTGGAGAGAACTCCGGTAGAGGAGCCAATACCAAGAAAAACCAATCCTACCTCACCTCTAGGGATCATTCCAACACCAATTGCCAAACGATTGATTTGAGGGATTCCAAAAACACTTAATCCCGTGGCTACTTTCCCAAGAATTGCAACAGTAATCAGGAAAATTGCCATGACTAAGCCCTCGCGATTGGCAGGAATAGCTGGGTTTAGCACTCCCAAATCGGTTCTTGCGCCAACGGTGACAAAGAAAATAGGGACTAATAAGTCAGCAACAGGTATGACTTGTTTTTGCAGTTGGACGCGCTCGTCGGTCTCATCTAAAACCAATCCAGCTGCAAAAGAACCTAAGATGGCTTCTAGCTGTATAACAGCCGCAAGGTATGCCATCACATAGGAAAAGGTGAATGCCGGTATAACTAATTCACCACGAGTTTTTAACTTTTTAGCGATCGCGACAAAAGTGTTACTAAAAACTTTACCCAGGACAATCGATCCTACAAGGAAAGAGGTAGCGCTAATCAGCAAGTAAACAACTTTGCCTAAATCCACCATGCCTTCTTTAGCAAGGCTTGCGACCACTGCCAGAACAATAATTCCCAAGACGTCATCAATAACAGCAGCACCCAAAATTATTTGTCCTTCTTTTGAATTGAGACGTCCCAATTCTGACAAGACTTTAGAAGTGATACCTATACTGGTAGCCGTGAGAGCCGCCCCAGCAAAAATTGCTGCTACAACTGGGATATTAAACAAAGCCATTAATCCTGCTGTACCAGCAGCAAAGGGTAAAACTACCCCCACAAATGCAACAACAGTAGCTTGTATCCCAACAGCCATCAAATCTTTGATGTTCGACTCCAAGCCAATTTCAAACAGAAGAACAATAACACCTAATTCTGAGAGTATGGTCAGAACTTCAGACTGTGCTGCAAACACAGCATCAACTGCATCTGGATTCAGACCAGCGGTGGTTTGGAGGAAAGTCATAATGAGAGAGCCAGAACTGTTTGCTCCCCCTTCAGGAAACACCAAAAGATGTAGCCCTGAAACACCAACGACTACGCCAGCCACAAGTTCACCCAAGACAGGGGGTAAACCTATGCGGTTGGATAATTCTCCACCAACTTTACTGGCAAGATAGATAACAACTAAACTGAGCAGCACGGCTGCTAGAACCATTGAACTATCTGCTGCTTCTGTTGCCGTTGCTAACAGAGGTAATGGGAATGAGAAGGTTGTTAGGCTTAACTGCATTGGTTACCAAAAAAAACCCTTCTCTTTAATTTACAAGTTTGTTGAGAGCAACTATCATTCATGGGTTAAGAAAAGGACTGAATTAACCGATCGATCTCTGCTAATTGTAGAAGGCGTTGCCAGTAAAACTCTGATACAGGCACTACAGATAATCGAGGAAGCCTCAACAAATCAAAGTTTTCAAAGTGGCTATCTTGTTTTATTTGAGATAAAGTCACTGGCTGCTTGACTTTTTGCACTGCTTTTAACTGCACAACCACTCGTTTGGCATCATCTAACTTCGGATCGGGATAGGGCTGGCTCACAACTTCTGCGATACCCACAACCTGTCGCTCTTTACCTGTATGGTAAATCAATGCCAAGTCACCAATATTCATTGTACGTAGATGCTTGAGAGCTAAAGCGTTGCTCACGCCATCCCAAACTCCTTCGCCATCTTTTTCTAGATTGCTATAGGAGTACTCTTCTGGTTCGGTTTTCAGCAACCAGTACGCCATCTTTTAGTTTCCAAAAACGTAACTACACTACTGTTTGATTTTTTCAATGCCAGATTAACAACATATTCTAACTGCAAGAGCGTTGACTTCTTAAACAAGTCTAAAATCTTGACTAACTGAATTTTCTCTAAATTTTTGAGGAGTGGACAATGAATACCATTACGTTTGGTTCTCGATTTCATTCAAGAAACCTCTGGAAAACTATACCCATAGCTTTGCTGTTATGTGTCAGTTTTGCCCAACCCACTTTGGCACAAGAGAAGCAAAGAATGCTGCGAACATTGACTGTTAGCGGTCGCGGTACGCAAGAGATTCCTACAACTCTATCTCAAATCACTTTAGGAGTGGAGGTGCAGGGGAAAACCGCACAGGAAGTTCAAAAAGAAGCAGCTCGCAGATCGTCAGATGTAGTAGAACTCTTGAAAAGCCGAAAAGTCGAGAAATTACAAACCACAGGCATTAGTCTTAACCCAGTGTACAGCTACAACAATAACGTACAGCGTCTAACTGGGTATACAGCTACTAATACTGTCAGTTTTCGTTTGCCGACCGAACGTGCTGGCACTTTATTGGATGAAGCTGTCAAAGCTGGGGCGACACAGATTAGTAGCATTAGTTTTATCGCCAGTGATGACGCGATCGCTATTGCCAGACAACAAGCCCTTAAAAAAGCGACCCAAGATGCACAACAGCAAGCGAGTGCTGTTTTGAGTGCGTTGGGATTTCAAGCCAAAGAAGTTGTTAGTATTGAAGTCAATGGGGCGGGTGTACCAACGCCACCACCAATACCGACAACGGAGCTAGCGGCAAGAGCAGTAGCTTTAAAAGATGCTTCCACTCCTGTAGTTGGCTCTGAGCAACAAGTGAAAGCATCTGTGACATTGCAAATTAGTTATTAATGCTAATGGCTAACGGCTAAGGGCTAATGGTTAATGGAACAATTAGCTATTAGCCATTAGCTATTAGCCATTAGCCAAAACTATCGGGATTGCTATCTATCCCGTCAGTTTCTACATCTTTCTTGGAACCGAGTAACTCTAGCCTGTCCACACGGATGATGGGTGAGGTTCGTTTGTTGCCGTTTTGGTCAACCCAAGAATCTAATCTGAGAGAACCTTTAACGGCAATTAAACTACCCTTTTTCACATAATCGGTGGCAACTCGTGCTTCGTTTCCCCAAAGTTCTAAGTTGAACCAATCGGGTTCATCACTTCTACTGGTGGGGCGTCTGACGGCTAGAGAAAATTGACACTTCATTTTCCCAGTCTCGAAACAAGTCAGCTTGGGGTCCATACCAGCGCGACCCACTAAAGTGACAACATTAACGCTCATAAGAGTTATCCTTCAGTACTGATGTACTTGTTACTTTTGACTTCCATAATAGCGAATTGTATTGCTAAAAAAGTAAAGTCAAATAAATAACAATTATAATTACTGAGATAACTGATAAGAAATATTCAGTGCAAACTACAAAAGCATACGGATACACATATGAAGCTAAAGAATATAAAACAGTAGAAGCATGGGGCTGGTTGAAGAATAAAAAAAAATATATGAAAAGATATTCTGCTTTACTAGACTCAGGGCAAAAAACGTAATAGAATCCAGCACGATTCTCTCTTACGGTTGTAGTAAAAAGTATTGGAATTAGGGGGCGTAGAGACGCGTGGGTCTTTTTAGTAAATTTTCCTTATCGCGGGATATGGGTATCGATCTCGGTACTGCCAACACCCTCGTATATGTATCAGGTAAAGGGATTGTTCTTCAAGAACCTTCTGTAGTCGCGATCGATCAAAACGAAAAAGTCGCCCTAGCAGTAGGAGAAGAAGCAAAAAAAATGCTCGGTCGGACACCAGGGAATGTTATTGCCTTGCGTCCTTTACGGGATGGTGTAATTGCTGACTTTGACACGGCTGAGCTGATGTTAAAAAGCTTTATTCAGCGAGTCAACGAAGGTAAATCCTTAGTCTTACCTCGTATAGTCATCGGTATTCCTAGTGGAGTCACAGGAGTAGAAAGACGAGCTGTTATGGACGCTGCTACTCAAGCAGGCGCACGAGAAGTTTACCTCATTGATGAGCCTGTGGCTGCAGCTATTGGAGCTGGGCTCCCTGTAGCAGAGCCAACTGGCAATATGATTATTGATATTGGTGGTGGGACAACAGAAGTCGCAGTCCTCAGTCTTCAAGGTACGGTACTTTCCGAATCAGTACGCATCGCTGGAGATGAACTGACGGAAGCAATCATGCAGTATATGAAGAAAGTTCATAACTTAGTGATTGGAGAACGAACTGCAGAAGACATAAAAATTCGCATTGGCTCGGCGTACCCCACTCACGATGATGATGACTCCATTATGGAAGTCAGAGGCTTGCACTTGCTTTCTGGTTTACCGCGAACCGTGACTATTAAAGGACCGGAAATTCGTGAAAGTATGTCTGAACCACTCTCAGTCATTATAGAAGCGGTGAAGCGAACTCTAGAACGGACACCTCCCGAATTAGCGGCAGATATTATCGACCGAGGGATTATGCTTGCTGGAGGAGGTGCTTTGCTGAAGGGATTGGATACCCTAATTAGTCATGAGACGGGTATAGTTACACACGTTGCTGCCGATCCATTAAGCTGTGTTGTGTTAGGAACAGGACGAGTGCTAGAAAACTTCAAACAATTGGAACGTGTGTTTAGTGGACGTTCTCGAAATATGTAAAATCAAGGATTTTCAGATATGGAGTTCTGTATTTATTATAGATATAGAATTCTATATCTTATGTAAAGTTACGGCTAAAGAAGGTTATTATGTTTACAGCACGTCGCTGGTGGGAGCGTAGAGGATTACAAATAGGTCTGTTAGGTATAGTCATCAGTGGTGCGTGGGTATTGAGACAAACCCAAGGTGCGCTCCTTATTGAAGTTTACGAGGGTATTACTCGCCCATTCCAAATGATGCAAACAGCATCCCCCCCAGAGGAACGTTTGGGAGACAGCCCTCGGGTATTAGAACTTCAAACCCGCATACAAGATTTAGAAAATCAAAATCAAAAATTAAAACAATTATTGAGCTATGTAGAAAAGCAGCCCCTATCAGCACGCCCAATTCCAGCCAGAGTTGTCGGGCGAGGTGCTGATAATTGGTGGCAGCAAGTTACCCTCAATCGCGGTGCGATCGCGGGAATTAAAGAAGGTTATGTTGTTAAAGCTGATGGCGGGTTAGTAGGTCTAGTAGAAAGTGTAACTCCCAATACCAGCCGCGTGCTGCTGATTAGCGATCTTAAGAGCCAAGTTGGGGTTACCGTTACCCGTACCGGTGCCAAAGGTGTATTGCGCGGCGACGCTTCGGCAGAAGCAGTGTTAGAGTTTTATGAAAAAGTGCCAAACGTCAAACCTGGAGATTTGGTTGCTACATCTACATACAGCCAAAAATTTCCCTCAGGTTTAGCTGTGGGCAAGGTGAAGTCGCTAGATTTGAAAAAACTCCCAGCATCAGTGGCCAAAGTGGAACTTTTCCCTCCAATACGTTCCTTAGATTGGGTAGCAGTCTACCCCAAGCCTGAAAACGTAGAGCCAGAAAAACCCACTTCAGAAAATACACAGTTAGAAAAATCTAATTAAAGATGCAATTTATACAACTTAATGGTAGCAAGCAGAAAAAACCAAAACCAAAAAAGCGACAATCCAGAGTAAAGATTAGCCCCTTGTCTCGCTGGAATCCCTTTCTACGCCAAGTGATTGATTGGGGAATTACAGCCGGATCTGCCTTCTTATGCTTAATGATCCTTCCTACCCGTTTTCCGGGTATGGAATTGTTAGGTATTGGACCAAATTGGACCGTGATTTGGGTAGTAGCCTGGAGTGTAAAGCGTACAACCTTTCAAGGAATCTGTGCTGGGATAATTTTAGGGTTTCTACAAGACGCTATGACTTCACCAGACCCAACTCACGCTATAAGTTTGGGAATTGTGGGGGGGCTTACGGGAATGCTTCAAAAACAACGTTTTATTCAAGAAGATTTTATTTCTATTGCCTTAATTGTATTTGGTATGGCAGTTCTTGCAGAAACAATTTTTGCGTCCCAGTTGACTTTAATGGGTAACGCAGTTGCGGCAGATATCTGGGCCTATTTCCAGAAAGTTGCCCTTGCTTCTGCTATTCTCAGTAGTCTGTGGGCACCTGTTGTTTATTTTCCTTTGAATCGCTGGTGGCAAAACTTCAAGCTGGCAGAACAGTCTTGAAAATGGTTAATTTTTGGTGGTTAGTAGCGATCTCATAACAACTAACGACTAATAACTAACCAATAGCGGAGTGTGAGTGTTTTGAGTATATATGCTCAAATAGGAGTGAAGCGCTATCAGAAACCCGGTTTCTTTAAGAAGCCGGGTTTCTGTTTGTCGATCGCCAAGAGTGATTTCCTGAAGTCGCCTGCACCACTAACTTTTTCTATGGCTCTAAGGTAACCTGTTGGAATGGAATTGTTATAAAGTTATTAGGTATGAATAACTCCCCATTGCTTCCCCAACAGGACACTTTATATGTTAATGAAGCTCAAGTCTTGTCAGAACTTGGAAAAAATTCACAGGTGGTGCCAATCGCCGGAACTGATTTTGACCGGGCTATGATGCAGCGGTGTTTGGAATTAGCTCGCCGTGCTGTAGGACGAACTTCTCCAAACCCCATGGTAGGAGCAGTTATTGTTAAAGATGGGAAGATTGTGGGGGAAGGATTTCATCCCCGTGCTGGTGAACCCCATGCAGAAGTTTTTGCTTTAAAAGCAGCTGGTGCTGATGCTCGTGGTGCGACTATTTACGTCAGTCTTGAACCGTGCAATCACTACGGACGGACTCCCCCGTGCTCGGAAGCGTTGGTTGCTGCTGGGGTGTCTAAAGTAGTGGTGGGTATGGTCGATCCCAACCCACTTGTAGCAGGCGGTGGTATTGCTCGCTTGCGTGCTGCAGGTATAGAAGTTGTGGTCGGAGTTGAGGAGGAAGCTTGTAAGAAACTGAATGAGGGATTTGTCCATCGCATTCTCTACAAACGACCTTTTGGGATTTTGAAATATGCTATGACCTTAGACGGTAAAATCGCCACTTCTACCGGTCACAGTGCTTGGATCACAAATGAAGCCGCTCGCCATCAAGTTCATCAAGTAAGATCGGCTTGCGATGCAGTCATTGTTGGTGGCAATACAGTTAGACACGACAACCCCCATCTCACCAGCCACCAAGAAGGAGCGCACAATCCTCTGCGTATTGTGATGAGTCGCAGTCTTGAATTACCTGAAAAAGCTCATTTGTGGCAAACTTCAGAAGCTCCCACTTTGGTTTTAACAGAACAGGGCGCTAACCCTGGCTTTCAAGAACTGTTACGTAAGCTTGGGGTGGAAGTGGTGGAATTAACACCACTCACACCTACTCGGGCAATGGCTTACTTGTACGAACGGGGTTTTTGCAGCGTCCTTTGGGAGTGCGGCGGTGTCTTGGCTGCTAGTGCGATCGCCCAAGGAGCCGTGCAAAAAGTTCTTGCCTTTATTGCTCCTAAAATCATCGGTGGGGACAGTGCCCCTACACCTGTGGGCGATCTTGGTTTTAACACCATGACCGAAGCGTTGTCTTTAGAACGTGTAGAGATGCGAGTTGTCGGTTCTGATTGTGTAGTGGAGGGTTATTTGCCTACTCGTCATTAGCGATCGCTCATCGAGCGTTTGTCATGAACCATAACTTTTGACAGTTGACTTTTAAGAGTACTGACGTTCTTGAGCCATATCCCGAATCAAGGTTAAACGAGATTTGATATAGTCGCTCAAAAAATCGGTTTCATGATGGTCTAATAGAGCCTGGGTCTTGGTTTGCTTTACTAACCATTGCACTAAGGTGGCATCATCGAGTTGTAAAAGCGTCTTGGTTTGGGCAGTTTCTACTACCGACCAAAGCTGACGCATAATCATAGGAGTCATTCGACCTCCATTTAAACATTAGCCTAGCTGTTTTCAGAATACACAATTCCGGCGATGGCTTCCGGTATGAATGTACAACATGACACAAGTGTTATTGAAAATTTAATATATCGAGTTATAAGTTGATAATGGTTAATAATATAGAATTTTCATAAATATTTTAGCCAGTATCAGAGAAAAAATAATTTTTTTGGATAACTCTAAATTATATCGCTTTTAGCGTTAATAAAACAGCTACTAAGGGTGCAAAAAGATAATATATGGTCGCAGTTGTTGTCATCATTAATATACTCATATCTCTGATACTTTTTTACGTGGCTTGGCGGGTTTGGCTGCTGAAACAGCGACTCGCAAATATTGCGGATATTTTAAGTGCTGCACAACGCAGTACTCATGCTGTATTACACAAAGCCCCTACAGCAATTTACGTAGGTCAGAGAAATATCCATAACTTGCGTCAAGGAAACCAGCCAAAACAATTACAAATTCAACGGGTGAGGCAAATTTTTAGCCTACTTGCTTTCGGGCAGAAAATTGGACATCGTTACTTTTTTAAACTCAAACCAATAACACTGAAAAAGAAAATTTGAAAATCTAGCATTTTCAGATTCTGGAAATTTCAGTAAAATTATCACTATAGATAGTTACTTAAAGAACACAAAGCTAGTAATAGCAACTTTTTAGTTTCAGGGATTGTCAACGTAAATATTAAAGTTGGGAATTCGCAAAGTGTGGAAACCCACATAGAATGTGTATAAGGAGAAAAAAAAGAAAATGTCTAACAACCGTTCAGGATTATTTATCGGTGGATTAATGTTAGGATCTGCCATTGGTACCCTAACCGGATTACTCTTGGCTCCCCGCACAGGGCGCGAAACGCGTCAATTATTAAAAAAATCTGCCAGTGCTCTACCAGAATTAGCAGAAGATATCTCAACGAGTGTTCAGATGCAAGCAGACCGCCTATCTGCAAGCGCACGTACCAATTGGGATGAAACACTAGATCGATTGCGAGATGCGCTTGCAGCTGGTATAGATGCCAGTCAGAGGGAAAGCCAAGTCTTAAAGCGGCAAAACACAGAGCAAAACTCAGATCCTGTTACACAACACTTAGATAGCTAGTAAACGATACCAAAGTGATCGATCCCCTTTTTTGGCTGGGACTGTCTATACTTCTAGTTGCCGCTAGCCTCACTGCGGTTTTGGTAGCGGCTCTACCCGCATTGCTAGAAGTAGCTCGGGCAGCCCGGAGTGCAGAAAAATTATTTGATACCCTTTCAAGAGAGTTACCACCAACTCTAGAAGCCATTCGTCTGACTAGCTTAGAAATCACCGATTTAACCGACGATGTCAGTGAAGGAGTAAAAAGCGCCGGTCAAGTTGTCAAGCAAGTCGATCAAAGTCTGGATAACGCCAAGCAACAAGCGCAAAATGTTCAAGCTAGCACTCGCAGTATTATGGTTGGGATGAAAGCAGCTTGGAAAACCTTTACACGTCCAAAATCTTCAAGAAGAACTGTCGATCGCCTACCTCAATCTCAGAAAGCGCCACTGTCATTGCGAGAACGAGAAGCAATCAGACAAGAGAATCGACGCATCAGTGACCAGTAATTAGTAACGAGCGATCGGTAATTCATTAATTTCTACATATAACTTAATATTTAGGGATTGAACGGTGTCAATAATAACGGGTCACCATGATTCTGTGGCTTTTCGCTCTGTACCTAAGCGCTCATTTAGTCAAGAAAATGCGCCAAATGACGAAGCAGGCAAAAGATACATATGCCAATACAGTTAACCAATCTTGCCAGCTACCGGAAAGTGCCATAACAATCAAGTCATTAATTCTCAGTTAATAATACCCAGTTATCGGTCGATGTTCGCCGATTACTAGTCTATTTGATTTAGGGTGTTAGATTAGATTAAAGTTAAAAAGTGTAAAGAAGTATCACTTTTCCCGTACTCTTTTAAAACAACTTGTTCACTGTTACTGGATATAACCGTATAAAAAAGCTTATGCAGCATAGTGTTTGGCGGCGGTTTTTGGCATTTGCGGCAGTATTGTTTTTAGCCGGATCGATTTGGATAGCGCATTCTCCCAACGCATACGCTTATGACAATCCCGAGTTACTACCGGATACCCCAACCCCAGTCGTAGACTTAGCTAAATCGCTCAACAGCATTCAAGAAGAGAAGCTTGTCAAAGACTTAGACAAATTTGAAGCCGACACGGGTTGGAAACTGCGAGTGTTAACACAGTACGATCGCACCCCAGGTCGTGCAGTCATCAACTTTTGGGGCTTAGACGATAAAAGCGTTTTACTTGTTGCTGACTCCCGTGGCGGAAATATTTTGAGCTTTAGTGTTGGTGACGCAGTTTATGAATTACTACCACGTACTTTTTGGATAGAATTGCAGACCCGCTTTGGAAACCTGTACTTTGTGAGAGAACAAGGCGAAGACCAAGCTATTCTTCAAGCGATGGAGACCGTGAAAACTTGCTTGGTGCAAGGAGGTTGTGGCGTTGTTCCGGGATTACCGCGAGAGCAGTGGATTCTCACTTTAATTACTTCTACCATTGGAGGTATTATCTGTGGGTTCGCCGCTCAGCCTCGACGTGAAGGAGAGATCATTGCTTGGCAGTGGGCTTTAATTTTCTCACCTTTGTGGGGCATTTTATTTCTTGCCTTTGGTATCGGACCGGTTGTCACCAGAACAAGCGATTGGTTACCCGTGATTCGTAACATTGCAGGGTTTTTCATCGGCGCTTTGGTGGCTTACTTGTCTCTAGTTTTCAGTCGTTCTTCTCCCAGTGCTGAGTCTTAGTTAAAAAATACAGACATTGAAAAACCCGCGCAGGCGGGTTTCGCCTGTATAGCCGTGATTTCCAATCACTTGGTATCAAACCGAAAACAGAAGGATAATGTGAAGGATACCCCAAGATACCAACGGGGGCTTTGGGGTCTCCACGAAGTGGGGTTGGGGGGAAACCTCTTCCGGGTATGTCCTTACGGACACGCTACGCGTTGCTGTACCTCCTACACAGACGCTACGCGTTGCCCATATGCCCGCAAGGGCTATACACCAATCGCTAGGGCGTGGGAAACCCTCGTCCTTTGCCTCGATTCACCGCACGGCACTTCTCTCCGTACCACAGGATTTGTATTCAATCAAAATCATATGAATCACGAATAAAAGCTGCTAAGCTGTTAGCTAAAAGCTGACTGCTGATAGCTATGGAATGGCATATAACTGACGCTCAAAGTTTGGCAATCATCGACTCAGAAATGGGGGAGCATATATTTTCACCCGCAGAGTACGAACTTGTCCGTCGGGTGGTTTTCGCTACAGCAGACTTTGAGTATAAATCTTTAATTCGCTTTTCTGAACGTGCTTTGCAGGCTGCAGCCGCCGCACTAGCAGCACGCACGACAATTGTAGTAGATGTTCAAATGGTGCAAGTCGGTATTATTCAAGCCATTCAAACGACCTTTGCCAATCCCGTGTATTGCAGTATGGACTTCTACACTCATCCTCAAAAAGAAAAAACTCGCGCTGCGTCGGGGATGGAGACTCTAGCCAAGCGATACCCAGAGGGAATATTTGTAGTCGGTCAATCTCAAACTGCCCTGATAACACTTGTCGATCTCATTGAATCTGAGGAAATCAGACCAGCTTTGATCGTTGCTACACCCGCCGGATTTTTAGATGTGGATGTTGCAAAAGAACGTTTGCGAGAATCTTTAGTTCCCAACATCACAATTGACAGCCGTAAGGGAAATGCTGTTGTAGCAGTTGCTACAGTTGATGGACTCGTAGACTTAGCTTGGCAAGCTTATGGGAAATTATGAATTAAGAATTATGAATTATGAAACGAGTGAGTATCTTTTTCATAATTCATCATTCATAATTCATAATTCTTACATCATTCATAATTCTTACGGCGGCGGCGCGGTCTGTCTGAATATTTATCGCGCAAGCGGCGACTGACTTCGCTAAAAAAGTCCCTTCGTATGAGGGGATAATCGCTAACCCATATATCACGACTGGGAATGTAAATGTCGGAAATTTCTTCAATTCTGCTCAAATCCGGTTTATTTGATGCAACTACCATTTCTACCAATTGATTTCGAGCTATAACTTTGTAAGAAACTCGTAATGGTGCTTTGTATTCAGCAGTGAATCCCGATTCATCACCGACTTCTATGTTAATTCGTTTTTCTCGGTTTTCTATAATAACTAAATCACCTTTGTTATCCACAGTTTCTTGTTTACCGAGCACCTCTTCTGTAATCCAGAAATCCAGAATCCGTCCCTGGAAAAATCCACTATATTTATAACGGCGATATTTTGCATTCCGCATACTTGCCCAAAATACAGGTGCCCACAGCCAATAAAGAGCGCCAATCAGCCCTATGAGAAATAGTATGGGAGTTAATTCACTCACTCCAAAAAGGACTCTTATCAGTAAAACAACAGCTGCTGCTACTACAGAAATAAGCAGCCGTTGTAAAAATTCTGGAAATTTTCCCCAGTAATACTTGTACTGCGGACCTGTAGCAATGAGAGGAACAAGTTGTTCAAATTTCTGGCGGGTCAGTGGGACTATCATGCGTGATTCTGGATTTGAGATTTATAAAATTTTTTCTAATCCATATACTAACGACTTTAACTGCAAGACTTTGCGAATTGCTAGTAGTACTCCCGGCATATAACAAGCGCGATCGCTAGTATCGTGTCTGAGGGTATATATTTGACCTGCTGCGCCAAAAATCACTTCCTGGTGAGCTATTAACCCCGGTAACCTAACGCTGTGGATTCTAATACCTTCTCCACCTTGACTTCCCCTTGCTCCTGGTAATTTCTCTGTTTCTTCCACAAGAGGTGTGTTAAATTCTTTACCCATTTCCGCCAGCAATTGAGCCGTTTGAATTGCCGTACCGCTCGGCGCATCTGCTTTTTGATTGTGATGCAGTTCTATAATTTCAACATGATCGAAATAGTGGGATGCAGTGACTGCAGCTTGTTGTAGCAGTACCATTCCAATAGAAAAGTTGGGAATAATCAGACAGCCAGTACTGGCTTTATCCGCAAATTCTGCTAACTCACTAATTTGTTCTTGAGTTAGCCCGGTGGTTCCAACGACAGGACGAACACCATAAGCGATCGCACTGCGTATATTATCATAAACCGATTTGGGATGAGTAAAATCTACCATCACTCCTGGCTGTTTTTCCTGTGCTGCAAATGCCAGCATGGGTTCGAGTTGATTGGTGATGGGAATTTCCAAAGGTTCTGTTAAACCTGCAAGTTCACCTGCGTCTTTACCTTGAAGTTCCACACTGGTATCAATAGCACCTACAAGATTCATATCGGATGCTTGTGCTACTGCTTTAACGACCTCACGACCCATTTTGCCGCCAGCACCAATAACAACGACTGGAATAGGAGATTGATTTGACATAGTTTTCAGTATGCTTCTTATATCATCTAATGAGTAGCTATTTTATCAGCTTGCTATATATCGAAGATTATAATTCCTACTCAATTAGACCAATACTTTAGGAACTTAGTTAATGTAGAGTGGGTCAATGCCTTAAACTCTCAGTTCCAACAACTGTATCTTTCACTATTAATTGGTTGAATGTGCATGCGCTTACCTGTTAAGCTAAAGACAAACTGACATTATAGAAAGTCAACTCAAAAGTAAAGTTCAGTAAAAACACAGAGGTATTGCAATTGTTCATTTCAGGTGTGTCTTCCTCTGTTTTAAATTCTTTTCAATTTTTCTGAATTTATGCTATGGACGTGGGAAATTGCCTCTGCTAAAATGATGCCTACTCTATTAGTGCTATCTATAATCGGTTGGAGAACTTTGCACAAAAAATACTGAAACAATCATATTAATGTGAAAAGATTAATGCCAGACCGTATATAGTGACTTACATTTTTCAGTAAATGAACAAGAAATTTGCCCTTACATTACTTTCCAGTCCCGTACTGTTTTCATCTGTCCTGTCATTGGTCATGATGACCCAGCCAGCTAGAGCAAGTGAAACAGTGAATTCTACAGGAACTCAAACTTCCTGTGTCAAAAATCCTCATGCACCAACTCCTAAGTTGGTCTGTATGAAGGTTAGCAAAGTTGCTCAGGCTCCATCTACTCGTTCTTCTGTAGAATTTGCTGCGTCTGGAGGAGAACAAAACCAACAGAACCCATCTGCTGAGTTTAACTTCACAGAGGAAGAAAGCGATACAGCAGTTGCTATGTTTGGCTGCGATTGTCCGGCATGTATCAATGCTGTCCGTCAAATGAGAGGTTTGCCTCCTGCTGTGTAGGTTGGAAAACGAACCATCATTTCTCAGTCGCGTCCCCATAAGTGACAGTTTAAAACCCCACTTCTCCAAGAAGTGGGGTTTTAAACTGCAAATCAAAACTAACGTTGCAAACGACTAGAGCCTACCAAGATTGTGCAATCCTAAGATAATACCAGCGCCTAAGATATGACCGAAGGCAGTTGTTGCTAACAGCCCAGGTATACCAAAACCACCAAAGAAATTAGATGCGGGTAGTTGGGGCTCTGCATTAGGGTATTTAATGCTGGATTTACCAAACGCGATCGCTGCAATGTTACTGATAATCATGATTATCCCAACAGTGGGACTCCATACCAAAGGTGTTGTAGCGACAGTAGCTAGTAAAGTAGACGTCAACACTTGGCTTTCTCCTTACTATTATTGATGAATGATTAAAACTCCCATGTGAATTAATTATCAAGAAAATCTATCCTAAGTTTGATTTTGCATAATTTTTTTACATTTATTGTCATTGCTTAATGTGAACATGGGTGATAAGTAGGAGCGTAACGCCTTACGCTCGTAAATGGTGAGTGGCGTCTCAGATAATCTAAACTCGATGTAATATCGCTCGTTATGTCTTGTCTCGTGTTATGTCCTCGACTCTCGATTCCTTACCGCCCAATCTTGCTAAAATCGTACAGCGCTTTCAAAGGTCTTCTGACCAAAAGCGTCGTTACGAGCAGCTCATTTGGTATGGTCAGAAACTGAGCGAACTTCCAGAATCTGATAAAATACCAGAAAACAAAGTCCCTGGATGCGTTTCTCAAGTGTACGTCACTGCCAAACAGGAAGACGGGAAAGTTGTCTTCCAAGGTGATTCTGATTCTCAATTAACAAAAGGCTTGGTAGGGCTTTTAATTGAAGGGTTAAATGGTCTCACTCCTAGTGAAATTGTGCAACTGACTCCAGATTTTATTCAAGAAACAGGTTTAAACGTTAGTTTGACACCTTCTCGTGCTAACGGATTTTACAATATTTTTAAAACAATGCAAAAAAAAGCGTTGGAGTGTTAGTTAATGGCTAATGGCTGATGGCTAATGGCTAATGGCTAATTGCTAATTGCTAATGGCTAATTGCTAATGGCT
>NZ_JBFPMW010000016.1:0-230440 GCF_045999855.1 Tolypothrix campylonemoides VB511288_2
CGGTGGAGGTGATCCAGTTACAGAACTGCTCCCATACGTTGGCGCTTTGGCGCTGTTGTAAGGTTGCTGTCATGTTTCTATATATTGCGATGACTTTAATAAATCGGGCAATTGCTTACCCTACTGATAATTTACATTTCTTTACTTTGCTTGGCAATATGGTTAAGTTTAGTAAAGTTTATATCATTTATTATTTCTACTTATTAGAGGGCAAAGCCTAAAATGATGGGGCGATGGATAATTGGTTGGAAACTTACTGGAAAAGGCAGAGGGCAGGAGGCAGGAGGCAGAAGGAATGGTTCCTGCCCTCTGCCTACTGCCTTCTTGAACTTGGGAATTTGGTTAGTCCTAGAAGGCATAATTGCTGTCTTTGCAAATTCCACTCTTGCTCAAGAACTCAGACCTTTAGCTGATAATACCTTGGGTGAAGAGAATTCTGTAGTCACACCTGTAAACGCACAAGTTGACCGAATTGACGGTGGAGCAATTCGCGGAACTAATTTGTTTCACAGTTTTTCGCAATTCAACATCGGTGAAGGACGAGAGGTCTATTTTGCTAACCCATCTCAAGTTCAAAACATTTTGAGTCGCGTCACGGGGGCGGATGCATCTCAACTTTTGGGAAAACTGAGTGTTTTAGGTAATGCTAATCTGTTTCTTATCAATCCCAATGGCATTATATTTGGTAAAAATGCCAGTTTGGACATCCGTGGTTCATTTCTAGCAAGTACGGCAAGTCAAATCAAATTTGCTGATGCTTTTGAGTTTACTACAAACGCACTTCAAACAAAACCACTCTTGACTGTTAGCGTTCCTACTGGTCTGCAATTCGGGGGGAAGGTTGGGAGTATCCAAAATCAATCTACAGTAACCAATAGCAATGGGACTGCTGTTGGTCTTCAAGTTCAACCAGAAAGAACATTGGCACTTGTTGGTGGATTCATAGCGTTGGATGGCGGTTCGGTACAAGCAGCAAATGGTCGGATTGAGTTGGCGGCGGTTGCGGAACGGGGAACGGTGGGACTATCAGTGAGTGGTAGCGATCTTTCCTTGGATATTCCACCAACTGTGGAGAGAGCAGATATATCTCTTATCAATGCAAAGATAGATGTGAGCGATCGCAGTCGGGGTAGTATAGAGATGATTGCGAAAAACATAAATATTTCGGGTGAAAGCCTCATTTCTGCTGGTATTGGGGAAAATTTGACAGCAACGGGCTTGTCTTCGGGAAATATTACCCTGAATGCAACAGATTTAATTGGCATCAACTACCCAAGCCGGGTCGTAAATGTTGTTTCTGAAAATGCGATTGGTAATGCAGGCGATATTAATATCAATGCGGGTACAATAAAAATCAACAATCGAGCGAGTGATTCAACACCGGAGTCTGGCTCATCCATTCCTGCGGCGTTGAACACGGGTTCGTTAGGAACTGGGCGTGCTGGAAACGTATCACTGTTCGCTACGGGCTCAATGGAGTTACTCGGACAAGATACTAACTCCTTGGATGAAGTCATTTCCACTTATAACTATCTTGGCAAGCAGATAGGAGGTGGAGATATTAGGCTTGAAGCAAATCGTGTCTATTTAAATAACGCCTATCTAAATGCTACTGGTGGCTACGGAGGACTTATCTCAGTTGTGGGCAAAGATTCGGTGTCAATAACTGAAAACAGTTTCCTCAATGGTGGTACTGGTTCGGGGGATGCTAAAGACATTACAGTCGAGTCGAACGGGATCGTCACTATCGATCGCAGCTGGCTTGGTAATAACGTTGGCGGCGAACAATCCGGTAATGCAGGTAATATCAAGATTGCTGGCCAAGCGGTTTATATAATCAAGGGGTCTTTGTTAGAGACGAGATCCGAAGCGAATGGTGGTAACTCTGGTAACATTCAGATCGATGCCACGGGAAGAGTAGAAATATCAGGTATCGATCCAACGCATGGTGGTTCAGGCGATCGCACGCCAAACGCTCCCAACAGCTTGCTGAGTGTGATTGCTGACTCAGATACCAGAGGAAATCCAGGTGATATTACTATTAAAGCAGGAGAAATTTACATAACCAATCGTAATATAAATGGTGGTGTTTTTCCAGCCTTAAATGCTGGTAGCAGTGCAGACAGACCGTCTGGAAAAGTTTCGCTTTCTGCCACAACTGGCTCTATAGCTTTAATAGGGCAGGATAAACTCTTTCCCGATGCTATCATCTCTACCTACGGTCTTCAAACATCATCTGGTGGTGGAGACATTTCTCTAACAGCCAAGGGCTCTATTTTTTTGCAGTCTGCGTATGTTGTCAGTGCAAGAGCAAATGGCGGAAATATATCGCTTATTGGAAATGATGCGGTCTCTATAACTGAAAATAGCTTTCTGAATGCTGGAACCACTCAAGGCAATTCTGGTTCCATCACAATCCAATCTAATGGTCCTGTGATTATCCAACGGAGTCTCGTTGGTAACAATGTTGGTTTGAGCGAGCGATCGGGTAATGTAGGTAACACCAAAATCAGTGGGAAATCTGTTTCCATAATTGATGGGTCACTCATAGAAGCTAGCTCGGAAAGGAGTGGTGGCAACTCTGGTAGTATTGATATCGATGCTGTAGAAACAGTCGAAATATCGGGCATCGATCCATTGCATGACCCTAACGTTGACAGTAGCGATTTTACCAAAATTTTTCCGTATACTGTTGTAACAGCAACTAGTAATTACGAATCAATCGGTCAGGCAGGTAATATTAATATTACAGCTCGTACATTACGGGTATCAAATGGGGCAAGTATAAGAGCACAAAGTCAAAACGCCCGTAACAGTGGGAATATTAATATTGATGCCAAGATTGTTGAACTCACAAGTGGCGGACAACTGCTAACTAATGCTGCAGGTAGTGGCAATGCTGGTAACATTAGCATAAAAAACAGCGATCGCATCCTGATTTCAGGGAGTAACTCTAACTACGATGCAGTCTTTGAGCAAATAAAACAAACTTATAACAACAGTTATCCTCAGATTGTACTGGGTGCTGGTGTTTCACCCACAGATGGTTACAAGTATATACTTGGTTACGCTGGTCCTAACAGTGGGATATTTGCCAGTACAGAATTAACTGATGGTGGCAACATTACATTAAATGTAGGGAAAGTTTTGCAACTACGCCATAACGGGCAAATCTCTGCCAAAGCCGGAGAAAGAGGCAAAGGAGGTAACATTACTATTAATGCATCTAATGGTTTTATTGTAGCTGTCTTAAAAGAAAATAGCGATATCATCGCCCAAGCCGTCGAAGGTAGTGGGGGTCGTATTACAATTAACGCTGCGGGTATTTATGGATTGGAAAATCGTACCCAGTTGTCATCGGATGATACCATCAGTGAAATTAACGCCAGCTCGGAGTTTGGCACAGACGGCTCCGTAGAACTGAACACTTTTGAATTTGAGCCAAATATTGATTCAGTTAACCTACCAACAGTACCTGTTGATACTCAAATATCCCAAAACTGCAATCATTCAAATCTGACTCAAAGTAAATTCACTATAACTGGACGTGGTGGCTTACCTCCCAATCCCAATGAAAATCTCACTTCTGATGCAGTATTGGTGAATTGGATAACGCCTGCATCTAGTGAAACAAACAACTCCAACTTACACGGTATGACTGTATCAAAAACTACTATACAACAGAGCGTTACAGAAGCAACTGGGTGGACAGTCAATCAAAAGGGAGAGATTTTTCTAACAGCTCGCCCAGCCTCAGTCACGTCTCACAGTCCTTGGTCAGCACCAATCCTTTGCAGTTCTGGAATTTCCAAATAAAAACTTACCTCACAGCGCATTCATCTATGCAAATTACAGTAGTTTTCACCTAAATGAACCACAGTAGTAAGGGCGCAAGACCGCCGCGCCCTTACTACTGTGGTTTATTTACCTTGAAAATGGCTGTAAAACTATGCTTTTATGCTTGCAATGCGACCTCACTTTCTACCGATTCTGAGGAAATACGAGTAGGAACTGCTTCTATCTCCACTCGCACCCATTCGGAGTAGACATCTTCCAAAAATCTGCTGCGATCGGGGCTTTCGTTAGCAATCTCTCTTACTTTGAGAGTCGTTACATAAACTCCTTGTACGACTTCATGACCGTACCCAACAACTTGACCAATTAGCCCGGTCACTTGATGGCGTGCATAGTCACCAATCTCTAACATTGTCATAACTCCTTGACTAGATAGACGGAACGGTTTGTTTTTTACGTTTGCTACAGAATATTGACAATTGGTTGAACGGGGATCGCTTGAGGCGGTGAAATGATTGCAACTTCCTTGATAGAGCGATGGAAGAATGCGAATTCAAGCCTTCGCCGACCGCTTGTCAAGCCACAACCTGAGGTTTTCTCTCTTGTTCTTGTGTGGTGACAACTTCTGGTAACAAATGAGTGTAAAGATGAGTTAATCTGGAGGCAACACTTTGCCAGCTGAAAGCAATTTCTACACGCTGTCTACCTGCTTCACCAAGGCGATCCCGCCATTCTGGATTGATTAGAATGCGGTCAATAGCTAAGGCAAAAGCATCTTCATCCTTGGGAGGAGCAAGCAATCCTGTTACCTCAGGTACTACTGTAAATCGCAAACCACCAACATCACTGGCAACAACTGGAGTTCGGCTCGCCATCGCTTCAATGGCAACCAAACCAAAAGGTTCGTAGTGACTGGGGACAACACACACATCAGCCGCTGCATAGTATAAAGGCAGAACAGCCTCATCTAGACGACCTGGAAAGGCTGTGTAATTCTCCAGTCCAAGTTCAGACACAATACCAGAGATGCGATCGCGCTCGATTCCATCACTATAACCGGGACGACTGCCACCTCCAATAATTAATTGTAGGTTAGCGACAGAGTGCAAACTTGACTTTGCAAAAGCTCTCACAAGTGTCTCAATACCCTTGCGTTTATCAAAGCGACCAACGTAGAGTACAACCTTTGCATCAGGAGCAATACCCAATGTTTGACGTGCTTGAGAGCGTTCAACCGAGCCAAATTTCTCAATATCGGTACCGCAAGGAATAACTTCTATGCGTCCAAGAGAAGAAACTAGCTTTCGCATATGTTCCTGTTCTTGGGGGCTAGTCGCAACAACTCGATCGACACACTCCAGACAATTTTTTTCTACAGCTAGTCTGATACTAGCTATTGCTGGTACGTCAGAAACAGTGCTGTATTTCACTGCTCCTAATGAATGGTATGTATGCACTTGAATCAATGGTTGCCGCTTTTTTAGTTCCATACCCACCCAAGAAGACAACCAATAGTGAGTGTGAACCAGAGAATACTGAAAACCTTGATTTTGCTGGAATGATTGAAACTCTGCGATAAATTCAGGTAGATAATCTAGCAGGCTATCCCGACCTATAAACTCTATCGGACCAGCTTTTAGCCGAATTGTTCGACAGTTAGTTCCATGTTGGATAATAGCTGCTTGCTCGGGACTGCTGAGGCGAGTGAACATATCCACCTGCCAACCTTTTTGAGCTAGTGCGTAACCTATCTGACGGACATACACGTTTTGTCCACCAGCCTCTTCTTGTCCTATTTCTGCAGCAGGATCTCCATCCACAGAAATCAAAGCGATACGATGCTTTTTTGTCAGTAGCATAGTTAAACTTCACCACATGGCAATCTTTCCTGCCTCAGATATCTGAGTGGAGGTAATATGACCCCTTACCCAAAGCTAAGGGCAGGTACAACGAAGCGCACAGATACCAGCCAAGGATACCGACGAGAACAAGGCATTACTTGTTAAGAATGCTGTTCGCTCAGTCTCCTCTCAATGCCGACGAAGTTAGCTGACGGGCTAGGACTGAGAGATGTCCCTCTTTAACAAGGATGAAATATAAAGTTTAAAGGATGATGTGAGAAAAAGGACCTCTTATTTATCCTTTATACTTAAGTCTCTATCCTTTTTAAAGATTAGCCCCAACGGTGGTTCCTCCGCTTCAAGTTTACCTACGGGAACACTGTGTCTAAGGCAAACCAAGAATTAGGCAGACCGAATCTATATTGTTAAGAATTTAACGCGTAACCTTCACATAAGTCAACCTTCTTCAAGGAAGACTTCTTTTAGCAACAAGCATTGCTACTCTCCATTACGTTTTACTGCGAGTTGTGTAATTCTGAACGTAACCGTTTAACAAAGCCAGCTTGGTCTAACAAGTTATGGATAAACAATTATGAAGTACGACCTCCATCCAACATATATCCTTCATCGAAATAAATTTCAAATGCTTAACATAAGTTATCATAATTATATGAATTTTCTTTAAAGAAAATTATATGCATTACTTTTTTATCTGAATATTTTGTTGCAAATATTAAATCAATTTTATGTCTAGCGAGAGATGACAAAATATCATTTTCTTTTTTTAATTTTTCGGCTAGTTGGGTGGGCAATGCCCACCGATATCGAATAGTTTGGGAGCATGAGGGCTCACGTCCCAATCCCTAGCCTTGGATGCGAACCTGATGGAAGCGATCGCTGACATCACCCCCCTCTAAGTTTGGGAACTCCAATATCTGTCCGGTGCAAGTCACCTCTTCTCCATCAACCCACACTTGTTGCAGTTTGATTCCATGTACGTGTAGGCTCATCGATTTATAGGGGAAAGGATATTTCCCTTCTTCTGTCCAAGTGATTTCCAGACCGTTCTCGGAACGTGTCATCCCAAACTTATCTACTCTTGATTCTCCATAGCCATCACCTGCATCAGTGTAGAGAACGGTTTCACGGCTGTCTTCTTCTACAGGAGGGTAAATATGGAGAATTAATTGCTTTTTCTCCTCCATTGGTAAAATACTTCCAGCCAAAACGAACAGGGGAATTTGTTCTAGCGGTGCTTCGATTGTGATTTGTTGGGAACCTTCTAAAGCTGTATCATCCCAAAAATTATACCAGAAACCTTTAGGTAAAATCACTTGTCGCGATCGCGCTCCTTCTTGTACGATCGGACAAACAAGTAACGCCTCACCCAACAAGAAAGCATCTTCCACAGACCAGAGTTCGGGTTCATCCGTTGCAGACCAGAAAAGAGGACGCACGGGAGGATAACCTTTTTGTGTTGCTTCCCAAGACAAGGTATAGAAATAGGGAAGCAATCGGTAACGGAGTTCTAAATATTGCCGAATGATACTTAAATAAGGTTCTCCATAAGTCCAAGGCGTGCGGTGTTCCACATTATTAGAAGAGTGGGTGCGGTAAAACGTAAAAAAGGTTGCCATTTGGAACCACCGCAAGTAAAGCTCAGCACTAGGATTTCCCTGAAAACCACCGATATCGGGACCGCTATAAGGAATGCCAGAAAGCCCCAAACCTACGACTGTTGCTATAGTTGTACGCAACGCAATCCAGGTACACTCTACATCACCCGTCCAAGTCCAAGCGTAGCGCTGAAGACCAGCCCAGCCCGCACGGGAAACAATAAAAGGGCGTTGCTGGGGATGGTATTGGCACAAACTTTCATATGCTGCTTTTGCCTGTAGTAACCCGTAGACATTGTGTGCTTCGCGATGATCCCCGCCCCTACCTTCCATATAATGTTGCGTTACTTTGGGAAGCGAGCGATCGCCCCAAGCAATAAAAGCAGCCGGTTCATTCATATCGTGCCAGAAACCGGCGACACCCACATCCAGCAGATACTGATATTGCCGACTCCACCATGCACGAACTTTGGGGTTAGTAAAATCTGGAAATACACACCACCCAGGCCAAACAGGTGCAACAACAAGTTTTCCGTTAGGGAGTTTGCAAAAGCCGTCCAGTATTTGACCTTCTAAAAATAAATTACTGTGACGGCTGTACTTAATACCGGGATTGAGAATAGCAATAAATTGCACCCCAAGTTCTTTGAGTTCTTGTGTAAAACTTCCTAATTTAGGAAAGCGATCGGGATCGATCGTAAAAGCTCTGTTGCCAACTTGACAATCGATATCCAAATGAATCGCACTTAAAGGCAAATTGCGTTCTTGAAATGCTCGGGCTTCTTCTCGGATTTTTTCTTCTGTACGGTATCCCCATTTAGATTGGTGATACCCCAAAGCCCACAAGGGAGGTAAAGCAGCACGCCCTGTTAACTCTGTGTAGCGTTCTAAAAGTTGAGCGGGTGTACCATAAGTAAAGTAGTAACGCAGCGATCCCCCTTCAAAATTAGCAACAGCAGTTTCCCCAAAGGTAAAATAAGCGTCAAAAGAATTTTCATAAAAGATGAGATAACTGCCAGAGGAATGCAAACTCAAATACACGGGAATACACAGATACATTGGATCTGAACCGGGACCATACATACCTGCAGCATCATAGTTCCACATCCGGTATGTTTTTGGTTGTTGCTTCTCATCTTTGGCAGCACGTAAGTTAAGAGAAGAAAATCGTTCCCCAAGACCGTATATTTGTTCTTCTTGTCGCAATTGTGCTTGATGCAACCATCCTTCATTTTTACAAGAAGGGGCAAATTCTTCACGTAATATTTGTCCTGAGGAATCACAAAACTTTAAACTACCATCTTCTTTGACAATAACTTTTAGCTTGGCACTAGAGATGGAGACACCGTTTTCTATTTCTTCTACGTGAGTTTTCACATCCTGCCAATCTTTGCGGGCAATGCCATAAGGAATAGGTGGTATACCAGGTTTCCAATCGACTCGAATTAACTCTTCAGTCAGAAAAGAAATTTGTAATTCTGCAAGTTCAAAATAGAAATTAGCACCTTTTTCTGTAAGTTCGGTATGAGTCAGTTTTCCAGGCTTATTAAAACCTTTTTCTGTAGAATACTTGAAAAATTTGCGTTCTATGTTATCTCTCAAGCGAGAATAAAGAAGTGCATGAGGCGTGTACTTGAAGTAAAAGAGAGAACCCCAAAAGAACTTTAGCTTTAGTTGAATTTCTTTAAGCCTATTCATAATATAATATGTGTAATTGGTTAGTTGTTAGATTATTGCGATCCTGCTAAAGTCTCAAGCACAAACCAGATAATAACTACTGGTGTAAGTTCCATAGATAAGGAATTTTGTCATTCTTCTTAGGTTCTGAATTAAAAATTTAAAGATAACAAGAATTCTTTGTCAGAAGTATCTACTTGAGGAGGGAAATGAAAATAAAAGGCTTAGGGTGTATAGCCGAGGCAGCGCTTTGCCGAGAGCAGTAAGTTGCGGGGTTTCCCCCCGTTTAGGCGACTGCTCTGAGTTCCCCCCGTTGTTCGCCTCTACGGTGGTGTACACATCTTTAGAGATCTCCCTAAAACTCCCAATAAATTGGGAGACTTGAACAATTTTCCCCCTTAAAAAGGGGGGCTAGGGGGGATCGAAACTGTCAAAAGGGATTTTAGGAGACTTGTGTGTAAACCGTAGGTTGTTCGCCTAGGTCTCCACTCCTGAGATAGCGCCTACCGTCGGTGAATTCTACTCTAAGGGCAATATAGTAAATTTGGGATGCTCCCAATAAAAACTTCAAAAGATTGATAGCCTTCTCAGTTCTTTCCTCTGCGATCTAGCGTCTGTTGCGGATTAAAAGTATTTTATTTAACAGCAGAAGCCAATAGTACGCAGAGGAAAAAGATAAGGGATGACTGCCTGATTTTATCAAGCTATGCCATCATGCCCATTGCTTGGCTCACATCCGTAGCTGTTTCGTATTGCTGATTTGGTAAATGCCTTAAAGCCCGAAGGACTCTTTCATCAACACCTTTCTCCTCAGCATAAAAAATTAAGTCTTTCTTACTGACCGGATATTGAACTTCATTCAAGTTTTTCTGTAGCTGTACGCGGTTTACTCTAAACATCATGACAACCTCCTACAAATGGACTGGGACTCACACTACTTTTTCCGATGGTGCAAAAAATGCTCTTGCACTCAGTTTATAAATTCACAATCTATTCTGAAGCGGTAAAAGACGATTGTGAAAATATCAACTGTTCATCAGACCAGCTTGGTGTTGAGCTTCACTCGTTAATTAAGGTACAAATTTTAGATAATATGAACTTCCTGCTATTGGAGGAAAAAAATCAAAATTTTGACTGAAAATTTTTCCTAACATCCACCTGAGGAGAGAAATTATTATTTGAATGTTTTGATGAAGTTCGATATGGCTGTCTTCCGTTAAGCTTCGCTTATCGCTTTCAGAATATACACTCGATTAGTGCGGATTCTGAGATAGTAACGACACAACTTCCCTTAAAATTTCTTCAAAACCCCGTACAGACATAGGCTTGACAAAATATAAGTTAATGCCAACGGCTGTAAAGCGATCCGCATTATCTGTATCCGTAGAACTGCTCATAACAACAATCGGTAAATCCTTAAAATCATTTTGTTCCCTAATCCACGTTACTAGCTCTAACCCTCCCATACGAGGCATTCTTGTATCTGTTAAAATAATGTTTGGAAATGGGTAAATCTCTCTATTTGCATAAGAACCTTCACCGAGCAAATAGCTCACAGCCTCGTTCCCGTTTGTCACGTTTTTTAGGATCATCTGTAAGTTGGTTCTTACAGCAGCACGTTGAATAAAAAGTAAATCATCAGGGCTATCCTCAACCACCAGAACAATAGGTAACTTGGTATCACTCATTTCTATAAGTGGAATAATCTAAAAAATTATACAAAATTCTAAAGTCATGAGGCTAACTGATTTCTACCCCGGTTATATAGCAATCCTATTTGAGATCTAAACAGAAGACAAGGAAGAGGTGTTTGTAAATCATTTAGGACAGCGATCGCTTATCGCAGAAGGCTTAAGCTTGGTCGATCGTGCTTCACATCAGTGGTAAGATTTACCAAGTTCCAACTACGTGAATCAAAAAATGGACGATCTTTTATCAAGACTTATTATAGATTTGCAGGAAAAATACAAGCCACATACCATCATTCTTTATGGTTCGCGTGCTAGAAAGGATTGTACTCCTTCAAGTGATATTGATGTTGTTTGCTTTGTAGATGGTGCTACACCAATTCAGGATGCGCGTGAGTTTGAAGGACTTTATCTTGATGCATGGGTATATGGTTCCGATGCAATGTCAGCCTCTAGTGATGAGTTATTACGGATTGCAGATGGCTATTGTCTCTACGATTCACAAGGGCATGGAGAAGCTTTTTTAAAACAGTTACAGCAGCGTATTGAGCAAGGTCCAAAGCCACTTTCTTCTTCTGAAAGACAGCACACAAAGCAGTGGGTGGACAAAATGCTGGAGCGAGCGAAGAGTTCAGACGTTGAGTCTTTATATCGGCGCTATTGGCTTGCTATTGATTTATTACAGATATACTTCGAGTTACGCGGACAATGGTATTTCGGACCAAAGAAAAGCTTAATATGGCTAAGAGAACATGATTCTACTGGTCATCATCTTTTTTCACAGGTTTACGAGCGCGGTATTAGATTTGACGATCTTGGTAAGTTGTCTGAATACGTTACAAATACTTAGAAAATAATTGTTGTTAACTCAACAAACACTGTTGACTGGGTATAGGTGAGAGCTTGTGAGTGCGATAAAGAAGCGATTACAGCGCTTACTGCCGTATCGTGTAGTGGCATCTTCGAGCATCGCACCTCCAGATAAAATTTAGTAGGAAAGGCATCAATTAAAGCATTTTGTAGTTTTCTTAATTGCTGACTTGATAGCTCCATATTTTATAATAAGAGTTAAGTACAGGATTCAGTCAATATTGAGATATAAGGATATTGAATCCAACCCATGACAACTACCAGTCTTTCTGAGAAAGGAGAAATACGTATGCATCTCTTCTATCCCACCAGAAACCCGCAACACCCCAACCCAAGCCACCGAGCCTGACAGCAGTAGCGGGTAAATGCCCAACCGGGGATGAAAGATGAAAGGTCAATTCATGCACTTGCAACCACTTCTGATGCACCCGCCATCCAACAAGATTGCCAAATGCTTCATAAATCTTATCATCAGGTTTTATCTTTCCACCTACATTTTGCCAAATCTGTTGTTGAATGCTAAACCCAAAGCGATCCTTGGAAGCTTCTACCCAAAGCCGGTCTATAGCACGTAAATCTTGCTGTGGAAAGTTTTGTATGGATGTTACATCCAGCCAACCCTCTTGTTCTCGATTTGCTAGTTGGAGCATAATCTTTAGTGTTTCTCGGTCAGCTTCTTCCCATCTTTGAGCCACTAAAAGTTCTTGGAGTGTTATAGTTAACGTTAATTTTGTTTCCTCTTGTCCGAGATCCTCTTTAGAAAACATCTGCGAGCGCGAATTTGTAACACTTGTCCTATTTTGGCTGACATCTAATTTCTGGAGATCTCCACTGCTGTTTTCTGATTTTCTTGCTTGTTGAAGCTGGTGTGTTTCCTGGTTTAACACAGTTAAAATGCGATCGCTTTTATAGGTGGCGATCGCAGAGGAGCCTCGCTGTTTCCGTTGAAACCGCAGTCGGATGAGAAGGAATACTGTGACAAATATTACAATAATACTGAAAACAAGCCAATTGATTGACATGGAAGGGCGATTAGGTGTGCCATACAACCCCTCCAATTTTAGCGACAGAGCGATAAATCGCTGCTTCTTCTGAAGATGGCTCTGATTTGGTGCGCTTTCTGGTTCTTAAAATACTCAATCAATCTAGTTTCCGCTTTTCTCAATAATATTTCATCATTTATCTCTATCCAAGCAAGTCTAAGGTTCTTAAGTTTCTCTAACTCTTGTTGCTTGTGATGTTGCAACCACCTTTGTGACAAGTTTATCGAACTGCCAATATAAAGAACTTCACTGTGTTGAGATAGCACGAAATAGACAGCAGAGCATTCTGGAAATGCTTTACTCCACTCAATTGGTAATGACGGTAGCTGCTTCGGATCGATTTTATTAAACGCAATCAAATCCATAAACTAACTCTCCTTGCCCTCCTTTGGAACAACTTCAAACAACTCACCCATTCCACACCCAAAAAAATCACATAAAACTGCTAAAGTATCGGCATCATAGCGCTTTGCAATGTTCTCGCACAGTCCTCGAATAGCTGCATTTGTAAGTCCTGTTGCCTGAGCCAATGCAGATCTCGTCATGCCTTGAGCATCAATTAAATCTTGCAAGCGGCAACGAATTTTTACTTTAGACTGCTGCACGGCTCTTCTTTCGTCTCTTTTTGTAAATTTGGGCGGAACGGGAGGGTTCATTAGTACTGCTGTCATACAAAAATCCTTCGTTCCTATTGTCGATTACTAATTGAGCATTTTTTTCGATTAATAGTTAAACTGTTTTAGCGATTAATCGGTAAAATAAAAGAAATGACAAAGGCGATCGCGCAGATTCATAAAGAATTTTTGCAATCGCCTTCCAAAAACATATAACTATTACTTATCATGCCACAACTTCAAGCTCTTGCACCGAACGAACAGATTCTTGCTCAACGAGAACTTAACCAATATATCGAAGCCCAAGCTAACGCTATAGCGCCGGAAACCCCCGAAAATTCTTTCGGTAACCTTGCTCTTGCCAGCCAAAACATCCTGACCCACGCCATGATGCTTGCCCAACAGAAAGATCACTTATCCAAAAGTGAGTATAAAAAGCGGCTATTGCAGCACGGCTGGAAGAATGAAGACCGCAAGTACTTAAAAGTGGCGATCGCGTTCGGGCACTTTGCAAGCCAAGATTTAGCAAAAATCGAGCCAGCTACTCTCTTCCGTTTGGCTAACAATCCCAAAAAGTACCAAAGCGTTATCGACCAACTGCGTTCTTTAACAGAAATTAACCAATCTGCCGTGCGGGACCTCATTGCCCAACAGCAACAACCCAGAGAACCAAAGCAAGAACAAGCAAGCATCTGGCGGCGGACGAAGAATGGGGGACGGTATTGCCAAATTCCACCCATTCACGAGGAGGGCGAACAGACTGGTACTACCTTGCAAAAAATGATGGATGAGGAGGGGTTGACGGCACAGCGTATTGTGGCTGAGGCTATAGCATTGCGGCAGGCTTACAAGGAAGGTCGATTGGTGTTGGTAGAAAGCTCCTCCTCACCGAGTGAAGAAGAAGTTTGGGTTAGGGACTCAAACGCGGATACAGATACTGAGAGGACTGAAGAAACAACGGAGGGTGAATGGACTTTCGAGCCTGCACCGGAAAAAGATGATTGTATGGAAGACGATGATGCTGTTGTTAAATCCAAACCAGAGCACTACACTCAATCTCCTGTTGAGTTGTTAATTGAGACGTTTCAGAATGCTACAACTTGGGAGGAAATCAGAATGGCTGTAGCCGTTCGCGAAGACTGCAAGCAAGAGGCATGGCAGGTGCTGACACCTGTTGAGAAGAAGCGAGTCAGAGCGTTAATGCCGATTGAAGTGAAGAAATTAAAAGAGGCGAAGAAGGCTGGCTTGATTGTTGATTTTCAAGAACTCAGAGAAGGTGTTTACCAGGTCCGGAGAATAGGAAATGTGTTGGGTGAAGTTGTAAGTGCATCGAGGTTGGATACTTTTTTGGCACAGTTACGGGGAGGCGGGCAAAGTTTTGCCTGAGGTGGAATGGTTTTGGATGAGTGCGATAAGCCGGATACGGCTTGCGCCGAAGCGATAAGCACTATGAACGACTTGCGCCAAGGGCGATCGCTCTGAACCCCAAAAGCGATAAGCTGAGTACAGCTTGCGCTGCGCGATCGAACAAACGACTGACCAACTCAACCATACCCTTTAAATCAAGCCATCTTCAGCCCAATATCAAAGGTGGCTGTATAACCTTGTCCATTTTCGTCGAGTTCGAGCAACATTTGGTTGCCTCCATCAGTAAAAATTCCGTCAAGAGCGTTCTTCAACGTGCGCTGTCCTTTGCTAGAGTAGGGTGAGAGCGCATACACGCGATCGCTAATCGAGTCATCAAAGTATAGCTGTGAGGTAAACTCATAACTCTGCCCTGAGTTCGCATTTGTACGGACTTTCAAGTGGATATGGGTCGTTCTGCCTGGATACCACCCAGGATAGATAGTTGTAAACCGGACAGTTCCATTCGCGTCTGTCATTTGGTAGCCACGCAAAAACTTTTGACCAGCCGTATTGAAACTCCGATCTGTCACATCTGAATAAACTCCTTGCGCGTCACAGTGCCAAATATCCACCATTGCACCTGCAATTGGCGTACAGCTGCTACTGCCAACAAGAGAAACCCGCAGTGTCAATTGGAGTGGTACGCCAATTTTCACCCAACCGTCCGTTGGATCGGAGCGGATGTCAGAGCGGTTGAGCTTTTCTTCCACAAAATAAGGTCCTTCAGTCTGCTCTGGACTCACAACACATCCGTGTTTGGTAGCAGAGGCGGCGGTTAATGATGCCGGGATGCCTACACTCGATTGTACCTGTGTGGAATTGGACTTTTTAGGTATCCATCCAACCACAAGTATTGCAGTTCCGACTGCTCTAAATAGAGCTAGTGCCTCTCTCCGATTTAAAACTTGACCTAATAAGAGCTTGTTATTTTTCATATTAAGTAATTATCGATACAATGAAATGGCGTTCCAATCAGCGTGTAAATTATCCCTGCCCTGCTTCTAAAAGTGCTGTAGTCCGAGAGATTGAAATTAACAAATATTGCTTTTATTTAAGTTGATAGACTTAACTATCTTCAAATTCTTCACATTTCTAATAAAGCCAAATAAAAATGACAGTTTACATACAAACTAAATTACAGTTTTGTTATTTGTCCCGACGAGCAGTCTCGCTCTTATCAAACCATCAACTCTTGAAGTAGGGTATCATTCATCTCTTGAATGCAATCTACCGCTATACAGAGCGCGAAGCGATAAGCGCTCTTTCAACTGGCGCGGCTGGGCGATAAACTGAGTACAGCTTGCGCGATCGAGCGATCGCTTTACGATCGAGTGATTTTTGTCTTACTAAATCCTGACTTTATAGGACTTTTTCAGACTGCATAAATCCTATAAAGTTATTTAAATATAGAAATGAAATTTATCAGATTTAATATATGTTGCTCAACGATAACGATGCATTGGTTATGGGAGGTTCGCCTTGACAACGGAAGGATTTGAAGACGTTCTTCAGTTTTGGTTTCCCAACCGACGCACAAGCAATCTAGCGGTCATGGTTCGTCAGTGGGAATGGTGGTTTTGCTCTTGTGCGGATGCTCATATAATTAAGTATTTTTCACCACTGTTAGAACGAGCTCGGCAAGGTGAACTTGATGCTTGGTCTAATGAACCCCGCTCGCGGCTCGCACTTATCATCGTCCTCGATCAGTTCTCCCGAACGATTCATCGAGGAACTGCTCGAGCATTTGCACAAGACCTTTATGCTTGCACCCTAACTCTTGAAGGGATAGACCTCGGTCACTACACTGCTCTGTTAACACCCTGGGAAAAGACTTTCTTCTTCCTGCCTCTAGGGCATTCTGAGGATCTTAAAAATTTAGATCTGGCAGTTAAGCTAGCTTCAGATCTAGTTCTCTTGGCACCAGAGGAGTATCGCCCATTGCTAGAGTTCTCCGCCGCGCAAGCACGCGGACATCGGGACGTAATTGCAAGGTTTGGTCGTCATCCCCATCGCAATGCGGTTCTGGGACGCCGCTCGACCCCTGAAGAGCTTGAGTACCTCGCGAACGGTCATTTCGTACATACACGTTCGATGCCCCCTAACTTGTCGCAATTCCTCTCCAACACTAGTTGTTGAATTCGGGAAGCGATCGCACTCTTGTTCAAATTATCAATTCTTACAACAGCCCATTAAAAATCTATTACACTCTATATTCCATTGTAGTATCATGTAGAGAAACTTGATTACAAATACTACAAGAGTGCTGATAGGTCGATTATCTTCAACTGACAAGAGCGCGATGCATTGCCGATGGCTATTAGTTCGCTAAGCGCCCTCTCACTTCTCAAAAAAATCAAAAAATTTTGTAGTACACCCTTGACACTCTGTAATATAATATGTAGTATGTATGTAGTAAAGCAGTGCGATTCGTTCTCTCAAAACCTAACTTTGTAAAGTGGAGTTCTCCATATCAAAGAATTAGGGGGAGAGAGGGAAAGGTTACATAACCTTTTACAACTTAGTACTCTTGTAGGTTCAATTCCTACCACCCAAACCCAAGGGTTGAATTCATAGCCCAGATTTAACAGGTTGGCAACTGTTACTTTCGGTGCATGGGTTAAATGCGGATAATGGGTAGTCACCTCCCCAAATCTCTGCAAGAGTTGGTAGACATGGATAACGTACAGTGAATGCAGTACAACTCGTCGTAATACTACGGGAAACGAAAGTGACTGAGAATAGTCCTCGGATGACTCTATTGGACTAACCAGAGTGGGGAGAGTCTAGGGAATTATCACCCCAATGCGCCCTACCTAAGAGTTGCACGTCCCCGATACCAGAGTTAGGTTATACAGACTGTGGCTAAGTGCTTCGTAGCCATGTATGGGTGTCTAAACCTCGGCGGAGACTGCAATCCTAAATTTACCGCGAAAGGAGTGCTAGGAACGAAGTAACTTGTTCAATGCTATCGGATACATGTTAATTACTGCTAACCGACAATTGAATAGGAACAACCTTTGAGGCAAATTGCTTCCATAGCAGTAATCCTAACTGAAAACGATAAGGTGAGCCAAACCGCACGGTTGAACAACAGGGATATCCTGAGAAGCCAATGCCCTAAGTAATGTTAGGGATATGCTGACGCAGGATAAGCGGTTGTGGAAGCTTCCAGAATAGTAACTCCTGATAAGCCTAATACATACTTTCGGGTAATGTGGGATGAATTCTATGCGTACAGGGTAAACGATTGACTATACCGTAATTGTCCGGTAGTAAAGGCGACCACAAAACGTCGAACGGTCTAATAGCCCCAAGGCGGTACAAGGAAAGGGTGAAATAGTAGAAGCCAAGGTCAAATTGCGAGTAATCCATACGACTATCTTTGACACAAGACCACACGCAGGAGCCGAATGAGATTGGAAACTCTCATGTTCGGTTCTGAATGAGAGGTGAAGGAAAGCGATTTCCTCATCGACTCTAACCAGACAACCTCTCAAAAAGGCAAAGTGCAAACACTTCCGTTCCTTGAAAAGTTAATAACTGCCACATTTGGGGATGTAGCTCAGTTGGTCAAGAGTGCCTGTCTGTCGAACAGGAAGTCGCGAGTATCTCCTTCGGAGACGCTTCGCGAACAAATCTCGTCATCCCCGTGTAGCCTTGTGGACGAACAGACAAGTCGTTGTGCCTCTCAAGCACTAAGAAGCGGGTGCAACTCCCGTCAAGGCTTCCAAATATGTCCAGGTTGCCTAACGGTAGGGCGTTGGTCTGCAAAACCGACTGTGCGAGTTCAATTCTCGCCCTGGACTCCAAATATTGCAGCGCAGTTTAATAGCTAGTGCCCCAAGCTCATAACTTGGCGGCAGTTGCTACAACGCTTGGAACCCCCCTTCGGGTTCACCAGTCCCCAGGGCGCGGGAAACCCTTTTATAGCAATGAGCGTGCCACGCTGCGCTATCAGGGCTGGATTCACTGCAAAGCACTGCCTTGTCGCGGGTCCTTACGGAGACGCTATATGCAAGGCACACGCAAAGCGCACGCGCACGCTTCGCAATGCTGCAGGCTATGCCCGTAAGGGCTATACGCGAACAACTCCCGTCGCTGCGACCAATGCACAAATGGTGTAACGGAAGCATTAAGGTCTCTAAAACCTTTGGTCAAGGTATCTCCTTACGGAGACGCACTTGCGTTCAAATCCAAGTCTTTTGCGTTAATGGTGCCGTAGGCAAATTGGTAAAGCCACCTGTCTTTCAAGCAGGAGATTGCGGGTTCGACCCCCGTCGGCACTGCTGACTTGAGTTGGAATGACAGAGAGCAGGAAAACTGGTCTCTTCATTCCTTTATTTCACCCAGAAATCTCAAGTAATGACTCCAAGATGTATAGGTCGGCTTGCAAGCTTGGTCTAGGAAACGGTCTGTAAAACCGCCGAGAAAGAGCATTGCTAGTTTAATTCTAGCCCGACCCATTACGGAGAGATTGCTATTGGCAGAGCAAGCTGTTTGCGGTGCCTTCGGCGGGCGTAAGCGCTAACGCAGTCGTGTATGCAAGTTCATAATGAGAACGTGGTGTAACGGGATAACACGTCAGTCTACGAAACTGTTCGCGTAGCGTGGCGTAGCCATGAAGTGAAGGTTCAAGTCCTTCCGTTCCGCCTTATCCCCTGGTAGCTCAGTTTTGGTAGAGAGCGCTGGTCTGAAAAACCAGAGGTCGTCGGTTCGATTCCGACCTGGGGGACTGGCACATTGCCCTGTAGTGTAACTGGCAACATCCTTCGCTTTGAACGAGGAGATTCCAGGTTCAAACCCTGGCAGGGCAGTCACATTATTCTCCTGTAACCCAACTGATAGCTTGGGGCAACCTAAGAAAGCGATCGCGGCTATACTGCTGTATCACCAGCTAATTCCGCTCTTTGTTCGGTTTAGACTTTGTTGCTCAAGCGCATGACCATAAGTAGACACCTACCGTAGCCCGGTGGATCGTACTCTCGCAAATCCCTAAAACCTGCTTTGCTGTACGCTCGTTGTGCCTTGTGGTTGTCGATGGAGGTGGTAAGCTCTAATATTTGAAGTGTAGAAATATTTGAGGAACAACCTAAATTTTGACTCTGTCGTTGATAACCAAAATTTAGCATTTAGCGCGATCGCATTCAAGCTTTTTTTGTAAGTACCACGAAAGCTTTACTATCAAAATCTCGTTGGAATTTTTGTACTGGTTGAAATCCAGCTTTTTCGCAGATCCGCAATGCTTGTAAATTAAACTCAGCTACAGTAACGCGAAATAAAGCAGGTGCAAATGTGCTTTTACCATAGTTGAGAACAGCATCAATGACACGAAGAGTCACTCCCCGTCGCGTTAGGCTAGGACACATACCAAACCCAACATCAAGTGCGGCAATAGTGTAATCTCCTCCACTGACCCGTGCATCCCGACCAAAGCAACAGTAAGCGGTAAGATCGCCACCACTATTGGTAATGGTGTAGTATGCATTCGTTGAATCTAAAAATTGCCGTACATTCTCTTCAATTCCAGTAGGGTTTGGATTGTAAAAGTCATATGGCTCGTCATAACGCCATGTCAGAATAATACGTGCGTTTGCTTCGTTCATTGGCGAGAAAATGAAAGTCATATATCTTACGATTTTCTATAAGAACAAATATACTAATAAAAGTAGCTATTGGATTATCGGCTAAAGGGTCTGAGTCCGCTACTGAATCGGCTTAGTTTGTTAGAGTATCTCATTCAACTGTTTGCTAGAGATAGCATTGTACCTAATACAAGCTCAAAAAAACCAATTCTTACTTCTCGAGAGAATGACGTTTTTAAAATTCTAAGGTTAATAACATACTGCTTAAAATTAATTGACTATTTCTAACTAAAAGCGTGTCTGATAGGATCTCACCTGCAAGGTGAAAAAGAAATATCTTCAGGCACGATCGTCATCATCATTTCTTTACTGACTCTAGAAGATTTTACAAGTCTGTTTGCCTGTCTCTCGATTGTTTTTTCAAAGATATTTCTCACCAGCCTTCCATTTCCAAACTTTTTATCTCTATTAACGTATAAATCAGTTAATCGATCGAGCAATACTGTTTTCGATTTCTCCGTTAACTTGAAATGGTTCTGCTCGCAAATTTTTTCAAAAATAGTCAATAACTCGGTAGGACTACAATCATCAAAGTAGAAATACTTATTAAATCTTGACTTGAGCCCAGGGTTGGCATCAATGAATCTTGACATTTCTTCACTGTAGCCAGCAACAATAACTACTAGCCTATCTCTGTAATCCTCCATTCGTTTTAGTAGAGTATCTATAGCTTCTTGTCCAAAATCATTCTTAGCATCTTCTGGTTTTAGTGCATAGGCTTCATCAATAAACAACACACCGTCTAATGCCTCTGAGATAATTGTGTCTGTCTTGATTGCAGTTTGTCCAACGTATCCTGCAACTAACCCCGCTCTATCGGTTTCAATCACGTGCCCAGATGAAAGTATTCCTAAGTATTTGTATATTTGACCCATTAGACGAGCAACTGTCGTTTTCCCTGTTCCGGGGGGACCACAAAATACCGAGTGTAGTGTTACAGAAATGCTAGCAAGTCCCTGTTCCTGGCGAAGCTTCTGTATATTAAGGAAATTGATTAGAGTATGTACCTCATCTTTGACATTTTGCATACCTACAAGATTATTTAGCTGCTCAAGAACAGTTTCCAGATTTGTAGACTCATCAGACTGCTGAATAAAACTCTTATTACCAGAGCGTTTTAGCTCTGCTTTCATTTGCTGTAACTCCGCTTCAATCTCATCTTTCCAAAAAGACATACTCCATACCCTTTACAACTTACTAACTACTTGAACACTATGTTGCAGCAATTCGCTATTGAGGTTTTTATTTAATCATGCCTCAAAATTGGTTGGGTTCATGTTTAGTATTCCCCGTCACCTGTTTAATGTGCCACATTAAATAGAAAAAAATACAAAGCTACAGAGAAGAAAACGTGAAATGATTGCGATCTACCGGAGGTAGTAACAAAGTTATTGCCTCGAAGTGCTTTGTATTTCAAGGATTACAGTGGTTTTTTCAAGTTATTTGATGAATGAGATTTTTTGTCAATGCGTAACTCCTAGTACTGTAGGGTGGGCATTGTCTGCTATATAACAATACCGTTCAGATAAAACTCGAGCCCCCCTAGGGCGTGTTTTCACGCGTATTGGTTTAGTCTCTTAATTTTCTAGATACTCCTAAATCTCCCGATGAATTGGGGGATTTGTGTACAGATCTCTAGAAAAGAGATGAAACATTGTGAGAAAGGAAAATTGGAATTAAGTTCCTCCCCTTTTTAAGGCTAGAGGGGGATCGAAACCGCAAGAGTGCTCTTTAGAAGACTTGTGTACACCACCGTAGCTTCTGACGGGGGATTGGGGGAATCTCCAAGGATTAGATATTGTTAACTGAACCGTATAGCCCTACACAAGGTTTTTGGTTGACCGTATCCACCCCATCCGTAATTCAAAAATCAAATAGGAGTCCTATATCGGTTAAGCACATAAGTTAACAAAAGATACCCTGGCAAAAGAAAAAGTTAATTTTATAATCGGATTAGAGGGTATACCAATTTAAAAAAAGAATGCGGCACGGAAATAAAACCCCTTCCCTTGGTAAGGGAGATATGCGTCTTTGTCGCCAACATTTTGTGAATTGGTACTATACCATTTCACAAAAAGGACAATACAAAGCGATCGTGTAGAGACCCACCAGAGTGCGTCTTTACAGAATTTAGGTGTATTGCGATTTATGTGAAGTGGTATGACTGACTAAACGCGGATTTTTTGAAGAAGATAATGCTTTGCTTTGATTCCCAAAGTTGCATTACTTGTATTCAAAATTACTTATTTCATCTCATATAATAAATATAATACTTGTGAAAAATTTATTTCCAGTATTTCCTCTGAACTGGGAGGAATTCAGATGATTGATTTCTGCCCTATTAAGGGCTTTGACCACCTTGAGTTTTATGTTGGGAATGCAAGGCAAGCGGCGCTTTTCTATTCCAAGTTTTTTGGGTTTACTAATATAGCTTATCGGGGTTTAGAAACTGGCAGCCGTGAAATAACATCTTATGTTATGCAGCAAGGGGAGACTCGCTTTGTTTTAAGTGCAGCGCTCTTTTCCAACCATCCCATCTCGCAAAGCGTGTTAAAGCACGGTGACGGAGTTGCGATCGTAGCTTTTGAAGTGCCAGATGCTACAATGGCATACAAGGAAACCACCAGACGGGGCGCTGTAGGAGCGATCGCACCCACTGAAGAAGAAGACGGATATGGCGTGTTGCGTTATGCGGCTATCCACGCCTACGGTGATGTGTTAATTAAGTTTGTGGAAAGGAGCGATTATTCTGGCGTCTTTGCTCCTGGCTTTATACCTCGATACCCTGCTAACAGTACTAACTCTGTAGGTTTATGCACTATCGATCACATCGTAGGAAACGTCGAGTTAGGAGCAATGAACAAATGGGTACAGTTTTTCACCGATACACTGGGCTTTAGCCTACTGGTGCATTTTGACGATGAGGCAATTTCCACAGAGTACTCTGCCTTAATGTCTAAAGTGATGCAGAACGGTACGGGTAAGATTAAATTACCAATTAACGAACCAGCCAAAGGAAAACGCAAATCTCAGATTGAAGAATACCTGGAATATAATAACGGTCCGGGAGTACAACACATTGCCTGCGCGACCAATAACATTATCGAAACAGTCTCTCAATTAAAAAAAGCAGGGTTGGAGTTTCTACACGTACCGAAAACTTATTACGAAAACTTGAAAGAACGAGTCGGTGACATTGATGAGCCTATCGAGCAACTCGCAGATTTAGGGATTTTAGTGGATAGGGATGAAGATGGGTATTTACTCCAGATTTTCACCCAGCCCGTGCAAGATAGACCAACGCTTTTCTTTGAAGTGATTCAGCGTCATGGAGCGCAAGGTTTTGGTGAAGGGAACTTCAAAGCCCTGTTTGAAGCGATAGAACGCGAACAAGCGATGCGGGGTAATTTATGATGCACCAAATACAGGAAGCTAAGGGGATACGAACATGAGTTACTACTATAAATTAGGAAAACTTCCCCACAAGCGACACATTCAATTTCGTCAACCTGATGGTTCTCTATATCATGAAGAATTAATGGGGCTGCGAGGGTTTTCGGGTGTTCAATCCTTGCTTTATCATTTACGTCCACCTACACAAATACAGAAGATTTTGTTAGAGAGGACAGTCAATCTGTCCTATGAAGAATCCAGTCCCCTGTGTCATCGCCATCTACGAACGGGAACCGTAGAATTGGGAACAAATGCTGTAGAGGCGCGTGTTCCGTTAATGGCAAATGCAGATGTCTGCATCTCCATCGCTCGTCCCCAATCGCCGATGTTGTACTGGTATCGATGCGCTCATGGTGATGAAGTGATATTCATCCATGATGGCACTGGTGTATTGGAGAGCCAGTACGGTATTCTACACTATCAAGTAGGAGATTATTTAGTAATTCCTTCTGGAGTGCTGTGGCGTATTATACCTGACGCGGGGGTAGAGCAGCGCATGCTTGTGATTGAGGCTAGCGGACATATAGAACCACCAGCAAGATATCTCAATCGCTACGGGCAATTTCTCGAACACTCTCCCTACAATGAACGCGACATTCGTCCGCCAGAGGAGTTAGGAACTCATGACGAGGTGGGGGAATTTGAAGTGCGGGTCAAAACTAGAGATAGAATTATTAGCTATCTCTATCACCATCATCCTCTAGATGTTGTGGGATGGGATGGGCATCTTTATCCTTTTGCGTTTAACATTGAGGATTTTGAACCCATTACCGGGAGAATTCACCAGCCCCCTCCAGTACATCAAACTTTTGAGGCTCCTGGCTTTGTTATCTGTTCCTTTGTACCACGCCTTTTTGATTATCACCCTCTGGCAATTCCAGCTCCCTATAACCATTCCAATGTTGATTCGGATGAAGTTATCTATTATGTCTCTGGAAACTTTATGTCCCGTAAGGGGATAGAGCGATCGTCAATTACCATTCATCCTAGTGGTATTCCTCACGGTCCTCATCCAGGAATGTACGAGGGTTCTATTGGCAAAGAACGCACCAATGAACTGGCTGTCATGATTGATACCTTTCGTCCATTGCAACTGACAAAACAAGCCCTGGCTTTGGAGGATAAAGACTACGCCTATAGTTGGATTGCTTGATATTCTAAGTTTTCCAGATTGGTTGAAAGTATGAACTACCTTCGTTTCCAGCCCTATACTCCTCGTTTCCTCCCCTTGGAAAGGTTCGGGTTAAAGTTAGGTAAAACTGACACGAAAATCATGTAAATATTATGACTCATACTAACGTGAATACCTCAGGTTCTTTAACTATCTCCTCTCGCATCGAAAAGCGATCGCATCAAGGCGAATTAACCCAAAAACAAGTAGAAAACTTTCAAGATTTCCTCACGAGGATCGATAGAGAATTTTTACAACACCGCATCATCACCAACAACGCCTATACTCGTTGGTTTTCTTGCGGTACCGCTACAGACAAAGAATTGCGTTATTTCATTCAGCAATTCTCGGTATTCTCCAATCAGTTCCTCATAGCAGCACTGTTAAAAGCCATTAACTCACCCACCCTCGATCGATCGCGCAAGAGTCGCGAGATATTGCTGAACGAACTGGGCGTAATTTATCGCAAGCCAGACCAAACCATTAGCACTAACCTGGGTCAGACAGAAGATGATAAGGATAAAGAAGGAGATCCCGAATTAGTCAGTACCGAAGGTACGGTGGACGGTGGTATTTGTCGTTTCCGCGCCGCACATTTTGAATGGCTGGTCAATTTAGCTGAGGGCTTGGGGTTACATTATGAAGACATTGGCAAGCGCAAGCACGGAAGTTCAACCACTTTACACTTCTGCGATGAACTGCAACGTCTTTATGGAAGTGATGACCCACATATTGCTGAGGGTGCTAGCTTTGCAGTGGAAAATTGGGCAGCAGCAGGCTTTTGGCAAGAATTGGAGGAAGGGCTTACGCGCATCAAACAAGCACGATACCCGCATCTGCGTTTGGCATTCTTTAGTTGGCACAATCGTGTTGAGATGCAACACGCCGGACACACTCTAGAGGAACTCGAAGCAGTTTATTTTCAAGCTGACTTTGACCAAGCCAAGTTTATTCAGGGAGGACGAGAAATTCTGGATGCTATTACTGTTTTTTGGGATGGATTGGAGGCGGATCGTCTTGGAATGAGGGGATAAGGGAGATAAGGCGATGAGGGAGCAATTGTCACTGGAAGAAATCACTGCTTGTGGTGTCGAAGTCAGTACTGCGATCGCTATTCTGTCACAGATCGATGAGTGGCTGGCTTCATTACAACCTGCTGATTGCTGGCAGCATTTAGTGCAATATATTCTTAAACCCGATCTCCCCTTTGCACTACACGAACTCCTCTACAAAACTACCTTCTCTGATTGGGATAGCACTCAAGGATCGCCTCCTGCTTGGTTTCCTTCCAAAGAGCAAATTCAGAAAACCAATATCGCTGCTTTAATGAAATCTCTGGAATTAGATTCTTATCCAGAACTTCATGCTTGGTCAGCACAAAATCGGTCTGAGTTTTGGGAAATAATGATTCAGCGTTTGGGCATTCATTTCTCAGAAAAGTACAGCCAAATTATTGATTTGAGCAATGGAGTAGAGTCTCCCCAATGGCTGGTAGGTGCTCGATTTAACATCATTGAAAGTTGCTTTTTAGCACCAGCTGATGCACTGGCTATTCTCTTCCAATCGGATCGTGGTTCAATCTCTACCATGACTTATGGCGAACTCCAAGCTTTAACTAACCGAGTTGCCAGTGGATTGGTGGAGGCTGGCTTTCTTCCTGGAGATACTATTGCCATTGTGATGCCCATGATAGCTGAATCTGTGGCAATTTACTTGGGAATTATCAAAGCTGGTTGCGTGGTTGTTTCCATAGCTGACAGTTTTTCTGCGACAGAAATTGCCATGCGCTTGCGCTTATCTAACGCTCAAGCCATCTTTACCCAAAGCTATATTTTGCGTGGTAGCAAGCAGTTGCCTTTGTATGAGAAAGTGATAGCAGCCAATTCACCGAGAGCAATTGTTTTAGGAACTAAAATGAACAATGAGGATAATGAAAGTGTTTCCTTGTTGGCATCTTTAAAACTGCGTCGTGGTGATTTGGCTTGGGAAGATTTTCTCAGTTCCAACCATCAATTCGATGCTATCCCCGCTCATCCTGCTACTCCTATCAATATCTTATTTTCTTCCGGTACGACGGGAGAACCCAAAGCTATTCCTTGGACGCATACGACTCCCATCAAATGCGCTGTTGACGCTCATCTGCATCACGATATCCATTCCGGCGATAGAGTTGCTTGGCATACTAACTTGGGATGGATGATGGGACCGTGGTTGATTTATGCTTGCTTAATCAATAGAGCCACCATTGCCCTTTATTCTGAAGTACCTACAGAAAGGGAATATGGTCAGTTTATACAAAATGCTAAAGTAAATATACTTGGTGTCATCCCCAGTCTTGTCAGTCAGTGGAAAACGACTGCTTGCATGCAAGGGTTGGATTGGAGTGCGATAAAAGCTTTTAGTTCGACAGGTGAGTGTTCCAAGCCCCAAGATATGCATTACCTAATGTCCCTGGCTGGATACAAACCCGTTATCGAATACTGTGGAGGTACGGAAATCGGTGGCGGCTATATCACTGGTACTCTAATACAACCTTGCGTACCTTCAACTTTTACCACACCTGCTTTGGGATTGGATTTTGTTATTCTTGACACAGAGGGAAATTCTGCTGACAAAGGCGAGGCGTTTATCGTACCGCCATCCATTGGTTTGTCAGATCGATTGTTGAACAAAGACCACCACCAGGTTTACTTTGCCAATACCCCTGTGATTTCTTCCTCAACTCCTCTGCGCCGTCATGGCGACCAAATAGAACGGTTACCTAACGGCTACTACAGAGCTCGCGGTCGCGTTGATGATACGATGAACCTCGGAGGTATTAAGGTCAGTTCTGCTGAAATTGAACAAGTTTTGAATAGCGAACCGGGAATTTGTGAAACTGTTGCGATCGCAGTTTCTCCTCCACAAGGAGGACCGAGCCGATTGGTAATCTACGCAGTTGTCGAACCGGACGTTCAACAAGATCGAGCAGCGCTGGTGAGTTCCTTGCAAGCAGCACTTAAGCAACGTCTCAATCCCCTCTTCAAGATTCATGACCTTGTAATTCTTGATACTTTGCCACGCACTGCTTCCAATAAGATAATGCGTCGGGTGCTGCGCGAACAGTACTGTCTCTTGCTGGACGTGTAACTAATAATTGGCATTTAATTTCCAATTGGTGGTGCTAACGGTTGACGGGGTTTACCACCTGCACCAATGTTATTAGGTTTGTTGTTGTCCACAACTTTTAAGGCGCTAATAATCTTTGTCATGTCAGCTTGGAGGTCTTTATCGTCATTGAAGTGACGCCCCGTGACTTTTTCATATTCTTCCTCAGCTGCCCTTTCTAAGCAGATGTAGTTGTAATCCCAACCTGAATCGTCAACGACGTAAGCGCCGTAGTCTTGCATTGCTTGGAAAATCTTTTTGCCTGCTTTAGTGGTCAGTCCCAAGCTTTTTGCCGAGACGTTAGGTGGAACAGCTAACAAGGAACCCATAACGAGCGCTAGGTTAGAACCTTGGTATTGCTTGGATGCGTAGCTATCGGCAGCAAGGGCTGGCCAACGATAGCCGGGAGTTGGTGATGAGGAATTGTAGTGTAACCACTTGCTCCAAATCACTAGCTTGAGTGCGTGACGAATAGGATTTTTGCCTAGTAGCTCGCCTTGACGAATACTACCACCAATGCTGGACATTCTCGAGCCACCATGTCCGCCACCAATGCCATCACCATAAATATTTTGTTCTCCAAACCAGTAGCCGTAAAGAGGACCGCCCTTTTCGCATCGAGTTGTGATGTTAAACGACACTAGAGTTTTGCCATCTGGTTTCAAAAATGCTGAGGAGTTGTTTGGAGTAAAATTTGGTTTTGCATCTGGAATAATGAGATTGTGAGGAACCTTCAATTTCTCACCTGCTTTCGGATGCCACTGTGCTTGTTCCTGGGGTGCAGTACCGCTACAGCGATTTTTATCCCAACTACCTACCATATAGACATTTTGCAATTTGTCGGTATTTTTAGTCACTACAAACCAATCAGTATCAACTCCAGCTCCCTTTGAACCGATATAAGCATCAACGTATTTTGCGTTTGAGCCAATGGGTACATTCCAAATACTGTTACAAGCAAAAGGCCACAAGTGTTTGTCTCGCGGTTTTCCGAAACCGCATTTGGTTTTTGAGGCTGTTAGGGTTGCTTGGGCAAGGAGATTTTTGTTCCCTTCACTTACGCTTAAGCTAAATGAATTTTGAGTGCTAAAGACAATTGCAGCAGTACTACTCAGAATATAGCTGATAGTAGTGAAGGTAGGATTGAAAATAATCATTTGCCTCTGATAATCTGACCTTGAATTTTTAAGCTAACTGACGTTGAGAACTTTCTGTAGTTTCTCAAGCTGCTACAATTACACTCGCGAGTGCTTATAACCAAAACTGCCGATAATCTTCAACATACTGCTGCATAGTTATTGGTGGACGAGCCAGCAATTGCTCTACATCTGGTGTGAGATGACCTGCTAAGCCCAAACGAGCAGTTGTGTAAATTCCTACCATGACCATAATAAAATCCATCGGGAGTCCGCGATCGCGCATTCGTTGGATAAAGTTCCAAATAGAGGGATTTGTGTAATGGATTGGTTTACCCAGAACATCTGTAAAAATATCTGCGACTTCGTAATAGGTCAAAGCTTCTCCACCAGTAAGCGTGTAAGCTTTCTGAGAATGTCCCTCTTCCATTAAAGTACGCACTGCAACAGCAGCAATATCGCGCACATCAATAAAACTCGTTTTACCGTGTCCTGCAGGCAAGAACAATTCCCCACGGGTTTTGATATCCTCTTGGTGCGTGGTGTTGAGGTTTTGCATGAAGAAACTAGCACGTAAAAAGGTAGCAGGAATACCCAACAGATTAATGTAACGCTCAATCTTCGAGTGCGGCACAATGGGGTTGCGATCGGCTCCTAAAATAGAAAGAAACACAACTTGTTTGATTCCTGCAAGTTTGACAGCATCTAACGCGGGAGCAATTTGTTTGCGAACATTAGCTAAATTCGGCGGACGTACCAAAAAAAGTTTGTCAACTCCTTGAAAAGCAGTTGCAAAAGTTGCGGGGTTGGTAAAATCAAATGGGACACCATCAATGCTGTGACCGGAGAAACCTGCTGTAGAGCGAACGCTCAGTATTTCTGTAGCGGTGTCGGAATTTCTAATAGCAGCACGGACTTGGCAATTTTGGTTTAGCAGTAAGCGAATCACCTCTTGACCGACATTTCCAGTTGCACCTGTCACGAGAATTGTTAACATAAGCTATTTGTTGTGTCTCGTTCATATACTTTGAAGAACTGCCTTCTTTAACTAGAAAGTAGCATGCCAATCTCGTGCTTGTTTGCGGATAGTTTCTAATTCTTCGTGAGAAATGCGGTCAAGGTGTCCCAAAATAAAGTTCATACGTCCCTGAAATTGTAGTTTATCGCGGTGACGGTCGAGAAAATCCCAGTAAAAGAAATTAAACGGACAAGCTTTTTCTCCAATACGTTCCTTTGGATTGCGATCGCATCCCTTACAATAATCACTCATCTTATTGACATAATTCCCAGATGCTGCATATGGTTTTGATGCCAACACTCCGCCATCAGCGAACAATCCCATACCAATAACATTCGTCTGCATTACCCAATCGTAAGCATCAATAAAAGTAGCATGAAACCAATTTTCTACTTCTTGTGGTGAAATTCCTGCAATCAAAGCAAAATTACTCAATACCATTAACCTTTGGATATGATGAGCATAGCCAGTGCGTTGCAACTGAGATAAAATTTGACGCAAACAATTCAAATCGGTGTCACCCGTCCAGAAAAATTCAGGTAAAGGTTGGGTGTGGTTAAACCAGTTTTTTTCAGGATAATCTGCACTCACCAAATGATAAATCCCGTGCATATACTCCCGCCAACCCAACACCTGACGGATAAAACCTTCAACACTATTTAAAGACAGTTTGTTTTGGTGATATGCTTTTTCTGCTGCTTGAATTACCTCTAAAGGTTGGAGTAATCCAACGTTGAGATACGGGGAAAGCATGGCATGCCACATTGTTTCTTCTCCCGTAACCATTGCATCTTGGTAAGGACCAAAATCAGGGAGGCGGTTGTTGACGAACCAATCTAATACTTCTAATGCTTGAGAACGGGTGACCCCCCAGCGAAAGGGTTCTCGATTATTTAACCGCAGATGGGCGCTGACGGAAGCGGAGAATTGGTTATCTTGCGGGCGTGTATCTGCTACAGGCTGGGGTTGCAATATTTCTGTACCATAGGTTGGGATGGGTAAAGAGTTAACGTGGGTAATGACTTTTTGAGTTATGTCATCTGGTTCAAACCATTTAGCTGGTGGTGTCTTTAATTTTCCTTTTGGCGGCTGACGATTGTTTTTATCAAAGTTCCATTGTCCTCCGGTTGGTTTATCTCCCTCCATAAGAATTTGAAAACGCCGCCTTCCTTCTCGATAGAAATCTTCCATTAACAATCTTTTGCGAAGCTTAGCCCAGGTTTTAAATTCTTCAGAATTCCATAAAAAGTGATTGTTGGGAATTAAGGTAAGCTGACAATCTAAAGATGACAGGTAAAGCTTTTCTAAATTTTCAATCAGTTTAAGAAAGGGGAGATCGTTGGGTATCATTACCCGTAATTCAGTAATTTGTTTTTCCTTAATCCACTGTTGAAGCGGTGTCTCAAAATCTTCTGCAGTTTTATAAGTGACTGAGTAACCTAGCTGTTGCAATTCTTCAGCAAAATGCCGCATTGCTGACCATACTAAAACTAGCTTTTGCTTGTGATAGGGTCGAGCTTGGACGTGATGCAATGACTCAATCATGATGACTTGTACTTTATCGGTTTTAAGACAACTTTGCAAAGCTGCTTGTTCTGACCAAAGTTGATCCCCTAATACCCAAACCCCAATTGTCATTTTTTTTGCCCGAACTACTAAAAAAATGTAAACAATTTTGAAGACATTACTCGGTATGCTGTAAACTAGCTAACCTAATGCCATACTGCCGCACTAAGTTCACTCTATGTCAGAGCATCTCTCTATCCCAACAATTAAACCCAATCTTCCCCATTTTTCCTCCGGTCCCTGTGCAAAACGTCCTGGTTGGTCGGTGGAAAAACTGGCAAATGCTTGTGTGGGTCGTTCTCATCGTTCCACAGATGGTAAAGCCAAGTTAGCAGAAGTTATCGAACGTTCCAAGAAAATTCTTGGTGTTCCCTCAGACTATCGTCTGGGTATTGTTCCTGCTTCCGATACAGGCGCAGTGGAAATGGCAATGTGGTCATTGCTGGGAAAGCTTCCCTTGGACATCTTGGCGTGGGAAAGTTTTGGTCAGGAATGGGTGAAAGATGTCGTAGATGAGCTAAAGTTACCTGATGCTCGCATTATGAAGGCACCCTATGGTAGTTTACCCGATTTACATCAAGTTGATTTTAGTCATGATGTGGTGTTTTTGTGGAACGGGACAACGTCTGGTGTAAGGTCACCTAATGGTGATTGGATAAAAGACGCTCGCCAAGGGCTGACGATTTGTGATGCGACTTCTGCTGTATTTGCAATGGATATCCCTTGGGAAAAGCTTGATGTCGTCACCTATTCTTGGCAAAAGGTTTTGGGTGGAGAAGCACAGCATGGAGTCATTGTGCTTTCACCACGCGCAGTAGAACGTTTGGAAAGTTACGAACCAGATAGACCCATACCAAAAATTTTCCGTCTTGCCCAAAAAGGTAAGTTGATTGAAGGAATCTTTAAAGGAGACACTATCAATACCCCATCAATGCTGTGCGTGGAAGATGCACTTGATGGTTTAATCTGGGCGGAAAGTATTGGTGGGCTTCCAGGACTGATTCGCCGCAGTGAAGCCAATCTCGCTGCGATCGCCCGTTGGGTTGAGAAAAGCAGTTGGGCTGCATTCCTTGCTGAGAATCCCGAAATTCGCTCCTGTACTTCTATTTGCTTGAAAATCAAGGATGCTTGGTTTGGGACTTTAAGCTTGGAAAAACAAGCAGAATTTGCCAAAAAACTGGCTAAAGTTCTGGAACAAAAAGAGGTCGCTTACGATATTGCATCCTATCGTTCCGCTCCTCCTGGAATTAGAATTTGGGGTGGTGCAACGGTAGAAACTTCGGATATCGAAGCCTTGTTACCTTGGTTGGATTGGGCTTTTGCTACAGTTAAAACTGAGTTTGAGAAACCTGTAGCAGTTTAAGCGATCGCACGATGGCAATGTTAACTACCCACACTATACACGAAGTGTTGGTGTGGGCTTGAAACAACCATATGAGACTAGCCCACGAGACTTGTTTTGTTAAGAACTTCTGAATATTTCCCTAGTTCGGATTATGTATGTGTGATTCGTTCACTAGAAATGAGTATATATAACTAGGCTTGGCTAAAGACAAGAAGAATAAGGACGCCACTCAAATTAAGCGCAATTCCTTCCGACACCGAATCAAAGATTACGGTGTGGAACTCCTTACGGTTTTAGTTGATGATAAGATAAAAATCCTGACTTCTTCGGAAGCTAAGTTCTTAAAAGAAAAGTCGATTGTCTCAAAAAATATAGATTTTGGGTTTATGAGTAAAGGGACTTTATTTGACAAGGTGTGGGACGCACATACGGTTGGTATACTTCCTTCAGGGCATACGCAACTCTTTATTGGATTGCACTTAATTCATGAAGTGACCAGTCCTCAAGCCTTTGCTATGTTACGGGAACGAGGTCTGAAGCCACTCTTTCCAGAACTGACTGTCGCTACTGTAGATCATATTGTCCCTACAGACAATCAAGCACGTCCTTTTGCTGATAGCTTAGCAGAAGAAATGATGCGATCGCTAGAGCAAAATTGTCAAGAGAATGGTATAAAATTTTATAATATTGGTTCTGGAAGTCAGGGTATTGTTCACGTGATTGCTCCAGAACTGGGATTAAGCCAACCGGGAATGACGATCGCTTGCGGAGATAGCCACACATCCAGTCACGGTGCATTTGGAGCGATCGCATTTGGGATTGGAACCAGCCAGGTACGGGACGTTTTAGCTTCCCAAACCTTAGCCCTATCAAAGCTGAAAGTCCGGAAAATCGAAGTCAACGGCACTTTAAAACCAGGTGTTTATGCCAAAGATGTCATTCTCCACATTATCCGCACACTTGGAGTTAAAGGCGGTGTAGGATATGCCTACGAGTATGCAGGCACGACTTTTGAGCAAATGAACATGGAAGAACGGATGACCGTTTGCAATATGTCCATAGAAGGTGGTGCTCGTTGCGGCTACGTCAATCCGGATCGAATCACTTACGATTATCTTAAAGACAGAGACTTTGCCCCCAAAGGAGAAGATTGGGATAAAGCCGTGGCTTGGTGGAATTCCATCCGCAGTGACGCCGATGCAGAATACGATGATGTCGTTGTCTTCGATGCTGCTGAGATTCCCCCCACCGTTACCTGGGGGATCACACCCGGTCAAGGGATAGGAGTGAACGAACTCGTACCCACCCCCGAAGAACTGCCAGAACAAGAACGGTTCATAGCTGAGGAAGCTTACCAGTATATGGATCTGATTCCAGGCGCACCTATTAAGGGAACGAAAGTTGATGTTTGCTTCATTGGAAGCTGTACTAACGGACGCATTAGCGATTTGCGAGAAGCGGCTAAAATTGCTAAAGGTCGTCAAGTCGCACAAGGCGTGAAAGCTTTTGTTGTCCCAGGTTCGGAAAGGGTAAAGCAACAGGCTGAAGGTGAAGGTCTCGATAGAATCTTTTTAGAAGCGGGATTTGAGTGGCGCGAACCGGGATGTTCAATGTGCCTTGCGATGAATCCCGACAAGCTTCAGGGAAGGCAGATCAGTGCATCTTCCTCCAATCGCAACTTCAAAGGAAGGCAAGGTTCTGCTTCCGGTCGGACTTTGTTAATGAGCCCCGCAATGGTTGCTACCGCAGCGATTAAAGGGGAAGTGTTTGACGTGCGGGAAATGCTGTCCTGATGGGGAGTAGCGATTGGAGACTGCGGACTTACCTCCTTCCCAGGCTGAGCCTGGGAATGCCTGAGAAGAGGCTCCGCCTCCCGATCTAGCTCACACGCGAGGCAGAGCCTCGCAATCTGCATTCCCAGCCAGAGACTGGGAACGAGAGGAATCCAAAATCCAAAATCTAAAATTCAAAATTCTTTTATGGTAAGTGAAGTCAAACTAGTTTCAGGACGGGGTATTCCTTTAGTAGGCAATGATATCGATACAGATCGCATCATTCCCGCCAGATATTTAAGGTGTGTCACCTTTGATGGATTGGGCGAACACGTATTTGCTGATGACCGTACAGTCTTAAAAGGACAGCACCCTTTTGACCAGCCTCAGTACAAAGGAGCCAATATTTTGGTAGTAAACCGCAACTTTGGTTGCGGTTCATCACGGGAACACGCACCACAAGCCCTTGCCAAATGGGGCATTCAAGCGGTAGTTGGTGAAAGCTTTAGTGAAATCTTTTTTGGGAATTGTGTTGCTATAGGAATTCCTTGCGTGACTGTTGATACAGAAACTGCTAAAGAACTGCAAGAGAAGCTTGCTGCCAATCCTCAAGTCACCATCTCAGTGAATTTGGAAAGCTTGCAGATTCAGTGCGGTGACTTCTCAGCTTCCGTTTCAATCAATGAAAGCACCAGAAATATGTTTTTATCTGGAAGTTGGGATGCTTGCGGTCAGCTAGTGGCGAACAAAGACCAAATTCGGGCAACAGCAACAAAACTACCTTATACCAGTTGGCATCAGTCAGTTGCAAGTTAGTCAAAACCTTCTGAAGACGCGTCATGGCGCGTCTCTACATTTTTCTTCGTGTCCTTTGCGACGCCAGGTGCTTCAACGGGGGGCTTTGGGGTCCCCACTTTGTGGGGTTGGGGGGAAACCCCCCTACGGGTTCACCAGTCCCCAGGGCGCGGGAAACCCGCCTCCAGGGCTGGATTCACCGCAACGCACTGGCTCGTCTTTGCGGTTCATTTAAATAGATAATCCTTAGGCTGGAAGAGAATACTTATAGTTGTATCATTCGCTGGTTTGATTTTAACAGTTGCAAGGTTGGCTTGAATTTAAAGTTAAAAACTCAAAGTCACCCATGATTGATATTGACGGTTCCTATGGAGAAGGCAGAGGACAGATACTCCGTACTTCTCTCAGTTTATCTGCCATCACCGGTCATCCAATCCGGATAAATAATATCCGTGCTGAACGCGATAAACCATGGCTAGCCGCACAACACCTAACATCGGTTCGTTCTACAGCAACGATTTGTGGTGCTAAAGTCCGTGGAGATGCAATGGGTTCAATGACTTTGGAGTTTATTCCCGGTAGTACCGTACAAGTAGGAAATTATACTTTTGACGTGAGCGAGGCACGGGAAGGTGGTTCCGCTGGTGCTGTTGGTATGGTGTTACAAACTGTACTGTTACCTTTGGTGCTTGCAAATGGCAATTCCCATGTAATACTCCGGGGCGGAACCCATGTTAATTACAGCCCCTCAATGACTTGGACAACCATTGTGTATACTGCTGCTTCAACTCCGATTTTCTTTTACCGCACTATCGCCTCACTGTTTAACCATATCTCCAACTAAAACGCCTGGGTATAAAGAGGTAATTTGATAAAAACTTACTTATACCAATTCTATGTGAAGTTGCACATTATTGCCCTCACATTAGAAATGTGGAGCTATACAAACAAAGCCTGCCTTCGCAGGCTAATTGTATGCATCTTCATAGAAAATTGGTATTAAATGATTTACGTCAAAAAATCTAATCAACTCAATTGCCAACATCTCTAAGGAGATTGTGATAGGCTGTTTCTCTATCTTTTAAATACCGATATTCTTCCTTAATTCTTCTGAACTGTGCATCTATTGCTTGTATATTAAGTTTTAAATCGTTATCTAACAGTACATCTATCTCGCAAGCTGCTATCTCACTGCTCATCAAAATCTCTCCAATAAAATTGTGATAAAAATGCTGTAATTCTTTTCCTTTAGTAATTAAACTCTCAATTTGAGAAAAGGATTTTTGATACACCTTTAGTTGATTGCTATAGATGTCTGAGGAGGTTGCCATCAATGTGGTTATTTTTTGTATCTTGTCTCTTTGAGAGCACAACTTCTTAATTTCTTCTTCAAGATGAAAGTACTCATTCACTAGAGGTACGATTTCTTGGTAGCCTCTCAGTCTTATCTTATCTTGAGTCCTAAGTTTAGATAAAACTGGAACGCGAACACGTCTAATATTAAACGTTTCTTTAGTGTAAAAGATATATTCACCATCATTATAAGTAATACAAATAACAGAAGGGCTTAGCTCAGTCCAATTAACTTGATAAAGGATACCAAATTTTAAATGTTGGTGCTTGGAGCCAACGCTTGAATGAGGAACTCTCAAGACACCAAGGCGTTTAATTTGCCATACCTTTTGAATGGGATATAGGAAAAAATAGTATAGTCCACCTAGTCCGAGCAGAATCAGGATGAGTGACATAGAATCTATGTTTGCATCTGTTAGATAGTGTAATTATAGTCGAATGTTACAGAGACACAAAGAAAACAAGCCCCATTGCCTTCTTTTTTGTTCCTTTAATTCCACATCAGGAACTCTTTGTCCTGATAGTACGTGTACTGTTTATCTTTCGACTCAAAGTATTTTTCAACTGTTGTTTTTGTAGCAATAGCACTTTCCAACTCATGACCCCCACTCATTCATAAACGTTCTCTCACCCAGTTATTGATAATTAGGTTGTGGAAAAAGCAACGCTATTTCAAACCCTTGAACTTTGTTCCATTCAAAATTGTACTTATCCATAATGCTAGGACTCGTAATATGGCACTTTATTTTAACCTCTCATGGATGGTCACAAGCAACCCTAGCAATATCTCCAGCCACTGTCCCTTCAGGATATCCGCTATTATTAGGATGCCAGTCAAAGTTGTAGTATTCTGCCTGGACATCATACGGAGAACAAGCTGCAATCGCAGAATGTTTTTTGATGTCTCCTTTAGTACTAAGCCAGAAGTTGACGTGCCTCCATCCAGCCTTAGTTTTATATTCAGATCGGTTGTCTAAATCTACTTGATAAACTATTCCATCTGTACTAATCGCAGCAGTTACAAGACGTTCAGCCGAAGCTTGACCTGCAATTCCCAAAACGGAGGTCATAACAAACAAACAGTTAAGAACAACGGATTTCATAATTGTTAGTGAGAGTAGATACGTTTGGTTGTAATAAACAACAATACTAGATACGTACATTTCCGGGAGATAATGTAAAATTTTGTAAATTATACGGAAAAAATAGTACTAACACTTATTGATAACAACTTAAGTCTGTATTGCTGTGGTCAACGGGTAATTGTATAAGCAAAGCTTAATGGGTCAAGCCGTATTGCTTGCTTAGTTGAGAAGCTTTTTTATCAGCAGTCTATTTGTCCCCTTACGGGGAAGAGGGTTTGTAAAGAAAGGTTACTATTGCCAGCTGCTTTAGCATCAACAACAAGTGAGTACCAAGTGGCTGTTGTTAGCAATCATTTAACGACGAATGCTTCTATTATTGAACTGTTTGGATTGGCAAAGGTAACAGTAAATGAACAGGAGAACCGAGTCGTAGTTGAACCGTTAGGACGCTACTGAATGTCATAATTGTCCTACAATGAAAAACTACCTACCAACGCAGTCACTCATTCGTAAGAAATAACAGTGAGCAACCAAGTAGAACTCATTCAGCATCAGGATGCTTGTAGCTTCAATCAAAGGGTGCGCGATTTCCTACTGCGTAATGAAGCGTTGCATCACAATATGCTATCCCAATGTTATGCACTCACTCATACACCAGAACCGTTAAAACAATGCCCAAACTTGCTCACCTTAGAGTCTAATGGAGAAGTCCTTGCAGTGGCGATAAAGCATTGGGACAACTCCGTTTTCATTTCAATGGAAACTCCTGGATGCGGAGTCGATTTACTGGCGCAACACTTGAAGCAGCAGGGCACTTTGTCACTGGTAAATGCTCCGTCTGATGTCGCTCAACGCTTTGCCCAAATCTGGACTCAGCTTACGGGACAAGCCCATACACCTGAAATGACAATATATGCCTATCGTTCGGAACAGATTCGCCCCTTCACCTGGGCAACAGGTCAATTACGACAAGCAACTTCTTCAGATCTCTCTCTCGTTAGCCAGTGGTATGCTTCCTTTTCCGAAGAAGCCTTGGGCAAGCTTCCAAACAACTGTCAGGATTGGGCAACTCGTCAAATCGACCGGGGTCATGTATTTCTCTGGGAAGATGGCAACCCGGTTTCGATGGGATGCAGAATTGGAAAAACCGCCAACGGATTTCGAGTCTCGCTCGTCTTCACTCCAAGAGAACATCGCCGAAAAGGTTATGGAAAAACCTGTACTGCAGCCCTGACTCAACGGTTGCTAGATGAAGGTCAGCGTTACTGCTTTTTGTATGCGGATAAAAAGAATGCTTCAAGCAACCGGATGTATCAAGCGCTCGGCTATGAACTGATGGGGGAGGCACAAAATTATCGTTTTGCCACTGCTGACTAGAGATGCGTTACGGTTTTATTGTCGTTACCATTTAAATACGTTTTTACAGAACGAGCTAGAGCCTTTGCCAACATTGGAGGAACAGCATTGCCAATCTGGTTGAACTGACTGTTTTCAGAACCTTGAAATTCAAACCAATCTGGAAAGCTTTGAAGACGAGCACCTTCACGCACTGTCAGTCTTCTTCTGCGTCCATCCGGTAAGCGGATTCGTAACATATCACCCGTTGCACCGCATAAATTACGACAGGTAAGTGTTCTAGAAGGTGTATCAAGATGAACATCTCTAGGCTTTATACATTTAGAAGCTATTTCATATTTCTTAATATATTCATCCATGCTAGGAGTCAGAAATCTTGAGTTAGGCGGGACTGAATTCGCTAGTTCTCCCAAAGCGTCACCAGCTGTATATTGTGAACCATGAATATGGGTTTTTACAGGCCATCTCCAGCCACCTTTATGGGCAACACAAAAAAGACGTTCTCTTTTTTGAGGTACACCATAATCGACTGCGTTTAATATTTGCCATTCAACAACGTAGTTAAGTTCTTGCAGAGCACAAACAATTTCTTCAAAATACTTTTTATTACGAAAGAGCATTCCCCGCACATTTTCAAATAAAGCCAGTTCTGGGCGATAACGTTGAACCGCAGAAATAAAAGTAGGAAAGCCATCGCGACTATCTTTTAAACCTTGTTGATGTCCACCGACACTAAAGGGCTGACAAGGAGGACCACCTATAATAACTGTAGCACGCTCGACTAACCTGGATGCTTGTGTGAGATTAACTTGATTGCATAAATTATGTATATTGCGCCTGTATGTCATACAAGCTTCTTCTAAAATTTCATAACCAATAGTTTTAAACCCTGCTGCTTCAAATCCTAAAGAAAGCCCACCACAACCAGCGAATAAATCAATCACCAGGTAATCTCTATTTTCTGGTGGAGGAAGTCTTAGCTCTGTTTCAATAAAATTAAGATAGTCTTTCATGAGAAAATTTTACAAATCTTACCATAAAAATCCTTCTTATCTAACCCCTAGCTCCCGATCGCAGACCCCTATTTTTACTAAAAAATTTGACACTGATTATAGCAAAATATGCTACTTTGTTAAGATTAAATTATGCTAAAAAACTCAAGTTCGCAAAATGCAAAAAAGCAGGAAATTTTGGGAAAGCGCAAACGACAGAAAACTTTCCTCTTAATCGCTTATTTCTTGCTAATATTGGCAACGATATTTGTATTTATTCTCGGAGCACCTGTTTTCAAACCCTCTCAAGCAGCTGATTCTTCAATAGAACATTCGTCTAAACCAGAAGAAAGCTTGCAAGATTTAGTAAAACAGGGAAAAGCACTGTATGACATGGGACGCTTGGAAGAAGCGCAAGAAGTTTTGCAAAGGGTTTCTCTACAATATCAAGTGCTTGGAGATAAACTCAAGCAAGCAATGGTGCTAAGTAATCTGGCTCTGGTCTACCAGCACCGTGGAATGTTGGCTCAAGCAAATCGGGCTATTGCTGAAAGCTTAAATCTTATAAGCATTAATACTTCTAAACAACACTTACAGCTTCTTGCTCAAATCCTGGAAATTAAAGGGAGCCTGGAATTAGAGCAAGGACAAGCCGAACGGGCTTTAACAACTTGGCAACGGACTGGGAGAATTTATGCTCAAATAGCTGACAACAGTGGTGTCACTCGCAGTTGCATTAACCAAGCACAAGCATTACAGGTGATGGGATTTTACCGTCGTGCTTTGACAATGTTGCTTGAAGTCAATAAAAATTTGCACTCTCAACCAGATTCTTTAACTAAAGCTGTAGAATTACGATCGCTCGGAGACACGCTCCAATTAACAGGAGATTTGGAACAATCCCGTCAAGTTCTGCAAAAAAGTGTGGAAATTGCTCAAAAGATGCGATCGCCGCAAGAAATCAGTGCCACATTTTTAAGTTTGGGCAATACTGCCAGAATGCAACAAGAAAATGGAGATGCGATCGCGTTTTATCAACAGACGATTGCAACCACACCTTCACCACTCACCAAAGTCCAAGCTCAAATTAATTTGCTTGGCATATTATTAAATACACGCCAATTATCCACAGCACAACCTCTTTTAGTACAAATTCCTGACGATCTTAGTAAACTTCCACTCAGTCAAAGAGCAGTTTATGCAAGAATTCATCTGGCACAAAATTTAATGGTATTGGCAACGAATGTAAAAGATAATTCATCTGTAGCTCTTTCAGATACCTTGTTCTCAGCAAAATCTGTTGCTCAATTGCTTGTTGCAGCCTATGAACAAGCGAAAGCTTTGGGCGATATACGGGCTGAATCTTATGCGATCGGAACACTTGGCAAGCTTTACGAGCAACAAAAACAATGGTTGAATGCTCAAAAATTGACACAGCAAGCGCTTCTGTTAGCTCAATCTGTCAATGCCCCTGATATTGCTTACAACTGGTACTGGCAACGCGGACGGTTGCTGACACAGCAGGGAGATATTCCCGGCGCAATTGCTGCCTATGATGCTGCGATCGCTGAGTTACAGTCTTTGAGGAATGACCTTGTTGCAGTCAATCGAGATGTTCAATTTTCATTTAAAGAAAGTGTAGAACCCGTTTATCGTGAATCTGTAGCGTTGCTTTTGCGATCGCAGGGAGACAAACTGAGTGAAGAAACTTTAGATAAAGCCAGACAAAGGATTGAAGCACTGCAGTTAGCAGAATTGGATAACTTTTTTCGAGAAGCTTGTTTAAATGTAACAAAGATTGTATTGGACAAAATTGTAGATCGAGACAATTCTACTGCTGCTATTATCTATCCAATTATTTTAAAAGACCAATTACAAGTCATTGTCAAAGTTCCCAAGCAACAATTACATCATTACTCAGTTAATAAACCTCAAATTGAAGTAGAAAATATTATAGGGCAACTGCGGCAATACTTAACCGAACCCGACAGAATCGAAGAAGTTCAATCTTTGTCTCAGCAACTCTATACTTGGCTCATTAAACCAATTGAGCCTACCTTACAACGCAGCGATATTAATACTTTGGTTTTTGTACTTGATGGGGCGTTGCGAAATATACCAATGGCAGCATTGCACGATGGCAAGCAGTATTTAATTCAGAAGTATGCTGTTGCTTTAAACGTGGGATTGCAATTGCAGAGCCCAAAACCTTTAGCTCGGACAAAGTTACGGGTTCTTGCTGGAGGATTGGTACAACCACCTCCCAAGTTTAGACAATTTCCGCCTTTACCGGAAATCAAATCTGAATTTAACTTAATTGCTAAGACAGGTGTATCAAGTACAAAACTTTTAGATCGAGATTTTACAAGTAAAGCACTGTTTGTCAAGGTGAACGCTTCTCCGTTTAATGTTGTTCACCTAGCAACCCACGGACAGTTTAGTTCTCGTCTTGAAGATACATTTGTTTTAGCAGCCGATGGTCCAATTAATGTCACGGACTTTGATTTACTTTTGCGCCGTCGAGATGAAACACGCCCGGAAGCAGTAGAACTTCTTGTCTTAAGCGCTTGTCAAACAGCAACAGGAGACAATCGAGCAACGCTCGGTTTAGCAGGTGTTGCAGTACGTGCAGGTGCGCGGAGTACGGTGGCGAGTCTTTGGAATGTGGGCGATCGCTCTACTGCAATCTTAATTGGTGAGTTCTACCGCGAGTTAGTTTCTGCCAAAGTCACTAAAGCAGAAGCCCTACGTCGCGCTCAGTTAACGCTTCTACAAAAGTACCCAAACTACAGCCGTCCCGGTTATTGGGCTGCTTACGTTTTAGTAGGGAATTGGTTGTAATTATCTTTTGCAAAAAGATTAATTATTAAGTAATTTTACAAGTTTTACATCAAGGAAGTGAACCCTGCATAGACCTTAACTACTTACGTATGGATAGGTGTGACACCAAGTGGTCACAGTTCTAGTTCAAGATTGGAAGTTTTCACGATATAAGGAAGGAAAAATGGCTACTTACAATATCGGTACTTTAAATGTAGACCCTGTTACTAACAATGATTACTACCTAGATAAGTATGATACGACAGATGTCTTTGAATTTAATCTCAACGAAACTAGGGATATAAACCTGTCTCTAACAGGTATAAACGCTGGTGATGATGCTGACGTAGTACTTTATCGAGACAACGGTAATGGTATCTTTAATGCCTCAGAAGATATTTATGTTGCTGGGTCTTACAGAGGAAGCAACAACGATGACTCAATAAATATTGCAGATCAACAGACAGGTACGTACTTTGCCCAAGTCAACCTCTATAATGACGGCGACTTCTACGGTATAAGTTACGATCTATCTTTATCGGCTACCTATGGGTTTTCACCTAGCAATCTTCTTCCAGTGGAGACCCAACTTGAGGACATATCAGCAGATAGCACTCAGTATGGTTACATAAGCGATTACAACACTGCTGATACTTATGCTTTCTCTTTAGGATATTTTGAAGGTGTGAATATTAACCTAAGCGGGCTCAGCTCGGATCTCGATCTCCGATTGATTGCAGATATCAACAATAATCGTATTGTTGATGCTGGCGAAGAACTTGTACGCTCTGTCAATGCAGGTACTTATCCAGACAGTATTACCTTAGATGATGCTGGTAACTATTTCCTACAAGTCTATCAATTTAGTGGTAGTAGTAGCTATACTCTGGACTTTGACCACTACACAACCGGTCTTGCTCTTGCTGCTATAGGTTGATCGTCAGTTATATCGGATTCGGGTAATGACTTATAAATATCCCACTCGCGCTGCAGCGCACCCTCTCTGATGCCTTGGCTACGTTGGTGTACACATCTTTAGAGATCTCCCTAAAACCCCCGATAAATTGGGGGACTTGAAAAATTTCCCCCCTTTTTAAGGGGGGTTAGGGGGGATCGAAACCGCTTTTAATGCACTTTAGAAGACTTGTGTACACCACCCTAGGATGCTTTGGGGAGGGTTGGAGAAGAGTGTACTCTATTTAGCTGCAAATACAGTATAAGTGTTTATCTGGACTTGAAATTGCAATTTGTCTTAGCAAAAGGTCAACTGGCTGAGAAGTAAAAAGCGGCAAAGCCATATTTCTTAACTTTGCCGCTTATTCTACTGAATCAAACTCTTAAGAGAATTATGATTTTCAACAAATTTTATTTACAGCACAAACTTTTGTCTATTTTTAGCGAGTTTCCCCCGCTGAGAATTTTAGAGCGACTTGGTACTGGCATATTACTGACATTCATACTTCCAATTCATTGTGCTTTTGCCCAGATAACATCAGATGGTACTCTTCCTAATAACTCTACAGTTCAAATAAATGGAAATACAAGCATTATTGAAGGTGGAACGCAGGCGGGAAGTAACTTATTTCACAGCTTTCAAGAGTTCTCAGTTCCTACAGGAAGTACCGCTTTCTTTAATAATGCTTTGGATATTCAAAATATCTTTAGTCGGATAACAGGTCAATCTGTATCAAATATTGATGGTTTAATTCGTGCCAACGGTCATGCTAACTTATTTCTCATTAATCCCAACGGAATTATTTTTGGACCAAATGCCTCACTAAATATTGGTGGGTCTTTTTTAGCAAGTACGGCAAGTACAGTAAAGTTTCTTGATGGAAAAGAATTTAGTACAAACGATCTTCAAACAACGCCACTTCTGACGATTAGTACTCCCATTGGCTTGCAATTAGGAGGAAATTTGGGAACTCTTGAAAATCGCTCTGTAGTAATCGATAGTAATGGGAAAACTGTTGGGCTTCAAGTACAACCTGAGAGAACTTTAGCACTTGTGGGCGGAAATATAAAGTTGGATGGTGGTTCTTTGCAAGCTCCAAATGGTCGAGTTGAGTTAGCAGCAGCTGCACAGCAAGAAACAGTGGGTCTTGCCGTCAGTAACGATAATATATTTTTGCAAGTACCGCAAAATTCAAACAAAGTTGATGTATCTCTTACTAATGCCGCTCGTATTGATGTGGCTCATAAAGGTCGAGGTAGTGTGGAAATAACTGCTCGAAATATTGATATTTTGGGAGGCAGTCAAATTTCTGCTGGTGTCGAACGGGGTTTGATAGCCGATCATTCTCCACCAGGAAATATCACTCTTAATGGTTTAGGGGAAGTAAACATTAATTACCCAAGTCGATTGACCAACATAGTTGCTCAGGAGGCTGTAGGTAGATCGGGTGACATAATTATCAATGCTGGTACAATTACTGTAGATAATCGAAATATAAATAATTGGACTAGCCCTACAAGACAATCGTTTATTCCAGCTGCTTTAGAAACTGGTGTTCTCGGGGAAGGATATGCTGGCAATATATCGCTCTTTGCCACAAATTCAATAAATTTGCTCGGACAGGATATTAGCGATCGAGATAAAGTTATTTCTACTTTTATATTTGAAGATATACCTGGAGGACCTAAATATGGGCAGCATTTAGGAGGTGGAGATATTACACTTCAGACTAATGGTTCTATTTCTTTGAAAAATGCTTTTCTGGATGCAATTGGTGGTTACGGAGGAAGGATATCAATTATTGGCAATGAGTTAGTGTCTATAACTGAAAATAGCTTCATCAATGGAGGAACTGATACAGGGTATTCTAAAAATATTACAGTTCAATCCAATGGTCCTATTACTATTCAACGTAGTAGACTGGGAAACAATGTTGGAGGTAATTCATTAAGTAACGCAGGTAATATTACGATTGGCGGGCAATCAGTCTCTATAACTGAAGGGTCTTTTTTAGAAACTCAATCAGAAAATAGCAACAATTCTGGTAATATTCAAATTAATGCTTCCGGAAAAGTCGAAATTTCAGGAATTGATGTAAGAAACCGCAGTTCGCGCGATCGCTCAAACGGTTATGAAAATACAGTGTTGATAACGCGTGCCCAAAGAAATGCTAAGGGCAAAGCGGGTGACATAATTATTAACGCAGGTGAGATACTTATAAATAATGGAGAGCGGACTCCTCGTAACACAAGTGTTATGTATCCATCACTATATGCTGGCGGTGATGGACAAGGACCCTCTGGAAATGTCTCACTTTTTGCCACAGGCTCAATCGCTTTGATCGGTCAGGATGTGCGATCCGAGGATCAAGTTATTTCTACCTATAGTGGCTTAGCGGGACGCAGAGGCGGTGGTGATATATTACTCCAAGCCAATGGTTTTATCTCTTTGAAAAGTGCTTATCTAAAAACTGCAAGAGCAGACGGGGGAAATATATTACTCGATGGTAATGAGTCTGTTTCCATAACTGAAAATAGTTTTTTTAATGCTGGTAGTACTCAAGGCACATCTGGCAACATTACAATTAAATCCAATGGTCCTGTCATTATCCAACGTAGTTGGCTCGGTAACAATGTTGGTTCAGGCTCGCAACCAAGTGGTGCAGGGAATATTGATATTAGGGGTAGGTCGGTTCATATAACTGATGGCTCACTTCTGGAAACTAAATCCGAAAGGAACGGTGCTAACTCTGGTAAAATTCAGATTCATGCCAATGAAGAAATTCTGATCTCAGGGAAAAATTCTCTTTTTGAACCATATAAGAATGGCACTCGTGCAAGCATTCTTAGAGAAAATAATCCATATACGACTTTGGTGACGACCACTGAAACTGGATCTTTAGGTCAAGCTGGAGATATTAGTATTAATGCTGAGCAACTCAAGGTAACAAATAGCGGACAACTGATTACCAATGCTCGCAACGGTGGTGATGCAGGTGATATTAATCTTGTAGTTGGAGATCGCATAATCGTTGATGGTAGCACCCCCAGTTTTAATGATGAATTTCCCTTAATAACTCAGGGCAATGGAGAGAGTAAAACTGAGCGTACTTCTGGTAGTGGCATATTTGCTAACGCGGAATCGGGTACTGGTGGAAATATTAATATAGAGACAAAGAACCTATTGTTATTACGTCGTGGTGCTCAAATAAAAGCTACTGCTGAGAACAATGGTAATGGTGGAAACATTACTATTAAAGCTAAACGTGGTTTCATTGTTGCTGTTCCTGGTGAGAATAGTGACATTATTGCCAATGCTCTGAATGGCAATGGGGGAAGAGTTACAATTAACGCCACTGGTATTTTTGGTATGACACTACGCAGCCGAGAAGACTTGGTGAAATTGTTAGGAACTAACGATCCAAACAAACTTGACCCTACTCGGTTGCTTACAAATGATATCTCTGCTATTTCACAAGCAAATCCTATGTTGAATGGAGTCGTAACTATTAACACGCCTGATGTTGACCCCAATCGAGGATTAGTAGAATTGCCTGCAAATCCAGTGGATGCTTCCCAGCAAATTACTCAAGGTTGTGCTCCTAAAAACGGACAATACAGTCGTTTTGTCGCGACAGGACGCGGTGGAGTGCCGTTGAACCCAAGCGAACCGTTGCGTTCTCGAGCAGTGATGACTCAATGGATTGCACTTGACGAACAGACACAGGAGCGAGACTTGGAAGCAAAAACGACTGGTTTTTCCGAACCTCCTACAGATGATGCTCAGCCAATTGTGGAAGCAAACAGGTGGGTTGTGGATAAGACGGGTAACATACACCTGATTGCTCAAGTCCCCAATACCAATTCATCTTTCCAAAATCGCTCAAGTGCTTTCTGTCATCCTCCTTCCTAAAAGCGCAAAATTTCTCGGTCGTATCCATCTGGTGTAGGCTCAAGCTCCCAAACTAACCCCTCTCCTGATTGCAGCACTACATCAACATAAAGCTGTGCGATCGCCTCTGTTGCGGTATCCTCGTTGTTGGCGAATGGCTGCAAATCCTCCGTTAACAATCTCAGTTTGAATCCAGCAGGAATCATTTCATCTAAATTTGTATTTCGTAATTCAAACCGCCATATGTTGTCTTCTAGATTCCCTTGAGGGAAAACGCGCAACTCGTATAAGCGATCGGCAAGGGTGACTTGTCTCGACAAGCACATACCTAATGCCCTCGTTTCTCGGTTTCGCATACCACGAGGAGCGAATTGCATAAAGGACATTCCCCAACCAAGTTGTTGTGCTAAATGAGGCACTCCTCCTTGCAACCACTGCTGTACGGACCACTGTTCTGATAACCCCTGTCGTCGCTCGTACAAACGTTGTCGCCATCCCCCATGTTCTAGTAATGCTCCCCAAAGTTCAAATGGAACTGCCAAACGAGGAAACGATACTGTAGGATTGCCCAGTCGTTCCAGCAAGTTTTCAGCTCGTGCTAGGGGTAATATCGGTAGAGGAACTACCTCCCCACGTAAAATTTCCTCCGGGCAGAGTTGATGGGCAACCCATAGGGTATTGATATCTTGTATCAGGTCATTTTCATCCATACAATAGGCGCGATCGCTTGCATCATAAACCCCTTTTGCTTTCAATTGTTCGTGAGTTGTATACCCATAAACTGTCACCCACCCTCCATTGGGACTCACTTGTACTGCTATGTACCAATCAGCAATCCAACTGGGAATGTCCACCCATTCCTGGGGTACGCGCAATTCTTCCATATCAATTGCCGCTGTCGGGATTAATACCAAGCGCTTGTCCCCGCAAACTATTGCAGTTCCAGGTACAAACTCCCAAAAGCTTGGTAATGCTGCATTTTTCGTCCAAACTCTTACACTTCCATCTCGATCTTCTTGCAACCAAGGTAACAATGCATCCAGACACATTTGGTTGAGGCGAGCTTGCCAATCAGTTCCCGATTTGGAAAATGATGGTAACTCCTTTATGTGAGAAGACAGTGGAATTTCTAAGGATAGCTTTTCTGGAATTAGGGTGAATGAGGGTGAAGTAAAATTCATCGTGGGAACTCTCAGCAAGACTACAAAAAGGGATGGCGATAGTACAACTGTAGCCATTCTTCTAAAGCATGGCTCATACTGTCAATTACGTTGGATGTTAGTGGAGTATGCAGTGTTTCCTGACTCCATTGAGCTAACGCCAAGAGTAAGGATTGTTTGATTTTACTTAATTGACGAGACACGTTATATTGTTTGACTCCTCTTTGTTGTGCAATTTGCTGCTGGGTGAGTCCTTGTTTGTAATAAGCTTCCAAAAGCTCGCGATTTTTGGTATCCAATTTTTCTATTGTCTCGCTTAAAAGCTTGTTAATTGCTATTTTTTGTTCCGCTATGGATTCTGCTTCCTCGCGGGCAATCAGATCGTTCAAGACAGATTCTTGAAAAGAATCCGTCAGACTATCGAGTAAGTTTCCTGCTTCTTGTTCAGATAAAGGACGATCTATAGATATGAAGCTGGGATATTGAAAAGAACGCACGGCTTTAGCACAGTTTAGCAACCCAGTTTCCAAATTTTCTGGAGTCCCAACTGGGCTGGAAGAACCAAGCTGGCGCAGGCGTTCGCTGTTGTAAAGTTCTGCGATAGCTTGTAATGTTTTGTTATCGGGTTTAATGAGTTTGTGAGATGTAACCGTTTCATTAGGTGCGTAGACTTGACGGAAACAATTCCAGGCGAAAACGTAACATCCAATTGTTTCCAATTTGTACCCTGCTTGTTGAAGCGATTTTACCAAACGCTTTTCACTAATTTTGTGTAACAATCCCCAGTCAGTGCAAATATCTGCTTCTTGGTGTTGACGTAATAAATCTTTTATGATACTGCTAAATGCATACTCAGCATAAGTTTTTAAATTTGAACTGAATTGTGGGTTAAAGCCTTTGAGAACTTTATCAATGCGAGCGATCGCTGTTTGGAAAAAGTCAGCAGCAGAATAACGTTCGCCGGGTAAATTCATTTTTATTTTTCTAGCAACCCAATAGCAAACTTCCTGTAAGTAGGCTGCAATGTGAGCAGCCGCAAGGGGATTTGCTTGAGTTTTCCAAATGTGGTGCCAGTAAATTGCCCAAAAAGTATCAGACTCGCAATCGCAAGAGTGCTCCAAACAATTCTGCATACTGCGCCGCAACTTGGGACTTATTACCCAACGGCTAAAAGTATCTCCATCAAATTGCACAAATGTGGAAAAGATTTCTATTATGTCCTGCCTTAAACGCATGAAAATTTTAGGTTACAAAAATAGAGAATTTACAGAGACTGGTTTTCATTCTGCTAAATTTATTTAAGCAAAGGAAAACTGTCTACATATTTCATTATGGAGATGTTAGGAAAACTAGACGAGTACACCAAGGAATACTTGAAAAAATTTGGAGATTTACGGGAGCGATAAGCGATCTTTCAGCCTGCGCTAGGCAAACGCAAAATAATCTAACAATTTTTGTCCTGTGGGTAAAATTGCATAAAAAATAAAGATATATCGTATATAGAGATTGGGGCTAAAAATAAAGTTAATTTTTTTAAATTTCTACACTTGGGATACTTTTTTCTTGTACCAATGCCACAAACTCGGTTTCCGGACGAGAAATTTAGGGTTTTAGGTTGTAGGTTTTGCAAGAAACCGATTTTTTTCAGCTTCATAAAAAATGGAGCAAGGTGCCAGTATACATATTTACTTTAAAAAAAATAAATTACTGAAAAAAGTAGCTGAACTTCTCTATAAATGGAGACACGAACAACAGTGACTAAGTTAGCGATCTTGAAATTTGGCAAAGGAAGCTTTGAAACTGGGTTTCCAGTAACGCTTGAGATTGGAGAAGAAAATAGCCGTCCTCAAAGTGAAGTCCCAGGTGAACTTCCCCCAAATATAGAATTACTTCTAGAGTTTAATCGCTGGCAAGCAATTTACCGAAGTTTGGATTTTTCAACTCGTCCCATTGGTTTATCAAAACCAAGGACGCAAACTTTGAGTTTGGAGGAGTGCTTGCAAGCAGCTAAATGTTTGTGCGATTGCTTCAATCATTGGCTGCAATCTGACTCTTTTCGTTCCATTCGAGAAAAATGGTTGGAAAAACTGCTGAAATCGGATGAAATAAGGGTAATTTTACAGTCTCAAGATTATCAAATTCAAAAACTTCCCTGGCATCTTTGGGAGTTAATAGAGCGCTATCCAAATGCAGAAATTGCGCTGAGCGTTCCAACTTATGAACGAGTTAATCTTTTATCAAAACCCACGGAAACCGTCAAAATTTTAGCATTGTTAGGTGACAGTAAAGGAATCGACACAATAGCAGATCGGGCCCTCTTAGAGCAACTACCCGATGCAAAAGTTCATTTTCTTGTAGAACCAATGTGTAAAGACTTGACGGATAATCTTTGGCAGCAAAATTGGGATATTCTTTTTTTTGCAGGGCATAGTTCAACTCATATTTCGGGAGAAACAGGCTTAATTTACATCAATCAAACTGAGAGTTTGACAATTAATCAGTTAAAATATTCTTTAAGGCAGGCTGTAGAGCGCGGTTTAAAACTTGCAATTTTTAACTCCTGTGATGGCTTGGGACTCGCACGAGAATTTGCAGCTTTGCAAATTCCACAGTTAATTGTGATGCGAGAACCCGTTCCAGATCTCGTGGCTCAGGCATTTCTCAAACATTTCCTGCAAGCATATGCAGGAGGGAAATCTTTGTATCTAGCAGTTCGCGAGGCAAGGGAAAGAATGCAAGGGCTAGAAAGTCAATTTCCTTGTGCAACCTGGCTACCTGTAATCTACCAAAATCCAGCAGAAATACCGCCAACTTGGGATGAATTGACAACCAGGGGAAGCAAATTACAGTTTTTCAATGCAGATACGCGAAAAGCTCCTCAAAATCCCGATATTCGTCCTATTCGTGTCGCGTCAAATCTTGCAAATGGGAAGAAATTAGTTTTAGAACCTTTACCTTCCACCCAAATTCAAAATCTAAAAAGTCAAGCGAAAAATCCCAAGCATCATCTTCTGTGGCTGACTGGTGTCAGTTTGGCGATCGCGGGTTTAGTCATGGGTATACGTTATTTAGGAATGCTTCAACCATTGGAGTTACAAGCATTCGATCGCTTGTTAAGCCTCCGTCCCAATGAAAAGCCCGATCCTCGCTTGTTGGTTGTTAAGATTACAGAAGAAGACGTACAATCACAGCCCCAAGAAGAACGCCGAGGTTCTCTAAGTGATGCATCGCTCTTGAAATTACTAGCAACATTAGAGGCGTATGAACCACGAGTGATTGGATTGGATATCTATCGCGATTATGCTGTGAAGCAAGATTTACCACAACTAGCAACACAAATGCAAAAAAGCGATCGCCTGATTGCTGTGTGTCGGGTGAGCGATCCTCAGTCCAGTCAACCGGGAATCTCACCACCTCCAGAAATACAGCATCAACGCTTGGGCTTTAGTGACTTAACAGTTGATGCAGATGGTATCGTCCGCCGCCATCTCCTCTCATTAACGCCACCACCCTCGTCGCCCTGTCTTGCTACCTACGCCTTCAGCGTCCAATTAGCATTGCGCTATTTAGCAGTTCAGAATATTTCACTCATATTTACGCCCGATGGGGGTTGGCAATTGGGCAAAGCGACTTTTAAACCACTAGAAGCACATACTGGTGGATACCAAGATCTTGATGCTACAGGTTACCAAATTTTATTGAATTACCGCTCTCATCATTCACTACAGAAATTTGTTTCACAAGTGACGCTTGCAGAAGTACTTGCAGGTAAAGTCGCTCCCAGCGCAGTCAAAGATCGAATTGTTCTCATTGGCACAACGGCTGAAAGCTTTCAAGACTCTTCACTGACACCTTATTCTACACCAGAAGGTAGGGTACAGAAAATACCGGGAGTTATCCTGCAAGCACAGATGATCGGTCAACTGCTGAGTGCAGCACTAGAAGAACGCCCTCTATTGTGGGCTTTGTCTGTATGGCAAGAAACAATCTGGATTTGGGGATGGTCATTAACAGGTAGCTTGCTTGCTTGGTATATCCTAAAAGGACGTTATCTGGCAATTGCTAATGGGTTTGCCATTCTCTGTCTCTATGCAGCTTGCTTTGTTTTTTTAATTCAATGGGGTGCTTGGATACCGCTTGTTCCAGCGACTCTTGCGCTAATTGCTAGCAGTCTTGTCGTTCGCTATGGGAAGTATCAAGTTATTAAGTAAAAACTTTCTTAAAACACAACGAAGCAATGAAACCCTTCAATCGGCAATTAGTTTTCAAAACTTCATTTATCTTAATTTTGATAATAAGCTGTCTTAGCGCTCCGATAGCGCTTCAAGCAAAATCAATGCCTGTTCGTTTCAACCCACCACCACCGCCACCCGATCGCGGCGCACCGGGAAACCGAGGAGAAGGAGCTTCACGGGGAGAGTGTATTTCTAGCAACTTACCCCTAACAGCTTTGGTTCCAAGCTACGAGCAAAGCTTGAGTCTGCAAAAAGGAGAAACAAGTACAATGACTCAGGTATGGGGTCTAACCAGTGTGGAGCAACCAAGCTTTTGGTTTTATCTACCCTACAACCAGTCATTGATTCAAGCGATCGAGTTTGTTTTACAAACTGACAATAACAAAACAATTTACCGCACAAACATCTCAATACCGCCAAAATCGGCCATTATTGGAGTTTCTCTCAAAGAGACTCCAGCCTCTCTCGAGATTGACAAGCGCTATCGCTGGTTTTTGAAGGTGAGAGTTGCATGCAATTCTCAGCAAACAACTTTAGATTATGTAGAAGGCTGGGTTCAGAGAGTGAATCTAAAGACAGCACTGAGCGATCGCTTAAAACAAGCCACTCCACAGCAACAAGCAGTTATCTATGCTCAAGAAGGTATTTGGTATGATGCTCTCACATCTCTAGCAGAACTCCGTCTGGCAAATCCTCAGGATTCAGTATTAGCTGAAGACTGGAAAAACTTGCTCGCGACAATTGGGTTAGAAAAAGTGGTAGCACAACCGCTTGTTCGCGTAACGAGATAATGCACTCACTCGTTACAAAATCGCAAAGCTGTTCTTCGTGATTTTGCAACGAGTAAGTAACTCTCTTATGTCACTCAGCGCGAGAGAATAATTGAAGCGAATAGAATTCACTGCTACACAAACGAAATCCCTCACTATTCTAATATGGCTATAGACCTTTCCACCCTAACCTTTACCAACCGAGCCGATCTAGTCCCTACATCAGGAACTGCGGAAATTTTCAATACTGGCATCGTTAATACCCTTGGTGGTAACGACACTCTCACTGGCACCGGCGCTAACAACTCATCTGTATTTTTCCAAAGCGCTGGCATCACAAATAGTGGTACCATTAATACCAGTAATGGTAATGATACGATTACAGCTACTAGCGATGAACTCTTTAGTGGTGGTTCTACAAACGGTGGAGTCCTCGATAACTCTGGTACTATTGATACTGGTAGTGGGGATGACGTAATCAGAGCCACAGGTAGGATTCAACCTGGTAGTGGAAGTGGCAGTGCAATAAATAATACTGGTAGCATCAAGACGGGTGCTGGCAACGATACAATTAGTGGTGTAATAACTGGCACTGGAAATTTTGTAGGTATATCCAATCAAGAAAGTAGTACGATTAATACTGGTAGTGGTGACGATACAATCATTGGTACGGGACCTAGCACTGGCTTGGCGGGAATCCTTAACGAAGGCATCATTAATAATGATGGTGGTAATGACTCAATCATTGGTAATGGTGACTTAAACGGTATTGTTAACAGAGGCATTATCAATACTGGTAATGGTGATGACTCAATCACAGGTAATGCTACGTCGTCTATTAGCGATGGAGGCTCTGGAGTCTTAAATTCCTTTGGCACCATTAACACAGGTGCAGGGAACGACACAATTATTGGCACGGGAGATATAGGGATTTACAACACTCCCTTCTTAAGCAGTAGCAACAGCATTATCGATACAGGTGCAGGGAACGACACAATTATTGGCACAGGAGATATAGGAATTTACAACACTCCCTATAACTTCAGCAATAGTAGCAACAGCAGTATTATTAATACGGGTGCAGGCAATGACACCGTTATTGGTAATGGTTCAAGCGTTGGTATTTACAATGACGGCATCATAAATACTGGTACGGGCAATGATACCGTTGATGCCCTTAATGGTGGCTTTTCTAGCTTTAATCCTCCAGATCTCGGAGGTGTACTACCTAGGTTTAATGGCTTAGGTATTGTCCTTCTCGGGGACGGCGATGACGTTCTTAAAGGCTTCGGAACTGGTCGTTTTGATGGTGAAGATGACAAAGATACGCTACTGTTAGGGACTGGACAATATACTGTCTCAGGCATCACAAATGCTGATGGCTTTTATACAGTCAATAACGGCACAACAGATATGTTCGTAAAGAACTTCGAGTTTATTGGGAGTGCCAGCGATCCTGCTGCCGCTTTTAGTTTTAACAGTGTTATTGGCAAAACTTTGACAGTGTAGCTATAGATACTAATTCTCAGCCAGATTCCGCGTCACAAAGCGTGCGCGGATTGGCTCAATAAAAACGCCTTTCAAAATAAACTCAACTGTCACGTCTGTAAATGTTTTAGGTGCGACTCTGAGCGTGGAGCGAAAACCACCAGGGCGATCGCGCTCCTCATCGCTTCTTAGTTTCAGAACTCTGAGAGGCTAGTGGGCTATTGCTTTTTACAAAACTTTATACGCCGGAGTCACAGACAACCTCCATTGCACCATACAAGTCAAAACCCGTAAATTGTATGGAATTGTTAAGCGAATCTAGTAGAAGGTAACAAATTGTTCCCATTTTAAAATTGCTCTATTGGTCTTGCTACAAAGACAACTACAGCATTCTGCTAGTTGTTTGATAGCAATTAAACAGCATAGTCAACTGCACAAAAGGGTTAATTAGCAATTGCTGAAAAATTATAAAACAATGACTGAAAACCCCAGTTTAGAGTTAGTAAACGAATTTGCGACTCTTAGTAAAATCAACTACCGTTAGGAGATAATTTATAACAACAAGTCTTTGTTGCACTTGTTGGGAGGAAAAGCCATGAGAAAAGGGCTAACAGCAGTACTTTTGCTGATGTCATTCTCACTAACTGCCACAGTTTATGCGGTATCAGTTGAAGATTCAGCATCTGAGAATTTATCGCAAGATAGATCTGAGACAAAGTTTGAGAACGTCAGTGATAGCGTATCCGATGTTGGAATTGACCAATCCACAGCGATCGCACCTGAGAGTGGGAACCGGACTTCTGAGACTGTATGGAACAGCGCGATCGGTGATTATGAAAGGGTCAGCACCTTTGCTTATCCCTCAAGCGGGCAATGTGGTTTGCAGGTGAATACACCACATGCCTCTAATACATACTCTGAAGAAATTCACACTCGCATCGTGTCATTTTGTAAAGTTCTTCCTTTAATCTCAAACACCGTTAGCGGCAAGACTTACAGATCGCGTTGGTACGGCTGGCAGCGTGTAGCCACACTCTCGCCAAAAACCGTTACCGCTTCAAGCAGTACGGTGCAAAACTACCGTAGAACAGTTGTTGCTAAGTGTAAGGCAGGAGATTGGCATCGTTACCGTACTGAAGGATTCGGTACGGTCAGCACTGGAGTTCAAAACTTTTCAGCAGCAGCTTACGAGCAGAACGATGATGAAATTCAGTGCGTCCGACGTTAATATCCGTGCAGTGCCAGTGCTTCCGCTCAATTGCAGTTAGCTTAATCGCGATCGGGCTTAACTGCGGATGTACTACCAAATCGAATCAACAAGATACTTCAGTTGCCCCTTACCTTCCAAACGAACAGCTAGCCGCTCCCAAGACAGCACCATTATTTTTGGTTGCAGCACCTGGAGAACCAACAATAGAGCCATTTTATATTGATTGGTCAGCTGCTCGTGGCAGTATAAAAGTGCCTCCGTCTGTCATGCACTGGTCTGCAATAGCACAAAAATCAACAACATTAGGGTGGCTTGAGACTTCACAAATTCCAATCCGAGTTGTCATTTACGTCTACCCTCAAGTCAGTCCAACTGGAATACCACCTGAAAATTCGGGTTTTGAGCATCGCTGCCTGCATTCAAGTTCCCAGCAATCGTTTTGCACCTACCGTAAGATTGTACATTCAAACAAATCGGCAATAGAACTGACCGTGCGCGATAAGTTAGGTCCTGATGCCTGTTATGTTGTTGTACATGGGGCTTGGATTGTTCAAGATTCTCAAGCAGTTCCATACAATGAGGTATCTGCATCTTGGGGGTGGAGCCGCTGTCCCAGATAAGTAAACGAGCCACTCCACAGCAACAAGCAGTTATCTATGCTCAAGAACGTAAAAACGGAGTTTCAAATTTTCTTTTACGAAAGTAATAAAAGAGAGGTAAGACCCAAATTAAACATTATTTCCAGGACGCCATCCACCAAGCAAAGCTGCAACACCTAATGCTGCAAAGGTAACTGCACCCCATTTAAGAGGTGGATTCATATCTAGCCAATCTAAGAAAGTTGGAATTGCCAATTGGTCGAAGTCTCCCTTCACTCTGTCATACTCAGGTACAGGTCCATAGAGATTATCTGGTGCATCTTCTGACTTAGGTTCGTTAGTCCTCTGTCCTGCAAAAGCAATCAGCGTCAGTATTGAATCTACAAGTTCTGGCGAAACCCGTTGCAACACATCCAAGACTCTGCCAACATCCCCTGCTATAAAATCGCGAGTGGGATGTTCTGCTGCGTAAAGAATAGCATCGGCAACAATGTTGGGTTGGTAATATGGGGGTATTCCTGTAGGCTTAACCCCCAGCTTGGTGCGAACTTTGTTGTAATAAGGGGTGTTAATCACCGCAGGCTTTATGGATGTCACGCTGATGGGCAATTTTTCATGTTGCAACTCAACACGCAGCGATTCTAAGAAACCTTCAACCCCATGCTTGGCAGCAGAATAGGGGCTTTGTAGTGGTAAACTGCGGACACCTTCCACTGAGGAGATATGAATTAATGCTCCTCGTCCCTCTTGTTTGAGATAAGGGAGTGCTGCCATTGCACCATGAACTTGTCCCATTAAGGTAACGTCTACAACGCGTTGAAACTCTTCTGGTGAGATTTGGTCGAAGCGAGCAAGTACACCTGTTGCTGCAGCATGAACCCATGTATCTAGCCGTCCATAAAGTGCGACAGTTTTGTCTGCGATCGCTTTGACTTGTTCAAAATCACTCACATCAGCTAAAACATATGCGGCTTCTCCGCCAAAGCTTTGGATTTCTTTCACCAAAGACTGTAGCCCTGATTCGCTACGCGCAGCAACCATCACCTTTGCGCCTTTTTGGGCAAACTTCAAAGCGGTTTCGCGCCCAATCCCACTAGAAGCACCGACTACAGCAACAACTTGTTGATTAATAGGTTTTAATTGCATAGTTTTTACCCTTACTCTCTCTCCCATGTAAAGCTTTGTGAAGCGATCGTTCATCTTTCATTGGGCTGACAAAAGGGAGCGATCGCAGAACAGTTTCAAGAGTGGGTTCCGAGTGCTGCTCTGATTATACCAGTGGCAGAGGTAGGGCGAAATTGGACAACATTGAGATCGCTGCCTTTAATGTTCTCACAGTTGTTGACAAGCTGCTTCTACGTTAAATCGAGCTTCTCAGCAGTTTACCTTACACTGTTGGATTTGCTCCTAACCAGTTCAGTAACTCCTCAATAGTTGTAAAATCTAACAAAGCTTCGCCAAGTGCTTCTAATTGGTTTGTTGAAAGGGTTTGAATGCTTTCTCTCACCGATTGTGGCAACTCCCCTAGCTGTCTTTGTAGTTGCCGTAGAATAAGTTTTTGTTCGCCTTCAAGCTTTCCTTCAAGCTTTCCTTCAAGCTTTCCTTCAAGCTTTCCCCGTTCGTAACCAATGCGCTCGCCTGTGGTAATATAACTCATACTCCGCTCCTGTTCCGCAGTTGCTACAACGCGGGGAACCCGCGCAACGCACTGCTCTTCAAATCGCTTAAATTCTTCCCACAACTCTGCTTCCAATCCTTTTGGTAATATCATAACCCAATCGATAAATCGATATAAGTTACGAATATCTCTCTCTGTCAATCCTAAATCATACAATCGTCGAATCAAGCTAAATTTCCAACTTTTTCGTTCTCCTGGTTTTTTACTTGTCTCCTGCGTTTTTAAATTTGCCATGACTACCGTTGCAAATGGGTTATTGCTGGCTTCTAATTCTGTCCAACGGTTTTGGTAATCGAGAAGCTTGACGGTGCCAAATTCAAAGTTCAGCTTGGTCTTGGGGTAGCTGTAACTATATTGGTTTGGTCGCCATGTGGGGTCGGAATCGCACAAAATCGCCAAACTTATGGCAGGTTTAGCAAATCGGTCAAAAATCCGTAAATTGTAAGAAAACATTCTTTGTGCAAAGTCGTCTTCTGATTTTGCCTGGACTTCTACGTGTATTAGCAACCACATTTCTTCTCCTTGAAGTTGCCAAACTTTGACTAACTTATCGACATATCGCCTACCTTGTTTTGCATCGCGTGCGATTTGCTGAAATTCTTTATCCAGAAATTCGTGGTGACGTTCCCAGTTAATTAATGCCGCTACTTCCGGAAAGAAAAATTGCATGGCTTGGGGAAAGTATGCTTCTAAAATTTCTTTCCACGGTGAATCATTATCGACTCTTTTGCTTTTGGCGGTCATATTTCAATTGCTATACAGAACATATATTCTATAGCAATCCTATTTGATATCCGAACAAGGGAGACAAGGAAGACAAGGGAGAGGTGTTTCCAACTCCTGCACTGATTGCTATCCTAAAAAAATTAAGAGAAGTTGTCATATGATTTTCTTCCCACTATAAAATTACCGCTGTACTTTCTTCTTTCTTCGCACTCTTTGTGCCCTTGTATAGTTCATTTAAATCTGACACTACAAGCAACATCTTATGATGACATTCCTATCAATTACTGTTCCGTTGCTATCGATATTATTCCTCTGTCCTCTCCCTCTGCGTCCTCTGCGTTCTCGGCGGTTTTTTAATTATTCAAATGCTACCGGATCTGATATAAGTAGCTGCAAATAATCATTACCAGTTTGTAGTTACGATGTATGCGCTAAAGCGCTACTACGAGCTAAATACAATGATTTTACTTTCACAACAGTTACAACTATAGGTTGGGTAAACCCGTGTGGAAACTCAACAAATGTCTGTGAATGTTGGGTTTCGTTCCTCAACCCAACCTATGGGACTTTTGACCAATAACCAATGACAAATGACAACACTTAATCCTTCCACAAAGCAATACCGCCTAATAATCCAGTCACATTTGGAATAATCTTTACATTTTTTGGCAACTCAATATTGACTTTATTGGCTTCCCCTCCGCCGATGTAGAGGTAATCGTAGTTGAAGAGATGTTCCAAAGATGCGATCGCTCTTTGCAAACGCCTGTTCCATTTTTCCTTACCAATCTTGTCTAAAGTCGAACGTCTCAATTGTTCTTCGTAAGTTTCCCCTTTGCGAAACGGATGGTGTCCCATTTCCAAATTTGGCACCAGTTTGCCATCAACAAACAAAGCAGAACCAAAACCCGTACCCAGTGTAACCACCAATTCCACGCCTTTTCCAGAAATTGCGCCCAAACCTTGCATATCGGCATCATTTATGACACGCACGGGTTGATTTAAACGTGCTGACAATGCTGTTGCCAAATCAAACCCAACCCACTCAGGAGTTAAATTCACTGCTGTTCCGATGACACCACTACGCACAACACCAGGAAAACCTACTGAAACGCGATGATATTCTCCTTGAGTTGCTGCTAAAGAAGCGATCGCATGAATCACAGCTTCTGGTATAGCAGGTTGGGGCGTTTCTGTTCGCGCCCTTTCCGTTAAGGGATTGCCTTTGGTATCTAGAACCATTACCTTAACACCGCTACCACCAATATCAACAGATAAGGTACGGATAGCTCCATCATTTACGACCATTGCTTTTTTTGAGTACATATGGACTGGGGAGTGAGGACTGGGAAATCAATCCTCAGTCGCTACCTTTTATGTATTAATTTTATCAGAGATATAATAACCAATATGCACGGCTTCATTCCTCCATCACGCTTTTTTCCATACTTGACGTGGACTGATGTTCAAGCAATGCCGAACAAAGAAAATGTTGTCATAATCCAACCAGTAGGAGCAGTAGAACAACACGGTCCCCATTTACCACTGATTGTTGATGCGGCTATTGGTGCAGCGGTTTTGGGAAAAGCTTTGGAAAAACTAGACCCCAACATTCCAGCCTATGCCCTGCCAAATCTTTACTACGGTAAATCCAACGAACATTGGCATTTTCCCGGTACGATTACCCTCAGTGCTAAAACCTTACTGAAAACTTTGATAGAAGTTGGAGAAAGTGTTTACCGTGCTGGGTTTAGAAAATTCGTGTTGATGAACTCTCATGGAGGACAACCCCAAGTTATGGATATTGTCGCACGAGATCTACACGTTAAATACAGCGATTTTTTTGTGTTTCCACTTTTCACCTGGCGAGTTCCCCATATTACTGGAGAATTACTGACTCCTAAAGAAAAAAAATTAGGAATTCATGCCGGGGATGCTGAAACTAGTATTATGCTGGCAATTTTACCCGAACAAGTCAAAATGGATGCTGCAGTTGTAGAATATCCTCCCGAACAGCCAGAAGGGAGTTTGCTCAGCATCGAAGGTAAGCTATCTTTTGCTTGGACAACACGGGATTTGAGTCAAAGCGGGGTTATAGGCGATCCTACAGTTGCAACTCAAGATAAAGGCGATCGCATTCTTGAATCTGTTTCTGATGGGTGGGTACAAGTTATTCACGATATCTTTGCGTTTAAACGTTGACCCAATCTTTCTCGTTCCCAGACAGAACTTATTGGTGATACCTATAACAACGGGAGCATCCCAATTTGGAAAAAACATTAAGCGATTGAAATCGCAGCTATACAAACCAAGTCCCTCCGGGTATCTCCTTACGGAGACGCTATGTGCAAGGCACACGCTTCGCGATGCCGCAGGCTATGCCCGTAAGGGCTATACGCGATGCGAAGCTACTCCCTTCCCGCTCGAAGATTTCTTAATTAAATGAACCGCAGAGGCGCAGAGGACACAGAGGAAAGAGGAGAAGAAGATCGGTAGTCTTATGGCGGAAAGGGAGTACGCCCGCAGGACTATACGCCAGTCTCCTGGGCGTGGGAAATCCCCTATAAGAACAAGGTAATGGTGATACCAATTTTCTATGAAGATGCATATAATTAGCCTGCGTATAGCCCTTACGGGCATAGCCTGCGGCATCGCGTAGCGTGCGCTTTGCGCTTAGGCAGGCTTTGTTTGTATAGCCGAGGCAGCGCGTTGCGGAGAGAAGTTGCGGCTTGGGGGTTTCCACGTCAGATGCTTCACTTGGGCAAAGACGACAGGTGCTCCAACGGAGGAAACCTCCGCAACGCACTGTCTCCCCAAGACCGCACTGACTCCCCAATAGCAAACTTCGGAGGGTTCCCCCCGTTGTAGCGCCTGCCGTCCACTCTTCTAGAGTGAGGGCAATAGTGTGCAACTTCACATAGAATTGGTATGAGGAGCAACATTACCCATTCACCAACCGATCCTTGAAGAAGTTCGGAATTTTGCAGCCTCTCAAACACGTCCAAACCTTGTGCTCATGCAAAAACTTGTTCGGCTTTTATAGCGCTGTTGATATAGTACTCGGTAACTTTGCAGGCATTTTTGAGATTCATTTCAAGCAAGTTAATTTTTTTGGCTTCTCTGGTAAAACTTGGCATCTCTTGCCGACAGGTCGGGCAAAACCAATAGATCCCTTGAGAGCGAACGTGGCGTAATAACTGGTCGGTGCAGCAAGGGCAAGAATTCATAATCTTTTTACCTCCACTCAAGGGTCGAGTAATAAATGTTTAATAAAGCAGTTGATATTAATACGGAGTTGCATTCAAAGACATGACTTGTTGGTGAAACAAGTGAGACACGGGAGAGAACACGATGTAGCAATGCAAGCTGGTCTAAAATTGTATGGAGATTAACTGCAATTACGTATCAGCCCTTAAACTTTATGTGTTTGCAGTATTCAGGACGTGCTGTTTTTACGGAATAATTTCATTCTAAAGTCACAATGTGAGAATCTTGTGAAGATGAAGTAGCAAAATCATCAATAAATTTACGTGTTAATTCTGCTAAAAATACTCTTCTTATGAATGAGACTTACGTATATCTTCGCTTTATTTAGTCAGATTGTTTGAGAGCAAGGTTGAATAGTGCCTGGAGAGAAGGAATCTTTTATAAAAGCTTAAAGAGTTTCTTCCATCTGAACTAATCGCAGTTCGTTAAGAAATATAACAGTGTCTACTTGTACGGTGGCTGGAAGATCTCTTGAATGGGATGCTGCAACGTAACAATTCTCAAGAATTTTCAAATCAATTTTGGGTAAGTGCTGGTAACGCGCAGTTACAACCGGTTGCTTGAGCACGACCGAGGGCAATATTGGCAGATTTGTATAAAGACTGCAAATCGTCGCCATCTTCTGGGTATTGGGCTATACCCGCACTGGCAGTTATTTGAAACTCGCTGTTATTGCTAGCAGTAAACTTTTGCTCGTGCAGTGTTTCTAGAATTTGAACAACTCGTTGGAGTCCCTGGCTTCGAGTCATACCATACATCCCAACGACAAATTCCTCTCCACTCCAACGAGAGACAACATCTTCTCCACGAAACGATCGCTGTAGAAGTTGTCCGAGTTGTCGCAGGACTGCATCACCAGCTGCGTGACCAAAATCGCTGTTAATTTGCTTGAACTTATCTAATTCTAGAATAGCCAAACACATGGGTTGATTGTGCCTCAAACTCAAGCGCAGTAGCTTGTTCAAGTCTTGAGTGGCTCGATGGCGATTGTACACTCTAGTGAGCGGGTCAATTTCTGCTAAACTCCGTTGCAGTTTAGTCCGTTCTAACCGATGGAGGATACGGCTGACTAGTTCTGGACCTACAATTGGGTTTCTGACAAAATCATCGGCACCAGCAGCAAAAATTTGATGAATAGTGGTGGCATCTATATTATTGGCAAGAAATAGAATTGGCAATCCACCCCAACGTACATCGTTTCGTACTATTTGGCACAGTTCATTGCCGTTTAAGTTGGGCATATCAAGGTTGACAATCAGTAAATCTGGTGTAGATGCTTCTAGAGTTTCCCAAAACTGTTGCGGATCTTTCTCTACGATCGCTTTCAGTCCCCAAGGCTCTAATAGAGCTTTTAACGTGTTTGGAGTTTGGGAATTGTTGTCTATAACCATCACCACTGCTTCCGAGTCAATGTTAGTTGGTTGCAAGATATGCGTAATAACTTGTATCACCTCATTAGCAGCCATTGGCTTTTGTAAAAAAGTACGTCCTCCCAATCGCGCCACTTCCAAGCGAGTATCCAAATTGCTATGGGTTGTAAAGACCACAACAGGTACTGGTGGTGTTTGTAATAAAAGTTCTGCTAGCAGGGCAAAACTCTCTTCAGTTGTATTTCCGACAAGGGGGTCAAGTAAAATGGCATTAGGAGCAAAACAGTCAATTTTATCCCTAACTTCAGACAAGGTTGTCGCTACTTCTGCAATGATTCCTTGAGCTTCAGCCCTAATCACTAATTCACGTGCTAGTTGGCGATCGCTATCAATTATTAATAACTTGGGGCGTCCATCTTTGGAATTTGCCAACTTTGACAGTAATCCTGGGGATGAAGACTCTATTTCTTTGCGTAAAGCCATTACCAACTTGTACAAGTACTTAGTTTCTTTAGTTGAAGGTTGGCTGAGCTGCAGGTAATGTTTGATTGTACGAGCTAACTGAGCGCTTTTGTTCAAACCACAATGACACAATGAAGCTACTAATGTTTGAGCTTCTTGTTCGGCTAAAGTCTGGAGTTCCTGGCTCTGTGTCTGTTGCAAGTAAGCTGTAGCAGCTTGTTCGAGCACAGTTATATGCTGGTTCATTCTTTCTTTAAACCGATTCAAAGCTTCTGTTAATGCGGGTGATGTCTGCTGTTGCTGTTTATTACCTCTCTTCAGAGAGATGTTATTTATCGGTTTTGTTGGTAACGCTTTGAGACGATACCCGATACCATAAACAGTTTCAATTATATCGGTAGGTGCTCCCACAGCCTTTAACTTCTGCCGCAATCCTTTGATTTGAGTTCTCACGGCTTCCTCTGTCGGTGTGTTTGCAAATGACCAAATATGTTCGAGAATTGCATCACAACTAAACACCCTTTTAGGATGTCGCATCAACAACTCTAAAAGAGCGTACTCTTTAGGCGTGAGCTGTATCGGTTGCGTTTCATAACGGACTTCAAGATTGCTGGGGTCAAGGCGCAGGTTTCCCCACTCTAATATAGGTGATGGAGTAGAGCTACTCCGACGCAGTAAAGCGCGGATACGAGCAATAAGTTCTTTGGAGTCAAAAGGTTTTACCACATAATCATCTGCTCCTGCGTCTAGCCCCATGGCTTTATCATGACCGCTATCTCGACCTGTTAACAAAAGAATCGGGACTGTAAAACCACGCGATCGCAACTGGCGGCACAGGCTAATACCATCGAGTTCAGGTAACATGATATCGAGCAGTATCAAATCGTAGTTGAAGGCTTGTACTAAGTCCCAAGCTGCTTGACCATTTGTGGTCACTTCCACTGCATAACTTTGATAATGAAGGAGTGCAGTGAGTGACCTAATGATAGATTCATTATCCTCTACAATAAGAATCCTCATGATGACTCATTCCTTTAAATTTTTGGTGTTATATACGTTAAGAGTTTGTAACAATTTTTTGAATTAGACACCGACAACCACAATCATCATTGAAGCTGAGCTTCAGTCTTCATAAAATGCCAAAAAACCTTGTTGAATTCAGCAAACTCCAGCCTAAGTTCTGACATCCTTTGGCTGCGTTCTTTATACACACAACTCTCACGCATAGATTGCAGTTTAGTATAGAAAGTCTTCAGCTGCAACTTGACATCTAATATAGAGGTATAAAGATTTGATGAATTCAAAAATTCTAGAAAGTATGAATAACCGTAGATATAACTATTATTTGATGTAAAGAATTTATACTTTACTAGAATTAAAATTCTTTAAGTAAGAACAAGCGACTTAACTATTATCAATCAACGTTCTCAGACTTACCTTAGAATTCACATATATAGTTAAATTACTGAAAAGCAAGTATCATATTATCGAAAATCTTCTTTAGATAGAAGAAGAAAAAAATGTAATAGTTCTATAAAGATAAAATTACATTATATTAAGTCCCAAGCCCTAACTTTCTGAAGGGTACGGTTGACCGTTTAGGGCTCATATTCAGTTTAGACGCACACTTATAGTACCCTTTTAGTTGCAAATAATACACAGTTTGCTTAAAATATTACGGAAATAACTTGCAGCAATGTGTAGTATGCTTTCGGTACCAGCATACTACACTTTATATTGTATCGGCTAATTTTTTGCAAGTTTCTAAATACGTAAATTCATTGAACCAAGAATCCCCCGATTTGAAGTCACTGGAGTGTCAGAAGTGTAGCCTTCAGTGTAGTAGTAGTTATAGCGTTTATTGTTAGAACTGACTCCATTGACTGCATAACCCAGAACTTTCTGACCGGATTTTTCCAAAAGCTCTTTAGCAAAAATAGTACTTGCAGAATCAACAACCCCCGGTCGAACAACAAACAATACACCATCAGCCATGTGACCTAAAATAGCCGCATCAGCAGCAACATTTAATGCTGGAGCATCAACGATCACAAAGTCGTAAGTAGCAGCAAAACTTTCAATTAACCGAGCCATTCGTTTGGAGTCAAGGAGAGATGCTGGAGAAGGAGGTACAACACCAGCCGTGAGGACATCTAAATTATCCCAAACTCTTTTGATAGCTGTCCCGCTGTCAACTTGTCCGACAATCGTATTGCTTAAACCCTCAGTATTACATAGTTCCCAAATTTGATGCTGAACTGGACGGTGCAGATCTGCATCTATCAGCAAAACTTTGCTCTCCATTTGAGCCATTGCAGTTGCTAAATTCGCAGCTACTGTTGATTTCCCTTCTCTAGGCACAGCGCTTGTAACAACTATCACTCTTACTTCCTTGTCAGCGCTAATAAATCTCAAGTTAGCCCTTAGCATTCGGTAAGCTTCACTCACTGCAGAACGTGGGGTATTTTTAACAACAAGTTGATAGAGGGAAGATTCAGAGTGGCGATCGCTGTAATTTAATGTTTTGAGCTTATCAAAGGAGGGGATAATTCCTAATAAAGTCTCTCCCAATAATTCTTGGACTTCACCTACAGTCTTAATGGATTTATCTTGTGCTTCTAAAATGTATAGACTTGCCAAAGCTGCTAAATTAGCAATTAAACCTGCACTTAAGTATAAAAGCATAGGAGAAGAAGTCGGATCTTCTGGGACTTGAGCAGCAGATATAATGCGGGCGTTGCCTATGTTCTGATTCTCGGCAATGCGAATTTCTTGGAGCTTTTGTAATAAGAGGGAATAGGTAGATTGGGCGGCTTGTAGTTGACGTTCTAACTCCCGTTGTTGTTGCTCTAATCTCGGCAATACCTCTAACCTCTTTCTATAGTTAGACTGTAAATTGGTTAAAGCCAAGACTTGATTGGTTAAACCCAAACGAGTGGAATCTAATTCTATGAGTCTAGCCGTAAGGGTTTGTTGCAATTCTCCAAGTTGCAGGTTGTGATTCAATTGTGGTTGCGGAGTCCCTGCAACATTTTGAACCCGGCTGTTTAATATTTCTCTAAAAGCTGCTAAATTACTTTTTAAATGAATGATTGTGGGGTGAATATCTTGCAAAGTACTTCTTTTAGCAGCAAGTTCAGTTTCTAGCCGCTGGATTTCTTTAAGTACATCTTGCACGCCAGGAGACTGACTGACAGAAGTCTCAATGACTGCTTGTTGGGAGTTCACCTTCAATTGGTTGCGGATAGCTTGAGACTGAGCAGTGAGATCGGCAATTCTAGATTGAGAGTCCCCAATTTGCTTTTGTAAATCAGCCATCCTTGCTACTGCACTAGTCGCTTCCTCTGATAAAGCAACAATCTGGTTGTTTTCTTTGAACTTGCGTAATTCAGCTTCTGCACGCTGCACAACTAATTCGGCTTTTGGTAAATGTCTCTCGATGAATTTGCGAGCAGATGCGACTTCCATTCTATGGAAAAAGATGTTTTGGTCTAAATAGACTTGCATTAAAGTATTAACAACATCTGCAGATGTTTTAGGATTGGTGTCCTTATATGTTATTTGTAGAACATCGCTTCCTTTAATTTCTTTAATCGCCAATCGGTTAATAAAATCCTTCGATTTGAGGGGGTTGTCTTCGCTGTCTTTGAGGTTAAGGAGGTTAATAGTTTTTTGCACAACAGGGACAGAACTGATAATTTCTGCTTCTGTATGGAGAAGATTACTTCGATCGCCTGTTAATGGTTCTAACTTACCTATGTCAGTTCCTACTCCCGTTAGAGAAGAAATCGTGTTATTTTGTAATGACAGTTTTCCTTCCGCTTCATAAGAAGATTTTTTCAGAGATAATGCGAACACTGATATCAAGAAAACCGACACTAAGATTCCTAAAGCAGGGAATCCACGGTGCTTGAGTACTTGCCAGTATTTATCAAGATTTACAACAGTTACTTGTGTTTCCATAACAAATTTTAAATCTATGTTTATTGTTTCATTATTGATAGAGCGATACAATTTATATTGTCATTTGTTCATAGTTTTTTACCAATGAGCAATGACTTATGACCCACGATTGAAGAAGTGCGATCGCTGCTTTTGTTATGGTGGGTTATAGAAATGGCATCGATCGCTCGTTCTAAGTCTTGGTTTGTGAGATTAGAGCCAGAAGGTAAGCAAAGACCCCGTGTGAATAAGTCTTCAGCGACTGCACCTCCAATACATTCACAGCCTGCAAATACTGGCTGTAGGTGTAACGGCTTCCATACAGGACGAGTTTCAATTTGCTGTTCGGCTAGCGCTACACGGATTTGCTCTCGATCTGCACCAAACAGCTTGGGATTGATTGTTAAACAAGTCAGCCACCGAGTCGCAAATCCAAAACTAGCTTCTGGCATAAACTCTAGTCCTGGTAAATTTCTTAAAGCCCGGTGGTACACCTCAAAATTGCGTCGTCTAGCTGCAACTCGCTCGCTCAAAACACGTAACTGAGCGCGACCGATACCAGCCAAAACATTGCTAAGGCGATAGTTGTAACCAATTTCTGAGTGTTGGTAATGAGGAGCCGGATCGCGTGCTTGTGCTGCTAAAAAACGGGCTTTGTTCGTCAGTTTTTCGTCATGAGAAACTAACATCCCGCCTCCAGACGTCGTAATGATTTTATTCCCGTTAAAGGAGTAAATACCAATACGCCCGAAGGTACCAGGCGTTCGCCCTTTATAAGTAGCGCCTAACGTTTCAGCCGCATCTTCAATTAAAGGAATCTCATATTCATTGCAAATTTTCAAAATGGGATCGATATCAGCACTTTGACCGTACAAATGCACCAGTACAACAGCTTTGGGCAATTTGCCTTCTCTGGCGCGACGAGCCAGGGATTCACAAAGCAACTCGGGATTCATGTTCCATGAAGTGCGATCGCTGTCAACAAATACAGGTTTTGCTCCTAAATAAACAATTGGGTTAGCAGTTGCAGTAAATGTGAGCGTAGAACAAAAAACTTCATCCCCATACTTAACGCCAACTAATTGCAAAGCTAAATGAATAGCTGCTGTACCGGAAATGAGCGCTGCTGCATGATGAGCGCCAGTCACTTGACAAAATTCTTGCTCAAAAGCATCTACATGGGGACCAATAGGGGCGATCCAGTTAGTGTCAAAGGCTTCTTTAACAAATTCCAGTTCGCGATCGCTCATGTGGGGTGTTGAGAGGAGAATTGGTTTATTCATGGTTTTGTTTGCCTTCTCTGAGCTAACGCAAGATGAGTGCTTTTACTGTCAGCAAGTAATCGATTGATTCACCGGGGTTTTAACAAAGGTCTTTCAATTCATACAAAGACCTAATTTTGAAGTGAGCATCATGATTTTCTTCTGCCATTACATTTCTATACTCACCGTCTTTACGGCAAATACGTAATGTGAGCCAGCCGAGGGTTTTTGCAGCTACAAAATCTTTATAAGGATGATCTCCAACATACATATACTCAACTCCTTCACATCCTGTAAACTCCATCATTTTTTTGTAAGGGACTGGGCTGGGCTTCCAATTTTTATGTCCGTAGACATCACAGTAGACAATTTCATCGAAATTAGATTCAATTCCCAATGCTTTCACTTTGTTCTGCTGAGTTTTTAGAAAACCATTGGTAATGAGACCAAGCTGTTTCTCAGATTTGAAGTAATCCATTGCCCACTGTGCATCTTCATGCAGACAAATTGTCGGTTTGTGTTCCCGATAAACTCGGACAAGCTCTTGAATCAGCGAAGGTTCATACTTAATCTCTAAAACCTCGAAAGTTATATCGAAAATCTTGCCTCGTATCCCCTCCTGAAACAATTTCCAAGCAACATCAAAGAAATCAAAAATTCCATATTTAGATTGTACCCACTCACTAACCGCCTGAAATCCACTCAATACAAATTCATGTTCGGGAAAAAGAGTATCATCCAAGTCGAATACTAACACTTTAGTATTATTCATAACCCATATTTTTAGACTGAGAGTGAACGATAGACAGGAAAAAAGTTTGTTGTCAGGAGTTGGTTTACCTGTGTATTCAACAGTTTTGCTTGCAAATCGACGAGATACATATATGTTTCTTCATCTGTAATTAAGCGAATGAGAGGAAAATTGTACCTTTGTCGAGAAAACCCTACCTTAAAATGATGAAGACTGTCTTGTGCTCCTCCAACTCCACCACCAAGATGAAAAACTTTATTACCTCGTTCTTTTGCCCAGTATCGAACATAGTTAAACATTAGAGTACTGGGAGAAAATTTCAAAAACTCACTTCTTGTTCCCCCAAGGTGATACTGAACAATACCGCAGCGTTCAGTAAACAAACCTGCACAAACAACTTGGCGATCGCGTTCAACAATACACAGATGAAGACTCTGTTTTAAAGCTTCTACAAAATGCCAAAAGTATTCACGACTAAAATAGTAAGATTGTGATGCTCCAACACGAGTCATCGTTTCTGTGTAAATATCTAGAAAATCATGAAGATACCGATCCAAAGGAGCAATTCTCGCTACAAAACCATTTCGTTTGCATTTGTTAATTTTAGTACGGTGCTCTGGTCTGGTTTGATGCCAAATTTCAGCTTCCGTCAAATTTAAATCAATTGCAATAGTTTCCGAATGAATTTTACAAGTTGGTGATGGATAAATTCGCTCGAAATGGTCGTTTAATATTGGATGCAGGCGTAAGAAAGCCGAACAAATTCTCCGATGCTTGAATGTTTGTGCAAGCTGAGCCATGACTAAAGAGATAAACTCTGGGTTCTCTAATCCTGCGTCATTCAATAAAATGCCGGGATAGCCATAAGGTGACAAAACATCAAAAATATCCGATGCCTTTAAATCTTCAGAAAAGACATCATCACATCGACGTAACAAATAAGGCAAAAAGAAAATTTTGTCATCATCTTGAATGAAAATTGCCTCTGCAACAGCCTTCATTCTTTTAGCTTCTAAAGCCACATATTCGGGTAAATGATAAAAATCGTGGCGTAGATTTTGCAGCGTATCTGACCATAAAGGATTGGATACATCAATAATTTGTATATTCATAGTGTTGTTCATAATTAGTGGTTCATGGTTGGGCTGAATTTTCTTTTTTCCCACTTATTAAAACTGGCTCAAAATTTCACCTCGATACTGGTATTCTCCTTCCCGAGCAGCATGCTTAACTTCCATCGGAAAATACATTTCCTCCCAAAACCGCAAGCAGATCCCTTCTTTGACCTCAGGGGGAGATATTTCTTCTCCTAAAATAAAGTGACGAATTGTGAGTTCGGGTTCGTTCAATCCAAAATAAGCTCGCACGCAAGTTGCACTACTAAATCTTGGATTGATTTCAAAAACCTTAAAACCAGTCGAAGTTAGGCGCATTTGAACATTAACTGCACCAATTAAACCCATAGCTTTAGCAGCCTTAATTGCAAGATCGCACGCATCAGTGTTCTTATCGCTTTCCATGCGATAGCTGAGCCCCCCTGAAAGACTGCGCTTGAGTGCTAGTGCTCCACCCGGTTTCCCATCAGTTTGGATAAAAACTCCAATGGTGTATTCTTTGTCATCCGGTAACAACTGCTCTTGTACAACAGGGTCACAGATGTAGTGGCTAAAAAACTCAAGCTCTGCGTCTGTATGGACGAGCACTAAGCCCCTTCCTCCTGAACTTCGTTGTGGTTTCATAATGTAGGGGAATGCATGGTTGTGGCAAAAATCTTTTAACTGCGCCCGCTCTGTAGGAAGCACCGTATCGGGTACGGGTACACCAAAGACTGCAAGCACCTTAGCTGTTAACCATTTATCTAGAGCCTTGAGAGTCGCATCCGGGGCGAGGGGTAAAATTGTCCCTGTACGTTCCTCAAATTCAGCTTTGCGTTCAGCCAGCATGGGTAATTCCCCTTCCCATCCAGAAAACAAGATATCTGCTCCTTCTCTCTGGCTAATTTTTACTAAGGCATTAAAGTATGCATCTGGGTTCTGGCGAGCAGAGGGTATTAAGTGTGCTCGCTCCACGCGAAACAGTCCCTGAGCAAGTGGCTCAGAGTCAACTCCAATAATCCTTAACGGTAAATTAGAAGCCCGCAAAGATTTAATAATGCCAACTCCAACAGGTGCTCCTACTCCTGTTACAACCACGGTCACTGGCTTCATCTTAAGATAACTCCTTACATAGAAATACACAATTTCATGAATCAGTTCGCACTGCTGTTGCAAATCACTTAACTCATCTCGCTCTGTCAATCAATCCAGACCCATAGGATCGACTGAGAATAATTGCTTTGTTTCCTTAATAGCTGCAATTTGTTGCTTTGATACTTCAGAACATTCTGACGATCCTACGTTTTCTTGCTTGAGAACTTTTAAGAACGTCATTACTAAGATTTTCAAATCTAACCAAAGCGAATGATGATCGACATACCAGACGTCTAAATTACATTTATCCAGCCACGAGAGCTTGTTACGACCGTTTACCTGAGCCCAACCCGTAATTCCTGGTTTAACGGCATGGCGGCGAGCTTGTTGTGGTGTGTAATAATTTAAGTACTCTACAAGGAGAGGACGGGGACCCACAAAGCTCATATCGCCTTTGAGGACATTCACAAGTTGAGGAAGTTCATCTAAGCTAGTGTGTCTGAGAAATTTACCTAGAAGCGTCAATCGCTGTTCGTCAGGTAATAAGTTGCCATTGCGATCTTTCTCATTCGTCATGGTGCGAAATTTATAGAAAGTAAAAATACAACCATCTTTACCTGGGCGGGGTTGGCAAAAGAAAATAGGACGCCCCATATCTTTATAGATGGCGATCGCAATTATTAGCATCACGGGAAAGAAAATGATTAAGACAATTGCCGCTACAACTCTATCTAATAGAGATTTGATAAATCTGTTGTATTTCTTGAAATGAACACCCTGTAAATATTGAGTAAACACAAAGACCTCCTGAGATTTTACTGAATTATTCTCTAACAATCGGAGTTTTGAAATCTTTAGCGATATGCCCTCCAGTTACCCTCAAGTTATTGTTTGTAAAGGGAAAATCTTTTCGGACATGAATCGCATAAGTTGTATCGGTGGATTTCATGTTTTTATCTACCTTAAACAAACAGTTTTTGAAAACTATTAGTTGGTTGCGTTGAATTCCTTGGCTGGAATGTTGCCACCAAATATCAGCAGCACTAAAAAAACTGTACGGTTTGTCAGTTTCTTTTCTGGTTACATAAAATTCACAGTTTTCAAAGGTCACATTATGAGGAAACAAAATCCTGTTTGTATAACCATCTGCTGCTCCTACTTTAAATTTAGAATTTGTAAATTTCATTGTTGAATTTAAACTGTAAAGCACAAATGGGGCATCATTAGAAACAATATTGTCACCTATCACTGTCGATGCATCTGCAACTCCAATATCAAACTTTCCATCCATCAAATTCAGATTCTGAAATTTAACATCTACTTTCAAAGTATTTCCATAACCCCGTCCATCAACTTCTACATCAATTCCAGCAGGATCGACCTCTCCTCTTGTTGTGAAATTCTCAACTTCAACAAAGGAATTTCCGCCTGTTAATACAAAACCCCCACGGAACACATCAACAGCTTCACATTTGTTAACTTTGACAGTTACATTAGTGTAGACAGAAATAGCATCAGCAACACCATTCTTGAAAACACAGTCTTCAATCAAAGCTTTTAATTTTCCAGGAAATTTGGGGTTCGCTGTCAAAAATATTAAATGTGCTTGTTCTAACTCATAATTTTTGTAAGATCCTTGATTCTGGCTATTTCCATCAAAAGTAAAGCCTTTGATAATTAATAGTTTAGAATCTTGCCGACCTGCATATTCAGCTCTAAAAGTTCTTGTCCATTTTCCCTGATTTTTAGGTCGTTTAATAGTTGCTCCATATCCCTTATAGGTGATATTGTCCTTGAGCTTAACAGAAGTCACAAGATAGACACCAGGAGGAAAGACAAGGGTTCCTCCTCCTCGGGCATAGACAGTATCTACTGCGGTTTGTATCGCCTTTGTATCATCAGTAATTCCATTACCTCTAGCACCAAATTTTTTGACAGAAAAAGTATTTTTGCGCTCGATTTTGATGCTAGATGGCTGAATCTTAAATTGTAAATTTTGTGGTGATGAAACTCCCACTTCATTTAAGGAATTGCATTGAATTAATCCTATACTCAGAAAGCAGAATGCAATCAAAAATTTTATTTTTGGAGGATTGTCTTTATCTAATTTTTTTGACATCATACTTTTCACTCTCTTCCTGTTGGAAGAACTCAATCATCTATTCATCGATATTTTGTACAACGAAGCCCTATGTTCTCAGAATTGCCTCTTGAAGATGTAATACAGACTCAGGAGTGGATAGTCCTTTAGCTTGTAAAATTTGCAAATACTCCTGATGTAGGGCGTTCCAGATAGCTTCTTGACGGAAATCCTGTAAAACACGCTTGCGCCCTGAAACCCCATGCTGACAGCGTAATTCTAAGTTGAGCAAATACCTGCGAATTGCTGTTGCTAACGCTCTGACATCACGGGGTGGTACTAATATCCCTGTGACTCCATCTTGTACTGCATCTGTACAACCAGGGACACACGTAGCTACTACTGGTAGTTCCATTGCTGCTGCTTCCAAAGCAACATTCGGAAATCCCTCACGGTAAGTTGGCAAGGTTAATATGTCCATTGCTGCATAAAGTGGTGGTGTATCGTCAACCATTCCTGTCATGTGGACACGGCGATCGCTTGTGAGTGATTCTTGTATATCTGTAGCTACTGAATCTTGAGGTTCAAAACACCCGACAACAAGTAAATGCAGGTTGGAAAACTCTTGCTGTAAGATCTGCCATGCCTTTGTTAACTCTTCTATACCTTTATCCCGGACAATACGACCTACAAATCCAACAACAACAGCATCGTCTGGGATACCGTACTTTGTCCGCGTCTGCTGACGGGTATATAGATCTAAATTAGCAGGGTTAAATCTATGAGATGCATCAACACCATTACTGCTACCTCCCAAAAGGACTTTAATTTTCTCTGGAGGGCAAAGACCTTCTTTGATAGCTACTTCACGAACTGAGTGGCTAACACAAAGAACTTGGTGAGCAAATAAGCAGGAAAGCTTTTCACTCCACGTTAACAGCAGGCGTTTGTAACCTGTTGCAGTCATCATAGGTAACCCACGGATATGATAAATACGAACAGGAATTCCTGCAAGTCTTGCACTAATCATGCCCAGAAGTCCTCCTTTAGGTGTGTGAGCATGAACAATTTCGGGGCGGACAGACTGCAAATACTGCCAGATTTGAAATATGGCATAAATGTCTTGTAGCGGAGTAATGCGTCGCTGCATGGGTACTCCGTAAACGGGAATTTGTTGGCGATAGCCAAATTGGATTAACAATTTTCCAGGCGAAGATAAGGCATGAACTTCATATCCTTGTGCCTTCATGTAGTCTATCTGTCCTTTAAAAAAGTTAAATGTTTCTGGGACAGTCGTGATGTGAAATAGCTTAGTTGTTTCTGGCATTGCTGTTTGATTTCTAGTAAACTGCATAAGTGTTTTAAGATTGGTAATAAGAGACATACCATTTAACAAAACGTTCTATTCCTACCTCAATGGAGGTATTGGGTTTAAAACCTATATCTTGAACTAAATCATCGACATCTGCATAGGTAGTTGGAACATCACCTAGTTGTAATGGCAGCAGTTTTTTTTCTGCTTTTCTACCCAAACAATTTTCCAAGGCTTCAATAAAAGCCATTAACTTAACGGGATGATTGTTACCAATGTTATAAATTTTGTAAGGAGCATAACTCGTACTGGGATCTGGTGCATTCCCTATCCATGAGGGATTTGGTTCGGGAATTTTATCTAGAACTCGAATAACTCCCTCTACAATATCATCAATATATGTGAAATCTCGCTTCATTTTGCCATAGTTAAAAACCTCAATTGCCTGCCCTTCTAAAATTGCTTTTGTAAATAGAAATAGCGCCATGTCTGGGCGTCCCCAAGGACCATAAACTGTAAAGAAACGCAACCCAGTTGTTGGCAAACCATACAAACTGCTGTAAGTATGTGCCATGAGTTCGTTAGCTTTCTTAGTAGCAGCATATAAACTTATTGGGTGGTCTACGTTGTCACGAACAGAAAATGGAATTTTCGTATTTGCACCATAAACGGAGCTTGAAGAAGCAAAAACTAAATGTTGAACGTTAGTCTGATGACAACCTTCTAAAATATTGATAAACCCAATGAGGTTGCTATCTGCATAAATATGGGGGTTTGTTAAGGAATAGCGCACCCCAGCTTGTGCGGCTAAATTGACGACTTTATCAAAGTTGTATTTAGCAAACAGCTTGGCTATTCCTTCACGGTCTGCTATATCCATTTGATAAAACTTAAAGGTGGATTTATCTTGCAGTTGGACTAATCTATCTTTTTTAAGGTTGACATCGTAGTAATCATTGAGATTGTCTAGCCCAATGACTTCATCTCCTCTATCTAATAAGCGTTGGCTCAAGTGAAAACCTATAAAACCAGCAGCACCCGTAACTAATATTTTTGTCATAGATTTGGCTCTTATAAACTCCAGTAATTTATGTAAGACGGTACAATCGCGGGATCGAAAACAGATTTTACATCCATCAAAACTCCCCCAGGGCGAAGACGAGAAAACAACTCTTCAAGAGGTATATCCAGGTAGGCTTTGTGGTTGACAGCAAGTACCATTGCATCTAAATTGCTAATTGCATTCCAATCAGTGATTTCAAGATTGTATTCATGCTGGGCTTGTGCTTTATCGGCTAAGGGATCGTGTACCAGAGGTTCTATCCCAAATTGTTGCAACTCTGTAATGATGTCTGGTACCCGGCTGTTACGAAGGTCTCGTACATTTTCTTTAAATGTCAGTCCCAAAATTCCTACCCTTGCGGTTTTAATATTGACATTGGCTTGTACTAAGAGTTTGACCAGGCGTTCTCCTAAATATTTACCCATGCTATCGTTGATCCGTCGCCCAGCTAGAATGACTTGGGGGTAATATCCTACCTGTTGTGCTTTTGCAGTTAAATAGTATGGATCGACTCCAATGCAGTGACCACCCACAAGACCGGGTGTGAAGCCTAAAAAATTCCACTTGGTTCGAGCCGCTGCTAAAACATCACAGGTGCGGATACTTAAGCGATCGCAAATAAGTGCGAGCTCGTTCATTAATGCAACATTAAGGTCGCGCTGAGTATTTTCAAGAACTTTAGCTGCTTCAGCAACTTTAATAGAAGGAGCTCGATAGACACCAGCATCAACAATTGTTGCGTAAACACGAGCAACTTTTTCTAAGGTTTCCGAATCTTCTCCTGCAACAACTTTAACGATTTTTTCTAAAGTATGTGTTTTATCACCAGGATTAATCCGTTCTGGTGAATAACCTAACTTAAAATCCACTCCCTGTCGCAGATCGGATACCCGTGCTAGTACTGGTCCACATATCTCCTCTGTAACGCCTGGATAGACTGTTGATTCGTACACTACTATATCTCCAGGTTTTAAAACTTTACCCACAGTCTCAGACGCTTTCACGATTGGAGTTAAATCTGGAAAACAGTTGCTATCTATTGGAGTCGGTACAGCAATGATAAAAAAGTTGCTGTCTAACAAATCAACAGTTTCAGAAGTTATTTTCAAGGTAGTATTGTTTAATTCTTCAACAGATACCTCGCCCGTGGTATCAATTCCTTGCTTTAAGGCTGCAACTTTTTTGCTGTCAATGTCAAAACCAACTGTGTTGGGAAATTTTTTGGCAATTGCTAATGCCACAGGTAACCCAACATAACCCAACCCGATAACTGTAATATTCATTATATTGTCTCAATCCTTCCTAATGGGTTAACTAAAAATTTTTGCAACTTTTCTAATTACGTTTTTTCATACCGACTGATTTAACCAAGCTTGAAACATCAATACTGTCCACAGATGGTGTTGCCAGTTACGGTTACCTGTCAAATGCTCCATCCACTTGTGGCGAATCAGGGAGGGATGAAAGAATCCTTGTTCGCGCAAACGATTTTCATCAAGTAATTCTTCTGCCCAGTCGCGTAAGGGACCGCGCAACCATATATCAATGGGCATAGAAAAGCCCATTTTGGGTCGCTCAATCAATTCTTGAGGCACGTACTTATACAAAATTTGACGCAATAACCATTTTCCCTGACCGTTACGGATTTTCATTGATAGCGGTAAGCGCCATGCAAATTCGACAACACGGCGATCTAACAGTGGTATACGACTTTCCAGACTTACACCCATGCTCGCACGATCGACTTTCACCAGGATATCATCTGGTAAGTAAGTGATTGTATCTAAGAACATCATGCGTTGAGTGTAGTCCGATAACTCTGCCCAAGACTGGCGATTGCTCAAAGTTGTCACGGGTTCGTAACTATTGATAACTAGCGCCAAAGGATCTTGCCATTGCGAAACCAAATCGGCATACATCGCGTCTGGATCGGGAACTGCCAAAATTCTGGCTAGTTTGTGTATGTACTCACCTGCATTGGAGTATTTGAGCTTGTTTGGTAAAAGGAAACTAAAATTTGTAAAAACATCATTCCAATTTTTGGGTGAGAAGCTTGTTAAACCATTTGCAGCCATCCGACGCAGGGTTTTGGGCATCCAGCCTATTGTTTGCCAAATGCTACGACCCCAAAAATAGCGGTTGTATCCCCCAAAAATTTCATCGCCACCATCACCGGAAAGACTGACAGTGACATGCTGTCTGCTTAATTGGGCAACTAAAAAAGTAGGAATTTGGGAGGAGTCGGAAAAGGGTTCATCATACAGAGTTGGTATTCGAGGAATAACATCAAGAGCATCTTGTGGAGTCAGGTAAAGTTCTGTGTGGTTTGTGCCTAAGTGCTTTGCTACTGCTTTGGCATACTCCGCTTCATTGTATGTCTTTTCATAAAAACCAATAGTGAATGTTTTGACTGGTTGAGTACTTTGAGCCTGCATTAAGGCTACGACTGTAGAGGAATCAATTCCGCCTGAAAGGAAAGCACCTAAAGGAACATCAGCAATCATCTGGGATCGAACGGCTTCCAACAAAAGCGTTTCCATTTGTGCGATCGCTTCTTGCTCTGAGCCTGTGAAGGGTTCAGCAACACCCACTTGTGCAACTTCTTTAACAGACCAATACGGTACTGGTTTGGGATTAGTATCTCGACCATTCCATGTCAGGATGCATCCAGGGGATAATTTATAGATGTTTTGGTAAATGGAATAGGGTGTAGGAACGTAGCTGTACCGCAGAAACAACGCCAAAGCATCACGGTTGATTTCGGGATGAAAATCAGGATATGCTTTCAGGGCTTTGAGTTCGGAAGCAAAGAGAAAAGTATTGTTAATCCAACCATAGTATAGTGGTTTTTCACCCAGGCGATCGCGACCCAAATGCAACAGTTGCTCTTGACGATCCCATAAGGCGAATGCAAACATTCCATGAAAGCGAGCGATCGCCCCATCTATTCCCCATTGGCTGAAGCTTGCTAACATGATTTCGGTATCAGAATGACCCCGAAAACAGTGACCTAACTTTTCCAGAGTATGCCTTAATTCTAAAAAGTTATAAATTTCACCATTAAATACAATGACGTAGCGACCATCTGCAGACACCATGGGCTGATGTCCTTCTGAAGATATGTCAATAATAGCAAGCCGCCGATGTCCCAGAGCAAAACCATTTTTAGGATCTACCCATGTACCGTGGCTATCTGGTCCTCGGTGATAGAGAGCATGGGACATATTTTTCACTATAGCTTCTATCTCTTCTTCAGACATTTGCCTAGCAGTATTAAAAATACCTACAATTCCACACATATAACACTCTTCTCAATTTTTATGTAATTTTTTTATGACGCAAAACTTTCTCGTTCTTCTTAAAAGTGGGGATTAAAACCCTTTACTAAGATGGGTTGGAAAGACTTTGATGGCTTTTGACTTAAAGTCATTATGACTTGTAAATAAAACCAGAAAATAGGATGTCGCAATACATAGTGAAATGTACTAAATCCAGCTAACGAAATCACAGCAACGAACAAGAAAATGTATTTTTGCTGCCATGCATTCCAAGCTATCCATGCTAGAAGGCTTACATAAGCTATGAGTCCCATGATTCCGGTACTTGCTCCCCAATCTATAAAAGTATTATGAGCCTCAAAGTCCAAAAATGGACCAGTTTCACCTGAATGAGCACCAGGTCCAAGACCAAACAAAGGGGAGTGTGAGATGGCAGTAATTCCATGTTTCCATAGTGTCATGCGTGCGCTTCCTTGACTATCTTTATCATAGACATTTGTTGATAGTGAAGAAATTGTTTGATGTATAATACTTATGGCTCCCATTGATATCATTATGAAAAATATTCCTAGAATTTTTTGATATATTCTTTTGATGTCGGCTTTTATTTTTTTAGTAAAAAAATTAATCAAAAAATTTATAATAATTAAATAAAACAAGGTTCCGAATCCTGCTACCCATGAGACTAACATGGCATCAGAGTCTGTCGCCTTACCTAAGATTAAACAAACAATCAGTAACAAAACGTACCATGCTTTTAAAATTGTATTTTTAGAAATACTTAAAATATGTAAAATCAAGAAAGGAATCGCACTTAATAATAAAGCTAACTGATTTGGATTTTCAGCCCAACCTGTAAATCGCACACCACCATACCAAGAGTCGAGGAATGGAGTGACAGAAGGAAAACAAAAGATTATAAATAAAAACACTAATGTGAAGGAAAGAAAATAAAAAATAATTTTTTTGGTTTCGTGATAAAAGGTTTCTGATAGTGAAAAACCAATTGATGTAATAGCTATAAAGAGAAACGCCAAACAGTCATGGTCGATCTTAGAGGCTTTTAATCCCATAGCATCAGCTATTAACAAACCTAAATTTAGAAAACTAAACGTCAACAGCCAAAACCAAAAGTTGACTTTCACAAGAGACGTCATAAAGTGATATTGACAAATTATTATTCTCTTTAATAAAAAGAGGAGCCAAATCAATATCATGACTTCACCAATCCCAAGGGGAAAACTTGCCATCCTAACCTGAGTGGCATTTGTCAATGCGATGGCAATTGCAATCCAGATACTTTCGAGTGTGTTCATGTCAATACTATTCTTCTATAATGTAACATCAATTTAAACGCTTAACTATCGCAAACCTCATTTATCAAACTCCTGGACAAAGAGTCATGCAAATTTTGTGCCGAACAAATCAACACGCGCCTGTAATACTTTGCTAAAGCCCATAAAGAAATAATCTGCCACTCTAGATATGTAATTCTTCTAGAGGTCAATAAAGTTTGATAAATTTTTTGTTCGCCTGCTTTTCCATTGGAAAGGTATTTTGTCTGCCCTCCCGCACCATAGAAAGCCTTAAAGTAATAAGATACAGGAAAACTGAGAATGCAAGCCCGACCGCCTGCTAGTATGATATCCAACCATAATAAATAATCTTGAGAGTAAATAAAAGCAGGGTTGAAACGCTGCGGAATAGCCCGCTTTATCATTACACAAGAAGTACTAAAACGATTGGAGAATAGAATTTTTTGTCTCCCTATACGATTGATTTTGATGCTAGATGGTATGGGTTCATAATTTAATTGAGCTTTTGTGTTATGCACAACAGCACGATGTCCAGATAAGACAATTTCAGGATTGTCAAGCATCCAAGAAAATTGAATAGCAATCTTATCTGGATGCCATGCATCATCAGCATCAAGGAAAGCAATGTATTTATGGGATGCTGCATTCCAACCTGTATTGCGAGCAACAGCAGCACCAGAGTTCTCTTTTAATGCAATAATCTTAATCCAGTCTTTACCATAATCCCGTTGTAACTGCCACAAAACCTGTAGAGTCTCATCGCCGCTTCCATCATCAACAAGGATAACCTCAGCCGGAAGAAGAGTTTGCTTAGCGACAGAATCAACTGCTCTATAAATTGTTTTAGAACAACGGTAACATGGAATAATTGTGCTGACAGAAGCCGTCATAAGTTCCTCTTAAATCAATATCAAAGTATTCAAGATTGAGAGAGTTGACGTTTTTTCGAGCCCTTTACACTAAAATTAAGTGTTAATAAAGATATATAAAATGAACTTTCAAAGAAATCATTAACACTATCTACATAAGTTCTGGAATAAACACTCTTGTATTTGCATAGGATGACTTATTTTTAGCAACCTCAGTTTGATAAATCTTCTCCAATTGCATCACTGAAGTTTCAATATTGAAAGGGCTAGCTGCTACAAGTTTTAAAGTTTCAGTTTGAGCAACGTTAGATATTTGATTGTGGCAAGCTAAAACCTCATTTACCCAATCTGAAACTGGTTGTGACAGAGATAGCCGCTTCAAAAGTGGCTTGACCACATCTGCTTCTTCTGGAACCACATTAGAAAAGATACAGGGTAGTCCGGCTGCTTGGGCTTCGATTAATACCAAACCCAATCCTTCACACAAGGAGGGAAAGAGAAATATATTCATAGCACCCCTCATCAGTCTGGGAACATCAGACCGACTTCCAGTAAATATCACACGGTTGGCAATACCAAGATCGCAGGCTTGCTGTTTGATTTTTGGTAGGATAATACCTTCACCTACGAGCAAGAGGTATGCCTGCGGTACGCGTCTGACAGTCTCTGCAAAAATTTTTAGGAGAAACTGGTGGTTCTTTTGTGGGTCGAAACGTCCGACATGACCGACGACAAAAGCATCCGATGGTAAGTTGAATTCAGCACGAACCCGAACGGCATCAATAGATTTCTGGAATGGAGTCAGATCGATACCACAATAAAGAAGTCGCCATCGGGGATCTGTTTTCCAGTTAGCACCAAATAAATCTGCGTTTGCAAGTGGACTGCATCCTAAACCAATAGTAGCACAACGGGCAATCAAAAATTTCATGAAAGTTAAATAGCAATGGCGAGACCAGTGTTTGTTTGCTTTTAGTGCCGAGCTATTAGAATGGCTGTGAGCAATGCGTATTGGTGTGCCTGCTTGCCGTGCTAAGTACAAAACAAAACCACTGAAGTGAGAAAGATGACTGTGGACAATATCATAAGGACCATATTCACGCAAAATCCGATGAAACTTGAGAGCATACAACCTTGGTTGTGAGGGATCGGAGCAGGGAATAATTTGACTACCCAGAGAGAGAATTTCTTCATCGTAAGCAGAAGCTTCGGTGCTATGCATCAGAAAATCCATTTGAAATCGCTCGCGGTCAATATGGCGCAAGACCTGCATTAACCAGTTTTCAATACCACCTCGATTCATTGCACCAACGACATGGAGAATACGAATATTTTTTTCTATCGGTTTGACTAACTTAGACTTTGGTTTTGATGTATCAATGTTTTTGGAGTTTGTGTAATGCATAAATAATGACCCCCGAACTAATAATCACTTTGACAACCCCTGACAGCAAAAGCGCGATCGCTGCTCCTAAAAGTCCCATCGTTGGGATTAACCAGAAACAAACTATAGCTGAGATAGCTGTGACTACAACAAATATAGGTATTTGAATACGAAGATACCGAGCTGCTGTCATTCCATAACCGAGAAACGAGGACATATAGTTGATGGCTGTAACTAACATCAGCCAAACAAACAAATCTGCATACTTGGCATATTCAGATTGATAGAGAAGGGAAAGAACTTGCTTACCTGCAACCAAAGCGACTAGGACACCCGCTCCACCTAACAAAACACTTATTAAGAGCAGCTTGAACATAAGAGACCGAAAAGCTGCGCTATCTTCAGCAACATAATATTTAGCCAATAGTGGATTAGCTGACTCTCCCAGCGCATTGACCACTATGCCTCCTGCGACCATAAGGTAGGCCACAGCGGCAAAAAAGCCAAGTTCCCTCTCTCCCAAGTACCGCTCAATAAAATAGCGAGGAATATTGCTGTTTAGCGAAATCAGCATCATCACAATACCGAGAGGTAAGGAGAGAGCTATGAGTTGCCGTTGGGTTTCCAAATGCCACCGGGGTTTGATTACCACAAACAAATCACGAATTCCAGATATCTCACTTTGCAGTGTTTTTGGTAAGCCCTTAAGCATCAATGCGCCACTCTGGATATCGTAGCTGACTAGGACTATCGCCCAGGCTACAGCCAAACCGATTGTTCCCCATAAAGCATTACCAGTTATGTAAACCCCAAGGCTGAGGAAGCACAGCGATAACAGTCCTTTGATCGTCATTGATATCGCAATGCGATCCATACGTTCGTGTTGCTGAATTAGCCCGTAAAATATGTCACTGATAGACTCGAAAGCTTTTGCCAAACCTATCAACAAAATAATGAGTGATGTCTCCCAACGATATCCTGCTGTAAAAGTGACTCCCACAATCAAGAAAAGTGCTAATCCTGTAAAGATGAGCCTCAAAGCCAGGTAGTCTCCAAAGAGATACTGGCGTTTAGCATCCGTCGCCTGTATGATTCGCAGTTGGAGATTTGTAAACATGATGACAGGTGCGGTAATTGCCAATCCCAAAGTGAACTGTCCCAGCATTTCTGGGCTACCAAGTTTCGCAAGCACCACTAGCATCCCCCACTGACAAGCTGCATAGATCGCATTACCAATGAAAGTCCAAGAAAAGTTGTGACGTAATGAGAGTGGCTTAATTTGTTCCATGACTGTATCACCTCCTAACTTTAGCAAACTCTTTGAGTGAGTTTGAACGGCTCTTCACAAGTTCTTATATTTCTCCTCATTACGCACTTCTTGTTTGCACTTTTTCCAGCCTATTCACAGCTAGCTGTGACTTAAAAGCAATACTTTTTACCATATTTTCTGCTCCTTTATTTTGTAAATATTCGTCTTTGTATCCCGGTACTACCTGCTCTAGTAAAAACAAAATATTATTCACATCATTTTTGTCTGCTGCTTTAAACAAACTTTCTACCATGAGTTCTAAAGTATCTGGAATCATCCGACTGGCATTTTTTACCAACAGCAGTTTTTCATGTTCGGTTAATTTGTATTCCTCTCCCGGAATCAACAACTCCTCAAATAGCTTTTCTCCCGGTCGCAACCCAGTAAATACAATATCAATGTCTTTGTTGACTTCATATCCAGAAAGACGAATCAGTTCTTTTGCTAAGTCAACAATTTTCACAGGTTCACCCATATTCAGCATTAACACTTCACCGCTATGAGCAATGACTGTAGCTTGCAGCACGAGTTGAACGGCTTCGGGGATGGTCATAAAATAACGACGGATCTCGGGATGAGTAACAGTGACTGGACCCCCTGCGGCAATTTGTTTTTTAAAAGTAGGAACCACACTACCTCGACTGCCTAAAACATTACCAAAACGGACAGCGACATAAGGCTTTCCACTCTCTTTAGCAGCTTTTAGCACCAACATTTCTGCAACTCTTTTACTTGCTCCCATGATATTGGTGGGATTCACAGCCTTGTCTGTGGAAATCATCACAAAATTTTTCACATCATATTGCTGTGCTAAGTCCAGTAAATTTTTCGTTCCCAGTACATTGTTAGTAATTGCTTCTGATGGATTTAATTCCATTAAAGGAACGTGTTTGTGAGCCGCAGCATGAAAAATGACGTCTGGTTGGTATTTCTCAAAAGCATATTTGAGTCTTTTATAAGAGCGGATATCACTAATGAACTCAAAGACACGAGGTATATATTTTTGGACTTTACCATCATTTTTTATGACTTGCACGAGTTGTTGCAATTCTTGTTGAATGTTAAACACAGAATTTTCTCCGTGTCCCAAAAGTATCATTTCTGCTGGGGAACACTGGAAAATTTGACGGCAAAGTTCGCTACCAATTGACCCACCTGCGCCTGCAATCAGGACTTTTTTTCCTTTTAAAAAGCTGGAAACTCTTGCAATCTCCGTTTGTATGGGTTCGCGTCTGAGTAAATCCTCAATTCTGACATCTCGAATACTATCTAACCTGACGCGACCATTGAGAATTTCATGTATGCCTGGTAAAGTGTTTGTTTGAATTCCAGTCACTTTGCAAATATTGACTATTTCCCGAATCACATGTCCTGCAACTGTCGGCATTGCAATAATAACTTTATGGATGTGTAGAGATTTCACAACCTCAGGAATTTGGTTGCGATCGCCAACTACAGGTATCCCACGAATACGGGTATGTAATTTTTGAGGATCGTCGTCAATAAAAGCCACTGGATAAAAACCCAGTTGGGGATTTCTTTGCATTTCTTGTACTAGAGAAAGCCCTGCATTACCAGCACCAACAACCAATACTCTCTCTTGTGAGTTAGATAATGCATATCTCTGGTGTGTTCTTTCCACAACCCTCAGACTGAAACGCAGTGCTCCTATGAAAATACATGAAAGCAAACCATCGATATATGGCAGTGATTGTGGTAGTTTGTCTGCAGGAACATAAGGTATATCTTGAATAAGATTAAATAACAAAGTTTCAATCACTACTGTAGCCGACACTAGCATAACTATATATGTCAGTTCCTCAATACTGGCATACCGCCAGTAATGTCTGTAAAAACCAAAGCTCCAAAATACACAAACTTTGATGATTAAAAACAGTATTGTATCTTTTACGAGTTCCGGTATATATTGTGCTATGACGAGATGACCATCCAAACGCAAGAACAGCGCTAGCAATGGTGTTATTAAAAAAATTATCACATCAAAAATCAAAAAATGGCAGTTTCTCAGCTTCAGTAATTGGCACAACAATTTGTCAGTCAGCTTTTGCATGAACTGCTGAGATATTTTTAAAAAGGAATTCATCTTTTGTAAAAAATAATTTATCACTTATTTCAACCAAGCTGTAAAAGTTATGTTTTGAACGAGAAAAAAGAGTGACAGGAATTTACTTTATGAAAACTAAGCTCCCGTTAATTTGAGAACTAAATCGTTTACACTTTGCGCTGTTGGTACAGGACTGGAGTTAAAATCACTTGTGGCTCCATAATTCGACAAGAATTCTGGTGTGTATCCTGCTACTAATTGTTTCAGGAAAAACTTGATAGCAGAGGCATCATTTTCTTCTGCTGCTTTACACAACGCTTCTACAGTAACAGTCAAGTTCTCAGGAATAATGCAACTGGCATTTTTGACAACAAATAATTTTTCATGTTGAGTTGGTTCGTACTCTTCTCCAGGAATAAACAGTTCCTCAAGTAATTTTTCTCCCGGTCTCAATCCCGTAAATACAATTTCAATATCTTTGTTGACCTCATATCCTGACAAGCGAATTAATTCCTTTGCTAAATCCACAATTTTTACAGGTTCACCCATATTCATCATTAACACTTCTCCACTATGGCCAAGTACCCCAGCTTGCAAAACAAGTTGAACAGCCTCTGGAATGGTCATAAAGTAACGACGGATTTCAGGATGGGTAACAGTGATTGGACCACCTACTGCAATTTGTTTCTTAAATGTAGGAACAACACTACCACGGCTACCCAAAACATTACCAAAACGTACAGTAACATAAGATTTGCCACTTTCTTTTGCAGTTTGCAGCACCAGCATTTCAGCAACCCTCTTACTGGCTCCCATAATATTGGTGGGATTCACTGCTTTATCTGTTGAAACCATGACGAAATGTTCAACGTTGTATTCCAGTGCTAGGTCTAGTAAATTTTTCGTTCCCAGTACATTATTAGTGATCGCTTCAGGTGAATTTAATTCCATAAGTGGAACGTGCTTGTGAGCAGCTGCATGGAAAATCACATTAGGTTGCAATTGCTCAAAAGCCTGTTTCAACCTTTCCCAACAGCGGATATCAACGATATAAGTGATAAGACAAGGGATTTCTCCCTGTTCTACACCATTTTTCTTTAGAAGTTGGATAAATTGTTCAAGTTCTTGTTGGATATTGAAGACGGAATTTTCACCATGTCCTATAAGTATCATCTGAGCAGGCATCGTTCTAAAGATTTGACGGCATAATTCGCTACCAATTGACCCGCCTGCACCTGTTATTAGTACTTTTTTACCTTTCAAAAATTGAGAAACTTGGAGAATATCTGTCTCAATAGGTTCGCGTCTGAGCAAATCCTCAATTCTTACATCCCGAATGCTATCTACTCGCACGCGACCATTGAGAATTTCATGTATCCCTGGCAAAGTGCTGGCTTGGATTCCTGCAGCTTTGCAAATATCCACAATTTCACGAATCATTTGTCCTGTAGCAGTTGGCATAGCAACGATCGCTTTATGGATATTCAGAGATTTCACAATACTGGGAATTTGGTAGTGATTTCCTACAACAGGAATACCGCGAATGCGTGCGTGTAGTTTCTGGGGGTGATCGTCGATAAAAGCTATGGGATAAAAACCCAGTTGGGGATTTCTTTGCATTTCTTGTACTAGAGAAACCCCTGCACTACCTGCACCAACAATCAACACCCTCTGTTGCGGGCTAAATGTATGTTCTAGTTGAACCCTTTTCAAAACTCTGATACTAAAACGCAGCGAGCCGATCGAGATGTATGAAAGCAAACCATCTATAAATGGTAACGAACGTGGCAGAGTGTTGGTATCAAAACTAAATATATGGTGAATGCTATAAAAGACTATAGTTTGAACAATGATGACCAATACCATCAACATGGAAAGAAACGAGAGTTCTTCAATGCTTGCATAGCGCCAGTAGCGTCTGTAAACACCAAACATCCAGAAGAGGCTCAGTTTAACTGTTAAAAATAGTATGGAGATCCTGATTAAATCCAATAGATATGGTTTGATAACAAGATTGCCATCAAAACGCAGCAATAGTGCTAGTAAAGGAGTGATGGAGAAAATAACAAGATCGCAAATGAATAAATGACGGTTTCTCAGATTGAGCAAGCTTCTTAGTAAAGAATTTAATGATTTTTGACCGAGCCATTGAGAAGTCATAAATATGAATGAGTTTTGTTGAGGAGAAAAAAAGCAGATAAAAACTGGCAGACATAATTTTTCAACCCCTGGTTTTTTAATTAATCCGGGGCTGCAAAATGCTGTAACTTACAATTCCTTGTTTGTGTGTCCAAAGATTGTTTAGATTTAAGGACTAGAATGTCTTTAATTTCTAAAGTACGGGCAAAATTTGGGACACTTGTGAGGAAAATCTTAAAAAAATCTTAAGGCAGTTGTCAAGGAAGGACAAACGATCGTACAAACAGTACTGCGAGCCTTAAAAGTTCCGCAAAATTGATTACATATATTGGCTTAATTGTTAAATTAATAGACTATTTAGGGTGGGGGAATACACTTCCTCCACCCTAATCCTCATTCAATCTCCCACTCGCTCCCTATTTATGATGCGATCGCAACTGGAGTTCCAACAATTGCGAGACACAGGAACAGAACTAGCAAGAGAACACAGATTTTGACTAGTATATAGATAATGCTATTGGAATATGGAGTTGTGTGCATGATGTCGTACCTCCATTTTTAACATCCGTGACCGCTCTAAAATTGGGTTAAAGGCGGAAAACTCTTTTTAACTCTCTTTATAAAGCAAAAACTTGAGGAACTTGTGAGGGAGCACTTGGATATTATGACTTGGAAATATCACCGGAGTCCCTTTTGGGGAGGAACTCCGGTTGAGACTTAGGGAAAGTTGCTGCAACGGTTGAGTTATTTAACTTAAGGACGCGATTAACTTCACAACTCTTTCCTTGACTTCATCACGAACTCGACGGAAGGTTTCTATATCTTGACCTTCTGGATCGTCAAGTTGCCAATCTTCAAACACGTCTCTTAAGACCCATTGTTCGGGTAAATTAACTCCACAACCACAAAGGGAAATCACCGCATTATAATCAAGAGGATTGAAATCGCTTAAAGATTTAGAAGTCTGATTGCTAATGTCAATACCAATTTCAGACATAACTTGAGCCGTAATCGGGTCTACCTCACTTGCTGCAAGTCCCGAACTGTTTACAGCAATTTTTCCAAATCCTAAAGTGCGAGCAAATCCCTCTGCCATTTGGGAACGACGGGAATTCTTCTTGCAAACAAACATAATACGTTTCATAATCAACAATAAGCTTCTAACTGAGGTTGAACTCCGGTCACTGGTTACTGCTCGCTGGTCAATGTGAAACAGCGGGGGTCGCGTAAAGTTGCTTTTTCTGGGTCTCTTGGGAACCATGCTGCTGTACGTTTGCAAAGCTCAACTAACATTAACATCACTGGTACTTCAATCAAAACACCAACGACTGTAGCCAAGGCTGCACCAGAATTTAAACCAAATAACATCACAGCTGTTGCAATGGCAACTTCAAAATGATTGCTAGCTCCTATCAAGGCTGCTGGTGCAGCATCTTCATAAAAAAGATTGAGCTTTAACGCTGCTACATAACTTATCAAGAAAATGAAATTAGTTTGAATAAAGAGCGGTACGGCTATTAACAAGATATGCGAAGGATTGTTGACGATGAGTTCTCCTTTAAAAGCAAATAGCAGTACCAACGTAATTAGCAAGGCAGTAATAGAAATAGGCGTGAGGTACTTCAAAAATCGTCGTTCAAACCACTCTCTCCCTTTATGCTTCAAAATCCAGTAACGGCTGTACATTCCAGCAACTAACGGTAATCCTACATAAATAAGCACTGATAAAAATATTGTTTGCCACGGTACTGTCAAATCATTTGCTGCTAACAACCATCTACCTAAAGGTGCATACAAAAACAGCATTGCTAAGGAATTCACTGCTACCATGACCAAAGTATGCCCCTGGTTGCCATAGGAAAGATACCCCCACATTAATACCATTGCCGTACAAGGAGCTATCCCTAGTAAAATTGTACCCGCAATATAGGAATTAAAAAGTGCAACGTCTGTACCGCGAATGACTTCAGTTCCAACGATTAAAGGACGGAACAACCACCCTAAAAAAAACTGTGCGAAGGCTACCATTGTGAAGGGTTTGATTAACCAGTTCACTACCAAGGTGAGAATAACCGGTTTGGGAGCACGAATGGCATTCGCTGCTTGTGAAAAGTCAATCTTCACCATGATGGGATACATCATGAAGAACAAGCAAACAGCAATTGGGATGGACACTTGGTAAATGCTCATGCTATCTAGAGCCACTGCTACTCCAGGAAATAATCTTCCCAGTGTGATTCCTGCAATAATGCATAAAAAGATCCAAAGAGTCAGGTATTTTTCAAAAAAACTGAGATTGCTCCCTGCTTTGACTTGAGTTGTCTGAACTCGTGGATTGTGTGTACCCATCAAAATTTCCTTTTATTGTTTTATCAGTGTCCATGGTCTGGGTCAAAATGGGTTGAAAGGCATTGCTAAGATAGCAATCCTATTTGAGTCCGAACAAGGGGGACAAGGAAGAGGTGTTTGTCATTCATTTAGGGCTGCTATATCTGTAAAGCAAAAGCCAACTTCACTGACCTTTTCATGGCTCATTTTTTGAAATTGAGTATACTTCTATCATTTCAAAAAAAATTGATTTGTCAACAAAGCTATTGTATCCGTTTACAGAAATTAATAAAGACAATTTTGATTGTGTTCCCCTAAGGTTTCACATGACTCACACACGCAAAGTTCATTATCTCGAGACAGTTCAAATATACTAGTACATGAAGGCAGAAGTACGATAGCAGAGGAGCCACTGCGGTGGACGGGTTTCACAGGCTACAGCAAGTGGCGGATACTGTTGGCGAAATATTACTTAACATTTGAAGAGAACCCTAGACGATGTATTACATGGAAAACAGCGCACCGACTCCACCCATATTCTGGCAGTGGTTAGAGAGTTAAGTCGATTAGAACATCTAGGGGAAACTCTGCGGTCTGCTTTGAATGCTGTAGCAGAAGTTAACCCAACTTGGCTAAAATTCATGGCTCCTCCTGAGTGGTACGACCGATATTCAAAACGTGCGTGAAGATTATCGACTGCCCAAAACTGCTCAAGAGCGAGAAGCATTGGCTATCCTCATTGGGACGGATGGCTTTCTTTTACTTGATGCCATCTATGCGGAAACATCTCCACCTTTATCTGCAAAAGCTGCCAGCAGTAGAAGTTTTGCGTCAAGTTTGGCTACAACAATATCATGCGCTGAAGCTGGGTAAGCAGGCATCTGGGTATAAAACTGCTCAGAAGGCTCTCAATCGTTTCATTACTGAAGTAACCAGCTAGTATCCTGCTTTTCCGAATTCGCCAACAGTATCCGTATCTCGGCTCAAGGTCTTGATGAAATTCTTTGGCTAACAGGCTTAACCGGATGTATTCGAGTAGGCTGGAGGAATCGTTTTTTCAACCTGACAAAGAGATTGACGATCGCTCAAATCTGGATGCGATCGCAAATAATCTTTTATCCACATACAACCAGAGTGCAATATCTGGTTACTATCTAAAACGCGATCGAGTTGCCAAAGAATCACAACATCATCTAACCCGGCAGATGCTAGGATTGCTCCTTGGTTCTGGGTAACGGGGTAAAAGGCAACATTCAATGCTCGTTGTTCGTGTCCTTCTAGAGTAGCGTGCAAGATGCCATCTAGCGACCAAAGTTTTACTTTATTATCCCAACCAGCAGAGGCTAAGACGGTGCCCCAGTTGTCGGGGAGTCCAGAATGGGGGGGAATGAAGGTGATACCATTTACCCGATCTGTGTGGGCGGGAATGGTGCGAATTAATTTACCGTCTAACGACCACAGTTTTATTGTCGTGTCTTCGCTGGCTGTAGCAACAAACTTTCCATCAGGACTAAAGGCGACATCCCAAATAGTCTCGTTATGACTTTTCAGGGTAAATTGCGGCTGAGATGGAAACTTCCCGTTTGCATTCCTGTGCCAGAGGCGAAGAAACGTATCTCGACCGCCGATCGCTAACCATTGGTTATCATGGCTAAATGTTCCAGCATTGAGGCGATCGCGGTTTTTAGGTAGGGACTCACTCAGGGTTTGGATGAAAGTGCCATCCTGCTTCCAGAGTTTGGCTGTGCCGTCCCAACTGATGGAAGCTATTTCTAGCCCGTCGGGACTAAACACCACATCCCGCACTGTTGCGTTATGGGCTGAGATCGTTTTTAAGGGTTTTCCCTGCATCGTCCATAAAGTCAAGGAACCATCATCGCTACCGGCGGCGATCGCTTTCCCATCTGGGCTGATATCCACTGACCAAACCTGTCCCGGTGGCGGGGTTAAGGTGTTGAGCAGTTGTCCGGCTCGATTCCACAGCTTAATGGTGCCGTCAGCACTAGAGGAAACGATTGTTTGCCCATCAGGGCTAATCGGCGTGTGCCAAACAGAGGCACGATGACCCCGCAATACAGTGAGAATATCGCTTTGCCGCTGCCACAGCCGCACCAAGTTGTCTTCACCACCGGAAATCAAACGACGACCATCGGCACTGAAAGCTACTTCCCATGTACCGTTAATATGGGCATACAGGGTTTGATTGACAGTTCGATCGCTGTTCCAAAACTTAATTGTGTTATCCCAACCAGCTGAAGCAAGGGTTTGTCCATCGGGGCTAAAGGCGAGAGTCACCACGCTGCTGTCGTGTTCTGTGGCAGTTTCCATTAAAGTGCCAGTGACAGTCCACCAGATAACATTACCAATCCAGTCTCCAGCTACCAGAGTTTGTCCGTCAGGGCTGAAAGTGACGCTCATCAGACGGTTTTTGCCTTTTTTGGATGCGATGGGATTATTCAGTGTCCGAATTTTCTTACCCTCTAGATTCCAGAGGATGAGAGTATTATCATCACTGACCGAGGCTAGGATGTTAGCATCAACAGGACTAAACGCCACCTTTGAAACTGCACTGCTGTGTCCCTTAAAAGTACGAATCAAGCTGCCGTCGATGCGCCAAAGTTTTACTGTCTTGTCGTTACTAGCCGAGGCAATCCATTGTCCGTTGGCACTGACGGCGAGCGATCGCACCCAATCTTGATGTCCGTTGAGTGTTTTAACCAGTGTACCGTCCAGCTTCCACAGTCGCACAGTGCCATCTTGCCCAGCCGAAATTAGTTTATCGCCTTTGGGAGTAAAGGTGACATCAAAGACTTCTCCTTTGTGACCACTAAGTACTTTTACCAATGTGCCATCGCTTTTCCACAAAGTAATCTTACCGTGTTGGTGAGCAGCAGCGATTGTCTGTCCGTCGGCAGTGATGGCAATACCCCGCACTTTTCCCTGTTTACCGTTTAGGCGGTTGCGTTCAATGACTTGAAAGGTGGCACGGCGCAATTCTCGATCTACCTTGGTAAGTAACTCAGCAGGCACATCCGCTAATTTGCTCAATCGAGTCTGGGCTTTGATGGCACTGACTAAAGCATCTAATCGATTTCCAGAGGCAAACTGAGCTTCCGAGACGTTAGCGATCGCTTCAATTTCTCGGAGAGTAGCTTGATGTCTTTGAGCGAAGGCATACATTCCCAAGAAACTGGCGACGACGAAAGCAATACTAACAGTCCCCAGTAACCACTTTTGCAAGCGACTGGCACGTTTTTCTTGTTGCAGTCGCTTTTCAACTTCTTGCAGTCGCCGGAATTCTTCTTGTCGTTTCAAATCATCTAAGTCGGTGCTGGTGCCAAACCACTTGACTACCTGTCCGCTTCCATCCTTGATGGGAATCGCCCGATTGAGAAACCAGCGATAGTTTCCCGCGACATCTTGTATTCTCAGTTGCACTTCATAGGGTGAGTTGGTTTCTAGGGAATGTTTCCAAGCGACAAGGCTATTGGGGCGATCTTCAGGATGAACCAAATCCAGGCTTTTCCAGTCCGTCACCTTTGAATGCGATCGCCCCAAAAAGGTACTTAAATGCTGGTTAGTATAAGATAGTCTACCATCTGGCTCTACAATCCATACCATCTGGGGCATCGCTTCTGCTAGTTGCCGAAAGAACCTTTCGCTTTCTTGCTGCACCGCAAATTGCCGCCGGATTTCTTGCTGTTCTGCATCCTGACTAGCGGCTAGAAATTGGTAATCTAAATCGCTGAGGCTTTTGTTTTGCGCCCACTTTTGGGCATCAATTAGAGCTTGTCCCCGTAAAAGCCGGGATGTATCCTGTTTTTGAGAAGCAATCCAAGCTGATACTGTTTCATAGTAGGGACATAGTTGATTTAATTGTGCTTCTACCCATTCCCGATTAAAAACGTCTTGATATATGCGATTGCGGATTTGCAAATATCCTTGATATTTAACTACCAAACCAGAAAGCAGCAGTTCTATCTGTTCTCGACTGTCGTCGGCTGCTACGGGAATAGCTTGTAAAAGTTGCTGATAGATTCCGAGTAATCTACTAATGCGTTGAGTATTGTAAAGCAGGCGATTGCGAATTGTGCGTAAATGCTCTGGTTCGTCTTGAGATTCCCAATTGTTAATGATTTGCGATCGCACTAAACACTCTATCCAATCTGCTTCTTTACCTGGTGCAATTTCCAAAGGTAGGCTAGTTTTGCCGTTGTTACTTTCTAGATTCATCCTTTGGCTGTAATGCTGTTGCTTGGTTATTACCACTAACTGACATAATTTTTGCGTTAGAAATGGCTGTCCATTAGTCCAAGCAATAATTTCTTTAAATACCCTTTGGGGATTGTTCACAACTTGCTCTAATCCCACTACCAGAGGTTGAGCCTCTGCTAATGTAAACCCTTCTAAATTAATAGCAACACCAATATTAAAAGGTGTTTTGAGTTTATTTTGAATTAAATCAGAGGGAGTTGCAACTCCAAATAAAGCAAAACCCAGTCGTTCGTATTCAGGATTATGGACTCTTTGTTGATAACAAGCCCGAATCCACGCATAGAAATCATCTATGCCAAAGCTTAATTGCAGCAAGCTATCAATTTCATCAATGAAAATAAAAATCCGATTGTTACTCAGATTGACTAGCAAAATATCTTCAATAAAATTGCCCAAACGTTGTATGAGTGAAAACTCAGTTTGTTCTTGCCACCAAGCTGCAAAATCGATTTTCTTAGCTAATCCAAAACTATGCAGCAAGCGGACAATTATCCCTTTATAAAATTGTGTTTGGGTGAGTTCTTGGCTATATATTTGCGTAATATCAACGTAAGCACAACTAAAGCCTTCATTTTGTAATCGTTGCTTGGTATGTACCAGTAGTGAAGATTTGCCTATTTGACGACAGTTGAATACATAGCAAAATTCCCCCGCTTTTAGGGCTGTATAAAGCTCAATATCTGCTTGTCTATTAACATAGTTAGCAGCATTAGCATTTAGACAACCACCAACTTTATAAGTGCTTTTGTTCATAATAGCAAATCATAATTAGCTGAACTTTGTTTAATTACGACATCAGATATTTTCTAAAGAAGTCTCGATATAATTGGCAACTAATTACCCATTTTTGTTGTTGCAATTGAATTAACCCCATATTTTCTAATTGGTAGGCAGTTAACATATCTAAATCGATATTTTTATCTTTTGTTAAAAAGATTTTCATAGTATCTAATAATTGGGTGTTTTTTTGTAATTTATTTAATAAAATTTGTAAATGTTGACGATAAATTCCTACTTCTGTGATTGCTGTTTGCAAAATCTCTTCTAAGGTTAATTTATGATAGAGCAGGTGATAAAGAGTAATATTTAGTAATGCTGGATGTCCCCCGATTAATTCCATTAATTGATGCACTTGCTTGTTTTGTTGCCAATCAATTCCATAGCGGTTGGCTAACTCAATTACTTGCTCAGAAGTAAATTCTGATAATTTCAATGGTAGCCCAATGTTAAAAGGAGATTGATTAATTTCAATAGAAAGATAAACATCTGTTGAATAAACAATCACCAAACGCAGCTTTGTCCATACTTCATCCTGTTGCGCTTCTTCTTGCCACGAACGTAACAGAGGTAAAAATTCATTGGCTAGATCGGGATATTCAAAAATACGCTGAACTTCGTCTAATACTAATAGTAAAGGTTTTTCTAAAGATGCAAGCAAACATTCTTTTAGATAAAGAGTGCAGCTGAGTTTACTACCTATTTCTTCGTCCCAATGTTTATCGGCATTAAATTCTCTGCCTAATTGACGAGCAATACTAGCAGCTAACCATTGCATGAATAATTGAGGTTTTCGCAAAACATCAATATCAACTTGAGCGATATTGATTTTTGCAGTTTCATACCCTAACATTCTGGTATGAGCTACAATCCGCAACATTAGAGAAGTTTTACCCATGCCTCGACAACCTTGAATGCGAATGACGCATCCAGGTTGCGTAATTTCTTGATGTGCTAGTTCTTCTAATGGAGGACGAGGAACATAGAATTTAGAATCTAAAGATAAAGGAGCGCAGGGATATTTTATATATTCACTAATCTTTGCTCCATCGTTGTAATCGCTCTGTTTGTTAAGTGTCATTTCACTCTTAATTTTTTCTTCACCGAGAAAGACGGAAACAATTTGAGATGGTGCAGTATTTGGTGTGATTGTTTGTTGTTCCCCCGACAATTCACTTTCTGGTAATAAATCTGCATCAACTAAATTTTCAGATAAATCTCGATCTATCAGTTGTCTATCTTCTGGCGAATATTCCCGCAGAAAATCCATATCATTGGCATCATAGAGGGTGTAGTCATCTTCATGCAACACTAAATCAAAAGCACTAAAGCAGATTCGCAGGGTACGCGGATCTATCCTCGAATTCAAAGACCATAAACGGCTTAAACTAGAGGTAGAAATTCCAATGCGATCGCCTAATTCTACTTGTGTAAAACGTTTACCTCCTCTTTTTTGTCTCTCTTCTTCCAAAATTGCAGTTTGCAATCTCTTCATCCCGACAGCAGTTAGAACTACTCCTCTTTTTCGCAGTGATTTATTTTTGTCTTCTTTCATTTCTAAATGAAAATTTTAACTTGTTTTTATATTAATTTTGCTTAAAAGTGGTTTCCAGCCTTAAGTGACGTATATGATGTTTTAATGGATGTAATCTAAATATTACCAGATATCTGCCACAGCTTCACTGATGTAAGTGAAGTTTTTGAACTGGGAAAAAATCAATTGATTTTTTAAGTAGGTCAACCAAAAAAAACGTAAGATAGATAGACTATAAAAATTAAGTGATAAGTGATGCCTAGCGCGGTGAATGAGAGCGGTTTTATTTCTGTAACTCTCTCACAGCAAGGTTTTCAAGCTGTGCGTGGCGGCAAAATCTCTCTTCGCTACTTTTACCCCTAGATGCCTATGTAAGTAAAAACAAGATTTGTATATAAAAATACAAAAAATTTTTAGCAAATGAAGTATTATATTGCACAATCTTGAGATTACCAAAACTACAGCCTATATAAGAGTGTTTTCAGGTAATTTGCCTGGAAGTAAGTTAACTGATTTATCTGCACTTGAGGTAAATAAGAAAACATGGGAAATTTGAAGCTGTCTAAAATATTGGCGTTGCTCAATCAGAACTATGAAATTCTAAAGTTACTTTTTTTTCCTTCGTAACGATGTCTAAACTATGATTCGCCGTTAGCCAAACCCCAATTTACTAAACAAGCGTCTTGGTGTTGGTAAGTACGCCCCTTGAAATTAGCCAGAATCTCAATGCAACCAATAAAAAGCCTGCGAATATTAGCCCCTACTATTGTGGGTTTATTAACTCTTACAGTCACTCATCCTGTTAACGCTCAAGCAGTGATTGACACTTTAGACAACGGTAATCTGAGTGTGACTGGTATGAGATCGGGAAGTGGCTGCACAGTCCTTTTTAACCCTCAAGGAGAGATCCTGCAACAAGGACGATCCTGTAGTTCAACAGAAATCCGTAAAGCCCAGGCCGCGATCGATAGCTACCTGCGGGAACAAGGCACATCTGACAGTGACAATGGCAGCTCGTCGGGCCAAAATCTGACGTTGATCTGCTATGGTGAAGGTCGCAAACCGACTGTCGCAAATCGCTATGGATATGAATGGAACGATCGCCGCCATCGCTATGAAGCAAGTAATCGCGTAGAGTTAACCACTGGCGACTTCGATTCCGAGGTTCAGGTCGAAATCCGTGGTTCACAGGGAAAAATCCATCTAACCGGAAAGCTTATCCCGCCGATCCATTCGGGCGGTGACAATGGATGGTGGCCGCTCTACGACCTTCAGGTCTCGCCCGATCGCATTACGGGAAAATACCGGATGAACGAGCTAAATAAACCGCGTGTCAATATCGACCGGCGCAGCGGCAGGATCGCCATAGATGGGATTGAAAAGTTTCGGGGCGAGTGCAACTCAGGCGATTGGGGCGGCAGCAGAACCCGATTCTAGCCTAGTAGGCTATTGGGTTTGTAACAAACTTACCATCTTTTGAAGATGCAGCGGTGTTGGAGTTTTTCGAGAAGTCGTCCCGGAATCTGCTTCACCCCTGTTTAGCACCGCAAAAAGGAAAATTGTATGTCCCCCCTAAGACACGAAGCCCCTGTACCGGTTGAATATCGACTGTTTGGACTCGATCGTCGGCTCATTTGGCCGACGGTGAGCGTTTATTTTGTGGTGTTTTTATGGTCGGGAGTCATGCCAGCCATCAACGAGGCTGTTCATAACAAGGAGGTTTTAGCAGGGACAGCTTATAATGTCGGCCCTGTAAGTTTTACGCCGACCCAAGGCTGGGTAATAACTAAGGCCCCATTCCCTGTCGGGAGTTCATCAAACGCAGTGGTCTTCAAAGATGGCGTCACGTTTAGCGTCAAAAGCGGCGTCTGGAAGGGAACTGCCGAGGAACTCCTCAACCAGATCGTGAAAGACCAGAATGAATTTGTTGTCGAGGGTAAATTAGTTCCTGTTACAACACTACAAAAGGTTGCCGGAGTAGCTAAGAGAATTAATGGCCCCGACTATACTGGTCTACTGCTCGCATACGTCGATGGCAAGGGTCAGGGAGTCGAAGTGATTGTGAAGGGCCCGGCCGCTACCTCCACACAACTGGAGCAACCGATCGCTGACATGATTAAGAGCATCACTTTTAAACCGAAGGAAGGCGATTCATGACTAGCACTTCAAAGGGTGAGGACACAATCCGCAAGGCTGCCATCGATCGTTCAGGCTGGAGCTATCCCGTCCGATTTTTTCAGCCGCACAACCCGGCGTGCTACCTGTATTGGTTGCTCGTGCTGAAAGGCACCTATGTTTTCAGCGGATTTTTGTTGAGCAGGGCCATCTATCCCTCCGCTCTGTTCATCGCCCTCTCGTCTCAGGCACTGTATTGCCTGCCTTGGATCTGGTTTCTCACCCACAAAGACCGATATGAACGTGAGCCAGCCAAGCTCGCGCTGCTCGGCTTTCTCTGGGGCGGACTAGTAGCGGTGTGGGTCATGGCGTTTCCTGGCAATAATGCAATCCTATCCCTAATAGCGAAGTTGGCCAGCTTAGACTTTTATAGCCATTGGAGTGCGGCCATCACGGCACCCATCGTGGAAGAAAGCTCCAAATTCGTCGGGCTTATCATGCTCTCTTTACTAGCACGCAACCATGTCCGCAACGCCTACGACGGGTTTCTGCTTGGTGCGTTTGTGGGTCTCGGCTTTCAGGTCTTTGAAAACGTGCTTTACATTGTGGGTGCCCCCGACGCAAGCTTTGGATCGCAGCAGGTTGCTGATGCGTTAAAGTTATTGGTAGTACGTACAGCAACCGGTTTCTGGAGTCACTCGCTCTACACGGCGGTTGCGGGTACGGGGTTTGGCTACTTCCTCGAAGCGAAAAATCGCTCGTTCGGACATCGGCTCGCGGTTTTGATAGGTTTCTTTCTGTTGGCTTGTCTGGCTCATGGCTGTTGGGATGCCATTATTGGGTTTATCGGCTTCGGGCCCATCGGCATCGTCATTGGAACGGTTGCGATTTTGCTTGCGTGGCGGTTCTCCGAGCAGCGTCAACGCAAGTTTGTCCGCGTCCTGCTGGCTGACGATGTTGCAAACGGAATCGTGACAGAAGCTGAACTGGCTGCGATTTCTAACCGACCGAGAAATCGGCGAGCTTACCTGAGAGAGATCGAGTCCTCATCCGGGCCTGACGCGGCAAAACGCGCTGGGTTCATACTCGATGCGGCGATCGATCTTGCAGCAGCAATTGCATCTAAGGACAATCTCGATAGTCCGGCAGCCAAAGCCGCGCGTGCGGAGATTGCGAGGGTGCGCGGTGCAGCACAGTTAGGTCAATTAGAGTAGATTCCAGCCGAAATGCCGAGGCGATCGAGAGTGCCTGATACAGTAGGGTATCCGCCGAGGTATGTGCAAAATGGGACACATTGTAAATAAATATTGCAGAGAATACTTAATGTCAACCGTCACTTTGTTAACTGTCAGCATCCCGCTATTAAGAGAGGGGGCTTTGGTTTCCACGCTTCCAGAGGTTTTTCGATGAAAATGTATTACAAACGAATTCTTGCTATCCTACCAATATTTGCATCTTTCGGATATTTAGGAACACCTGAATTGCTTGTTTCAGCACAGAACGTGCAATCTATTGCAAATCCTTTACTAATCTCTCAAAGAGAACGACGCTCTATACGAGCAGTATCAGGACCGGACGAGCAAGGACGTTGGCGGTTTAATAAACCAAGTGGTATCTCTGATGATGCTATGCGAGAACAGGGATGCGTTGATGTCGGGAGAAATAATGCCCAACGTTGGCGTTGTCCCAGTCAAAGAATTAAAGTATATACGAATGATAGAGACAGATATAATACATACGATCGAGGATGGAGTAGAAACAGACGCTCTATACAAGCAGTGTCAGGACCCGATGACCGAGGACGTTGGCGGTTTAATAAGCCAAATGGTATTTCTGATGATGCTATGCGAGAACAGGGATGCGTTGATGTCGGGAGAAATAATGCTCAGCGTTGGCGTTGTCCCAGTCAAAGAATTCGTGTGAGAGAAGGTCGATAGTCAAATTTATGCCTTCGGCACGCTTCGCGAACGGACGAGCCTACTCGTTCGCGGCTTTATTGACTCCTGCCTTGTTTCTTAACGACAAAACGATTTCTAAGAGCAATGTTGGCAAGTGCTATGGCATTTTCATTACTCCATGATGTTAATGTTTTCGGTGGTGTAACTCTACCCAGTATGTGTATTCAGCTCGTCTTAACCTTCTTGTTTGAATTCTTGTTTGCGCCACTCATAATTGAGCTTAACAATATTTAACCCCCAATCATTTTCCATTAAATACAGATCGTGGATAAAATTCAGCAATTACAACAATTTGTACGGTGGTTTTGGGAAGTAGCTAAACGCTACTGGGGATCTCAGGAGCGGTTTCGAGCATGGGGATTGTTAGCAGCAGCCGTTCTTTTTATCATCCTCGCTAACAACGCTAGTGCTTTACTGAATCGTTATCAGGGAGAGTTTACCACTGCACTAAGCAATAAGCAATTAGAGAGTTTTCAGCATTCTCTGCTCCTGTTCGGGGGAACGTTACTGGCGTTAATTATTTTCTCGTTTTTTGAGAATTTTATTCAAAATAAACTGCAACTCTACTGGCGAGAGTGGTTGACCAAAGATTTCCTCGATCGCTATTTTGCCGATCGCGCCTTTTATCAAATTAACGGCAATAAGGCGATCGACAACCCCGATCAGCGTATTTCCGAAGATATCGAGTCTTTTATAAGCAGTTCCCTCACATATTCTCTTTCCCTCGGCAGTTATGCTCTGAATGGTTTTCTCTTTATCAATATTCTCTGGAGTATCAACAAAAACCTCGTTTTTGTCGCTATTCTAACGGCACTGGTTCAAACCTTGGTCAGTTTTTTCATTGGTCGGATTCTCACACCGCTAAACTTCAAAAACCTGCAATATCAAGCAGACTTTCGTTATAGTTTAGTCCACGTGCGTAATAATAGCGAATCAATCGCTTTTTACAAAGGAGAGGAAGAGGAAGAAGAAATGGTTCAATCGAAGTTCTTCCGATTACTTGCCGTTCTCCATGCCAAAATCCTTCCTAGTAGTCTCTTAGATGCAATCAATAATAGTTTAAATTTTACTGTTTGGATTATTGCCTATCTCATTCTTGCCCCACAATATTTCGCAGGGCAGGTTACCTTTGGCGATGTGACTCGTTCTGTTACCGCTTTTTTAACAATCGTGAGTGTTTTTAGTTGGTTCGCAAGATCTTTTGAAGGATTAACTCTTTTCGCTGCCGTCATCAAACGGCTAGGAACTTTTTCCGATTATTTGCACCAAAATCAAAAACCTGCGCCTTCGCAATGTGTTATCGATACCTTAATCGAACCTCGTTTTGCCCTCAGTCACGTCACGGTAAAAACTCCCGATCAAAAACGGGTGCTAGTGGAAGATTTCTCAGTAGAAGTTCCTCCTAGTGAGGGAATTTTAGTGATGGGGGCTTCTGGGTCAGGAAAAAGTTCGATATTGCGAGCAGTTGCCGGTTTATGGAACACGGGCGAAGGCTATATTTACCGTCCCAACACCGCCGAGATTTTATTTATTCCTCAACGTCCTTATATGGTCTTGGGTTCACTGAGAAATCAAATTCTCTATCCCCATACCAAGCGAGAAGTGAGTGATACAAAGCTACAGGAGGTTCTAGAACAGGTAAATTTGACTGATTTAGTTGCCCGTGTGGAGGGTCTTGACGTAGAACTCAATTGGGCAGATGTTTTGTCCTTAGGGGAACAGCAACGATTGGGGTTTGCTCGACTTTTCTTACATAATCCTCAGTATGCAGTGTTAGATGAATCTACCAGTGCTTTAGATGTAGCCAATGAAAAACATCTTTATCATCAATTAAGAGAGTCGAATATTACTTATATTAGTGTCGGTCATCGTCCTACTTTAATTCCTTATCATCAATTAATTGTGGAGATATTAGGACAGGGAAAATGGCGGTTTTTATCCCCCCAGTTTCAAGAATTGTTCTAACAAGTATATGGTAGAGACTTTTGGGTAACGCATACTTAATTTCTGGAGATGTCTATTGGTTAATTCAACCCGTCTGTAGCACCTCTTTTAGGAGGAACTGACTGAAGTTGTGCTTTTGCCAAATCCGTGTTGGGGTATAAGTATCATTAGAACAGAAAACCGTGTTTAGCTTAAAACCCTTATTGCATAAGGGTTTTATTGAGGGGTGTAGTAGCTCAATGCATGAAATCGCATTCGTCATATCTTAACGAGAATTCAAAAGTTTCAGCGCTTGAACACTTCTGTAATTTTCATGTAATACGTCTTAACTCGGTTTTCTGTTCCGATACTACTTATACCCCATTTTAGATGCATGGATTTTGCACTAATCTCTAATCCCTAGAGGGACAAAACGAAATAGTTTAAAAATATTTTGTAAGTGTTAACTAGCAAACGCACATTTCTGAAATAATATCAAATGTCATAATCTTTGTCATAACTTAGGAGTTTTATGGGAATGAAATCTTCAAATTCGTTTTTAGCGGTAGCACTGGCGATCGCTTCAATAAGTTTTCCCGTATCCGTCAAAGCCGATACCGTGAATGCCCGTTGCGATGTGTTCCCAAAAGGAGAAGATCGCGCCACATCCTCTGGTCGGTGTACCTTTTCCCAACGTCAGGGTGCGGTTAGCATTCAACTGGAAAATGGTCGTAGCTATGACTTGCTCCCTGTGGGTAATCGACCTGGCAATTATCGCGATCGAAATGGTGATGCTGCCTATCGACAAGCTGGACTTGGCGATCGAGGACAGATTTATCGTCTCGCCAATGAGTCGATTTTTGTCTATTGGGATACATCTGCCAATCGACAAAACTCAGGTAACAGAAATGGTAGGGCTGCTGCTAGACGTCAGCCTGAAGCGGGTACTACCGTCCCTCAGTTGAGTGATTTAGTGGGGGAAAGGGCAGGACAGGCAGAAAACGCAGTGAAAAAACGGGGCTATCGATGGGTCAAGAGTGATGATTCGGGCTACAGCTACTGGCTAGAAGGCAAAACCAACTACTGTGTAACAATCCAAACAGACCAAGGACGCTACCAATCGATTGTTTACACGGGCGGCCCAGAGGATTGTCAGAATTAGTTGTTATATATCTGGACAAACAATCCAATTTAGAGACTCATAGAAAATAAATTATCCCATTTCAGGCCCATTAAAACGACTTTCTTTCCCCCTGCCCTCTAAGCGATGGAATATTTTTTAATTGGAAGTCCCTTAGAGGGTACTGAGAGGATGTATTAAGCTGAGAAAGCTGAAACCCTCATTCCTTGATTAGGGCACAATCAGTAGACCGAAAACTTTAGCCTCAATAATCACGATACATTTTTAACATGAAGCTTCAAAATTTGCTTTTAGCAATCGCCACCGCGATCGCGAAATCGTAAAAAGCAGCATTCCTACTCTTGTAAGGAGCGATCGCATTTTCAAAACTCGTCGCATTCAACATACAAATCGGCGCATCTCAGTAGCGATCGTCAAAGCCCAAAACGAACTTGCAATTCGCAAATGGAGGGCTAGTAACTGTAACTTAATCTCTATACAAAGCTATGCAGGGCTCGGCAAAATTGCAGAGCTTTTTGATTTTGTATTCGGGATAGATACGGTGTTCTCGACTGGTGAGATAGTCATAATATAGACATGATATGACTACATAGGAAAAGGGGCAATATGGTACACCGAGATAAATGGGTGAAAGTTTTACTCACCGAACTAGAGCTAACTAAGCTGGAAAAGTATGCCGAAGCGCAAGGATCGAACAAGTCACAAGCAATTCGAGAATGGATGAAAGCGTTGCCATGTTATTAGGATTTAAAACCGAACTAAAGCTAAATAATCGGCAACGAACAATGATGTTAAAACATTGTGGGGTTGCACGTCATGCCTGGAACTGGGGATTAGGATTAACCAAGCAGCTCCTAGAGCACAATAAAGTTAACCCAGACGATAAAATTCCATTCCCAAGCGCAATTGAATTGCATAAATGGCTAGTTGCACTAGTTAAACCTGAGAATAAGTGGTATTACGAATGCAGTAAATCCACACCGCAAATGGCGTTAAGAGCGTTGCGAGTAGCATGGAAAGATGGCTTGGAAAAACGAAAGGGAGTACCCAAGTTTAAGAAGAAAGGGAAACAGGATTCTTTTACCTTGGAAGGGACAATCAAAGTAAAAGGAGTGAAAAGAATTCAAGTTCCGGTAATAGGAATTCTGAAAACTTACGAGAAAGTACCTTCCGTTCCTATCAAGACTTGTACGATTTCCCGTGAAGCTGACAGATGGTTTATCAGCTACAAAGTAGAGGTCAAGGATTTAGAGCCAGGATGCTCCCTAACGTGGATGCATCCCGATGTAGGGGTAGATTTAGGTGTTAAAGCATTAGCCACTCTCAGCACTGGAAAAGTGTTTGAAGGAGTAAAAGCTGACAAACAGCATAATTTGCATAGGTATTTCGGAGCGGTGAAGCAATCTGGGCAATCTGTGGAGACCGATCCATTGGTCGCCTCTTGGCGAAACGAACTTGTGCGATTGCGAGGTTAGCGCATTGTTGATTCATTGCATGAGGTGGAATGGCACTCAAAATGAAATCAATGAACATGAAGGAATGGATTTCTCAAGTCACTCTGGCGATGGTGGCGCTATTATCAATTCCTCAGAGAGATGTGTTGAAGACAGATAAGTTTTTTATATTTATGTTTTTATTCCATCAATTCTGCCGATTAATCATTCGGTTTGTGCCGATCGGTTTAACGACGATCTTGCTGGTGCTTGGCTCTTGTGCGATCGCCCAGAGCCAACTCCCCTCACTATCAGCATCGACTGCCAATGATTCCCTGAATCCTCCATCTACAGTTAGCCGCTATGGGGAGTACGAAACAGCTCCGATCCAATCGCCTTTAGATAAAAACAAATTGTTTGATGTCACTTCTCCCACGATTTTTAATCGTGATAAAGTCCCGGAAGGAAAACTCCCGATTGAAGTCCGGGCACAAGAGGTGAATGAGCGGTTGTGGAGGATTCTCACTCGAACCCTAAGTGCTAAACAGACACCAACTGTCACTGTCGCCATCTTGAATAATCGACCTGTCCTTGAAATTCATAACGATCAATTCACCCGTCCGATTCGCTTGGTAACCGTAACAGAAGCAGATGCCGACTTTAATGGCAAAACCCCGGACAATTTAGCCCAGGAATGGCAAAAGATTCTTCAAGATGAAATGATTCGTTTCAAGCAGTTAGCGTCACCGAAAGCCCTTGCTCAGCGTATAAGACAGGCATTTCAAATCTTGCTGGGCCTGTTGATTGCTAGCACTACGATTTGGTTTCTGAGACGAATGTTAACCCGTCAGCAACAAATCCTAGAAGCTCGTTATCAACGGCAACTAGCAGTGCTTGCAGAAGCGGAAAAAGCACGGAAATCCGAAGCAATCGCTTCATCAGAAACTACGGAAGGAGAAATGAAAGCAAGAGAAATTGCAGATTTGCGAGCGCAATTTTTGACAACTTTACAACACCAATTTAGTCTGAATCGTCAATTAGATATTAACAAATTTCTCAAATGGGCACTGTTATGGATTTTCATTTTGATGTGGTATATCGGCATTGCTAACATCATATCCACAGTCCCCCTATTGATGCGATGGACTCTTTACGTATGGGCAACACCACTCGCATTGATTGCGATTTGGTTTGGCATTAGTTTAGCGCTCCGCATCAGCACCAGTGCAATCGAGATCTTAATGCATTCAGTGAAGGCAAATCCCCTCCTCCCGTTTGGAGAAGTACAACGAATTGCTCTAAGAACTACAACGATTGCGTCTGCTTTAAAGGGATTCGTTAGTTTTGTTTTGGTGATATTAGGAATTATTTGGACTCTCAGTTTATTCAATGTTCCAACCAGCTCAATTTTTGCAGGAGGGGCAGTCATTGCTTTTGCGATTTCGTTTGGTTCCCAAAGCTTAGTGAAAGATCTCATCAACGGATGCTTGATTTTGATGGAGGATCAGTTTGCCGTGGGCGATGTGATTCAAATTGGGGACAAGAACGGACTGGTAGAAAATCTTAACCTACGAGTGACTCAGTTGCGAAATAACGAAGGTCAATTAATTACCATTCCTAATAGCAACATCACGAATGTCAGCAATCTAACCCGCCTCTGGTCGCGAATAGACTTTTCTATTGTAGTTGCCTATGAAAATGACCCAATACATGTGCTTGATGTCTTGCGGCAAATATCCAAGCAACTGTATAGCGAACCTGAATGGCGAGAGATCCTGCCAGAGCTACCAGAAGTCCTGGGCATTGATGACCTCTCCCATACAGGAATGCTGGTGCGCGTTTGGATAAAAACGGCCCCAATGGAACAATGGCGCGTTGGGCGAGAATTCCGTCTACGTGTTCGACAAGCCTTTGAAGCAAACAATATTCAGATTGGCATCCAATGAATTACTTACAACACGGATTTGGCTGTCACCCAGTAGTTTGACCGGGTCTTAAATTCCATAATCAGTAAACCAAAAAGTTTTTCCCAAAGAGCGATCGCAGACTATGAATCAAAGCTAAATCAAAGCCCTACTTTAGAGGAATCTCAATAATAAACTCCGCTCCCAATCCCGATTTTGAAACGCAAGTTAATTGACCTCTATGTTTTTCTACGACAATAGCATAACTAATGGATAATCCCAAACCTGTTCCCTTTCCAATAGGTTTAGTTGTAAAGAAAGGGTCGAATATTCTTGGTAGAACTGTTTCCTCAATCCCACAGCCATTGTCAGCAATACTAACAATAGCCTTTTGAGTCTCTTTCATACCAGTACGAATGGTAATGGTAGGTTTTTTGTTATGGGAGGACTCATGACACCACATCTGCTGTAAAGCGTCTATAGCATTGTTCAGCAAATTTATAAACACCTGATTGAGAGCAGAAGCATAGCAAGTTATTTCTGGTATCTGAGCATACTCTTTAATAACTTCAATTTTGGGATATGGATCGCTTGCTTTCAATCGGTGCTTTAATAGCAACAACGTACTATCAATACCGGAGTGAATATCTACTGATTTCTTTTCGGCTTCATCTAAACGTGAAAAATTACGTAATGATAGAACAATCTGTTGAATGCGTTTGGCTCCAAAGTGCATGGAGGCTAGTATTTTTTGCAAGTCAGACAATAAAAAATCAAGCTCAATATCTGCTTTTTTTTCTTCTATTTCAGGGTTTGGATTTGGATAAAACTTCTGATAGAGTTTTACCAGTTCAATTAAGGATATAACATATTCGTTAGCAGGAGTTAGATTGCTGTAAATAAAGCTAATTGGATTGTTGATTTCGTGAGCAATACCAGCTACAAGCTGTCCCAGACTAGACATTTTTTCAGTTTGAATGAGTTGAGATTGAGCTGAATAAAGTTCTTGCAATGTTGTTTCTAGCTGATTTGCCTTCTGACTTAATTCTTGAGTACGTTCTTCAACTTTTTGCTCTAAAGTGTGAGCATAATCTTCTAACTTTTCGTTGGCTTGTTTTAGCTGGTTGCTAGTTTGTGATAAGTGAGTGTAGAGTTGGGCGTTTTCTAGAGCAATAGCGGCTTGAGTTGTAAGGAGCTTCAGAATTTCTAAGCGCTCGTGTGTAAAGACTCCTGTTACGAAAGTACTTTCCAAATAAAGTATACCAATCAATTTTCCTTGTTTAATAATGGGAGTACACAAGAAACTTTTGGGTTGATTCAATTGAATATATGGATCGGACTCTAAGGAAATTTGAGCCACAGCGCTATCAATAACAATAGTTTCTAAGCTCCGAGACACATAGTGAATGATAGAACAGGGAATTTCTAAGCTATCATCTATTGGTATTGATTGCAGCACTCTAGGTTGAATCTCTTGCGAGCCTTCTGACTTGGCAATCGCCTCTATCACCCAATTATTATCCTTAAGTAACATCAAAACACATTTATCTGCACCTGCATTCTTCATAACCACTTGTATCAAAGTGGAGAGTAATTGCTCGAGATGAATTTCACCAGACAATGCTTGAGAAGCTTGTACTACCGTCATCATGTCTAAAGAATTTAAAGCAGTTGTACTGCTAGCAAAGACTTTTGTGGATAGCGAGAGAGTGGGATCTGATGGTAAGTGCGATGGAGATGGAGTTAAGATGGAATTCAGCAATTCTGCATAGCGGGTTTCCAAATCTTTCACTTTTGCCATTGCTCCCCAGCGTATATAGCAATAATAAGCTTCAGTTAAATACACTAAAGCTATTTTTTCTTTTTTACATTCTAAATAAAATTTAGCTGCTAATTCGTTAGCTAGGGCTTCTTCTTGAATATAGCCTTGTTCTTTAGCTCCAGCGATCGCGCGATCGTAAAAATCAGCAGCTTGCCAATATTGTCCTAATAATTTAGCTTTTTCAGCCTTTACTAAATCATATTTGTGTTGAAAGTTACTAGGTGCATACTCCGCCCATTTTTTCATTTTCTGCTGATTCATACCTACAATTCTTAGGTATTTTACCTGCTGGCTTTTAGTGACATGGGGATAATCGGCTAGGAGGGCTAATGAATAGTAGAAGTTATGCAAGCAGATAGTAAATAATCCAAGAGCTGCTTCAGAATATTTTTTTCCTATAGTTGCTATATTAACAGCATGACTATAATTGTGAAATAAGTAAAGGATAATGAGTTTAACTAAATAAGCAGCAAAGAGTGACATATAATTTTTCTCTTTCTGCCAAATTTTTAACAAAATTTCCTGTTCGGAATCTTCGGTTGAAAATAGAGACTTATTATCGGTATTTGATAAAACTTGTAATTTGAAGGTTATTTGTTGCCAAATTTGAGCGTAGGCGATCGCAAACAAGTGTTTGTTTTTTTGCAAAAAATCAATATAATTTAATTGCTGCTTTTCAACAACGTCTAAGTGTTTTTCCACTATAAATAAGTTTTTACAGTAGTGCATGGCACTGTAACAAGCCCATTCTACATCTCCAAATTCCAGACCACTTTGTAAAGCTTTTAAGAAAAAATCACACGTATTTATAGCAGACTCTTTCCAAATTCTAATGTGAGCATTAAACATAACATAAACTTTAGCTTTGAGTGCATTAGCATGGAATTTTTCTAAAAACACGAGAGCTAATTTGCCAGCATGATATCCGGACTCAATATCTCCTTTGTTGCATAAAAGCATTCCATAAAGAACATAAGCATAAGCAGCTAATGCAGAATAACCATTTTGAGTACAAAGATTTACCATGGTTTGGATTAACTGCGGTACCATTTTCGGCTTAGCAATATAAACAGGCGGATATAAAGCTGTTAATATTTGTAAAGCTGCTAATTTATAGGGGTCTGTCATGACCGCAATATGTTCTAAATCTGTTAATGCAGGTAACGTAGGAGTAGAACTTTTATGACTTTGTTTTACCCATGGAACTTCCAGCATTTCCAAAACTTGCATTCCTGTATCAATGGCTTTCAGCATCTGGCTTTGAGTTTGATAAAGCTGTATTTTTAACTGAAAAGCCTTTACTCGATCGAGCACGGTTATTGCTTGTTTCTGGATAAGTTCAGTCAGTTCCATTGCTCGTTCGCAATTGGTGTTTAAATATTCTGTTTCTGCTGCTTCTAGATAAACTGCTAGCGTTATCTCATAGTGATTTTGCCAGCTATCGGTATCTAGCAAGGAAATTGCATAATTGAAATATCTTACTGCTGGTTCATAAGCAGTCGATAGTTTAGCTTTACAACCAGCGTTAAAATTGAGTTTAATCAGTTGATATTTTTGGCATTGCTCGTTGATTAACTGAGCAGCGATGTTAAGATGATTGACGATATCAAATATTATCTCTTCTTGTTCTTCATCAGACGTATTCTTCAACAAGAGTTGACCAATTTTTAAATGTATGAATTGTTTTTGACGATCCGGTATTAAGAGATAAGCAGCCTGTTGCACGCGATCGTGCGAAAATTGATAAGTAATATTTTCAATGTTTTGGGTAACTGACCAAATATTTATTTTTTCTAGAAATAGATTATCCGTTATATCTGTTTCAGATATTTTTTGAAAAAATTTATAAGCTTCATTTTTTGGAACTATAAATCCTTCTTGTAAGGCTTGCCATAAATAAAATGCTGTTTCTATTAGAGAGTGCTCACAAACAATCGATAATTTTTTTAAATTAAAAGAGTTACCAATACAAGCAGCAAACTTCAAAACTTCTTGAGTTTTTTTAGGTAAATTCTGTAATTGGATTTTGAGAAATTCAACTACATCATCTGCCAATACCAAATCTCTAATTTGAGAAATGTCACATTCCCAAGAACCAGTTTTAAAGTTAAATTTTATTAACTCGTTTTCATTGAGAGATTTGAGAAAATAGTTAATAAAAAAAGGGGTTCCTTTTGTCTTTTGATACACCAACTCCATAAGAGTTTCTGCTATTTCGGAAGAGCAGATAAGAGTATCAGCAATCAGATGTTTAATATGGCATTTTTTCAGAGTTGATAGAGTTATTGTGTTGATAGTGACTGAGAGCTTACCAATCTCTTCTAAGGTCGCCAGAAGAGGATGTGCTGCGAAGACTTCATTATCTCGATAAGCACCAATAAGTAATAAATATCGAATGTCAAATTCACTCAGCAATAATTGTAATAGTTTTAGAGATGCTGAATCAGCCCATTGCAAATCATCGAGAAATATAACCAAAGGATGGTCTTGTGTAGTAAAAACTTGAATAAATTTTTTAAATAGTAAATTGAATCGATTGGTAGCTGCATTTCCTGAAAGTTCTATGACAGATGGTTGTTCGCCAATTATATTTTCTAATTCGGGGATGACATCAATAATGACTTGTCCGTTTTCTCCTAAAGCTAATAAAAGTTTTGCTTTCCATTGTTGAAGTTGTGCATCACTTTCACTCAGTAGTTGCTGGATTAGATCGCGAAAAGCTTGCACAAATGCAGAGAAGGGAATATTTTTTTGGAATTGGTCGTACTTCCCCCTGATAAAGTAACCTCGTTGACGTACAATGGGTTTTTGAACGGCATTGACAACGACTGTTTTACCAATCCCTGAAAACCCCGCGACAAGCATGAATTCTGTCTTTCCCGCACAGACTCTGTTAAAGGATTCAATAATAATGTCTACTTCCTTTTCCCTTCCATAGAGTTTTTCAGGAATCGCAAAGCGTTCTGAGATATCTTGTTGTCCCAATTCAAAGATGTCAATAGACTGATTTTCTTGCCACTGATGCAAACATTTTTCTAGATCGTGCTTTAAGCCCAAAACGTTTTGATAGCGGTCTTCTGGATTTTTAGCTATCAGCTTGCTGATTATATTTGAGAGGACTAAAGGAATTTCTGGGTTAATGCTATGGGCTTTTGGTGGTTGTTTTGCCAGATGGCTGTAAACCAATTCTATTGGATCGCTTGAGCAGAAAGGTAGTTGTCCGGTAAGGAGTTCAAAGAAGGTCACACCTAAGGAGTAAAAGTCACTGCGCCAATCAATTCCCCGGTTCATGCGCCCAGTTTGTTCTGGAGATAAATAGGGTAAAGTTCCTTCTAATAAGTTGGGGCTAATCAAGGTAGGATTTTCTCTAGGCAGCAGCGAAGCAAGACTGAAATCTATCAGTTTAACTTGGTGAGTGGTAGGATTAATTAGGATGTTTGAAGGTTTAATGTCTTTGTGAATAATTCGATGGCGATACAATCCGTCTAAAGCTGTCACAAGCTGAAGAGCAATATGAAAAAATTCAGTTAAAAAAACGCTATTTCTTTCTAATCTCCAGTCAAATAGAGAAATTCCTCCAAAATCTTCCATGATGAGAGCATAACTATTTCGGTAGGTTTCCAGGCTGTAAGTCTGAATAATACCCTCAAGGTTCAAGTCTTTGGCGATGGTATACTGATTGCGAAATTGAACCTGTTCGTTAAAGCTAGGATACTCGCTTCGCAGGAGCTTGATAACAACTGGTTTTTGGTCTGCGCTCCTAAGTCCTCGAAAAACTAGAGTTTTTATACTGGAATAAATTGGCTCGTAAATTTGATAACCAGCTAGTTTCAGCACAAAGACTTCCATTTACATAACTTTTTTCTGCTTCCATAGCTTATAATTCCCATTTAGTTTGTGGAATTATCATTGGAGCAAAAAGTTACAAGGACTCAAGAACTGGCTGCTCGACGGGAATTTGAATGATGAATTCTGTTCCGCTCCCTGGTGTGGAAAGGCATTTCAACTGACCCCTATGTTTTTCAACAACGATTTGATAACTAATTGACAGTCCCATCCCCGTACCTTTGCCTACAGGTTTTGTTGTAAAAAATGGGTTGAAAATTTTTTGACTAACCGTTTCAGACATTCCAACGCCGTTATCTGCAATGACAATTTTCACTTGTGACTTTGAGTCAAATTCCGTTGCGATCGCAATCCGACCGGGAGAGCAAGCTGTACCCGGCTTATTGCGGAAACGCCCTTCTACAGCATCAATTGCATTTGTCAGAATATTCATAAACACCTGATTGAGTTGTCCGGCGTAGCATTCCACCAATGGCAGATCGCCGTAATGTTTAACAACCTCAATTTCTGGGTGTTCTGGTTTGGCTTTAAGCCGATGTTGTAGAATCAGCAACGTACTATCAATCCCAGAGTGCAGGTCAACGGGTTTGATCTCTGCCTCATCCATGCGCGAGAAGATGCGAAGCGACTGTACAATTTCCCGGATACGCTCGGTTCCCATCTTCATTGAAGCTAGAATTTTGGGCAAATCTTTTTCAAGATACTCTAAATCGATCTCCACGAGGGTCTGTTCTATTTCTGAATCGGGTGGATACTTTTGCTGATAGGAATGAATCACGCAGAATAAATCTCTCATGTACTCGCTCAGATGAAAAACATTGCCGTGAATAAAGTTCACCGGATTGTTGATTTCGTGGGCAATACCCGCTACTAACTCCCCCAGACTTGACATTTTCTCAGTTTGTACCAGATGAGATTGAGTTTGGGCAAGGTGTTGTAAGGTTTCTTGTAACTCCTGCGTTCGTTCTGCAACTCGTTGCTCTAGGCGATCGCGTGCTTCTTCTAGTTGGTGAGTGCGTTCTGCCACTTTCATCTCCAAAAATTGATTGGCAGTTTCAGCTTCAGCTTTGGCTTGCTTCAATCGGGATTGTTCGGCAGATTGCACGGACACCAAAACAGCAATAAGCATCCCCGTCAAACTTACAACAGCAACTGCAATGCCATCCAACCAACTCAGTTTAGACTCAATATTTTCACGAGGAATGACCAAGGCAAGTGACCAGTTAGCATGAGTCAGAGGCATGAAAGCAATGTACAACTGCTTGCTTTCCATTTGGACTAGCTCAATCCCTCGCTTGCGCTTTACCATCTTTTGTGCGATCCTCGCCAAACTTGGCTCCGATGATTCTACTAAACTGGGGGCAGGTTTTTCCTCAGTTGACATCAGGGCTCTATTTGGATGAACGATCGCCTGTCCTCTGGAATTGAGGGCAAAAGCATAGCTACCATGACCGTACTTTAAACTATTGACTGCCTGAGCTACGCGATCTACTGTTACTGCTCCATGCACAACACCAATAGGCGAACGCGCTAACTTTTTACTACTGTAAATGGGCGCAGAAATTGAAATGGACGGAAGCCCCGTTGCACGAGCAATCACCGGGTCATCAACATAAATTTCTCCCAACATCGCCTTTTGGAACCACTGGCGATCTCGAACATTTGCCCGTAGGTTTGTAGCAGTACTATCACGCAAACCATCTGGGGTAGTTAGCCCGAATACGGAAAAATCTTTGCTTCGAGCATCTTCCGCCTTTAAATAAGATTGAGCAACTGACCAATTTACCGAGCGAACTTGCTCTGTATAGGCTAACATATCAATTCTAGTTTTGAGAGTTGCCAGCCAACTATCAATTTCATCAGTGCCATGCTCAACCTTTAACAGAGCGTTTTGCTGCAAGTTTTCTAAGGTTAGCTTTCGCGTAACTTGGTAGCTGAAGAATGCTCCGACACTCACTCCCAACGCTGTACCACCCACAACAAGGTGAGACAGCAAATTGCGCCAGGATTTTACCCAGTTGTGTATAGCGAGAGATCGGCACGTTGACCGAGTTCTAGCAGTTAGTCGATCGGTTTTGGATGCAGGCATGGAGAGTTAAAGTTAAGCAGGCGCAATATGAACTACTCTTAAGATGCCCATGTCTCTCATCTTTCTAACTAACTTTTCATGTAATAGCTGTAAATAGAAAAGAATTGACTAAAAATATTCTCATACCTAAAACTGCTTTTGCGCGAATAATAAAGCTCTCCTGCAATCCTCACAGACTCCTGTAGAGTCGAGATTCATGGGTCGGAAATGTTTAATCAAATGGTAGCGACCAAAAAACTGTTCGGGTGCTTCTCTTTGATACCCAATAGTTTGACACCAGACGCATTGAACCATCCATTTTCGTGTACGTGGGTCATTCAAATGCCATTGCGGATTTTTGTCTTGGCTTCTTGTCATGCTGTTTTTTATTGCCAAATATCACTGCCGATCGAGAAAAAACTTTTGAAAAAGTAGATAACTGTAGTATGTTTTTGTAGTATAACCGATAAAAGTCTTGTAAAGTAGTTGGGTTAAAGAAGAAAACCCAACCACATGGTTCTAACGATTCTAAGTCTGTTTCTGTGATGTGACTTGTGCTCGCTTGTTAACTTCCGACCAGTTCACCACGTTCCACCATTTCTCTAAGTACTCAGCACGACGGTTGCGATATTTGAGGTAATATGCATGTTCCCATACGTCATTACCTATAATCGGGTAAGATCCCTCAGCAATTGGGTTGTCTTGATTGGGTGTCGATACAATTTGCAGTTGACCTTGGGGATTACGCACTAACCAAACCCAACCACTACCGAATTGCTTTGTTCCTGCTTCGTTAAATTGTTTTTTAAAAGCATCAAAACTACCAAAAGTTTGATTTATTTCTGTTGCGATTGCGCCTGTTGGTTCCCCACCACCTTGGGGACTCATAAGTTGCCAAAAAAGAGTGTGATTGAGATGTCCGCCTCCATTGTTACGTACTGTGTTACGAATATCCTCAGGTACGCCGTTTAAGTCACGCAATAGAGATTCTACACTTTTGCTTTGCAGTTCGGGATGCTTCTTTAATGCATCGTTCAAGTTGTTGACATATGCTGCGTGGTGCTTGTCGTGATGCAGTTTCATGGTTTCTTCATCAATGACTTTCTCTAACGCGTCATAAGCATAGGGTAATGGCGGTAACTGTGCGGGGGTTTCTAGTTCGCGATCGACATAGGCTACAGGTAGAGTTTGTGTGGTTTGAGCTTGTGTTGCTGTTGGTGTTGCTCCCGGTGTCTCTGTAGAAGACTGTGAGTCAGCTGTTGGTGCTGTTGGTTGACAAGAAGCGAGTAGTGCAAACAGCATGATTCCTACCAAAAGGTAGCTGATTTGTTTCCACAAAAACCTCACCATATTTAGGCTCCAAATCCATATATTAATACATCGCAGGCTGTGATTAGCACAACACTCAGTATATGATTCTTCGTTGTTTTACGATAAGTAAGTTTGCTCGAATCATCTTCACCGATTTGTAGTTGCGCTATCTTTACAGACAACTACAAACCGAAGCCAACGATTTTAGGATTTGTTCTATAGTTTTATTGTTGATTCTTGTCTACTGAACTCAAAGGAGTATTGCGATCGACTTTCACCTCAAATGTTTGACTGTTCACTGTCACAACACTTTCGACAATTGGTGTCGTGCCACCAGGCGCTGTACCCTTAAAGGTAAATGTCCAAGTTCCATCACCATTATCTACACAAGGGACTTGTTCAATAGGTCCGTGCATTGAGTTTTCTGCACGATAATTCTCGATCCCTCCATTAGCGGCTTCCGCTGCTTGACGAGCAACATTTTTAGCTCGACCCAAAGCAAGGATTTTATTGGTAGCATCAGGTCCTATTCTTGCTTGAGCAGTGCAGCTACTATTCGATTGAGCGTGCGTTGGCAAAACATTAAAAGCTAAAGTCAAAAAGACAAATGTAGCAGAAATTGCACTAAATTTTCTCATGACAGGAAGCAGGAAAATATTGAGTGTTGTTGATGTAATAAAAATAACATAATATTAGAAGGCTCTTATTTGATTTTTGAAATATACGTAGGGTCAGCATTGCCCACCCTACATTAAACCTTTTCATAAAAAAATAGCACTCCTCACTGAGTTACAAACACCTCTTCCTTGTCTCCCTTGTCTCCCTTGTTCTGACTCAAATAAGATTGCTATCACTTCTTCTTCTTTTTCTGCTTTCCCTTTGAAGACGTATTTCTATCAAACAGATCTGCTGCTTGCATGAGGGGAGACTTTCGCTTTTTGGGTGGCTTTTCTGGTTTTATATCGGGTGGCTCGAATAGTCTTGGATTTGGCAAAAATGGGGCTTCTTTGTTATCAGTTATATCTGAATTAAAGTCTTTAAATTGATTGTAAAAAGATTCAAGATTGCCTTTACCTGGTTCAGTGGCAAGAGGGGTTACTTTTTCAATACTGCTGGCAAACAAAGCAGCTTCAGCAGTGAAATCAGCCTCAACAACACTATCGGGAGGTAACCAACGATGGACAAAATCTAATTGCCACAAGTACCGCTCGAAAACCTCAATCATTTTTGGTTTCAGTACACTTGTCACAGCAATAACCTCTTGGTGTATTGCTTGTCCGATGACTTGCTTGTTCAATAAAAAGTCATAGACATAAGGAATTCCCCAAAGTACGGCTGCTGCTTCAACCTGACCATCAGATAACAGTCCCCCAATCAATTGGGCAATATGTTTGTCTAATGTTTCTTCAGAAAAAGTAAAGAAGCGATCGGGATAACCCAATTCGTTGCGCGGTAACTCTCGCGCACTCAAAAATTCAAAAACAGAGCCCCAAATTCTTTGGCTTGTGATAAAACTGACTTGTTTTTGAGCAGCCATATAAATAGAAAACGCCAATGATAAAGCACGTAGATTATCATCCCGTTTCTGTTCTGATTTAAAATCAGTAAAAAATTGTTGGTTGATTTCTATTTCTTTAGTTAAGTTGCGACGAACTTCCGCAATCCAAAGTTGAGGTTCTTCCGTTACATACTGCTTGGCTGCATCGCCAAATGCATCCCAATCAACTGCTCCACCTTGTTGTAACTCTCGGTAAACTGTTTCCATAAGATCGATTAGGATGACGCCTGCTAGTTCATCCTCTGTACCGGGAAGTACTTCTCGTGAATTTTTAATAGGCTGATAAGTACTCTTGCATAAATCAACGATTTCCCGCGTTGCACCATAAAATCGCAGATACTCAATAACGGAAGACATCATGCGATCGATACCGCTAACAGGATCGTTCTTAAATTGAGCCAGACAAGATCTCAAGAGTTCTGGTTGCTTGGAAAAAAGGTAATACTTTACCCGCAGGCTATCCAGATATTGAAATTCGCGAGCATAAAGATCGGGTTGCTGGTGCTGCACTTTTTCAATCAGTGCTAGAGCATCTGAAATGAGATTATTGCTATCTATCTCATCAACGAGTTCTACAAGCAACATCCCCAAATCGCATTCCTCAATCGCTCTTGGTGGAATTGCATTTTCTAGCGCCTCTACCATCAACAAATGTTTGTCTTTTGCAGAAGCTGCTTCGTAGTTCTTGCACCACTGTTGGGTGTTGGTCAAAATTAAAGACATAATTTAAAAGGATAAAGGATAAAGGATAAAAAAATTTACCTTTCATCTTCAAAAAAAATGAATATCAATCCCCAAATTTGTTTATGTATTTACTCTACACTTCATCCTTCACACTTTATCCTTCAAGAAGTTATTTTTTTCGCATCTTGCCAGGGAAACTGAAATTCCACAGTTTCTCGCTAGTATACAAGCGATATCCAGCTATTATCAGACTGGAACCTGCAAGGATAGCTAACAGGGGTATTGGTGCAAAGGCTTTTTCTGTAAACAACATAATTGAGATTCCCAATCCCATCAAAAGCCATCCTACGTTCTGGTTGATACGTGGTAAAGATAACGCTCCTACGGCTACAGCGCACAGTATAACACCAGGAAGACGCATTTTAATCCCAATGGGTATATTGATTGCTAAAATCACTACACCTAAAAGCATCACCATTACGCCTGCAAATTTGTTAGAACGCTCTACAAGAGATGGCTTGCTGTTTGCCAACAATTCAACCTGAATCACTGTAGGTAAGTGGTTCAACGCAGTTTGCTCGGATTGGACAACCGGAGTCTGCTTATTCAAAAACAAAAATGTGACGTTCCCTCCCGATCCCAAATCGATTTTGTCACCAAAGTTGAGTTTGTGGCGCTTTCCTGGCTTCAGCCTGATGCTGTTGACAAACGTACCATTTGCACTGTTCATATCTAGGAGATAATAAGTGCCTTTTTCTACATGAAGTTCCGCATGAAGACGAGAAACAAAGTCAGCATTGGGTAAGTTAACAACGTTGATATCTGGTGCTATTTGGTCTTTTGGTTTACCAATACGAAGAACAGTAAAATTTAATGGCAAGTCAAACGAAGTGTTCGTTTGAACGTGAAAAAGCTCTAAACTCAGTCCTGTAGGCTGTGCTCTTGTTGTATTGTGCATAACTTGTTCTACGGCTTCATGTATTAATTCATTGAGAAATTCCGATTCATGTGTCTCAATTGTAATACCTGCACTGCCTGTAAATTATTATATTTAGGTAATTTATTGTAGAAAACACGCAAAGTCAAGCACCTGGGTCAAAGGCTTGTACCAACAAGCGTTCAGCTTAATTGCTAGACTGAGGCAGCTTGGGTTTTATCAAAACTTGATATAGACAAAGATTGTATAAATAAAAACTCATGCATGATCGAGGTCGATCGCGCCTCAGATATCAGCTAACAGAAGAAACGCCGAATCTGCCAACCTCATTCACAAGTCCCTCAGTCACCACCACCGCAGTCACCACCACCGCAGTCACCACCACCGCAGTCGCCACCATCGCTACCGCCATCACTACTATCGCTACTACTCCAGTTTCCAAGATCGATACTCCACGAGCTGCTATCAGTATGACCGATGTTGCTACGTTTTTTGTTGCCAACAATGCTTGTACCAGCCAAAATCGCTCCTACTATTAACAGTCCAATAACAAGCTCCATTTTGATCTCTTCAATATAAATTGCTAAGGGGGACATATTATGACTTCAAAACAACCTATTCTCTTTTCGGAAAATATTATTTATTAAAAATCGCCCAAAATTGACAAATTGTAGAAAATTTTCTTTTAATCTAGTGGGCAATCCCCAACGCTACTCCTTGCTACAGGCTGTCGTCCCTTACGTAACCGATGGTCTGGTAACTGCGAGCCAATGTCATAAATACAGTACTTAAATCAAGCAACCGTATATTAAACTTGAGACTTATGATGAATGAAGCGATAAGGTGGCTCAGGTGCAAAAGCAAAAAATTTCCATCAAAGCAAGTCAATTTACAGAATCGGTCATTCGTGAAATGACCCGAATTGCATTGCAACACAACGCTGTAAATTTAGCACAGGGCTTTCCTGATTTTCCCTGTCCGGAAGAATTGAAACAAGCTGCCTGTGACGCAATTACAGCAGATATTAACCAGTATGCCATCACTTGGGGCGATCGCGCTTTCCGTCATGCCTTGGCAGAAAAAGTTCGCTGGTATCTGGGTTTAGATATTGACCCCGAACGGCAAATTACAGTAACTTGTGGTTCGACAGAAGCCATGGCAGCTACAATGCTTGCTACTGTAAATCCAGGCGACGAGGTTATTATCTTTGAACCTTATTATGAAAATTACGGACCCGATGCAATCATAGCAAATGCCACTCCCCGTTACGTGTCCCTCAATCCACCTGATTGGACATTTGATGAAGCCGAATTGCGTCAGGCATTTAGCGATCGCACAAAAGCTATCATAATTAACACGCCCCACAATCCAACGGGAAAAGTGTTTAGCCGTGAAGAGCTAACTTTAATTGCCGAACTTTGCCAAAAATGGGACGTACTGGCATTTACTGACGAAATTTACGAGCACATTCTCTACGACGGAAGCCAGCACATTGCAATAGCAACCTTACCGGGAATGGAAGAGCGGACAATCACCATTAATGGGTTGTCTAAAACTTATAGTGTAACGGGTTGGCGCGTCGGGTATATCATAGCAAATCCAGAATTAACTGGAGCCATTCGCAAAGTTCACGACTTTCTAACTGTCGGTTCCCCCGCACCCTTGCAACGGGCTGGGGTAGCAGCAATGAAACTACCAATTAGTTATTATCAAGAACTAGCAAACCTTTACCAGGAAAAGCGAAACAGTATAATCCAGATTTTAGATAAAGTAGGAATGCCTTACTTTATTCCTAAAGGAGCGTACTACATTTTTGCAGATATAACTTCCTTTACTAACAAAACTGCTATGGAATTTGCTACGTTTTTAATTAAAGAAATTGGAGTAGCAGTAGTTCCCGGTTCTAGCTTTTTCTCCAAACCAGAGGCTGGACAAAAATACATTCGATTTTGTTTTAGTAAAAAACCTGAAACTCTAGCTAAGGCGGGAAATCGTTTATTAAAATTGCGAGATTAGAAGAGTGGTCTTTATTGCAACTATAATAAAGGCTTATGACTAAAGCCTTTATTCCAGGACTAAACTCTCCATCATAACCCGTCGGTAAAGATACTAAATAACCTGAAAGAAGTTCCTGACTTCGGCAGGTATCTACGTAATGCAGGAACAAGTGCGATCGCTTCCTTAGTGCTACCTGGCTTGTCTTTTATGCCAATGATAGCTACTACAGCAAATCTAACGCTCCCCCTCTTTCAGACGTTGAGCAAGTAGACAGTCCTCAAAGCTCAACGCTTTTTGATCTAGAAAACGGGAGATTGCCCCGAGCGATTGTAGCTTTGAGGGAACATTCAAGTTCAGCAGACTTTTCCAAAAGTGCAGCTTTGATACGAGCGGGTAGGTCGTTGACAAGCCTTGCGATCTGCCCTCTGGGCAGGAGCGAAGCTATCGCTTCTGGAGTCATGTGTTGAGTCGTGAAGGCTTGATTCATAATTCTTTGGGGATTTTGACGTTGTACGGGGGATGGCTGCTTTGGAGAATAAGAATCACTAAAAACCTTACGTTTATTTAAGATTTGTATTATAAAAATCGCTTTTTATTTACGAAATAAACTCAATTGTCAAGAAAATCTTACAAAACATTCAACCTTAATTCCCATATATCCCAATCTTACAATTTGTTCTACAAATCTCCTTACTTTAAGGGGAGATTTTTACCTTAAATTAGCAAGCCTTTGTCACGTGGTAATAGAAAAAGTACACTAAATTGTGTGAAATTGAACATAAAATTCCCCTAAATTTATCGATAAAGTCATGTTTAAAATTCTGTCATAATTTCCTGATTGACATTTAAAAAAGACACGGTTAATGTACGAAATAAGTCCACTATCAGGAGGAATTTACTTATGATGATGATGATGATGAATGAAAACATGACAGCTGAAATGCAAACTTGCATGCAGGCTTGCATGGACTGCCACAAAATGTGCATGGAAACCATGACTCACTGCATGACAAAAAGTGGCAAGCATATGGACATGGGCATGATGAGCATGATGCGTGATTGTTCTGAAATGTGCATGATGGCAATGAATATGATGATGAGTGGTTCTGAGTTCATGCATCGAACCTGTATGCTTTGTGCGGAAATGTGCGAGAAGTGTGCAATGATGTGCGAACAAATGAGCGACGATTCCAAGATGATGGAATGTGCAGCTGCTTGTCGCAAATGCGCTGAACACTGCAAGATGATGGGAATGATGCACGCTTAATGATTTCGACCTAGCAGAAGGTTATCTGCAACCTAATATTCAAGCGCCTGGGCTATTTTGGTCTGGGCGCTTGACGTTCGATCGCGTAAAAATGAAACATTTAAAATCTCGTTCTCAAGATTTAAGAAACCTGTTTGAAAACAGCATTACTATTGAATATGTGGCTGAACCCCTCAAAGCAGTTCCAGCAGATGCAGATGTAGCAGAAGTCTGGCATTGGATGGTCATACAAGATTTTGATGTCATTGGAGTAGAGTCAGAAGGTGCTGTTAGCGGTTATCTAGAACGGAACAGTTTGAGAGACAAACAAGGTAAGTGCAGCGATTACCAGAAAGTTTTTCACCCAAAAGAATTAATTGCTATCTCTACACCTTTAATGAAGTTATTACCTATCTTGCAACAGACTTCCAGACTTTTTGTGCTTGATTGCAACAGAGTCAGTGGAATTGTCACCTATGGAGACTTGCAAAAAGCACCAGTCAGAATGCTCCTGTTTGGTTTGTTGACCCTACTGGAGATGAATCTGCTTCGTTTGGTAAGACGTTACTACTCCCAAGATTCCTGGCAAAAAGTTCTAAAATCAGAGAGGGTAGAAATTGCCAGACGGCTGTGGCAAGAGAGTCAAGAAAGAAACGAAGCCACAGATTTACTTGATTACATTCAATTTTGTGACAAGCGGGAATTAGTTTTGCAGCAACCAGAACTACTCAAACAGCTTGGGCTGAAATCCAAGCGTTCTGGAGAGCGTTTTTTAAAATCTGCCGAACACTTGCGAAACCGATTGGCTCATGCTCAAGATTTAGTCAGTGGTTCTTCTTGGACAGAGTTGATATCTTTGGCAGAAGCTATGGAACAGTTGTTAGTTCGATGTGAAGATATTGAATAATTGATTAGTTGTTAGTGGTCGCTGACTGCTGAAGTCCCGGTGTACTGTGGTACCCAACCGTCTGCAGTTGTGAAATAGCGTACTGCTTTGCAATGTAATGATGCGGATGGACTGGACCAATGTTCTACTCTGGCTGGAATGTGAATGTAGTCTTGCGATCGCAATAAAAGCTGTACCTGGGTGCCATCAGGACGTACAAAGCCAAAAATCATTTCCCCTGCTAATATGTAGAGGGCTTCAGGAGCAGTATGTACGTGGTAACGGTTATAGGTGTCGATCAGCATCTGAAGTTGGGATAGCCCTGGATGCAGGGTTAGCAGGTCACTCCAAAGATAGTTTCCTTCTTGTTTGAGAAATTCAAAAAGACTGTCATGAATTTCTAAAATATAATCTTTCTCTTGATTTGTAAGAATTTCTTGTGAAATTAGGTCTGGCAAAAATACCGAAGTGCCTGGATCGTAGTGTTTGAGATATACCCCAAGTGGAGAGAGTTCTCGAGAGATTTCAACTAGATTGCTTTCGACTGTACCGTCTTCTAAGAGTAAGATAGCCATTCTATAATTATTAAATTACTATAAAAATTATAATTAAATAAAAGCAAAAATTCCACTCATACCCGATAGACTAAGTGCGGTTTCGATGGGTGAGCGACGATAGGCGAGAGCCTTGTCCTACGTTACTCATGACTCACTAATAACCAATAACTGTTAAGCTAGTACAGTCGAACTAGCCATTTGGGATGACTGATTTAATTCTGTTTTGGCACCGCCGCGATTTACGCATTTCTGATAACACGGGACTTGCTGCAGCAAGACAAAAAAGCTCAAAGGTTGTGGGTGTTTTCTGTCTCGATCCAAATATTCTCGAAAGGGATGATGTTGCTGCAGTCAGAGTCACTTATATGATTGGCTGTTTGCGATCGCTACAAGAGCGATATGCTCAAATGGGTAGCCAATTGCTGATTCTTCATGGCGAACCTACCCAAGCCATTCCAAAATTGGCAGAGGCTTTGGGTGCAAAGGCTGTCTTCTGGAATTGGGATGTAGAACCCTACTCTCAAGAACGCGATCGCGTCATAATAGACTCTTTAAAGGAAAACGGTATTGAGTTTCTTGAAAAAAACTGGGATCAGATATTACATCCTCCAGACAGTATACGCACTGGTTCAAATCAACCCTACACTGTATACACACCCTTTTGGAAAAATTGGAGTAGTAAACCAAAACTATCCCCAGTAGAAATGAGAGATGGTGCGCCCCAAAACAATCTAGTAGGATTAACACAAGCCGAACGGGAAATAGCAAAGCAAGCCGGGGCAATAGAGCTACCCACAGCAAAAGATTTGGGCAAACAATGGGATGGAGAATTAGTCATTGAACCCGGAGAAGCAGCAGCGCAAGAACGGTTAGAAGAATTTTGTACCCGTGCTATTGAAGAATATAAAGAGCAGCGTAATTTTCCAGCCATTGACGGTACTTCCCGATTGAGTGCGGCTTTGAAATTTGGTGTTATTGGCATTCGCACTGTTTGGCAAGCAACCGTGGAAGCGTTAGAAAATAGTCGCAGCCAAGAAACAGAAACTAGCATTCGTGCATGGCAACAGGAGTTAGCGTGGCGGGAATTTTATCAACACGCAATGTATAACTTCCCGGAACTAGCAGATGGGGCTTTTCGCCAACCCTTTAAAAACTTCCCCTATGATAATAACGAAGAACACTTTCAAGCTTGGTGCGAGGGAAGAACTGGTTACCCAATTGTTGATGCAGCCATGCGCCAAATGAACGAACTTGGTTGGATGCACAACCGATGTCGAATGATTGTCGCCAATTTCCTGACTAAAGATTTGCTCATCGATCCCAGAAGGGGAGAAAAATACTTTATGCAGAGGTTAATCGATGGCGATCTATCTGCAAATAATGGTGGTTGGCAGTGGAGTGCTTCTAGCGGGATGGACCCAAAACCCATACGAATATTCAACCCAGCTAGCCAAGCACAAAAGTTTGACGCCGAAGGCGAATATATAAGGACATGGGTTCCAGAATTGCGGTCTGTAGATACAGAATATTTAGTAACAGGTAAAATCACTCCTATAGAACGTCGTGCTGTTGGCTATTCCGACCCCATTGTGGATCACAACAAACAGCAACGACTCTTTAAAGAAAGATATCAAAGGCAAAAAGAGGGAGCGGTTAGTGGTTAGTGGTTTAGGACAGGCGTCTCGCCTGTTATTGTTAGTAGGGTGGGCACCGCCCACCAACTATTTCCCGATAGGTTCTTGGTTTCTTCTTTAATTGTCCCTTTATCTGTTCATAAAGAGAATCTATAATTCTTTCTGTCTGCTTTCTTGTTTGATTTCATAGTTCTAAGTCCGTCGGATAATTAATATCACTAGGTGCATAAGTTGCATCTAATATTAATTTTCCACGATTTTTAGGTTCACCCTCCAAGTTCGCCAGTCCAAAGAGTGGCTTTGGCACATATGTGGCATCATCACTTATTTCTCTTTCTTTTCCTTCTATTTTTTTTTCAGATGGTTGAGAAGATGTTGTTTCTAACATCCTTTTCACCATTTCTTGATTCACTTTATTTACTAGATTTACACTTATTCTTTCACGAAAGTAAACTAGCATTGATGCATCGAACGGAGCTTTATTACTATAAGACAATATTTCTATAAAGTAATTTAGATAAGGGTTTTCCTTGATTTGCTCTAGTGTGAGCGCGATCGCTTACTCCAAGTTTCTCTTTAATTATTAGTGCTCCTAATGCCATCCGAAATGATTTAGCCGATGCCCCCATTTCTTCATCAAATTTTGATGCATATTCCTCTTCAAATTCCGATCGTAGTATTAGCCTTGCCATTATTACCCAACGATTATCAGAAGATAATTTTCACTTCATAGGAAGTTCAAAGTTTTGCGGTGGAATTGGCGGTTGCTCTTATTTTACGTATATAGTATTTATTATACTGTTTGTACTGATTAACCATAATTATGCAAGGATTTTGACCGTAAGGTTGTTGTCGGTTAAATTTAAAAGCCCAGTTGCTGAAGCACATCTGGGCTATTGCTTTGCCATAATGCGATCGCGATGCTGTTTGGTTGGCGCGATCCGCATACGACTGTCCCAGCAGCCTATGCTTTGGGCATATTCTATACAGTGTTGATTTGCTTAATAGCCGATGTTGGCATATTTTTATATGAGCGCTCGTTGCAACGTGAATTTGAATTACGTCAACGACTGCGGATTTTTCTTCATGCCGTGTCTCACGATTTACGCAATCCTGTCATTGGTATGGTGATGACTTTAAAGACTTTTGGGCAGAGCGAGCAACAAACAATACAGATTCCCCAAGAATTACTCAAACAAATGATTGAGAGTGGGGAGCGACAAGTTGCTTTAATTAACTCGCTGTTAGAGGCACACGAAACTGAAGTCCATGGAATTGTACTGCATTACCAAAGCGTGAACTTGCACGAGCTGGTGCAATCCGTAATTGGCGATTTCCAACCGTTTATTCAGCAAGCAAATGCTACAGTAACAGCTACGATTCCCACTCATTTACCTCCTGTGAATGCCGATGCGCTACATCTGCGGCGAGTGTATGAAAATTTGCTTTTAAATGCACTGCGTTATAACCGACCGGGGGTAAAGTTGACATTGGATGCTGTTTGTGAAAATGTCAAAAACCAAATCCGTTGCACTGTTCGAGATGATGGTGTAGGGATGACACAACAACAGTGCGATAAGCCGGGTACGGCTTGCGCCAAGGGCGATCGCTCACAGCTTTCCCTGCATTATTACGAACTCTATCAGCAACCCTGGTAATGTCTTCTGTAAACCCATCAAAATCTCCTATGTGGTAATCACTCTTTTGTTAGTATTCCCAAATTGGGAGAGGAGCTCGGCTGGGCAAGCCGAAACTCACTGGGAGAGGTACCTGTCCACCGTTTGAATGCCCGATGAAACGCACTGCTTTCTGAGAAACCCAGCAGAAACGCAATTTCACTGATGGCGATGGGCGCTTCTTGCAAGTAATGCACTGAAAGCTGATGCCGCATCCGATCCAGCAAATCGGTATAAGATGTGCCCGATTCCTTGAGTTTACGTTGGAAAGTACGGGGAGTGTAGCTCAGACGTTTAGCGATCGCCTCCATTCCCACATCTCCACACCGGAACCCCTCACTGATTGCCCAATGCACGCTATCCACAAACGTGTTTGACTTCGGCAACCGAGCGATCAATTCTTTGACATGACGATTGAGAATAGCATCCAGCCCTGGGTCGGCTTTCAACAATGGCAGCTGGAGTAGCTCTCCATCTAACACCAGTTCATCAACTGAGCAGTCAAACTCCAGAGGAGCGCGAAAGAAGTCACGGTATGCAGAAATATCGGGGGGGTGAGGATGCTGAAACTTAACCTGCAAAGGCACCCAATTCACTCCTGTTGCCTGACGAAAACTCCAGACGATATTTGCCACCGCCCATTGTCCCAACACTGTCGGCACGGGTACAGGGGAAGTCGGAATGGCATGGGTGAATCGTGCCACCTTGTCCTCAACGACAAAAGCGAGTTCAACGCCCATGTGCAACAAGGGAATATATTGCACCATTCGTTCCAGCGCTCTACCTAAATTGGGACTATTGAGAACGGCATAGCCAAACACATACCAGCTTTCGCGTTGCGTAAATTCTGGCAACCGCAAACCAATGTAGGGGTCACCCGAGCGCCGGGTAATTTCCTGCCAGAGTGTACAGAGCATTTCATGGGATATTCGTCCATCCGGGTCATTAAATAGATTTAAATCGAGTCCGAGCGCTGCTACCACCTTCTCGACCTGCACGCTGCAATGGCTGGCGGCATCCAAAATCCCCTGTACAGTTTTGATGGAGACGGCGTTTTGCATAGTGGCATCTTAGGTCAACAAGGTTGTCGCCTTGGGGCATGACTCACCCACTGATTCAGCAGTACTTTGAAAGAACAAACAGATTTCTGCCAAAGGAGACTTGTATGATAACTTTAGAACACCCCGTAGACCTTCGTCCAGAGCAAGCAGTCGCGTTGAAATCATTTATTAAACTTGCAGAAGATCCCAGCCAAACCCTCGCCGTTTTCGAGATGGCTAAAAGCATCAATCAAACGGAAATGTACGACCTGGGAATTGAGTATCTCAAGTCCAATCCCGACATTGAGGCACTGGTTCGGGAACGATATATTGCTCCTACTCCTGATATGGATGCCCTGTTGCAGCTCCCTCAAGATTCTCTAGGCTACTGCTATGCCACCCACATGAAGCGGCTGAATTTCGACCCCAACTTTTTCCCCCATGTTGAGGTGACAGACGATAGCTCTTGTCTGGAATTACGAATCAAACAGACGCATGATATCTGGCATATTTTGACTGGGTTTGGCACCGATGAAGTCGGAGAGTTTGGCTTACAAGGATTTACCCTGGCGCAAACTCATTTGCCTGTGTCTGTTGCCATTGCCACCGCAGGCGTTTTCCACACTCTGCTCAAGTACCCCGCTCGCTTAAATGAAGTGTTGGGGGTAATTCAGCGAGGCTATGCCATGGGAGTAAAGGCAAAACCATTCCTAGCGCAGAAGTGGGAAGAACACTGGGAGAAGCCATTGGCAGAATGGCAGTCTGAACTAGGTGTTAAACCTGTTTTTGCTTGAGTGTAGTCATTAGATCCAGAATGTTTAGTTCTGCGCTCGCTCTACTTTTTGGATGCCAGTTAGGTCGAGGGGGAGTATTATCTCCCCCTCGACCTAACTAGCGCCCAGATGAGGTGAGTGCATGGTATTCCTCATTATGGCAAGCGATCGCTTCAGCGACTTGTCAATAAGATTTGCCATCGCTACCAAAGTATTCCCGATAGCTGCAAATTTTATTCCCCTGCACATCAAAAGAAACAGCCACACGGTTTTTATAAGGTTCGCCAAATAACTTCCCTTCATCCCGAAATTCAAAAACCACAGTTGTTTCATTGCTCGTCACGCGCTCTAAAGTCACAGCCAGCCCACCTTTGAAAGCTTCAGCAACATATTGAAAAAATTCTCTTGCTTTTTCTTTTCCCTCATGCAAGCCGTGATATTTTCCCATGGGAAACCAGAAACTAAAGTCATCGGTAACCATATCTAAAAACTGGTTCCAATCCCCTGTTGTCAAACCGTGCTTAAAATGTTCAAATGCTTGATGAGCAACTTTTAAAGTAGTTTCTAGCTCTTGTGTCATTGTAGCTCTCTTAAAGCGCTAACCTAAGCTTACATGACTTAATTATGCAATTTTTTCAACATTGTAAAAAAATTTGTGATATTTGCTCTCAACGTTATCCTAGTAGAAGAAGTTATTTATGACTTAAATACTTGTAACAAAAATAACCATGTATCGAGATAATCTACCTCCTGTTTGGAATAGAGTAGGAAAACATGCAGTGTTTCCAGAAGCTACGCATGACGAAATTGCTCGTTATAATTTTCTAGCAAATTTGAACCGTCACCTTGCAACTGTTGTATCTCCCGGTAACAGGATTGCGTATGAAAAAGAAGTTCTTCCACATTTTCGACAGACACACGGGCGGGAATTTGAAAACCGGGAAGAATTACATGAAGCTATGAAGAAGAATTCACATTATCAGATGTGGAGCGCCTTACGTCGATCTGCTATGGAAATGAGACAACAAGCAGGTCGTTCAATGGTGCTGCGTCAAGCAAATGAACTAGCAGAAAAGGCTCATCGTTGGAATCAGAATAAAGATACTCTTAAACTGAATCCAGATCAAAAAATTCCCTACTACGTTCAAGCAGTAGATCATCATTGTATGCCTGGTAGTTACTACACAGAACTCATAGAAGGAGATGTAACAGCTGCGGCTAATTATGATTCTGGTCTTTTTGTGACAACAGCTGGCTTACTGGGACGCCTGAGTGATGGAGGAGGTAGAGCGATCGCGCAATGGCTAAAAACCCAGCATCCAGAATTTCAACCAAAACGCATACTGGATATTGGCTGTGGATTGGGTCATAACGTTATTCCCATAGCGCAAGCCTATCCCAATGCTGAGGCGATCGCCATTGATGTTGCAGCCCCAATGTTAAGATACGGGCATGCTCGTGCTCAAAGTCTTGGTGTCCAAAATCTTACTTTTATCCAAATGGATGGTGCAAATACAGGATTTGCAGATGAATCGTTTGATTGGATACAAACCACCATGTTTCTACATGAAACTTCCTACACAACCCTTCATCAGATTATAAAAGAAATTTATCGGATGCTGAACTTTAGTGGTATTACTCTTCATATTGAACAACCCCAGTACACTCCAGATATGGATTTATACGAGCAGTTTATTCGTGATTGGGATGCCTATTATAATAATGAACCTTTTTGGTCTCAGATGCACGATATAGATATGAAAAAACTTATGATTCAAGCTGGTTTTCCGGAAAAATCGTGTATTCAAATAGGTATTAAAGCGGTCAATGACATAGAGGAAGGTCAACAAGCAAATGAAACAATAGAAGATTTTGGTCGTTCACCTATTTGGAATGTATTTGGTGCATGGAAAGCTTAGGTTACAGACAGTAAAGTCAGCAATTATGCAAGATATTAATGACATCTTATTAGCAAGCAACAAAAGTAAAGGCAAACGCCCCTATTTTTTTGACGATCCAGCCGTTGAACGGGTATTAAACATAACGATGGCGATCGCAATGGAACACGCAGTGACACGAGAACGGTTAGATACCATAGAACGCCTTTTAGCCGCTAAAGGTATACTGAGCAAATCAGAAATTGATTCTTATGAACCTACTAAAATAGTTGCTGAGGAACGCCAGCGATGGCATGCAGAATATATTTCTCGCATACTTCGTATTATTCAGCAAGAACTTGAGGCATTAGAAAATCCAGAACATAACCGAGATATAAAAGATATTGCAGAAGAGTTAGGCAGTAGCTAAAGACTAAAATGACAAGTGCTGTAAATCAAATTGACAACTTTTATCGTGCCATACTTCGGCAAGAAGTGAGGAATATTTGTCAAAGTTACGTTCCTCAAGAAGATACATACGTTTTTGTCGAAGGACCTCGTTACTCTACTATTGGCTATAGCAAAATTGCAAAAGGCTGGCAGGATTTTTGTAATTCCACAGTAAAATTAGAAAAAATTGAGTGGATAGAGGGACCCTTTACTGAAGAAATTGAAAATCTAGCTTGGGTAGCGGGAATAGTGTTATTAACTGTAACTGTCAAAGCTCGATCTATCCAACGAACATTTAGGGCTACTTTTGTCCTTAACAAAAATGAAGCAGGATCTTGGCAGATTCGACACGAGCATCTCTCCGCCCCACTAGACGATCCATATGGTATCGGAGATTGGTTAAATAAAAATGAACAACCCTAGTGTCATTTTTACCGAACTGTTGATTTTTATTACGATACAATAGGAATAGCACTTAAGGGTCGTATTTCAAAAATGGTTACACTAAATGTACTACAGTCCCAACCATCCGCAAATCTGAAAGTAACGATTCTACTAGAAAATCTTGCCTCCGGATATTTTGCTGCTTCTGTATTTGAGTTGCCCGACTGTCGAGTAGAAGCACCAAACAGAGAAGAAGCTATTACCCAAATTAAAGCTGCATTTTTAGAACGGCTTAAGCATATTGAAACAATCTCATGGGATGTCCCAGTTCAGGCTTCAGAACCAGCTTGGATGAAATTTGCGGGTGTTTTCAAAGACGATTCAGATTTTGAGGAAATTATGCAGACCATTCGAGCCGAGCGAAATAGTAATGATGAATCTGAAGTTGACCCTTCTTATTATTTGTAAAGGGAGTTTTAGTGTCTCTACATATTTTGGATACTGACCATGTTTCATTAATTTTGTACAATCATCCCTTAGTTATCGCCAACGCGGCTCAACATCAAATTGCAGTTACGGTGATTACGGTTCAAGAACTTTTCAATGGGTGGATCGGCAGAATTAATGACCCGTCACTAGTAAATAATTTGCCAGATCTCTACACAAAACTTTGGACAACCGTAAAATATCTTCAGACGGTTGAGATGCTAAATTTCACCCCAGAAGCTGACACTTGCCTCAAGCAATTGCTAAAAGATAAGCCACCTCTGCGAAAAAATCGCCTGCAAAAAGATATGCGAATTGCAGCAATTGCGTTATCGCTCAATGCTACAGTTGTCACGTGCAACCAACGAGACTATGAGCAAGTACCCGGCCTCGCAATTACAGATTGGACACATTAAATTGTAAGTCCATACCATGTTTGGTAGGAGCATCCCAATTTGGAAAAAACCTGGGAACAGTGGGAGCTAATTTCTGTAAGTTCTTTGATTTTGAATCAAAATCAAAGAACTTACAGTAAGAACGTAGAGCAATAAGAAAAGAGCCAAATCTCTGCTCCTCACAACCGAGGAGGAGTTAAAATCAGGGCGCTACTACACCAATCTACTTCTAATTTCCTCAGCCAAATTTTCCAACGAAACTTCTATTTGCTCTCGTGTTTTCAAATCCTTGAGAGCCGCTTTTTGTGCTGCTGCTTCCTCAGAACCAATAATGACACAAAATTGAATTCCCTGTTTTTCAGCTTGTTGGAATTGTTTGCCCAAAGGTCGTTGCTCAAAGTTTGTAACAACATTAATTCCAGCTTTACGTAACTTTTGAGATACATTGAGATATACAGGCATCAAATCCTCTTGCAAGTTTACCACGATCGCCTGAGTGGGAGTTGGCGTCAGTGGGTTCAGAATACCGGCTTTTAACAAACGACTAATTAAGCGAGTTAAACCAATGGAAATGCCTACACCGGGCATTTTTTCACCTAAAAATACACCCACTAATTCTTCATACCTACCACCGGAACAAATGCTTCCTAAAGCTTCATGTCCAACTAAACTTGTTTCGTAAACAGTCCCTGTATAGTAATCAAGACCGCGAGCAATAGATAAATCGATACAGAAACGATTTTCTCCAACACCTAAATTGCGAACGCCAGAAATAACTGTTTCTAATTCCGTAACTCCCAAGTTAAATATCTCAGCTTCTGATGCCGATTGCGCTAAGTATTTAAGTTTATCTAAGATTTCGTCAGCCGTTCCCTTAATATTAATAAAATCAATAATTTTTTGCGCTTGCTCTACTAAAACTCCTTCTTTTTCCAACTCCTGCTTAACCTTCGCCTCACCAACTTTTTCTAAAGTATCAATAATACCGATACAAGATTTAATTTTCTCAGCTTCTACACCTACCGATTTAAAGAACCCCGTAAGTACCTTACGATTATTAATACGTATGAGAAAATCTCCAATGTTAATCGCTTCAAATATCTCAGCAATAATAGCAGGCATTTGAGCATCGTAAAACAAGCTGAGTTCGCGACGCCCTACAACATCAATATCACATTGTCTAAACTGACGGAAACGTCCATCTTTTGCCCTCTCTCCTCGAAAAACAATATCCATTTGGTAACGGGCAAAAGGAAAAGTTAAATTATTAAGGTTACGGGCAATATATGCTGCTAAAGGAACCGTTTGGTCGAATTTTAAAGCTCGTGCTTCCGAACCCGTTTCTCCTGCTTTATCCTTTTCTGCTTGCCGATTGGGTGGCAAGATAGGATTAATACTGTAGATTATATTATCACCTTGATTGCCTTTTGCTTGTAAAACTTCCAAACGTTCTACAGCCGGAGTTTCTATAGGTGTAAATCCATAACTTTCATAAACTTTCCGGATTGTATCAAGTAAGTATACTTCCAAACGTTTCTCACCGGGAAGAAATTCTGGAAAACCACTGGGAGTCGAAAAGTTAATTTTTTCAGATTTTGCCATACAAATATTTTGGTCGAGACTCAAGAATCTATATTAAACAATTATTAAAGATAATACCAAAGGCGAGTAATATAGCAGCCCTAAATGATTTACAAACACCTCTTCCGGGAGCGTCCCAAAGAGCGCAATTGCCCTCAGAATAGAATTCTAGGGCTACACAAACGCTCGTCCCTTCGGGTTCACCAGTCGCCAGGGCGTGGGAAACCCGCCTGCAGCCCTGAACTCACCACCTACGTAGACTTCTTATTAAGTCCGCGCAGGCGGACTTTGTTTGTATAGGCGTGATTTCAATCACAAGCATATTTTTTACAAATTGGGATGCTCCCCCTCTTCCTTGTCTCCCTTGTCTGTCTTGTTTAGATCTCAAATAGGATTGCTATATCTTTAATGAATACTTGTACTGAGTTTTTAGTTCCACTTTAACGAGATGGCAAAACTGGGAGCTAATTTAAGAGCTAATTATTTAACAAGTCATTAAACGGGTATGGTAGAACTTAGCAAATTGTATAACTTCTTGCCCGCTTATATTAGAACCAAGTTTTGCTTGTTTCAACGCAAACGTTCTTCTTGAATTAAAGTTCGTTGGAAGAGTTGATGATCTTTAAACCAGTGCCAAGTCCGGGAACGATAGTTATTGCAGGGGCTGAGATTAATCATTTCATATAAATACATACCCGGTGCAGTTTTATAAGAAAACCACAAAATAATTGTTGCATTGTCAATTTCCCAAGCTTTTCCATCAATACGTTCTGTATTAAACCATAATGCTTTGTCTCGATAAGTGCCTGGAAACTGATGCTCTTCTTGTTTACCATTAGCCCACTTATAACGATTAATTTGATAGTAGGAATAAGCATCATCGTCAGGAAACTGGCACGTCAAATGAGACTCATGCTTATCTATGATTTTTCCTTCTACGTCAACTACTGTATACGTACCCAGCCAATCTCCTTCATGACGTACCAGAACAGGCATTTCTTCTCGAATCAGTGACATGACAAAACTCCTTCTATTATTGATTTTGGATTGTTGTACTCATAACTAACAACTAACCACGAACCACTAATTCTATTTATTATCAAACCACCAAGGGTCACTCCCAGAGTTAGTTTTCACTAAAAAAGCTTTTTTTCGCATAAAACGTGTCAGTCCTGTTTTTCCCATACGCGATCCGCCTAAACCAGAAAACTTAAAAGAATTTTTTTCGCCCTCATGCACCAAAGCAGTTAGAGAAGCATCATTAATACTAATACCACCTGCATCTATTTGACGGGCAACTTCTATCGCTTCTGCATCCGATCCTGCAAAAACTGCTGCACTTAATCCGTATATAGAATCATTAGCCAAAGTTATTGCTTCTTCAACTGTGGAAAAAGACATTACGGGCATAATGGGACCAAATGTTTCTTCAGTCATAACTTTCATAGTATGGTTAACTTGAGTCAGAACTGTAGGACGACACCACCATCCTCCTCCATGGGTCTCAATTTCACCACCACAATGCACAACAGCACCCAGTTCTGCTGCATCTAACAAATGGTCGCTCACGATCGCCGCTTGTCTTTCTGCAATTATAGGACCGATTTCCCCGCTCTCTGCTGTGGGATAAGCTAATTTAAGACGTTGCGCTTTGTCTACAAGTTGTTTAACAAATGGTTCCATTATAGATTCAGCAACATAAATTCGCTCGATAGATTGACAGGACTGTCCGGTATTCACAACCGAACCCCATAAAATAGCTGATGTTGCCAAATCTAAATCGGCTGATTCTAAAACGATTGCGGGGTCTTTCCCTCCCAATTCCAGAAAAGCCGGTATAAAGTATTTAGCCGCAGTTTCAGCAACTTTTCTCCCCGTTTCTACACCTCCGGTAAAACAAACCAAATCTACATTCTCTATCAGAGCAGATCCCGTTTCTGCTGCTCCCTCTACAAAATTTAATACATCTCTTAGCTTTGGAACGTTATTGAGTGCAGCTAATAGAGGTGCGACAAACCGAGGTGCTATTTCACTAGGTTTAACAATAACAGCACAACCAGCTAACAAGGCGGGAATAGTATCAATTGTTGAAAGCAAAAGGGGAAAATTCCACGGGCTAATGACACCTACTAAAGGATAGGGAACTGCTGTTTGTTTCAATTCAATAAAAGGAATAGCTGTATTTTTTTGCGATTCTTGGAGCAATTCTGGAGCTACTTTACACCAGCGATCGATACTAGAAACGAATGAATCAATTTCCATAACTGATATCGATACCCTTCCGGTATCATTCACCAAAGCTTCCGTCAGCTTCTCCCGCCCAGATGAGATCACTTGCTTCCACTGCTGAAGGGCTTCGACTCTACCTTCTATACCAAGTTGTTGCCAACTTTTTTGCGATCGCCGCAAGCGACTGCATTGCTGTGCGAGAAGCTTTGCGGGTGGAGGTATAATCACGTAATCAAACTTTCCAGTCCGAGGATTGCGGACATCTATTGCTTTAGACATAATTAATTTTGCTAATTGCTAATAGCTAATGGCTAATTGCTAATAGCTAATGGCTAATTGTTAATTGTTCATGGTGAGACCAGAGAAAGCAGGCGGGTTTCCCGCCTGTAGGGTTAGACTCACCATTAGTCATTAGTCATTAGCCCTCCCTTGTTCGCCAGTTGCCAGAGTGCGGGAAACCCGCCTACAGCACTGGTCTCACCGTTAGCCATCAGCCATTACCCATTAGCCATTAGCATACCCCTATATAACTCCCAATTTTGCTAACCTTTCTATAGTTTCTTGCTGAGTTTGGATAAAATGTTTGCGGTCTACTTGTTTATCCAACATAGTATTTGCTGGGTAGAAGTGAGATTGAGAATAACTTTGTGCGTAGAGTTCCAAACGCTGTCGGGAAAGTAAATTATTTAACCCCGGTCGGCGACGATAGCGACGTAAAGCTGCTAGATCGATCTCTGCAAATGCTGCCATGCTTTCCCCTGAAGCAGTTTCCGCTAAAACCAATCCCCTATAGTCAAGAATTTTTGAGCCACCGTCAGTAGAAGCGCTGGGAATAGCAGTGTTAGCAATACCTGCACTATTTGCGGAAACTACATATGCCATATTCTCTACTGCGCGGCAGATTTTTGCTGCTTCTTTGGGTGTACGTTCTTTGCCATAAACTTCTGAAGTTGAATGCAGAAAAATTTCTGCCCCCCGCATTGTCAGACATCGCGCCACTTCTGGATATAAAATCTCTTCTGAAGCAAGCGCAGCCAAATTACCAATTGCTGTTTTCGCAACGGGAAAAACACCTTCTAGTCCGTAGCAGTCGAGATACTTATCCCAAACATCATGGGGAGTTGGAGCAAACATGGAATTTAGCCGCCGATAGCGCAAGATAACTGTTCCAGAGGGGTCGATGACAAAGCAAGTTTGAAAGTAAAGCCCTGGAAAGTTTGGGTCAACCTCGTAAGCGTTACCTGCTAGAAAAATTTTATACTGCTGTGCAATTTTACCAAGCGCTTCATATTCTGCACCCGCCATTTCAAGACATGCTTTTTCTTTCCAAACAGCTAGTGATTCTCCCATGGGAAAACCTGTAAGGAAATATTCTGGTAGAACAATCAAACGACAGTCACTACCAATAAACGCAATACTAGCAGCAATTTGTTTTGCCAGACGGTTGATAGTGTCTTGCATCAACAAGCCTACTTCTTGACGGTCAGTTAGCTGGTTAATAGCATGACAAGTCACTTGCAGTGCTAAGGCTCGAAATGATTCTATGGTTTCGCGATCGGCTACCATACTCTGCTTTGTCTGTATTTTTACTCATTTTACGTTGTCAGTGGTGGTAAGCGATCGCTTGCTACTTCATTATTTTTATGTTCCAAAAGTTAGATATAGTCATGCTATCAAAGTTGTATGATGAGAAATTAGCATAATTATTTGTTCTTTATGCTTAATCTTTCTCAGCCATAAATTATTGTTTTTAATTAAGAAAACTTGTATAGAAATTATTGGAATAGAGCACTTTATTTAAATTTACATAAGAATCTAACTTTGATTTTAGAAATATTAAGTCGGATGGGCATTGCAGGTCTGACTGCAAGTTTTTCAAAAATCCTTCAAAACTCCTAAATTGATTTAAAAACTTTCAACCTCAGTTATTGTCTGCTTGAAAAGCAAGAATAAGAGATTATGAATTCTAGAAAAAGAGATAATTCTGGCAAAAATCCTATTTTCCATCAATCCCAGCAAGCTAGCAAAACCAATTCAAGTGTAGCTCATAAAACTACGCAACCTGAAAGGATATCTTATAGTGTTGCTCACGCAATTCCCGGACGCATTCGTTTTCGCATTCCTCGGCTAGTGAAGGATTCTACCTATGCCAAGAAACTGCAGCAGGTTATGGAATTTGACTCGAAAATTAAGAAAGTACGTGTTAACCCTGCTGCAGCATCGATTGTTATCGATTATTCGAGAGAGATGGTAAGAGATGAGGAAATGCGATCGCATCTAATTCATCTGATACAAACGGCTCCTAATATAGCGATCCCAGTCGGAGTCACAGCTAAATCAATTGTGGGAACTATTTTTGATGCTGCTATCCACCTCATCGACACAACACGTAATATTAACCAAGCACGCAATGCTATTAAGTACCAAAGATTTAGAAAAGATACTTGGGAGCGGGTTCTTTCCACCACAAGAAATATCATCAAAAGGCTAAAATCTGCTACCATGTTAATCCTGCCTAACAAACGATGGCAACGGCGCAGCCAGTCCGATGAGATAGGTGGTTTGCAGCCTTTAAAATTGCAAACTGTTGGGGAGGGTGACTTAGTTTAGCCTTTGATGAAGTAGAAAAATGGGAATTCCTCATTTCAACAAACTCCCCGAGCAAAATCCTTTAGTTCAAGCACTACACACTGCTGTCAAAGGAAGAGCAAGGTATAAAGTTAATGGGCTTTACCGTTCGGAAGCTTTTAAAAGGTACCTTGAACTTAGATTGTTAAATGAAAAAGGCATTCAGCAAGTGAGCGCCAATCACTATACAGGAAATGTTCTTGTTCTTTTTCCTTCCAATCGCAGCCCAAAGTCCATTGCATCACTTATCCAAAATATAGTCTTTGATTACAGACAACAGATTGAAAAATCATTCATCAAAACGGAAGCAGAAAAAAAACAAGACGTTGCAAGGAAAGCGATATTAGCAGAAACACCCTTGCAGCAACCAATAGACAAAGCGGGAAGACAACTTATTTTGCTATCGGGAACGGCAGTTAGTACTCTAATTGTAAGTACTTTTTTGCTGCACCGATTTGGTCTTGACGAAAGTATTTTGCTGGCAATTCAAAGATTGCATACGCCACTTCTCGATCGCATTATGATTGGGATAACTTCTCTTGGTGGCTCAGTCGGTTTGCCATGGATTTGTTTGGCATTTGCAACTAGCCCGATCTATAACAACCGTCGTTCAGAAGCGACAACTTTTGGTATAGCTACAGTTGGTGCGATCGGCTTAAATTATTTGTTGAAAGAACGCTTTGGTAGAGCACGTCCAGCATTGTGGGACTGGATTGTAAATGTGGGTCATTACAGCTTTCCTAGCGGACATGCAATGATGTCGATGGTGATTTATGGCTTTATTGCCTATACTTTAGCAAAACAATTTCCTCACCACAGAAAGCAAATTTTTGCCTTGACCATTCTCTTAATTGCGGCGATTGGGTTTAGTAGACTTTATTTAGGTGTACATTGGCCTACTGATGTTGCAGCTGGTTATGCTGTCGGTTTGCTATGGTTAATTGCCTGTATCTTTGGCTTTAATCTGTTGCGAAAATACCGCTTATTACAACAGCTTCAAAAAGATGAAAATATACCGATTGAAGGTCTCCCCAATCTGCAATTTCCTCTTAGAGAAAATTCAGCTATAGCAGTCATAGATGAAATATAAAAATAAGAGTGAAAATTGCTAATAACTAATACCTAATTGCTTTTTGACCATTAGCTATTAACCATTAGCTATTAGCAATCCAAATTATTTTCGGGTGCAACAGGAGCAAGCATATCAATTGCCTTGTTTTTCTGATGCTTATAAAGCTTTATCCCATTCTAGTTGATGTGCTAAACCATACTTAATAAAATCTTCTTCTTTAGCTTTATCACTTTTACCAAATACACCCAAACTATAAGGGTTGTCTTGCATTCTTTGTGTAACGAGTTCTTTTTCAAATCCTATTGCTTCTTCTCTAGGCTGCTCCGGTTTAAAAAAGTCTATAACTAAGACTGTTCTGTCATAATTGGTGTAATTATGCGGACAGTGTGGAAAGCTATGGTCTAAAACCATAACTTCGCCTTCATACCAGTAAAGTTGCTCGTGACATATTTTCATCGCCACATCCCCTTCTGGTACGATCAATCCCAAATAACCGCGATTCATATGTGGGTTATAGTTCACGTGCAATTTGATATCTAAACCGGGATGAAATGTACCAAAATATACGTTTCTAATAATATCATCACTGCTAATTTCTATGATATTCGTTAAATTTGGGAAATATTTCTCTCTTAAAGCAAGTGCTTTTTCTGATGCTTCATACGAATTATAATCTGGATATTGTATTTGATGCAATTTAATATATTCTTCAATAAAGATGCCTTGAAATAAAATCCCAAATGCGCTGTATTTGGAATTTCCCTTAGTTTTAATTGTTTTATTTTTTGGTCCCAGAACTTCGTAAGTAAATTTTAACTCTTCATCAGAGGCATCGCGATTAAAACGTGTAAATTCATCTCGGATCGCTCGCCAATTATCTTGAAAACTGTTGAGAAAAGGAAATTGCTTTGGATCTAGATGGTACTCATTAAAACTTTCCATTGTTTTTCCTCCTAAAATAATTGTATTAAAAAACATTACGCAATGTTGAAATTCAGTCTGTGCCCTAGAAGGATGCTAAAATTCCTAAATAAACTGGGGTATTCATTTCATCCACGTAGAAGTTGCACATTTTTCATGAGGACTGTTATTGGTTAGTTACTCAGCATTTCACCATTAACCAGTAACCACTAACTACTAACAGCCTTCACGCCAAATATGTAAATTCAATGCGTAACAACTATTTTAACGTGAGGTCTACTGTGTCTGAGGTTCCCGTATTAGATCTAATTATTAAAAATGTGCGGGTAGTGCTTCCCCATCAGGAGGGTGTTGAATTGCTAGATTTGGGTATTAAGGATGGGAAATTTGCCCAAATTGCTCCTCATATTAGCCCAGATACAAGCAAAGAAGTATTTGATGCTCAAAATTTGCTGGGCTTTCCTGGGGTTGTGGATGCTCACATGCATATAGGGATCTATCAACCTCTGGACCGAGATGCTCTGACTGAAACTAAAGCAGCCGCTATGGGAGGAGTGACTACCAGCCTGAATTACATTCGTACAGGGCAGTATTATCTCAATAAGGGCGGTTCCTATAAAGATTTTTTTCCAGAAGTGCTGGGACTTTCGCAGGGAAATTTTTTTGTTGATTACGGCTATCATATTGCCCCAATTAGCGCTCAACATATTGATGAGATGCAGATGCTATTTGAGGAGTATGGAATTGGCTCGTTCAAAATCTTTATGTTTTACGGGGGCTATGGTTTGCACGGTCTTTCTGACCAACAAAATCTTTTCCTGATGATTAACAAAGAGGAAAGGTACGACTTAGCTCACTTTGAATTTATTATGCGCGGTCTGAGCAAGCTGAGGGAAAGCCACCCAGAAGCAAGCGATCGCATTAGCCTGAGTCTTCATTGTGAAGTCGCTGATATCCTCAACGCCTACACTAAAATTGTCCAACAGGATACCACGCTTACGGGTTTAAAAGCATACAGCGCTGCTCGTCCGCCCCATTCTGAAGGGTTAGCCATCTGCATTGCTTCCTACTTGGCACACGAAACCAATTGTTTCAATATAAATCTATTACATCTCAGTTCTCGCAAAGCAGTGGAAGCTGCTTTAATGATGCAAACAGTCTTTCCTCACATCAATTTCCGACGGGAAGTCACTGTTGGACACCTTTTGTTAGATATAGATACACCTACAGGCAAATGGGCTAAGGTTAACCCTCCAATCCGTTCCCGTGCAGACGTAGAATACTTGTGGCATGCTGTACTCAATCGCCAAATAGATTGGATTGTCAGCGATCACGCTTGTTGTTCCGCCGAACAAAAAGTTAATCTGAAAGACCCAAATAACATTTGGCTAGCCAAATCCGGATTTGGTGGTACGGAGTACCTCCTTTCTGGTGTTTTTAGCGAAGGTAGCAAGCGCGGTATGTCCTACAATCACATGGCAGAGTTACTCAGCTCCAATCCCGCCCAAAGGTTTGGTTTGCGTTCAAAAGGTAACATTGCCATTGGTTATGATGCTGATTTAGCACTGCTAGACCCTAATGAGACTTTTGTTGTGCGTGCGACAGAATCAGAGTCACAGCAAGGCTATACCCCCTTTGAAGGATTGGAGTTAACGGGACGGGTGAAAACAACTTTTTTACGTGGAAACAAAATTTGCGATCGCGGACAAGTCATTGGTGCGCCCATAGGACGTTTTTGTAGTGGTTCTTAGCGGGCTTTCCCGAAACCTCCTCCTCCTGGGGTTTCTATAACAAAAACATCTCCAGGTTGCATCTCTACTGTTGCAGTACTGTCCAAATTCTCTTCAGTTCCATCCTGACGCTGTATCCAGTTACGTCCTACCTGTCCCGCTTCACCGCCATTTAATCCAAAAGGAGGAACAAGCCGATGGTTGGAGAGAATATTAGCTGTCATGGGTTCTAAAAACCGAATGCGGCGGGTAACTCCATCACCACCGGAATGTTTTCCTTTTCCACCGCTATTGGAACGAAGAGTAAAGCTTTCTACTTGTACGGGATAGCGAGATTCTAACACTTCTGGGTCTGTCAAGCGAGAGTTAGTCATGTGGGAATGAACGCCGTCAGTTCCATCGAAATCAATTCCCGCACCAGAACCACCGCAGATGGTTTCATAATATTGATAGCGATCGCTCCCGAAAGTCAAGTTATTCATTGTGCCTTGAGAAGCAGCCATCACACCCAAAGCCCCATACAAAGCATCGACAATGGTTTGAGAAGTCTCGACATTACCAGCTACGACAGCGGCTGGGTAAGTTGGGTTAAGCATACAGCCTTTGGGAATGATAATTTCGAGTGGGTTAAGACACCCAGCATTCAGGGGAATATTATCATCCACCAGAGTTCGGAAGACGTATAAGACTGCTGCTTGAGTTACGGCTTTAGGAGCATTAAAGTTACTCTGAAGTTGTTGAGAAGTGCCAGTAAAATCAATAGTAGCACTGCGATTTTGTCGGTGAATTGTTATTTTCACTTGAATCCGTGCTTTGTTATCCATTTCATAGATAAAAGAGCCATCTTGAAGAACATCAATAGCTCTTCTCACTGCTTCTTCAGCATTATCTTGCACAAATTTCATGTAAGTTTGAACTGTTTCAAGCCCGTATTGTGATACCATTTTATGAAGTTCTTGAACTCCTCTTTCATTAGCAGCAATTTGTGCTTTAAAATCAGCTAAATTTTGTTCGAGATTGCGGGCGGGGTAAGAATGATTTAAGAGTACATTACGGACTTCAGTTTCCCGAAAATTGCCTTGTTCAACTAAGAGAAAATTATCAAAAAGAATGCCTTCTTCTTCTACTGTAATGCTGTGAGAAGGCATGGAACCGGGAGCAATCCCGCCAATATCGGCTTGGTGTCCGCGAGAAGCAACGTAGAAAAGGGGAGTATAAAATGTATCTAAAAACACGGGGGTAATTGCAGTCACGTCAGGAAGATGGGTTCCCCCGTTATAGGGATTGTTCGATAGATAGACGTTTCCCGGTTTTATTGTGTCGCCTTTATCGTGAATTAAACTGCGGACGCTTTCGCTCATCGAGCCTAAGTGTACGGGAATGTGGGGAGCGTTAGCGACTAAGGAGCCGGTTTGGTCGAAAATAGCACAGGAGAAATCTAGCCTCTCTTTGATGTTTACCGATGCTGCTGTGTTTTGCAGGACAATTCCCATTTGTTCGGCGTTAAATTGAAAGAGGTTTTTGAAGATTTCTAAGCGGACGGGGTCGGGTTGAGATATTGCGTGCATTTTGGTTTTCGTTTTATTATCACGACGCTCATCGACGTTCTAAAATGAGATGATTGCATTCTGTTAATCTGGCTTCCCAGTTCGGTTCAACGACAATTGTGCTAATTTGCTCTACAACGATCGCAGGTCCAATAATGCAATCGCCTGGTTCTAAATGTTCCCTCCTATAAACAGGGGTATCATGCCATTGTTGTGCGGCAAACATTTGGACTGTTTCAACAGATGAAGGTGCTTGTTCTGTGGAACGAGTACGCACGAGTAAGGGTTCTTCGAGAGTCTCCATCTTTAAGATAACTTCGACTGAGGCAGATTCAACAATTAAGTTTTTTTCTAATTGAATGAAACCATATCGAGATTTGTGTTCTCCCTCAAATTCTTGTCGCATCACTGCTACATTATCAGCAAAATTGACTGTCAAGGTAGAATTTGTCCCTTCATATTTTAAATGAACTTTCTGAATGATTTCTTCTTCATTATTAGTTTCATTGGATATGAGTTCTCTGCTAGCTTGGGTTTCTAAAGACTTCATTAACTCTACTAGTTTGGGGATTAACGCTTGAGTCAGGGGTTCTTCTACTGCACCTTCTCGAATCGCCCGCACATCTGCCAATCCCATGCCATAAGCTGAGAGAACTCCAGCATAAGGGTGAAGAAATATTTTTTTCATCCCTAAAGTATTGGCAATTAAACAAGCAACTTGTCCTCCTGCACCCCCAAAACAACAAAGAACGTATTGGGTGACATCATAACCCCGTTGCAAGCTAATCTTTTTAATTGCGTTTGCCATATTCTCTACAGCAATAGTGATAAATCCATCAGCGACTTGTTCGGGAGTGGAGGGATTTCCCGCAGTCGCTGCAATCTCTTGGGCTAATTTTGTAAATTTCTGAATGACAATATCTTTATCTAGGGGCAAATTGCCATCAAGTCCAAACACAGAGGGAAAATATTGCGGGTGAATTTTCCCTAACATGACATTAGCATCAGTCACTGCTAAGGGTCCGCCACGTCGGTAACAAGCAGGTCCGGGATTTGACCGGGCTGATTCAGGTCCGACACGGTAACTCGAACCATCAAAAGATAGAATTGAACCGCCCCCAGCAGCAATGGTATTAATTGCTAACACGGGGACTCGCATCCGCGCTCCAGCAATTTCTGAATCTAGTTGTCGTTCGTATTCTCCTTTAAAGTGAGCAACATCCGTACTTGTCCCTCCCATATCAAAGGTAATGACTAACTCAAAACCAGCCCTCTTGCTCGTTTGAACTGCGCCAACAATACCTCCAGCCGGACCGCTCAAAATACTATCTTTTCCCTGAAATTGTTGGGCTGCAACTAAACCCCCGTCAGATTTCATAAACATTAATCTGACTCCGAGTAACTGACTGGCTACTTGGTTAATATAGCGCTTAAGAATAGGAGTTAAATAAGCATCGACAACTGTTGTATCTCCTCGACTCACCAATTTCATCAAAGGGCTAACTTGATGAGATACAGAAATTTGCGTAAATCCAAGAGCTTGGGCTAGTTGTGCAACTTGTTGTTCGTGATTGGGATAGCGATAGCTATGCATAAAAACAATGGCACAGCTGCGAATTCCCGTATCGTAAGCTGCTTGCAAGTCACGTTTGACTTGTTCGATATTGACGGGAGTTAGTTCATTTCCGCTAGCATCATACCGTTCGTCAACCTCTAACACCCTTTCATAAAGCATGGTAGGTAAAATAATATGGCGGGCAAAGATGTTAGGACGGTTTTGGTAACCAATTCGCAGGGCATCTTTAAATCCCTTAGTAATAACAAGCACTACGCGATCGCCATTCCTTTCTAGGAGTGCATTTGTTGCTACTGTTGTCCCCATTTTTACCACTTCTATGGCATCGCTAGGAATGGGATCTTTGCTGGAAAGACCTATAATGTCCCGAATACCTTGAATCACTGCATCTTGATATTGTTCGGGATTTTCTGAAAGTAATTTGTATACGATCGCCCACTGTCCTTTGGAAAGAGGGGCGATGAGAAAACGTTCGGCATTGCTTGAGAGTCGGTCTGCGATCGCGCGATCGTTTGTAACAGCAACAATATCAGTAAATGTACCGCCGCGATCGGCGAAAACTTTTAACATCACTCCATTTCCTTAATGCCCTTAAGGTTAATATAGCAATCAATCCTATTTGAGATCCGAACAAGGGAGACAAGGAAGAGGTGTTTGTAACTCCTATACAGAATGCTGTATGCAAATTGTCCCAAACGCAAAAAGCGCCCTCCTTTTAGGAGAGCGCCTTTTATCTAGTATTGTCTCTTTGTAGTAAACCTTCTACAACTAACCGTTGATAGCAGGAGCGCTGATTGCAACAGGAGCAACTTCAGTTGCAGCCAAGTCGAGAGGGAAGTTGTGAGCGTTGCGCTCGTGCATCACTTCCATACCGAGGTTAGCGCGGTTGAGGATGTCTGCCCAGGTGCCGATGGCGCGACCTTGAGAGTCAATCACGGATTGGTTGAAGTTGAAGCCGTTGAGGTTGAACGCCATGGTGCTGATGCCAAGTGCGGTGAACCAGATGCCTACCACTGGCCATGCTGCCAAGAAGAAGTGCAAACTGCGGCTGTTGTTGAATGATGCGTATTGGAAGATAAGCCTTCCGAAGTAGCCGTGTGCTGCGACGATGTTGTAGGTTTCTTCTTCTTGTCCGAACTTGTAACCGTAGTTCTGTGATTCGGTTTCGGTTGTTTCACGTACCAAGGAAGAAGTTACCAAGGAACCGTGCATTGCACTGAATAAGGAGCCACCGAATACACCTGCTACACCCAACTGGTGGAAGGGATGCATGAGGATGTTGTGCTCTGCTTGGAACACCAACATGAAGTTGAAGGTTCCAGAGATTCCTAAAGGCATACCGTCAGAGAAAGAACCTTGACCGATGGGGTAGATCAAGAACACTGCGGTAGCTGCTGCTACAGGTGCGCTGAACGCTACGCAGATCCAAGGACGCATACCCAAGCGGTAGGACAATTCCCACTCACGACCCAAGTAGCAGAATACGCCAATCAGGAAGTGGAAAATCACCAACTGGTATGGACCACCGTTGTACAACCACTCATCTAAAGAAGCGGCTTCCCAGATGGGGTAGAAGTGAAGACCGATGGCGTTGGAAGAAGGAACAACTGCACCGGAGATGATGTTGTTACCGTAGAGCAAAGAACCTGCAACGGGTTCGCGGATACCATCGATGTCTACAGGGGGAGCAGCGATGAAGGCGATGATGAAGCAGATGGCTGCGGAGAGCAGTGTAGGGATCATCAGTACGCCGAACCAGCCGACATAAAGGCGGTTTTCGGTGGAGGTGATCCAGTTACAGAACTGCTCCCATACGTTGGCGCTGCGAGCGCGTTGTAAGGTTGCTGTCATGGTTTTATAATTGCGGTTGTTTTGTATGAATTATGGGGCTTTCTTTGTGCCCTCATCTTTAAATTACAACTGTTTACTTAACTTTACAATAGACTGACAGTGAGTAAAAGTGATTTAAGATATTAGCCTAAGTTATGAATCGCAAGCCAGCTCGCAAAAAGCAAATGCTCCCATATCAAGGGAGCATTTTGATTAATCAAACAAAAAAATCAAACAAAAAGTCGTTAACGCCTAAATGCTGTAATTGATTCCAACGAATTTCTCAAAGCAGAATTGAACCAGCTCCTAAAGTTGCGTTCTCCAACAATTTTCTCATAAATTGCCTCATACCCATCAACCATTTGGGTAACGCTAAATTTACTCTCCACGTGTTCTCGGCATTTCTGGCGATCGAGTTCCAATGCTTTTGGTATCATCGCCGCCATCTCTTCATAGCTTTGGCAAACAAAACCCGTCTCTCCATGAGCAATGACTTCGGATACAGAACCCATATTCATCGCAATAACAGGTGTACCTGTTGCCATAGATTCAGCCATCACCAACCCAAAAGGTTCGCACCAGGTGATGGGGAACAAAGTCACCGCCGCATTTCCCAAAAGTTCAGATTTTTGTTCGTGATTGACCTCACCCAAAAATTCGATTTGCTTACCATCAATGTGGGGAGCAATTTCTTCTTCAAAAAACTTCTTGTCTACAACATCCACTTTTCCAGCCATCTTCAAATGCCACCCTGTTTGCTTGGCAATATTAATGGCGTGTTGCGGTCCTTTTTCTGGCGAGAAGCGCCCTAAAAATGCCAGATAGGATGGTTCTTGGGGTTTGGCAAAAAATGGAAACGCAGAGACGTTAATACCGTTGTAAACTGTGCCAACGTAATTTATGTTTAACAAACGTTGGGCGTCACTGATACTGATATATGGTTGCGTGTGGTAACGCCTAAAGACTTTGCTGTTATCACGAGTAAAGATACCGTGAAGGGTATGTACTGTTGGCGTTGAAACCGTACTCGCCCAAGGTAATGACCAAACTCCTATATGGGAATGGATAATATCGAATTCAGTAGCCCGTTCGTAAGCTTGGCTGGCGTGCAAGATATCATACATTACGGGTTCTTTAATGCTTTTATCCAAGCGTAATGCATGGGGACTACCCGCTTCCAAACGAGCTAGGGTTGTAGAATCGCCTGAAGCAAACAACGTGACATCGTGACCTCTACGTACCAACTCATCAGTCAAACGACTCACAACTAGCTCGGTGCCTCCATAGGTGGTAGGCGGAACTTGTTCCCACAAGGGGGCAATTTGTGCGATTTTCATAATATGTATGGTTCACCAGTTATAAACCCTTTATTTTGGGTTGTTTTCAGATAATGGTAGAGAATTCTCTATCAACATCTGCACTCAACTGTCACCTGGCTTGTAGTTACCTACGCAGCTTTAGTGAATCGAACCGAAAAACTCATCTCCAATGAGTGTTGTACATTTACTACACTCTATAGTAAGGCTGGATTAAGATGAAGGAATCTATCTTAAGGATGCTTTTTTGTAAAGTTTTGTTGACAAAGTCGCTATTTGGAATGCATTCGCGAGCACGATCTGTACTCGTTGGGCGAGTAGACGTGGTTGACCTCTTGGGCAAGCAAAGCTTCTACTGCTGATGCTTCTTGTGGCTTAGAAAAGAAGTACCCCTGTCCGTATTTGCATTTGAGTGATCTCAGTTTTTCGCGTTGCTCCAAAGTTTCTATCCCTTCTGCTATGACATCCATGCCTAAATTATGAGCTAGTGTGACGATCGCCAGCACAATTTCTGAGTTCTCGCTCCTATTAACAAAGGAGCGGTCAATTTTTAAAACACTCAGTGGAAATTGGTGCAGATAACTCAGAGATGAATAGCCAGTCCCAAAGTCATCTATGTGTAATTCAATCCCTAATTCTTTCAGTTGCCATAGCATTTTAGTTGCCATAGCAGTGTTTTCCATCATTATGCTTTCGGTGATCTCCACCTTTAAACTTCGTGGATCTAAGCGAGTTGACTGTAAAGTTTCGTAGATCCGCTCATTGAGATTTGGTTGTGAAAATTGTTTGCTAGAAAGATTGACGTTGATTGTCAAACCTCTGTCTTGAAATTGGTGCTGCCACAAGTACATCTGGCGGCATGCTTCTCGAAGTACCCAATAATCAATAGGTACTATCAGCCCAGTTTCTTCTGCTACTGAAATAAACTCCGATGGCAACACCAGACCGCGCTTGGGATGTTGCCAGCGCAAGAGAGCCTCAAACCCAATAATCTTGTTGGTTGACAGCGAAACAATTGGTTGGTAGTAAATCCGAAATTCTTGACGCTCAACAGCACGTCGCAGGTCTGTTTCTAACTGCAACAGCTTTTTACTTTCAGTATACATGGCTCGGTCAAATATCTTGTAACGCGCCTTCCCCAAAGCTTTAGCGCGATACATTGCAATATCGGCGTCGCGCAAAAGATTCTCCGGTCGCTCGTATCCTAAGGTACTGAACGTAATGCCAATACTTAAAGTGGTAAACACTTCGTATCCCTGAATATAGAAAGGCAGTATCAGCGCTTGTTGGAGCCGCTCGGCAAGTTGCACGGCATCGTTGATAGACTTTATTTCCTCTGTTAGGATGGCAAACTCATCGCCTCCAAGACGTGCTAATAAATCTCCAGACCGCAAACACTTTTGAAGTCGATCTGCGATCGCAATTAGCAATCGATCCCCAATCGTATGCCCCAGACTATCGTTAACCACCTTGAAGCGATCTACATCTAGAAAAAGAACGGCAAACAAATCCTCACCCGTGCAAGCACGTTTGAGTTTCTGTCCCAACCGTTCCATGAATAAAGTTCGATTCGGTAGCCCTGTCAAAGAGTCATGAAAAGCAAGATGGAGCAATTGTTTTTCTACCCGTTGACGCTCGACAACTTCAGCTTCTAATTGGGCATTCTTCACCAGCAATTCTTTGGTCTGTCGCCGATTGAGCAATAGAGCAGCCGCAGTAAAGTCTGCTAAACTTGTCATCACGCGAACATCTTCTAAGTCAAAATGTTGCTGCTCGTCATGAGACACAATCCAGATAGTGCCGAGAGCATGACCCTCGGCAATAAGCGGTAATACCAATCCTTCGACGAAGGGAGTATTTGTGGCTTGGAAATAAGTAAAATACCGTTCGGGGTAGGAATAAAGCTGAGGTCCACCGCGATCGAGACAGGTACCACAAGGGCTAAAGTTGCGGGGCGTAGTACCGCCGACGTACTGTTGCAGGGTTCCAGCTAATACATCCCAGCGAAAGACTTCCTCACCACTGGGCGTTACGTCAAGCAAGCTGACTCCTGCTGTCCCTGCATGACATAAGGCGATCGCTATTTCAACCAGGCTTTTAAGCATCGTTTCTGGCTGGTTCACCATCTGTCGCGCTAACGTATGCATTGCCTGATTTTCTGAGAGCAAGTTTGGAGGACGAGGCAATCGTCGAGATAACTCCACCGTAATCACAACATTGTCTAAAGTCACTGTTTCTTCTGGAGGTCGTTGCATCGTTTTCAATTAAAGTTGTTTAAGAGAAAATACTGATAACTGCTATCATTGGTTTTTTTGATATATTTCAGTAATTTCAATTGATTTGTTCGTTAAACGGTTAATTTAATCAAAAATCTTGTCTTTACAGTCATCAGCAAAACTTCGTACATTAAAGCTTTCATAAAGAAGTCATCAATTTTTACTCATCTTAAAAAGTACTAATTTTATGTAATTTATTATATTACAGCAAATTCCGATGTTATGAGGTACAATAACAGCACTTAGTGAACCAATTTTTTAAATGTTGAGGATTCATCAAGTCGAGAGCAACAGAGATAACTTTATCAACCATTTCGGTTGTAGTTGGAGAAAAAGTACGTAAAAAAGATTTAAGTTGTGACCACCATAATTCAATGGGATTAAAATCAGGAGAATATGGAGATAAACACAAGACTTTTGCACCTACAGATTCAATCATTGGTTCGATTGATGCTAGTTTATGTGCCGGTAAATTATCCATAACTACTACTGCTCCCGGCCATAATTGAGGCAATAAGAACTTCTCAATAAATCCTTCAAAAGCTAGGCTATCCATTGAGTTATTTATTGTCATTAATGCCACAACTTTTTTAAGACTTATTGCTCCAATCACCGTAACTTTTGCTCCCCGGTAAAATGGCTTCATTTCATATACTCTTGTTCCCTTTTGTGAACGTGCATGCGTTCTTGCTAAACCCAGTATTACCCCTGTTTCATCTAAAAATACCAAGTTTTCTGGCTCTATCTCCTTGACTTTTTCCCAATATTCTACTCTGAGTTTTTGAACTCTTGGAGTTGCTGCTTGGCTACTCCGCAATGTTTTTTTTTGCGATTTAATCCTAATTTTTGTAAAGAACGACACATTGCCGTCTGACTCACCCAATTACCTGTCTTTGCCGCAAATAATTCACAGAATTCCACTATTGTTGCATCCGGATTCTCTGACACTAGTTCTCTTAACTCTAATTCCGCATTTGTCAGATGACTAAATCGTGGCTTACCCGGTTTTAATGGTTGTAAATTACCATGACTTTTTTGTTGCTTTACTAGCTTTTGTACTAAACTTTTGCTCACTGCAAATCTGAGTGCTACTTGACGAATCGAGATTTTTTCCTCAATATGCGCTGCCACTATTTTTTCTCGAATATCTACTGAATATGCTTTCATGACAGTATTATCTTTTGATTTTATTAATACTAACTGTACCTCATAACATCGGAAACTGCTGTATTTAAAATATAATGATTGTAAGCTTCAAATTTGAGTTTTTTGTGAAGGCAGTTTTGCAATCACCAGATCCTTGATTTCCTCAATAAAATCGGAAATTTAGCAGTTTCTTGAAGTGGGAGCATCCCAAAGAGTGCCAAGTGCCCGCAGAATAGAATTCTGGCTATACAAACAAAGCTATGCAGGCTTTAAATAAAGTCCTCGCAGTCAAACTTGGTCTGTATAGGTATGATTTCAATCACAAGCGTGTTTTTTCCAAATTGTGATGCTCCCCTTAAAGCTTGTGTGACAGACCGCTATAGGTCCGCCACTTAAATTTAGATTTAAAATGATATTAATAATCATATTTTTGCTCTTCCTCCGAGCCCTTTGCACCTCTGCGGTTTTTTCAATCACATCTCAAAGTAAATGTGGTAAACCCTTGCTACCACAGCTAAATAGGAAAAATTCGAGCGTCAACGTCATTCTTTTTAGAAAATACACTTAAGCAGACAAGTGCAAAAAAACCAAAGCATACAACAAAAAGTAAAGTTGTCTAAAAATCTCTTCTCTTCTGCTGTCTGCTTAAGATGACGGCAATTTTTAACGCTGACTACTTAGAATACAATATGCGTCATTTAAAGTTGTGACAATTACCATCAACTTGTGTAGACTCAGACTTCAGACTAAATAATAAAAAGACCTATTAAGTGCGCTCTCTTAAAAAGACACGTGCAAGCAGAAATTCTGAAAAAAAGCATTGTGATTAACATCTATTATCAACATTCAATTCTATGATGGCTAGGTAGCTGACTTAGGAATTTTCAAACAAAACTTTCCCCAAATTCTGGAGTAATTTAAGTAGGTGGGTGCTAAAAAACACAACTACATTAAGAAATGTAAATCATTTAAAAGCTTAATCTTTAAAGCATTTGTGACACTTTACATAAGTTTATATAGTTCGGTTTAATTGTGCCTACCTACTTATCTCCGAGAAAGCCTAAGGTTATTGCTTTGCCTGAGAAAAAGAAAAAATCTTCAAGTTTCACTTCTGCTTGAGCATTCATAAGAAAGGAGAAAGGCAGAGATGGAAGTAAAACCACTTCTTACACCGATACAACTAGCCGAAATTATACTTCAAAAATCAACTGTTGTTATTGATACCCGCACCTTACAAGAATATGCTGTTTCTCATATTCCCGGTGCAATCAATATTCACGAAATTTTCACCTATTTGGCTTCTTCTACACCATTTGGTTTATCTAACTTGCAGTCAAATTTTGCAGATTTATTAGGTGCAGCTGGAATCTCAGGTACCGAGCAGATTGTCATTTACGAAGATGCCATGAACTCTGGCTACGGACAGTCTTGTCGGGGTTACTTTTTGCTCAAGTACCTCGGTTGTTCTAACGTTTCTATTTTACACGGTGGTTATAAAGCATGGTTAGCAGCCCAAATGCCAACGACTGTAGAAACGATCGATCGCAATCGCAAAATCTTCTTGCTTAACATAGATTCCTCAATTCTGGTAACTACAGAGCAAATGTTGCAGGCTCTCGATCGACCGGAAATCGTTAAGCTAGATGTTAGAGATTACGATGAGTGGATCGGAATAAGTTCTTCTCCATATGGAGTGGATTTTTGCCCCCGTAAAGGTAGGATTCCCGGCGCAGTTTGGATTGAATGGTATCGAATGATGATACCCAATTCTGAAATTCCGATGTTCCGTCCAGTTGAAGAAATCTTAGAGATTTGTCAGTCTGTAGGTATTATGCCAGAGTCAACGGTATACGTTTACTGCTTCAAAGGGTCTAGAGCCGCCAATACCCTCATTGCCTTAAAAGAAGCAGGAATCAAAGATGTCAGGAACTATTTTGGTTCTTGGAACGAATGGTCTCGTGATTTCTCACTACCTGTTGAAACTCGGTTGTCTGACTAGGAGTTGCCAGAACCTCGACTTCTTTAAGAAGTCAGGGTTCTAACCGCAAAGCAAAAATAATTCAAAATTAATAATAAACTTTATATATTAACTATCTATAATTTTTCAGAACAACCTAGTATAGAGGACTAGGAGCGGTAGTGGTTTGTAAGTACAAGGTACTTTAACGACCGTTCACCTTCACAATTGTATGACTTACTGTATCAATCCCAGATGTAGAAATCCTTATAACCCTGATGGTAGGCTGTTTTGCTGTACCTGTGGTTCAGAATTGCTTTTAGAAGGTCGCTATCGAGTTGTTGAAGTTCTGGAAAAACGACCATACACAGCAGTTTATGAAGTTTTAGAAAAGGGAAGAATTAAAATCCTTAAAGTACTAGAACAACCCCAGAACAAATTGGTGGAGTTATTTGAGAAAGAAGCTAAAGTTTTGCAATCTATTAATTATCCCGGTATTCCTAAAGGATATAGCTACTTTCTATTCAAAGGAAAAGATAGCAGTAGTCTATACCCTTGCTTTGTAATGGAGAAAATTGAGGGATTAAATCTACAAGACTATTTAAAACAAAGAGAATCTCGTCCTATTCAGGAAGAATTAGCAGTTGAGTGGTTGTTTAAGTTAGCAAATATCGTAGATATAGTCCATGAGAAAAGACTGTTTCATAGAGATATTAAACCATCAAACATTATGTTGAGATCTGATGGAGAACTTGTGCTAATAGACTTTGGCGCAGTGAGAGAAATGACAGATACTTATTCTGAAGCTTTAGCCAAAGAAGAGGTAACGACAATTTCTTCACAAGGGTATACTGCACCAGAACAATGCCAAGGTCAAGCGGTTCCTCAATCAGATTTTTTTGCTTTAGGTCGTACATTTGTTTATCTACTAACAGGTAAAGAACCTTACGAGCTTCCTCCAGATCCTAAAGATAGAGAAAGAAAAATTTGGCGCAACGAAATACAAATTTCTGAAAATTTAGGAAATTTTATTGATAATTTAATGGACCCATTGCCTAAAAAACGCCCGCAAAATACAAAAATCCTTTTGCATCAATTAGTAGAACTACAGAAAAGTTACGGGCTTCAGTTGGAGGAACGAGGCGAAATCAACATCGGATATCGAACAACAGAAAATTTAAAAAATATCTTATCTGAACCAACCTGCGTTCAATCTACTTATTATGACAATAACGGTCACGATACCGCTTCAGCCGAGAAGCCGGAAGCTTATCGCAGTCTTGATGTGAACCTTATTGATACTTTAGTAAACTCCCATCTGAAAGAAAACGGTCATGAGAGGGCTTATAAAGCTCAGAAAAGAATACCAATAAAAAAGCTGTTAGCGGGTGCAGCTGTCTTTGCTACCGTTTTAGTTGGAGGACTTGTTTTATCTTTTGTCCATCGAGTGGATGGGTGTTCCAAGAGTACTTTTAGCAAATTTGCAACCGATGACAACATAAGTTGTGGAGAACAAATTATTATTACTCAAAGTATAAATGAGGAGAAAGAAGAAGGAGTCAAAGCATTTGCAGCAGGAAGGTATGAGACTGCTATCGGTTTGCTAGAGAAGTCATGGAAAAAAAACTCCGATCCTGAAACCTTAATTTACTTAAATAATGCTCGAATTTTTCAACAAGTACCAAAAAGCTACACGTTTGCTGTTGTTGTTCCCATGACAAACAATAACGATAGTATCAATGTCAGTAAAGAAATGTTGCGGGGAGTGGCTCAAGCTCAAGATGAATTTAATAAAAATCCTAAAACTAACTACAAAATCAAGATTCTCATTGCTACTGACAACAATAACTCCTACCAAGCTAAGAAAATAGCGGAAGCTTTAGTAAAAAAACAAGATGTTCTGGGTGTTGTAGGTCATTTTACCAGCGATACCACGATTAGTGCTGTCGGTATCTACCAACAGCACAAGTTACCATTAATCTCTTCCACTGCTACCTCAAAAGATTTATCAACCGTGTGCAGGCAATCCTATTGTTATTTTCGCCGAATAGCTTATAGCGACAGGGATATTGCCCAAAATTTAGCAAGCTATATGCTGACAAACGCTAAGAAAAGAAAAGCAGCCGTTTTTTTTAATGAAACAAGCAACTACAGTTTTTCTATGCGAGACACATTAGAAAGAAGCTTTACTGCAGGTGGTGGGACAGTTGTTAAAGAGTTCGATTTATCAGCACCCAATTTTAATCCCAGTCAAGCTATAAGTGAAGTTCGAGCAACAAATGCTGATGTAATTGTGTTACTCCCCAATAATGATGGTCTGATTTCTGAAACTGTGTTTCGCTTGATTCGCGCCAATCGGTTACGCTACCCTATTGTGGGCGGAGATAGTCTTTTTATGCCGAATATTCTAGAAGGTGTCGGTAATAATGCAGAAGGAATGGTCGTTGGGATACCCTGGCATCACTTAAGCAGCCCTAACAGACAATATACACAAGCTACCATTAAACTTTGGGGGGAACCAGTTAATTGGCGTACTGCATTGTCATATGATGCAACGCGTGTATTTGTAGCGGCTACTGAAAAACTTTCATTTGTGAGTCGCGAGAATTTAGAACAAACAATGGCAGAGCCGAATTTTACAGTAAAGGGTGCTACAGGAGACATTTCTTTTCTCTATAATGGCGATCGCAAACAACTTAACATTCAACAATTAGTGACAGTTAAAGCCCATCCCAGTACGGGACAATTACAATTTGTGCCTCTTAAGTAATACCATGAGTAGATTTGAGATTGAGAAAGTTAAGTCTGGGCTTGATTTAGACCAACTCACTGTCGCATTTTTGTTTCAAATTTGTAGAAATTTTGTTGAATGCAAAATTTTTACGAGCCTCCCCTTAACATTTTTTGTAAAGTTTCTGGTAATTTTGTAAATTCGTGTAACAGATCTTCAGGAGTAAACCCAAAAACAGCCAAGATAACCACAATGATAAAAAGAGCGATCGCAGTACTAATAACTGTTTTAAAGACATTAAATAATGCCTTAAAAACCAACAAAGCTACAATTAATGCAGCGACTAGAATGATTAAAGATGACATATTTTTCCTTTAGCCTCGCTCCTCCACGATCTTTTTACAGAAATAGCAACATTGTATCCGATAGGAATAGAAAATCTTCATAAAATTTTATCTTCAAAATGAATTGGGTGATGGTTTTGCTCCGCTCGCATTTGTTAATCTTTACAAAGAAGGTTTTTGCTATCTGTGTAACAGTGTAACAAAGCAACTAATGCCAAATAAAAATGATTGCAGTAATAAGTCCAATCTCAAAATTTTAGACGCAACGTTGCGTGAAGGCGAACAGCAAGCAGGAATTCGTTTTAGCAGTCAAGATAAAATCAAAATTCTTCATCTATTAGAAGAATTTCAAATTGACTGTGTGGAAGTAGGTCATCCAGGGATTTCAGCAGAAGATGAAAGGATTTGTTTGGAAGTTGCTCGTGCAGCCCGTTCCACACAAATACTGATGCATGCTAGAGCAAATGTTGAAGAAATACAAGCAGCGAAACGAGCTAAAGCGGATTGGGTAGGTATTTGGGCTTCAGTCAATCATTTAGCCACTGAAACTAAGTTTGTTAACCGCAACAAAGAATACATTAGCCAGAAAATACAAGTTGCGCTCGCAGAAGCAAAAAAATTAGGTTTAAAAGTCCGTTTTACAATTGAAGATGCATCTCGAACGGTGTGGGATGATATTGAGTGGCTAACTGATATAGCGCTCGTAGCAGGAGCAGAACGTATAAGCTTAGCTGATACAGTTGGTATTTTAGAACCATTAACTTGTGACACACTTGTATCGAAATTTGTCAGCACTTTTAGTTGTGAATTAGAAATACATTTGCACAATGATTTTGGTTTAGCAGTAGCAAATGCACTTGTAGCTATTGATGCTGGAGCCTCCGTTATAGATACATCGATTTTAGGAATTGGGGAAAGAACGGGTATCACAGATTTACTTCAACTAGCGGTTATTCTTCACCAGAAGAGAGGAGAAAACCGCTTTCCCCTAGAACAAATTCCTAAATTAGCCTGCGCCGTACAACGAGTAACGGGCTACCAACCAGACGAACTCAGACCTGTGGTTGGGAAAAACGCTTTTACTCACACTTCAAAGTACCACGTGCAAGCTGTGGAGCGTAATCCCAAGTCCTATGAAGCGTATCCACCCGAATTAGTGGGTCGAGTCCGAAGAGTTGAAAAGCAACGTCCACCAGTTAATGGGCATGCAGTTATAGAACTGAATGAGGAATGGAATGTTCGTTCCCAAACTGTACTGGACTCCACAACTTAAACATTTTGCAACAGCAAAATAAACGCACTTTCAATCGGTGCGCTGTTAAGACGGTGAACAGCCGATTTAATCGCAATCCTAAAAAATCTTCTGCTCTAAACGTTCAAAATCTCGCTGCACCTCAATCCACAAAGTTCTGTTATTGGGATCGGTCTTTAGAGCTTTTTTGAGATAAATCCTAGCTTTCAAGGGTTGGTTATCTGCAATGAGCGATCGCCCCCAAAGTTGATATGCAATAGCTTGCCATTGGCGGACTTCTGCATCATCAGGGAGACGCTGAGCCAGTGCTTCCGCCAGAGCTGTCGCTTGCGGGAAACGCTTTTGCTTCAAAAACTGTTGCAATTGCTCGTAAGTACGCCACTTCAACCGCCTTTCTATTTCCACAACATTAGGCGGTTTTGGTTTGGGTTTTGGTTTTTCCTTCTTTGGAGGTTCCGGACGCGAAGAAGTTTCCTGACGTTCAACAGTTTGTGACTGAGTTCCTTGTCGAAATGTGTTTTCTTGAGGAACTACCTGCAACAGGAGTTTATATGCCTCAGTTACGGCAATAAACTTTTCTTTCGCTTTTTTGTCATCTGGGTTGATATCAGGATGATACAGCTGCGCCAAGCGACGGTATGACAATTTGATGTCGGAAAACGAGGCTCCCGACCTGAGACCTAATAAACGGTAGCAATCTCCTAGATCCATCTGAGCTATCAGCGTGAGACGAATATCAGCTATTAGCTTAAAGCCTAAGCGTGAAGTTTTTATGATGATAATGACTCAATTTCTGGTTTAAAGTCCATAATTTACATTTTTGTTAATAGAGAACTGGGGATTGGGGATACGTGGATTAGAGATTGGGCATTGGAGAATCGGTTACTCATACTTCTCCCTGTCCCCTTGTCCCTCTTCTCTCCCTTTTCCCCATTCTCCAATCCCCACCACGCGCTACCGTTCTTCAATGACACGGTCAATCAAACCGTATTCCTTCGCTTCTTGAGCTGACATCCAGTAGTCGCGGTCGGTATCTTTTTGAATTTTCTCTATAGGTTGACCCGTGCGAGCTGCTAACATTTCATTGAGTTGCTGCCGCATTCTAAGAATTTGCTTAGCTTCAATTTCAATATCAGTAGCTTGACCCTGAGCACCGCCAAGAGGTTGGTGAATGAGAATTCGAGTATTGGGCAAAGCCAGACGTTTGCCCTTTGTTCCTGCAGCTAAGAGGAACGATCCCATGGAAGCTGCCATACCTACGCAAATTGTTACAACATTTGCTTTGATATGCTGCATTGTATCGTAGATAGCAAGCCCTGCTGTCACTGAACCACCAGGGGAGTTGATGTAAATACTAATATCCTTAGTTGGATCGTCAGAATCCATGTAAAGCAGTCTGGCGATAATAGCATTAGCCATACCATCGGTGACTTCTCCACTGAGGAAAATGATTCGTTCCAAGGCAAGGCGTTCGTAAATATTAATCCACTGGGTATAAGGTTCCCCAGGAAAACGATAAGGGACTCTAGGAACACCAATCGGCATAATAGTTCAAAATTCTCGTATTCAAAGTTTAAGCTGGAAGAAACACTGCGATAAGCCGGAGGCTTAACGGAGTACAGCCGTATCGCAACTTACCTATTTAAGATTTAACAGGAAGGGCAGCCGACACAACTTGAGGAAGTTCTTTTGTACTTTCTAATACCCGGTCAATCAAGCCGTATTCTTTAGCTTCTTGAGGAGTCATATAGTACATGCGATCCATATCTTTAGAAATTTTTTCAGGAGGTTGTCCCGTATTCTTAGAGAGAATTGACAGGATCATTTGCTTGTTGGTGAGCACCTCTTGTGCTTGGATTTGAATGTCTGTTGCTTGACCGTAACCAGTGCGGCGTTTTGCCTGGTGCAAGACAATTGACCCATTGGGGAGACTTGCACGGTAACCCTTGGTTCCTGCAGATAGGATCATAGCTGCCGTACCCATTGCCTGACCAATACAGATGGTGTGGACGGGTGGCTTAATGTAGTTCAGGGTATCGCAAATAGCAAATGCTTCCGTTTCAGCACCAATTGCATCTCCGGTGTACCAAGAAGTACCCGTAGAGTTGATGTAAATATAAATTGGCTTTTCCGGATCGTCGTACTGTAGGTAGAGAAGCTGAGCAATGATCAGTTCCGTTACGTCTACTCCCAGTTGCTGTTTATACTCATCCGGTGAAACCAAAGGCAGTCCCAAGTAAATGATCCGTTCCTTCAACATGAGCGAAGGTAAATCGGGTGGCGGAGATCGGTAGAAGCTGTCGCCATAATATGGGGCTTGAACAGCCTTGATGGGGGAGGTTTCCATAGCAACTGTTGCTCAATTAATTCCGTTAACTGTACTACATCCTAGCGCGATGCTAGCTCTATTGGGGGTGTGGATTTCTCTCTAGGGGATTAGGGCATGGGGACAAGGGAGACAAGGGGGACAAGGGAGACAAGGGGAAAGTACTCATAACTTAATCTTTAATTCCCAATCGCCAGTCCCCAGTTCTAAGTCCCTAATAACTTATGAAGCGATTGTTAAAGTTCTTGTCACAAAGATTTTCCGAAGAACAGAAATGGCGGTTTGAAGTTATCTATAAATAAGTATAACCCGTGTGAAACGTTTGGGGGATTATGAAGGTTAGCTTGCAGCCAGCTCTCAATGATGGCAATTTAGATGCAAATCAATCTAATAGTCAACGTCAGTTGGCAATTTCCATTTCTGCAAAGCCAGAAATGATGGATCGTAACGTCCCTCTGAATTTATGCCTGATTCTCGACCACAGTGGTTCTATGAGTGGACGACCACTGGAAATTGTCAAAAAAGCAGCAATCCGCTTAGTTGACAGACTCAGTCCTGGCGATCGCCTCAGTGTTGTTGTTTTCGATCACCGCGCCAAAGTTCTAGTTTCCAATCAATTACTGGAAAATCCAGAACGTGTTAAGCAACAAATTAACCGTCTTGCTGCTGATGGCGGAACTGCAATTGATGAGGGGTTGCGTTTGGGTATAGAGGAACTGGCAAAAGGAAAAAAAGAAACTATTTCCCAAGCCTTCTTGTTAACTGACGGTGAAAACGAACACGGTGACAACAACCGTTGTTTAAAATTTGCCCAATTGGCTGCAGGCTATAGTTTAACTTTGAACACCTTAGGATTCGGTGATAATTGGAACCAAGATGTTCTGGAAAAAATTGCTGATGCTGGTGGTGGAACTTTATCTTACATCCAGCAACCGGAACAGGTCGTAGATGAGTTTGGTCGTTTGTTTACCCGCATTCAAACTGTGGGATTGACCAATGCTTACTTGCTTTTCTCACTCGTACCTAATGTGCGTCTTGCAGAACTAAAACCTGTCGCCCAAGTCGCCCCAGACACCATTGAATTGCCAGTACAACTGGAAATGGATGGACGGTTTTCCGTGCGTTTGGGCGATTTGATGAAGGATTCAGAGCGCGTTGTGCTAGCAAATATTTATTTGGGACAGTTACCAGAAGGTAGGCAAACCATCGCTAAAGTTCAGGTTCGCTACGACGATCCAGCTCAGGACAAAACAGGATTGCTCTCAGAAACAATTCCTGTTGAGGCAAATATTGTTCGTTCCTACCAACCGGCTGCTGATGCTCAAGTACAGCAACATATTTTGGCACTTGCTAAGTATCGACAAACACAACTTGCAGAGGCAAAATTGCAACAAGGCGATCGCGCTGGCGCTGCTACGATGTTGCAAACTGCTGCTAAAACTGCCCTGCAAATGGGCGATACTGGCGCTGCGACTGTCTTGCAAACCTCTGCTACTCGCCTGCAAGCAGGAGAAGAGTTATCAGAGAGCGATCGTAAGAAAACCCGGATTGTTTCTAAGACTGTTTTGCAAGATTCTTAGTTTGTGGGTAGGGGAGTTTGCGGTTTAAAATCCTTGAAAGTTGTATCGACCTCTTTCCCAGGCTCCACCTGGGAAAGCCTAGCCTCTTCTCTAACCCCAAAAATTATGAAAACAACTGGAATTCATCATGTGGCAATTATCTGTTCGGATTACGAGCGCTCCAAAAAGTTTTATGTAGAAGTTTTAGGTTTTTCTATTATTAAAGAAACCTTTCGGACTCATAGAAATTCTTATAAGTTAGATTTACGAGTTGGAGAACACGACCAGATCGAGCTATTTTCGTTTCCATCACCCCCCAAAAGAACCAGTACTCCCGAAGCTTGTGGTTTAAGACATTTAGCTTTTCAAGTAGATAATATTGAACAAACTGTTAGTGATTTAATCTCTCAAGGAATAGAAGTAGAAGACATCAGAATTGATGAAATAACGGGCAAAAAGTTTACTTTTTTCAAAGACCCCGATGATTTGCCCTTAGAAATTTATGAAAATGAGTAGGTTGGATCGAGGAACGAAACCCAACAATAAGGATTCAATGTTAGATTCTAAATCCATTGACGCGCTATAACGTTACTACAAAGCAAAACCAACGTGCTAGCTATTATTTAGGGCAAAAATTAGAGGAAGTCTAACACTTGTGCGTCTAAGCTCTTTATACCTGAGAAATTCGGCAGAATTTTCTTCATACAAACTAGCGATCGCCTTAAATATTTTCCGTCCGGGTTGAGAATTAGCTTCTAAAACAAGAGGTCCTCGATCCAAAGTCAATAAAATATCAAAACCAACTTCAGCAAAATTACCAAATTTTGCATGAAGTTTGTAGGAGCATTCCAAACACATATCTGTTATCCTAACAATTTCTGAATCAATACTCTTACCGTAATATTTTTGATAAAATTCCCTCAATTCGTAAATCGACAGGGCTTTGCCATCACCATTTATATTTGTAATCCAAGAATTTTTGCTACCAATTCTTACCCCCATACCTGTTACTTGATAATTTGCATTGCCAGAGTTTTGAACAATTACTCTGACATCAAAATGAGAATTCTCTAACTCAACCACCTTTGCTTTTGGCTGGAGCAAACAAGAGGTTGAATTGAATTGTGTTTTCAGCGTTTCTAATAAGTGTTTTCTTTGAATCACCCTACAACTTTCGGTCATTAAATATAATGATTCTTGATTGTCTTGGCTCTGCTTAACAATAGCAATATCCTTTCCTCCATGACCCTTAATAGGCTTTATGTATATACAGTTACTGTATGTTAAAAAACTGTCTACCACTTCTTCAGAAGCATCTTTGATAAGAACAGATTGAATTGTAGGAATATTGTTTTCCAGTAAAAAATTATAAAATTTAAATTTATCTTGTAGTAAAAAAACTAGCTCGAAAGGAATTAATAAATTAAAATTATTTTGTCTTAAAAAGTATTGAAAATCACCAATAAATTTTTTCTCATTAGCCTGAGAAATAAATCTATAATAGAGAAGATTGGGGATAATTTGTCTGTTAGCAACCCAAGCACCGTCACAAAAGCGATACCCGTTAATTTCCAATCTTCCTGGCTGCCAAGCCAAGGGAGAAAATACTACCAATTCGATTGCAAGATTCTGAGCTTCTATTGCCATCTCTTGCAAGAAAGGGGTTCTTGCTCCAAAAAGAGCAGTATTTCCATGGTACTCTCTAGCTATAACACCAATTGTTTTTTTCATAATTTAGATAAAGACTGAAACCAAAAATATTTGGTTCAATTTTTCTTCTTTGCTTTCCACGTTCCTCCATAGACGTAAAATGGGTTATCTTGACTTACTTTTTCCCAACAATGAGAACAAACAAAAACCCATTGTCCATCCTCTTCATATTTCACCCGATAAAGAACCGATGCGGTTAATCCACATCGGCTGCAAAGTTTAACTCTAATTCTTGTCATCTTGATGTCATGCGATCGCAGAAGCTTGTGGTTTGGCAAAAATCATCCTTCCTGCAGAAGTTTGCAAAGCACTTGTGACAACTACCCGGATTTCGCCTCCTACATAACCGCTTCCTTCTTCAACCACAACCATTGTGCCATCATCAAGATAGCCAATGCCTTGGCTTGGTTCTTTCCCTTCTTTAAGTACCTTAATGTCAATATTATCACCAGGTAAGTAAGTGGGACGAACTGCGTTCACTAAGTCATTCACATTGAGTACCGGAACTTTCTGTACGCTAGCCACTTTTGATAAGTTGTAATCATTAGTCAGTAACGTACCGTTAATTTCTTGAGCAAATCGAACTAACTTCGCATCAACAGTTGTAATGTCTTCATAATCAGTGAGGTTAATTACGATGCGCTCTGGGTAAGTCCCTTTGATTCTGTTAAGAATTTCCAGTCCCCGTCTTCCCCTGACTCGCTTTTGGTCTTTACTCGCATCAGCGACTTGCTGCAATTCTTGCAGGACAAACTGGGGTACGAGCAACTGTCCTTCTAAAAACCCAGTTTCCAGCAGTGATTCAATACGACCGTCTATAATACAGCTAGTATCTAAAACTTTAGTACTGGCTGGTTTCAAAGTCCCTTCCGCAATCATTGTCTCTACGGTATTGGGACTGATTAGGCGCAACAGCCCCCGTCCGTGGGAGTCCGCTAAATTCATGCCCGTATATGACAGAACTATACTACCTACAACAGCGACCAAAGGTTTAATAAAGCTAAAATCCGCTGGAATTGGTAGTAAAAACAACGGAGCAAGCATCAAGTTAGCTATCAGAAGCCCGACAACCAAGCCAATGGCACGAGTTAGAATTACATCAAATGGTAATTCCCGGACTTGTGTTTCCAAGCGTCGGTATCCTGTCTGGAACCTTAATCCTACTGCACCGCCAATGATAGCAGTGAAAGCAGCAAAGACTAAGCGTAAAGCTTCTTGGTTGCTAACATTAGCCAGAACTCCTCTTGGGAAGAGGTCTATACTGTAGTAACCTATGCCCGTTGCTGCCAGGACAAATGAGAAAATAATAATTGCATCAACCATGATTGTGTTGTTTTCCTGGAACTGTGTTAACCGAGCAAATAAGGTATTTTTTATTTCCTCGGTAAGATAGATTTAGACATAAGCATAAAGTGTGAAGTATGACGTATAAAGTGAAATCCCTTTATGAATTTATCCAGGAGATTGTCCCCCTTCTAGAATGTGTATAAAATTTTTTCATCCTTTATCCCTCATCCTTCATACTTTCTAAGAGTTTTGTCTGACAAGATATGCACTCATTATAACCAAAGAGTTTTATGCTTTATCTTTTTCATCTTTTTGTTGTAAAACGATAAAAAAATCCAAAAAACAGAGTAATTTTCATTATTTGTAACCCTTCGATTAATAATTTAAATCTTTATTAAAATGGATTATCCAGTCAACGCGATCGGCTCTCCTTCCTCTGCTTATGTTCACATTCCCTTCTGCAGGCGGCGATGCTTCTACTGCGATTTTCCCGTATCAGTGGTCGGAGATCGCTTGCGGGGTGAAACATCGGGCACTATTTCTCAGTACGTTAGCGCTTTGTGTCATGAAATCACCATCACACCTACTTTCTGTCAACCATTGCAAACAATTTTTTTTGGTGGCGGTACTCCCTCCCTTCTCTCTATAGAACAGTTAGAAACAATATTGACGGCGTTAGATAAACAGTTTGGTATATCGCCTGATGCAGAAATTTCCATGGAAATGGACCCAGGCACTTTTGACTTAGCCCATATACAAGGCTACCGTGCAGCAGGCACAAACCGGATCAGTTTGGGCGTGCAAGCTTTTCAGGATGATTTATTGAAAGCGAGTGGGCGATCGCACGCCGTCTCAGACATTTTCGCAGCCGTGGATTTAATCCGACTAGTCGCGGTTCCCGAATTCAGCATAGATTTAATATCGGGATTGCCGCATCAAACTTTAGATAGGTGGGAAGAATCTTTAGAAAAAGCGATCGCCCTATCACCCACGCATATATCTATTTATGACTTGACAATTGAGCCACAAACTCCTTTTGGGCGGTATTACAAACCTGGGGATCGACCTTTACCAACAGATGAAACAACAGTGGAAATGTATCGCATAGCACAGAAATTTTTAAAAAATTCAGGTTACGAACATTATGAAATTTCTAACTACGCCCGACCGGGACATCAATGCCGCCACAATCGAGTTTACTGGGAGAACCGCCCTTATTATGGCTTTGGGATGGGTGCAGCAAGTTATATTGGTGGAAAACGCTTCAACCGCCCTCGTACCACCAAGGAATATTATGGGTGGGTGCAAAATGGAGCGATTGTAGATTGTGATGTGACACCACCAGATGAAATTTTATTAGAAACTTTAATGTTAGGGTTGAGGTTGGCAGAAGGAGTCAGCTTAGCTGCTTTGGCAGAACGTTTCGGCAAAGACAAGGTAAAAGAGATAGAGCAGCGTTGTGCAACTTATTATGAGAAAGGTTGGGTAGAAGTTGTCGGTGGAAGGTTGCGACTCACCGACCCAGAAGGTTTTTTATTCTCTAATGTAGTCTTAGCAGAATTATTCAGGGGGTAGGGAGTAGCAATTAGCAATTAGCCATTAGCCATTAGCCCTATCTCTTTACGGAGACGCTATGTGCAAGGCACACGCTTCGCGAACGCGAACGGGTTCGCCAGTTCCCAGGGCGCGGGAAACCCGCCTACAGGACTGGACTTACCATTAGCCATTAGCAATTAGCGCGTTGATAACTCATAGACCTATGTCAAAATGAAAGTGATACAGTCAAGTCGGAAGGATTGACTCCAAGCAATGGCAGAAGAAACCAATCACAATCAAGCAGGAGAAGTTGCTCCCAGCACTGTCGATAAGCAAGCCCCCAGTGTCGCTGAAGAAAACGCTCCCAGCACTGATTCACCTGAAGCGACCAGCATTCCAACTGCCAACGCTCCAGACCCCAAAACGGCAAACCCAGAAACTAATCCCAATGCGGCAAAATCCAAAACTGCGCCACCCAAACGGGAAAAGCCAGCGGATAAAGCTGCAGGGGATGCTGAGGAAAAACCTGCCGCAGCTGCTAAGGCTGGGGCAAAAAAAGAGAAAGCACCTGGTGTTGAAGATAAGCCCTTTGTAGAGTTTATACAGCAAGACTACTTGCCGGCTTTACAAAAAGCGATCGCAAAAGAAGGGGTACAAGATTTACAATTATCTTTTGCCAAACAGAAGCTTCCCATCATTGGCTATGAAAAAGCTGAAGACTGTTGGCAAATAGCAGGTAGTTGGCAAAACGGGCTGCGCCAGTTTAACCTATATTTTCCTGAAGAAGACATTCAAGGGAAAAAAGCTTTTTCCTGTCATGAAGGGAAAAAGCCCAGTACTCTTGAATCTTTTCTTATAGACGAGCGCAAAATCACACTCGATCTTTTAGTGTTTGGTATTGTGCAGCGTTTGAACGGTCAAAAGTGGTTGGGAAGAAACTAGCCAAGCTCGTGAAAGTGGTAGGTAACAGCTCCTGTAATGGGGTCGTTATCTACTGCTACATAACCAGATTTCAGCATTTCCTTGAGCGTTGCTTCCACTTCCGTAAAGCCAGCCCCCGTTTCCATGACTCCTTGAGTCACAGTGAGTCTGCCATTTCTTTTTTCCGCCACTTTCAGCAGTTGTATCATCAGTTTTTCTTGAGGCGATTTGTAAACTTGAGTTGTTGCAGGCGGTTGATTTAAAGGTACGCCAAAGGGAGACACCCCTGCTTTTAGCCTGAGTTTCATTTCGTGCTCGTTAACCATGTTAGGGATGAGAAACAAATCAACAACTTGTCCGACCCCCAGCAAACCAAAAGTACACATCCATAACATACCTGTTCCGACCTTGCCGTTGTATAAACGGTGCAACCCACTAAGCAGACCAAAAAATCCAATTACATTTAAGATGTAAGAGACAAGAAGACGATCTTGATGTTCTTTGTTTGTGTTATTAGTTTCCGCATTCATCCCGTGCCAACCCCTCAGATTCGTGCTTGTTTTTCCAGACGGCTTTCCCATACTGTTTTGTTTCAAACCATGGTAGGTAGCGATTCAAAAATCATGCATTCAAAAAATCAGTAAGAGAAATTTCATAAGTGTGACATTTTATATAGAGAAATTTAGTTCAATTTTTACAGACCTCTTTTTCTCCGTGCAACTTTACAGTTCATTATAAAGATTCATAATTCTAATAACATTCCCATAAACAACACAAACACGATTTGTTCATCAGTCCTAAATGATTTACAAACACCTGTTCCTTGTCTCCCCTGTCCCCCTTGTGCGGCTCTTAAATAGGATTTTATATCTCTAGGATAGTTCGGAAAAATGCAATTGCACTTCACCCACTAGGATCGTTAGTTGAAGTATTGTTGCAAGTCTTAACGTTTTAGGCGTCTGTTATTACCCCTAGCCTTGGTAGACTGAACTATACAAATAAAATACTGTCTTCTGTCAATGTTCGCGAGCGCATTGCTTATGGCTTTGACGGAAACCACGGAATAATAAGACATTCATGGCAATCAGGACATGGTAGATTCCCTAAAAAAACCAGGCTTTGAAGAAATACGGCCAGGGATTAAAGTCCCAGCGAAGGAAACCCTGCTGACACCCCGATTCTACACAACTGACTTCGATGAGATGGCACGGATGGACATTTCCGTCAACGAAGATGAGTTGCAAGCCATCCTAGAAGAGTTTCGTGCGGACTACAACCGCCATCACTTTGTTCGGGATTCCGAGTTTGAACAATCCTGGGATCGTATTGATGGGGAAACTCGTCGGTTGTTCGTTGAATTTTTGGAACGTTCCTGTACGGCAGAATTTTCCGGATTTTTGTTGTACAAAGAACTCGGTCGTCGTTTAAAGGATAAAAGCCCCGTTCTAGCAGAGTGCTTTAATCTCATGTCTCGGGATGAAGCACGTCACGCTGGGTTCCTTAACAAAGCACTCTCAGATTTTAATCTGTCGCTAGATTTAGGGTTTTTAACAAAGAGCCGCAAGTACACTTTCTTTAAACCAAAATTTATCTTCTACGCAACCTATCTTTCAGAAAAGATTGGTTATTGGCGGTATATCACTATTTACCGCCACTTAGAAGCACACCCAGAAGACCGGATTTATCCAATTTTCCGTTGGTTCGAGAACTGGTGTCAGGATGAAAATCGCCACGGTGATTTCTTTGATGCCATTATGAAATCTCAGCCACAAATGCTGAACGATTGGAAAGCACGGTTGTGGTGTCGGTTCTTCCTGCTGTCAGTCTTTGCCACTATGTATCTCAATGACGTGCAACGCAAAGACTTTTATGCCTCAATTGGTTTAGATGCACGGGAATATGATAAGTACGTCATTGAAAAAACCAATGAAACAGCAGGGCGAGTCTTCCCCGTTATGCTAGATATTGAGCGTCCGGAGTTCTACGAGCGTTTGGAAGTTTGTGTCAAGAACAACGAGAAGTTGACTGCGATCGCGAACTCCAATACTCCAAAATTCCTGCAATTCTTCCAGAAGCTACCCTACTACATCTCCAATGCTTGGCAAGTAGTGCAGTTGTACTTCATCAAACCAATTGATGCTGAAGCAACTCGATATGTTGTGCGGTAGATACAGTCCATAAAATAGAGAGACGTTATATATAACGTCTCTCTATTTTATTTATGCTATCAATAGATTCTAGAGAATTTTTCTGTTGAATTGGGCAATTGTTTAATTAGAAAACGGTTTCCTATTTTTCCTGTCGCGATGCATTTTTCTGGCTTCTGATTTTTCTTTTGCCTTGCTCAAACCAACCGCTACAAGATAGGTCATTTCTGCTGCCATTTGATACGCTGAGTGAATATTGGCTTTTTCTTGCTCGCTCATGAGAACCTCGCAAAGATTAGGGAAATCCGGGACGACTAATTCAGAAACAAAGATGATACTTAAGATTTGCAGTCCGAATTCCTTGTTATTCGTTCGTCTTTCGTTACAAAATAAGAATATAGTGAAGAGAGATTGCCAGACTTCATCCAATTGGGTCACCCGATCGGGTGATAGAGAGCAATTATAAAATATTAATTAGGTTTAAAGCCTAAGGCGTAGGAACTGCTTGCAATTTTGCAGCAAAACCCTCAAGAGAATCCTCAGACCTTGATAAAAAACTAAAAGCACCCAGAGAAAACTCTGAGTGCGAAAGCTTGAGGTTGAATCTCGTGATGTTTTTACTTTAATTTATTCATTAGACTTTGACGGTTAGAAAATGTCATAAAAAGTCTTTTGTTTTTCTAAAAATTTTTACTCAAAAAATAAGTTTAAGTCAGACTTTTTCATACCAAAATCTTAAATTTCAAATCCAAAATAGTCTTATCTTTAAGTTTTGTGAAAAAATAGCGGATTTGCCTGAAAATATATGCAACCTATTAAGGGAGTTTGCAAAAAGTCATTTTAATTACCAGTAATTAATTAACGTGTAGCAAAATTGTTATTCGGTCACTGCTGTTTCTTTGACAAACGGAATGTCCAAAAAAAGTAAGCATAACCTGTTTTTGAGCCTTTTTACAAAAGTGGGGACACTAGGCTTGTGTACGTACTCATTCGGTACAAATTATGCTATTGCTCAAGAACTCAAGCTAGTGCCAGACAACACCTTAGGTACTGAAAGTTCTACAGTTACGGAAATAGACTCCCAAACCTATAAAATTGAGGGTGGAGCAACTCGCGGAGTTAACCTATTTCACAGCTTTTCACAATTTCATGTTGGTGAAGGACAACAAGTCTACTTCGCCAACCCATCCGGTATTGAGAACATTTTGAGCCGAGTTACGGGAATTGACCCTTCCAAAATTTTTGGGAAGCTTGGTGTTGAGGGTAATGCCAATTTGTTTTTGATGAACCCTAACGGAATTATTTTTGGGAAAAATGCCAGCTTAGATGTGAGAGGTTCATTTGTTGCAACAACAGCTAATGCCATTGAGTTTGGCGATCGCGGTTTTTTCAGTGCTTCAAATCCCAATACTCCCCCGTTACTGACCATCAATCCATCAGCCTTTCTATTCAATCAAATAAATCCTAAACCAATAGTTGTCGATCGCTCCGTCGGACCGATCCCAGTCACAATTTCCTCTCAGGACATTTCCTCTCAGGACATTTCCTCTCAGGACGCTCCTGAATTAATTACAATATTTTCTGCAATTGCACCACTCTCATCAACCGATCCATTAGATTTTTCTCCAGTAACAACACCAGAAGTACTGAGAGAAGTACCACCTGTAGCCGAACAACCCGTTGCACCGCCACCCGTTGCACCACCCATCGTACCACTACCAAAAAGACCTGAATCAAATTCAACTGGTTTGCGTGTTGGAGACGGTAAGAGTTTGTTATTCGTTGCTGGAAGTATTATTCTCGATGGTGGCTCTCTCAGCGCTCCTGGTGGAAGAGTGGAGTTGGGAGGATTGGCAGAAGCAGGAACGGTGGGGTTAAACATGAGCGGCGACCAGCTCAGTTTAAGTTTTCCAAAAAGTGTTGCCCTAGCTAATGTATCTCTCAGCAATTTCTCGGCTATAGATGTACGTGCATCCAATGGGGGTAGTATTGCCATCAACGCTCACTCCCTAAAAATATCAGATAGCCGTCTCAATGCTGGTATCGGGCAAGGGCTGGGGACAAACAGCAGCAAAGCGGGGGATATTGTACTTAATGCTACAGGTGATACTGAGATGTCTAGAAGTTCCGTCTCCAATGCAGTGGAATCTGAAGCAGTTGGTAATAGTGGTAGTATTCTCATCAAAGCAAGATCCTTAAGCCTCAGCAATAATACTGAAGTCGTTGCCAGTACATTTGGACAAGGAAATGCAGGAAATATCTATATTTGGGTAGATGACTTCATCTCGATTGTTAATTCAAACAAAGAATTTCCAGATGTGCCTTTTTCCTTTATGGAAGACGATTCTTCAGCACCCACTGAAGTTGCGATCGCAAGACTTGACAGTAGTACTGGTCTCTTTAGCACGGTAGAAAAGGGCGCTGTTGGTAATGCAGGTGATATTGAAATTTATTCGCGCACTCTTTCTTTGTCTGATGGAGCGGAAATTCAATCTCTCACCCGTGGAAATGGCAAAGCAGGAAATATTCGCGTTAATGCTTCAGAATCCGTAAATCTTTCTGGTTTTTCTCCAAAAGGATTTTCCAGTGGGTTGATAAGTTCCACCGAGCAAGGCGCAACCGACTCGGGAGGTGATGTTACTGTAACTACTGGCACCTTACGCATATCTAATGGAGCAGTTCTGAGTGCTAGAACGAGAAGTGGCAAAAATGGCGGTAATATCACTGTTAACACCAACACTCTTCAGTTAACAGACGGCGGACAAATTTTAACTAGTAGTTTTAGTAGTGGCAGTGCAGGTAACATAACTGTTAATGCCACCGATAGCGTCCATATCTCTGGAAGCGATGGCACTTTCAGTGCTCGACGCGAACAATTTGGTGGTGAGACAGTTGATAATGATGGCTCTAATAGCGGATTATTTGCTCGTGTGCGAGGCGATGAAACTGCCAATGCAGGCAAAATTGAAGTGAATGCTCGCTCTATCGAGCTTAACAATCAAGGCACTATTTCAACAGAAACAACCTCAGGCGAAGGTGGAAATATCAAACTCACAGCCAGAAGTATTTTATTACGTAATAGCAGCATAACTGCTACTGCAGGAACTGCTCAAGCTGAGGGGAATGGAGGCAATATCAATATTGACTCGGAGATATTAGTCTCTTTAGAGAACAGTTACATTACAGCTAATGCAGCTAAAGGGAGAGGAGGTAACATAACCATCAATACTCGGGGAATTTTGCTATCTCCTGATAGTGATATTACTGCCAGTTCTGAATTTGGCATAGATGGTGTTGTTGAAATTAACACTCCAGACATCGATCCCAATCGCGGGTTAACCAAACTACCACAAGCACCACCAACGGATACTCAAGTAGCCCAAGCTTGTCAGGATGATACAGATACACAACAGAGTGAATTTGTGATTACAGGACGTGGAGGAATTGCACCCAGCCCTTACCAAATGTTAGCAGCTGATAATGTGCAGGTGGGGTGGGTATCACTTTCAAACCCGGAGATAAATGTACTTTCTACTCAAAAACCAAGAAATACGCATCAATTGAAAATTCAAAATTCAAAATTCAAAAGTGAAAATGTCTCCCTGTCTCCCAGTCAAATTGTCGAAGCTCAAGGATGGGTTGTGGATAAGAATGGTGAAGTCACTCTCATTGCTCAACCACCCAAGGTAAATCCTCACAGTCCATGGCAAAACACTGCTTCGTGTCACTCGTAAAAGCCGTTTCTTTGCTTCTGTTTGCCTTGTGTCTCCTCTGTTTGTCCAGCCAGTTGGGAATTACCATCTTAAATACTGCTGAGGGTGCAACAACTCATCCAACCAATTTTCAACTTGCAAGCGCAAGCGGAAGCTCGGTTCTCCTTTTTTGGAACCATAAGAAGGTAGGTAAGTTAAAGCACGACGGTAATCAGCGATCGCACAATTCCAATCGCCCCAGAGATGATATGTTCTGCCTCTCTCTGCTATGATGTGTCCCTCTAAGTCACCAAAAAGTAGAGCCGCCTCAAAATCTTCTATTGCTTCCTCATATTGCCCCAAGTCTCGGAAAGTAATACCTCGGTTAATCCATGCTCTCACGTGACCCGGATTCAAATCCAACGCCCGGTCGTAATCTTCGAGTGCTGCTTCTAATTTTCCGGTAGCAGCATAATAATTGGCTCGGTTATTGTAAGCGCTTACCAATTTAGGATTGAGTTCTAGAGCTGTATTGTAATCACAAAGAGCTTTTTCCGTTTCACCGCTTTGATAATAAATCAGCCCTCTGTTGTTGTAATCTACAGCATTGAGGGGATGGCGAGCAATCAATTGATTCAACAACTCAATTGCTGCGACGTACTGTCCTTGTTGAGCCATTGTCAGAGCACGAGAGCGCAAGTAGCTATCTCCTACAGAGGATTCGTCTCTACCGTTAGCCTCTTGCTCTCGCGATGCATTTCTATTTAGTGCAAATGGGTGGAGGTGATTTTGCTGGTCACCAGAAGCTAAAAATGAGTGACTGTTCATAGTTTCCTGCCTGAGCTGCTTGCTCGTGTGAGATCAACTTATAGGTTTCACCGTGCTTGTGGTTTTGCCCCTGTGTCACTTGTTAAGGTGTCTGTAAGTACTTGGGCGCAAGCATCCAAGCCGGACTTGAGTTGTCCTAACAAGTGAGAATTTATGCTTAGAGGAGCCATATGGCTCTTGGGGTTCTTTACCAAATTGAGGCACCTTACATAATTGATGCTTCAATCTATTAATGGATACTTCATCCCCAAGTTCAATTCCAGATACAGCAGTTATCAATCCCCTAGATTATTCAAGTAGAGGGAGCTGCAACTTGATAAAATGACCAAAGGAGTTAGAGTTTAGGGATTAGGGTTAGAGCTTAAAGGTTGAAATTAACCAATCCCCAGTCCCCAGTCCCCGATTCCCAGTCCTCAGTTCCCCGTTTCCCAATTCCTTTCTTGTAGTGCAAGTGCTTTGATAGTACAGAGGTCTGACTTATAAAGAATGAGTAGGATTGCGGAAATTACTAAGGACTCATTAATCAGAACTCCGGGCTTTCACATAAAATTCGGTAGTTCTGCACCTGAAAAGCTTGAATTCAACCTTATTGTAGACTTTGTAAAGTTTTGAAAAAATTTGTTATGACAACAGTAATTTCCTATTCCAATGCACCTGACCTTACGGCGGATGACTATATTGTCATCGGTTTAGCAACCTGTTTTGTAAAAGAAGACGGAGAAGTGAATCAAGTCGATATTATAGAACCAATTCCCTCTGCTTCCCTAGAAACGCTCTTTAAAGGTACCAGTACCTCATATAAGCTTGCTTATGCTACCACTTTAGGTAGCTTAATGGACGGAGATCATCTCAAAATTCCCTCTGAATTTCCGGAATCTGCCCAATTCGGTCATGATTTTATGGAACGGGCAATAGCAGCTGCTCGTACCTACAAGCGTCGCGAAGTAGCAAAAACTCTGATTCCTTTAGGTACAACCTATACCGATTTCAAATATTCTATTGAACGAAAAAGAGTATTAAATGTGACAAGGAATGTAACTAAAGAAGATAACATCAAACAACATCCCAACACCCATAAAGTCCTTTAAGGAATTAACAGTTATCAGTTATCATTATTTACTGTTAACTGATAGCTGATAACTGATAACTGATAAATGCTAAAACTATATGGCGGGGCAATGAGCCGTGCATCCATTGTTCAATGGTATCTAGAGGAACTTGAAGTTCCCTACGAGTTCGTGAAGCTTGATTTGCAAGCGGGTGAACAACGCAAACCGGAATTTTTAGCAATTAACCCAATAGGAAAAGTTCCTGCAATTGTAGATGGTGACTTGCAACTATGGGAATCGGGAGCAATTTTGCTTTACCTTGCCCAGAAGTATGGAAAAGTTGCACTTTCACTAGAAGAAAATGCCCAAGTCGCACAATGGGTATTATTTTCTAACGCTACATTAGCAACAGGCATTTTTACAGAAGCAAGCCGGGAAAAAGAAACGCCCCGGCTGCTAACTCCTCTTAATGAAATATTTGGACGGCAACCCTACTTGCTAGGTGATGAATTTACTGTTGCTGATGTTGCCGTAGGGTCAATTCTATCCTATGTCTCCTTCATGTTAAAGCTAGATCTCAGCCCCTATCCAGCAGTCTTAAATTACATCAAAAAAATTTCTGAGCGTCCGGCATTTCAAAAGACCATCGGAGCGCGAGGTTAGTAGGAGCGAAACCCAACAAATAGATGATTGTGTTGGGTTTATCTGATTGGGTTGGGTTGAGGAACGAAACCCAATTTATCGGTAATTTGTAAATTGCAGAGCAACTGGGAAATCTTCTTGCCGCAACCTTTGAATCACAGCTTGTAAATCATCTTTACTTTTAGCCGTAACGCGTACAGCATCTCCTTGAATCGATGCTTGTATTTTTTTGAACTCATCCCGAATTAGCTTGGAAATTTGCTTGGCATTTTCCTGACTGATACCCTTTTTTAGGGTAATTTCTTGACGCACGCGATTACCACTAGCAGAGTCAACTCTGCCAAAATCAAAGATTTTTTGTGAGAGGTTACGTTTAGCAGCTTTATCTCTCAATATGCCGTGTACTGCTTCCAATGTAAACTCACTATCAGTATTAACGGTAATCCTGTCTTCTCCTAATTCAACAGTTGTTTGAGTATCCTTAAGGTCGTAACGACCTTTAATCTCGCGCACAGTTTGATCGACTGCATTGACCAACTCTTGTCTGTCAAAGTCGCTAACGATATCAAAGGAAAAGGTAGAAGCCATAGGAAATTTTAAAATTGTTATTAATTAATGGTTAGTGGTTAGTGGTTAGTAGTTAGTGGTTAAAAATTATTAACTAGCAACAACTAACAACTAACAACCAGCCATTATTTGTGAGTTACTTCAATTATACTGAGGGCAATGAGAGTGGCAGAACCAAGAGCGCCAATAGCAAACATCAGCGATCGCAAAATGGGAACATTCAAAATATAAAAAGCTGAGTATAGCAATCTAGCTACAACAAAGGTGACTGCAGCTCCTGCTGCAACGGGAGAATTTACGCCCGTTACGTATGCCATTAATGCTGCTGCCGTGAATATCATAAATGCTTCAAACGAGTTTTGGTGCGCCCAAGTTGCTCGTTGAGCGTAGGGTGGTAGTTTATCAAACATAGCGCGAGGAGCAGATATGTCATATCCAACTTGTACGCGACCATAACTGACCACTAAAAATGGCACGTAAATCAGAACGGCAGCCGCCGCAATAGAGTACAAAAAAATAGTCATTTAGTTATCGGTCGTGAGTCATCAAGCGTTAGTCATGAGTCATCGGTCATTAGCCCAACACAAAGGACAAAAGACAAATGACACATGACTAATCGAAGTAGAATAGCGTCACCAGTTTTCTTTGTTCTTCTGCTTCCTTACAAGTTTGCAGCAGAGTTCTACTGTCGTGAAATGCAAAGCAGATGAGTTGCTGACAACGGGAGACAATCTCCTTGTTACATAAGTAACTTGCTTCTGCAAGAGACAGATGATTGTTGGTAGGATTTTCAACCAGATGCATCACCTGTTCTAGTTGCTGACGCGATTCTAAGGGTTGGCGTTCTAAGCTTTGAGGTAGAATCACCGTTAGCAAATTAGGATCAGCCCGCATTGCTCCCTTAATAGCAGCTGAATTAGTACCAGTAGCACCAGAAGTGATGATCCGATTGCCTGTTAAAACTAAGGCATAGCTCATCATCTCAATAAGATTCTGATGGGTAATCGGCACATGACGAGATCCCAGCAACGCGATTCTTTTTGAACCTGTTTGCTGGATTGTCGCCAGTTCTAGCGCTAATGTATCGACGTTAATAAGGTCTATTGACTGGCTCAAAGATGAACAAATAGTAGATTAAACGACCAAGATATTTTAGCAGACAAGGGGAGTTTTCGGTTGAATATCTAGTGGAATAGGGGGATGGAGATATGGGCTGACGGGGAGATAATTCTTCCATGTCCCCCATGTCCCCCATGTCCCCCATGTCCCAAATTCCTAATTCTCAATCAATACCCTATTGCAGTGCTGCTGCAGGATTGAAATCTAACAGGGAAAGCAAACGCCCGATGTCAAAATGCTCTGCCATAAAATGGCGAATACACTGAACTTTAATGGGCTCGTGAAGGCGCACATTACCAAAGGCGCTATTAATAATTTCCACAGTGGTAAGGGTATCCAAATCGACGGATAAAATTGGGATTTCTAATTCTTCAGCGCGGTTGAGAATGAAGGCCGGAGGTGGTAGCTGTCCGGTGAGAATAAGGCAATGGGTGGAAGTCTCTAAAGCAGCTTGTTGAATTTCCACACGATCGCCCCCTGTAACAACTGCCATATTCCGGCGCATGTTAAAATACTTTACGGCAGCATTGACATTCATCGCGCCGATTGCAAGGCTTTCTACCATTAAATCTAGGCGATCGCTACGACACAAAACTTCTGCGTTTAACTGGTGTGCCAGTTCGCGGACACTCACACTGCGTAATAATTCGCTTTTTGGCAACAGACCGAGAACGGGAATACCTTGTTGTTCCAAAAAAGAGCGCATGGTCGTGTTAACGACTGACAGTTGGTCTGTGGGTATATCGTTAATGACAACACCAATCAAGCGATCGCCAATCAGCTGCTTGGCGGAAATCAATGGTTCGACGGAAAGTAGAGACTTATAACGAGCTACTAACAGGACAGATGCATCTACAGCGTCTGCCACTTGTAGCAAAGACAAATTAAACAAAGTTCCTTCTTCTAAATTTCCCGGTCCTTCAAGTAACACCAAATCACCCAGTTGCATCTGTGAATATTGCTGCACCAAAGATTTTTGATAATCTGTTTTATCGAACCCTTGCAGGCACTTTTGCACAGTCATTTCATCTAAGCTCAGCATGGTAGGCGCAATCCGGTTTTCCGGTAAATTAAGGCTGGTTTTAATGAACTGAACATCTTCCTCAAGTAAACTGTCTGAGGATTTGTTCCAACAGGTCCCTAATGGTTTACCGTAAGCAATATCAAGCCCTTTTTGCTGTAGTTGATAAGATAAACCGAGAATTGTTGCAGATTTACCGCAGTAAGCCTCTGTAGATCCAATCAACAAATATTTAGTGGACTTTGGCACGTATGCACTCCTAGTTTCAAACGTTAATTAGCTTTCAGCACTCTTGCATATGCGAGTAGCGGAAACTCTACGCAAATGGCAGTCAGGTTAATTTTTGCTAAAAGCAGATGGCTAATTGCTGATGGCTTTTCACAACTTAGCTAGGTCTTCCTAATTTTAGGTCTAACTTTGCTATCTTTGATTAGTAACACTTTGCTAAAAACCTCGAAAAAAGAAGTGACGTTTTAAAAGTACCTTTATTGCATTCTGGCACATTCCCAGAGATACTGCTTGAAATAGGGGTTAGGAGGTTAAGGGCTTTTAATCTTCTATACGCAGCAACTTCCGGTAGAAGGTTTGGGAAAAATCTGTCGTGCGGTAGCGTTTATAGTTTTCTAAAAGCTCGATTAAAAAAACAATAAACTCAAAGCTTGCCATCATCACTTCGTAGCTGAGTTCGGCATTACCGTCAAACTGGACTCGACAGCGAGTTAAGTCTGAAGGCAAGGTAGCAACATTCCAAGTCGCAACAAAGGGAATATTGTCACTGCCTTCTATCTTGCGGTGACCTTCCAAAACACCCTTTTGGTAAAGACCAATTGCAAAAGGCAAGTAATTCCGCTTGTTATTACCTTGAATGTAAGGCAGGTAAACACTTGCTTGTTGCTGAGTGGCGGGCTGGAGTTGATCGATAGACATACTCTGAATATTCCTAATGTTAAATTGACAACTAGATATATTAACGGCTGACAATAGTATTCCCAAAAATCAGTGACCAGTCATCACCTGAGTGACAACCACGCGATTGCTAACCGGGATTGAGTATTAGGCTTTGCCCCCATTCCTCGCTTTCTACTACCAATCATCATTTTTTGCTAAGAAATATGACAATGTCGGGTACAATAGGTCTGCACTGGCTTTTATTGGAGCTGGGAAACACTCAGGCTTCTAAGGGTATTGTGTAAACCCCATAGCTGTTGAAAAATACCACCAATCTCAAGGTAAGCTCAAAGTATGTAGAGGTTGCACATTCTGGAGTAACCTGATTCCCAACTTCTTGATGGGTGTAAATAAATACTGTTGCTGAAACCAAGTTACCTATGCCAGCGAATTCCTGGCCCGAAAACGATCCTTATAACGAACTCGATCCGCTTAACTCCTCCGAAGATTTGAGCGGCGATTTGCGCTATTCAAACTTCTCCTTGCTTGCTGACCTATCAGTATCAGAAGAGTCAGTGGATGAAACATCGCCTTCTATGTCTCATCCATCCCGGTTTCGAGGTCGCAGACGCAAAGCTGCTCTAGTTTTAACGATAGTCTGGAGCGGTACGATCGCCCTGCATTTAGTTTCTTGGGGTACTTTGTTTGTTCTGGGATTAACAACAATCTTAGGCATTCATACCCTAGTAGCAGTATTTGCTAGACCCAAAAAACGTTTGGAAGAAATGCAAGGGGATTGGCCTGTAGTATCCGTTTTAGTGGCTGCTAAAAATGAAGAAGCGGTTATAGACCGATTAGTCAAAAACCTGTGTAGTTTAGAATATCCAGAAGAACGATACGAAGTCTGGATTATTGACGATAACAGTACGGACAAAACACCCCACGTACTGGCAACTTTAGCCCAAGAGTACGACCAACTCAAGGTTTTGCGGCGAGAACCAGATGCGGGGGGAGGAAAATCGGGTGCCTTAAATCAGGTTTTACCTCTGACTAAAGGAGAAATAGTGGCGGTGTTTGACGCGGATGCCCAAGTGTCGTCAGACCTACTACTGCGCGTCATACCTTTATTTGAAAAAGAAAATTTAGGTGCGGTACAGGTAAGAAAAGTTATTGCCAATGCTGCAGAGAATTTCTGGACAAAAGGTCAAGCAGCAGAAATGGCACTTGATGCCCACATGCAGCAGCAAAGAATTGCTACAGGTGGTATCGGGGAACTGCGTGGAAACGGTCAATTTGTTCGGCGAGAAGCCCTACTGAGTTGTGGCGGTTGGAATGAGGAAACAATCACCGATGACTTAGATTTGACGTTTCGCTTGCATCTTGATGACTGGGATATTGAATGTGTTTTCAACCCAACGGTAGAAGAAGAGGGTGTCACAAATGCGATCGCACTTTGGCATCAGCGCAATCGTTGGGCTGAAGGTGGATACCAACGGTATTTGGATTATTGGGATCTCATTCTCAGAAACCGTATGGGAACACGCAAAACCTGGGATTTATTGATGTATATGCTGTTACAGTACATATTACCTACAGCAGCAGTACCAGATTTATTGATGGCAATAGCAAGGCATCGTCCACCAATTTTAAGCCCCGTTACAGGCTTGACAGTCACGATGTCAATAACAGGGATGTTTGTAGGTTTAAGGCGCATACGCAAGGACAAGGAATTTAAAATTTCTACAACCCTTCTACTCATGCTTGAGACCCTACGCGGTACGTTGTATATGTTCCATTGGCTTGTGGTCATGAGTACTGCTACTGCCCGTATGTCAGTACGACCAAAGCGTTTGAAATGGGTAAAGACGGTACATCAGGGGAAGAGTTAATGGCTAATGGCTAATGGCTAATGGCTAATAGCTAATGGCTAATGGTTAATAGCTATTAGCCCTATCTCCTTACGGAGACGCTAAGCGCAAAGCGCACGCTCCGCGATGCCTTTGGGCTATGCCCGTAAGGGCTAGCCAGGGCGCGGGAAACCCGCCTATGGCAATGAGCGTGCCACGCTGCGCTATCAGCGCTGGTCTTACCATTAGCCATTAGCCATTAGCTATTAGCTATTAGCTAAAACTCATCATCAACTTCTGATTCATCATCCCACTGAGATAAAGGACCTAAATCGCGTAGTTCAGTATCATCTGTCAATCTAATGACTTCTCCATCAAAAAATTGAGCTAACCGTTGAGCGGCAATCGCTCCTTCATCTGTTTCCCAAGGTGTTATGGAAACTGGAGGTGGATTTGAGGCTTGGGGTGGAGGAATATTTTGCGCGGTTTTTGCATTTGTCACCGATTCCGTTTTTGGAGTCGGTGTTTTGTTTGGTTGAATGGTTTGGGAGGGTGGTGTATCTGGTGCAGTGGGTGTGGGAGGCTCAGGAGATGGGGAAGTGGGGGGTGATTTGTGACTGACAGGGGGAGGAGAAGATGCTGTTGGCTTTTTTGAAGAAGAGGAAGTTTGAGATGGGGTAGAAGTTGAGGACGTTGCTATTTCTATGTTGACCTGGATATCTGTGTTAAAAGTTACTTTAAAAGCATCTGAAATTTTAGGTTTATCTGCTTGTATTTTCTGATACCAAGCTTGTTTGATCGCAACGCGTGCTGAAGTTCCATCAAATTCTATGAGATGGCACATTTGACGCAATATCTCTCGTCTTGAAATAGGTTGAAGGTTCGCGAGGACTTGCTGCCACACTTGATTGATATCGTATTCTGTCTCTCCTACTGTTTGGGGTTCATGGGATGAGGTATGGGCAGATTGGGGGGTTGCGGGATTGGCTGATGGAGGGGGTGCGGGATTGGCTGATGGAGGGGGTGCGGGATTGGCTGCTGGAGGGGGTGCGGGATTGGCTGATGGGGTTGGGGTTATGATTCTAGCAGTGGGTGTATATCCTCTACCATTTTGCTGAGGTATTTGTTGCGTTCCAAGATTTGCTGAGGGTAACAATCCTAGTAATGTTACCTCTAACCACAAACGTGGTTGGGTAGTGTTTTTGAGTTGTACTTCAGTGGTTCGCAAGAGTTGCTGTGCTGCTAAGATTGTTCCTATTTCAAATTCTTGGGCAAAATCAATCAGTGCTTGCCACGTTTGAGGGGTACAAGTCACTAGATCTTCACGATTTGGTGCCGTTTTGGCAATCAATAAATCTCGGTAAAATGCGGCAAGGTTTTGCAGAACAATTAAGGGTTCTCGACCTCGATCTAGAATTTTACGTGTATAATCTAGAACTGCTTCGGGGTTGTTGGATGCGATCGCATTCAGTAAATACAATAAATCCCATTCGCTAACTGAACCAACTAAATCCCAAACTCGTTCGGGGGTAATTTCACCAGTTAACAAGCTTAACTGGTCGAGGAGGCTTTCGGCGTCCCGCAGCCCTCCTTGGGAAATTTGAGCTATCAACGTGACGGATTCTGGAGAAATATTAATTTTTTCTTGATAGGCGATGTGGTTCAAATGCTTTTCCATCGCCTCTAAATTGATTCTCCGAAAGTCAAATCGCTGACATCGGGAAATGATTGTTGGTAATACCCGTTGTGGATCGGTTGTTGCAAGGACAAAGACAACGTGTTTGGGTGGCTCTTCTAGTGTCTTCAGTAGCGCATTGAACGCTGCAGTACTGAGCATATGACACTCATCAATCGCATAAACTTTATAGCGGCACTGAACTGGGGCGAATTGTGCCTTTTCTATCATATCTCTGACATTTTCGACACCAGTGTTGCTGGCGGCGTCTATTTCAATGACATCTAAAGAATACCCTTTGGTGATTCCTTGACAAATATTGCAGACCCCACATGGCTCGGCTGTGGGTTTGTCAGTCTTAAGACAATTGAGAGATTTTGCCAAAATCCGGGCGCTGGAAGTTTTTCCAGTCCCTCTAGGTCCGGTAAATAAGTAAGCAGGGGCAATTTTAGCTGCACGAATGGCGTTGGTTAGGGTGGTGGTGATTGCTTCTTGCCCTACCAATTCAGCAAAACTCTTTGGGCGATACTTATGGTGCAGCGGTTCGTAGGACATGGATTTGCAATGTCTATGCCTTGTTTGTTAATACAGACGAGTAACACCCAATAGAGTTTGGGATGGACAAATTTATTTACAGCCTCACTGTATACCGCACTCTCGGTGGAGGTTGGTTCGTGAAGCCGTCACAACATTTTAAATGTATAAACTCAAGTTAGTACACAAAAGTTTTGCTTATAGTACAAGTATACCATATTGCTGTAAGACTGAAAAGAAAAAACCTGTAAATGTTTTTCATTGGACGATCGCAGCCATTAGGCAAATGGGCATTGAGTAAATCGAAGAGTGGTTATTAAATGAGATATCGTTATTAAACGAGTCAGCGTAAGGAGTTCAGCTAGTAAACGCGTAGCTGCTTTCTCTATACATCGCTACAATCTTAGGGTAACCACCAACACTTATGGGTGCGGGAGATGTTCAATCGGCTAGTTCAGTTCTTTAAAAAGTTATTTCAACGCTTATTTGGCGGGAAACACACACCAGCCGAAGTAGAGACTCATGCTCAAAAACAGCCACCTCCACCCCTGACAGATACAGATTTGGAATTTCTCTTTACTCAGCTACTAGAAGGTGTCCATCAAGCTCGAGGGCAAGCCTGGGCTCAAAAATGGCTGCATAATATTGAACACCGCGTTCCAACTGAGCGTTGGGTGGAGTGGTTACAACGCTTTGGTGAGAAATTGCTAGCATCACCTTCACCTAACAACGAGTTAGCTTCCCGAATGATACAACTAGGAGAGTCAGAAGTTGGAGCCGTTGGAGATCTTGCTTATGATATTGGAATGAATTTGTTAACGCGCAACTCTGGCGAGCCCATCTGGGAATATGACGGGCAGGATGCTGTTAGCCAAAATTCTGTAGAATCTACTCAAACCTCAACGGAAAATAAAGATGTGTCTGAAGATGGAGAAAATTTACCTGAAGGTGAATATCAAGCTGTTACGTTAGACCAACTGCTAGAAATGTTACAACAGGATGAAAATCTCCGCCAACAAATTGCCCAGCAATTAGGAACTCAAACAGACGATCCAGAGGTTATTATCCAAGAATTGTTAAATCAATTTCAGGCATCTGCTCAATCTAATACAAATCAAGCAGAAGCATAATTTCATACCACTCCTTCTAACAGAAACTCATGCACCATCAGACGAAGAGCAATTCCAGGGACATAAAAAAATAACACATTTGTTGCTTTCTTAACAAGAATTATGTCCTTTATGACGTAAGATTGTAAGTTCGTGGTATTGCTGTAACAAAAAAGTATTGAACTTCTAACACGTGAGTTCAGAACTAAGAAGGTAGAGGGCTGAAGCCGCAAAAGCTGGTAAAACAAGTTTTTCCAGATTTTTCAAGGGTAGTCTATTTATGTCATGCCATACTAGTACTGGTTAGTAGGCAAAAAAACACTAAAAATTATGGAATTTCAATGATTTTTTACTTAACTCAGAACTCTTTTAACACCGCTATAAGTTTATAATGAGAAACACCCAAGAGTCCCCGAAATGCTCAAGTGGCTGATAAGATGGTTTAACAAAATTTTCAAATATCCCTTTGGAAAAAAGCAGACTCGTTCTACTCAACCAAAAGGGGAAAGGACGGTACTGCAACCGCTACCCGAACTCACTAACGCGGATTTGGAATTTTTGTTTACCCAGCTTTTAGAAGGTGTCTATCAAGCAAGAGGACAGCAATGGGCAATCAAGTATCTCCAAAGGATGGAAAATCGGATTTCTCTTGAACGCTGGATAGATTGGTTGCTGGACTTTGGAGAGCGACTTTTAACCTCACCTGCACCAAACAATCAGCTCGCAGAACGGATGGTGCAACTAGGAGAACTTGGGATTGGCACAATTGGAGAGCTTTCCTACGATATTGGAATACGAGTATTAACACGTAATTTGGGCAATCCGTACTGGGATACAGATAGACAAAATACTGAAACCGCGATCGCAACAGCTCGTCTGACTCCTGTAGAAGAATTTGTACAAAATTCGCAAGAAGAACATTCAGATAGCAATTACACGGAATACACGGAAACAAAAACACCTGTAGATGCATCAAATTTGATACCGCGACAGCCAACAAGCAGTTCCAATGATTTAGTTTGGGAGTTCACAAGAGCAGATACAAAAATTACACCTACCAATTATGAACCTAGCCCTAATGCTGGAGAACAAGCATGGTTGGAGCAAAACCAACAAGCAGCTTCAATAGAGCAATCGGAAAATGAGCCTCTACAGCCAACTGTGGCGGGAACACTGGATGAGTTGTTGGTAAGGTTGGAGCAAAGTACGAATTTAGTACAGCAACTGGCTACCGATCTCGGAATTCAATCGACTGAACCATCAGTTAATACAAATTTAGCGAACGAACAATTGCATTTGGCAGAGGAAAGATCTCAAGCATTGTTCTACCAGGGTCTGGCTGCAGCCAAAGCGGGTAGTTTAGCAGAAGCAATTACATATTACAATAAGGCGATTGAAATTAACCCAACCTCCCATGAGTATTGGTTTAACAGGGGGTTGACACTTTTTTATCTAGAAAATTTTACTGAAGCGCTTGCATCTTACGATCGCGCAATCGCATTGAAACCCGACTTTTACAAATGCTGGTACTACCGAGGCGGAATTTTCGGTGAGATGGGACAATATGAGGATGCAATCGCCTGCTTCGACGAAGCTATAGAAATTAAGTTCGATTACCCAGAAGCTTGGTCGAGCCGAGCTGCGGCATTACTCAAGTTAGGTTATCCAACAGAAGCTGTTGCTAGTTTCGATCGAGCTTTGGTGTTGCAACCAGAAGACCAGGAAAATTGGTATTATCGAGGAATTGCACTCGCTCATGGGGAACGAAGAAATGATGCGATCGCTTCTTACGATAGAGCTATAGAAATTCAACCAGATTTTTATGAAGCTTGGTACAACAGGGGTATAGAACTGTCTAATTTGGAGCGCTATGAAGATGCAGTTGCCAGTTTAGAGCAAGCAACCAATATTCAACCAGATTTTTATGATGCATGGTACGCCTTGGGAAGCGCGTTGGAAAAATTAGGGAAAAAAGAACAAGCAATAGCATCTTACGAGCGAGCGGCAGAACTACAACCCGGTGCATATGAAGTTTGGATTGATAAAGGAGTTGTCCTCGCAAGTCTGGGACACTGGGATGAAGCAATCTCCTCTTGGGAACAAGCCCTAGAAATTAAACCAGACTTTTACTTAGCTTGGTTTAACCGTGCTGTCGCTTTGGAAAACTTGGGACGCCGTGAAGATTCCATACCATCTTATGACAAAGCTGTAGAGATTAACCCGAGCTTTTATCTAGCTTGGTATAATCGCGCAGTCGCACTGTTTTATATAGGGAAATTTGAAGAAGCGATCGCCTCTTACGATCGCGCTTTAGAAATCAAAATTGATTATTGGGAGGCTTGGATTGGGCGTGGTGCTGCTGCAGGAAGTGCCGTTCATAATGACTCTCACACAATTCCAACTAATATAGCAGCAGCAAATCCTTCTTTGTACGCACGTGGATATGAAGGAAAATTAGCAAGTTATCAAGAAGGTCTGAAATACGTTTTGCCATCTACCCATGCTGAAGGTTGGGGTAGACTGTGTTTAGCACTGGGTAATGCTTATTATGAGAAAGGAAGGAGAGATACTGTACCCCGTCCTTATTGGCAACAAGCTATTACTGAGTACGATCTCTCCTTAAAAGCCTTAACAGCAGATGATTTTCCTCAATTGCATTTAGAGGTTGTGCAAAACATAGTTAAAACATACATAGGACTAGAACAACCATCTGAAGCACAAGAATTTAATCAATATGCCATAGCGTTATTACAAGAATATTTAAATGAACCGACTCGTTCTAATGAGAGTAAAAAAGATCTATGTCTTAGAAATATAGGTTTTTGGCAATTGGCAATTGATATAGCTATACAGTTTGGTGAAATTGCACAATCCTTAGAACTTGCAGAATACCATAAAAATGCTTGTATAACTTGGCTTCGTTCTGGTTGGAAAAATGAAATTCTTTCGCCTAGCTATCGTTCGATTCACGACCTTCTTAACCCAACAACTGCTATTATTTACTGGCATATTAGCCCTTGCACCCTGCGAACTTTTATCATCAAATATAAATCCCCAGAACCAATACCCGTTTTTACACCCGTACTTAATGTAGAAGCGACGGAAGAAAAACCTTTACCCGAAGCAATAAAACGTTTGGTTGAGTTCGAGGAGTGGTTGGAAGATTGGAATCAACACGAGCGGGAATATCGCAATCCAAATCCTGAAGCACAAAATGAAAGCCATCACTCTTGGCTAGCAAGTATGGAACAGAGATTGTTAAAGCTAAAAGGTATTTTAAACATCTCTGCAGTTATTAATGAGTTAGAAGACATTACCCATCTAATTCTCATTCCTCATCGCGATTTACACAGATTTCCCCTTCATGCTCTTTTTCAAATTTCTTCTCCTTTAGAAAAATCCCAACAACAAACACAAGCTAGTTTTACGCTGACATATTTGCCTAGCGTACAAGTAGGATTATCTTTGAAATCGCAACCTCTATGGCGAGTACAAAGTCTCCCACTTCTAAGTGTTGAAAATCCAGATAGTCCTAACAATTCTGCCCTGGCATTTGCCAAACTTGAATCGGAAGCGATCGCTCAAATGTTTCATCGCTGCAAACGCATTCAAGGTTTGCAAGCTACAAAAAAACAAGTAGAAAAAGTATTAACTGGTGATTACAACATATTTCATTTTACTGGATATGTCACCGATAATTTCAATCAGCCTCAAGAATCAGAATTCTTTTTAGCAGGTGAAGACAGATTAACGATAGAAGAAATTTGTCAAAAGAATATTGCAAAATATAATTTATTGACCCTTTCTACTTGTGAAATAGCAATCCCTGGGAATTCAACAATCTCAACTGAGTATGTGGGTTTAGTCAACACTTTGTTAAACCAAGGAGTTGATTATGTCGTCAGCACTCTTTGGAATGTAGAATCATCAGCCAGTGCTTTAGTGATGATCGAGTTTTATCGAAGGCTAATACGCGATCTACCAGTCGCAACGGCATTATTAGAAGCAACACAATGGCTTAGAAATGTGACAGCAGGGGAACTGAAAAAGTGGTATGAAGAAACACTGAATACGTTGGATAGAGAAGGAACCACAATTAGAGCTAATTTAGCAACAGAGTTATATAGAAGCAGTAAATTGCCACCTGAAAATAAGCTTTACGAGCACCCCTTCTACTGGGCTGCATTTACAATCTCAGGTAAGTTTTACTGATACTTAGGATCGATCTTCCTTGGCAATTAAAAATCATGGCAATTCTATTAGCTTACAGGGGCTGTAAAAATTTAAAAGCGATCGCATGAGCCTCAGCATCAGCAACCCCGAGGGTTTTGAGAATGACTTTAGCAATTTGTTCTGGGTAATCTGGCTCTGTCCGTCCTTCTAGAATGCTACGCATTGCCATCAACCCTGTTCCTAAAATCAGGTCAATTGCTACCTGTAAGCTATCAACTTGAAGACGGTTAAGGCGTATACCAGCTTCCAAGTCAGTCATCACGCCTCTTTCAATAGTTTCACTCAATGGGGCTGCTACCAATCTAATTCGGACATATCAAAGCGAATTGCGTTTGACTAGATTTGCGATCGCCGCAACCAACACCTCCGGCTCTACAGGTTTCGCTAAATGCTGTTGAAATCCAGCTTGTAGGGCTTTTTGCTGATTGAAATCTCCAGCGTAGGCAGTCAAGGCGAGCGCCGGGATTTGTCCCATTTGTTCTACTGGCAATGCTCGAATCTGTTGGAGCAACATATAACCATCCATATCAGGCATACCAATGTCACTGAGAATCGCATCCGGATGGGATTGAGTGAACGCAGCAAAGGCTTCGCCTGCAGTCGTAGCTGCAATCACTTTTGCTCCAGCTTGCTCCAGTACAAAGGAGATAAAGTCCCTTGAGTCGGCTTCGTCATCCACAAGCAAAACTTGCACCCCGCTTAAATCAAGGGCTTGCTCTGATAAATTATCGGCTGGCTCAACCATTGGCTGAATCGGTATGAGTGGAAGTCTAACTGTGAAAGTCGCGCCGAGTCCTTCACCCCGACTAGCTGCACAAATTGTACCGCCATGCAGTTCGACGAGGTGACGTACAATCGCTAGCCCCAACCCCAACCCACCAAATTGGCGAGTCGTTGAACCGTCTGCTTGGCGAAAATAATCAAATACGTAGGGCAAAAAGTTAGCAGGAATGCCTTTACCAGTATCCACAACGGTAATTTGTGCTTGGTTGTCAACTGGTTCTAACTGCACCTTAACGCGACCGCCTTCAGGTGTAAACTTGACTGCGTTGGAGAGCAGATTCCAGATGATTTGCTGCAAGCGAGTCGCGTCCCCCAATATCTGTCCCAGATTAGCACTCAAGTTTGTCTCGATCTTAATTAATTTGGCTTCTGCTGCCAGTCGCACTGTCTCAATCGCAGCTCTAAGAATTGGAGTTAAACTGACTGCTGTAACGTTGAGGGTGAGTTTGCCTTGCAGAATCCGGGAAACATCTAGCAAATCTTCAATTAATTCCGATTGCAGTTTGGCGTTGCGTTCGATCGTTGCTAATGCCTGAGTGGTTTGGGCTGCGTCCAGATTGCCAATTTGTAGAAGTTTTGACCAGCCGAGAATCGGGTTGAGAGGCGATCGCAACTCATGAGATAATACTGCCAAGAATTCATCTTTAATGCGATTGGCAGTTTCCGCTTGCTCGCGGGCTGCTTGTTCGCGGGCCAACAGTTGTTCGCGTTCGGTTTCGGCTGCCTTGCGATCGGTAATGTCTATTGAGATTCCAATGGCGCGTTGAGGCTTCCCATTGGAATTGTAAAAAATTTGACTGAGGAAACCAAACCATCGGATTCCCTGGGTGGGATGACAAATCCGAAACTCAAAGTTAAGGTGGCTTTGCTGTTGCTGCAAGGCTTCCCGCACAGATCGATCGGCATTTTCTCGATCTGATTCTATGACAGTGGCTAACCAGTTCTCATAGGTGGATGGAATTGAGGGATCGAGTCCATAAAGAGTGTAGTATTCTTCTGACCAAAATACGCTGCCTGTTGCTAAGTCCCAATCCCAAGCTCCGATTTTGGCAGCCAATTGAGCTACTTTTAAGCGCTCCTCACTTTTCCGTAAGGCGATTTCTACCTGTTTGAGGTTGCTAATATCATTGACTAATGCAACAAATCCTTCGACGTTACCCCGATTGTCAAACCGGGGAACGTAAGTGGCATAGATATAGCGGGTGCCACCATACTGATAAGCTACCTCGCTTTCATAGGTGACTTGCTCTCCGCTCAACACTTGCTCCACATAGGGGCGAACCCTTTCATAAGCCGTGTCACCCAATACCTCCCACATGGGCTTGCCATAAATTGCGGTGACAGGTTGCCCAAACCACTCTTCGTACTTTTGGCTGTTAAAGCGGTATCGCTGCTCGGAATCGATAAAAGAAATTAAAACGGGAACTGCATCTGTGATCAGTCTCAGTTCTGCTTCTCGCTGCTGCAAGGCAGCTTCAGCTTGTTTGCGCTCGGTAATTTCAGTTACTATGATAGAAACACCGTTGGTAGATGGATAAACGTGGTTTTCAAACCATCGGTTCCATCTGCGGTAGAAGTACTCAAACTGAACGGGTACTTGCTCCGCTAAAGCGCGATGGACTTCTGTATAAAACTGGGTTTCTGTGGTATCCGGGAAAACTTCCCAAATCCTCCTGCCTAAAAGGTTTTCCCTAGGTATACCAGTAACCTGTGTTACTTGCTCGTTGACATAAGTGTAACGCCATTCCCGATCTAATCCTAAAAATTGGTCGGCAATTCGCGTTAAAACACTTTCCAGGCTGTCTTTTGCAGCTTGTACCTCCATCCGCAATGCCTGTTCCTGCTGGGCTGCTGCTTGTCGTAATTGCGCCAGTTTTAAATTTGACTCCACCCGCGCCAACAACTCACGGGCTGAAAAGGGCTTGATCAAGTAATCATCGGCTCCTGCTTCCAATCCTTCAATGCGTGACTCTTCTCCAGCACGAGCCGATAACAGAATAATCGGAATTTCTTTGGTACGTGAATTGGTACGGAGTTCCCGGAGCAACCCAAATCCATCAAGTCTGGGCATCATTACATCACTCAGTACCAGATCGGGAAGCTGCCGAGCAATGAATTCCAGGGCTTCTAAGCCATCACTAACGGTTTCTACGTCCCAGTACTGACTCAATAATCGCTTCACATAATCCCGCATATCGGCATTGTCATCAACCAAAAGGATTTTAGATTGATGGGCTTTGTTTAAGGATGAAAAGTTGAATTCACCCCGGTTGTCTTCTAAAGCAAAATCTAAAATCGGCAATCCAAAATTACTTTCTGGTAGCCAGCGCGACGCTTCAAGCACATAGGGATCTGCTCCTAATGCAGTTGATGTGAGGGTGCGAGTAGCCTCAAGTCCTTTGCCTTCAGCACGTCGCAAACGTTCGGGAGGTAAATGAGCCGAGCCAAAGGGAAGGGAGATTGTAAACGTCGTACCGCAGTCAACCTGACTTGTAACGTGAATTGTTCCGCCATGGAGTTTAACGAGTTGTTGAACTAAAGCAAGTCCAATTCCAGACCCTTCATAAGTTCGCGATCGCGTTCCACTTACCCGATGAAATCGTTCAAATAATCGAGGTAATTCAGTTTCAGGAATACCAACACCTGTATCTGTAACCCTCAATTCAACGGAACGACCCAAAGGCTGCAATCGAACGGTGATACTCCCAGAAAACGTAAACTTAAATGCATTGGACATCAGATTAAACACGATTTTCTCCCACATTTCTCGATCCACATACACGGGTTCCGACAATGGGGGACAATCGAGCGCCAACGTCATTCCCGCTCGTTCAATCAACGAGCGAAACACACTCACTAATTCTGCAGTAAACGCTGCCAGATCGGTGGGTTCATACAGGGCTTGAATGCGTCCGGCTTCAATCCGCGAGAAATCTAGCAATGTATTAACTAACTTTTGCAGGCGCAAACCGTTACGCTGGATAAGTTGTAGCTGTTCCCTCTCGTCAGGTTGCAGGCGTTCGTTGAGCGTGTTGGTGAGTTCTTCGAGGGGACTGAGCATCAGTGTTAAGGGTGTGCGAAATTCGTGGCTGACATTACTGAAAAATGTAGTTTTAGCACGATCGATTTCTGCCAGTGCTTCGGCACGTTTTCGTTCTTCTTCATAGGCATTGGCATTGGCGATACTTGCTGAAATTTGCCCAGCCACTAAATTAATAAAGCTGTGGTAGGTATCATCAAAAAGTCTCAGTGGGTTCAAACCAGCCACTAATAAGCCGGAGCGCCCCGTTTCACCAGAAGGTGCAATTGGGACAACTACGGCTTGATGCGGCGGTCGGTTCCAAGCCCCTGTGGGTAAATTGCCAAACACCGAGACCAAATCGGCGATCCGGACTGGCTTCTGAGTTTGAATGACTTGTGCAAACGACCAAGCTGAATCAGAATTGAGATGAACCGTTTCCGGAACGGCAGGGTGGTTGCGGTCAATACCACTGGTTCCAGCTAAAACAACACGCTGCTGCTCCAGATCGACCAGATAAATCATCGCAAAGGGGAGGTCGTAAAGATTGGTTTCCAGGCATCTGGCGCTCAGTACACAAGCTTCGTCGAATGTTCGTGCATCCGCAGTCCGGGCTGCCAGTTCTTGCAGGAGAGCGAGTTGGCGCTCTCCAATAATGCGCTTTGTGTCGTCTGTATTAGCACAAATAATGCCCCCCGGATTCCCGCGATCGTCAGGAATGGGACTATAGGAAAACGTATAGTAAGTTTCTTCTGGGTAACCGTTGCGCTCCATAATCAGCAACAGCGATTCGTCGTAAGTTCCCTCATTGTTGAGCATTGTGGATTCTGCTCTCGGTCCGACTTCATCCCAGATCTCCCGCCATACTTCAGAAGCGGGACGGGCAAACATTGCCGGATGCTTACCGCCCATAATCGGTCTGTAAGCATCGTTGTAAAGGTTTAGCAATTCTTCACCCCACCATACCCACATCGGTTGGCTGGAAGTGAGCATAATGCGGACAGCAGTTTTCAGACTTTGCGACCAGGTTTCGACTGCACCCAATGACGTTTTTGACCAATCGTGCGATCGCATCCGCATTGCCATTTCGCCCTTACCCGCAAAAAGTTGTTCCGTTACTTGCTGCTGCGCCATGCGCTCTTTTACCTCCATTCTGTAGCTGTGCCAGCTTCCAGGTTTCTCCAAGGGGCAAACTGCGCTTGTTGACCGCTGGAATCAAGCAAATATAGCACTGCCAAGGTTTGCCCATTGCGCCTTGTTTTCACTCGGTTTAGTCATGACCGATCTTTTTGCTAGTGCCATGAGTAACGATTGATACGTTGCCACTGTATTCCAGCACTGCGTACTTAATCTACTCTATCCATTCTAATACTGTAAGCTGTCGCGCATACAATTTGCCAATTCCCAGGCTTGGGAAAAATGAGTCAAACCCTTCCCCACTCTTCGGTTCTCACCTCTCCCTCGCGGTCAACATGAGAAAATTAAAGGCAGCACAGTTTAGCTCTGGAGCGATCGCCGCTCTACCCCAAAAACAGTTTATAAGCAGGGTTCTGACTTTCATCCCAGTAGCGGTAGCCAAGGGTATCAAGAAACGCTTGCCACTCTTCCATCTCATGAGGAGGGACTTGCATTCCTACAACAATTCGTCCGTAATCTGACCCATTATTGCGGTAATGAAACAAACTAATATTCCAGTCGGGACTCATAGAACTGACAAATTTCATCAACGCACCGGGACGTTCGGGAAACTCAAAACGGTAGAGTAATTCGTTTTGTGCGAGGGAAGATCGCCCACCTACCATATGTCGCAAGTGCAATTTGGTAAGTTCGTCATCCGTTAAGTCAAAGGTTTTAAACCCACAACCGTTAAAAGTTACAAGCATCTTTGCTGCATCGGCGCGGTTTTCAATTTGCACGCCTACAAAAATGTGTGCTTCCTTATCATCGGCAATGCGATAATTAAACTCTGTCAGATTGCGTCTTCCCATACATTCACAAAACTTGCGGAGGCTGCCTCGTTCTTCAGGAATGGTGACAGCAAAGATAGCTTCACGGCGTTCGCCTAGCTCTGCTCGTTCTGCTACAAAGCGGAGGCGATCGAAGTTCATGTTAGCACCGCAAGCAACAGGAATTAATGTTTGTCCCTGGATTTGTTCCCTTTCTACATAGGCTTTGGCTGCAGCGATCGCCAACGCACCTGCGGGTTCTAAAATAGAGCGCGTATCCTCAAACACATCTTTAATGGCCGCACAAGTATCATCTGTATCAACCAAAATAATGTCATCCACATACTGCTGACACAAACTAAAAGTTTCTTCACCCACTTGTCGCACTGCAACACCATCTGCAAATAAACCCACTTGGGGTAAGCGTACCCGCTCTCCGGCTTTCAACGATTGATGCATGGCATCAGCGTCAACTGGTTCAACACCAATAATTTTAATTTCCGGACGTATCCGTTTTACATATGCTGCAATTCCAGAAATTAATCCTCCCCCTCCAATTGCCACAAAAATGGCATGGATGGGTTGCTGGCATTGCCGTAAAATCTCCATTCCAATAGTACCCTGTCCTGCAATTACATAGGGATCGTCAAAAGGGTGAATAAAAGTCAGCCCTTTTTCTATCTCTAATTGACGGGCAAAAGCATAAGCATCATCGTAGGTGTCTCCATGCAACACTACTTCCCCCCCACGGGCTTTAACTGCATCTACTTTCACCTGGGGTGTGGTGACTGGCATAACGATAATAGCCCGCGTACCCAGCTTCCGCGCACCAAGGGCTACACCTTGGGCATGATTTCCTGCAGACGCAGCAATGACACCTTGTGCCAGCATATCCGGTGGCAGATTTGCCATTTTATTATAAGCACCTCGCAACTTAAAGGAAAATACTGACTGCATATCTTCCCGCTTCAGTAAAACTTTGTTATTTAATCTTGCGGATAGATTTGGAGCATACTCCAGTGGAGTTTCTTGGGCAACATCGTACACGCGAGCTGTCAGAATGAGTTGCAGGTAGTCGCAGAGCATGGGCGTTGATAATGGTGATAGATGCGGGTTGGCTATTAATTCTACCGCTACTTGTACCTATTCTGTAGTTGTTGCTTCAAGTATTTTCTTTGCGTCCTTGTGGTTCCAAAATAATTTTTACTTGTGAAGACACAAAGAGCACAAAGCAAAGTTACGATGAGAAGATGTCCGAAAAGTTGTTGTCTTATGATTGCAGCAGTTATTGTTTTTCTGATTGTTGGGTTAATTCTTACGGGAATTTTCATTAGCCCACTCCTAACCAAACAACGCAGAAACAGTATCAAACGTCGTCCTTTTCCTCCACTTTGGAACGCTATTATTGAGAACAATCTTCCTATTTACCTCCGCCTTTCTCCCGCAGAACGAAGACAGTTGCAGGGACACATTCAAGTGTTCTTAGCAGAAAAACAATTCATTGGTTGTGGAGGATTACAGGTAACGCAAGAAATGAAGATAGTTATTGCTGCGATCGCTTGCTTGCTTTTACTAAATGATAGAGGAGAATACTACCCCAAACTTCGTTCAATTCTGATTTATCCAAGTACTTATTTAGTAAAAGAAACCACTGTAGTGAGCGATTATGTTGTTGAAGAAAGGCGTGTAGCAAGATTGGGAGAATCGTGGAGTCGAGATCAAGTAGTAGTTTCTTGGGAACAAGTGAAGCAAGATACTAGTAACTGGAGAGATGGACATAATGTTGTTTTGCATGAATTTGCCCACCAGTTAGATCAAGAGGATGGTAAAGCAGAAGGTGTTCCTATTTTGCACCAAAAATCAGATTATCCCATCTGGGCTAAGGTAATGGCAGCAGAATATCAACAATTTTGTCAAGATGTTCAACAAGGAGTCAAGACTGTAATTGATAGCTATGGTGCAACGAATCCCGCAGAATTTTTTGCCGTAGCAACTGAAACGTTTTTTGAAAAACCTCAGCAATTATTGAATCAGCATCCAGCACTCTACGATCTCTTAAAGCGCTACTATCACCTGAATCCCGTGCAATGGATTTAAACACCTAAAGTTTGTTTGAGCCATGCTGTTGCCTTACTTGCGGCTTCTTCCACAACCTCTGGTTGGTCGTAAAATGCAATGTGATTTTCTGTCGTCATCCAGTGTAGATTTTTCTGCTTGGTTGGGATGCTATTAAAGAAGCGACGCGCACCATCTGGAACTAAAGCGGTATCCGAGTGAATGACTAAAGTAGGAGCTTTTATGTCACGACCTGCATTAATGGCATTAAATTGTAAGAAAGGCTCAAAGAACATCACTGCTGAACGATTTACCCAACCGGATTGAGAACCACGTGAGGTGCCGTAATAATCATAAGCTTCCTGACCGGGCATTGCCACGTTTTGGTTTTTTGGGTCAACATTTGTCATGTAATCAATTTGACCAGTTTTTTCATACTTAATACGTGCTTCTCTTCCCATTTTGATACGTGCTTCATAGTTATCGCCAAGCCATTGACGCATCACTTGGGGATCGTGATAGAAACCTGCCACAGTCACAAGAGCATTAATCGATTTATCCATTGCAGCAGCTTTGGCAGAGTATCCACCACCCGAACAAATACCTAGTAAACCCACGGAGTTTTGCTTAACTTCGGGTAATGCTCGCAAAAATGTGACTGCATTGAGAATGTCCTGAACTTTCATTTCTGGGTTTTCAAACTGGCGGGGTACACCTGAACTTTCACCAAAGGTACGATGGTCGAAAGTTAAGGCAACAAATCCTTCTTTGGCTAATTGACGAGCATAGACTGCAGGCACTTGTTCTTTTACGCTTGACTGAGGACCAACCACAACAACGGCGGGCTTTGCTCCTTGACTCATAGTTGTAGGAAGATAGAGATTACCTACCACTTTTGTACCCTGGCTGAGAAACTGAACTTTCCGGACAGTAATCTTATTTGTTGTCGTGGTTTCGGTAACAGTAGGCATGGGAGATTCTCCAATTTTTTGCCGTGAGGCATTGCTCATTTGGGGCAAAGTCAACAAACTAACAGAAGCCAGTGTAAGTGTTGTTAAGGCAAATTTTTTAACTGAAAGCATGGCGGTTTTTCCTGTGATTTTCTAGTTTTTAACTGTTGGATTGATGGCTTGAGTCGGCTTTGTTGTTCGCCGATAGCTCAATAATCCCAGGACGCAACCGGGAAAAAATTGGAAAATCTTGCTCAGTTTTTAAAGCGCTTTAGCAAAAGCTCGTGGAGTCATGCCAAAAGCACGCTTGAAGACATTTGTAAAGTGTGCCTGGTCGAAAAAACCAACGGCAACTGCAACTTCTGACAGGGGCATTTGACCTGTTTTAATCAGTGCTTGTGCTCGTTCGAGTCGCAAGCGCAGGACAAACTGATGGGGTGCCATGCCTGTTGTTTTCTTGAACAAGCGGGAAAAATGAAATTCAGAAACTTGGGCTGCATTTGCAAGCGTATTTAGGTTTAGCTCTGCACCAAGTTGTGTTCGGGCTATTGCGATCGCATCACGCAGTTGGGTTGCAGACAATTTACCTTTTGGGCTTAACGGCTTTTTGGCTTTGCAGCTATGACAGTTTAATAAATGCAGCGTAAAAGCAAGTGATAGTGTTTCCGAGTAGAGAGGCTCTCCTGGTGTGGCAAGTTCGGAAGCGAGTGCTCTAGCATAGTTGTAAGCTAATTCATCTTCGATACACCGCCGTTCTGCAAAGGTATCAATAGCATCCGGAGTCCGGTCTTCAAAGATGGTTTCAATGAACGCAGGCTTAATGGCAATTGCAGCCACCGTCATTTCATCTTGCCAAAAGGGCGCGTTCGTTTCACCGTTAGATTGCAAGCAAAATCCTCCTGGAGGGAGGATAGCTTCATGAGTACGCCCACCTGTTCGCCAGCCAAAACGCACCGAACTTCCCAAATTAATAATCAATCGATGACCTTCGATATAATGTTCTGGTAGTTCCATAGGGTTCAATCGCTGAACTTCGAGAGTCAGATGATTGCGCCATCCTGCTTGAACACTTGACAGAACTACAGATTGGTCTGGTGCAGATGGAAAACGCTGCCCAGTTTTTGGATCGATTAAATTAATATTGCTGTGCAACTGCATGGTGCAGGTTCTCATCCGGGTGATTTTATATTTTTATATCACACATATCATATTTAATTAGATAGGACTCACTTAAACCTTCTTTTAAAAGAATTAGATCTTACTTTATATGTACCTCTTTTTCTAGCAACTTCACAACTCGATCGTAAAGTATTTTTGCCAATAGTACAGCTTTTAGAAAAAGTTTATTTTAAATATCAAATAATAGCCTGAAGAAAAAATTGAACATATAAAATTAAGCTCTTTACTCCAACAGTACTCTCATTATCAAAAGCAATAACGGTTCTACCACTAAAGTACTTAGAATGGCTCTAGAGTTTTATTTAATGAAACAATTTACCACGGTGATAAAATTATACATCTTTAGATATAAAGAAGCTAAACACAAAAGAAAAATATAAAATTGCTTCGGGTTTTAGGTCTAAAATATTTATAGATATCTAACATTCTCGACAAAATGGCAAATGATCTCCCGACTGCTTCCTAAAAAAATAGCACTATTCTAACAACCAATAATATCCTAAATATACAGTATGTCCTGCTTGCGCTCTAAATAACAAGTACTCAACTGCCATAATTTCTAGTATAAAAATTAACATCAATAAAGCCGTATTTCCCCATGCTTATCTCTGCCGAAACCTACATTCCCTTTCCACGTCCGCTGGTTTATGCTACGTACCGCGACAAGCTTGTCGAACTTGTACCCTACTTACCCAATGTGCGACACATTGAAGTCAAATCGCGTACTGAGAAGGGCGATCGCATTGACTTTGTGAACGAGTGGCATGGCGGCGGTGAGATTCCCGCCGTAGCGCGTGCCGTACTGAGTGATACAATGCTCTCGTGGACTGATATTGCTACCTGGAACGAGTCTGAGTTCACTGCCAAGTGGCATATCAAGACACACGCTTTCACTGAAGCAGTTCGTTGTGCTGGTGTTCACTACTTTAAAGAAGCCGATCGCGGTACTCTAATTGAAACCCGTGGTGAGATCGTCATCGATACCAAGCAGATTAAGGGTATGCCTCAGATGCTAGCAGGTATGGTAGGTCACACGGTTGAAGATTTCCTCAGTAAGAATATTAGACCGAACATACTACAGGTAAGCAAGGGTGTTCATCACTATCTAGAGAAAAGTCAAAAAGTTGACAATTAAACAGACATGAGATTGGGCAACTTTTTTAAATCGAATGTACGTTATAAAATTATGCAGCAGTTAAGAGAAATATTTGGCTGCTGCATCACTTCTACTCCTAACAATTGGAAGGGAATTTCTTGAACTGTAAATTTGTAAGTTTGGTAAAGAGCTTTAGGCACAAATCATAAATGCCATTTGCCACAAGCCTCAAGTTTATTCAAAAATTATTTAACCTAGAGTCAGTAGTAAGATTTTCTACTCTTAAGATGATTGAATCTAGAAATGAAGTGAAAATCCGCTTAGCCCAGACAGAAGATAAAGAAGCTGTACTCGCTTTTTGCCAACACACTTGGGAAGACAGGGAAGATTACATTCATCGGGTTTGGGATAAGTGGTTAGCAGATGAAAATGGTAAGATTTTTGTAGCTGTCATGGATAGTCAACCCGTGGCAATGATACGACTTGTCTTGATGTCGGAACGCGAGGCGTGGTGGGAAGGCTTGGGAGTAGATCCCCGGTATCGAAAACGCGGTTTGGTTAAGGTTTTAGAAGCATCGGTAGAAAGATATTTGGCTGAGGCAAATGTTAGTATCTCGCGCAGTGCCGTTCTTGCCAGTAACGCGCTTATGAACGACATTATGGTACGGCGGGGTCGTCAAAAAGTTGGTTCCTATTTTGGGTATGTAGCTCCTAGTATAAATTCTTCATCCAGTCAGTTAAAAAAGTTAGAAATTTCTGATTTTGATTCTCTCTGTAAATTAATAACCATTTACCCTCACGACCAGCGAGAAGTTTGTCTGTATATCAATCGTGGTGCCAAGTGGCAGGAACTGACAGCGCAACAATTAACACAACGTCTTAAATCCGGTCAAGTGTGGGGTTTAAAGCAGAACCATTGTTGCCAAAGTATGGCTATTCAAAGCTATCTCGAAGGTTCCAACAAAACCTTATGGATAGGTTTTGTTACAGGCGACAATGAAAGCTTACCGACTTTACTGCACCAGTTGCCCCAACAAGCATATTATATGGGTTACCAAACAGTTAGCGGAATGTTCCCTCAAAACTCCTTTATACTTGATTCACTTGCAAGATCTGGTTACCAAAAAGTTGAGTCTGAAGAGCTTTGGCTGTATGAATGGTAACCAATGACTTTCATTGACACTCCCCACCCTACTTCGTGTAGACGGATGGGGTATTACGGCGTTTTGATAAGTGCGATCGCACAAAAATTGACTACTCACACCAAACCAGAAGAAACGAATTGCGGCACTCACCCCAACAGAAGTGAAAAAACTTAGTGAGGCGAAGAATTGGGTTAAATTATCGATTTTCGAGAAGTCCTTTGAAAAGGTGTATCAAGTACAACACCACAGTTGCGTGTTCTGGGAAGTTGTGAGTGCATCCAGGTTGGATAGTTTTTTGGCTCAGTTATGACATCTGTCTACTCACTCTTCTTGTCATAAAATTTACTGAAAAACTCAAGCTTACTGTAGGAGTACTTGCACTACTCAACCCCATACTCCCTCTCCAAAACACTCGTATCTGTATAATCCGTACTTACAGTTACTTGTTGCCAAGCATCCAAATCCGTTTTGATCCATTCCAGTTTTTCTTGAATCAGGCTCATGGCATCGGTACCTAATGCCAGTCGCATCGGTGGATGAGGACTTTCCACAGCTTGAATAATGGCTTGCGCCGCTTTCGCTGGATTACCCGGTTGCTTACCATCCATCTGTTTGAACCATTGGAATGAAGCACCGCTCACGGTCGCATAGGCATCAATGGATTGTTGGGCAGCTGCCAGAGAACGCCCGTTGAAATCTGTGCGAAATGCCCCAGGTTCAATTAAAGTAACTTTAACTCCAAAGGATTCAACCTCCTTAGCCAGGGCTTCAGACGTACCTTCCAAGGCAAATTTAGCACCACAGTAAAGGCTGCTTCCACCAAATCCCACTAATCCTGCTGTCGATGACATATTCACAATGTGGCCACTGCCTTGCTGACGCATCACAGGTAAGACAGTTCGCATCAAGCGGAGTGCTCCAAAGAAATTGGTCTCAAAAAATTGGTGAATATCAACATCACTGACTTCTTCGAGTGCGGCAATTAGCCCATGTCCAGCATTGTTGACCAGCACATCAATTCGACCAAATGTGGCGATTGCTGCATCAACACCTGCTTGTATGTCTTGAGATAACGTTACATCCAGATGTACAGCCTTTGCGGTCTCTGGATACTGGTCAATCAAAGCGCGAATTTGATCTGGTTTGCGAGCAGTAGCTAGTAGATAATCGCCCTTCTTCAACACAGCTTCTGCTAGAGCACGTCCGAATCCTGTTGAGCATCCTGTAATTAACCAAACTTTAGGAGCAACACAATTTTTGTCTGAGTTCATTTATTTTCTCCAATACAAATATGGTGAAACACGCTTCATATTTCTTACGGTAGAAGACACCCATGCGACTGTCCAATATATATTTGACTAAGATTAATAGGTTAAACATATAAGTGTGATGGAACTACGGCACCTGCACTATTTCATCGCGGTGGCTGAGGAACTACACTTTAGTCGAGCAGCGGAGCGGTTGCACATTTCCCAACCCCCACTCAGTCAGCAGATTCGCAGTTTGGAAGATGAACTAGGAGTCAAGCTGTTTGAACGAACGAAGCGGCAAGTACATCTGACTGAAGCAGGCAAAGTGTTTTTAGAGCGCTCCTATGGAGTGTTAGCGCAACTCGAACAGGCAATCGAAGTGACACAACAAATCGGACGGGGTGAGGTAGGACGGTTGGCAATCGGCTTTGTTGACTCTGCAATGTATATGTTACTACCAGAGATTTTAAGGGTCTTTCGAGAACAGTTTCCGGCGGTAGAACTGCGATTGCATGAACTGACGACTGCTCAACAGATTCAAGCACTGCATCACAAACAGGTTGATATTGGCATTGTTCGTTCTGCCATCAGCGAACCAGGTTTAAGCGTGGAGTGCTTTTTGCCAGAATCCTTGGTCGTGGCATTGCCAGAAACTCATCCGCTCTGTGCCCAAACCAAAGTGTCTCTCTCCACGTTGGCTTCGGAATCATTTATCCTATTTCCTGCCAAAATGGGACCCGTCTTTTACGAGCAAATTATTACCATTTGTCAACAAGCTGGATTTCTTCCGAAAGTGGCTCAAGAAGCGGTTCAGATGCAGACGATCGTTGGCTTAGTTGCAGCAGGGCTGGGCATTGCGATCGTTCCCGCCTCCTTGCAAAACTTCCACAGAAGCGGAGTCATTTACAGACCTTTACAAGAACAGATCCCTAAAACCGGACTTTATCTGGCTTGGCGGCGGCATGATTCCTTACCAGTAATAAGAGAGTTTCTCCTCTTAGCACGGAAGACGACACAATGGGAGTCAAACCATGATGACACGTGAGATGTATAAATTTTGTCCAGTATGCAGGAAGCATCATAAGTTAAAATTGCTGAAACATAGGTACAGCGTTTCCAAACCCGGAATGCAGGTTTTTACATGTATCTCGGCTCAATACCTCCTGGCAAGAAATTTCTCGTGCGTTGAAGAGCTATAGCGAGTACAAAGAACTTGCGTGGGACGCACTAACACCAAACCAGAAGAAACGAATTGCGTCACTCACCCCAACAGAAGTGAAAAAAACTTAGTGAGGCAAAGAATTGGGTAAAATTATCAATTTTCGAGAAGTCCTTTGAAAATGTGTATCAAGATATTAACCGACGTTACACAACTTGCAATAGCCAACCGAGAGCGATCGCCCAAGCTATGAAAAACCCTGCACGTTGCTGTGGGTTTTCTTAAAACTACGGTAGCTGTAGCGATCGCGCTAAGTTGCCCTGGTAACTGCCTCTCTCGGTGCGCCGTCAAGGTAAAAAGAGAATTGATTTTTTTGCACAAGCTCTACTGGCTGATTCTAATAATTACCTGTCTCGCCCTTATTTACTTCCGCAATATTAGGTCTGAATTCTTATGAATAAAGATTTGTTAAGGATGTTACACAATCTTACTAATTGGGAACTCTAAAAGTAAAGTCATTATTTAATAGTGACAACTTTTTATTACGCTTATAGTAATAAAGTTTGAATTGCTTACTAGTTTATATATTCAATATATAAATTATTTTTAATAGAAAATTAACTCATTAGAAATATGCCACCATCTACATTATTACTAACTCCCGAACAATCAGCATTAATTTCAATATATAAAGAGAAGTGGAAAAAAATCTTAGTTTCTTCAGACATCATTGATAGGAGTAAAGCTAAGGCAAACGCTATTTTACTGTATTCCTTTATTAGATTACCTAAACCTAAAATTATTTTTGTTGATACCCCCTATATAGCAATAGAGCTAATTCTTAAAGAATGTTTGGATCTATTTTTGCGAAAATACACTACAGAGCAGCTTCATTGGTCAATATTGTGGGATGTTCTATCTGAAACTTGGGGCGGTTCAGTATGGTCAAATCTAAGTTACTCTAATAGTCCAAACATTTTAAAAAAGCTAACTGAAAAATTTTATATTGAAAGTAACTTTCAAATTAAAGAGCAGGGAATTTATACAATTAAAACTACGAACTCGCATCTAACTTTTAGTGAAGAAGTGTTTTTTTATTTTCAGCAACTGTGGGAGGAAGTAGAATTTAAAATTATTATGAATTTAAAAAATCATACTTGTTGCAAATTAAAAACTTTAATTGAACAATATTTTTCTAGTAATCAACGATTATCTGATGATGAAGTTTTCAATTTAGTAGACAGAAATTTATGGAAAATATTAGAAAATCATTATAGCCGCTGTAATGGTGTATGGCTTCCTCATTTATCAATTGCGGCTCTTCCGTACTTATTATGCTAAATTAATAGGTTTGCAGGGGGAACAGGGAACAGGGAACGGGGAACAGTGAAGAAAGGAAAAAGGGAAGAAGGGAAAAGAGAATATTATTCTAGTTTCTTAATAAGAGCAATAATCATTCGGCTTTCTTCTCGTAGTAAAGAAACAATTGGTTCTATATCTTCTTGTTTAGATAGTCCTACTCGGCAAGATAAAATAATATGTGTTTCTAATTCATTCACAGATCCTTGATCAATATTAAGAAATCTAATATATTCAGCTGTCGATCTTCTTCCATATCCCTCAGCTATGTTAGCTGGAATAGAAACTGCTGACTTCCTGATTTGTTGAACCATACCATACAACTCTTCTTTAGGGAAGGGTTTAGTCAAAAAATAGCATTTTTCAGCTATATCTATTCCTTTCTGCCAAATTTTTAGGTCTTTAAAATCATTAATGTCTGGCATGGAAAACCTCGGAGCGACAATTTTTTTTGATATTAAGCTAACAATTGAATTGCCAATTCAATAAACATCGAATTCGGAAGTTATCAAAATTTCTAAAACCATAAGCTGAGCGTTTAATTAACTTGAGTTTATTATTGATACCTTCAACAACACCACTAGTCGTTCTATTATCGAAGTAAGCAATTATCTCATCAAACCAACGCCGGATCGTATTATAACTGTTAGGAAAATATGTTTTCGCCTCTGATAACCACATTCCTAGTTCAAAAACTCCGGTATACCAATTATTTGTCTTATCAAAAATTTGCCTGATTTTCTCTTTTAATTCATGCACGTTCTTCAGACTAGCAGACATTTCTTTGACTATAATTAATTTGTTTTTTTGTGATTTATTTAGCTCTATTTCGTTCTTCAACAGGATATACTTACTTTTTTTTATTTCTTGTAAGACTTTTTGACTTTCTGCTTTCTCTTCTGGAGATTTAGCTTTCTTAATCCTCTCTTCTAAAAATTGCTTTTCTCTCTTTCTTTGTGTATCTAGCTCCTTGTTTATTTGCGCCATTACATGAAATCTATCAGCTACTACTTGTGCTTGAGGTATTAATTCTTTTACTAAACTTCTGTAACCTTGCCATAAATCTATACTGACTTCTTCTATTTGACTTAAAACTTCATTTCCCCATTCAGTTAAGATTTTCTTCACAACTTTTTGTGTACGTCCATATGACATTGCAATTAACTTCGATGTATCTAAATCTATAAAGACCACACAGTAATTTCCATGACCTTTAACCAGAGCTATTTCGTCAATTCCAAGTCTTTTTATTCCTTTATACTTTGATTCAAATAATTCTTTCGATGCATCTTTTAACATTCTTTCTATTTCTTCTGTTGTCACAATTCCTTTGGATGCGACACTATGTATATCGTTTTCTAAAACGTCTTGTATTATTTTCCGAGCCAATCTTTTTGTATATGTTCTTTTTCAGCTTACAAAATCTAATTCTTCACTAAAAGGTTTTTTACATACATCACATTTGAATTGTCTTCTGTTGATGTCTAAAAAGACTGCTTGTTCTCCAAACGGTAAGTCTTTCACTATGTATCGATGATTTTGATGTAATCTATGACTCTTAGTTCCACAACGTGGACAAATACTATATGATGAAGTTGATTCCGTTTGGAGTATGAGTCCAATCCCAGCATGAAGCCGATGCGATATGACTTTTACCCCTTCTATACTCAGAATATCCGTCAGAGCCTTAATGCCTTTTTTCCTTACCATGACTATCATACTTCCAACAATGTTATCAGACGAAGCCATCAGAAAACTTCGTTCCTTTCTTCACTGTTCCCTGTTCCCTGTTCCCTGTTCCCCCTTCAGTACTTGTTAGTTTAGCATAACAAGTACTGAAGAACCTCAATTGCTTACGGTTGTTATTATGACCTATGCTACTCTGTTTTAGGTGTAAGTAGTTTAAAGAAAGATTTGGAAATTTTACAAGATTTTTTTCTAAACTGTCCACACTCACTTTGAACCCACGCAGCTTCTACCTATTTATTAACTACGAATGCATACTTTAAGCTAATACTGTTATTTCTTTACAAAAATTCATGATTTGGCGTGCCATCCCAGTTAAGAAACGAAGCGATCGCCTCCCTACTGACAAATGGCGAGTGCGATGCAATTCGCGATCGTTAATAAGTGTAAATAATTTTTAGATAGCTGCGTAAATTTCCAAGCCATTCCTGACAAATCGACAGGAGAAAATCATTTAAAGAAATACAGAAAAACATGAATAAAATTGCCAGAGGTGTTTTCACTTTTCTAGGAATACTTTTCTCAACATTGCTTCTGACATTTCTTTCTGGGGAGGCGGCATATGCTTCCTCTACTGATACATTTTGTAATCCCGTACAAACTTTAGTTTTCACAACCGCACCCCGCTTGCATGTCAGGTGCGCCGAGTCAGTAGGCGGAATTATTTATTTTGCATTGTCAACCAAAGATGCAGCGCAGGCAGCACGGGTTCTCAGTATCCTCTCCACCGCACAAGTCGCTGGTAGAACTCTAGTTATCGGGTATGACCCAGATGATTTAAGTGGAGCGGATATTGGCTGTCAAACCAATGATTGCCGATTAATTCAAGCTGTAGGATTTAACGGATGAAGTGGCATTTAGTCAAAGTGAACTTTCTACTTATAGCCTTATTGACTTTTGTGTTTGTCATCAGTATTCACTCTATGCCTGTGAACGGTGCATTGTATTGGAATGCAGGCGTTCGCGCAAAAGAGATTAGTGTCTGTTTTGTGGGTGATGCGCTTACCTCACGTCCTAACAGAGTCCAGCAGGTTTTGAACTTTATAAAAGAGTATGAGTACGCAGCAAACATCAAGTTCAAATACTTAGGCACTTGTCCGGTTGCTAAAGTGCAATCTAATGGGAATGACTATTTTGATGGTGACATTCGTGTTGCTCTACCATCGACCACATATAACGGCAACCCCAACTTTGCCCTCGGTCAAATACCAGGAAAAGGTTGTCCTAAGACTGATGGCAATACAGGTTGGGGAAGTTGGTCTAATCCACCAAATGATTTGCCTAACAAGCGGGCTTGTCTGTACAATCTGAAGTTGGGTGATGACCCCTGGAACAGCACTCCTTATTTAAACCACACATTGCACGAATTTGGTCATGCACTGGGGCTTAGCCACGAGCATGAGCGAAAAGATGCAACTTGCTACAATCCCAAACAAGATCCTCGTTGGACTGACCAGGGATATATGACAGCTTATGACACCCAGTCAGTAATGCATTATGCATTTTCACTAGCTGGTGGAGCTACCTGCGATATCATTGGCAATTATGGCTTTACCGGGCTTTCAGCATCAGATAAACTTGCAGCACATATCCTCTACCCTGAGGATAACCATGTTGCTGAGTATGTAGGTACGACTGTTGTACGGACAACGGACAAGTTAAATCTTCAGTCAACTTGGAAGGCAAGGGGAGCAAATATGGATTTTGTTGCTAAGAATTTTGTGTGGAAACTTGCTGGCTCTGTAGTTAGCACAACACCAGACCTTAGTATTACTCTAAATAATCCTGGTGATTATCCTCTAGAACTTACCTATAAAGACTTTTTGGATCGCAGTTATTCTTACACTAAAAAAGTCCGTGTTTTTGTTTCAGAAACCTACAATCATCAGATTGCTGCTCCTATAGCAGCTAAAGCACCACTCCTATAGTGCTCTCGCACTTTCTATGGTTATTGCTAAGGTACTGTTGGTTAAAAGGTTGCGATCGCTACTCTATTAACCGACGTTACACAACTTGCAATAGCCACAAGAAAGCGATCGCACCTTTACAACTGCGATCGCTGGGCGGGACGGGAGCGGGACACAAGAGAGTGAATTGTTCAAATGCGCCCCTTGTCCACCTTCCCAGTCTTCGCTTAACTCTCATCCTTTAGATCGGCTAAAATCTTATCTAGCCGATTGTTTGCGTCCTTGGTCATCTGAATACATCGCACGCTAGCAGTGAGTCCGCAAGCAGCAGTAACAGTCCCCTCTGATGCTTGATTTGAAAGCAACGCTACAGCACCTGTAAGGGTAATTAAAACAGATACTGTAGTTGCAACCATAGAAAGGTTAAAGCTGTAACGAGATTGGCGTAAGCGTTCTTGAATAATGCTCAGTTTTACTGCTAAGTAAGGATTGGGATGTGAAGTCATGATGACGATAATGAGTTACCCAAAACCCAATATTGGCATTTAGTTCAACAACAGGGACAGATGGGAGAACCGCTTGCTCAATTAAAAATATCTCCCGGTCAGCGGCGATTGGTTGACGTAGATTTTCTCTACCCACCTGATGCTACGCCCCCTCAAATGCTGACAATTCAAACTCTAGACCAAAGATAAGGCCTTTACTGGCATGACTTACCAATATTACCGAGAAGAGAGCCTTGCGATTTTGCATCTAATTCAGGTAACATACTTTTCAAATTTAATGATTTTTCTTCACTCTTTTTTAAGAGAGGATTATACCAATGAATTTTGTTAGGTATGACTAAACGCTCGCTGTATACGTATGGACCTACCATATGAGCAATAGGAATAGTTATCTTATTTCCAGCTTTCAATTGACCAACTTCTACAGTTTTTGTTGGCCAATTATTCACATCTGACTCCAACTCCTTAAAACTATACTGTCGAGTGAGCGAGCCACTTACAGGCATAGAAGGAAAATCTTTAAATCGATAAGTAATTTCCAGTTTCTCAGCTGGTGATTTCTTGCTATCAGAGGAGGGATTATAAAATATCTCTAAATACAGTATTTGGCGGGAGTTTATTATTCCAAAATTAGTGTTAGCATCGTAAATGCCATATACACATCTCATCAAATTGTTCAAGCTATCCCATCTTCCCGTTTTCATCTGACTCACAACTTGGTTGTACACTTCATTGGGAAACATACTATTTAAAATGTTGCTCTCCCTAAATTTTTTAGGAGCTGTTGCTGCTCCTTCAAAATAGAAGTTAGAATCAATTTCTATCCTTCCTCTAATCTCTTCTAGGTTGGCACTAAGTTCGTCTTGACGATTCTTTACAAGCTGAAGTTGTGTTTCAGCATTTCTGCGATCGGCATCCAATCTATAAGTAAGAAATGTTAAAAATATTGTTAAAAAGGTAGCAAATATACCAACCCACTTAGCATAGTCTGGCTTCTGTTGGATATTATTCGCTTCTCGACCATTTCCTTCATCAATCGGCGCTTTATCGTTCATTGCTCAAGCTCTCAAATGTAATGCTCTATCTTAGAACTCAGTTGCAAAACTAGGATTTACTCAAGAATTACAAAACTTAATGTTATGGGGATTCTTGAGGAAATCTTGAAAGTACAGCAAGCGTCTGGACTTTGAACGTTTAATATAAGCAATTAAGGAAACCATCTGTATCTGGGCTGTTGACAACCCAGATTTATACAAAGACTTTACAATTCCCTCGCCCCGCCAGGGGATGAAAACAGTAACGCTGCCATCACTACCGTCATCTCCTTAACTTTACTATTGCTTTTCGGGGAGAGCCGCATTCCCTCCAAACCGCATCAACTAAAACGCTTGTACCAACCTAGTATCCCACATTCCGCACTTCAAGAAGTAACATAAATAAACTACACTCACCAGTAATTCAAAACTATAGTAAAAAAAATTAAAGAACAACCAAAAATCAATTATGAACGCCAAAAATCTAGCTTTATTTATTATGTTTAAAAAGCCAGTAAGACAACAATATTGAATTTTTTCAATCAGTTATAAAAACAAAAAATTATATAATAGTGAATTAGAAATTTGAAAACTAAGACAATAAATAATATTTTTGACAAGCTGTAGGCAGGAATTGTAAGATTCGACAACGTTCCTCAGTCAAGTTAAGAATCCTATAAACTCCCTGTGTAATCAGAAAATGAATTCCTTGAAAACATTGAAATATCCAACGCAAGGTAGGGGACTCTGTAGATTTATTTAGTTGATTTTTAACTGTCGCTTTTTGGGTTTTTAACGAGATTCTTAATTGTCTTTGTCCCAAATTATAAACCAAAAGAGATAATGTCATTAACATCATCATTGTCTCTACTCTTTCTGGCTTTTTCACAAAAAGACTATCAGCGAAAAATAACGGGTCTTTGATAAATCTAAATCCTCTTTCTGTAGATTGCTGTTCTTTATATATTCTCAATATTTCTCTGGGTTCTAATTCGGTTGTCTCTAAAATATTCGTTGCTAAAATAAATCGACCACAACAGTTTTGATTTTGGCTGATTAGCTCCTGATTTTCTATGACTTTACCTCCTACTTTATAAACTCTTATCTGCCTTTTCTTTAATCTCTCGCTAATTTCTAAATCTGATATCTTATGATATTTTAGTTTGACTGCTAACTCTTGAATTTTTAATTCTGCTAAAGATTCTTGTTCAAATTCTTCTTTTGATAACTTAACAAGCTGGTTACTAATTTTTAAGAACTCTTCTTGGATTTTTTGGTTTAATTTCTTTAAGTCTGCTTTTTTTCTCTCTGTACTTTCTACTAATAACCATCTTTGCTCTATTCCTCCATAAGATACTTTTGATTCTTGATAGCTATATCCTTTGATGTCACTTCGTTTCAGTTCTTTACTTGTGAAGACTTTAACTAAATTTTTAGCTTTTTTAATGGATAAAGGTACTCGACTTATCCATTTCATATTCGACATTAATTTTAAATTACTTTCACTATACAATGCACTATCAGCAACCATTATACTTTCAAAATCTATTTGTTTTTCATACTCCACTAGGATTTGAGCGAATACTGCTTTATCTGATTCATTTCCTGATGCTCCTCTAAAAAATAAGGGGATATCTCCATCACTACTTACTATTAAATCTAATATACATTGTTTTAGGTCTGGTCTATGATCGCGAGAATATCCCTGTGTAATTATAATAGGATTTTCTCGGCTTATTCCTGATTCTTTTTCTAGATTACTTGGAAAATTATTATACTCTCCATGTAAATGCAATGACGTTGAATCTAAATGGGAATATTTAGTTGATACTCCATATTTTTTTACTACTTCTAAAGAAATTATTAGGAATAATTTTGTTAATCCATATTTGTACAGCTTATCCATTACTCTGCCTATTTTATCATCATTTAAATCCTCTGCTTTCATCCCTGAACCCAATAAATGCTCTATTGCTTTATCTTCAAAAAATTGAGAAAATAAATATAATGGCCTCGACACAAAACCTAGCGCGTTAAGAATGATTGCTTTGACTACTTCTCCTGTATTAACTTTCTCTCTACTATCTATTAAGAATATCTCATTGAATTTTTCTACTATTCCTATCTCATCTATTATTCCTGCTATTATTCCTAAGTGATCTAAGTTTTTACTCTCCAACTCTTCTTTTTGGTAATTCATATCTTTGGGTATTTTTATTTAATTCAGGCTCATTTTCTCATTTTTGCTCTTGAATTTATTGTCAATACCTTATGAATTTCCATTTCTTGGCACTTTTTATACTATTTTTATATTTATTACTGAATTAACTAAATATTTATACGCAAGCTGTTTTTGTTACTTATTTTACTTGTATTTGTACTACAAAATGAAGTGCGGAATGTGGGTAGTATGCGCGATGTTGCTTTTTGTTGTGCCAACCAGGGACGTGAGAGTTTCCAGCATTTCTGTTTCAATCCCGTTGCCGGGAATCGCTACGTTTCAAGTTTAGGAACCTAAGATATTTCTTGTGATAATATTTTGTTTCAATCCCGTTGCCGGGAATCGCTACGTTTCAAGGGCGCTTCAGCCTTAAATACTGTTCTTTGAGCAATCGGTTTCAATCCCGTTGCCGGGAATCGCTACGTTTCAAGATTCAATGCTTGGTTACAGTCCTTTAGGAGCGAGACAAGTTTCAATCCCGTTGCCGGGAATCGCTACGTTTCAAGCAAGCATTCTGGATAATTTAGCCGAGAAGTATTTCGGGTTTCAATCCCGTTGCCGGGAATCGCTACGTTTCAAGTTGACGGTTATAAATATGCTGACATAACTATTTCTTCGTTTCAATCTCGTTGCCGGGAATCGCTACGTTTCAAGGTGGTAATATAGTCAGCTATGCGTGCGAGTGAGCGGTTTCAATCCCGTTGCCGGGAATCGCTACGTTTCAAGATTCAGAACCTTTCTTTACTCTTTGGAGAGATAGAGAGTTTCAATCCCGTTGCCGGGAATCGCTACGTTTCAAGCAAGTCACGCGCAAATTGCCAGATGGGTAAGCAAAGATAGTTTCAATCCCGTTGCCGGGAATCGCTACGTTTCAAGAATTCAGACATATTTTTATTTCCGTTTGTAATTTATTGTTTCAATCCCGTTGCCGGGAATCGCTACGTTTCAAGATGACAAATAGATAGGATTAGTCTAGATTTAGAGGTGTTTCAATCCCGTTGCCGGGAATCGCTACGTTTCAAGCGATCGCGCCAGATGAAGATAAGCCGTGTTCCTGGTTTCAATCCCGTTGCCGGGAATCGCTACGTTTCAAGAAAAGTGCGATCGCGCTTCAGTACTTGCTCGTAATGTTTCAATCCCGTTGCCGGGAATCGCTACGTTTCAAGCTCTAATTCGGCTGGAGTCAATCTCCTGGGCATATTTTAGTTTCAATCCCGTTGCCGGGAATCGCTACGTTTCAAGAAAAGCGGGACTCTGCGAGTCGCCCCTCCGAAGAAGCGTTTCAATCCCGTTGCCGGGAATCGCTACGTTTCAAGTCCAGGCAAGGCAATTCGTCTTTCCCACCGAAGCAAAGTTTCAATCCCGTTGCCGGGAATCGCTACGTTTCAAGGTCAGCTGCATCCTTACCTTTACCCACTGGAGCTAGGTTTCAATCCCGTTGCCGGGAATCGCTACGTTTCAAGGGTTGTAATGCGTCCCGAGCACCTATAAGCCTTAATGTTTCAATCCCGTTGCCGGGAATCGCTACGTTTCAAGCGTATCGGGGTACAAGGGTCATTTACGGGATAAAAGTTTCAATCCCGTTGCCGGGAATCGCTACGTTTCAAGTCTCCTTGAAGGAGAGCTAATTCATGCCCCAGAACTGTTTCAATCCCGTTGCCGGGAATCGCTACGTTTCAAGCTTAAATCCGAAAATTGCCTTTGCACAGTCGGGGATGTTTCAATCCCGTTGCCGGGAATCGCTACGTTTCAAGCCTCAGAAGTGGCGTTTTTACTGGCTTTTACCGAGGCGATCGTTTCAATCCCGTTGCCGGGAATCGCTACGTTTCAAGTCCGCCAACTGAAACCCTTATAGAGCAAGGATTCTACTAGAAGTTTTGGCAGATCGAAAAAATGACCTCATTTCAGCCTCGCTTCTTGACATAAAATGTCAATAATGGAGAATCGCAAAATGCTACAACTATTAACTTGTCTAGGTTCTGGCGATTTTGGCAGAACCCCCTAGGTTTTAGCCCCCGCTTCGGTTTGCCAAACATCAATCTAGTAACATTATAGACGGACTGCATCCGGGCGTCCAGCGATCGATTAGATATCTTCATGTTAATTGTAGCGATCGCCCCCCTAGTTCTATTCAATCCTCAATACGGTATTCAGCCAACCGAACTTGCCACCATCACATCACTTACTAGGTAAATTATCCGGGTCAAAACCGAGCGATCGCAAATACTGCGCCAATTGTTGAGCCCGTTGTCGTTCTTGTTCAGCTCTTAGTTGCTCTTGTTGAGCACGTTGTCGTTCTTGTTCGGCTCTTAGTTGCTCTTGTTGAGCACGTTGTCGTTCTTGTTCGGCTCGCAGCCGTTCTTGCTGGGCTTGTTCTTCTCCTGTCAAATAGCGCTCGCCCCTTTCGTTGTACCATGACAATAACTCTTGGGGAATGCCAGCAGCTATCCCTTGATATCTTCCAATCCCCAAACCGATTTCACTCATCCAGTAGGGTTCACCTATCTGCAACTTATATTCACCATCTACTAACTTATACACTTCAAAAGGTTGATGTTGGTCGCGTCGCCAAAATTCGGGATTATAAATTACGTAGTACAACACACCCAGTTTGGTGTAGATGTCCATCTTTTCATCATATTCGCCCCCTGGTGTGTGCGACACCATTTCCAACACCAGTATGGGAACTACCCAGTTTTCTTCCCAAACTGCGTAAGAACGGCGAGACTTACCACCTTTTTTGCGTTCTACCCCCACGCTTAAAAAAGCATCTGGCACTACGGGTACTTTGGGACTGACTCCTGTCGTGTGATAAACTGCCATATCTACCCCAAAATACCAATCTGTACGATTTGCCCAAATTGAGTTCAGTAAAAATAGTAAGACGTTGGGCAAAAAGTTTTGGTCTTCGTTATCCACAGGTGTATCGTCACTACAAGGCAATTCGTCAGTGCTTGGTAACGCATTTTTGAGATCTTTTGACAGCATAGTCTTTGTCTCGCTGGCGTTCAGTTTCTCAATTATAGTGTAGGTGTTTAGCGTTTAATAAACCGTTCCGACAATTTCAAAGTAACTTGAAACTGAGGTTACTCAGAATTTCAGGCAAGTACTTGCATCCTTGTTAAATATTGTAGAGTCGCAATGCGTTCGGCTGAGTGTTGCGACCAATCACTCTTGAAATCCATTTTTTGCTCGGCATAAAATTCCTTCATAATCATGCCGGATGGCACTATCAGAACTGAGTACATTGATTGAGCAAGGTATCGATTCCGTGTCAGCAAAAAGAGGTGAAGTCATTGGTATTGTAACAGGACCCAAATAATCTTCAATGCGTTAAAGAATATCTCTAGGAATATTTGAAAAGAAGTCTAGTCCTGTCAAGTCACTTCAAATCTCGTGGCGATATCAATTAATGGGTTGATGTCATCAATGGGGATACGAGAAATGGTGTTGGCTACAGTGGATTTTGCAACTTGCTTGTACTTCACAATGTCGAGAACAGCTTCCAGAGAGGACTCAATAGAACCTTGCAACCATGCGGGGAATCTAGAGCAGTGTTCGCCTGCAAAGAACAGGGTGTTTTGGGGTCTTTGTGCTGCCAAGTAGTTGGATTTGCTGTCATCCCAGTGAATGGTGCATCTTCAGCACTTGACCGTTGATGTTCATTTTGGCATTGCTTTCCTCAAACACGGTCATAAATTTGCACAGATTGTCAGCGGCCAATGTAGCTGGTTATTCCGGCTCTTCAGCAATTGTCCACTGCCACATTCTTATAAGAAATTTGCTTAGCCTGTACTCTTCCCGATCCCATTGACCATTGACCCCCTGCCATACAAATGGATTGGGTTTGCTCGCATCTGCTTTGATTATTCCCCAACAGGCAATACCTTGATTTTCCTGCATAAACACAAGTTTGTCATCAACCCATTCAAGTTCTTCTATTGTTAGTAACTGATTGTGGGTGATATTGAGCCAATGATCGCCAGTTAATGCATAATATTCAAAAAGAGCTTTGGGAATTGTTAATTTCTGTTGTTCTAGTTTCTTCCACACTGCATCATAGCCAAGACCATCTGATGGATGGAGTGATAAATTTAATTTTTTTTGAAATTGACAAATATAATATTTTTTGAACATAGAATATATATTTAAGCTTCCTAAATCCTTCAAATTCTTAAAGACGCCAGCAGGAGGCTATCTTCAAGATATCCTGTGAGTGCAGGAGATGCTTGAATGTCTGTCCTATAGCGATCGCCATTTTCGCCAAAACTAAAAGCTTAATTTTACAAGCTTTGACAAGTATAGTTGATAAGTGGATATTGACAATACTCCAAAAATTTAGTTTTTGAACACGTAAGGAGCGTTTTATGCTGAAGCAGATGGTTGCTGTTTTACTTTTTTCGGGTGTGGCGCAGGCTACTCCTGTAAATAGAGTTGACTATCAACAGATGTATGGCAAATGCTTGAAGGCGGCTGGTGTTACAAATAATAGTTCAGTGGATCGGTGTTCGCGCCAAACGTTTACGGCTACAGAGCAGGAAATGAATCGCCTCTACAGTAAAATTTACAATCAAATTGCATCTCGACAGGCGGAAGATGCGAAAAAGTTTGAACTTTCTCAAAAGTTTTGGTTGAGCTATCGAGATAGTCATTGCAAGCTGGCTGGAGCTTATGTTGGTTCGCCGATGTATTCATACTGTCCAATGCAGTTAAATATTTCACGGGTTGCTGAATTAAGAGAGCTTGCTGGAGAGTGAGACTATTTCTAATTTCCATCGCTAATACCCCACTGAAATCCTAACGCTTGAATTTTTACCAATAAAGTTGAAACTTCAACGTTTGAACCCACAGGTGCTAAGTTCTCATTAAGAATATGTTGAGCCGTTGCAAAATCTTGAGCACTCTTAGCATCAACTCCTGTATGGAAGACAAGACGATTGACTTGTGCAAGGCGAGCAGCTAGAAGTTGTAAAAGAGCCATTAAAATACGATTACCTCCATAAGCACCGCAGCCCCAAAAACCTGTATGAATAATTACAAATTGCTCTTGAGCAGATTCAAAACATGATTCCACTTTTGCTGTAGCAAACCCAGTAAATGCTGTATCAAGGATGTATCGGATCTCTTGTTGAGTGTAAACACCATAGCCGTTAGAGGGGGCTTCCATGGCAATAATATTAGTCACTGTGGGCGGATTCAGTGGTTTTGTTGCGAGTTCAATAGCTTCTGCTGTAGCACGTGCAAAATTGTTACCATAGAGCCCGTAAGGTCTTGCGTTTTCTACACTAGCATCGGTCGCGATCGCACACCGTCTTTCCACGCCACGAATTAATATAGGCGTCGGTTCTCCAGCTTCTACTGTAAAGGGATCGATACCTGCATCAAGCAATGCTTCTCGTAAAGAACCAAGTGCAGGATGTTCAGCCACTTGCATCTCATCTTGTGCGAGTAGAGAGCCACTGTAGGCACAAAACAGGTCACAATGAGCAAAGTTCAGATACCACTCCACTTCATCATTTTTTTCATGCGATGGTTCGTATTCAAAGTAACCATATCGTTCCTCAAACTCAGTGCGATCGCTTGAAGAAGATAGATTAACTGGGAGTGTTATTTTACGCCAACGAGAGAAGACTATTTCACCGCTATGAATACAGCCTGGAGGACAAGCGATCTGATAAACAATTTTTTTGTTTTTGTTTTTTAATTTTGGTGGATGAGTGTCTACCAGACTTTGGGTTGTAAATTTATGGCGGCAAATTAGATTATCTGAAGCAGCATTCATGAATTTTTTTCCTTTTGACAGATTTTTATCTCAGAATTTGTCATATGACTTGTCTTTTGTTTATCACTTTAAGTTTGGTTCACCAGTTTTTTATTGATCGCCCCAATAACCAATGATAACAATTTTCATAACAAAATCTTTCTTATAAGCTAGAGATCGCTTGATTCGTGTAGACGTAGAAGAACATCTCGCATCTTATTGCAGATGTTTCTTCAGTTCAGCTGCTACTTGGACAAAAAGCGAGCAGGTTGCTGGAAGCTCGGCTAAACCATTCAATAGTCCGAAGTCATCACAATTTCATTTTACTTCTTTAAGTACCTAAGATATCTAGTAAAAGTTAAGTTAGATTCTACCTTTAATTCCTTAACTTTTCTGTATCGACTTTTCCCTGGGTAAATTCTATAAAGATAACAGAACACTAGCAATCAAGGATTTGAACTGATGACAAGTCAAATGAATTCTATGAATAATATGCACTGGAACAGAATTTTAACCTTTGCTTGACCAACAAGCATATTGTTATTTGCACAAGCTTGCGCCCCTAGTAGATTAATTTTTACCCATTCTACATTCTACTGTAGAAAGCCCTGTTAACTATCCGCTCAATCATAGTGGTAATTAAGTTTGTCTAAGCTTTTGGCATTAGCAAGATTAATCCGTTATGAACACCTTCCAAAGGGTGGAATCTTTGGAAATACTTTTTCTAAATAAATAGAACTGCAAATATCATGACACTCCAAAACATTGTAACTACGCTTGAGAATCAGATTCAAAATAATCAGATTGTGCTGACAAGCTCAACGCTAGAATTGATTCCTCTTAACAAGTTTCTGAATATTCTAAATTTAGAACAATTTGCCTTAAGAGATGTAGAAATTAATATCTCTGCAAATAGTGCTTCTCTGACTGGCAAAACATCTCTACTTGGTGTTGAGAATGCTGGGCTTGCCATCCTATTTACCGAAACTGACAGTGAAGTCACCTCTAAGCTGAATGCGATGCTCCCGATCGCTCACATTCCGGGAGCAACTTGGCTTTCACTGGAGAATGTGCAACTTGAATTGAACTTGAGTGCTGCAACAAATCAGCTTACAGGGACAATTGCTGGCGTATTGTCTGGCGGAAATATTGACGCCGTTGATGTCATTTTGACAATTGATGCAGCCACTGAGACGACTTGGCAAACGGAAATTTCTCGATTTAGTCTATCTGCGATCGCCCAGACATTCCTTGGTGGCGTTTCTCGTCCCGCTGAGTTACCAGACTTTGAGTTGACGATGATTGGCATTAGCATTACCCCAGCAACTGGGATGTTTGCTCTCCGAGGAGCAACCACCACTCAATTGGATTTGGCTACCGGAAGCGACGAACTGGGAGTTCAGGTGACGTTGACGGCAAATCGAACTGTCATGCTCGGTATGAGTCAAATTGACGCCTCCCTCAGCATTAGTGGTGAAGGGCTATTGGCGATCGCTAATGAACTAGTACTGAAAAACTTTAACTTAAATTTCACCTTAGAAGGTGGGGATTGGAGCTTATCTGGAGAAGTGTCAGCAGAGTTGTTTGAGCAGATGTTGACATTGTCTGCTGCATACAACCAGAACGACAATACTAAAAAATTCATGTTGATGACAACAACATCTGCCGAATTGGTAAATCTGGCAGGGGTAGGTACTTTCAACATTACAGGGCTGGCGATCGCTCTTGAGCGACAGTTAATTGAAGGGCAAACCACTGCAACTTCCACTTGGCAAGTCTCAGCAGATGGAGTCATGCGTGTAGACTCCGTTTTTGACTTCCAAGGAAATCTCACCCTTGCTCGTGAAGAAGAAACGACTCGTCTGGTGTTCATACCCAATCAAGCAACACTCTCCATTCCCTTACCACCGGATCGACGGTCGTCTATGAATCTAGAGTTTGGCGGCATTTCCATTGTCAGACGCAGCCCCGATCCAAGTACACCAAATCGCACAGCATGGATGTTTGTAGCTTCAGTGAACTTGGCGTTTAGTGGCTGGCATCCTTCAGTACAACAAGTTTTGCCAAACCGGATCGATGCGACATTCACAGCAGACAATGATTCTGTTCGCCTGAGTGCTGAACGCGTAGTTGCGCCTTTCGACTTTGCGATCCCTGATATCCAAATCGATAACAACACTCGCATTCCCCTCGGGAATGCCCGGATTGATGTCTCTGACTTAGCAATCTTGTTTGGTAATGAAATTGAACTGTCTGCTCGCATTGGGGTTGGTCTACCAGAAAATTTGAATAATCTGTTTGGCAGGGAGGCAGATGGCACACCTAGAGTTAGATTTTTTAATACTTTCGATCCAAGGCATCCAGAAGACACGGTTGTTCGGGTCGAACTGACAATTAACGCAGTTAGCGGTATCCGGCTAACACCCCGCACTTCCATTATTACAGCAGTGCGCCTGCAAGAGGAAAACGACGAAACCTTCTGGTATTTGGATCTGGATAGTTTTGGTGAAGTCAAGTTCCGGGTTCCTGTCTTCAGCTACGACAGTACAACTTCCAGTTTCCTAGCCAGTGGTGGCTTTGAAGTTGTCCGAGACCTCAGCTTGCCTCTAACCCCCGCCAAACTACTGCTCAATGCTACAGGATTAAATGCCGTTGCTGATACTCTGCCTGATGGAGTGCCTTTGCAACCCATTCAGATTTTAGATGACCGGGGTAATTTCAGGGTAGATGAACTGGCGTCCATTCTCAATCGCGTTAGCAGTGCGGAACTGCCGGATGAAGTCATGCAGGCGCTTGGGGTAATTGGCGATCGCCTAGATCGACTTCCTGACAGTTTCCGCCAATATCTCAACATCCAAATTCCCGACAACTTCTTTTTTAATATTGCCGTTACACCCACAGGTGAAGTGAAGTTGGAAGCGCGAGTCAACGAAGGCGATCGCCCAATCCGGTTCTTGTTCTCCGACCCCACTTTCCCAGTTCCCAACCCCATCCCCTCTATCATTGGGATTGAACTACGCAGTCTCTCTTTTGGTACGCTCTCCGGAGGTAGCCTGTTCTTGCTAGAAGTCGATGCCAATGTGGATTCGTTTGACTTGCTAACGCTAGCAGGTGCGCTGCTACTACCTGAGAACGACAGCATCCCGCTACCTAATAGCCGCGAGCTACACCGCCGCTTGATTTTGCACAAGCTGTTCATGCTGATTGTTTATCAGACTGGGATTCCCATCCCCATTCCCATGTTCTACGACGAAATTGGGATTGAGTACCTGGGATTGGAAGGGGTGAACTTTGAAACTCACACCCAGTTCCCCATGCCCAGCGTAAATTTGGCAGAGGTCGGGCAAATTCTCTCGAACTTCCAACAGTTCTTCACCGATCGCGATTTCTTGCTCAATCCCGACGATGCTCCCACAGATGTCAACCTAAGATTCACCTTACCTCTAAGCGGCAACTTCTTACAACTTCCAAAATACCTAGGCAGCCAACGGTTGGGTTCCACAGCTAGTGGCATTGAAATTGATGCTTACCGCAACCTTGCCAATTTGTTAAATGGTTTGAAAACCTTATCAGTCAACCAGTTGATTCAGGCGATGCCGCTGGAGTACCGCGTGAACAGCGTTGGTTTGAACTTTGGTCCCGCTGCTATTAATGCAGGCTGGTTAATTACAACCCCAAATGAATTCCGTCAAATTGCGGCTCAATCAGCACCTCGTCAAACGGTCTACAATCAGTTGGGCTTTGCCAGCGAGCAGCAGGCAAACGCCGCTTTGGCTGTTATCCCCACACTTGGAGGTAGTCGCAACGACGAGGGGTTAATGGTATTGATGCGGGGAACTTGGAATGTAACAAATGTTGCTATGCTGGATGCCGTATTTGGTTTAGCTGCATCTGGCTCACAAGGTTTTGCTACCGGATTCCGGATTGCAGGTGCTATTTCTAATATTATCGATTTGGAGATGGCTGGGAGTGTTGTCATTAATACTCTTAGAGCATCGTTAATGCCGACAGCACCCACGTCATCCCAAACTCCATCCCCCGTTTACGCTCTAGTATTTAATGGACAAAATAATTACATCACCCTCAACAACCCTGCTAGTTTGAATTTCACGGGTCAAATTACGATTGAAGCTTGGGTTAGACCTGAAGTTACGGACAGCTTGCGTAACATTGTCGCTCACGGGTTTACCCGCTCCCCCAACGGTGAGGTATTTTTGAGAATTAGTAACGGCAGCTATCAGATTGGCTCTTGGGATGGACAAGAATACTTGACATCAGTAGCAATTCCTGCTGAGGATATTGGCAATTGGGTACACCTAGCGGGGCTGTATGATGGCACAAGCTGGCGACTCTACCGCAATGGAGTAGAAGCCAGTGTGAATCAAGCAGCTAGAGGAGCGATCGCTGTCAGCGAAAACTGGGCAATTGGCGCTCGCGGTACTGGAACTGAACGTTTCTTCCAGGGACAAATTCAGGATGTCCGCATTTGGAACCGCGCCCTCTCAAGCCCAGAAATTCGGGTGAATATGTCTCGTCGTCTTAGAGGAGATGAGATTGGACTGGTGGGCTACTGGCAGCTGAACGAAGGACAGGGCACTGTTGCTAACGATCTGACCGGCAACAGGAATACTGGCACTATTCAAGGTGCCCAATGGCAAAGACTCCCAGCATCCATACTGATTCCAGTTAACTTACCAGACAATGCATCCTCCACAGGATTTCACTTAACGGGGCGCAGTTCCCTGTCAATTCTCAATCGCCAGATATTTAACGGCGATCTCCAAATCGTCAATGACCAATTTAGCTATCGGGGTGAGTTGAGCCTCTTCCCACAGGGATTTCCCATACAGGTAAACGGTCATCTAGAAGGACTGCTCAGCAACTCGAATTTTTACCTTGCAGGCAATGTGAACACTTCCCTTGCAGGCTTCGATTTGGTGAATGCAAGGGCGATCGTAGATAACAATCGGCTCTTTGTTCAAGGTAACTGGTTGGGAGTCATGACCACCCTTAACGTAGACGCTAGAAATCAGTTATTGTTGCAAGGAAATGTAAATATTAACTTGTGGGGACTGCAAGCAAATTTGTCGGTGGAGATTGACGGTAATCGTGGGGCAATGGTTCAGGGCACAATCCAAAGCTTAAGCGTCCTAAATGGTGCATTCAAACTCATTGGTGCTGGTGGGCGACCAAACCCCTCAATATTGTTCCGGGTCAGCCCGCAACAACCGCTGACAGCAGCTATTTCCGGTGCCATTCGGCTGTTAGGCATTGCAAGTGAAACTCAGATTGCTGTGGCGCAGGATCGGTTCTCTTTCCAAACCGAAGGTCGCCTCTTCAATGCTTTCCAGTCTGTCTTAGAAGTTCAGGGACAACAGCTCAACAATGCCGCCAACTTCCGAGTTGCAGGTAGAATGCAAAATGACTTGTTCGAGTACCTCAACCGAGAAACTTCTTTTGCCATTCAAACCGCAGTGGATACGGTAACGGCGGATCTCAGACGAGCGGAAATGGATGTTCAGAATGCTCAAAATCGAGTTAATCAACTCGACACGCAAATTACTGCTCAACGTAATATAGTGAGACAGGAACGGGCAACAGCAGACTCCCGTCTCAACGATGCACGCGCCACTGTCAACAGATCCCGACAAAATCTGGATAATATCGAGAGAGACATCCAGCGGTTGCAAAACGATCTTAACCGCGAACGGAACAATCAAGTTTGTACCCGAATTCCGCCTGTGATTGGAGCCAATGTTTGTGTTCCACGCCGACCGGATGAAATCGTCCGTCTCGAAGGGGAACTCCGGCTCCGTCAGGCAGGGCTACCTCTGGCAGAAACAGCTTTGCGGAGCAGCCAGGAAACGTTGAGATTAGCCGAACGGGGAGTTGCCACATTCCCCATTGATGCAGACCCACGTATAGCAACTCTGCTTGCAGCACGGGCATCTGCCAATGCCACTTTGATAGAGTTGCGAGACACCCTGCGATCCATCACAGCCACTGTGGGTGTATTTAGCTCCGTAAGTGACTTCATCCGACGCAACGGATTGAATAGTCTGCTAAATGTACGTTCTGCTAATTTCGATACCAGTCTCAACTCGGCTGTAGGTGGAATTATCTCCCTTAGCCTTAGCCTGATGTATTTGAATCAAAGTCGCAACATTAATCTAGCGTTCGACTTTAATAACCCGCTCAACAGTGCTAGAGCATTAGCTCGATTGCTGTTGCCCGCTTAATGATATCGCTGAGGACTGAGTTTCTTTCTCAGTTCTCACTCAATTAGAGGGAGCATTCCATTTTGGCATATTGCCTTTAGAAGAGGATTCTGATGCTAGACAAACAAAGTTCACCTACGCGGACTTAATGGAAGTCCGCGTAGGCAACTGGCGTAAGCCCTTACGGGGATAGCCTGCGGCATCGCGGAGCGTGCGCTTTGCGCTTAGCGTCTCCGTTCCTGAGATAGGGCGAACCCGGAGGGACTTCGTTTGTGTAGACGCGATTTCAATCCCAAACGTGTTTTTTCCAAATGGGGATGCTCCCTAATTAGATAGTATTAATTAGGTACAATCAAAAAATAATTGTCCGACCTTGTTCTTGAGCATCTTTCTTTGTATAAGAAACACCATCAACCTTAATTCCTTGTGGATTCAAAAGCGTGATAATGCCACCTTCATTGCCCAACTGAATATCCGTACCTAAAAGTTTGACTATAGTGGTGTTTCCAGGCTCAAGAACACCATCTAGTGGTAACTTTCGTTTTAATCGGTCGGTAATTGACCAACCATTCAAGTTGACTCTGCTGGAACTCGTATTCAGTAACGTTACAGTTTCTTTGCCAGAGTCAGCACCAAGCGGGTTTACCAACGCAGCAACAATGCGAACTTCTGCTCTGGTGACTGGTTCTGCAGGCAAGGTAGGTTCTGTCCCTACTCTAGCGTCTATTGGATTGCCAGTGCGATCGTCTGTATGGAACGACTGGGACTGAAATGCAAAGAAAGCTGCTAACCACTGGTTCCGATCTTGAAAGTGAATGAGTAAACCTCCATCTTGAAAAACACCGTTATCTTGGCTAAACCGTCCGCTGCTACCCTGATTCATATGAATGTTATGAATACCTCTACCCGGTCGGAAACCAAAAATTTTGTCGGGCTTGTCTTCAGGTCCAAAAGGTTCTCCAAAAACGTACAGAGCGGCATTTGGATTGTTCAGCGATCGCTGAATAAATAAGTCAATAATGTCATGTAAATCATCATCTTGTCCTGGAGCATCAGCCGGTAGAGCTTTTAGCTGATTGGGAGAGAAGAGGTTAGCGCGAATATAATCCAATGCAATACCTCCTGCTGTCCGTTCCGATTCCTTAATTTCGGTAAAGCCGAATTCTAAGTTAAGCAGTTGGTTGGTAATTGGATGCTCAAAATTATCATTGACAAAATAAAGCAAATCCACAGGAGCCTGTACTGATTTCACATTAATGGCAAGACGGTATTCATTTTTACCATCTTTAGCAAGAACCTGAAAGTGAGGGCTTTGGTCGTCTTCTCTTTCCATCTTGCTGTCTACAGCTTTACATTTAAGAACTCCGTAGCGTTTTAGCGACATATGCTCTCCATGAGTCAATTTAACGAACACTCCCAAATATGAGTCATTTGAGTTAGGTGTTCTCAATTCAAAATTGTACTAAATCAGTAAATACACGGTTTTCGATTCTCAGTATTTTGATGTTACTATAGATACGAGTGTGTCAAAGTTAGTGCATCTATTCATCGAACAATTGGTTTCTGGAGAAACATTTTATTGTTAATGTAACAGTAAATATCAAAAACTAATAATTATTTTAAAAAACCATGGTTTCTTGAGTTGACATAATGTTCTCATGAGAGAAGAAAAACTTTATGACTGTGTTTGAGTTAGCAATGATGGGAGTCGGTCATGTCGTTTGTAGAAAAATAGAGAAACGCGATCGCCTTCTAAATTCTTAAAAATTTTCTATCACTCAGGCACATTTTTATAATTATTTAGTCTATATACTTGGGAGTCATTTTGGGTGCTCTGCCATGACGTTACCCTTACCCAAAAATGATTCATGAATACTACTTATTTAAATGTAACGGTTGATTGGAATGCTGTTGAAGGACAGACCAAAGATGAACATTTTGGAATAAATGTTTATAGGGCTGTTGCAGATGCAGGTAACTCAAAATATCGCAGCAACATGAACTATATGAGTCCGGGAATAATCCGCTTTCATAATGTGGATTATATGAAAGACTCTAGCAAGGATCATGGCTTAATCGATACTAAAAATAAAACGTGGGACGTTCAAAAAGTTGTCAATACTATTCAAGCTTCCATTGATATGTTTGGTGCAGATCAGCCCAAACGCATGTTCAATATTCCTTCATGGCCAAGTTGGATGGACGCCAACAATGATGGTTATTTAGATAGCGATCGCTTTGACGAATACGCAAAATTATGCGCGGATTTAGTCAAAATTGTTAATAAGGATAATAACTTAGGCGTTCAATATTGGGAAATTACTAACGAGAAAGATATTGAATACTTTAGTATTTTTCACACTAAAAGTGGTTGGGGTAAGCTGATTGACCCAAATCAACCAGATCGTTTGGACGAATTAATAACTATTTATAACAAAGTTGCTGAAGCAATGAAGGCGGTCGATCCGAGCATTAAAGTCGGTGGACCAAGTATTGCTCGTCCTGACTTAACTCCTTTCTATGAACCCTTCGTCAAAGGAACAATAGACAATCTAGACTTTTTTACCTATCACTATTACCCTACAGGTAGTGCTTCGACTCCAGACCAAGAAGTCTTTAATGCTACTAATTCTATTGGGAAATACACAAAAAGTATTGTTGATACGCTCAAAAAGCTCAGCCCCGATCGAGAGATTCCTGCTATATTAGGTGAGTATAACATTAGCTGGACTTGGGAAACTCACGATCCACGTATGGCTAACAACAAAGGAGCCATTTTTGATGCATTATCAATAATAAAAGCTATAGAAAACGGTGCTTCAGCATCGCTCTCTTGGAATGAAAAAGACGGTAGCTACGGGAAAACAAGTTATAATGATACGTTACGTCCTGGTGGCGAACTTCTACATTTGTTTAATCAATATTTAGTTGGTAATCGTATTGCTACAACCAGCAATAACAGTAATATTGAAACTTTTGCAATAGATCGTCCTGGTTCTCATAAAGCCTATGTATTAATTAACTCTTCAAATAGCTCTCAAGAAGTTGCTGTTACATTCAATAATTGGAACTCAACATCATCTAATGTCAGCAAACATATTATTTCTGACTCTGGTTATAGTCAAGAATTAACTGCTTGGGATACGGTCAATAATAATACTATAGTGCTACCTGCAAACTCTGTTATTCTCTTTGAAGATGACAGTATTGATGTGGATTTACCCCCAACTTCCAATTCCGGTCCCACACTTCCAAACGATACCCAAGGCAATACTGACAATACTAATGGAGG